>CANQED010000006.1 GCA_947594425.1 uncultured Ruminiclostridium sp.
TTCATATCCGAGCTTGAAGCCTATATCGAATGGTACAACACAAAGCGCATCAAGCTTAAGCTTGATGGAATGTCGCCAGTCGATTATCGCTTAACTGCTGCATAGCAAAAGCGACCAAGATCTCTCTTAGTCGCTTTGCATAATTTTTCTTTTAAATTTTTGTCTAACTTTTTGGGGTCAGAACAAGCGACGCTGCACCCCATAAGTTGCGCACACCATTCGACATTTCAATCCACGCTCCGCGTGAGGCGGAGCGACCTTCGCTTATCAAACATTAAGAGGTGATTATACATATTTCAATCCACGCTCCGCGTGAGGCGGAGCGACTCGCTATACCACTATTTGTGCCGCTTTTGGAGGTATTTCAATCCACGCTCCGCGTGAGGCGGAGCGACCGTATGCGGGAGCGGCATATGCGCAACGGAAATGTATTTCAATCCACGCTCCGCGTGAGGCGGAGCGACTATTTTTCAACTTTGCCGAGGCGCAGGATAATAATATTTCAATCCACGCTCCGCGTGAGGCGGAGCGACATAAATTCCATTCCGTCGACCTTAAGCAATCTTAAATTTCAATCCACGCTCCGCGTGAGGCGGAGCGACGGCTTCACTGATTACAGTTTTCATATCCGGAGTAATTTCAATCCACGCTCCGCGTGAGGCGGAGCGACTGAAAATTCTTTGAAATTTTCAACATATTTAAGCATTTCAATCCACGCTCCGCGTGAGGCGGAGCGACAAACAATGTAACAACTGTATTATTTCCTCGTCTATTTCAATCCACGCTCCGCGTGAGGCGGAGCGACAAGGTTCCTAACGGGCTTTATGAAAGCGATTCTTGTATTTCAATCCACGCTCCGCGTGAGGCGGAGCGACTATATCGTAGAGGAAGTCAAGTGACAGTACGCATTTCAATCCACGCTCCGCGTGAGGCGGAGCGACCGAAGCGAGATGAGACGATAATACAGAACGATGAATTTCAATCCACGCTCCGCGTGAGGCGGAGCGACTTTGCTGTATGAGATATAGGTTGCAGATCATACTTATTTCAATCCACGCTCCGCGTGAGGCGGAGCGACTAGAAAACGACGGCACAAATTATATCAAATTTTAAATTTCAATCCACGCTCCGCGTGAGGCGGAGCGACCGTTATATTTTATCTTTTCGAGGACAGCGACGGCATATTTCAATCCACGCTCCGCGTGAGGCGGAGCGACTCCTCTCCGATATATGATGTGGGTTGGTCAGGCATTTCAATCCACGCTCCGCGTGAGGCGGAGCGACCACGCCATAATTATTCACCTCCCTCGTTTTTCATATTTCAATCCACGCTCCGCGTGAGGCGGAGCGACATATTTTTAATATATTCTTCTCGGGCGGTAATATATTTCAATCCACGCTCCGCGTGAGGCGGAGCGACCTCGTCATCGATATTCTGTGCGTCGGCTATCGCCCATTTCAATCCACGCTCCGCGTGAGGCGGAGCGACGACTGCATTATCGTACTCCGTCCCACAAAGATAAATTTCAATCCACGCTCCGCGTGAGGCGGAGCGACAAGACCGCTACAGCCTATTTTTCCTTTGTTATTTATTTCAATCCACGCTCCGCGTGAGGCGGAGCGACAGTTCGATTATTTTGTTGTCATCACCGTCAATGCATTTCAATCCACGCTCCGCGTGAGGCGGAGCGACACTTTTAACGATACTAAAACTAATACATCTTCTCAATTTCAATCCACGCTCCGCGTGAGGCGGAGCGACCAAACATTGAGGGATTGTCCGACAAAAAGGAGGATTTCAATCCACGCTCCGCGTGAGGCGGAGCGACTTGAAAATTCTTTGAAATTTTCAACATATTTAAGCATTTCAATCCACGCTCCGCGTGAGGCGGAGCGACTATGTACAAAATGCCGACTTTCTTCTCCCGCAATATTTCAATCCACGCTCCGCGTGAGGCGGAGCGACAATTCTAAAATGGAATATACATATATTCCAAAAATATTTCAATCCACGCTCCGCGTGAGGCGGAGCGACTTGCATTTACACGAGGGATGGACTGTATCAGACGATTTCAATCCACGCTCCGCGCGAGGCGGAGCGACTGGAGAAATAGCACAAAAAGAGATACGGCAAGGATTTCAATCCACGCTCCGCGCGAGGCGGAGCGACCATACTGAGCATAATATGATTGACTTGTATTAAATTTCAATCCACGCTCCGCGCGAGGCGGAGCGACTACAAGGTTAGCCGCTTTCCTCGGGTCTTTGAAATTTCAATCCACGCTCCGCGCGAGGCGGAGCGACGAGGACAGTCCGCGAAAATATTCCAGCTGATGTATATTTCAATCCACGCTCCGCGCGAGGCGGAGCGACTTCCGGCGTTAAGACCGCGACCGAGGTAGCCGCCGATATTTCAATCCACGCTCCGCGCGAGGCGGAGCGACAAGCTGCTTACTGTTTTTGTCGCTGAGCCGAAAATTTCAATCCACGCTCCGCGCGAGGCGGAGCGACATAATTACACTGGTAACATCTGCGCTCCCACTGTATTTCAATCCACGCTCCGCGCGAGGCGGAGCGACTCTTTATGTATGTCAAATTCATAGGACGCGGACTTATTTCAATCCACGCTCCGCGCGAGGCGGAGCGACAAACAAGGAGCGAGCGCAGGCTCGCCTCTCTTGAAATTTCAATCCACGCTCCGCGCGAGGCGGAGCGACTCTTCTGCTGCCGAGGGAGCGGACAAAGGACTATGATTTCAATCCACGCTCCGCGCGAGGCGGAGCGACCAAGGAAATATGCTTATCCCCGCTTATCAACGGTATTTCAATCCACGCTCCGCGCGAGGCGGAGCGACTTTGCAAATGGTTTGAGGATTTGGAGAGGCAAATTATTTCAATCCACGCTCCGCGCGAGGCGGAGCGACCCTCGGGATAGTCCTTAACCGGCATATCATAAGGATTTCAATCCACGCTCCGCGCGAGGCGGAGCGACAGCATTTTATTTTTGATTTGTCAACCCCTTTTCATTTCAATCCACGCTCCGCGCGAGGCGGAGCGACGAAACGCGTGAAATTCTCCGCAGTCTTGACAAGTATTTCAATCCACGCTCCGCGCGAGGCGGAGCGACGCTATCGCAATGCACCGGGCGAACCACCCGGTGACATTTCAATCCACGCTCCGCGCGAGGCGGAGCGACAATTATCGTCAATGGTATCGGATATGCTGATAGGCATTTCAATCCACGCTCCGCGCGAGGCGGAGCGACCAAAAAAATTCGAGAGATCTAAGAAAAAAAAACGAAATTTCAATCCACGCTCCGCGCGAGGCGGAGCGACTCCTTGCATTTTCTCACCTCCTTTTATCCGAAATATTTCAATCCACGCTCCGCGCGAGGCGGAGCGACCAAAAAAATTCGAGAGATCTAAGAAAAAAAAACGAAATTTCAATCCACGCTCCGCGCGAGGCGGAGCGACTCCTTGCATTTTCTCACCTCCTTTTATCCGAAATATTTCAATCCACGCTCCGCGCGAGGCGGAGCGACGTATGATATGCAACCCATATCGCATATAGCAAATATTTCAATCCACGCTCCGCGCGAGGCGGAGCGACAAACCGTTACAATCAGACAAAGAAGTACTTGAAGAATTTCAATCCACGCTCCGCGCGAGGCGGAGCGACAGGAAAATCGGAGTCCTTACTGTAATGGTCGTAGTATTTCAATCCACGCTCCGCGCGAGGCGGAGCGACTACGCGTGGTTTGTTTGGGAAAAAGGGTATAGGGGCATTTCAATCCACGCTCCGCGTGAGGCGGAGCGACTTTAAACGCGGGTAAATATCTTTCAGCAGATATATTTCAATCCACGCTCCGCGTGAGGCGGAGCGACCCCTCGCCGCAAGCACATTCCCACACTAAGGGATTATTTCAATCCACGCTCCGCGTGAGGCGGAGCGACGTAGGACCCGTTTTTTCAGATACATTTAATGCTATATTTCAATCCACGCTCCGCGTGAGGCGGAGCGACCGCCACTAACTTGTACCGCTACCTTATCGTCGGATATTTCAATCCACGCTCCGCGTGAGGCGGAGCGACGTCGTTTACAAAATCTCCAACAACAAAAGCAATATTTCAATCCACGCTCCGCGTGAGGCGGAGCGACAACTACTTCAGAAATGTAGCTGAAAGCATACTGACATTTCAATCCACGCTCCGCGTGAGGCGGAGCGACAAATACGGACATCTATTTCACGTTCAGAATATGCATTTCAATCCACGCTCCGCGCGAGGCGGAGCGACAGGAAAATCGGAGTCCTTACTGTAATGGTCGTAGTATTTCAATCCACGCTCCGCGCGAGGCGGAGCGACTACGCGTGGTTTGTTTGGGAAAAAGGGTATAGGGGCATTTCAATCCACGCTCCGCGTGAGGCGGAGCGACTTTAAACGCGGGTAAATATCTTTCAGCAGATATATTTCAATCCACGCTCCGCGTGAGGCGGAGCGACCCCTCGCCGCAAGCACATTCCCACACTAAGGGATTATTTCAATCCACGCTCCGCGTGAGGCGGAGCGACGTAGGACCCGTTTTTTCAGATACATTTAATGCTATATTTCAATCCACGCTCCGCGTGAGGCGGAGCGACCGCCACTAACTTGTACCGCTACCTTATCGTCGGATATTTCAATCCACGCTCCGCGTGAGGCGGAGCGACGTCGTTTACAAAATCTCCAACAACAAAAGCAATATTTCAATCCACGCTCCGCGTGAGGCGGAGCGACAACTACTTCAGAAATGTAGCTGAAAGCATACTGACATTTCAATCCACGCTCCGCGTGAGGCGGAGCGACAAATACGGACATCTATTTCACGTTCAGAATATGCATTTCAATCCACGCTCCGCGTGAGGCGGAGCGACTGGGTGACAAGTATAAAGTCAAAACCGTAATGCCGCATTTCAATCCACGCTCCGCGTGAGGCGGAGCGACATTCTAAGTTTATCACTTACCTTTTAAATTGTCAAATTTCAATCCACGCTCCGCGTGAGGCGGAGCGACAATAGGATATAAAATCCAGACTGCACAAGGACTTATTTCAATCCACGCTCCGCGTGAGGCGGAGCGACAGTATTAAATACAGGTGTAGGGGACGATGCCGTTATTTCAATCCACGCTCCGCGTGAGGCGGAGCGACTCATAACAATTTCATTTATCTCATCAGAAATACATTTCAATCCACGCTCCGCGTGAGGCGGAGCGACTTGTCCGCTTTTCGAGAGTTGGAATAACGAGAATATTTCAATCCACGCTCCGCGTGAGGCGGAGCGACGAAGATTAAATTTTCTCCGGCACATTTAAGGAGGTATTTCAATCCACGCTCCGCGTGAGGCGGAGCGACCCAAGCGTATTCATCGAAAACTGACGTACATAGAATTTCAATCCACGCTCCGCGTGAGGCGGAGCGACCAGAAAAACGCCGAGCGGAAAATGATACGTCTTGCATTTCAATCCACGCTCCGCGTGAGGCGGAGCGACGGTAATAATCATATCGTAGCCTTTCTCGATACGGTATTTCAATCCACGCTCCGCGTGAGGCGGAGCGACCGCACTCTTGCGGCTCCCATCTGTTGCCATAATTATTTCAATCCACGCTCCGCGTGAGGCGGAGCGACCGGACGAGTACGACCCGAGCAGCAAGCCTTTATCATTTCAATCCACGCTCCGCGTGAGGCGGAGCGACCGGTGAGATAGACGAATTATACCGGGCACGGGACATTTCAATCCACGCTCCGCGTGAGGCGGAGCGACGGAAATTTGACATAATATATTTTGTCCTCATTGTCATTTCAATCCACGCTCCGCGTGAGGCGGAGCGACGAAATCATATGCCCTGCTTCATCTCTGGTTATAAATTTCAATCCACGCTCCGCGTGAGGCGGAGCGACAGTATCATACGTCCCTTTGAGAAATACTGCGAGATATTTCAATCCACGCTCCGCGTGAGGCGGAGCGACGAGTAACCAAAATAAAATCATATCCGTAATGGCGAATTTCAATCCACGCTCCGCGTGAGGCGGAGCGACGTTTTGCAGTCTATGCAAGGCGCTTTTCTTACGTCATTTCAATCCACGCTCCGCGTGAGGCGGAGCGACTTATATCGTCGTACCATTCCCACTTGAGCATTTTGCATTTCAATCCACGCTCCGCGTGAGGCGGAGCGACGCCATACTGATATTTTTTTATGCTGACAAACGCCATTTCAATCCACGCTCCGCGTGAGGCGGAGCGACTGTCGCGTTCGATTGTATACCAATAAAACCCGCTGCCATTTCAATCCACGCTCCGCGTGAGGCGGAGCGACGCTTTTTTAAACGCTGTCGCGGTCAGCTTAAACGCATTTCAATCCACGCTCCGCGTGAGGCGGAGCGACACAACATTTGGCTACAGTGTGTCCGCAAAGGGCATTTCAATCCACGCTCCGCGTGAGGCGGAGCGACATATGTAAATTTAATTAATATTTCAGAAAATTCGGCATTTCAATCCACGCTCCGCGTGAGGCGGAGCGACCAAAAACAGCCATTATATCACCGTCCTAAGATACATTTCAATCCACGCTCCGCGTGAGGCGGAGCGACTAACCTGTTGCACTGTATACGACGCGCCCGATTACATTTCAATCCACGCTCCGCGTGAGGCGGAGCGACCTAAAGTCAAGCATTTTTAGTTCAAATATGATATATTTCAATCCACGCTCCGCGTGAGGCGGAGCGACACGAGTTCGACAGTACCGACCGAATAGAGGTTATGATTTCAATCCACGCTCCGCGTGAGGCGGAGCGACAATTTTCATCTATCGTATCGGATATGCTGATAGGCATTTCAATCCACGCTCCGCGTGAGGCGGAGCGACAGTCTATAAGATTACGGGCTTCAAATTCCATTTCATTATTTCAATCCACGCTCCGCGTGAGGCGGAGCGACTAAGCGTTGGCTGTGACTATGTCGGTATTAAAGGTATTTCAATCCACGCTCCGCGTGAGGCGGAGCGACTGCAAATTTCACTTAAATTCTCGGAACATTCCCGAAATAATTCGTGAAACTTGTATAAAAATTAAATGTGAAATCAAAAATCTTCACGAACAATTATCTGCAAATAATAAAATTTGCTTCAAAAACAGGTGCGAATACCATGCGTTTTTATGTGCGATTATGTTTCGCACTAAAGCAGAAGCGGTTTGTCCATTTCCGGTGCGGATTTTGCGCCATAATGTTCAATTTTAGCTTTTTTAGGGTCGCCCAAATAATAGAACCTCAGCGAATCAACATCGACATCTATTTTGTTCAACAACTTTTGTTTGAGAACACGCCAGTGTGCCGCGTCAACTGTACATTCAAACACGGAATTCTGCACTCGAACGCCGTAATTTATACAGCATTTCGCTACATGGCGCAGGCGTTTTTTACCTTGGCTGTCCTCTGTATTCACATCATATGTAATTAAAATCAGCATCTTATTTCCACAAAAACGGCGGATATTCATCAAGATCTCCGCGTATATACCGTGCAAGCAAAAGTGCCTGCACATAAGGAACTAACCCCCACTTAACCTTTTCTTTCAAAAACGGGTGGGTAATCTCGTCGTCTTTACGCAATTGCCAATTCTTCAGAAACTCCCGCCGTCCGTCGTCTGTCAAAAGCACCGCGCCGTCCTCCTGTTCAATAAATGTTTCTTTGGAAATAAGTTTTTTATTGATACAGGTCAGTACAAATCTGTCGCAAAGCGGCGCTCGAAATTCCTCAATCAAATCAAGCGCCAATGAACGCCGTCCCGGTCGGTCGGTATGGAAAAATCCGACATAAGGGTCAAGTCCGACAGATTCCAATGCTGAACAGCACATACTTGTACACAGCGAATACGCAAATGAAAGCATGGCGTTCACCTTGTCAAGCGGCGGCCGGCGACTTCTCCCCTTAAAAGAAAAATCATCTTTTTGCTGGAGTATCATATCATTGAAAACCGAAAAATATACAGATGCCGCTTCGCCCTCTATACCGCGGAGAGAGTCAGCGTCAGCAGCTGTTTGTGCGTATTCGCAGGATGATTTCAGATATGATGATTTCTGTGAAAAAATGTCCGTGTCTATTCGCGCAGCATGATCACGCATTGTTCTTTCAAGCGTCCAACGGCAATTATATATTTTTGCAGTAATCATATTTTTCGCAATAGAAATGTTTCTTTTAATGTCGTCGGAAATGCGGTACTGTTCGCGGCGCAGGAGAACATTCCCGCAAATTTCTCCCTCGACCCTCGCCATAAATTTCCCCGAGCGAGAGAAGAAAACCAGCTCTCGATTTTCAGAAACGCATTTTTCCATAAGCGCGGGCGACGCTCCCGCAGCGCCGAACGCCATAATACGCTCGAGATTATGCAGCGGAAAACGCGCTATTTCCTTTCGTTCTTCCCACACAACGACATTTTCTCCGTCAAGCGACAAATAGCGGTCGGGAGAAGTAATATAAAGCGTATTAAGCAAATTTTTCATGTGCCGTCCTCCAATGCGCTTTTAAGATATTCCGAGGCTGACTGTGCTTTTTCAAGCGATGGAAGGCAAATGTTTTTAAGCGAACAGGCATTGCATGATTTCGTTCGTTTTACTTTCGGAGTATACCCGCGTTCATAATATCCGCGCATTTCCAATATCATTTTTTGGGTTAAACATCTTAGCTCTTCGTCAATTACCACACGTTCGCGACGGTGTGGTTCACCGTAAAAAATATACCCCTCGCTGATACTGCAGCACAGCATTTCTTCAATACATAAAACCTGCGCGCACAGCTGAAGCCGATCGCACTTATCGGACTTAGGCTTTCCGCGCTTGTATTCAACGGGCACGGCTCTGAATTTCCCGTTAAGGTTCGGAATAAAAATTCCATTGGTTTCATCACGGGTAAATTCCACAACGTCACATTCTCCGCTTATCCCAAATTCACGTGACATAATTTTCATTCCGCGAACGGTGATAACATCGCCGCGTTTTTCGCGAAATTCGGCATTATGGGCATTTTCATGAATAATTCTGCCGTCGGCGGTTAGGAAATTTTCTTCCCATTGTTTCTCAATATGTATCAAAGCCCATTGTCGGCGGCAGAATGTAAAATGCTGTATACCCGAAAGCTGTAAAAAATCGTCCTCGTTATACATCAGACAAGATCTATAACTTCAGGCTTCACGCCTGTATCTTCGAGCTTTATTTCATAATCGTCAAAGCAAGAGGGCTGATTTATTCCGTCTTTGAGCTTTATCTTTACAGAGCGGTGTATCTTAGCGGAGCTTACCTTCGGAGTACGGCAGTCGTGTTCCCACCAGTAAACTCTGCAAACCTCCATGCTGCCATCGGGACGCGCCGAAGAAGCGTCGTTCTCAAAAAGCGTTGTGAGGGCTTCTTTTATCTTTGCCGCGTCGTCTGCGGAAAATCCCGTTTTATCCGCAAGCTGGCAGTTTATGCTTCCGTTTATCACATACAGCCCGAAAGCAACACGGTGTTTCATTCCCATTGTATCCGAGGCTTTTTCGTTTTTTCCGCCCTCGCTGTTCACACTTTTTGTTATCTGCATTGAAATAATATCAACGGGAGAAACGCTTATCGCCTGCTGAATTGAAACAGGACCGCGCACACCTACAGAAACGCTTTCGTTCTTAAACGCGAACACCTGTCCAAAGCTGCGGACGTCTATCCATTCCGCGCAGGCCGCTTTTGCAAAATCGTCTTGATTTGTGCTTTTGCCTTTGTTGATTTCTTTCAGAACGCTGTTGTTAGAAACGCGCTCTGCAAGGCTTCCGCAGCCGTCATCGCAGCGGTCGTTAGACTGTACGAAAACTTTTTCGCCCATATCCTGAAGCCTGTTGCGAATTTTGCGCTTAATACAGACGTCGGAAATTTCTCCAAGACCGGTTATGCTCTCGCGCGGACGGTTTCCGTTGAGCGGGTCGCCGTTGGGATTGGCGTTAGTTGCGGTTATAAGTACCTTAAAATCAATTTTATGTTCAAGCATTTTTTATTCCTCCTCAGTTTTCTTTGTTGTTGGTTTATAAATTTCAGCCGAAAAATGGTGATAGCCGAGCAGATAATTCGGACTTAAAGCGCTGTCGTTTCCATATTCAGAAATCGATAATTTATTCATTATCTCATTGAGCATTTTTTCATAGCGAAGACCTGTTCTTCTGCCGTATTCATTTGATTTGTCAAGATACGGGCGCAGTTTTCCCTCAATGATTTCCCATGTAGTCCACGGTCTTTGAGCGAATGCACTCCAATATCTGCGTGCATTTGTCACGCGGTCGCTTTCGCTTTTTTCATAAGTGCTCCTCTCAGCGGCGTCAGCTATTGCAAGCAGGCAGCCGTAAAGATAGCTTCGGTCGGTTTCGTTGGGATCGTAAGACATAGTCATAACTCCTTCCTTTCGGTCAATGTTGCTTTTTCGTATCAGACCGCAAGCCGTTTCAAGGACCTTGCGGTGATTTTTGTTCTTTTCGTCATAGGCGAGCGGGTTAGAAGCCTTTTTGCAGATCGCTCTCACTATATCTATAGGCAGCTTTCTTCCTTGCGTTATACACGGGAGAAGACGGAGGATGAGGTCTCCGCATTTCTTATTTTCTTTGTTTGTAAAACAGATTTTTCCGTTTATTTCAGTAGCATACGCATGGCAAATTATTGTATATGCACTGCGGCTTATAACCTTGTAAGAATGGCTTTTTCCATCATATATCTGAAATCCCGTATCTGCATGCCAATTTAAAACACTTTGCAGAAAGTCTGACGATGAAACCTCCTGATACAACGAAATGGACATTCTGCCATTGCTTGATGCTTCAAGTCCCAGCATCATTATTTTTGAATTTGGCTTGAAATCATCTTTTATCCCGTATATCCTTTTTTCAAGATATTCGGCATATGCTTTTCCTGTATCTATCGGAATTTCTTCGTCGAGAAATTCCATAGAAAAATCATCTTCCTCATTATTACATAATTCGTTGTATGTGATGTTTTCAATTTCACGTTGCTGTTGTAAAATGCTTGTCCATACAACTACCGTAATTGAACCCAGCGTTATTTTTTGACGCCCAATCAGCCATTTTAACGCATTATGCATTTTTTGAGTGAAATCAACGCTCACAGCGAAAGCCTCATATTTATCGGCAAATCTTCCTCGGAATGTAAAATTTATATCATCATTTGCCGAAATAATTTTGCTGTTTCCTTCGATTTTGGGGTGATTATATGTTATCGGCAGAATTTTTCCTGTAGCATAACATAATGCGTCATTGCTTTCTTGAGAGCTGATATATTTCAAATGACATTCGCGAAGCTGCTCGTCTTTCCATGTTCGCGGCTCGTGAGAGAAATCGCTGTAATTGACAATGAAACGTACAAAAGATTTTTCTATCTTTGAAGATATAAATTGTCCGCCGCAAATTCGAAGCAGATCTTGGTGAAGAGTTTCTTTTGACAGATACTTATAGACAGCCTCAATTGAGGGATGTGAATAATCGCTTTCACACCAATCTTTTAAATTTTGGATATATTTTTTGAAAGCCTTTTCGTAAAACGGTTTTTTGCCGTCCTCATTCGGAGAATAATCTCCTGCTAAATATTTGAACTGATCCATAAACGGGTGAGGTATAGGCTTTGAACCGGATCTTCCAGCGGATTCATCTGTTATCGGATAATATGTAGCTACATCATCAATAAGCTCTTTGTTTTTACTCTTTGCAACAAGAAATCTTGCATTGACCAAATCACCGTTTTCATTGACAGTAATTTCGATATCAGCATTTACTTTTGAATAGTAGATAGGAGTTATTCCTTCTTCCCCGTCAAACTCTCTCTCGCACTGCGTTTCATAAACGCTGTAAAGTTCATTCTCCCAGCTCATTCGGTTCACCTCCGAAAATCTCGGACAGCCCTTCTTCGGAAAGCCCCGAAAAGTTTTCGAATTCTTTTCCGAAAGGTTTTATGGCTTGGGGTTTTATGTGGCGCTTTATTGTACATTCTTTCGGAGGTATGAATTCAATAACGCCGTCCTTCATCACGGGATTCCAAAAACGTACCGTAAGAAGTCCCTTATCTTCGTCAAGCTCCGCTTCATCCGCATAAGTTATGCCGTGGTACATAAGGCTGTACGGTATTTCTCCCGTATTATCGTAAAAACCCTTGCCCTCGCCGAATTTACAAGGCTCTACATAACCCTGACATTCGCGCGTTCCGAGGAAAATATCGCGCCGTCCGCCGCGCTCGATCATTCGACGCGCTATCGACAAATGCTTTCCCACGTTGCGGTCACATTCGAGTTCGGGACGGTTTAAGTTCCACTCGAAATGTGCCTTTACCTGATAGCATACATCATCAAGATAAGTGTAATAAGCAAGGTCGTTTGAGCCGTCATTATATTTTATCGGTCTGGCGCCTCTGCGTACGGTCCTTATCTGATTTACCACGCGCACCTTGTCTATGATCCAGACAACAGTCGGCTTCCAGTATACGCTTTGAAGTATGCCTTTAAGAGCCTCATAAGTCGGTATCATGTATGTACATCGCTCGCCGCCTACCTTTGTCAGAATATCGGTAAACAGTGCCGACGCTCCCGTGACCTGAAATTCAACGCCCCATTCTCCGCTGTTTTTTTCCACAATATCACTCCCTTCAAATTAAAAGAAATCCCATTTCGGACGGTTCATCGGTTATCCCGAATTGCTTGTTGTAATACCTTTCATCAAGCGCGAACGCTCCGCATTTAAGCTCGTAAATGCCGCCGCTTTTGCCAATTCTGTCAAAAAGCTGCGGATAGATATTTACGGTGTATTTTTGCGCTTTCCGAAAAAATTTTGCCTGTTCGTCAGGCGTAATGTCCGAATTGAGAGCTGCTGTTATTTCCTTTGCCTTATCGTCATACGGAACAATTATCCCCTCGGTCTCGTCCGATATGACCTCGAATTTTTTCCCCGCTGTTTTAAACGCCTGGGCGCAGTTCCTGATTGCTTTATTTCCCGACAAAATAAACCAATCGCTATTCAGCGAAAGAAAATTCAAAAGATTTCCGTCAGGATCTTTTGTGCTGAAAAATAATTTCGTTGAATTTCTCCTGTACAGTTCGGAAAAATACGTTTCCATTGCTTCAACGCCGATAAGGTCGGTATATTTCCCGCTTTGGAGCATTGCTACAGAAATTTCCTTTGCCTCGGATATTTCCGGCAGCCCATTCAGCTTTTCGTCGCGAATATTAAGCAGATAGACGGGTCTTAATTCGCCGAACTCTCCGCTTCTGTTACAGCGCCCCGCAGCCTGCGCGGCATTGTCCATGCCTGCAATTATTCTCACGACACAACCGAACGAAATGTCAACTCCCGCTTCAATGAGCTGAGTAGTAACGCATATCTTTCCCGACATTTTTTCCCGCAGAGCGCTTATAATTTCCCGTCTGTGCTGCGGACACATATTCGTGCTTAAATGTACTATATCCGCGTCCGATGTTTCCTTCAGTGTCCTGAACAATTCCCTCGCTTCGGCTTTCGTGTTTACTACAAGCAAAAGGCTTTCAAACTCTTTTTGCTTTTCTTCACAGAACCGCGCGATCTCCTCGGCGTTATATCCTTCGGGCCTGTACAAGTTTTCTATCTTTACTCTCTTGAAAACTTCAAAGTCTTTTTCAGTATCTCCTGTGATGCTCGGAGTGTCTTTGTCAAGTAAAAGCGGGAATTCATCGAGCTTGTCAAACGGCGGCTGTGTAGCGGTGCATAGAACGATCGTCGCGCCGCAGACAGATGACAAAAAATTCATTGCAAGTTCAAAAATATACACACATTTTATCGGCAATGACTGTACTTCGTCAATAATTATGACCGAATTTGCGAGCCTGTGCATACGCCTGACATCTGTCGTTTTTCCCGAAAACAGAGCGTTCAGCAGTTGAACCATAGTCGTCGCAATAACAGGGCTGTCCCATTTCTCGCTGCGAAGCTCGTATTCATGAAGTTCTTTATACTCGCTGTCTTCAGCTATTCTTGATGTGTAATCTGAATGATGTTCGAGAAAATTTTCCTCGCCTGCGATCCTGCGAAATTCTTCGGCATTCTGTTCAAGTATCGACAAAAAAGGCGCAGTGTAAATTATGCGCTGCTTTTTGTGCCTTTTGCAATATTCAATAGCAAACCTAAGCGACGAAAGCGTTTTTCCGCCGCCCGTAGGAACAATAAGCTTTGTTATTCCGATTTGATTTTCAGCGGCAGCTTTACAGCGTTCGGAAATATTTTTCCTGCGCATTGAAATGCTGTCCGAAAGCCCGTCAAATATTCCGATACGTTCGTTCATCTGCTTTTCCATTGAAACAATTATCGCACCGAGATCATATTCGCGCTCGGTTTTTTCGTCGGACATAAAGTCAGCCGTATCAATTCTATCCGCGTCAATAATTATAGACTCGGCAATTCTTTCAAACATTCCCATGTAAAAAGCATACGCCTTCGCCTGGCGTTTTTGAGAAATATTTTTTGTAATGCCGACAATTATGCTTTTAATATTTTCGTATTCTTTCGCGGCATTTGCGAGCATTTCATCTGTTATTTTAAGTTCGGGGAAAGAGTTTAGATTATTTAAAATTTCATCATAATTATCGGATTTTTCCGTAAGCCTTGAAAAGTTATCTGTTCCCTCATCGTCAACCCAGTCTTTAAGCCCGTGATGAGAAAGTATAACGCGTCCTATAAACCTGCCGGCATAATTTAGCGCTTTGTCACTTTTGGTAATAGAGCGGATATATTTTGCACCCGCAAAGCTGTGGTCTATTTCTCCGCGGCGGCATGAATTATCCCCGCGAATATAATCGTTAAATTTGTTTATCAACTTTCCCAAATCGTGCAACAAACCGGAAATTTCGCAGATAGAACCAATGCCTATAAGGCTGCCGAATTTTCGTGCAATTTCCGATACGTTTTTACAGTGTTCGGCTACCGTCTGTACGCTGTCATCTTTTTGACGAATATGCGCGGCAAATTCCATATTAAACCTCTTTTTATACGAATAGTTTTAATTTATGAATTCATAAGACCGATATTTAAAAAAACGGTTATTATTTTTCACTGCATTAACATTATAACATTTCATATAAAAAAAGTCAATTAAATTTAAAATAATAAGTAAATTTGACAAAAGATTATTATGAAAATAACAGCGGACAAGAAAAGACTTTTATAGTTAAGAGGTTAGAAGTAAAAGGTAAGAGTTTAAATTAAGACATTGTTTACTGAATATAACGCCAAAAAGAAGAAAGAGGTCAGAGTCCAAAACTCTAATCTCTTACCTCTAACATCTAACTTCTAACATGGCAATTCAAAGTAAAAATGTACAGCGTTGAAGCCCACCGTAAAGGTGGGCTTCAATGCGTGGTGCGGGTAACAGGACTTGAACCTGCACGGTGTTGCCAATAGAACCTAAATCTATCGCGTCTGCCAATTCCGCCATACCCGCATATTTAAAATCCGAATACCCATATACGGGGTATTCGGATCTTGGCGGAAAGAGAGGGATTCGAACCCTCGAACGGGTATTAGCCGTTACACGATTTCCAATCGTGCGCCTTCGACCAGCTCAGCCATCTTTCCACGACTTTAATATTTTAACATATTTAAAGCCATAAGTCAAGTGTTTTTTACGCTGTTAAGCGATTTTTTATTTTATTACCTTTCCGTGGGTCTTGGTGACGGATCTTACCGCGGGCTCACTGCCGCCCTGGTCAACGAATACCTTTTCGCCGTCCTCTGCCACAACAGGCAGCTCGGGATTTTGCTCGCCGCGCTCCTCATAATACGGATTGACAATAAATTTCTGCACGACGGGATAGCAGATAAATACCGTCGCAAGGCACATCCACGACAAAGGCCCGAACGGCAGAGCGAATATCGAGTACGGCAAAAACAGCACAATTACCGTAAGTATCGCGAGATTTACCACCAGTGCTATAAAATTGCGCTTTACTCCGAGGAATACAAGAAACAGCGCGTTTTTGAGTATCGCCTTCATTTTGAGGTTCAGCGCGACTATCTCAACGTAAAGGTAAAAGTGCATCATAAGCACTATCGCGCCCGAGCCGAAGAACAGACACATCATTACAAAATTCTCGGTGGGAATATGCTGCATAGTAAAAAACGCGTTAAATACTATCACCAGTGAAACAATGCACACAACGTCAACTAAGCCGACAACAAACGACTGCTTGAAATTTTTCTTGAACGCGGTGTAAAATTCTTCAAACACAAAGCACGGCTGCTCAAGCGTGAACTTTCTCATAACGTGAGTAAGCGCCGCGAGAGCCGGACCGAATGTCACGACAGGTATGCAAAACAGCACAAATATCATATTCAGCTCGATAAGCTTCCAGAATTTTCTGCCGAAAATCTCAAAAAACTTAAAAAACGGCTTTTTCTCGGGGCCATGCTTTGCAACGCCGCTCCCCGCGCTTTGATAATCGAATACCTTGAATGCCAAGCTAACAACTCCTCATAAACATTCTGACCGTTTCCGCTTTCGTTATACGATAGCAGAAAAATATTAACGCCATTTAAATTTTAACATACTTCATTTTATTTTGCAAGAATAACCGCGTCATTTCACAATATACTGCGCTGCGACAGCCGCCAAAACGCCGAGTATGACGCTAAGCGCGATATATATTATACCCGTGAGGATATTTCCCGCCTTAAACAATTCGCCCGATTCATATGCAAAGGTCGAAAACGTGGTAAAGCCTCCGCACAAGCCCGCCCTCAGCATCAAAAGCACTCTCGGGTCAAAGCCCTCGAATTTTGCGGCAAGCGCCGCAAGCAGCCCGAGCAAAAACGAGCCTATAATATTTATCGCTAAGGTCTTTATCGGAAATCCGCTGTCGGGCTGATAAGGTATAAGTCCTGCAAGATATCTTAATACCGAGCCGATAAAGCCGCCTATTCCTACAAAAAGACAATCTATCATTTTTTCTCCGCCGTCAATAATACAGCCATATTCTCACAAAGCTCACAGCGGCTTTATCTGCGTAAGGTCGTAAGGGGTTTCCTGATATACGCAGAAATTGAGCCAGTTTGAATACATCAGACTTGCGTGTCCGCGCCAAGTAAACATAGGCGTGCGTTTTGGGTCGTCGTTTGGGAAATAATTCTCGGGTATGTCTATCGGCAGACCCTTTTCAACGTCGCGCATATACTCGTCTTTCAGCGTGTTGCGGTCGTATTCGCCGTGACCGGTGATAAAAATCTGGCGGTTAGTCCTGTCGGATATTATATATGCCCCCGCAATGTCCGAATACGCAAGCAGCGCAAGGTCGGGGTGACGCTCTATCTCGTTTATATCCACCTCGGTATAGCGCGAATGCGGCACCATAAACACGTCGTCAAAGCCTTTAAGCAAGGGATGATTTATCGCGTTTATCTTATGGGGGAAAATACCGAACAGCTTCTTGTCGAGCACCCGCTTTTTCAGTCCGTAATGATAATACAGCCCCGCAAAAGCCGCCCAGCATATATGTACGGTGCTGAACGCGTGGCTTTTGCTCCACTCCATAATGTTGCAAAGCTCTTTCCAGTAATTCACCGACTCAAAGTTTAGCAGCTCGACGGGCGCGCCTGTTATTATCAGCGCGTCAAAGTACTTATCCTTTATCTCGTTAAAGGTGCAGTAAAAGTTGACAAGATGCTCCTGCGAGGTATTTTTCGGGTTATAGCTTTCGGTCTTGACAAGCGTTATATCCACCTGTAGGGGCGTATTACTGAGCAGCCTTAAAAGCTGGGTTTCGGTGACTATCTTAGTCGGCATAAGGTTTACTATAGCGACCTTTAGCGGGCGTATATCCTGCCTTGACGCCTTTTCGTCTGCCATAACAAATATATTCTCACCTACCAGCGTGCTGAACGCGGGAAGATTATTAGGTATATTTATAGGCATCTGTTATACTCCCTTTCTCTGTTCTTATATATTTATATTTATGAACAAATAATTATTTGCTGACAGCAATTTTCACATCATAGCCGCTCATATGAACAGGCGCGGTAAGATCTATATCCTCTCCCGACAGTATATCGGTAAAATTGCCGCCTATACCGATATTCATATCAAAGGGCGCTTCGTCGATATTAAGTATCAGCACGACGGTCTCGCCGTCGGCGTCGCGGCGAAACGAATACTGCCTGTTAGTGAGCATAAGATTTTTAAAGCTGCCGTGTGCGAGCGCCTTGCTCGTGCTCCTCAGCGCCGAAAGCTTTTTGATAAGCTCGGTAAGGTCACACAGCCCCTCGCTCTTAAAGCGCTGAGTATCCCACATAGGACGCAGAGCGTCGTCGCCGCGGTTCTTATCCCCCTCTATTCCGTACTCGCTGCCATAGTATACGCCCGGTATTCCCGGCATAGTAAACAGCAGGGGGTAAATCAGCGGGATATGGTTTTTATTTTTAAGCTGGGTGGCAATTCTTGACACATCGTGATTGTCCACAAAGCTGTACAGCAGCTTTCCGGTGTAAAGGCACCAGTTTTCCGCCCCGAACTGCCTGTTAAGCGAATGTGCTATCTCGAACATGTTCATATCATTAAAACTTGAGAACAATCCCTTATAGCACTCATAATTTGTAACGCTGTCGAGCATCTCGTTATTCATCCATTTATTATAGTCGCCGTGGAGCGTTTCGCCCATAAGCCAAAAATCATCTTTAAGCCACTTGCAATGTCCGCGCAGCTCTTTAAGAAAATTAAGGTCGAGGCAGTATGCCACGTCGAGCCTAAGTCCGTCTATATCGAACTCTTTTACCCAGCCGCTTATGCACTGCTTTATGTATTCTTTTACCGCGGGGTTGTAAAGGTTAAGCTTAACAAGCTCATAATGTCCCTCCCAGCCCTCATAATAAAAGCCGTCATTGTAGCAGGAATTGCCGTCGTGGACGTGGAACCAATCACGATAGCCCCAATTGCCGTTTCTAAGCTCTGCAAACTTGCCGAAATCACGTCCGACGTGATTGAATACCCCGTCAAGCACGACCTTTATGCCGTTATCGTGCAGCTTATGGCAAAGGGCGGCAAATTCTTCGTTGGTGCCTAATCGCGAGTCTATCTTTGTATAATCCACCGTGTCGTACCCGTGCGCGACCGACTCGAAAACAGGCCCAAAGTATATGGTGTTAAAGCCCATAGACTTGATATGCTCAATATTCTCCTCGATCATTGACAGCCGCGATACGGGCTCGCCGTGCGGATTAGTCTTTTCACAGCCGCAATAGCCCAACGGATAGATATGATACACACACGCATTTTCAAACCACATAGATTTTCCCCTCGTTTTTACAAATTTACTTATTATTATAACTCTAAACCGCCGATTTGTCAAATATAAATTATGATAATGACAAAAACCCGAGTTATGTCGGTATTGATATTCACTTTTTGTGAAAAAGTTAGTCAAAAATAACTCATATTTGTGCAGTTTGCATAAAAATCCGACAAAAAATTCTATGCGGTAAATGAGCATTTTTTCTGTCAATATTGATTTTTGGTATAGATTTTTTTGATGATTTATGATAAAATTAAAGTATCAATCTGAGCAGAGTGAAATGTCGGTTTTTCCGAGCAGAACCCTGTCCGACCCCGCTTTTTGGCGGGAATTAAATATTAGCCGCTTGACTTGACACTTTTCCTTGTAAAAATGCTTTGTCAGCGGATATTTTCTGCCGTGATTGTATATCATTCTACAAGGATTTTTTTAAGGAGGCTTAACAATGGCTTTTAAGAAAAGCATTGTACCTTTTACCCAGACGCCTGAGCAGGAAAAGCAGCTCATGGAAGTCATCGAGCGGGAAAAAGGACACAAGGGCGCGCTGATGCCTATTTTGCAGCACGCGCAGGAGATCTACGGTTATCTGCCCATCGAGGTGCAGACGATAATCGCGGAGGAAATGGGTATCCCGTTAGAAAAGGTCTACGGCGTCGTAACATTTTACGCACAGTTTTCCATCAACCCCAAGGGCAAGTATAAAATATCGGTATGCCTCGGTACCGCCTGCTACGTTAAGGGCTCGGGAGATGTATACAATAAGCTCTCCGAGGTCCTTAAGATAAAGGGCGGCGAGCTTACCCCCGACGGCAAGTTCTCTCTTGAGGCGTGCAGATGTATAGGCGCGTGCGGACTTGCTCCGGTAATGACCGTAAACGACGACGTATACGGCAGGCTTACCGTTGACGAGGTAGAGGGCATACTCGCAAAGTACGAGGACTAAACGGATACAGTACGAGCATTATTGCTCTCACAAACGGTCAACAACTAAAATATATTTGAAAGGAATTTAATTTATTATGACTTTGACAGAGCTTGACGCTATCAAATCAAAACTGCATAGTCAGATGATGCTGCGCAAGGAAGGTCACGCTTCTGCCGAAACCGAGGGAAAATCCTACCGCAAGCACGTATTGGTATGCGGCGGTACCGGCTGCACCTCTTCGGGAAGCATGGGCATTATCAAAAAGTTAGAGGAAGAGCTTAAGAAAAATAATCTTCAGGACGAGATAAAGGTGGTAAAGACAGGCTGCTTCGGTCTGTGCGCACTCGGCCCGATAATGATTGTTTACCCCGAGGGTTCTTTCTACTCGATGGTAAAAGAGGAAAATATCCCCGAAATAGTTTCCGAGCACCTGCTCAACGGACGCGTCGTTGAAAGACTGCTTTATTCCGAGACGGTCACCGATCAGGGAATAAAATCGCTTAACGAGACAAACTTCTATAAAAAGCAGCACCGTGTCGCACTCAGAAACTGCGGCGTTATCAGCCCCGAGAACATTGAAGAATACATAGCGCTCGACGGCTATAAGGCGCTCGCTAAGGTTCTTACCGAGATGACCCCCGAGGACGTTATACAGACAGTCCTTGACTCAGGTCTTAGAGGACGCGGCGGCGGCGGATTTCCTACCGGCAAAAAGTGGCAGCTTGCAAGAAATCTTGTTAAGGACGCCGATCAAAAGTACGTATGCTGCAACGCCGACGAGGGCGACCCCGGAGCGTTTATGGATCGTTCGGTGCTTGAGGGCGACCCCCACGTTGTAATTGAGGCTATGGCGATAGCGGGATACGCTATCGGCGCTACGCAGGGTTATATCTACGTTCGCGCAGAGTATCCTATCGCGGTAGAGCGTCTGCGCATAGCTATCGGTCAGGCGAGAGAGTACGGTCTGCTCGGCGACAACATACTCGGCACAGGCTTTAAGTTTGACCTTGACCTGCGTCTTGGCGCGGGAGCATTCGTATGCGGCGAGGAAACCGCGCTGATGACCTCTATCGAGGGCAACAGAGGCGAGCCCAGACCCCGTCCTCCTTTCCCCGCAGAAAGCGGTCTGTTCCAAAAGCCGACTATCTTAAACAACGTTGAGACCTACGCAAATATCCCCCAGATAATACTCAACGGCGCAGACTGGTTCGCTTCGATGGGTACGGAAAAGTCTAAGGGCACTAAGGTATTCGCTCTCGGCGGAAAGATACACAACACCGGTCTTGTTGAGATACCTATGGGCACGACCTTACGTGAAGTTATATACGAAATAGGCGGCGGTATCCCCAACGGCAAGGCATTTAAGGCGGCTCAGACGGGTGGCCCGTCGGGCGGCTGTATCCCCGCTGAGCACCTCGACATTCCGATAGACTACGACAACCTTATCTCTATCGGCTCGATGATGGGCTCGGGCGGACTTATCGTAATGGACGAGAACAACTGTATGGTAGATATAGCTAAGTTCTTCCTCGAGTTTACCGTTGACGAATCCTGCGGTAAATGTACCCCCTGCCGTATAGGCACTAAGCGTCTTTACGAAATGCTCGACAAGATAACCTCGGGCAACGCTACTCTTGAAGACCTTGACAAGATGGAAAAGCTTTGCTACTACATAAAGAACAATTCGCTGTGCGGTCTGGGTCAGACAGCGCCGAACCCCGTTCTTTCCACCCTACGCTACTTTAAGGACGAGTATCTTGCTCACGTCGTTGACAAGAAATGTCCCGCAGGCGTATGCCAGGATCTTCTTACCTATAAGATCCAAGAGGACAAGTGCAAGGGCTGTACCGCCTGCGCAAGAAAATGTCCTGTCGGCGCTATTTCGGGCATCGTTAAGCAGCCTCACAGCATTGACACCACTAAGTGCATCAAGTGCGGCGCTTGTATGGCTACCTGCAAGTTCGGTGCGATAATAAAGGAATAATGCCATAAATCGGATTAGTGAAAGGAATTAAATATACTATGGTTAATATTAAGATCAACGGCATAGATTATCAGGTAGAAGAAGGTACTACGATACTTGAGGCTTGCCGCCAAAACGGTATCAGGATCCCTACTCTGTGCTGGCTGAAAGACATTAACGCTATAGGCGCGTGCCGTATCTGCGTTGTAGAGATGAGCGGCGCAAGAAGCCTTACCGCAGCCTGCGTATACCCGATATCCAAATTTGACGAGGGAAAGAATATTCTTACTCACTCCCCCGCTGTTCTCGAAAGCAGAAAGATGACATTGCAGCTGCTGCTGTCAGACCACAATATGGACTGCCTTGCCTGCGCAAGGAGCGGACAGTGCGAGCTTCAGGCGCTTTGTAAAGAGCTCGGCGTTGACAGCTCGGATTATTTTGAGGGCGCAAAGAACACCCACGACATCGACCGCAGCTCTAAGCATATGTATCGTGACGATAATAAGTGTATCAGCTGCCGCCGCTGCGTCGCTGCCTGCGAAAAATATCAGGGCGTCGGCGTAATAGGCGCTAACGAGCGCGGTTTTAGGACCGAGATAGGCTGTGCTTTCGATATGGATCTTGCGGATACCGCATGCGTATCCTGCGGACAGTGCATAACCGCTTGTCCTACCGGTGCTCTTTCCGAGAGAGACGACACCGACAAGGTATGGGCGGCTCTTGCCGACCCCGAAAAGGTCGTAGTAGTGCAGACCGCTCCCGCAGTAAGAGCGTCGCTCGGCGAGGCGTTCGGCTATCCGATAGGCACCCCCGTTGAGGGCAAGCTTGCCGCATCGCTCAGAAGGCTCGGCTTTAACGCCGTATTCGATACCAACTTCGGCGCTGACCTTACCATTATGGAAGAGGCTAACGAGTTTATCGACAGAGTGCAAAACGGCGGAGTTCTCCCGATGATAACCTCCTGCTCACCCGGCTGGATACGTTATTGCGAGGCTTACTTCCCCGAATTTTTGCCCAACCTTTCGAGCTGCAAATCTCCTCAGCAGATGGCGGGCGCTATCATCAAGACCTACTGGGCAAAGAAGAACAATATCGACCCGAAGAATATTGTCTCGGTATCCGTAATGCCCTGCACCGCTAAGAAGTTTGAGATAGGCAGAGATGATCAGTCGGCGGCGGGCGTTCCCGATGTTGATATATCCATCACTACAAGAGAGCTTGTTAAGATGATAAACAGAGCGGGCATACGCTTTACCGAGCTGCCCGACGAGAACTTTGACACCCCGCTCAGCGAGGGCACAGGCGCGGCAGTTATATTCGGAGCTACCGGCGGCGTTATGGAGGCAGCACTCAGGACCGCCGTATGGAAGCTTACAGGCGAGAACGCCGACAGCCCCGTTGAATTTAAAGAGGTTAGAGGCGTTGAGGGCATTAAGCTTGCCGAGTACGATGTAGCAGGTACTAAGGTCAAGGTCGCTGTCGCTTCGGGTCTTGCTAACGCTAAGAAGCTGCTCACTCAGGTAAAGAACGGTGAGCTCGACGTTCAGTTTATCGAGATAATGGCTTGTCCCGGCGGTTGCGTAAACGGCGGCGGACAGGTTATACAGCCCGCTGAGGTTCGCAACTTCACAGATATACGTGCCGAGCGCGCTAAGGCTCTGTACACTCTCGACAGCGAGCGCACACTCAGAAAGTCTTACGAAAGCCCCGAGATCAAAGAAGTATACGCTAACTTCCTCGGAGAGCCCGGCAGCCACACCGCACACGAGGTACTTCACACCTCTTATAAGGCAAGCAGCCTTAGCAAGTAAGCTTTATAAGACAATCGTAACAGCCGTCTGAAAAGGCGGCTGTTATTTTTATTGTTATTTAAAGCAATTAAACATAGCTTCTCCGCTCGATTTATAGCAAAAATAAACCGTGGGTTTTAAGCCCACGGTTTATTGCGGTTTAGCTATTTATTTTGTCTTAACTGTGATAGTCTTTGTCGCACCGTAAAGTGCGGTCTTGCCGGACATCTTGTAAGTCTTTATTCTGAATGTATACGATGTCTTGCTCTTAAGTCCCGACTTCTTAAACTCTATGGTAGAGTTTTTGGTTACCTTAGCTACGCGCGTCCAGGTGCTGCCGCTCTTCATCTCGATGATATAGCCGTCAGCGCTTGTATTCTTAGTCCACGACAGGCGAACCGCGTCCTTAGCGGAATTCTTAAGCTTTAAGCCGCTTACCGCATTCGGGTCGGTCGCATACGTGCCGTAAACATAACCGCTGTACAGCGCCGTCTTGCCGGACATCTTGTAGCTTCTTACTCTAAACATATATTCCGTACCCGCCGTAAGACCCGTAATACGGTACTCGAGCGTAGTATTCTTAGTGATCTTAGTCACTCTCTTCCAAGTGTTGCCGACTTTCTTTTCTATGATATAGCCGTCAGCGCTTGTATTCTTTGCCCACGCTAAGCGAAGAGCGTCTGCCGCGCGTCCCTTTAGCTTAAGTCCGCTGACGTCGGACGGATCGGTGCGTGCGCTTATCGAAACGGTATTGCCGTACAGCGCGGTCTTGCCATCCATATGATAAGGCTTTATGCGAATGGTGTATGCCGTGCCTGCGGAAAGTCCGCTTACAATATAGCCGAGCTTTGTATTGCCTACAAGCTTAGTAACACGCTGCCAAGTGCTGCCGACTTTCTTCTCTATAATGTATCCGTCGGCTGATGCGTCCTTAGTCCACGAGAACGTTAGCGTCTTAGAGGTTCTCGCGGTGAGCTTAAAGTTCTTTACCGCAGTAGGATTAGTAGTAAAGTGAGCGGTGGTATATGCGCTGTAGTAGGTCTTGCCGCCCTCCGTCTTATATGCGCGGATACGCAGCTCATACTTAGTCGAGCCGCTGAGCCCGGAATATCTGTATTCGGTAACGGTATTCTTCGCTGCCTTATATATACTCTTCCACTTGCCGTCGACTAAGCATTCCAGCTCATAGCCGTCAGCCTTAGCATTCTTTGTCCAGCCTACTCTTATAGCGTCCGCTGCGCGTCCCATAAGTGCAAAGCCCTTAACCGCGTCAAGCGTAAGCTTAGCGGTTTCGTTATCCTTGTAGCTGTAGCCGCAGACGGTGCAGGTGTGCAGAGTGTAGCCCGATGCTCCGTAGGTGGGAGCGACTACCTCTACCTTGTAATTGTGCTTTCCGGTTGCGGGGATGGTCACTGTATCTCTGCTTAGCTCGGTGCCGCAAACCTCACAGTATACGACCGATTCGTACGAGCCGCTGTGACCGCAGTCAGCAGGCTTTACATTCTCTTGAACTGCCTCTTTAGGAGTGTGTTTGCCCGTTGCGGGGATATAAGCTGTTTCTACCTCGCCGCAGCGCTCACACTCGCGCTTAATAATGCCCTCGTTGCCGCAGTCGGCGTCGTTTTCGGTCACCCAGTCGCCGTATTTATGATCATCATTAACGGGTATGGGCGCGGTTTCGGTTATTCCGCAGACTGTGCACTCGTGCTCTTTAAGTCCCGTTTCTGTGCAGTTAGCCTCAGTAAGTACTTTCCAGTCGCCGTAGGTGTGATTGCCTGTAGCGGGGATCGTTGTGCTATCCTTTGTAGCCGAGCAGTTTTCGCAATGTATGGACTTGCTGCCCTCTTCCGAGCAGGTAGGCTCGGTATCGGTAGTAAAATCGGACTGCCACTTGTGGCCTGTCGGGTCGAGACCCTTATTTTCGGTTACGCCGCAGATATTGCAGCTTCTCTGCTGAGTGCCGTTGTCGTCGCAGTCGGGAGAGTCGATAGTTTGCCAATCGCCCCAAGTATGACCGTGTGCAGGTATGACCTCGGCCGCGCCGCGTATATCGCATATCTCGCAATGATAAGACTTGCTTCCGTCGGTGGTGCAGGTAGGCTCTACGTCTATCGTGTAGAAGTCCTCCCACTTATGCCCAGCCGCTTCAAGTCCGTTTGTCTCGGTAACGCCGCAGACTGTACACTTTCTCTGCTGAGTGCCCGTGTCGTCACAGTCGGGAGCGTTTAGAGTTTCCCATTCGCCCCAGCTATGACCGAGTGCGGGGATTACCTCGCTCTCCTGCGTTGCGTCACATTTTGTACAATGTATGGACTGGCTGCCCTCGGTGGTACAAGTTGCGGGAACGTCTACAGTAGGCTTATCCTCCCAAGTGTGTCCCGACGCATTAAGTCCTCTCGTCTCGGTCGCGCCGCAGACGTCGCAGGTGCGCTGCTGAGTTCCCTCGTCGTCACAGTCGGGCATTTCAAGATCTGTCCATTCGCCCCAAGTGTGACCGTTGGGAATAGTTTCACAATGAGTCCTTGTCAATTCATCATGACAAGTCTTACAGTAAACCACTTCTTCATAGCTGCCGCCGTCGGTGCATGTAGCAAGTACTTCATTTTCCTTTACAGCCGCCTGTGCTTTGTGACCCTTAGCGGGTATAGTAACGCTTGTTTTAGCTTTGTTGCATACCGTGCAGCGAATAGACTTGCTTCCGTCGGTGGTGCAGGTAGCGTCTTGATCAATAATGTAATCGCTACTCCACTTGTGGTCGGCGTCTGTGCCGTCCTTGGTGTCAAAATGCTTGCACACCTTGCACTGACGCTGGAATGAACCAGAAGAAAGCTCCTCCCAATCGCCGTATTGATGTCCGGGCGAAGTAATAGGATTATTTTTCAAATCAATCTGTTCACCACAGAGATCACAGTAAGTAATAATTGTTTCGTTACCGTCGCTTGTACAAGTAGCGGGTATAGACTCAACGGTCTGAGTCTTTCCCGGCTTATGAGTAAGCTGAGGTATTTTCTCGCTATCTTTAGTAGCGTCGCAGTTATTGCAGTGTATAGACTTGCTTCCCTCGCTGCTGCAGGTAGGCTCCTTGTCAATAGTAGCCTCTTTCTGCCAATCATGACCGTTGGGGTTAATGTTTTCTTCTTCTATTTTACCGCAAACACGGCAGGTGCGTTTACGCGCTCCGCTGTCATCACAATCGGGGGTAGATAAATCTTCCCATTTGTTCCAGCTGTGATCGTTAGGCTGCATTTCCACTTCTACAGTATCATAACGCTGTAAGCAAGTCCTGCACAGGGTATCTACTCTCTTTAGTCCCTTTTCCGTACAGGTCGGGTTTTTCAATACCTCGGAGATTTGATAATATTTAATGTGCTGACCGTAGATATTTACCTCGTCGGTTTTTGAGTTACCCGCCTTATCAGTAACAACTATTGTATATTTTTTAGATTCGCCCGAATTGTTAGTTATAGTGTAGCTCGACTGTAATATGTTAACATCGATACTTTCAGGCTTTATAACATTCGCAGCAACCGCCATAATCGACGGACCTTCCATTCCCGGATCGCCAAGAACCTTGCAATCGTACCAAGTTTCGCCGTTTACGGTTATAGTACTTATGTTAGTATCCTTTGCAGAGAATGTGACAGTTGTGCAGTAATTTCCGTCATCGGATATGCCGGTGATCTCAGGAGCAGTTATATCAAACGATAACCCCGTTGTGCTTGCGTAAGCACTATTGCCTGCGCCATCGGTTGCTTTAACATAAATTACTACATTTTCATGCTTAGTCGGTGAAATGGTTATGCCATCCTTAGGATAATCTGTCCAGTCAAATTTACTAATTTTCTTAACAGCTTCTTCGGTAAGAGCTTTAGGGCTGAGATAATAGGATATATCCAAGCTCTGACCATCTATATTATCAGTAGCCGTAACAGTAAATTTCTTTTCTGTTTTATAAATCAGATCAAAGGAAGGATTATCGTAGAACGTATTCCATTCGTGTTTATTATCAGTTTGCTCATCAACAGTTATAGTTATATTAGGAGCAGTTATATCGCGGAATACAGCAGTAAATGTTCTGTTGCCCGTGCTTTCTGCAGCTATAGTAACGTTTTTTGTAGCCTCAGCGTTGTATCCATCTTCCTGCTTAGATACCCAGCCTATGAACTCATGATGCTCTTTATTAGCCGAGGTGGGAAGTGTGATCGCACCCGACTGAACAGTATAAGTTTTGGTATAATTTCCATTATCAGCTCTTTGCCAATCAGAATTATCGGGAAGAGTACCGCCGTCCATTTCAAGTGTAATGGTGTAATTATGAGGCGCTTTCTCGCTGTAAAGAACGGTGTCTTTATTTACAGTTTCATTTTCAAATTTCCACTCATTCTCTTCATTCTTATTGTCATTGTCCTTATACCATTTTTCACCCGAGGTATAGCCATTATCAACATAATCTATCTGAGGTGCGGAAATATGTTCGTTAGTATTTACATATTGATAGCCGACTGTCTTATCACCAAGCATATATGTAACTTGGCATACCTGCTTGGTTTCTTTTTCATTATCTGACAAAAGTACAGGCGTATCATCTTTTTCGTTATCGCTAAGCTCCTGCCCCCAGATAATATTCTCTGTAGCCTTGACAGTTTTCACCTCAGCCTTACCGTTTTGCAGCTTCCATGCAGTCTCACCTGTTTTCAACTGCTCTTTGGTAAGTCCGTCTACCGAATAATTATCGGTATGACCCTGACCTACTCCGCTGCTCGTAAAGCCCTCTTTGCAGTAATAGCAGTTATAAACGCCGAAAGATTTATTATCCTTGGTTTCGTCGTTTTTGCCCTGTATGCCGACAATAGCGCCGTAGTTAGAGCCGGAGCATGTTACCTTAGCAAAGCAGCTGTCTATAAGTCCCGTATTGTATCCTGCGATACCTCCGACAGCAAATGAGCCATAGATAGTACCGTCTGCGATACAGTTTTCGATAGTGCCGTCATTAGAGGCGCACACAAGACCAATATTCATACCGGCAACGCTGACTTCACCGCACACCTCAACGTTCTTTATCGTACCACAATTGTTACCAAAAAGACCGTATGTATAAGCGCGTCCGCTGCTGCTGATAGTGCCATCTATGTATAAGCCTTTAACGGTGTGACCCTGTCCGTCAAACACACCCTTATATACAACGGCACTGCTGTTACTCGATAAAACAAGTCCGCTTCCGCTCCTGCCTATCGGATACCACATGGTGTCTTTGTTACCCTTAGAGCCTTCAAGGTCTATATCCGCAGTCAAAACCGCATGAGCACCGGGATTAGCAGCAACTTTCTCCTCCGGTGCGGGAGTAGTCTCCGAAGTAGTACCCGCTGTACCCGTCGTACCTTCGTCGGCGGCGGTGGTAGTTGAAGTTTCCTCTGTATCCGCCGTGCATTCTGTAGCGGAGGTGTCATCTGTAGAGGTAGCAGCCTCCAAAACAGCCATATCCTCGGACGAAGTGTCACTTACGCTCTCGGATGTATCTTCTGTAGTTGCTGTGGTCTCTTCTGTAGTCGCCGCAGTAGTCGCCTCTGTAGTTGTTTCTGTCGCCGTAGTTGTTTCTGTCTCTGATGTAGTTTCGACCACAGTGGTAGATTCTGCGGGGGCTGTAGTAGTTTCCGGGGCAGAACTATCAGCGGGCGCTACCGAAGAACTGTCCGAGGCGGTTTCGCCATCTTTCAGTTTACTATCATCTACTTGACTATTTGTCAAGGTGCCGTTTACATATCCCGCAAACCACCAAAGCTCATCAGCCTTAGAGATTTTAAAGGGATCATCAGAGGTACCCTTGCCCTCAGGTTGCGTAGGATTAGGCTTAGTGGCAGTACCGGCAGAATCCTGTACCTCCTGCGCAGCAGCCGCAGCTACAGGAAACAGCTCCTGTATCGGCGTAAAAAGTGCCGTAAACGCGGTCGCAAACGCTGTCAGACCCACGCCAATTCTTTTTAACGTTGTCATAAGCATTACTCTCCTTTCGGTCATTAAAGATCGATTCTCTCCGTTCTAAAGATACTGTAAAGGGGAATTAGAAAAAGTATCTTTAGAATAATTATAATATAACTTTTTTCGTTTGTCAACCTAAATAATTCTTTTACAACATATGCATTATGGTACTTTTTTCCAAAGTGTAACTTAATTTTATTCGTACAAATATATTCGCTTTTTTCACTTCTATATTTGTAATTTAAAGGGAAAATTACATATTAAGTCAGGTAAAATAAGGCAGATATGTAATAATTAACCACAATTTTTTTAAAAATATATTAGAAAAATGCCCCGAGTGATAAACTTTCGGGGCATATAACTATTTTACAGCATTTTTTCGATAATTTCCGACATTTCATCAAGAGAATTGTTATCATACAGCTCGATAAGACCCTTATCGCAGGCTGCCGCGAGCTTTACGTCCATGGGTATCTCGGCGATATTTTTTATCCCGTACTTATCGGCGGTCTCTTTGATGTGGCTGTCGCCGAAAATGCGGTGCTTTGTCCCGCAGTCGGGGCAGGTAAAATAAGACATATTCTCTACAATGCCGAGTACGGGGATATTCATCATCTCCGCCATTTTGACCGCCTTGCCGACTATCATCGATACCAGCTCCTGCGGCGAGGTGACAACTATTATCGCGTCGACAGGCAGCGACTGAAATACCGTCAGCGGCACATCTCCCGTCCCCGGAGGCATATCCACGAACATAAAATCAACGTCGTCCCATATAACGTCGGTCCAAAACTGCTTTACCGCCGATGCGATAACGGGACCGCGCCACACGACGGGGTCGGTGTCCGAGGGCAGCAGCAGATTTATCGACATCAGCTCTATGCCCGTTTTCGATTTTACGGGAATTATACCCGTGTTATCACCCATAGCCTTTTGCTTTACCCCGAAAGCCTTAGGTATAGACGGCCCCGTGATATCCGCGTCAAGTACGGCGGTGCGATAGCCCTTGCGCTGCATATTAACCGCAAGCATAGAGGTGACAAGCGTCTTGCCTACCCCGCCCTTACCGCTTACTACGCCGATGACCTTTTTTATATCGGACAGTTCGTTGGGCTTTTCGATAAAGCTCTGTTCTCTGTCAGAGCAGTTCTGATTGCAGCTGCCGCAGTCGTGAGTACATTCGCTCATATTTATCTCTCCCTTAAAAAATTGTTTAATAGTAAGTATACCACTTATTTTTAAAAAATGCAACCTATAAGTTATAGTATCTTGTTTTTTTATAAAAAATGTGGTAAAATAGAATTCAGAAATATTCGGAGGTGTAAGGATGGCGTATACAAAGTACACAGGAAGCTTTAATTCATCTAACGGCACAGACAGGTGCGCGTATTATATTTGCGTCCCTAAGACCGAGCCGTATGCCGGGATAATACAAATTTCCCACGGTATGCGAGAGCATTTAGGCCGCTATGTAGAATTTGCCAAATTTTTCACCGACAGAGGCTATATAGTCTGCGGAAATGACCACCTCGGCCACGGCAATACCGCTAAATCACCCAACGACTACGGATATTTTGCACCAAAGGACGGCTGGAGCTATCTTGTAAACGACCTGCACCGAATGACGCTGATAGTAAAGAATAAATACCCTAACCTGCCGCTGATAATATTCGCGCACAGCATGGGCAGCTTTGTCGCAAGGCTGTACGCGGTGCGGTTCCCTAACGCCGCTAACGCCGCGGCATACTACGGCACGGGCGACGATAAGGCGCTGGCCGAGATAGGAGTGCGCGCGGCGCGCTCGGCCGCCGCGATAAACGGAGAACGCGCGCGCAGCGAGAAGCTGAATTCTCTTATCTTCGGCGCGTACAATTCGCGGATAGAAGCACCCCGTACAAATTTTGACTGGCTGACGCGCGACGAGGCTAAGGTAGACGCTTTTTTGGCGGACGAAAAATGCGACTTTAACTTCACCTGCTCGGGATTTGTTGACCTTACAATTCTGCTTAACCGCACTTCCTCCAAAAAGTGGGCGCAGCAAATGCCGACGGATATGCCTATCCTGCTCGGCGCGGGGACTGCCGACCCCGTCGGGGATTACGGCAAGGGCGTGCTAAAGGTATTTGAAAAGCTGATAGACAACGGCTGCCACGTAGATATAAAGCTGTACCACGACGCGCGCCACGAGCTTATCAGCGAGACGATACGCGACGAGGTGTACTGGGATCTTGCGGTATGGCTCGAATATGCGATAAGAAAAAGCGAGCAGCTTAGAAAGGGCAACGTATGACAGACGGATATATTAAGGCTGCCGCCGCCACGGTAAAAATTAAAGTCGCCGACGTAGACTATAACCTCTCCGCGATAATAGATAAGGCAAAGCAGCTCGCACAAAGCGGCGTAAAGCTCGCGGTATTTCCCGAGCTAAGCATTACAGGCTATACCTGTCAGGATCTGTTCTTTCAGCCGCTGCTGCTCGACAATGCCGAGAAAGCTATGTACGCCGCCGCAAAGGCATTAAGCGACACCGAGATGATAACCGTTATCGGACTGCCGCTCGTATTAGGCTCTAAGCTCTATAACTGCGCAGCGGTGCTGTATAAAGGACAGATACTCGGCATAGTGCCTAAGCAGCACCTGCCTAATTATAACGAATTTTACGAGAAAAGGCATTTCGCCGCGTGGGAAGAAAGCGACGGGGCGTGCAGGTATAACGGCATACCCTTTGGCAGCGGGCTTATTTTTGCCTGCGAAGAAATAAAGGGCTTTACCTTTGCCGTGGAAATATGCGAGGACCTTTGGGCTCCCTGCCCTCCCTCGGGAGAGCTTGCGCAAATGGGCGCAAATATAATACTCAACCCCTCGGCGGGCAACGAAATGACAGGCAAAGCCGAATACCGCCGCGAGCTTATCAAAAATCAGTCGGCGCGGCTTATCGCGGGATATGTCTATGCCTCGGCGGGCGAGGGCGAGAGCACGCAGGATCTCGTTTTTGCCGCACATAATATGATATGCGAAAACGGGGTCATCTTATCGCAGTCGCCGCTTTTCTCGGGCGATACCGCGATAAGCGAGATAGACGTGCAGTCGTTAGCATTCGAGCGCAGGAAAAACACTACCTTTACCGCAAAGAGGCCTTATGAGCTTGTCACATTCTCTATGCCGATAAGCGACACGGTACTTACACGTAATATCTCCGCTATGCCCTTTGTTCCGACCGACGACGGCGAAAAGGCGCAGCGCTGCGGACTTATACTCCAAATGCAGGCTCAGGGGCTCAAAAAGCGGCTCGAGCACACAAACTCAAAGACCGCCGTTATAGGCGTATCGGGCGGGCTCGATTCTACCCTCGCGCTGATAGTCTGCGCTAAGGCTATGCAGTCGCTCGGGCGCTCGGCAAAGGACATTTTGGCGGTAACAATGCCCTGTTTCGGCACGACAAAGCGCACCAAAAGCAACGCCGAAAAAATATGCGACGCTCTCGGCACAAGCTTTAGGGAGATAGATATCACCGACAGCGTAAAACAGCATTTTAAGGATATAGACCACGATATAAACGACCTCAGCGTGGTGTACGAAAACGCTCAGGCGCGCGAGCGCACGCAGGTACTTATGGACATAGCTAACCAAAGCGGCGGGATTGTGATAGGCACGGGCGACCTGTCCGAGCTTGCGCTCGGCTGGGCGACCTACAACGGCGACCATATGTCTATGTACGGAGTAAACTGCTCCGTGCCGAAAACGCTAATTCGCCACCTAGTCAGATTTTACGCCGACGAAACGCAAAACGAGCAGCTTAAAGCCGCGCTGTACGACGTACTCGACACTCCCGTAAGCCCCGAGCTTCTCCCCGCGAAAAACGGCGAAATATCTCAGCGCACCGAGGAGCTTGTCGGCCCGTACGAGCTGCACGACTTTTTCCTCTACAGTGCGATAAGGCGCGGCTACCCGCCTAAAAAGGTATACAGGCTCGCGCGATATGCTTTCGGCAGCGAATACTCCCCCGAGGAGATAAAAAAGTGGCTGTGCGTATTCTATCGCCGCTTCTTCTCCCAGCAGTTCAAGCGCTCCTGCCTGCCCGACGGTCCTAAGGTCGGATCTGTTACCCTCTCCCCTCGCGGCGACTGGCGTATGCCGAGCGACGCGGTAAGCAAGCTGTGGCTCTCTCAGGCGGAAGATCTTTAAATAAGTTTACTAACACAAATACCCGACTGCCGATTTTAAAAGCAGTCGGGTATATTTTTCAGCTTATCACGCTATGTCGAGGTGCTCGGTCGGCTTTTCGCGGTGAGGTTTGCCGCTCTTATGGACTATTTTTGCCGTATCGGACGTGCTGATAAGCACCGTGTCCGTCTCAGCGTCAAAGCCGCCGTCAAAGAAGGCCTCTGCTACTGTGTTGTGTACAAGCTCCTTTATTATATTGACGGGTCGTCTTACGCCGAGCTCGCCGAACGATACCGCGAGGAGCTCCTCGGCCGCCTTGTCGGTGATGCTTACCTCAAAGCCAAAGGACGCGGACAGCTGCTTTGTCTTACACTTTATTAAACCAAGCATATCCTCGTCGGACATACGGTGAAAATTTATCACCTGCGTAAGTCTGCCCGCCATTTCGTCCGACATACCGTACTGTATAATATCGTCTATGGTAATATTGCCGTAAAAGGTGTCGGTCGGCTGCTCAGTCGGTTCTTCTTCTATGGCAAAGCCTAAAGCACTGTGCTTTTGTAAGCTTGACTGCCTCTTGTGTCTTAAGTCCTGAAACGCCCCCATAAGCACGAACATCGTCTTAGACGTATCAAATAAATATTCGTTTTCGTCGTAATCTACTTTTAGCTCTATCCCCTCGATAAAGGTAAGCAGGTTTGACTGCACCGCGGCGTTTACATTTACGCCGCCCGCATAGCTCGGCACGAGCTTTTTATCGGTCTCGTCAAAAAAGCATATGCCGTACCCCTCATAGCTTTTTCCCTCGCTTATTATGCGCTTAGGGATAGCCGAGGTATTTTCCCCGCGAAAGCCCTCTTCGGTTATCCTGCTGAGGTCTATCTGTACTACGGGTATCGGTATCTTATAATCGTATATTATATCCCTTATCACGCGGTAAAACTCGGTCTTTCCCGAGCCGCTCGGCGCGGTCAAAAGCCAGTTATCGGCAGCAAACGGCTTGTTAGACGCTATGCACTTAAGATAATTGTATACAAGATATACCGCCTTTTTAAGCTCAGTATCCTGCCCCTTTATCCTATCCTGACAAAGCTCGAGCATTATCTCGGGGGTCAGCGCGGAGAGTATGACCTCGGCGGCAAAGTTGCACTTATCCTCCGTAAACGCCATACCGCTTATAACCGACAGGTCGTAGATATTTCCCTGATTTAGGATCTCAAAATCAAGCTCGTAGGCATTAGTCAGCCCCAAAAAGACTCTCTCCTCGCTGTCAAAAACCGCCAGCGGCTTGCGGCAGCCGATAACACGTACAAAGCGGGTCACCTCGGGTGCGCAGGCCTCGCCGAACATCTCAGACAGATCGGTCGTTGTTATGCGTGCCTTGGGCTCGAACAGCATAAGTACCTTGCCCTCGTGTATTTCCAGCGCGCCGCAGCAGTCAAGATCGACATAGCCTGTCAATACGGTCTTGCCCTCAAAGCTTACAAGACCGTACTTGCCGTCGTCGAGACTCATAAACGCCTCGCGTGTAAACAATAACGCACCGTTTCCCGCTACGCTGATATAGGCGGTCTTTCTCTTAGCGGGGCTTATATGCTTTGCGCAGTCGCAGCAGCGGTACTTTCTGCCGCTGTAGTAAAATATCTCCCCGCTGCGTATTTGTCTGCCGCACACATCGCAATCCTTAGCCTTGATAGTTAAAGCGTTCATATCCTGTCCTTTCGCCGTATCTCTTATCCTTACATCTAAGAGTTTATCATAAAGGAAAGGATAATTCAACCGCGTTTTCCGTCAGGATGGTCTTTCGGTTTTTGCGGGGAAAAGCATTTCTTTAAGCTCGCTTAGCCCCACGCCGTTACCCACCGCGGCGGTAATGAGCGTCCAAAAATACCAGTCTCTAACGTCAAAGCCTAGCTTGTACTCTATCTGCTCTAATGCGTCATCATACCTTAACAGTCTTGACGCGTCCGCACTTATCCCGAGTGCCGCCGTACGCTCCTTAGCCCTGACCGCACGCTTTAATAATCTGTCAAGGCTGCCCTCCGCCGAGGTCAGTATGATCAGTCTTGACAGGTCGGACATCTTATTAAAGTATCTGTTTGACATTGAGTAAAAGTCGCTGCTCAGCGCCCTGTCCGCCTGAGAAAGCTGCAAATTGCTTTCAAAATAATCGTCGTTGATATTAAATACTAATGCTATCGGAAATTTATCGGACAGCATATTCAGCATATCTGCCTTTTCCTCGCGGTCTAATGCCGAAAACGACCCGTGCAGCTCCTTTTTGCGCTTAAACAGCGAGCTATCCGCAACGCCGCTGTCCTTAAACACCTCATCGTATTTTCCGTCGATAAAGGCGTTGGGATAAGCGTACACAATTTGTCTTAGCATAGGCGGACAGCCCGAGAGTACGTCGGTGCGGTCGCTTTGGCTTATAATATCGACGTACTTTGCGCGCGGTATTCTGTAATACCCCGCTGTGAACATAGTCTCCATAAGCTCATCGGGAAACATAAGGTCGCTTTTGTAATAATGATCGAACAGTGCCTTAAGCACGGCATACCTTTCGTCCATATCCTTGATATAGCACTCGTTATGCCTTAGCTCGTCGAGGTCGTACTTTTTTAATTCGGGCAGTTCGTCATTTATTCCGTCAAGCGATACGTCGACTATCCGTGCAAATTCTTGCCTAAACTGCGGCGGATAATCTAGCGCGAGCACAATTTCAAGCTCGTCCGACAGCTCTTCAAGCTTACGCGCCGTATCGCCCGCGCTGTCGCAGCATATCTCGTGCGCGGTCATAAGTATCCTGTGCTGCTCGTATACGTCGGCTCTTGCGTCGGGCGTTATCTCGCCAAAGGCAGGGGTGCGCAATAAGCTTATGCGCTTTTGCGATATGCCGACCGCCGCGCCGACGTCGGTCGCGGTAACGCCCGATATAGAAAGCTGAGAAAGCACCCTGTCGAGCAGTCTTGCAAAATCATCTCTCGGTCTGAAAAGATACCCTCGATAAAATTCGCGGCTGTCAAGATAGCGGGATATTTTCTTTTGTGTAGCGGGCCTTTTCGCACTGCCGTTCATATATCCGCGAATTGTAGAACGGTCTAAGCCTGTCGCTGCGGCTATCTCGCTGATCTTTACCTCAAGCCCTCGTCTGCGGCTGTCTAAGGCGGTATACTGCTCGTCGTATGCTCTCATAGCTTCACCTTTTTACATTGCCTATATCGGTCACTATCCTATACCCCGCATTGCGTACCCGCGCGTCAAGGCAGCCGACGCACTGTGCCGCCTCCTCGCCCGTACATATCTTGTTTTCATATAGCTCATACAGCTTTCTTACCCCGACGGGAGAGAGGTTAGGCATAACTACGTTAGCCCCCGCCTTTAGCCCTCTTTCTCTGCCGTTTGGGGCAATAGTCCCCAGCGCGGTGGTAGCGGGAATAAGCGCATACGGAAACATAAGCCTTAATATCGCCACCATACGGAGTGTCAGCTCAAGGCCTCCGCTTTGCTTATCGGCAAACGGGGTCTCTTTATGCGTTATATACGGTCCTATCCCTATCATATCCGGTGACAGCTTTTGCAAAAATCTAAGGTCGGCGATAAGATTTTCCGTCGTCTGATACGGCGACCCGACCATAAAGCCCGAGCCTACCTGATAGCCTATCTCTTTAAGGTCAAAAAGGCACTGCTTGCGCCTTTCAAGGCTCATCTCCAAGGGGTGCAGCTTTTGATAATGCTCGTTATCGGCGGTTTCGTGGCGAAGAAGATAGCGGTTAGCGCCCGCGAGGAAAAACGCACGGTAGCTTTCCTTAGATTTCTCCCCTATAGAAAGGGTTATCGCGCAGTCGGCAAACTCTTTTCTTATCGCCGATACGATATCGCATATCCTCTCGTCGGTAAAGTACGGGTCCTCTCCTCCCTGTAAAACAAAGGTGCGAAACCCGAGCCTGTACCCCTCTTTACAGCAGCTAAGTATCTGCTCTTTATCCAGCCTGTACCTTTCAGCCGCCTTATTATCTCGGCGTATCCCGCAGTACAGGCAATTATTCTTACAATAATTAGTAAACTCGATAAGTCCCCTGATATACACCGCGTCCCCGTACCGCTCTCGCCTGATGCGGTCGGCCTCGCTGTAAAGCAAGCTGTCAAACCTGTCGGTGGATATAAGCTCGTACAGCTTATCGTCGGGCAGGTCGCCGCTGTTAGAGAGGGTATAAATATCATTTTCACATAGAGCCATACTATCACCTTATCTCCTGCTCCAAAAAGTCGTTTATCTGCTTAAAAAGCGCAATATCGAGCGCTGACGCCGCCGAGCGGTCCACTCCCGCATAAAACTCGTCAAGCTGATTGTCGGGTATCTCACCGCCGTACTGTTGATAAAGCGCTTTATATTCTTCATTCTTATCATTAACATATTTTATCGCGCGGTCGGAGAAAAAAATATCGTTATGCCCTCTGTTAGGCACGGTGACGAGCTTTGCCGATTGTGAGGTTATGCTGTCGCTGTGGGCGATTATCCCCGCCCCCGTAGGAGATACTGTCTTGTCGTTCTCCCCGTGAATTATCATTATAGGCGTGCCTGAGGTATTTATCGCGTCGACGGCAGAGACCGCGCTTTGTGAGCCGAATGCCGCGGTATTGTACAGCCATAAAAACGGATATATCAAAAATGCAGGCACACTGCCGACCGCCCTTGACGCGAACTCCGACAGCATATCTATGGGCAGCTCGTACCCCGAAAAGCTGACCGACGCGGCAATGTCGTGTCCGCTGCTCAGCACCGCCGCGGCGGCATATCCTCCCCAGCTGTGCCCCATAACCGCCTTAGGCAAAGAGCTTAGCACCGCCGAGCTCTCGCAGTAGCTTAACGCCGCGTCAAGGTCGAGCAAAGACTGCGCAAGCCCTACGGTGCCCCTGCCGCCGCTGTCACAGCTGCCTGTCCCGTCATAGGCAAACACCCGCCAGCCGTTATCAAGAAAGTACTTTATCACCGCCGTATAATCTTCCGCCCCGCCGCCGAGACCGTGGGCGAAAACTATCAAGCCCTTATCGTTAGAATTTCCCCACACATACCCGCGCAGGGTATTATTTCCCGATAAGAAGCTTACGGTATCGCAGTCATAATATACCTTAAGGTCGTCAAATCCTAAATAACCGGTATGCTCTTCACGCTCCGCCCTGCCGAAAAATTGCCCGAGATAGTACCCGACCAACACTGTAGAACACGCGGTATACAGCGTAAACAATACCGAGAAGATAAGTACCGCCGCCTTTAAAAGCTGTTTATGCTGTTTTTTCGGTGCTTTTGTCATCTTGCGCCTCCAAAATTCTTCACATCTGCATTTTATTATACAACCTTATTTAAAAAATGTCAACGAATAACGCCTTTTCAAAAAACCGCTTGACACTTAGCCGCTGTTTTGATATACTTAAATCAATGAAAGCTCCGAAATTAACGGAAGTACAGAAACGAGGTAATACTATGAACACAGAAAAGATACTTTGGGGCAGCCACGACGGAAAGGACTGCTACCTTATCACCCTTACTAACGGCGATCTGTCCGCATCGTTCACTAATTACGGCGGCGCGGCTGTAAGCCTGTTCACCCCCGACAAGAACGGCGAGAAGGGCGACATACTGCTCGGCTATGACACGCTCGAGGGCTATGTAAACGGCAAGAGCTGTCAGGGCGCGCTTATCGGCAGATACGCTAACCGTATCGGCGGCGCAAAATTTACCCTTAACGGCGAGGAGATAAAGATAGCCGCCAACGACAACGGTGTAAATCACCTGCACGGCGGCAATATCGGCTTTGACAAAAAGGTATGGGAGGTAAAGGCTGTAGGCGTAAACAACGCGCCGTTCGTCACCTTTGCTTATACCAGTCCCGACGGCGAGGAGAATTATCCCGGCACGGTTAAGCTCGAAGTCACCTACACGCTATACGAGGACTCGCTTAGCATTGCGTACGAGGCGGTAAGCGACAAGGACACCGTGATGAATTTTACCAACCACTCTTACTTTAACCTTGCCTGCGGCGGAAATATTCTCGACCACACCGCAAAAATTTATGCCGACAAGTACACGCCCGTCGACGAGCTTTTGATACCCACGGGCGAGATAGCCGACGTAAAGGGCACGCCGTTTGACTTTACCGTGCAAAAGCGGATAGGCGAGGATATGGATAACGGCAGGCTGCCGGGAGGCTATGACCACAATTATGTGCTCGGCACATCGTTCGAGAGCAGAATGGCCGCCGAGATATACTGCCCCAAGAGCGGCAGACTTATGACGGTGTACACCGATATGCCCGCTATACAATTCTACATAGGCGGCGGCATAACCGAAGAGCCGGGCAAAAACGGCGGCAAGCTGTTTAAAAACGCGGGGCTTTGCCTTGAGAGCCAGTACTGTCCCGACACCCCAAATCAGCCTAACTTCAAACCCTCCTGCGTCTACAAGGCGGGAGAAAAATACAGCTCAAAAACCACCTATAAATTTACCGTAAAGTAACGCTGATAATATTAAAGCCGTGGAGCGGCTAAAATCCGCTCCACGGCTTTTTGTTACTTTACTTTTCCAAAACCATAAGTACGCCCTCAGCACCGATTGGAGCTTCGGGGATACTAAGCAATCCCTCTGATAAACACGCCTCTACGGCATTGTACACCAGCCTTGCGCCGGCAATAAGGTCTAAGTATGTTTTATACTCATTTATCAGATGCTCGGGAACATATTTGCTTACATGCTCCGCAAGCTCGGCGGCTATACCCTCGACGATATTCTCTGCCTCGGCATTATCTATAAGCTCATAGCCTAGCTCAAAAAACTTATTCACATACTTTTTATCCAAAACTAATATCTTAGGCTTTAATATCCCGTCCTTGCAGCTAAGATAGCCGCACTCTACAGCCTTGGCTGCCGTTTCCTTTTCCTGCTCGCTCAGCTTGTCAACGGACAGCCCGTTTACACACCTTAACAGCATAAGCAGCTTTGAGTCGTTGGACAGATTATGACCGCATGTAAAGTGCTTTTCGATACGCCGACCGTAGAGATTATCGATAAAAACATTCTTATATTCCCCTACCGACGACGCCGAAATACCGTCATTGCCGTAGACCTCAAGCTCATGCTGCTGCCCGTCGGTATTAGCCACGGCGGCAACATAATACTCCCTTTGCAAAGGGGTAATATCGGGAAAATATTTTTTTGAAACTTTATCGGATACTTTACCGAGCAATCTCCATATTATTCGCGGCAGTAAGGTCCACATAATAAAGCGCATATCGGTCTGCTCGCTGAGATAGGGAAAATCAAGCAGCTCAATTTTCTTAAATCCCGCCTTTAATACGGAGCAAAGCTCGGGCAGGCGCTTTTCATAGATTTTATTAGCCTCGTCGTATTGTGCATAATCGACAAGGTGAAAATTTACCGTGTACCTGCCGTTGTCGAGCTTCAGCAAAAGCCCGTATTCACCGTTGCTGCCCCTGCACTGTATCTCTAATTCTTCCTCGATAAACGGCATAGGAACACCGAGCTTATCCGATAGCTCCTTTGCCGACATAGGCTTATCCTTGCACAGATAGATCAAATTTTGCGAAAGCATTCTTTCGGCTTCGTCGCTCGGGTCGTTGCCGATAGGGTTTCCCGATCCGTAAAACATCAGATTTATCGGCTTTAATACATAATTTCTCTCATTCATTGAAGTTACCTCTTTCCTGACAGAATTTCGCGCATAAAACAAACGCTGCTTTACGGTATTTTCGCCCACGCCGAGCCTTAAGGCGATATCCCTTATACTCAGCCCGTCGATGTAATACATTATCATTACCTCGCGATAAGCCCTTGATAAGAATGTAAGCTCCTTAAATATCCTGCCAAGCTGTTCTTCCTCATAGGCTCTGTCGATAAATTCTTCAATGCCGTTATTCTCGGACATAAGCGTGATATCCGCGTTTTCTATGCTGACAACACGCCGCCGCTTTTCCCGCTTTTCGCAAGTGTCCGCATAGACCCTGCGCGCCGCCGTCCACAAAAACGCATAAAAGTTGTCGATACTTTTCTGCTTATGCACGGCAGATAATACCGTGAGAATAATATCCGAGGACAGCTCCTCGGCATCGTGAGAATTATTGCTCCTGTGATAAGAAAATCTATATATCTTATCGAGCAATTCTTTATCGCCAAGTAATTTTATCGCTTCGTTTGGTTTCACAACGCACCTCTTAAACTTGTTCGGTCGACCGTTCATATATATAGTCGGAAAAAAGTCCGTCAGGTTAGGCAGATTATAAATTTTTTTAAAAAAGAGGCGCAAAAACTTGCACCTCTTATAATATAGCTCTCAATAATACACGTTATCTTGCGGTTGCAATAAAAGGTGAGATAGCGCCTGCAACTGCGGATGCGGGCATAGTTTGCAGCCATATCCTGCCGGGACCGGTAACGCGGGTATTGAAAAAGCCCTCGCCGCCGAACAGCTTGTTGCCTATACCCTTAACGCTCTCGATAGAGATAGATACGGTAGAATCCATTGCGGCAAGATGTCCAGTATCGAGCAGCATAGACTGACCCTGAGCGAGGTCGTAGGTTATTACCGAGCCGTCTATTTCGAGAAATACCATTCCTTGACCGTCAAAGCGCTGCATAATAAAGCCCTCGCCGCCGAAGAAGCCAGCGCCGAGCTTGCGCTGGAAGTGGATGCTCATCTGTACGCCTGCCTCAGACGCCATAAATGCGGATTTTTGCGCTACTATAGACTTGCCGTTGCCTATCTCCATTGCGAGTATCTCGCCCGGAAAGCTTGAGGCAAACGCTATCTGACCGGGGCCGCCCTTAGCAATATATGTATTCTGGAACATAGACTCGCCCGAGAACATTCTTGACATCGCCTTGCCGACGCTGCCGCCAGCGTTGGTCGCCATCTCCATATTCGGCGTCATCCAGCTCATACCGCCCTTGTCGGTTATCATCATTTCGCCCTCTGCAACATTGCATATAACCACGGGAAGCGGAGTGCCTTTAATTTCGTACTGCATAGTTCCTCCTAAAAAATGTAAGATTTCGGGTAAAGACCCGTTTAGTCTTATGACCTAATACTATTTTAACCTATTTATTATTAAAAGTCAAGAATTTTATGTAAATATAATAAAAATTTTTGCTAATAATTATTTTTCTGTTGCAAAAATGACCGAAATATGTTAATATAATATTAATAACTTTAAATCTGCGAAAGTGAGGAAAATATGAATATCAAGATAACCGCCGACAGCACCTGCGACCTTTCCCCCGAGCTTACAAAAAAGTATAATATCACGATACTTCCGCTGTACATTGTAATGGACGGCAATGCGAGAAAGGATATGGAGGAGATAATACCTCAGGACATTTTCAACCATGTCGGCGCGGGCGGCGACATCACCTCTACCGCCGCCATAAACGCTGAGGATTATATCAAATATTTCGACCCGCTGAGCAAAGAATACGACGCGGTGATACATCTTAATATCAGCTCCGACTTTTCGAGCTGCCACCAAAACGCGCTTATCGCCGCAGAAGAATTTGACAACGTGTATGTCGTGGACAGTCGCAATCTTTCTACAGGGAGCGGACTGCTCGTGCTCGAGGCAGCCGAGATGGCACAACAGGGCGAACAGCCCGCAAAGATAGCCGAAAAGCTAAAGGCGCTCGCGCCTAAGGTCGAGGCGAGCTTTGTTATAGATAAGCTTGACTATCTCAGAAAGGGCGGACGCTGCTCCGCACTCGCGGCTCTGGGCGCTAATCTGTTATCATTGCGCCCCTGCATAGAGGTCATCGACGGCAAAATGAAGGTCGGCAAGAAGTATCGGGGCTACTTTGAGAGGTGCATAGACCAGTATGTCAAGGAGCGGCTCGAAAACCGCACCGATATATGGGAAAAGCGCATTTTCATAACCCATACCCCCTGCCCCGACGGACTGACGGACAAGGTGCGAGCCGCAATTGAGAAGTACGCGCACTTTGACGAGATAATCGAAACCAACGCGGGCTGCACTGTATCCAGCCACTGCGGACCGGGCACGCTCGGTATTCTGTTTATAAGAAAATAATGTATAAAAGTCCCTCCTTATGAAAAAATAAAAGCAAGGAGGGACTATTTTATGGAACTTGCAGGTAGCAAAACACTCGAAAACCTAAAGACCGCTTTTGCGGGAGAGGCGCAGGCGCTGACTAAATATTCCGCCTACGGTGAAAAGGCAAAGCAGGAGGGATACGAGGAGATCTCGGCGGTATTTTACAATACCGTAAAAAATGAGCGCGCACACGCCGAATTATGGCTCAGCCTTATCGACGGAGGTATTCCGCCCACGCAAAAGGCGCTCGAAAATGCCGCGGGAGGGGAAAATTACGAGTGGTCGCAGATGTACTCGCGGTTTGCCGCCGACGCGAGAAACGAGGGCTTTGACAATATCGCCGCCCTATTCGATATGGTCGGAAAGGTCGAGCAGGCACACGAGAAGCGCTTTAATATGTTCCGCGATATGCTTAGCAGCGGCAAGGTATTTACCGAGGACGGCGAATGCGTCTGGATATGCCGAAACTGCGGGCATATCCACTACGGAAAGCAAGCGCCTAAGCAATGCCCGATATGCCAAAAGCCGCAGGCGTACTTTCAGCGCAAGAGCGACAGCGTGATTACCTGATTGTATTCTTATAACAAAAAAACGAGCCGCGCTATTATTTTAGCTGCGGCTCAAAAAATATATTTTAAAAACATTCACATTAAAATCCTTTTCTGCAATAATCCCGAGGAGTAACTCCCTTATGATTTTTAAATACCTTGATAAAATAGCTGTAGTCGTTGAACCCGCAGTTCATAGCTATATCTATCAGCTTATCGTCTGTGCCGACTATCTGCTCGCAAGCGGATTCTATACGGTAATAATTAAGGTACTCTACGGGAGTCTTTGAGGTGTACTCTTTAAATGCGCGGCAGAAATAATTACGGTTCATACCGCACTGCTTAGCCATATCAGCAAGGGTGATAGGCTCTTTATAATGCTCTTCAATGTAGGTGAGGACCTTTTTGAACTTGCGCACCTTTTTGATGTCGCCTATCGTCGGCTCGGCCTGGGTGACAAATTCGTCGGCGGAAAGAATGCTGCCGAACATAGACATAATATTGCCGATTACGTAAAACTCGTACCCGCTCTGCTTAGTAAGCATAGCGTCGACCGCAGCGGCCGCGATAGTCGCGGGCTCGGTGCCCTTTTTGAGGACTGCGGATATCTTTTTCTCCATATTGAGCAGCGGCTGTATAGCCGCATTGCAGCCCGGTACTCCCTTAATAAAGGCGTTCATATCAAACACTAAGCAGTCATACACACATTTAGTCGGTATGCCGCCGTGCAGCGCTCCGCCCATAATGAGCGAGCAGTCGCCCTCGTCAAGCTCAAAGATCTTGCCGTCCGTGCTGAGATCAAATCTGCCCTCACGAACCAAGATCAACTCACACTCACTGTGCCAATGATGTATCATATTATATCTCGGATGTTCGGACGTAACATGATACACCGCCGCCGGGAACTCTTTAGTACCGTGTTCCCTTTGTTCGCGAAAATCAATGTACTTCATCATATGCCCCGCCTTTCATAGCATCAGGGTCATCGACCCCAGTCGTTAATACGCGACTGTTATCATATCGACAAGGACCTTAGGTGTTAGCCGAGGTAAGGTATTGACCTTAGTCATTGCTAAGAAAAAAGTCGCTATCATCAAAAGCACCTCTAAACTATAAAGGTGAAATTATCTTAGGGTATGCTTTTTCATCCTTATTATAACATTATTTTTTTCGATTGTAAAGAAAAATTTGAAAAATATTTGCCAAACTTCCGATATTTGTAAATTATATACTAAAAACAATTTTTCTTTTGTGCAAAAAGCGAAACAAAAAGAATTTTTTAAAAAAATTTTCAAAAAAACGCTGAAATCTATTGCACATATTCAAATAATGTTATATAATATTAACAAGAGTTTCCTGTCCATTTTGCAGAGAAACCTATGAAAATTCAGGAGGTCAATATGAAATTCGGCTATTTTGACGACGCCAACAGGGAGTATGTCATCACATCTCCCAAGACGCCTTATCCGTGGATAAACTACCTCGGAACGCAGGGCTTTTTCTCGCTTATATCCAATACAGCGGGCGGCTACAGCTTTTACAAGGACGCAAGGCTTAGAAGAATAACACGCTACCGCTACAACAATGTACCCATAGATATGGGAGGACGTTATTTTTACATAAATGACGCGGGTCATATCTGGAATCCCGGCTGGTCGCCCGTAAAGACCGCGCTCGACTCGTACGAGTGCCGCCACGGTATGGGCTATACCAAGATAACAGGCTCATCTATGGGCGTGACCGCGTGCGTTACATTCTTTGTACCGCAGGACTTTAACGGGGAGATACAAAAGGTCACCGTCACCAACAATTCCGACAAGACAAAGCAGCTTAAGCTGTTCAGCCTTGCCGAGTGGTGCCTTTGGGACGCAAACGACGACACGACAAACTTCCAGCGCAACTTCAACACGGGCGAGGTCGAAATAGACGGTTCTGTTATCTATCACAAGACCGAGTATAAAGAAAGACGCGACCATTACGCATTTTATGCGGTAAACACGCCGATAAACGGCTTTGACACGGACAGAGAGAGCTTTTTGGGGCTATATAACGGCTTTGACGCGCCGCAGACGGTATTTGCAGGAAAGCCCTCTATGTCGGTAGCCGACGGCTGGTCACCGATAGCGTCGCATTATATCGAGATAGAGCTTGCCCCCGGTGAGAGCAAGGATTATGTATTCTGCTTAGGCTATGTAGAAAATCCCGCGGACGATAAGTTTGCTCCCGACCTTGACGAAAACAGCACCATTATCACCAGCGGCAACAGCAAGAAGAATATCATAAACAAGAAAAAAGCTCAGCAGATGCTTGCTATGTGCGACACCGCCGAGAAAGCCGACAAGCTCTTTGAAGATCTCAAGGCGTACTGGAACGGTCTGCTCGGTCAGTACAGCGTTTCCTCCCCCGACGAGAAGCTCAACCGTATGGTAAATATATGGAACCAGTACCAGTGTATGGTGACATTTAATATGTCGCGCTCGGCATCGTATTTTGAGAGCGGCATAGGCAGAGGAATGGGCTTCCGCGATTCTAACCAAGACCTGCTCGGCTTTGTTCATCAAATACCCGACAGAGCAAGAGAAAGACTGCTCGACCTTGCGGCAACTATGCTCGAGGACGGCGGTGCATATCACCAGTATCAGCCCCTTACCAAAAAGGGCAACCACGAGCTCGGCTCTAACTTTAACGACGACCCGCTTTGGATGATACTCGCTACCGCCGCATATATTAAAGAGACGGGCGACGTTTCTATCCTCGACGAGAAAGTTCCCTACGAGAATAAGGACGAGCTTGCCGACACTATGCTCGACCATATGAAGAGAGCATTCAACCACGTTGTAAAGAAGGTCGGACCGCACGGTCTGCCGCTAAGCGGACGCGCCGACTGGAACGACTGTCTCAACCTGTCCTGCTTCTCGGACAAGCCCGGCGAGTCCTTCCAGACCTACAATAATAAAGAGATGTTCACCGAGCCGCCCTTCTACAGTCAGGTAGCGGAGTCGGTCATGATAGCGGGTATGTTCTGCTTTATCGCTCCCGAGTACCCCGCTATGTGCCGTCTTAAGGGCGACGAGGCCGAAGCTCAGAGAGCCGAGGCGGAAATATCTAAGATGAGAGAGCTTACCGAGAAGTACGGCTATGACGGCGAATGGTTCTTGCGTGCATACGACCACAACGGCAACAAGGTCGGCTCGCACGAGAACGAGGAGGGCAAGATATTCATCGAGCCGCAGGGCTGGTGCGTACTTGCAGGACTCGGCAAGGACAAGGGCTACGACATCTCCACCCTCGACAGCGTAGACAAGTACCTTAACTCTAAGCACGGTCTTGTACTCAACAACCCCGCGTTCACCCACTATTACATAGAATACGGCGAGATATCCACCTATCCGCCCGGATATAAAGAAAACGCGGGCATTTTCTGCCACAACAACGCGTGGATAATCTGCGCCGAGGCGGCTGTCGGAAGAGGCGACAAGGCGTTTGAGTATTATTCGAAGATAGCTCCCGCATTTAGAGAGGATATATCCGACCTGCACCGCACCGAGCCGTATGTATATGCTCAGATGATAGCGGGCAAGGACGCAGCTCGTCACGGCGAGGCCAAAAACTCGTGGCTGACGGGTACGGCGGCGTGGAACTTTGTAGCGGTATCGCAATACATCCTCGGCATCAAGCCCGAGTACAACGGACTTAAGATAGACCCGTCGATACCCTCGGCTTGGGACGGATTTACCGCGTCGAGATTGTTTAGAGGCGCTACCTACAACATCACCGTAAAGAACCCCGAGCACGTTTGCAGCGGCGTTAAATCCGTGACCGTAGACGGACAGCCGAACGACGGCAACGTTATCCCCGCGTTTGACGGCGGCACACATACCGTTGAGATAGTCCTCGGAAAATAAATCAAGATATAAGCATAAATATCCCGCCCGAAAATTAAATCGGGCGGGATAATTTTTGCTGTTTTTAGCCTTGGCTTGATGAAGCCGAAGCTGTGTCGGCTTGTGATGAGGTGCCGTTTAGCTTCTCGAGCTCCTCTGCGGTGACGAATTTGTCCGCCGTGGGAGGCTCTGTCGGGTATTTGTCCTTAGAATAGGTATCAAGGGTGACCTTAGTTATCGTAATTGCCTTTACGGGTCTTAAAGTAGAAGTGTCTACCTCGCTCCAAAGTATCTTATCGAGCGTGTCAAAGCCGTTTATCACCTGACCGAAAACGGTATAGTTGCCCGCTAAGGACGGAACGCTGCCCCTGTCCTTAAGCGCCATAATAAGCTCCTCGGGTATCACCTGAGTGCTTGTCTCGGTATCGGTATAGCCTCTAAGCTCGTTCATATTGTCCTCGGTAAGCTCGACCGCGCCTCCGAAGAAAAATCTGCTGTCGCTGTATCCGAGATTAGCGGTCGTGCCGTTGGACGAATACCCCATAAGCGCGCCCTTAAACGGCCAAAGATCGACCGAGCACTCGTTAGGTATAAACTTGCCGTCCTCGGTAAGCCCCTCGGTGCCGTCCTCCGAGGACGAGCCCGTTATCGCGTATATCCCCTGCTGGATAGCGAAGAACGGCTTTCCGTCATAAAAGCCCGACTCCGCCCTCGCCTTAAAATTAGCGATAGTGTTGGGGCAGTACTCGGTATAAAGCACGGCGGTCATTGTGCCCTCGCTGGTCTCTATAACGGCTACGTCCATACCCTCCTTGGGCTCTTCAAGCTGGACGAGCTTCATAGCGTTAAAATCATAGCTGCCCATAGCGTTGGTGCTGTTACCGCCGAAAAGCGAGCAGCCGCAAAGTCCCGTCACGCCTATCAGCGCCGCCGCTGCCGCAAATATTCTTGTCTTTCTCAATGTCATTTCTCCGTAAAATAAGATTTGTCCGCATATATTCTGTGCGGATATATTTATTATAATTCAATAAGCCGTAAAAGTCAAGCTTATTTTATCCTTTGAATAAACCCCGAAAAACTGCCGATAATCCTCTCGGCGCAAAAAGTGCCCGAAAGGATGTACTTATTATGAACAAAACTACCGCTTTTAAATTTACTCTGCTTGACGCGGCAATGATAATAGGAGCATTGCTCGCGGTCATTATCGGCGGCTTTACGGCTTTTGCCGAGGAATGCGACGAAAAGCCTAACGAGGTGCTTAGGCTGCACATCCTCGCTAACTCCGACAGCGGCGAGGATCAGACGCTTAAATACGACCTGCGCGACTATATGTTAAGCGAATTTTCCGAGGTGTTCGGCGAGTGCGCAACGCTCTCGGACGCAATATCCGCCGCAGAAGAAAATAAAGAGATAATGCGGGAAAAGGCGCAGCAGTTCATCTATTCTAAGGGGTACGACTACCCTGTCACCTGCGAGATAGAAAACTGCTATTTCACTACCCGCACCTACGGCAATTATACCCTACCCGCGGGGGATTATACCGCGGTGAGATTTCTTATCGGAAAGGGCGAGGGCAAAAACTGGTGGTGCGTGATGTTTCCGCCGCTTTGTCTGCCCGCCGCGGGAGAATTTTTTACCGACGCGCAAAGCCGAGAAATAGAAAACAGCGCGGTGATAGAGCCTCGCTTCGCGCTGTTTGAGTTTATTCGGTCGATATTCTTTTAATCAGCCTTGCCGTTATAGCCTATTATCTTAATAAGTCTTATATCGCTGTAGCCGTACGCCGACATAGGATATTCTACCTTGTCTGAGGTGTTGGAGTTTACCAGATAATCTATCGCCTGTCCCGATGAATTAAGTATCTTATCCACCACAATTACCGAGTGATAGGCATAGCCGTCGACGGTGTACTGTATAACGTCGCCCTTTTCGGCAGTGTAAAGATTAGCGTCGGTCTCGGCGACAAGCACGTCTGTATTAGTACGGCAGTATTCGTAAAAGCTGTATGTATCCGACCACGACGGCACTCTTCCCTCTTTAGTGGGCTTATAGTTGGTATCGTTTCCGTACCACTTCCACTGGTCGTCATAATTGCCCTCGCTGTCCATAGGTATACCGCCCGCGTGCAGGCACTGCGATACAAAATTCTGGCAGTTGCCGCCGTATTCTGAATAGTCGCTGTACTGCTCGGTATTGCGGACTATCTGCTCTTCGTCCGTCCACAAGTAGGAATATTCTACGGCCGCGTCGCGGTCGTACTCGTTCTCGGCCGTGAGATTAAGCTGAGGGGTATCTGTATCGGCAAACATTTTTGTGCGCTCGGCGGCGGCATTATCGGCGGCGGTTTTCAGCCGCATCAGCATTTTCTCAAAAAGCGCGGGGATATCAAGCCCCTCCGGCACGGAAAAATCCTCTAAGCTGCCGTTAGTGTCCATACCGAGCTCGTCGAGGATATATGTCTCGGTCTGCACGACAGAGGCAATTTCTTCATACAAGCGGCGGAATTTGCACCCGCCGCCTCCCGCAGATGTAGTCGACGCGGATACGTCGGTGCCGACGGTATACGACGGGCGGTCGGACGCGGCAAAGCTGAGCATTTCGTTTACGGTAAATTTGACCTCGTACCCGCTCTGCACTATCTCATAATCTTTTATCTTAACGGTTATCTCGGCGTTGGCAAATGAAAGATTAGCCAATGCCGTGCGCCTAAGATATATCTCATATTCGAGCGCGGTATCGCAAAGGTAATTAAAGAACCGCGCGTTTTCATCTTCAGAATAAAAATGCTCGTCTAAGGGCGAATAGTCAAGGCTGCCGAGCGCGGTATACTTATCGGTATAATAATCCTTAATAAGCTCTTTCAGCGCGTCGGGGACAGCCGCCGCCGTATCGTCGACCGCGACGGTTATCTTAGGTCTTGTGTAGGCGGGCTCGCTCGAGTCAAAGGACAGGGATATATTACCCCCTACAGCTACATTAGACGAGCTGAGTGAGGACTCCTCTTTAAAAACAAGGTCGCGCGTAAGCTCGCCGCTTGCCGCGAGTATCACGACAAATGCCGCCACAATGCCGACTATACATATGAAAGGAACGGCGATAACAGCCTTGCTCCCTCTTTTTCCTCCGTGACCGTTTGTGTAGCTCAAGTCCTACCTCCGAAAATATGTTCCTCTGATTGCAGTTTAACACAAAATTAGTGCAGTGTCAACCGAATTTTTGCTTTTTCACCAAATTTTTATTTCTTTTACAAGTGACACGAATTTACGACCGTTCATATACTGAATGAAAGGAAGTGATCTAATATGTATGACAAACTCCCAAAACCTTTAAAGGGAGCGGATATAAGCTATGTGCAAAAGGGCTTTGACTTTGCCGCCGCGAAAAGCTACGGCATACGCTTTGTGATAATAAGGGCGGGAATAGCCACCTCGACCGACTCGCAGCTGTATTCGCATATAAGAGGGGCAAAGGCTGCGGGGATACCGTTCGGCTTTTACTGGTACTCGTATGCTATGAATGTAAACGACGCGAAAAGCGAGGCTGCGGCATGCCTTTCCGCAATTAAAAAATACAAGCCCGAATACCCGGTATTCTACGATATGGAGAGAAATCAGCAGGTAAATTCTCTTGATACCCGCACGCGTACCGATATAGTAAAGGCGTTTTGCGACGCGACAAAGGCGGGCGGCTATCCCTGCGGTATATACGCCAACCCGAGCTGGCTGTTAAATTATCTGTATAAAGACGAGCTTATCGGAAAGTACGACCTGTGGCTCGCGGCGTGGACAGACGACCCCAATGACCCGACCAACTATGATTTTGGGCAAAGTATGTGGCAGTGGGGCGTGGATAAAATAGCGGGTATGGACACCGACGGCGATCTGTGCTATGTGGATTATCCCGCTATTACAAAAGAATTTTACGCGCAACACGGCTCTAAGCCCGAGCCGCCCACCCCGCCCATAAAGCCTCCCACCCCTGCCGTAAAATTTTCCGTCGGCGACAAGGTGAGGGTCAAAAGCGGCGCAAAGACCTATAACGGCGAGCCTCTCGCGTCGTTTGTATACGATAACGTATACACCGTTATGCAGGTCGGCATTGTCGGAAAGCCCGATTATATCGTTATCGGCGTAAACGGTCAGGTGACAGCGGCGGTAAAAGCCGCAGACCTAAGCAAGGTCACGGTATCCACGCCGACATATAAAGTAGGCGAAAAAGTCAAAGTGAAAAAAGGCGCTAAGACCTACAACGGCGAGCCTCTCGCATCGTTTGTATACGACAACGTATATACCGTTATGCAGGTCGGCATTGTCGGAAAGCCCGATTATATCGTTATCGGCGTAAACGGTCAGGTGACAGCGGCGGTAAAAGCGGCTGATCTTATCAAGATAAGCTCTTGACAAATTGTCATTAACGTGATAAAATGTATATCATAGTAAAGGCTGTGAGAAGAAATATTAAGCAGCTGCGCCTTTTCAGAGAGAGGACGGTCGGTGCAAGTCCTTACCGCGCGTTGCCCAACCCGTCTTTGAGCCTCCGCCGAAAGGTGCGACGGGCGCTCCCGTTACAGAGCGATAAAGTGCGGTTTTACCGAAAACAGGTGGTACCGCGGACGTAATGTTCGCCCTGAGTTATACTCGGGGCGTTATTTATTTATGAAAGGAAGAGCAAAATGAAACTCGAAAAGCTGGTAGGCGACCGATTTAAAGAAAGGCCCTCCGACTGTCAGATAGACAGCCACGCAATTATGGTAAGAGGAGGGTATATAAAATACGTCGCAAACGGCGTATTCTCGTCCTATATGCCGCTAAGGAGAATTACCAAGAAAATAGAGCAGATAATCCGTGAAGAAATGGACAAGATCGACGGTCAGGAGGTGCAGTTCCCCGTTGTTATGCCCGCGTCGCTGTGGGAGGAGTCGGGGAGATATACCTCGGTAGGAAGCGAGCTGCTGCGCTTTACCGACCGCAACGGCAGCAAAATGCTGCTCGGTATGACCCACGAAGAGGCGGCGGTGCATTTAGTCCGCGAGTACGGTCAGAGCTATTCAAAATATCCGTTTATGATATATCAGATACAGACAAAGTTCCGCGACGAGGCGCGCCCGAGGGGCGGACTTATCCGCGTGCGCGAATTTACCATGAAGGACGCGTACTCTTTCCACACCTCGCAGGAGGACTTAGAGCAGTATTACGCTAAATGCCACAAGGCATACGAAAACGTCTACCGCCGCGCGGGAGTGCCCGAGGTCATCTCGGTAGCCTCAGACTCGGGTATGATGGGAGGAAGTATATCCCACGAGTTTATGCTGCTAACCCCCGTGGGCGAGGACAGCATAGCGATATGCGAGGAGTGCGGCTACAGCGCTAACGTCGAGGCGGCGCAGTGCCTGTACGACGGGATAAGCACTCTCGAAAACACCGAGCTGCAAAAAATACACACCCCCGACAAGCACACCATTGAGGACGTGTGCGAATTTCTCGGCAGCTCGCCGCAAAAGAGCGTCAAGGCGGTAGTATATCAGAAGAACCTTGACGACAGGTATGTGGTGGTATTCATTCGCGGCGATTTAGACGTAAACGAGACAAAGCTGCACAACCGCCTCGGCGAGGATTTTCACCCCGCGGTGATAACCGAAGAATGCGGGCTGCACGCGGGATTTATCGGACCCGTGGGGCTTGACGCTGACTGCGATGTGTTTTACGATAGATCGCTTGAGGGTATGCACGGGCTTGTTTGCGGGGCAAACGAGGACGATTATCACTATATCGGCTTTTCATGCGCCCGCGACGCGGATATTAAAGAATACGGCGATTATGCGAAGATATCCGACGGCGCTGTCTGCCCTAACTGCGGGAAGCATTCTATCAAGGTCTCGCGCGGCATAGAGGTAGGAAACATATTCCAGCTCGGTACAAAATATACAAAGACTATGAATATGACCTATCTTGACGCAAACGGAGAGTCGCATTATCCGATAATGGGCTGCTATGGTATAGGCGTAGGCAGACTTGCGGCGTCGGTATGCGAGGCGCATCACGACGATTACGGTCCTATCTGGCCCATGTCGATAGCTCCGTGGCAGGTGCATATCTGCGCGGTGCGCTCTGACGACAGCGAGGTAAAGCAGACCGCCGACACGCTGTACGAGCAATTGCAAAACGACAATGTCGAGGTAATGTACGACGACCGCAAGGTAAGCGCGGGAGTTATGTTCTCAGACGCGGACCTGCTCGGAATACCACTGCGCGCGGTCATCAGCCCGAGAAATCTAAAGGACGGCGTGGTCGAGATATCCTCAAGGGACAAGAGCATAAGCGTCAAAATCCCCGTTGCCGAGGCGGCGGCGGAGCTTAAAAAGCTGATAGCACAAATGCTTGATATGTATAAATAAACATTTAGATACAACACTGCCCCGTGTACTAAAACACGGGGCAAATTTTATACTATCTTAGTCTCATCTACAGTGCCTATCGTCTTTCTCACATCCAGTACGGACGAGAGCGACACGCTGAAATTGCGGACATTAAAGCCGAGCAGGGTCGGCAGCAGCTCAAGGTCGGCGGCAGCCTCGCCGCATATCCCCACGCGCGTGCACTCTTTATCACAGCAGGCGATTATGTGCCGTATAGCTCTGAGCACCGCGGGCTGATACGCGTTGCAAAGGCTGCGCATTTCCCTGTCCTGTCGGTTAGCCGCCATAACATACTGCGTAAGGTCGTTTGTGCCTATGCTGATAAAGTCTACTTCCTTTGCGATAAGGTCGGCGGTAATGCAGGCGGCCGCTGTTTCCGCCATAGCGCCTATCTGTATATCGGGGTTAAAGGGTATCCCTCTATTTGAAAAATCTACGCATATCTCGCTTATAAGCTCTTTTACCTGCCTTATCTCCTCGACGGTGCTGACCATAGGTATAAGTATGCGGACATCTCCGTAAACGCTCGCGCGCAGTATCGCGCGCAGCTGCACCTTAAACAACTCTATATTCTTAAGGCAATATCGTATTCCTCTTAAGTCAGAATGCGGGTCTATCGTCTTTTCAAGGCAGGAGGGTATCTTATCCGCGCCTACGTCGAGCGTGCGTATCATTACCATCTTGCCGTCCATTATCTCGGCGGTCTTTTTGTATGCGGAAAACTGCTCGTTTTCTCCGGGAGGAAACTGCCTGTCCATAAATAAAAACTCGGTGCGAAACAGCCCTATCCCGTCGCAGTTGAGTGCCTTTGCCTGGACTGCCTCCTCAGGGTCGACTATATTTGCGGCAAGCCCGATACGCTTTCCCGAGGCGGTATAAGTGGGCTTGTCCGCATATTCTGCCAAAGCGAGCTGCATACGTTGGTACTCCGCCGCCTTTTGCTCATACTCCGCCTTTGTCTTATCGTCGGGATTGGGGATAATTATGCCGTTTGTGCCGTCGACTATGACAGTATCCCCGCTGCTTATCATATCGGCTATGCCCTCTACGCTGAGCACCGCGGGTATACCCACGGCGCGGGCAAGTATAGCGGGGTGCGAGGTATACCCTCCGTTAGCGGCGGCGACCGCGCATACATTTCTCTTATCAAGTCCGAGCGTCATGGACGGGGTCAGCGTGTCGGCAATAAGTATCACGCTATCCTTTTGCTCGGGCTGTACCTCTTCACGATTTTCGAGCAGTCTGAGCATAACGTTGCGCACGTCGTCCATATCGGCGGTGCGCTGGCGAATAAGCTCGCTCGGCGACATCATAAGCACGCGCGAAAAGGTCTCGCACGCCGATATCACCGCCATCTCCGCGCTGCTGCCGCCCGCGAGCAGACGCTTTATCTCCGCGTCCATATACGGGTCTTTAAGTATGTAGGCGTGCCACGTCATTATTTCTCTTTCATCGTCTGAGCGCGTCCTGTCCTCGGCGATAATGCGGGTGCGCTCTTCAAATCTTTTAGCGGCATTATTATACCGCGCAAGCTCCTTATCGGGCGAGCAGCCGCTTTTTTCACCGGATACGACGGGTTCTCCGCGTATTACCTCGGCTTTGCCCACGGCGTAGCCCTTTGAACAACCGATACCGTTAAGCATAACAGTTCACCGTGTTTCCGTGCGGAAACAGCTCTCCTTTCGTCAGTGGTGCGGCGCTGTCTTACGATACAGCTCATATATATTTTCCTTTTCGGGCAAAGCGTCGGAGAACGCCGCCGCGCTGCCCGCCGATACGCCCAAAATAAGCGCCTCGGACAGGCTCAGCCCGCTCTCTGCCCCCGCGATAAATCCCGCGAGCATACTGTCCCCCGCTCCGACGGTGTTTTTTACCTCTCCCTTTGGCGCGGGGCAAAATTCCGCCCTGCCGTCCTCGGTATACAGCATACCGCCGTATTCTCCCATAGATACAAGCACATTGCGCGCGCCGAGCTTTTGCAGTCTTTCGGCGGCGCGGATAAGGTCGTCCTTATTGCAAAGCTTCTCCCCCGCCGTCTCTTCAAGCTCGATGTGGTTGGGCTTAATGACAAACGGGCGGTATTTTAACGTCCTAAGCAATAATTCACCCGTGCAGTCTACGGCAAAGCGTATCTTCTTCTCACTTAGGCGGGACATAATTTTTTCGTATATATCACGGGGCAATGAATTTGGTATACTTCCCGCCAAAATCAGCATATCCCCCGCGCACAGCCTGTCGAGCCTGTCATAAAGGGCGACAAGCGCGCTGTCGGGTATATCCGCACCCTGTCCGTTTATCTCCGTGACAACATCTGTACGAACCTTGACGTTTATCCTGGTAAGCCCGCTGTCAAGGCGGATAAACTCCGCCGCTATCTCCTGCTCTTTAGTCAGCCGCTCGAGAATATCCCCCGTAAACCCCGCCGCAAAGCCGAGCGCGATATTATCCGCCCCGAGCCGCGTCAGCACCGACGATACGTTAAGCCCCTTTCCGCCCGCGGCAAATTCTTCGCCCTTACTGCGGTTCACACCGCCTATATTAAGCTCTCCGGGGTGCATATAATAATCAAGCGCAGGATTTAGCGTCAACGTGTATATCATCAAAATTCTCCTTGATCTGTTCTATATCTTTATAATAGCACTATTTTGGCAATTTGTAAAGAGGTTTTGTTAAATTGCACGAGTTTTTGTGCATAATGCATAACTAAAAAGATACACACTCCCGCTAAGTCGGTAATCGCCGCTTTAGGTCACTGGCGGATATATATGCCCTGCTCCTCGAGGTAGTCCTCAAGCTCCTGCTTCATATCCCATATTTTTTCTTCTTTTTCGCTGACAGACTTATTCTGCTCGTCAACGGATTTTTGGTTTTGGTTCTTTTGCTTTTCGTCTTTCATGATCTTACCTCCCGAAAAACACAAAAAGGGGTCAGCTTACCGACCCCTTTGTCTTAAAAACACTTTAATCCTTACTTTCAAGGATATTCTTCTCAAAATCTTCGCACGGCATAGGCTTTGCAAAGAAGAAGCCCTGCGCCATATCACAGCCTAGCGAGCGCAGCAGCTGTGCCTGCTCGTCGGTCTCTATGCCCTCGCAGATAGTCTCCATACCAAGCGAACGCGCCATTTTGATAACATAGCCTATAATATCGTTTGCGCGCTGATTATTTGTTTCGGTAAGGAACACGCGGTCGATCTTAAGTACGTCGGCGGGCAGGTCTTTCAGCATATTTAGTGACGAATAGCCCGAGCCGAAATCGTCTATCGAAATATGAAAGCCGTAGCTCTTAAGCTGTCTGAACACGTCTACCAGCACGTCGAGCGAGTCATAAGCCGCGCTCTCGGTAATCTCTATCTCGATACACGACGGTGATACTCCGTGTGCGGCACATATCTCGCTTAGCTTGTCCACAAAACCCGGGTCGCGCAGATGTACTCGCGACATATTTACCGAAATAAGTATCGGGGGTATCCCCTCGTTTTCCCATTTCTTTAATCGGCGGCAGACCTGGTCGAGAATGTAATAATCAAGCTTTATTATAAAGCGGTTCTTCTCAAAGAGCGGGATAAACTTGCCGGGCGGGATTACGCTGCCCTTTCTTATCCACCTTACCAGAGCCTCCGCTCCGGTCAGCCGCGCGGGGCCGACAAGCGAGAATTTAGGCTGTAGGTATAGGGCAAACTCGTGGGTGTCGAGAGCGTTTTGCATCTCGTTTTCTATCGTCTTTTCCTCGCGCAATGCCTCTGTCATAGCGTTTGAGTAAAACGCCCAGCTGCCTTTCTCGCGGTATTTTACCGTGTGGCGGGCAACGTCGGCACAGTCGCCCATTCGCCTTATCGACATATTTCTGTCCACTATTTTATATATGCCGAATGAGAGCACCGGCACATAGTCGGCAAACTCATAGCTTACCGCCGAGATTATCTTTTTTATCCTGTCTATGGTATCGGTATCATCCTTATATGAAAGCAGGATAAAGAAGTTGTCGGAGCTTACGCGTGCAAAGGTCTCTCTGTCCAAAAGACTGCGGTTGACGGTCTGCGCTACTACCTGTAATACGCGGTTGCCCTCGGCGTGACCGAACATATCGTTTATGACCTTAAATCTGTCTATATCAAAGCTTACAAGGCAGTATCTGCGATAGCTCCTTTGCAGCAGCTCCTTAGCTATCTCCTCAAATCTGCCGTAGGTGTTAAAGCCCGTCACGCTGTCGATATACGCTATAGCACTGAGCCTCTCGTTAGACACCTTGAGCTTTTTGACGGTGACCCTTATCGTGATAAAGAAAAGCAGGGTTATTATCGCGATAATGATAAGGAATATTATAAACAGCCTCAGCACTCCGTTAGTGTACCTGCTGAGATTAGACAGCAGAGCGTCCTCATTGTATATCGCCGCATAGTGAAGATCCGAATCTGACTTTAGGTCCGAATAGTACACGACATAATTATTACCGTCTATGCTTGCTCTAAACGAATTAGTAACGTCACTCTTGGAAAAGTCGTCAATAAGCGTATTGCGTGTGCTTTCTTCGGCAGCCAAAACTATATTGCTGTCGAAAAATTTAGCGTCGTCGTCGGGCTGAACGCCCTCGGGCAGCACCTTTGCACCGCTTGATATAATAGTGCCGTCGCTGCTTATTATACAGCCGTAGGCGCGGTGCGTGTCGGAATTTATCGTGATGTTTAATTCGTCCGAATAATACCCCGCCTCGCGCATACATGCTACCACGCCTATTATCTCATCATTATTGTAAATAGGCGAGGCGATAACGTTTACCATTTTTTGGTCGGGAGTGCTGTATATCGGCTGAGAAAAGCAGGTATTGCCCTCCATTGCACTTTTAAAATATTCGCGCGATGAGACATTTATATCCTCGCCGCGATAAGAAATTGCCGTACCGTCGGGCTCGACGATGATAATATTCAGCATTTCGTTATTGCGCGACAGCTGCTCGAGCTTTGAATTTAAGGTATCGCGGCTGTTCTCGCGATAATCAGGGAAAGCCGAGGCTATATTTTTCGCGAGCCCAAGCTCGTCATTTATAAGATTATCTACATATACGGCTTTATTCGCCGTAACTTCATACGTATAGTCATTAGTAGCGGAATTGACCTGAGTAAATACATTGTACATAAACACCGATCCGACGATTACAAACACAGCGATTGCTATAATTATAAGAGTCGAGAACAATATCTGCTTCTTTTCATAGCTGCGTTCTTTGGCGGCGTTTTTGCTCATTTTCTCAGCTCCTTTCCGCGAGCATAATTTGTTCACAAATGAACCTTTTGCCCCATTTTAATATATTATAACATCTTTTTAAATATATTGCAAGTGTTAATTTAGTGAAAAATTAAAATACTTAACGATAATTGTTTTTTGCCGATACATTTACCCCTTGCAAAACTAATAAAAAAATGCTATACTTTCAAGAGAAGATAAAAACGAAAGGAATAACAGTATATGAAATTAGGTATGGTAGGGCTGCCAAACGTCGGCAAGAGCACATTATTCAATGCGCTTACCAACGCGGGCGCGGAGTCGGCTAACTATCCGTTTTGCACCATAGAGCCGAATGTCGGCATAGTGTCCGTCCCCGACGAGCGGTTAGACAAGCTCGCCGAGATGTACCACCCCGAAAAATTTACCCCCGCTACCCTCGAATTTGTCGACATAGCAGGTCTTGTAAAGGGCGCGTCAAAGGGCGAGGGGCTGGGCAACAAGTTTCTAGCCGACATACGCGAGGTAGACGCGATAGTACACGTTGTCAGGTGCTTTGAGGACGAGAACATAATACACGTCGACGGCTCGATAGGCGCGGCTCGCGATATAGAGACAATAAACCTCGAGCTTGTGTTCTCGGATATAGAGATAGTACAGCGCAGACTTGACAGACAGAAAAAGCAGATGAAAGGCGACAAATCGCTCGCGGCGGAGGTAGACCTGTTAGAAAGGCTGCTCTCTCACCTCGAGGAGGGAAAATCGGCACGCGCGTTTGACTTCACCGAGAGCGAGGCGGAAATAATACGCACCGTCCCGCTGCTGTCAAATAAGCCCGTCATATACGCCGCTAATATGTCGGAGGCGGACTTTACCGGCGATATCGAGAAAAACGAGCAATATTTAGCTGTAAAGAATATCGCCGAGCTCGAGCACAGCGCGGTGCTTCCGATATGCGCGCAAATTGAGGCGGAGATAGCGGATATGGACGACGAGGACAAGCAAATGTTCCTATCCGAGCTAAATCTTGAACAATCGGGACTTGCAAGGATAATTAAGACAGGATACGCCCTGCTCGGGCTTATCTCCTATCTTACGGCGGGACCTCAGGAGGTAAGGGCGTGGACGATAACCAAGGGCACTAAGGCTCCCAAGGCGGCGGGCAAGATACACACCGACTTTGAAAAGGGCTTTATCCGCGCGGAGGTGGTGTCCTTTGACGACCTTATGGCGTGTGGAAATATGGCCGCCGCTAAGGAAAAGGGACTGGTACGGCTCGAGGGCAAGGACTACGTTATGCAGGACGGCGATGTGGTACTGTTCAGATTTAACGTATAATATGAACGTATAGCCTTTATTCCCAAAAATACGCAAAAAATTAAAAAAAGCACTTGACTTTCGGCTCGCGGTTTGATATAATATTTTTGCCGCTTGTTTAGGGTAGGCTAAGTGAACGCTGTGACGTTCCACCCAAAACAGCGAGATTTTAAAAAGAGGTATTTATATGTACGCAATCATTGAGACGGGCGGAAAGCAGTACCAAGTTAAAGAGGGCGACGAGATATTCGTTGAAAAGCTGGACGCCGAGGGAGAGATCACCTTTGACAAGGTGATAATGGTAGGCAAGGACGACGGCGCTGTAGTCGGCACTCCTTATGTAGACGGCGCAAGCGTTAAGGCATCGCTCATTAAGAACGGCAAGGGCAAGAAGATAACGGTATTCACCTACAAGCCCAAAAAGTCGAGCAAGCGCACCATGGGTCACAGACAGCCCTACAGCAAGGTAAAGATAGAGGCAATAAACGCCTAAGGCGATGATAAACGCAGTCTTTACCGAGAAAGACGGTCGTCTGACAGGGTTTACCCTGACGGGACATTCTTCTTTAGCCGAGCATGGACAGGATATAGTCTGCGCGGGCGTATCGAGCGCGCTTATGCTCACGATAAACACGATAACCGACTTTATCAAGGCTGACGCCGAGGTAGACGCCGATCCCGATAAAGAGGGTTATGCCTCGCTTAAGCTGTGCGAGCCGTACAGCGAGAGAGCGCAGGATATGTTATCGTCGTTTTACGCGCATTTGGGCGTTATTAAAGAAGAATACGGGCAGATAAAGCTCAGTATCACAAAATCAAGCTAAACAGAAAGGAAGAAAAAGAAATGATAAGATTAAGTCTTCAGCATTTTGCACATAAAAAAGGTATGGGTTCTACCAAGAACGGACGCGACAGCGAATCCAAGAGGCTCGGCGTTAAGCGCGCCGACGGTCAGTATGTGCTCGCGGGAAATATTCTCGTTCGCCAGAGAGGAACTCACATCCATCCCGGCAACAATGTAGGACGCGGTTCCGACGATACCCTGTTCGCACTTGTAAGCGGCAAGGTAAAGTTTGAGCGCTACGACAAAAATCGCAAGCAGGTCAGCGTATACGAAGACTGAAAACAGCACACCGTATAACATTCTGTATTTTCCCTAAATAATACGGGCTGTGTTTGGTAAACTTATGCACACGACGATACGGGCGGGGAAACTCGCCCTTTTTGTTGTATAGATAAGGAGCGGCATATGTTCGTCGATATTGTTAAAATATATATCAAGGCAGGAAACGGCGGCAACGGTGCGGTTTCTTTCCACAGAGAAAAATATGTCGCGGCGGGCGGTCCCGACGGAGGCAACGGCGGCAAGGGCTCGGATATAGTATTCGTCGCCGATGACAATTTGTCCACGCTGATAGATTTTCGCTATAAAAAGAAATATATCGCCCCCGACGGGGAGAAAGGCGGCGCGTGCCGACGCACCGGTAAAAGCGCCGAGCCTACCGTTATAAGAGTACCGCGCGGCACTCTAATTAAGGACACCGAGACGGGCAGGATACTCGCCGACATTTCGGGCGACGAGCCCGTCGTTGTCGCTAAGGGCGGTATGGGAGGAAAGGGCAATATGAACTTTGCCACCTCGACGCGGCAGATACCCAAGTTTGCTAAGCCCGGCTATCCCGGAGAAGAATATAACGTAACTCTCGAGCTTAAGCTGCTCGCGGACGTGGGTCTTGTCGGCTTTCCGAATGTCGGCAAATCCACCTTTATAAGCGTTGTCAGCGCCGCAAAGCCGAAAATCGCCAACTACCACTTTACCACGATAACACCTGTGCTCGGCGTGGTGACGGTCGGGGACAGGTCGTTCGTTATGGCGGATATACCCGGACTTATCGAGGGTGCGAGCGGCGGCGCGGGACTTGGGCACGAATTTTTGCGCCACGTGGAGCGCTGCCGTATGATAGTGCACGTTGTGGACGTTTCGGGCAGCGAGGGCAGAGACCCCAAAGAGGACTTTGAAAAGATTAATTACGAGCTTAAAAATTTCTCCGAGGAGATAGCAGAGCGCCCGCAGATTGTCGTTATGAACAAGACCGACCTTGCTTCCGAAGAGCAGATAAGCGATTTTAAGGCATATATAGAGGATAAGGGTCTTCCCTGCTTTGCATGCTGTGCGGCGAGCGCCGAAGGCACTCGCGAGGTGATAAACATTATCGCCGCCGAGCTTGACAAGCTGCCGCCCATAAAGCGCTATGAGCCCGAGCCGCTGACCGCTAAAGAGCTCGACGAGCAGCAGCTTAAGAAAAAGAGTTTTACTATCACTAAAGAGGACGGCATATATATAGTTGACGCGCCGTTTCTCGCGCCGATATTGCAGACGGTCAATATGGACGATTATGAGAGCCTGCAATACTTTCAGCGTGTGCTCAGGTTCAGCGGAATAATAGATAAGCTCGAAGAAATGGGAATACAGGAAAACGACACCGTTTCGATATACGATTTTGAATTTGATTATATGAGGTAGTCTTGATGTCAGATGATTTTTCCGAAAAGGACGCGCGTGCGCTCAGCCCGCTTACGTTAGCTTTTTTCGGCGACAGTGTTTATGAGGTGCTTGTCAGGGAAAGAATAGTAAAGAACGGCTCAAAGCCTATACGCGAACTGCACGACGCGGCGGTAAAAAAGGTTAACGCGGGATTTCAGTCATTAGCGTCGCAGAAAATAGAGGCTATGCTGAGCGAGCAGGAGCTCGAAATTTTCAAGCGCGGGCGTAACGCTGCAGGCAGCAACGTCCCCCGCTCTAGCAATTCTAAGGATTATCACCGTGCGACGGGGCTAGAGGCGCTATTCGGCTATCTGTACCTTTCGGGAGAGCGCGAGCGTATGAAAGAGCTGTTCGATATTATTTACGATATGGACGATATGACAGAATAAGGGAGGAGTTATGACTTCCTCAAAAAAGAAGAAGAAAGAAAAGAAGAAAATACCTAAGCTGCTCTACGATATACCGATAATCATTATCGGGGGCTTTCTTTTTGCGTGCGGGGTAAAGACCTTTGCCGCGCCAAACGGCATAGCCTCGGGCGGAATATCGGGTATAGCGGTCATAATCTCGCATCTTACGGGGCTTAACGAGGGTATACTTTACCTTATACTCAATGTCCCGATAATGATAATAGGGTTTATATTTCTCGGACGGCTGCTGATGTTTAAGACGCTTATCTCGATAGCCACTATAACGGTCGCGACCGACTATGTGTTTGAATTTTTGCCGAAATATCAGGGCGATACGATCATAGCGGCGATATACGGCGGCATACTGCTCGGCGCGGGGCTAGGGCTGTGCTATTATTGCGAGGGCACCTCGGGCGGCACCGATATAATAAACAAGCTTATAAACCGCAAATTTCCGCAGATGAGCCTCGGCGTGATAACCTTTTTGGTGGATATGGTGGTAATACTTCTCGCGATAATCGCCTTTGGCAACATCGAGGCGGGACTATATTCGCTGATAGCGATATTTGTATCATCTAAGGTCATGGATATGCTGATATACGGCAGCTATGAGGGCAAAATGCTGCTGATATTCTCGGTAAAATACGAGGAGATATCAAAGCGGATAATGTCCACCGGACGCGGCGTGACATTTTTACAGGGCACGGGCGCTTATCACGGGGATGATACCAAGGTGATATGCTGTGCGGTGCATAAAAACGAATACGTGAAGGTAAAGCGTTTTGTCAAGGAGATCGACCCTGACGCGTTTATGATAATAAACAGCGCCAAGGAGGTTTTGGGACAGGGCTTTAAGCAAATAAATTAAACAGGATAGGAGCAAATAATATGTCAGGTCATTCAAAATGGAGTACCATTAAGAGGAAAAAGGGCGAAAAGGACGGCGCAAGGGCAAAGGTCTTTACCAAGATAAGCCGTGAGATAATAGTAGCGGTAAAAGAGGGCGGCGGCGACCCGTCCAACAACGCAAAGCTTGCGACCCTAATACAAAAGGCTAAGTCCAACAATATCCCCAACGACAACATCGACAGACTTATTAAAAAAGCGGTCGGCGGCGGAGAAAAAAGCGACTACGAAAACTGCGTATACGAGGGCTACGGTCCTGCGGGAGTAGCGGTCATAGTGGACTGCCTTACCGACAACCGCAACAGGACCGCGGGCGAGATACGCCACTATTTTGACAAATTCGGCGGTAATATGGGAGCTACGGGCTGCGTGTCGTTTATGTTCGGTCTTAAGGGAATTATCGTCTTGGACAACGAGGACGGCGACATAGACGAGGACAAGGCAATGGAGGACATACTCGAATGCGGCGGCGACGACTTTAGCTTTGAGGACGGCTGTGTAGAGATAACCACCGACCCCAAGGACGTAGGGACGATAGCCGAGGCGCTCTCCGCGCGCGGATACAAGGTGCTTTCCGCCGAGGCGGAGCAGGTGCCGTCTACTTATACCACCCTCACCGACGAGGAGCAGATAAAGAAAATGACGCTGCTGCTCGAGGCGCTTGAGGACAACGACGACGTACAAAACGTATGGCATAACTGGGAAATGAGCGAATAATAATAACAATGTACCCCCGACTGAAATCAAAACTCGGTCGGGGGTATAGTGTTACTGTTATTACGGCAAATTTGCCTTAGCGGAGATCTCTGTTACCGTGAGCTTAACGACCGCCGTATTTTGCAGAGAAGCTGTATTATAGTCAAAGTGGGAGGTTTGAGGGTATCTTGACATAAGCAGATCTATCCCCCGCTTTTTATCCTCTCCATGCAAAAACTCCGCGCGCGCCTTTCCCATAACGCTTTTATAACTCATAGTTACGGCTTTTCTCTCGGGAAAAAGCTTTATACCGAGCGGAATATCGAGCTCAAAAGAGCAGTAAGGGCTGCTTTGCAGCATTTCATACTTTCTCCCCGCTTTTGCTCCGTGAAAATAAAACAAAAGTTGACCGTCTGTTACCTCGTACGCAAAATTGACCGGCACAATGTACGGATAATTACCGTCGGACAATCCTAGCCGCAAAACATCGCACCCGTCTATTATCTTTATCATCTCTTCAAACTCGGTTATTTCCCTGTCGCTTCTTCTCATACCATCATCTCCAAAACTCAAACAGCCTGCCGAAAGACAGTGCCGTGGGCTGCCAGTCCGCCGCAATATTAGGATAAGCGTACTGATAACACTGACCAAAATTAAGTATCAGGCAGACTGCCGCTGCTATCACTAAAAATGTGTTGATATATTCTTTAGTATTCTCCGCGCTCTTGCGGTAGATCACAGCCAACACGGCAAACGCCCCGATAAGTATCTGCCAGTTAAAATCTACACAGTAGCGCACACCGTAACCCGACTCCCATATGGAGAACATTATTATAAGCGGGCAGATAATGCACACCACGGCGATAAGCACGGCGTACAGCCGCTTGTTCTTGCTGTCGCTGTGGCGATAAGCCTTAGCCGCGCCGAAATAAGAGAACACGGGCAGAGCCTTCCACAATAGTCCGCACGCCGAGGCTGTCGCAATAAAATAATACCCCTGCGGATAAAATGTCTGCACCGCCCCAAAATTGAAAAACGGAAAATCCGGAGTAAAGCTCGGCAGCGCGAAGATATAATTAAACGCTCCGATAAGCGCAAACGGCATATGAAACTCGGCGGTGGTAAAATCGTTTATCGTAAGCGAATAATCGATACCGAAATCGAACACCGAGCCAAAGCGCGCATAATTATACAGCATCTGCACCCCGCCTATCACCACAAAGGGCAACAGCGCGCATAAAAGATACGGCGTAAGGACTTTTACGGCGCTCTTGCCGTCGGCGAGCCTAAGCTTTTTGACCGCGCCCGCCGCTATAAATATCAGCGCGGCGGCACAGTACACCGCTAAGGTCGGGCGGCACAATACCGCGAGCGCCAAAAATACCGACGAGAGCGCGGCGCGGTAATTTATCACCCTGCCCTCGCCTATCATATTAGATGTAAGCAGAAAATACGCTCCCGCCGCAACGCAGGCAAAGCCCGAGCTCTGCGCTATCTCGTAAAATTGCGGCGTAGGAAAGCAAAACCATATACCGCTCGATAATTGTATAATAAACAGTCCCAAAATAACTATTGACGAGCGTATTTTCTTTAAAAATCTGTCGGCAAACGCAAGGTACAGCTTAGTCAAAAAGAGTATACCTATCCCGCCGAACAGCCACACCGCCCACGTAGAGGGGAAATACCACCCCGTTATCAGGTGATACGGTAAAAACAGCAGCAGCGGCGCTATCCCGTAATAAGAATAATATTTGCCGTTATAATACAGCCTGTCCCACGGATAATAGCCGATATTGCCCGTGCGCCGCTGTGAATAATCATAGGGGTTATCGAGCGCCTCGAGCCGCTCGTTCATATCAATATCAAGGTCGAGCCTCCCCTGCTCAAATGCGTCGACAAGCTCCTGCGTTATCTGATTTCCGCTCTCGGCGGTAAATTCTTCGATATAGTCGCCCTGTCTGTATTTGCTGACATTTACTATAGTAAAGGATAATACCAAGAATACTGCGGTCATAACGTAAGATACAGCCCTGACGGCTGATTTGCGGTCAGAATGCTCACGTTTAAGAAGCTCCGAGCGCGTCAGCGCATATACAGCCGCGCAAAGCAAAATAAGCCCGAAATACCTTATCGGCGAAAAATAAAAATCAATAGGGCGGTTTACGGCTATCTCGCTTAATGTAATGCTCTCGTCCTTAGCGGCGGTAAACCTTACCCGCAGGGTGTGAGTATCGCCCGACAGGTTTAGCACGGCGGTATTGCTGCGCCGATTGCCCCTTATCACCTTAAGCTGCGCCGTGCCGTAGCGATACTCCGCCGAGTTGCTGTCGTCCTTAGCGTCTACCGACACCGTGACGAGCGGCTGCTTGTCGGAGCTTACGTCCACCGTCAGTGTGCCGACCCGCGCGCCTACATCAAGCTCGATAACGCTCTCGCCGTCGGTCTTATTCTTTTCGCCGTCGAAATTTGTCGAGCTTATTATTTTTGGGGAAAATTCCTCGTACTGCCCGCCGATAAGGCGAAAGCTGTTAAAATTAAACACCGCGACTTCAAGCACGGCGGCGGCAACGACCGCCTTTTTGATAAAGCGGGAAAATTTGCCGTCGAACACAGTCAGCGCGCCGAATGCCGCGACCGACAGCGACAATACCGCCCCCGCTCCCTTTAACGCGGAGGTTATAAAGCATATATCGAGCAACGCTGTAATAAGCAGGACCAAAATTATTATCCAAATAAGCCTGTCCTGCCTTTTTGTAAAGTATTTAGATATAAAACCGTTAAGCCGTTTTTTCATAATTTTACTCCGAGATATTTTTAAGCTTTTATTTTTCAATTTTAACATAATTCGGCATTTAATGCAAGTACATTAGAGCGAAAAAGCATAATTCTTAAATATCCGGCTGATTTTTTTAAAATCGCTCAAATTTTCCCGTTTGCTCTTGTAATTTTCTATCGGTTGGTGTATAATTGATATATATGCAAAAATGCGGGGCTCTTCCCGCACTAAAACAGAAAGGTGAAAATTATGAGCGGCAGAAAATCTTCCAATTCATCGGCGAGCTTAAAAATATCCAACGACGTTTTGACCAAGATAGCCGAGGTCGCGGCTACCGAAATACGCGGCGTCGCCTCGCAGGGCGAGCACCTTGTGATAAGCGACAAGGGTATGAACATAGCGGGAAAATTCGTATCCCCCGTTAAGGCGGTCGTTCGCGGCGACGCGGCGGAAATATCGCTTAATATAGTGGTATTGCAGGGCTGCAACGCGGGCAAGGTCGCCGAGGCGGTGCAAAAGAGCGTCAAGTCCGCGGTGCAGAATATGGCGGGCGTTCCCGTCTCTAAGGTAAATGTAAGAGTAGCCGACATAATGTTAAACTCCGCGGGTAAGTGATATGAGCGAGAGAAAGCTTACAAGGCACGAGATGAGAGAGGCGGCTCTGCTTATACTGTTTCAGTCCGGCCTTAACGACAGCCCGTCTGAAGAGCTTATCGACGAGGACGTCGAGGCTTTCGGGCTTGAATATAACAATGAGAGCGTAAAGCTCGTAAACGGCGTTATCGAGCACGCCGACGAGCTAAACGGCATAATATCCGAGTATTCCACATCGCGCTCGCTCGATAGGATATCGGTCATGAACCGCACTATTATGAAGATAGCGCTGTACGAGATACTGTACTGCCCGTCCGTCCCCGATAAGGTGGCGATAAACGAGGCGGTAGAGCTGTCAAAAGAATACTGCGAGAAGAACGATACCGCATTCATAAACGGACTGCTCAGCGCATTTTACAGAAAAAGGCAAAGCGAGTTAGCCACGGAGAAGAAAGATGGCTGATATTTTCAGCGTAAGCGTTTCACAGCTTAACCGCAGGCTTTCGCTGATAGTATCGTCGGATAAAGCGCTAAACGATCTGTACATACACGGTGAGATATCCAATTTTACCTTGCACAGACCCTCGGGGCATATATATTTTACGCTTAAGGACGAGCAAAGCGCGATAAAATGCGTTATGTTCAAAAACAACGCCGCCTCGCTGACCTTTATGCCCGAGGCGGGAATGAGCGTCATAGTCCACGGCAGGGTCGGCGTGTATGAGCGCGACGGCGCTAATCAGATATACGTGTCCGAGCTCTTTACTCAGGGCGCGGGCAAGCTGTATCTCGAGTTTCTGAAAACAAAAGAGGAGCTCGAAAAGGGCGGCTTTTTTGCCAAAAAGCGCGAGCTGCCCGATAAAATAAGCAGTGTATGTATAATAACCTCTGAAAAGGCGGCGGCACTGCAGGATATGCTCAATGTTATATCCGAGCGCTGCCCGCTGGTAAAGATAACTCTGATACCAGCCTTAGTTCAGGGCGACAGCGCGCCGTTAAGCCTTATCGCCGCGCTTAAAAAAGCGCAGGGCACCAAAGCAGACGTTATTATAATCGGGCGCGGAGGCGGCTCTGCCGAGGATCTCTCGGCGTTCAATGACCGCACGCTTGCGATAGAATTATTCAACAGCGATATCCCGACGATATCGGCGGTCGGGCACGAGACCGACTATTCGATAACCGACCTTGTCGCGGACAAGCGCGCCCCTACCCCTACGGCGGCGGCCGTTCTTGTCACGCCGTACACTTTAGAGGACATATTTGCTTATGCCCTATCAAGGCGAGAATTAATAGCAAAGCGGCTGATAAGCAGGCTTGACGACAGCGCCTCACGGTTAGAGCTAAGCGAGCGCAATATAAGCGCACTCTCCCCCGCGGGCAAGATCGACCGCGCCGAAAATGAGCTTAAGCTTATTATACGAAATGTGACAAACTCGGCTAACAGCTGCATAGCGCGCTATAACGCCGAGCTTGATAAAAAGGCGGAATACATATCCGCGATAAACCCGCTGAATGTTTTAGTGCGCGGATATTCTATCACTATGAAAGACAAAAAGGTGATCACCGACGCAAAGGATATAAGCGAGGGAGATATACTCGACATAACGCTCTCTAAAGGAAATATCACCGCAAGGGCGATAGATCCCGACAGAAAGGAACAATAATGACCGATCTTAGTTTTGAACAGGCTATGAACAGGCTCGACGAGCTTTCGAGAATAATGGAAAAGCCCGACGTCACTTTAGAAAATTCTATGGAATGTTATAAAGAGGCGGTAGAGCTTGTACGGTTCTGCAAAAAATACTTAGAGGACGCAAAGCTATCCGTCCAAAAGTTAGAAGAGGGGCAAGAATAAAGGTGTTAAATACAGGAGCCGACGGTTATCCGCTTAGCTGCGGCGATTTTTCCGCAATGACGGAATTTTACCGCGAATATTTTGAGCGCGAGCTCGAAAAGGCATGCGGCAATTTTGCCGAAGAGGGCTGCGGCTATGAGGAGCTTGCCGAGGCTATGAAATACAGCCTACAGGCGGGCGGAAAAAGGATACGCCCTATGCTTGCGCTCGAATTTTGCCGTGTGTGCGGCGGGAATATCAAAGACGTGCTGCCCGCCGCGATAGCTATAGAGATGATACACACCTTTTCGCTCATACACGACGATCTGCCCTGTATGGACGACGACGATATGAGACGAGGCCGCCCGAGCTGCCATATCGCCTATGGAGAGGCGCTCGCTATGCTTGCGGGCGACGCGCTCGCGTTTGAGGCTTGCAGGGTGGTCGCTAATTCCGACCTTGACGCAAAAAAGGCCAAAATGACTATCTCCACGCTTTGCAATTACTCTAAAAAAATGATAGGCGGGCAGACGATAGACCTTAAGGGCGCGGATGAGCGCACGCTGATAGATATGTACGCGCTAAAGACCTCGATGCTGATAAGCGCGGCATGCGAGTCGGGCTGCATTGCGGCGGGCGCTGACGACGAGAAAATAAGCGCCGCGAGAGAATACGCGTATTATCTCGGCGCGGCGTTTCAGATAACCGACGATATACTTGACGTTACCGCCGACGAGACCGAGCTCGGAAAGCCGACGGGCAGCGATGAAAAGTCGGACAAATTTACAAGCGTAAAGCTGTACGGGTTAGACAACGCGCGCGTTAAGGCGAAAGAATACACCGATAAGGCGCTTTTGGCGCTAACAAAATTTGATGATCGAGATCTTCTTGAAAAGCTTACCGATATGCTGCTTAGGAGAAAAAAATAGACGATGAGAACTGACGAGGTAAACGTAATACTGATAATAGCGGTCGTAAGTTGGGTATTAGCCCAGCTGTTAAAGACCCTTATCGATATGATAAAGACCCATAAATTTTCCGCCGAAAGGCTGACGGGCTCGGGAGGTATGCCGTCCGCACACTCTGCGACGGTATGCTCTCTTGCGATAGCTACCTGCCGCGTCTGCGGGATATGCTCCGCCGAATTTGCGCTTGCTATGGTGTTGGCAATGGTGGTAATGTACGACGCTACCGGAGTCAGACGCGCGGCGGGACTTCACGCAAAGGCAATAAATCAGCTGCGCAGGGTCGTAAACGAGCTTGACGAAGAATTTATGGACAGGTTTGACGACAAGATAGACGATATATCCGAAAACGACGATGAAGATATAAAGGAGCTTAAAGAGTACCTCGGTCATACACCGCTCGAGGTATTGTGCGGAGCATTGCTCGGAATACTCGTAGCTATGGCGTTTCCGATAGTTTCACCTATAGGGGCGGTATGAAAGGTAGGCGATAGGGCTTGCTGCTGAATAAAAACATTTCTGCCGAATACATAAAATCACTCTCACTCGAAGAACGCCGCAGGCTCTGTAAGGAGCTTAGGGCGTTTTTGGTGCGTACCGTTACCGAAACGGGCGGTCATTTAGCGTCTAATCTCGGTACCGTAGAGCTGACTGTAGCCCTGCACTCGGTATTTACCACTCCCGAGGACAAGATAGTATTCGACGTCGGACATCAATCATACGTGCACAAAATAATCACCGGCAGGGCTCAAAAGATGAATATGCTCAGGTGCGAAAACGGCATATCGGGCTTTCCGAGGTGCGACGAATCGGTACACGACAGCTTTATCGGCGGGCACTCGGGCATATCTATCTCCGCAGCGCTCGGAATAGCCGAGGCTATGAAATTAAACGGCGACGACCACAGCGTGGTAGCGGTGATAGGCGACGGAGCTTTTACCGGCGGCGAGGCGTACGAGGGGATAAATAACGCGGGCAAGACCGACTGCAATCTTGTCGTCGTATTAAACGAAAATGAGATGTCCATCTCAAAAAATACCGGAGCATTCGCGCTTTATCTCGCGCAGATACGCTCGTCGCAGAAATATTACCGCACCAAAAAATCGGTCGAGAGCATACTCCAAAAAACCCCCGTCGTCGGCAAAAGCATAGGCAAAGCAGCCGAGAAAGCTAAGAAAATGCTCAGAGCGGTGCTGTACAACGGCAACCTTTTTGAAGATCTCGGCTTTAAATATTTAGGTCCGATAGACGGACACAATCTCGAGGAGCTGACCGAGGCGCTCACCGTAGCAAAGCTTATGAAGCGTCCCTGCCTTGTGCATATATATACCAAGAAAGGCAAGGGCTACCCCCCTGCCGAGAGCAACTCGGGAGAATATCACGGTATCCCCCCGAAAAACCAGCTCTGCACTAACGCCGTCACCTTTACCGAGCGCTTTGGGCGCAAATTGTGCGATATGGCGAGGAATGACGAGAGCATATGCGCGGTGACCGCGGCTATGAAGTACGGCACGGGGCTGCAATATTTTGCTAAGGAATTTCCGACGAGGTTTTTTGACGTCGGGATAGCGGAGCAGCACGCCGTGACCTTTTGCGCGGGGCTTGCCTCTATGGGGAAAATACCCGTATTCGCGGTCTACTCATCCTTTTTGCAGCGCAGCTTTGATCAGCTGGTACACGATTGCGCGATAGAGCGCCGCCATATCGTGTTGGGGATAGACCGCGCGGGCTTTGTCGGCGAGGACGGCGAGACGCACCACGGTATGTTTGACGTGCAAATGCTGTCTTGTATCCCCAACGCGACCATATACTCCCCCGCTGACGGAACGGAGCTTGAGCAATGTCTCGAAAAGGCGGTATACGAGGATAAAGGTATCGCCGCCGTGCGTTATCCGCGCGGCGCGCAGGAATACGACACGACAGCTCCCTACAGCGATATAAAGCACTTTAGCTCAGGGAAAAGCAGGCTTATATTCACCTATGGCAGAATAACCGCCGAGGCGTTAAAGCTAAAGCAATTCTGCGATATTTTGCAGGCGGTGAAAATTTTCCCGATAAGTGCAGAAATAATAGATATATGTAAGAAGTATGACGAAATATATATGTTTGAAGAGGCGCAGAAAAGCGGCGGAATATGCGAGAAGCTCGCCGCCCTGCTGCAAAACGGCGGATACAAAGGCAAGCTGACGGTGACAGCCGCCGAGGGATTTATGCCGCAGGCTAAGGCTGAAAGGCAGCTCGCGCTTCAGGGACTTGACAGTGAGGGAATGAAAAAAGTTGTCCTCGGAGAATAAAACAAGGCTTGACGCTAAGCTGTACGAATTAGGCCTTACCAAAAGCCGCACAACCGCGGCGGAGCTTATAAAAGCGGGCAAGGTCAAGGTAAACGGCAAGATAATAACAAAGCCCTCTTTCACCGTCGCTGACAGCGATACAGCCGAGGTCACCGAGCAGCCCGAATTTGTCAGCCGCGCGGGGCTAAAGCTAAAGGGCGCGATAGAATATTTCGGTATCGACCTTAAAGATAAGCGATGTATAGATATAGGCGCGTCTACGGGCGGCTTTACCGACTGTATGCTGAGATACGGCGCTGTTAAAGTATACGCGGTAGATGTAGGTACGGCGCAGCTTGACGATACGCTTAGAGCCGACGGCAGGGTCATCTCCTTAGAGCGTACCGACATACGCACCGCCGACCTTGAAAAGGCGGATTTTATCTCAGTCGATGTGTCTTTTATCTCGCTAAAGCTTATAATTCCGTCGGTGTGCAGACTGCTCAACGACGGCGCGGGCGCGGTATTGCTGATAAAGCCGCAGTTTGAGGCGGGCAGAAAAAATATCGGCAAAAACGGCATAGTGCGCAACCCTAAGATACACCGCGCGGTATGCGACGATATATCTGCCTTTGCCGAGGGTGCGGGGCTTACAGTTAAGGGCATTATCCCCTCCCCTATCAGCGGCGGGGACGGCAACAAGGAATTTTTGATGTATGCCGTAAAGAGAAAGGAAAGCTAATGAAAGCGTTTATCTGCTCTAATCTCAAAAAGAATAACAGTCTAAGCACCGTAAGGGACGTATGCACCATGCTCGAGGAACTAAACAGCGTGCCTATGATGTCAGAAGAGCTTAAGGGGCATTTCAGCGGCGCAAATATCCTATTCGGCAAGGAAGAACAGCTGATAAACGACTGTGATATCATCATCACCGTCGGGGGCGACGGGACGATATTAAAGTGGGGGCGCAAGGCTGCCGCCGCAGGAAAGCCGCTGCTCGGGATAAATACGGGCAGGCTCGGCTTTATGGCTACTCTCGAATGCGACGAGCTGCACAAGCTCAGAAAGCTCACCGATAACGATTATTCTGTCAGCCGCCGTATGCTGCTCGACGTATCGATAAACGACAGAAAATACGTCGCGGTAAACGATATAGTCTTCAGCAAGAGCCGCTTTGCAAAGCTGCCCGAATTTTCGGTGTCGGCGGGAGATTATGAGGTTACGCGTATTCGCGCCGACGGGATAATATTCAGCACGCCGACAGGCTCGACCGCTTATTCTCTCTCAGCGGGAGGACCTATCATACAGCCCGACGCGCAGTGCATAGAGTTTACCCCGCTGTGCGCGCATACGCTGTTCGGCAGACCTATGATATTTTCCGCCGAAAGTGAAATGCGGATAACCTACACGGCTTATGAGAACTCCGAGGTCATACTCAGCATAGACGGAAACGACGATATATCCTTTGCCGAGGGCGACTGCGTAAGGATAAGCAAGTCTGCGCTCACGCTCGACCTAATAGACATAGACGGCGGAGGATTTTATGACGCGGTGCATAATAAGCTTATGCGCCCGCTTAAATAAAGGTATTGATATGAAAAAAGACAGGCAGGCAGAAATATTACGGCTTATAAGCACCTATGAGATAGAAACTCAGGAGATGCTGCTCGAAAAGCTTAAAGAAAGCGGTTACCTCGTCACTCAGGCGACCGTATCGCGCGACATAAACGAGCTCGGCATAACCAAGAGCACCTCCGAGTACGGCGTTAATCGCTATACCCACGGCAAAAAGTCGCGCGGCGCGGGCTTTTCAAACATATTCTCCGAGACCGTGATAAGCATAGATTATGCCATGAATATGGTAGCCGTCAAGTGTCACCCCGGTATGGCAAACGCCGCGTGCGCGGGGCTTGATATAATGGAGCTGTCGTATGTAGTCGGCACGATAGCGGGAGACGATACGGTGTTTATACTCACCCGCACCGAGTCCGACGCGAAAACGCTCACCGAGCGGCTAAGACAATTAGTATAAGAAAGGAGGCTGACGCCTTGTTAAGAGAGCTTTATATCGAAAATTTAGCGGTCATAGAAAAGGCGTCTGTCGCCTTTGGAGAAAATCTCAACGTCTTTACCGGAGAAACGGGCGCGGGCAAAAGTATCCTTATCGGCGGTATAAACGCCGTGCTCGGCGCGAGAGTGAATAAAGACATAGTGCGCTCGGGCACGGATAAGGCGGTGGTCGCCGCGCTTTTTGACAACATTCCCGATAATGTGAGAAAAATCATCGAGGATAACGGCTACGAGTGCGGGGATGAATTATTGCTGCAGCGCGAGATATTCCGCGACGGCAAAAGCACCGCAAGGATAAACGGCAAGACCGCCACCGCCGCAATATTAAAAGAGGCGGCAAGCGAGCTTATAAGCATACACGGTCAGCACGACAATCTGCTGCTTATGAGCAACGACAGGCAGAGGGATATACTCGACAGCTTTGGTCAGACGTACGAGCTTCTCGGCGAGTACCGCGAGGCATTTAAGGAGTTTTCTTCCCTTTCGCGCAGGATAAAAAATCTCTCCGACACCGACGATATAAAGCGCGAGCGCGCCGAGCTTTTACGCCAAAGGATAAAGGAAATAGACGGCTATAAGCTGCATATTGGCGAGGAAAACGAGATATCCGAGCAGCTGAATAAGCTGAGAAATTTTGAAAATATACAGACGAATATATACGGCGCTCTGAACGCCATATCGGGCGACGAGGAGACCGAGGGCGCGTATCAAAGGCTCAAAAACGCGCGGGACAACATATACGCGCTTATGGAGGATATCCCCTCCGTATCGGCGCTCGCGGAAAGGACAGACGCGCTGCTTATAGAGCTCGAGGATATCCGTGAGGAAATATCCTCGCTAATTCCCGACCAAGCGGAGGATATGGAGCGCACACTCGACGCTTGCGAGGAACGAATGAGCGACATTCTCCGCCTTAAAAGAAAGTACGGCTGTGAGCTCGACGAGCTTTTGACCGAGGCGGAAGAATGGCGGCAGGAGCTTTACGCGATAGACAACAGCGAGGACGTTATCGGCGAGCTTGCCGAACAGCGCAAAATAAAGGGCGAGCAGGTCAAAAAGCTTGCCGAGCGCCTTACCGCCAAAAGGAAAGCCGCCGCAGACACGCTTACTAAGCGCATATCCGAGGAGCTCGCCTTTCTCGACATGCCCGACATAAGGCTTGTATTCGATATAAAGCAGGACAAGGTCACGCTAAGCGGTATGGACAAGGTAGAGATGCTCATATCCGTTAATAAAGGCGAAGAGCTTAAGCCGATAAATAAGATAGCGTCGGGCGGCGAACTGTCGCGAATAATGCTTGCAATAAAGAATGTCCTCGCCGACAGCGACAATATACAGACGATGATATTCGACGAGGTGGACACGGGCATAAGCGGTCACGCCGCGCAAAAGGTAGGGATAAAGCTGCGCCAGACAGCCAAGACCCGCCAGATACTCTGCGTCACGCATTTAGCGCAGATAGCGGCAATGGCGGACACTCACCTGCTGATAAAAAAATCCACCGACTCCTCCCGCACCTATACCGGCATAATCTCCTTAGACCACGAGGGCAGAAAAAAAGAGATAGCGCGAATTATCTCGGGCGACGAAAACAGCGATATCTCCCTCGAAAACGCGGAAGAATTGCTCAACAGAAGAAACGAAATATGAAAAATAACACCTTATCCAAGCAAAAAACGGATAAGGTGTTATGCTTTTATAGGTTTACAGCTTTTCGGCTATTACCTCGACCTCCGCGAGGACGTTTTTGGGCAGGGTCTTTACCGCCACGCAGGAGCGCGCGGGCTTGCCCGTAAGATAGCGGGCGTATACCTCGTTGAACTTTGCAAAGTCGCCCATGTCCGCAAGAAAGCAGGTAGTCTTGATGACCGTGTCATACGAGCCGCCCGCGGCCTTAAGTATCTCGCCGAGGTTCTTCATTATCTGCTCGGTCTGCCCCTCGATATCGGTCGCCGTCACCTCGCCGACGGCGGGGTCGATGGCTATCTGCCCCGAGGTGTAGATAAGCCCTCCCGATACAACCGCTTGAGAATAAGGTCCTATCGCCTCGGGTGCGCTGCTTGTGTAAATTTTCTCCATAATTATCACCTTTCCTTTTTATTGCTCGATGTGGTAACCCGCATCGGTCAGTGCGTCTTTAATCTGCTTTATATGCTCAAAATTACGCGTTTCGAGCACTATCCTCAAATAGCAGCCGTTAACGTCCGAGCCCTCGCTCGAGCGCTCGTGGTGTATTGAGGTGACGTTTCCGCCGAGGTCGGCGATTATCTTAGATACGCCTTTGAGCTGGCCGGGCTTGTCGATAAGGGCGATATTGACCTGATATGAACGTCCGCTCTTGAGTAGTCCTCTTCTTATCACACGCGAGAGGATAGTAACGTCGATATTACCCCCCGAGATAAGACAAATTACCTTCTTGCCCTTAATAGGCAGCTTATCGAACATAACCGCCGCGACAGGCACAGCGCCCGCACCCTCGGCGATAAGCTTGTGCTGTTCTATTAGGGTGAGTATCGCAGTGGATATTTCGTCGTCGGTAACGGTAACGATATCGTCAACGTATTTTCTGACATATTCAAATGTATGCTCACCGGGCTCTTTTACCGCTATGCCGTCGGCAATGGTGGACACCCCGCCGAGCGTTTCTATCTTCCCATCCTTTACCGAGGTCAGCATAGACGGCGCGCCCGCCGCCTGAACGCCGTATACCTTAATATCGGGCTTTAGTGCTTTTAGCGTATAAGCCACTCCCGATATAAGCCCTCCGCCGCCTATAGGGACGACTACCGCGTCCACGTCGGGCAGCTGGTCGAGCAGCTCTAGCCCTATCGTGCCCTGCCCCGCGATAACGTCCTCATCGTCAAACGGGTGGATAAAGGTGTAGCCCTTTTCGTCGCGCAGTTCGAGCGCCTTGTTATAAGCGTCGTCATATACTCCGTCTACAAGACATATTTTAGCGCCATAGCTCTTGGTGGCCTCGACCTTAGATATAGGCGCGCTGTCGGGCAGGCATATGATAGACTCTATCCCGCTTTTAGCGGCGGCAAGCGCAACCCCCTGCGCGTGATTTCCCGCGCTGCACGCAATAACGCCCTTAGCCTTTTCCTCCTCGGTAAGGGTGGACATCTTATAATACGCGCCTCTCACCTTAAACGAGCCCGTTATCTGCAAATTCTCGGTCTTAAGATAGACCTCGGCGTCGGGGCAGATCTTAGGCGCGTGTATAAGGTCGGTGGGTCTTATCACCTCCTTAAGCTTAAACGCCGCGTGGTATACCTTGTCAAGTGTAAGCATATTCCTTTTCCTTCCTTTGCTCTAAAATAAAATATATTCGCCTAAATAAAAATCTCCGCCCCCTCGGAAAACCGAAAAGAGGCGAAGACATAAAGCTCCGTGTTACCACTCTTATTATCCGCAATGCGGATCACTCTGTGCATATCCATCAATATGCCGCTCTGTAACGGGAGCGCCCGTACAGACGTACTGCTGTTTCCGCCTGTCCGCTCAAAGGTGATAGCCATTGCCGATACCCGTCTGCCGCCTCACACCCTGCGCGGCTCTCTGATAGACCGATAACGGCGGCGTCCTTGTCGCCGCGTTTAATTTATCAAACAGTATTTTATCACTGTTTTTGTGATTTGTCAAGTGTTTTACATAGACTTTTTGATTATAAGCTGTACCTTGTTGGACTTTACTCCGACAAGCACCTCGTCGGCGAGCTTTGCCACAATGGACTTTTCCAGCTCGTCCCACTCTTCTTTTTTCGCTTCGCGCCCGCCGGAATAATTGCCGAGGTCGCTTTTCATACTGCTGAGCGACCACATCATATCATATCCGAGATTGGAATATCCCTGAGACATATAATCCATATAGTCGTTGCCGCCGTATTTTATCGAGGTGTCATAGGACATCATGCAATACTCAAATACGCCCGTCAGCTTTCCCATAAAGCCCTTAGACGCGATATTTTTGCCGCTCGACGACATACCGAGCAATTGCTCGCGCTGGTCATAGTCGACGCTGCACTGAGCCTCGAGGTAAAGACTGACTTCTTTATCCTCGCCCTCTACCCAAAAGTCCGCGCTGAATTTGCCGACGATGTTCTTTACAAGGCCCATCATCTCTTCAGCTAATAGCCGCACTCTCAGCGACTGCTTATGGTCAAATTTCTGATACTCGGCAAAGCGCTCCGCCTCGTTAAGGGCGCTCGCCATTCCCGTGCCGTCATTCTTGACAGAAATAGTATTTGTCTTCATTGTTCCTCCGTTATTCGATAGTAAGTATCTCGTTAAAGCCCGTTATATCGAAAACCTCCGCGATAGTCTCATTTACATGAGTAACAGTCATTTTGCCCTGCTTGTTCATTATTTTCTGAGCCGAGAGCAAAACTCTTAGCCCCGCTGATGACATATAATCAAGCTTCTCGATGTCGAGGACAAGCTCCTCAACGCCTCCGAGCGAGGTCTTAAATTCGTTTTCAAGCTCGGGCGAGGTCGCGGTGTCAAGTCTGCCCTCGAGCGTCACAGTGAGCTTTTTGCCCTCTTGATTTTTGGTAATGGTCATTTTTATCTGTTTCCTTTCTGAATAAACATTAAGAACGCCGAATGACCCGTAAAAGTATGTAATTTACACGGGTGCGATCCTTTATATAATTATATCACAAAATATCTTTTGTGCGTATGTTATTTGCGGCAGTTTTTTGTCGTAAACGACACGACTTTTATAAAATTGACGTTTAACGCATATCACATGACGTAAATAACACTATTATTTTTAGGTTTAATATGGTAAAATGATAATGTATTAAAAGGAGGATAGATATGGATATAGATTATCTTTTTGCTTTTGCAAAACTTCCGCGACGCCACGGGCGGCGTGCTCGACGGCTTTTTTGAGCTGATAACAAAGCTCGGCGAGGCGTCGATAATAACCATCTTGGTCGCGGCATTCTACTGGTGCATAGACAAGCGCGAGGGCATATACCTTATGCTGACGTTATATTACAACCGCGTGATAAACGGCTTTTTAAAGATCACCGCCTGCGTATACCGCCCGTGGATAAGGGACGCGCGGATACTTCCCGTCGAGGGCGCAATAGCGGACGCTACGGGTTATTCATTCCCGAGCGGGCACTCCGCTAACGCTACGGCGTTTTTCGCGGGTCTAACAGTCAAAAAGGGGCGCAATATAATTATAAAGATCGCGCTTATTGTGCTTGTGCTGCTGATAGGCTTTTCGCGCAATTATCTCGGCGTACATACCCCGCAGGATGTTATCGTATCGATAGTAGTCGCGGTGGTATTGCTGATAGCGTTTAAGTTCTTGCTCGACCGGGTGGATAAGCACCCTAATTTAGACTGGATAGTGCTTATCTCGGGGATAGCCCTTTGCGTGCTGCTGATACTTTATGCCGCGTTAAAATCCTACCCCGTAGATTATAACGCCGCGGGCGAAATGATAGTCGACCCCGCGAAAATGTCCGTCGACTCGTTTAAAAATGCGGGTATGGGGCTCGGCTTTATCATCGGCTGGTTTTTAGAGAGGCGGCTGATAAAGTTTTCGGTCGAGGGCAAATGGTATGTTAGAGTGATACGCTTTGCTATATGTATCGGGGTGTATTTCCTGCTTAAAGACCTCGCCGTGCCGTTCATTCCTCAGCTTATCAGCGGAGGCGTAGGCAAGGCTGTCGAGCAGTTCGTGCTTATTCTCTACATCTCGGCGGGCGCTCCGCTTATCATTAAGCTTATAAACCCGCTCGAAAAGAAGATATTTAAGACCGCATAATACTTTTCCCGCCCGAGAAATATCTTAGGCGGGATTTTTTTGCCATAAGTTTAGCCCTTGCAAATTCTACTTAAAAATGCTATAATAATATTTACATTGTTACGATAAATCTCAGATCAGGTACATTGTATGGAAAAGACAAAGAAAATTACACTTATTGCGGCGTTTTTGTTGGTATGCTTTGGGCTGATATGGATTTTTGCTATCTTTACGGACACTCCTCCGATATTAAGCGAATATCTTACAGAAGAAAATATTACGTTCACCTCCGACAGCGGCGACACCGAAAAGGTAGAGTCTAACAGCGATGTTCAGATACGCTTTGACGGGACGTACACATCCACATACACCTATATCCCCAATGGCGATGGTTATCTCTCCCTTACGCTTAATTACGGCGTAGGCAAAAGCATACTCAGGGTAAACGACAAGGAGATCTATTCGGGAAAGACCGACAGCTACGAGAATATGATAGACTGCCCCGAGATAAAGATAGGCGTTATCCCGCAGGACGAGAATATATACATATCCCTTGATGTAAGATATACCGACGACGTCACATATATCTTCCCGCCGCTGGTAAAAATGCAGGATATCGGCGCCACAGAAAGGTACACCGCCTCTGTAATAAACAGCTCGGCTTTATTAGCGGGTATCTCGGGCTTTTGCTTTTTGCTTATAATAGCGCTGTTTTTCTTAAGCCTGTTCTTTTCCGCTCCCGACCCGAGCCTGCCGTTTTTGGCTCTCGGTACACTCATCTTCTGCGTCAGCAGGCTATTTGAGACGGGAGCGATAATATGTCCCGACGCGCTGTACGATATAGTTTACGGGGTGCTCCCCTACACCGTCGCGCCGCTAATGCTGATATTTATCATTCTTAACCGAAAGAAAAAGACGCTGAAATATTTTCTGATAATATCAACGGTCATGGCAATAATCATAACGCTGGCGTATATACTCCGCTATACCTTTGACCATGTGCCCGAGATAGTCTTACAAATGCAGATGCTCGCGGAGTTTGTCGGCGACAGATTATTTGACAAGGCCGTAATGCTCGCGTCGGGGTATCTTATTATGCTGTGCGTTGCGGCGGCGTTTGTCTACCACGCCATAAACATAGTAAGGACCGAGTCGGAAAAGACCGCCCTCGAGGCTCAAAACCGCACTGTCGTATCGGGTTATAAAAACCTCGTCAACAATGTAAAGCGCACCGCCGAGGTCCGCCACGAATGGAAGCACGACCTGCTGACCCTGTCGCTTTTATACAAGCAGGGCAAGATAGACGAGATAGGTCAATATCTTAATGAGAAAAATGAGTTTATCGACGAAAGCGAGCGTGTTCATTTTACCGAAAATTTTGTATTTGACGTTATACTCGGCTCGGCTGCCGCAAGAGCGGCGGACGAGGGCGTCGAGCTCAAAACCTACCTGAATATCCCCTCACAGCTTAATATTAAAGAAGAAGAGCTGTGTCAGCTGCTTATGAATATGTTCGACAACTCGTTCAACGCCTGTGCCAAGGTAGACGGTGACAAATTCATAAGCTTCACCGCCGAGATGAAAAACGGCTTTCTTGCGATAAAGTGTTCTAACAGTATGCCTGTCGAGCAGGAACAGCACGATGATATATCGCACGGGTGGGGGCTGAAAAATATGCGGGCGATATGCCGAAAATACGGCTCTGAGCTTATTACGCAAAGCTCGGACGGCGTATTTACCGCTAAGACCGCCTTGCAGGTCAGCGAAAAATAATATAGTTTTAAGGAGATAAAAGTGTCTGAATATAATATAGCCGTCTGCGACGACGACAGCCGATTTGCCGAAGAGCTTGTAAGGCTTTGCGAAAAAGTAATGCTGAAAACAAATATACCCTTTACCGTAAGCTCGTTTAGCAGCGCGCAGGAATTGGACAAAGAATTTTCACGCGGTACCGATATCGACCTTTTGTTCTTAGATATCAAGCTTGGTGAACAAAGCGGTATCGAGATAGCGGGAAGATTGCGCGACAACGGGAAAAAGTGCTCTGTGGTGCTTATGACCGTGGACAGCTCTTATCTGCTCGAGGGGTACACCGTACAGCCGATATATTTTCTTATGAAGCCTATAAGCGAGGAGGAGCTCGAGAAAGCCGTCAAGACCGACCTTAAAAGGCGTATCCAAAACAGCAGCCTGTTTATCAAATGTGAGCGCAGGCAGGTGCAGATACCCGTTGACAGCATAACCTATATCGAGGTGCTCGACCACGCTATGACGGTACACACCCGCGCTAAGGACTATGTCGCGCGTATGACCTTCAGCAAGCTGCTCGAAAGGCTGCCGCAGACGCATTTTGCAAGGTGCCATAACTCATATGCGGTAAACCTGTCCTGCGTAAGGCGATATTCGAGGATAGACGGCGTGACGCTCGACAGCGGCATAACGCTCCCGATAGGAAGAAAGTATTTTGACGACTTTCGCAGAAGATTTGTAGAGTTTATGGATATATACTGATAGGAGCGGGATATGGGAAAAATAAAAGCCGCCGTGTTTGACCTTGACGGCACATTGCTCGACTCTATGTATGTCTGGGCTAAGGTGGACGAGCTTTTCTTACAAAAGCGCGGACTTGTCGCCCCCGACTATTACGGTGAAGAATGCAGTAAGCGGTCGTTCTATCAGCTCGCGCTGTATACGATAGACTTGTTCGCATTAGACGAAACCCCCGAGCAGGTCATGGACGAATGGATGGAGCTCGCTATAGAAGAATATCGCAGCGGCGTAAGGTTAAAGCCGAACGCCGCCGAAACTGTATCATATGCTAAATCAATTGGGCTTAAGACCGCCGTTTGTACATCATTAGTCGAAAGCCTGTACATACCCGCGCTGAAAAACAACGGCTTAGCCGACAGCTTTGACATAATAGTCAGCGCCGATAAAGAAAGCGCGGGCAAATCCGACCCCGCGATATACCTTTATACCGCCCAAAGCCTCGGGGTAAAGCCGCACGAGTGCGTTTTCTTTGACGATGTAGCGGCGTCGCTAAGGGCCGCAAAGCAGGCGGGTATGGCTGCGGTGGGAGTTTTCGACCCGCTAAGCTCGCAGTCAAGAGCCGAGATGCAAAAATATTCGGATATACTCACCGACAGCCTCTCAAAAGAGCTGCTTTACAAATTCGGCTGAGAGGAAAGATATTTTTTCATTTCATCTATGTATAGCTCACCGGTGTTGCTAAGCACGAGATTTTTCTTTTTAATATACCCTATCTCCATAACGCCGCCCGTGTCATTCTCCTCCGTTTCAAAGGGTACTGCGACATAATCGCTGCCGTTTAATTCTTCGCAAATTATCCCCGAGCATAAAGTATAGCCGTTAAGCCCTATCATAAGGTTAAGCATAGTGGCGCGGTCCGAGGCTTTAATGGTGCGGGGATATTCTTCTGTGCTGAGTATTTCCTCGGCAAAGTAGAACGAGCTGTCCCCCTGCTCAAACGAAAGGCAGGGATAGCTCTCGAGCTGCTCTAAGGTTATCGACTTACACCCCGCGAGCGGGTGCCCTTTCCACAAGTATACATACGGGCTGCACTTTATCAGGGTGTAAAATTCCAGACCGTCGGTCTTAAATATATCGGTCATAAACTTACGGTTAAATTCATTCAGATAAAGTATGCCTATCTCGCTTTTAAGGGTGGCAACGTCGCTTATTATCTCGCGGGTCTTGGTCTCTCTTATGGCAAATTCGTACTCGGCGGTGTTAAAATTCTTCACCATCTCGACAAAGGCCTTTACCGCAAAGGAATAATGCTGCGTGGATACGCCGAATTTTTTCTTATGAGTGCCGGACTTGCCGTATTTCTCGGTCATTGTTTCATACTGACGGTACAGCATACGCGCGTATGAGATGAACTCCGTGCCGTCGTTGGTAAGGGTCGCTCCCCTGCCGCCGCGGTGAAAAATCGTTATGCCGAGCTCGTTTTCGAGCTCGCGTACCGCACTGCTCAGCGAGGGCTGGGATATGTACAGAGCCTCCGCCGCCTTGTTGAACGAGCCCTTTTGCGCTATCACAATGACATATTTTAGCTGTTGAAGCGTCATAATATTGCCTCCAAATCCTATTATATCGGTAGGCTTTAATTTATGATAACATATTCCGGCTGAAAAGTCAATCATAATATGAAAATTCAGGAGGCGCTCCGATTTTTTAACTGATTATTTGGATAATAATATCATTTTTATCCTACCAGCTTGCCGAAAAGTCCTCCCTACAGTCGGCTTTCTCGCCAAGCTGTCAAAAAATCGACCACCCGCTGCAGCGGCTTTGCTCGATTTTGCCGCTCTTTGAGCGGCTCTTATTTAAACTTGAGGGTGAAAACCCTGATGGTTTTCCCCTCAAACTCCTCTTTCCTTCCGCTTTATATGGAACTTTTTTACATTCTATTTGTGTAATTATATTATTATTATACAACTTTCTTTATTTTTCTATTGACAAAAGGAAAATTGCGTGTTATACTAAAATCAGTTAGAACGCAAATCATAAATTTGTTCGATGAAAAGTAACTTTTTTCGGGTGAAAAGGTAAACATTTATAATCTGCGTTTTATCGCCTACTTACATTATTACAGGAGGGTGTGTAATGTTAAATTCTAAAGACGTAGGAACAGTGATCAGACGTTTCAGAAAGGAAAAGGGACTTTCTCAGGAAGTAGTAAGCTCTATTGCCGACATAGGCAGAACTCACCTCAGCGCTATCGAGCGCGGTGAGCGCCGCCCTACTCTTGAAACGTTCTTCAGGCTTTCAGAGGCTCTCGGCGTTCGCCCGAGCATACTTGTCGCAGCTATCGAAGTCGAAAGGAAAAAGAGAGCCGAAGCTGAAAACGCAGAATGATACTGCCTGTCCATAACAAAGCTGCTGCCGTACCGTAAGGTGCGGCAGAATTTTTATATATGCCCGAATATCAGCAGATACAGCGCCATCAATATCGGCTGGTGGAGGATATATATCCACAGCGTATATCTTCCGCAGACGGCGAGCGGCTTGCAGTGGGTCTTGTAGAAAAATTCGGGCATCTTGTCCTCCACAGCATAGCCTCCGATATATGCGCCCGCGATAAATACGAACAGCCACGGCAGCAGCGGGAAATAATCCATAGACTGAAAGCCGCTTTGGATAAACCCGAGCGGAAACAGCAGTCCCGCGTCGTATATGACCCTCGGCAGGGCTATGCCTATCCCCTTTGCGGGGCCTAAGTATCCCTCGCTTATTCCCCTTGTAAGCAGGAACAGCACCGCGCACAGCGGCACGGCGACCTTTGCCGGTATTTTTAAAAGCTGCTTTTCGGATATGGCGTATATCATCATCGAAATTCCCATAAAATGAAGAATGCCGAACAGTATCGGGGCGTTAGGCGCAAAAAACGCAAATACAAATGTGATTATCATGCCCAAGAAAAAGCATTGTATGCCGCGCTTTGCATTATTTCGCGAATAGCGGCACGCCATACCCGATATGAACATAAACATGCCCGCGAAAATATCGCGCACTATCCCGAACCACCCGTCAAACATTATCGGTATGCTTATGCCGTAGGTATAATTCAGATCGAACATCGCATGATAAAACACCATACACAATATGCAAAACCCGCGCACCTCGTCCATAAGACCCGCACGGCGGCGCGGTTTAACTGCTTCACTGCTTTCCATAATATGACCTCGTAATAAATCAAATTCAGTCGGGTGCAAATTATCACCCAAACCGGCAATCAAAAGATTTCCCCATAAAACCGCTTTGCCAGTCAAGACAAGCGTATGCGGGTGCGTGCTTTTATATGCCCACAAAATATTATACCTTATGCCGCTGAAACTTTCATTATGCAATTTCAACAATTTTACAAATCATCATATAGGCATTTTCTATAAACGGGGGCAAAATAATTGTTGAAATAGTGGGCAAATTGTGTTATTATATGAATGAAAAAAACAAGATGCCAACCGGAGGGATATTAAGTGCTGATTGCAAAGATAACAGACAGTGACTTTTTCGGGGGAGAACCTCAATATGTTGACGGTCAGACAGGATACAATGTAAGAGGCGTTTTATTTGACGGCAAGGGCAATATAGCTCTGATGAAGCCCGAAAATTCCGAATATTACAAATTGCCGGGCGGAAGAATAGAGATAACGGAGACCACCGACCAAGCGTTTTTGCGCGAGATAAGCGAGCAGACGGGCTACAATGCCGAGATAGTGGGCTATCTCGGATGGGTAGAGGAGCATAAGGCTAAGAAGAACCGCTGCACGGTGTCGCACTGCTTTGTCGGAAAGATAACTGACGATAATTGCAACGAAGAAGTATTGCAAAGCGCGCAGGAGCGCCTCGGCTTTACCCTGCAATGGGAGGATTTTAACAACGCTATCGCTAAGATAAAAGAGCTGCTTGACGGCTGCAAGGACTATCAGGCCTGCTTTACGCTTAAGCGCGAGCTGTTGATACTCGAGACTACCGCCGATAAATTCCCCGTATGTTAAGAAAGGAATAATAATGACCGAGCCAAAAAATACCGAGACTAACGACATCGACAACAACGACGATATGCTTGCTACCGAAGAAGAAAGTCAAACCGTATCCTTTAAAGTAAGCGAGAGCGCGGCTCCGCAGCGCGGCTGGACTAAAAAGGAAAAATACGCCGTATGGATAATAGCGACGGCACTCACCGTTGTTACGGTAATAGTGCTGTTCTTCCTTAAAATAATAGACTTCAGCCATTTTACGCTGTTTTAAGCATACGAAAGCCGCCCAAGGTGTTGCCTTTGGGCGGTTGTGTTTTCTCTTTTACCCCTTAAGGTATCTTACGGCTATCTGTGTTCTATGCTCAAGACCCGTCTTTTCGAGGATAACGCTGATATAATTCCTCACAGTACCGTTTGACAGGTACAATTTATCGGCTATCTCCTGATTTGACAGCCCGTCGGCGATAAGCTGCACTATCTGCAATTCTCTCTCGGTCAAAAGCTCAAAGACCGCGCTGCTGCCGCCGCTGTTTATCATACTTTCGCGTATATACGTAAGTATGCTCTCCTCAAATACCGTACCCTTGCTGTACACTGTCCTTATCGCGCTGAGAATGCCGTCGGTCGGTGTGCTTTTTAATATATAGCCGCACACCCCCGCCTTTAGCGCGCGGATGATAAAATCCCTCTCGTCAAATGTAGAAAGCAGCAGCGGGCGGCACAGCTCCCTTTTAAGCATCTCCTCGGCGGCGGTTATCCCGTCGAGCACGGGCATACGAATATCGAGCAGGGCGACGTCTACCCTGTTATCCTCGCACAGCCTTAACGCCTCTTTGCCGTTTTCGGCTATGCCTATAATATCAAAATCGGACTGCGAGGCGAGGATTATCTTTAGCCCCTCGCGTATAAGCATATCGTCGTCAGCTATTATGATATTCATACTTACCCTCCTTTGCCTCGCCGTCAAAGATCATCACTATATGAAATCCGTCCTCTCTTGACGAAATTACGCACCTGCCGCCCGCGCGCCGGGTGCGCTCTTCTATCGCGGTAAGCCCCATCCCCTTAGCGAAAACCCCTACAGCCCTGCCGTCGTCCTTGACCTCGGCGGTGACGACTTTGTTCATAACTTTAATATTAAGTGAAAATTTCTGCGCGTTCGAGTGCTTTACGGTGTTTGTCATAGCCTCGAGCATATTATCCATAATGCACTGCATCACGGCGGGGCTTATCTCCTCCTCAGCCCCGACAAGCTCATAATCGGTCTTTATATCATAGTCTACCGTAAATCTGTCGAGCTGCGCTCTCAGCTCCGCCGCCCCGACCGCCGTACTGTCGGGGCGCTCCTGCCTTAACGACATACGTATATCGTCTACCCCGCTGCGCAGCGCGCTTATCGCGGTGTCAATACAGCCCTCCGCCTGCTTTGGGTCGGATTGGATATTCAGCTTTGCCGCCTCGAGCAATATTATGCTGCCCGAGATACTGTGCCCGAGCTTATCGTGTATCCTCACCGCAAATCGGCTGCGCTCTTTTAGCGAGGACGCCTCGCCTAAAGACCTTATATAAGCCTCGCTGTTGACAATTCTTCTTCTCGCCGCCGCAAGCTCCTCGCTTAACGCTTTTACCGCGCTAAGCTTTTGAGCGATAGTATCGTTCATAAATCTGAGTAATAGGAAAAATACCATCACCGCCGCGCCTATCACCCTATCCGATGTATTAAGCGGCATAAAAAGCATATACAGCGCATACGCCGCTATAGACATAATATAAAACAGCGGCTCGCTTTTAAGCTTCTTAGAAACCCACACGTCGAGCGGCTCGACCGTGACTATCAGCAGCAGCGAAAATAATTCCCCCTGCGAGAGCATGACCAGCGCGACCGCCGACGCAGCCGCCGCTAAGGTGAAGATAAGCTTGTCGTTAAACCTTTCCCTCAGCAAAAACTCAAGCACAAACACGCAGGAAAAGGACAGCACTGTTAATATAACCGCTTTGTCCGCCAAAAAGCCGCCGTCTATATACCTATACGCCGACGCTAAGATAAGCGCCGCGAGCTTTGTAAACAGATACAAAAGACCCGATGACATAATTTACCTCGTGACAAAACGTCCGCTTATCGTCTATAAGACGAGAGCGGGCGTATTATTTCTTACTGCTTAATATTTTACCATAAAGACAACTTAGTGTCAACCGCGCTTTTTAGTGAAAAGCACCGCCGATATCAGATAAGTCAGCACGCCGAACAGCGCGAGTATACATATATTGACAAGCGGAGTATTTGTATCGCCCTTTATCAGCTCGTTCACCCAATAAAACGGCGTGCAGACCGAGATGACCTTTATAACGCCCGCGCCGTCGGATATCGGGAAAAACGCTCCGCCCGCGATACTCCCTATACTTGCGATTATCGTAAACAAATATACCAGCGTATACCTGTAGCTTGTCGCCATAGCGACAAATATCCCTAACCCCGACACAAAGAGTGCGAACAGGATATTTCCTATAATAAACTCGGCGGGCGCGCAGGCTACGCTGCTATCCGTCAAAGCAAGCCACACCGTCAGCGGCATAATGCATATCAGCGACTGGATAAACGCCGCCAAGCCCGTCCCCGTAAGATATTGCAGGGACGTTACAGACGAGCATTTCATGCGCGTATATGTGCCGTACAATTTATCGTCGAGCACCCCGAGTGAGATAAAGATAGCCGCCCCGCAGGTAAACACCTCCATAAAGCCGAGCGCCGTACTGTACGCGCTCAAATCGCCCGATTTAGCGGGCAGGTCGATTATCTGCGCCTGCTCGACATTTACCCGGGAGTAGTCCGCGTCGGATAAGATTTTTTCAAAAGCCTCCGCGTTGCCGTCCGCAGCCTTAGCCGCCGCCGACGCGCTGAACATAAATGTATTTATATACGCGGTGATAAACGCGGCGTTCTCGTAGTCGTCGAGCGTCAGCGTCCGTATCTTAACGTCCTCGCCGTTGAGCAGCCCCTCCTCGGCACCTTTGGGTATCTCTATCACGGCGGATATGTCCTTATTTATCAAGCTGTTATTAAAGCTTTCGGGCTCGTCGGTAAACAGCTCAAAGCCGAGCCTTTCGGTAAAATAAGAGGTAAACTCTCGTGTAAGCGCCGTATCCTCGCCGCATATCATCCCCGCGAATATGGGCGCGGAGCCGTCATAATCATGCACACCGCCGAATGCGGCAGAGCAGATATTATATATTACAAACGATACTACCGCACAAATTACCGCTACCATAAAGCCGAACTTCTGCCTGCGAAGAGTGCCGATAAAAATCTTCATATTCATATTTTTGCCCCCTTGTCAGACATATTTCTTTTTGCTGAAAATAAGCGTAGCAAGCATAACGCACACCGCCGATACGGCAAAGCATACTACCGTCACCATTATCGCACCCGAGCTGTCGCCGAACAGCGTAAGGCTGAACGACGCCTGCTGAATGATGTACGGCGGCAAATACTCGCTGAACCCCTCGATAATTGTCGGCTTGCTAAACGAGCCCGAAAAGAACAGCATGCTCCAGCTTATCGGCAAAATTACCGCAGGTGCGGGGACCTTTATCAATAAGCCTATGAAAAATCCCACCGCCGTTAAAGCGAGCGACACGCTGAAATACATAAGTATCAGCAATAAATTTCCCCATATATTGTCGCAGTAGCTTGCCCCGCAAAGCAATACCGAGAACACCATAGTGCTGAATATTATTATAACAGCCTCGATGAGCTTTCCGAGCATCATACTAATAAGCACCGATACCCGCCTTTTCGGCGTGACAAGCGTGCGGACAAGCGTATTTTGACTTTGCTCGGTGTGAATTGCGTCGCCCGACGATATAGCTATCGAGAAGAACAACATCATAACAAGTATAGCCACCGCATAATAGTCTATCATACTGCGTGTAGCGCCGAGCCCCTCGTGCTTTACAAAATCATCCTCCCCCGCGGTAAAGTCGATGACGCTAAGCGCGGCGGGATCTTCTTTCGCTATGCTGACATACATAGCCGACACCTGCTGATAAGAATTGAACACCGCATTTAGCGCGCGGTTGATAACGCCGTTTGCTCCCGCGTATATCTCTATGTCCGAGCCGTTAAGGGTGACAAACGCCGATATCTCACCCTTTTCGGTCATTTTGCGCGAAAGGTCGGGATCAAGAGACTTTTCGGCGCTTATCATATCCGCCCGAGTTATAAACTGCTCAAACGCCATAGCGTTAAACATATCCGCGTCCTCAGTCGAATAATGTATGCTTATATCGCCTATCTCATAGTCCGAATAATCAAGCTGCTGCAAAAACGTTCCGAGCATAAGCACCAGCATCGCTGGCATAATTACGCAATTAAAGACTGCGGCGGGCGCGCGCAAAAACTCGCGCACTTGCTTTAAAAATACCTGCATGACCCTACCTCAATTCGTGACCCGTAAGCGCCAAAAATACCGCGTCAAGGTCGGGTACGGTGCTCTGCACCGCCCTTAACGGCAGCCCGTACTTTCTGACCTCGTCGATTATATACGCAAAATCCGTACCGGCAAGCCGCACGTCAAGCTTTACGGTATTATCCTGACAGCTGACGCTGTTTACGTCGGGCAAGAGCTTAAGCTTCTTAACAAACTCGTCGACATCAAACCCCGAGGGAAAGCGCGTGGTGATAAGTATCGTCTTGCTGTCCGTTATCATAGAAACAAGCTCCTGCTCGCTGCCCTGCGCCGCCATACGCCCGTGGTCGATTATCGCCATTCGGTCGCATATCTCCTCGACCTCGTGCATATAGTGCGAGGTGTATATTATCGTAGCGCCCTTATCCCTAAGCAGCTTTATCGAGTTTAGGATATGCTCTCTCGACTGCGCGTCTACTCCGACCGTTGGCTCGTCCATAACGATAAGCTCGGGGTGGTGCGCTATCCCGCAGGCGATATTCAGTCTGCGCTTCATACCACCCGACATCTTTTTCGCCTTTAGCTTTGCATATTCGCTGAGCCCCGTAAATTCGAGCGCGCGCATTGCGCTCTCTTCAAGCTGCTTGCCCTTTAGCCCGTACAGCGACGCGAAAAATTTTACGTTTTCTACAGCTGAAAGATACGGGTACAAAGCGATATCCTGCGGAACGATACCTATTATCTTCCTTACCTCGGAGCGCTGCTTTACGGTATCGTATCCGTTTACGCTGACCTTGCCGCTGTCGGGCTCGTCGATGGTGGTTATTACGTTTATCGTCGTCGACTTTCCCGCGCCGTTAGGTCCTAACAGCCCGAATATTTCCCCCTTGCCGACCTCAAAGCAAAGGCAGTCCACCGCGCAGAAGCTGCCGTAGTTCTTTATCAGCTTTTCGACCTTTACAAATGACATTTTAACGTGTCCTTTCTGTATTTTCTGCTCATATTGTATCATAAATCAAAACGCTTTACCAGTTACAAACTTAATTTTTTACTATGACAATTGTAATAATAAAAAATTACAGCCGCGCTATTTGCGTGGCTTTTTAGACAAAATAACGCTCCCGAGATCATCGGGAGCGTTTTTGTGATCAATCGTAGAGCTTTAATCCATCTCAAATGCCTCCGGACTATCCGAGGGAGCGTCTACAAGCTCATTGAAAAGGATAGAATATTTTGTACAGCTGTCATGCGTCAGCTTTATCGCTCCTGCGCGCAGGCTTATCGGAAGCTCGATGTCGTCGCACCTTACCGTTTCGCCGTTATGCGACATAACGGACAGCGCGATGCTTTTTACGGCTTCAGGCTCTTCGCTGTCGGTCACAAGCACATATTCATCGCCGCCTATACGGAACATAAACATATCATCGCCGCACGCCTGCTCAATGCGGCTGAGCGATTCTCTTATCGCGGCGTCGCCCGCTTTTCTGCCGTAAGCTTTGTTAATTTGATCTAAGCGGCAGGTATCAAAGCATAAAACATACTTGCCCTCTTTTGATCTAATACGGTCGTACAGTTCGGTAATATCAAACCTGTTTTTCATTATTACTTCTCCTTTACACTCCGCTGTTTGCGGAAAATCAAGCTTTGGGAAAAGCTCGGTAAAGCTGCGATTTTTTGCGTACCTTTGCGGAGTTATGCCCCACACTCTGATAAAAGCGCGTGCGAAAGCCTCCGGCGAACGGTAGCCGTAATCGAGCGCGGTATCCAGCACGGAACGCCCGCTTTTCAAAGCGCGGGCGGCAAGAGTCATTCTCCGCCTTGTGACATAATCGCCTATGCTGATATGAAAAACGTATCTGAACAGCTTTTGCAGTCCCGAAAGCGAACACATCGCCGCCGCCGCACATTCTTTCTGCAAAAAATCGCCGCTAAGATGTTCTTCCGTGTACTCTAATGCCCTGCGCAGAGTTTCCAGCTTAAAATTATCCATTTTTTCAGGCTTTTCCCTCCTAACCTAACGTTCCGGAACGATTTAAGTATAACACAACAAATTATAAAAATCCTGATAATTTGAGTAAAAATGCAAGCTTTTGCTCCAACTAAAATTACAGCCGCGCATTTTGCGTGGCTGTAAATTATATCTCTTATTCAAGCTGCGCTACCGTCACGCCCTGCTCTCCCTCTCCGTAAACTCCGTCGCGAAAGGACTTGACGTGCGGGTTGCGCCTTAGGTATTGCTGTACTGCGTTTCTCAGCGCTCCGGTGCCTTTTCCGTGGATAATGGTGACTACCGATATACCGCTTATAAGACAGCTGTCGATAAACCTATCCACCTCGATAACTCCCTCGTCGCCCTGCATACCTCGTATATCGAGCTCCATCGAGGACTTGCGGGTAAAATTGCTTTCGACGCTCTTGCTTATCTTAGCGGGCTGCTTTTTGCTCTCCTGCTTTTTCTCAATAAGCCGCAGATTTTCGAGCCGCGTCTTGGTCCTCATGGTGCCCACCTGCACAAAGCAAATATTCTTCGCGTCGGGAAGTCTTATAAGCACTCCCTCGCTGTCAATGTCCGCAAGCCTCACCGTGTCCCCTATTTTAAGCGGGCGCGGCAGTACATAGTGGTCGGGCTTTTTGTCCGCTACGGGGTCGGCGGTGTCATACATCTTATTTACGGCGGAGCCTACTCGCCCCTTAGCGCCCTTTACCTTAGCGGAAAAGTCCTCGCTATCCTTTTCTTTTCTCAGCTTTTCGAGCTCCTCGAGCATTTTCTCGCCCTCATAGCGCACCTGCTCTATAATGCTTGCCGCTCTTAGGCGCACCGCCTGCAATTCTTTTTCCTTATCTTTTTCGAGCCTATCGCGCTTGGTCTCAAGCTCATCAGCCAGCCGCCGCGCCTTATCCGCGTCTAAAGCGACCTTAGCCTTTAGCTCCTCAAGCTCGGCGCGGCTCTTTTCGAGTGCCTCCACCGCCTGTTCAAAGCGCATATTCTCACTGCTTACAAGCTCCTTTGCCTCACTTATTATATCCTCGCTCATACCGAGCCTTGAGGATATCGCAAAGGCGTTGGACTTGCCGGGTACGCCGGTTATAAAGCGATATGTGGGCTGTAGAGTATCCACGTCAAACTCGCAGCAGGCGTTTTCTACCCCGTCGGTCTGTATCGCGAAAAGCTTTACCTCTTGATAATGGGTAGTAGCCATTACCCTGCTGCCCCGCCGCTGAAGCTCGCGCAGCACGCTCACCGCGAGCGCCGAGCCCTCTACGGGGTCCGTCCCCGAGCCCAATTCGTCGAGCAGCACGAGCGACCTGTCGTCGGCGGTCTTAAGTATCCCGACTATATTGTTCATATGAGATGAAAAAGTAGAAAGGCTCTGCTCTATGCTCTGTTCGTCGCCTATATCTACGTATATCCTGCCGAACATACCCACCACGCTGTTTTCGTCGGCGGGTATCATCATCCCGCACATAGCCATAAGTATCAGCAGCCCCGCGGTCTTTAGCGAGACCGTCTTGCCTCCCGTATTAGGTCCCGTGACGATTAGCGAGGTGTACTCCTCCCCGAGAGATAAGTCTATAGGCACGACCTTATCTTTATCTATCAGGGGGTGACGCGCCTTTTTTAAGATAAAGCACGGGCGGTCGGTTATCTTAGGCACGCTGCCCTTAAGCCTTGCGCCGAAATTTGCCTTGGCAAAATACATCTCGAGTATTATTAGATTTTCATACCCCCTGATAAGGCTCTCGGCAAAATCCCCCACCGCCTGCGAAAGCTCGCGGATAATCCGCTCTATCTCCTCCTGCTCGCGCGATTGCAATACCCTTATCTCATTGTTGGCCTCAACTACGCTCATAGGCTCTATAAACAATGTCGCCCCGCTCGACGACGAGTCGTGCACAAGCCCGCCTATCTCGCCCTTATACTCGGTCTTTACCGGCACAACAAAGCGCCCGTCACGCATAGTGACAAGGCTCTCCTGCAAATATTTGCGCTTTTCGGCGCTTTTTATCAGCTTGTCGAGCTGTTCGCGCACCGAGAGGCTTTTCTTGCGTATCGTGCGCCTTATCCGCGATAGCTCCTCGCTCGCGTTGTCCGACAATTCCTCCTCGGAGATAATGCTGTCGGATATCCTGCGCTCGAGGCTCTTATTCGACGAAAGCATACTGAAATATTCATCAAGCAGGCTTTCTATCCCCTCGCACTGCGAATACCACGAGATAAGCCCGTCGAGCTCACTCAGTACTAGCCCTATATCTAGCAGCTCGCGCAGTGACAAAGCCGCCCCCTGCGAGGCTCTCTGCGCGCTGAAGCGTATATCTTTTATATTAAAAAACCTCGGCGTGCCGAACTTTGACGATAATGTAAAGGCGTCGTCGGTCTTTTTTATCTCCGCCCTGACAGTGTCGATATCATATTCGGGGCGTATCTTAGATATTTTCTCCCTGCACGCGTCGCTTACCGCGTGCTCGGACAAAAGAGCTAATATTTTATCCAGCTCTAACTTTTTGTATTCTTTTCTCATTATTATAAGCGGCAAAATGCCCTCCTGTATCAATATTCAGCTAAAACGTCTTTATAATATTTAAGCGTGTTGAACGAGGTCTCAAGCTGCGCCTCGATATACGCCTCGGTTATCTCGCCAAAGCGCTGTTCATATTTTTCGGATATCCTGAACTTAAACATTTTTTCGGTATCGCTGTACGCAACATACCGCATAATATGCAGCAGTGTGGGGTCTAGCTCGTACGCGTCCTTATTTCTGGTAAACGCCAATTTTGTATAGCAGTTTGAGCAGAATATCATACCCTCCGACGGCAAAAAGTACATTACATCGTCTAAGTAGCTCGCGCATTCTTGGCAGGCTCTTAAATCGGGCATAAAGCCGATATGGGTGATAAACCTGAACTCGAATACCGCCTTGATAAAATTTATCGGCCGCTTTCCTTTTTCGAGCTGATAAAATGCCATACATACGAACCTTAACAGCTCACTGTGATCCTCCTCCGAAGTAGCGCAGTATTTTATAATATCTGCAAAATACGCCGCGAGCGAGAACGCCTCTATGCTCTTGGAAATATCGTGAAAGGTATAGATAGGTCGGGTGCTGTTTATCGTATACCTTGTCCCCTTTTTGCTTAGGCAAAATTCGGCGTACGCAAACATAGACGACGCGGCGAGATTGCTCCCGCCTATCTTTTTTGCCCCGTGAGCCATGACCTCTATCAGTCCCGCTCGGTCGGTAAACACGTCGAGAAAGCAGCCGCTTTCTCCGACCTCACGCCTGCCGACTACAATTCCCTTTACCGTGATAAGCATAATATCAGTCCGCGTTAAGTCCGAGGTCGGCAATAACGCTCTCTTTATTGCGCCAGTCCTCTTTTACCTTGACCCATATCTGCATATTTACCTTGCAGCCGAAATACTCCTCCATTTCCTCTCTCGCAAGCGAGCCTATCTTCTTTAACATCTCGCCCTTTCGCCCTATCAGCATACCCTTATGCGACGCCTTTTCGCAAAGTATCACGACCCCGAGGTCTACTATGTCCTTGCCGCTGCGGTTCTTTCGCATTTCCATACTCTCGATGTACACCGCCGTACCGTGAGGTATCTCGTCGAGCATATTGCACAGTATCTTCTCCCTTACAAGCTCCGCAAGCCACACCTTTTCGCTCTGATCGGTAGGCAGGTCGTCGTCAAAATAATGCGGCCCCTCTTTTGCGTATTTTTGTAAAACGGGCATTATCTCGTCGGTATTTATACGGTTTTTGACGCTTATCGGGATTATCTCCTTAAAGTCGTACAGCTCGCTGTATTCTTTTATTATCCCGAGCAGACGGGACTTGTCCTTTATCAGATCGACCTTGTTTATCAGCAGTATAACGTCGACGTTTCGCGTTTTAAAGCTGTCAATAAGCGACCTTTCTATCTCCGACAGCTTTTTCTCCGCGTCGGTCATAAGTATGATAACGTCCACGTCGTCCACGCTGTCCTTTATCGAGCGCACCATCTGATTAGACAGCTTGTTTCTCGGCTTGTGCATACCGGGCGTATCTATGAACACATACTGCGTTTCGCCCTCGGTAAGCACGCCGTTTATCCTTGTGCGGGTGGTCTGCGGCTTTTCGCTGACGATAGCCACCTTTTCCCCGACAAGCAGATTTACAAGTGAAGATTTTCCCGCGTTAGGTCTGCCCGTAACCGCTATAAATGCCGATTTAGTACTCATTTATCCTTTTTTCCTTTAATATTCCTTTTTTTGCCGCTTGACACAAATAAATAAAAAACGCACAGCGTTCCTATCAGCATGGATATATGCCATATATCCTGCGTTAAATAGCGGAATATAATGCCGAATGTCTTTACGTCCCAAAACATTATCACCGCGATTATTACCGCCGCCGCCGCCGAGATAAGCACCGCTCCCGCAGCTATGTCCTTTCCTACCTTAGCTAGCGCCGAATAGCCAGGAGACACCTTGTCGATAACGACCTCTATCGCGGTGTTTATGAGCTCGGTGCATATCACGATAAGGCAGGTCAGTATCAGCAGTATTATCTCCGCTCGGCTGAACGAATAAAACTGCGCGCAAAACAGCACCACTATCACCGCTACGATATGGATACGCAGATTGGTCTCGTGCTGTACGCAAAAGGAGATCCCGTGCGCGGCGTACCTAAAGCTGTTTATCAGCCGTTTGATAAAGCTCATGGTCATTCGCCCGCTTCGGGTCGCCTGATATCGAGCTTATCGAGTATCCTCTCTTGCAGCTCGTTCATTATCTTCTCGCCATCGGGGTCGTCCTCGTGGGTGTACCCGAGCAAGTGGAGAGTAGAATGCGTCGCCAAAAACGCCACCTCGCGCACAAGCGAATGTCCGTATTCTATCGCCTGCGCGTGCGCCTTTTCGAGAGAGATAAGTATATCCCCGAGCATATACCCGCCGTTTTCGGGGTTTATGTCGTATTCGTCATACGCGCCGAGCGGAAAGGATATCACGTCGGTGACTTTATTTTTCCCTCTGAATTGCTTATTAAGGCGCTTTATCTGCTCGTTGTCCACTAAGGTCACGGACACGTCCCAGTCGCCGTCGTATCCCGTTTCTTTAAGGGTAGCCTTAACGCACCGCCTTATCACGGTGCGCAAGCCCTTTGGCAATTCTATCACCTTTTGGTCGTTTCTGAACGACATAAAAACCTTTATCATCGTTTACCGTCCTTTAGAGTTTAATAACGCTTTTTCTCGTTATATTCCTCGTATGCCTTTACTATGCTCTGCACAAGCCTGTGCCGAACAACGTCCTTTTCGCTAAAGCGCAGGATAGCTATATCCTCCACGTTTTTAAGCACCTTTACCGCCTCGACAAGTCCCGAGCGCTTTGCGTCGGGCAGGTCTATCTGCGTAATATCGCCCGTTATCACCATCTTGCTGTTAAAGCCCAGACGGGTGAGGAACATCTTCATCTGCTCGGGGGTGGTATTCTGCGCCTCGTCGAGTATGATAAAGCTGTCGTCAAGCGTCCGTCCGCGCATATACGCGAGCGGCGCGACCTCTATACAGCCGCGCTCCATATTGCGCTGAAAGGCCTCGCTGCCCATCATATCAAACAGCGCGTCATAAAGCGGGCGCAGATACGGGTCAACCTTGTTTTGCAGGTCGCCGGGCAAAAAGCCGAGCTTCTCGCCCGCTTCTACCGCAGGGCGCGTAAGGATTATCCTCTGCACCTCGTGAGCCTTGAACGCCCTTACTGCAAGCGCTACGGCGAGATACGTCTTTCCCGTGCCTGCGGGGCCTATGCCGAACACCACGGTATTCTTCTTTATCCCGTCTACGTATCGGCTCTGACCTACGGTCTTTGGCTTTACGGGCTTGCCGGTGTGAGTGACGCATACGCAGTCCGAGGAGATAGTGCCTATCTCGTCCGCAGCGCCCTCGTTTACCATAGATATGGCATATCTCACCCGCTGGTCGGTTATCGTTTCTTTCTTTTCGGCAAGCTCCGCAAGCGCTGTCAGCACCTGCAGCGCCTTGTCCACCGAGTTTTCTTCGCCGCGTATCTTTATTTCGTCCTCTCGGCTGAAAATCGACACCTTGTATTCTTTTTGTATTATATTGATATTCTCGTCAAAATCTCCGAAAATATCGTGCATAAGCCCTATATCGGAAAGCGACAATGCTTTTTCTGTCATAAAACGTCCTTTCTTTTATCGCCGAAAACTCTTTCTCAGTATAAGTATAACACAAATTATCTGCTTTTTCAAGATTTACTCATAAATAATGCTTATTTTCTGCTTTTTTCCGAATTTTTTATCCACGGTGTATTTTACCGTAAGCTTGATGCCGTTATCGTCGGGGGTAAAGGTCTTTTCGGCGGTCACTATTTTCGCCTCTGATAAAAAATTATCCTCGTAGTCCTGTTTCATTTTCTCTAACCGCTCGATAACGTCGCGGTTTGTATAAGTATAATTTTTCTCGGTATAGGCAGTGTATGTGCCCTTTCTTATCTTAAACGGCGTATTCAGCCCGAAAAAGCTGATATTATATGTATCCTCGGTGTATTTATAATCGTCGCTCTCTACGCTCCCGCTCTCCCAAGGTATAGGGACCGAAAAGCCCCCTATCACGAGGTAGGACTTGTTTATCTGCTCGCCGTCCGCGGTCTTTACCGTCGCCTTAAACGGCAGATAAAACTCCTCGGTCTGCTCCGTCCTTACCGTAAGGTCGCCGTCCGAGTGGACGTAAAGTATTTTACCCGCGTTGTCGTTAACAGTGCCGCTTACAAGCAGCTGTCCCTTTCTGACCCCGCTGCCGACGGTGGTCTGCAGCACGCCGTGCCGCACTATCGCCCCGACAAGCTGACCGTCGCAGTCCGATACTATATTGCAGGGCGTATCGGTCGGCACCTCGGGCTCTTCGTGCTCTACTGCCTCGCCGACCTTGACGTATACCCTGCTTCCCTCTCGCTCTACGCTTATCCACGACAGCTCGCGTATGGCGTTTTGGGTCTTTAGCTCGCATATCCTAGTGTCAAAGCCGAACCTGCCCGCCCCGGGCATAAGCCCCTCCTTTTCAAGCACGCCGAGTATCTCGTTTTCGGATACGGTCTCGTTTCCGCTGACCCTTATATCCCATACAAACTGCGACAGCCCGAGGATAATAGCAAGGCAGCTAAACGCCCCTACCACTATCCCCCACCTTTTGCGGTATTTTCTTAAGAAAAAATACAGTCCCTTGCGCTGAGCCGCCTTTATCCTGACCTTGTATTTTACGGCGGTGCGCGCTATATGCTCATAATCCCTCGGATATGCAAGCGCGCTGAGCTTTCCTTTCTCCTGCTTTATATCGAACAGCTGTATATTGTCCGAGATAAGGCTTGTCAAAAACTTTTCCTGAAAGCCTCCTAGGCACTGAAACCTTACATACCCGAAGCTTACCTTTGACGTTCTCTTTTTCAATCCTAAGCATTCCTTTCTCTTGACTCTCCGTCAAATGTCAGCGACTCGATCTTTCCCGTTATCTTAACGCTGTCATAGGTGTAATTTGTCATAGACAGATCGAGCCCTATTATTTTTACGGTGTTTTTTGCAAGCCTCAGCTTTATGACGTTCTCTTCAAGCAGCAAAACCTCCCTGACATATTCCACCGTAAGAAAGCCGTTATCCTCGAGCGACAGATACGAGTGATTTTTAACGATGTTTTTCAGGTTCTCAAATTTCATTGCAAGCTTATTGACGTTCATTTTTTCACCGTCCCTTCATATAATCTATATGCAAGTACGGCTAAAAAAATAATAAAGGATAGATATATGAAAAAGAATGAACAGACAAAGATTTTTTTATTCTCGGCGATAGGATTAATGACCGCCGTTATGCTGATAACGGACAGCGGCGGAGTGTCGGGCGCGGTAATCTCCTGCATAGACGTATGTCTTAATTCGCTGATACCGTCGTTATTCGGGTATATGGTACTTTGTACCCTCCTCACTCAGAGCGGGGCGGGAAATATCATATGTATGCCGCTGTGGTATGTTTTTCGCAAAATAATAAGGCTTGACAGCAAGCTGTTCAGCGTATTCGTTATGAGCCAGATAGGCGGCTATCCCGTAGGCGCAAAGCTTATTAGCGCGCTTTCCTCTCAAAGCAAAGAATACTCCGACAAGGCGCAGACTTGCGTTTCTTTCTGCTACAACAGCGGCCCCGCGTTTATAACCGGCATAGTCGGGCTTTCGGTCTACCACAGCATCGAGGCGGGTATGATAATATTCGTTTCCTGCCTTTTGGCTAATATTATTATCGGCGCTGTCCTGACGCGAAAATATACCTACAGCAAAAAATTTGAATACACTCGCACCGACCTTTCCTTTGACACGGTAAAATCCAGCCTTATATCAGCAGGTCACGCACTTCTCACCGTCTGCCTGTCTATGATACTTTTTAATACGGTCATCGAGCTTATAAGGTACATAGGCGTGGATTTCGGCAAGGACACCATCGGCACGATAATAATGAGCGCGTGGGAGATAACCAATATACAGAGCGCCAGCGCGCTGCTCCCGCTCCCGATAGCCGCCGCGCTAATGTCTTTCGGAGGGCTGTGCGTAATTTTTCAGGTACTGACCCTAAGCAGCTTTAAACTGAGCGTTATACGCTTTATCGCCGCGCGCCTTTCCGCCGCCGCCATCTCGGGAGCGTTGTGCTATGGGATAGTATGCCTCACGGGCTTTACCCCGAGCATACAGACCTATGCCCCCTACATCCCCGCCGTCACCGAGGGCAGCCCGATAGCCGCACTGTGCGTGGGGGCAATGACGGTCATGCTGCTGACGCTGTGCCGGCAAAAAAAGGAGTGGGGAAAATAAAAAGGCACGGGGTGCGTGCCTTTCAGCTTGTCGAAAAACCCTCCCTATGGGTCGGATTTTCCGACAAGCTGACAAAAATCGACCACCCGCTGTAGCGGGTTTCCTCGATTTAAAGCAATTTTTAACGCGTTAAAAATTGCTTAATGACGCATCTGCGAGCGGCTTTTATCTAAACTTGAGGGTGAAAACCCTGATGGTTTTCCCCGTAGCTTATTTCTCGAATTGCAATATAAAGCAAATTGAGAAATGAGCGTAAGCTGTCCGCCGTACGGCGGCAGCATAAACTCAACTCTTTCCTTCCGCTTTATATTGACCTTTTTCTACAGACTGAAAGCCAAGCTTTTGCTTGGCTTTTTCGACAGACTGAGCCCCTGCGGTTGCAGGGGCTTTTGTTATGGGGAAAAGTAGTAAAATTCTCCGCCGCCCTCGGCTTTATCGGCTATAAGCAGTGAGGGTGCCTGCGAGAAAATGATACCAAAGTAGGGTCTTGAGGTGGTAAAGTCTAAACCGTATGTTAGATCTCCTCTACCCTAATATAATCTATCATAATACTTCTGTTTTCTCCCCTCAGTTGTGCCGCGCCTATCATAAATTCATCATAAAAACTATTATTCGGTGTAAATTCCTTTTCAATTATTATCCACGTATTATTATTTTGAGGCGTGACCTTATGAGTGTGAATAACTTGAAATTCTCTGCTGTTAGAGCGCTTAATATGAAAATTAAAATCGGGCGATGATGTTGACAGCTTGAATTTGATCTTCAATTTGTATCTCTTTCCCTTTTCTAATTTGTCAGGCAATGCAAGCATACAATAATGACCTATCTCGGGATACGGCATTTGTGTAGTTAATACCGTCGAGCCGTCCAGATAATCGTCCCTCCAGTAGGTAGGATCGAAGTGAAAATACGACATTTTTCCTTTTGCTATCTTCATCGCAGCCTCTTTTGCCGCGTGATATGAGGTTTTTTCTACAGTGTCGAGAAAAACGCGCCGCCTAAGAGTATCCGGCCAGTGTCGTTCGCTTGTAAATGCAACGACATTATATTTTTTTACACTTTCTAGTGGTTCTTCTTTCAAAACGCCGATATACTCTTTCGGCACGGATGAAAGGAATTCCTCTCCCTTTGCGTTATTTACAAGTATCAGTGATACCCCCTTTGACGGGTCGACGCTCTTGTCGTATTTCTGTATTCCCCAACAATCACCTATCGTGAGATCTCCTACGCGCATTGTCCCTTGATATTTGCAGTCAAGGCAATGAGATGAAAGAGAAAGCGAGCAACTATGAAAAACTTTTAAATAATCATCGTTATTCTCCGCAGTAACTGTCTGAGTGCGCCCGTCTTTATAAGTTATTAAAGACGTATTTTCTCCCATTATAGTATCATTTTCATTCTTATGCCTGAAATTATATGCTGCAAGCTCATTCAAATCAAATCTTTCACCGAGATACTTTTTAAAAAGTCCCGCACTCGGGCAATTAGCGCAAAACAGATCTACAATAAGCAGGTTTGAATAGCCTTTGCCTAAATATTTTCTAAGCCCCGCTGCCTGACAGGGCGTCCCGACAAACATAAGCGGTTTGCCGTCACCGAGCTTTTCTTTTATTTTCTTAAAAGTATCGCCCATATAGCTCTGAAAATATTTGGACTTTTTCTGCTTATTCAAGTCCTCCTTTGTATAAGCAAATATATGCTCTGCGACAAAATCGTCTGTCCATGCCGCACCTACGACACAGCCGCCTTTATCTATTACGCTCTTAGCCAAAACAGTCGCCGCCCCGCCCGACGCGCAGCTCATAAGCTCATTTTTATCGCTTGTAATAAAAGCATACGCAATAGGCGCGGGGGTATTCAGATTTCGCGGCAGCTCTATCGCGGCGCATACATCAACGCATTTTCCACAGTTCACGCATTTATCAAAGTCGACCTCGGCTTTATAAGAGCCGTATTTATCCGTTCCGAAATGTACGGCGTCGACAGGGCACGCCGATACGCACGCTCCGCACCCCATGCACAGCTTTTTATCAAGCTTGGTGTTTACATTTTTTATCTCGACCGAGGGCAGCTTTTCTATAGGCGTAAGTAATGCGTTTTTCAGCCATTTAACAGACCTGTCCCTCTCCCTTTCGATAACTCGATTTGCATTTGTAAAATCTATCTTTTCTAAGAATTTTTCATCAAGCGGTATTTTCGTATCAGAAACTAATCTATCGCTCATGTTTATCGATGATAATAGAGTTTTAAATCTTTCAACACCACGCATAATATTTTGAACGGCGATAAACGGCTTATTATAAATAATTGAGAAACAAGCGCCGTGAAAACTGTCTGTAATTACAAACGATGCGTTTTGATAATATCTCAGCAAATCAAAAGCAGTTATATTAGGCAATGTATTCGGCAAATTCAAAATTTGCTTGACTCTCTCATAACGTCCTGAAAACCCATCAAGAATATTTACTGCTTTTATTCCCAATTTTTCGGAATAAAACTGTATTGCCTTTCTCTTTTCTTCGGTCGGATCAAGAATATATGTAAGCAAATATTTTTCCTTTTCATTATATTGAGAGTATTCAGCTAATTTATCCCATACATCTTTTGTAACGTCAAAAACCGGCTCCATAACTCTCGTTCCTAATATTCCGTATTGCTTTGCCAAAATATCGACACTTTCGTCTTCTCTGACGGATATTGCAGAATACCGGCTAAGAAGCTTTTTGTTTTCCGCTAAAACACTATCCGGCTCTTGAACATATCTGCCAAATGAAGTGGAAAAACTAATTTTCTTTTTTGCGTCATCAACAAAATCTAATTTAAAATAATTGGCAAATCTTCGTTCGCCTTTATTTGGGTTGTAATGCCATATCTGGTCTGAACCCGTAAGAAAAGAATTGCATTTTCCGTTATATTCTCCTAATCTTTCAAACGGCAAAACCTCTGATAGATCGTTTTCATCATATACTTTTTCAAAAAATCTCTTAGCATGCGGCTCAAAGCCATTATAAGGCGTAACTATATTAAGCGGCGACAATCCGAACGATTTTAGTATTGAAAATGTCGCATAGCCGTTTAACAGCGACCCGTAATTTCCCCAATACCAGCACCCGACTACTCCGACATCATAATGTTCTCTCATCTTATTTTCTCCCCCTCAATTTACCGAAAGTTCTTTTCCCCTCGTCGCTCTCCGCGGCGGGTGCGGCGGGCGCTTTTTCGCTCTCCATCCCATTTACCGCGTTATCCGGCAGCATATCATTCTGCCATACAAAGCCCTGCGTTATACGCTCAAATTTTACCGAGTCGCGGTCGCTCCTGCTCGTCAGCGCGGCAAAGCTGTAGTCGTACCCGCACGCCCGTCCGGGATATTTTGCGAAGAATGCCACGCTGTTTTTATCCGGGCAGGCGTATATCATACCTTTCAGCGGCGCGGCGTCGCTCTCCCAGTCGAATTGATGGAGCTCTATCCGCCGCGCTCCCTCTTCGCCGAACCACGTCCCCGATATCCTCAGCGTATCGGATACCGACGCGCCTAAATTTTCCAGCTTAATAAATTTTATCTCGGCATAAAAGTCACTGTAGTTAAAATCCTCAAGCGTCAGCTTAAACAGCTTAGTCCCTGCGCCCTCAAACGCCACATCCGACTGAAAGGTCACCTTGCCTCTTAATTCTCTCATTTTTTTCAATTCCTCTCTCAGCTTGTCGTTTTCTTCGTTTGCTTTCCACAGCTTATCCCTTAATTTCTCCAATTCGCTGTTCGGAGTAAAATTAGTCTCGTTCAGAGAGATGTTTTTGTGCAGAAATTCGTTTTCCTTTATCAGCCAGCCATAATCCTCTTTAGACATCTCCACCGTACCGCTGTTGTCGATACCGTAATACCCCGCAAGCTCGTCGACGTGCTGTCCCATAGTGACCAGTCCGTGATGATGCGCCCAGTATTCCTTTAGATCCTCGGGCTTATCGATAAAGTGCATTATCTTAGCATTCAGCTCCTCGGCGTCCCCCGCCGCAAACTTAAACAGCTCGCTGTCGCACAGCTCCGACGCTCCGCCCGCGCTGCTCGCGAGCACAGGCACTCCGTATGCCACCGACTCTATCGCTATCTGCGGAAGATTGTCCTCCCACAACACCGGCACAAGGCTGAGATTGCACCCCTTGAAAATATTCGGAAGGTCCGCATGGGTATAGCCGTTTATTACCTTTATCGAGTGAAAATTGCGCAGCATAGAATATATCTCCGCGTGCTCTTTTTGTTTTACAGTCAATACAAGATCTATTTTTTTGGCATACTTAACAGGCATTTTACTCAAAGCGTCCAATAAAAACGGATAGCCTTTTTCCTCATAGTTTATGTCGTTGCCCAAGAACACTATTTTTAATCCGTTTTCGGCGGGATACGACTGATTTTTGCATTGAATGGACGCGACCTTTGTGCCGATATACGATACTTTCATTTTTGCGGTGTCAAAGCCGTTATCCTCCGCTATTTTATACACCCTTTTAGATACCGCAAGTATCACGTCGCAATTTTTATTCAGCTTTGCGGTAGCGGTTTTCGCAAAGTCAAGTATATTTTCCGCCGTTGCGTCTATATCCAATCTTTCAAAGCCGAAGCTATTTATCCAATGATTTTGCGAAAAGCACCTGCTCGGTTCGTGACCGTACTTTCCGCGCTCGTATGTCTCAAGCGCAATTTTTGACTTAATATCCGCGCGGGTGCATTTCATACAATCTTCTCCCGTGTGGTCGGGAACGCAGTTGCAGTGCTTATGCCGCATATAATACGAACCGTTTACGCACAGCGGAACATAATTGTGGATAGAAAAGATGAATTTGGTCTCGGGGTGTTCTTCTTTCAAATCAAGGACGTCTAACGACAGACCCTCAATATTATTAAAATGGATAGTTTCAAAGGGACCGTATTTTTCCAAAAATTCATTGAACTTAGCTTTTAGATCCTTATTTTCAAGCGCGACAAGTGGATTTATATACATATTCCTCTGCTCTGCCGGAACAGGAGAATTTACTATCTCATACTGACGTACTTTATCGTCGAAAATATTGTTGATTTTTCGGTAATATATTTCTTCCTTGTATGCGTCATACGCAAATCCGCTTGACAGAAAATATATGTTTACCGTAGGATATTTATTGAGTATCTCTTCGATAATATTTTTGCAATAAACGGTAACACCGCCGCCCCAATTCCACGGATTATCGAACGGCAGCCAATTGTAAATAAGTATTTTTGGAAATTTAGCGGATATTTTTTTCAGCGGAGAAAGATAGGTATTATACAACAGCTGTTCCTTAAGGCTGAACTCCTCCGATATACAATCTCTGTCGAGCCGCTTCATTAAACTGTTGGCACATTCCGTTATCTCAGCCTCGTTCGCGTCGTAATCAAAATCTTGTATGGCTCCGTTAAGATATATTAAAGCCCTCGAATAAGTCGGGCGCTTGATTTTTCTGTCTGTAAATCCGTTTGTCTCAAGAATATCAAGATTATCCTCCATTCTCAAGAAAGGTATCTTCGGATCCATCTGATTATTAGACGACGACTCGGGGTTGGATCTAAAGTAGAAGTAAAACGCCCTTTTCGTCCACATTATGCTCTTTGCCTTGCACAGCGTCTCGTAGAAGAACGGGTTATCCACCCAGCCGCCGCCTTTTTCTTCCATGAATACTATCTTGTTTTCACGCAAAAATTCGCGGCGGTATATCGCGCTCCATACCGACGGGTGTCCCCATGATATCTGCGGGTCGTCCTTGAGCTTGAACGGCTTTTCGGTGTCCGCTATCATATCGCGCTCGTGGTTGGGAGTTATCACGGGCGGCTTATCGTTCTGCTCATAATAATCATAAAAATTCCCCTTAACTACGTCCACCTCGCCGCCGCCCGTCAGCGCATACAGCGATTCATACATATCCGCCGCGATAAAGTCGTCGCTCTCTACTATCCCGATATATTCGCCCGTCGCCGCGTCGAGACCTCTGTTCATCGAATTGCCGTAGCCCGAATTTGGCTTGTCGATAAGCTTTACCCTGTCGTCCTTTTCGACAAACTCCTTTATTATATCCGGCGAGTTATCCTTGCTGCCGTCGTTTACGACGATGACCTCTATATCCTCGAGCGTCTGATGTATTATGCTGTTCAGACACCGCGCCAAATACTTTTCTACATTGTATACCGGGACTATCACCGATACCTTTGGGTTGCTTACTTTCATTATTACACCTCTTGTATATTTTTGTGTCGGAATACCGACCGTTTTCCTTACTTTTTCGCTTTAAGCGCGTCGATCTCGCTTTGCTGCTCAGCGACCAGCTTTTCAAGCCGTTCTACCCTCAGCGCGAGCGAGCGCAGGCTCGGCTGCCTTTCTTTCCCGAATGACAGCGCACCTTTCAGCCGTTCGAGGCTTATCGCCCTTTCTCGCTTAAATATCTCCCTCACCGGCGCATAGTCTATGTCGGTCAAAAGTTCCGCCCGCTCCGGCAATTTGCTCGGGTCATAAAGCAGCCTTTCGGGCAGCCCCGCGAGCTCGAGCAGATGCGTAAACCTCGTTATCCCCCTCGAATAATTCGCAAACGCCGCAAACGGCTTTTCATATATCATCGCAAAGCACGCGCCGTGGTGCGAGTCCGTCAGCACAAACCTGCTGTGCTTAAAACAGCTCACGAATTCCTCTATCGTCGGGTCATCTTTTAATTCGCCCGTGTGCCACTCTCCTTTTCTTCTCTGCTCGGTCTTCATATCGAGAATGGCTGTCACCTTTAGCCCGAGCCTCTTTGCGGCGTAGCTTATCGCTTTTTGCTTTTCCTCCGACGGGTCGAGGATGTAGCACAGCAGATACCCGTCCTCCTTAATGTCCGCCTTGTCCGCAAGGCTGTCATAATGCCTTTTATCGCAGATAAAGACCGGGTCGAGATCTCTGTTTACCTCTATGCCGAAATTCTCCTTAGCCGCCGATATCCCCGACCTCTCCCTCACCGAGATGTAGTCAAAATCCAGCAGCAGCTCCCTCGCCTTTTTCTTCTGCTCTGTCGTCCCGCCAAATTCCTCATGCCCGAACGACGTCGCAAAAGCCACCTTCTTTTTGTCCGCCTCGGCAAAGTCGAGGAAGAACGTGTACCCCGTAAGGTCTATCGCCCCTTTCGTCCACAGCTGATCCGACCCCAGCATAAACATATCGCAGAACCTGTTTACCTCCGACAGCTTATCGACAGGGCGATATTTTGTGATGGGGAAGAATTTTTTCATAAAATCCACAGTCTTTTTTGTCTGCGGCTCCCACATCCTGCCGTCCAGCTTTGGCACCTGCACCATTATCGCGAGCATATCCATGTCCTCGAGTATCTTGCCAAGCCCATAATATGTCAGCGCGCTGCCGTAATTAGACGCAAACCACCAGCCGACCAGCCCCACGTCATAGCGGTACTTTCTTCCGTACCACAGCGACTTTAAATACCCGTCCTCAGGCAAATGCTTAAAGAAAAATCTCCGCCCCGGGTGCTCCGCCTGCGGCGCTCTTAACGCCCCGTTGAATTTTTGCGCGTGGCTCAGCGGCGCTTTCTCACACAGCTTAAGCCTGCTTTTTATCTTCTTAAACGCCCTCTCGCCCTTTTTTGTATTTATCAGTACCAGCGACGTCCCCTTGCGGTCGTCCCACTGCTCCTTGTATTTTCCTATCCCCCAAAAGTCTCCTAGGGTGATATCCCCTACTCTGTGCGTCCCCGCATATTCGCAATGCCCGCAGTACGGTCGGCAGGTTATCCCGTTTAAAAAGCCGATATACCACTCGCTCTTGTCGTGCGGCTGCCTTGTGACGCTCCCGTCCGAATAATTTATCGCGACGGGCGTAGACCACCCGTATATTTCTTTCTCGCGAAAATTCACCGACGTTATCTTCCTGCCCTTTGCGCAGTCCTTTAAAAACGCCCTATACGCCTTAGGCGAATTTCCCCCGTGGCAGACAAGGTCCACCGTCAGCAGATTGTCATACTCCTTTGAAAGAAAATTCTTCAGCCCCGCTATCTGGCACGGACACCCCGAGTACAGCACCGATTTTCCATTGTCGAGCAGCTTTTTAGTCTCGGCATAGCTCCCCGCGCTCTCGCTCTGCACATACTTTGACCCGCGCAGCCTCTCGAGCCCCTTTTTATCCGACACAATTATCTGCCTTACCGTCCGATACTCGTCCTCGTACGCCGCGCCGCAGACATATCCTCCCGCGTCGATAACATTTTCCGCGAGCAAGGTAAACACCCCGCCCGACGAGCTCTTCATCCTCAGCTCGTCGCTGTCCGCCATTACGGCATAGCACTCCGGCGTGTCGTATCCTCTCGCCGCGCGGCTCACCGACGGGCATTTGCTCTTGCACAGCCCGCACCCCACGCACTTTTCCCTATCGACCGACGGGTACAAAAAGCCCTCGCCGTCCGCTATCATCCTTATCGCACCCACAGGGCAGATGTCAGCGCACGCCGCGCAGCCCGTGCACTCGCTCTTATTCAGGCTCTCAACATTTGCCGCCATTTTTATCCCTCTCAATTTCTCACATATTCATCGGACAGCCCCGCTATATATCTATGCCTGCCGTCCACAAACTCGCTGAACACCCTCGGCAATTTCCTGCCCGAAAGCAATTCGGGCTCAAGCAGCGAGAGTATCCTTATCAGCTCCGCCGCGACCTTAGCGGGGCTCTCGGTATCCGCGCACCCGTACTCCTCTACATACACGCGGTCAAAGCACTCGCTCACGAGCTTATCAAAATACCCGCCGTCCAGTATGTCGAACGCTCTGCCGTACAGCGCCGCCGACCCGCATTCTTTAGCAATCTCCAGCCTGTCCGCTACCGACCTCAGCATCTTCACGCAGTCCTCACTGCTAAGCCTCCTCGCGGGCGGCCGCTCGCACCGATACACACCGTCGACTGCGGCCTTTTCCTTTGATAAAAGCCGCGCCGCCGCGACAAACACGCTCCCGCTCATTATCGAATAATCGTTAAAGCAAAGCTTGCTCTTCTTGACAAAATCCGTCCTATACAGCGCGCACCCCGCGTTATCCTCGCTCCCGCCGCACAATACAAGCTCGGCGCTGTGCTCCTCGGCACACCTTACCCATCTATTTAGCGCCTCGTTATCCGCAAGTCTGCCGAAAGGGAAAAGATACGCCAGATACTTACCCTCGGCCGCCTTAGCCGCGATATTGCACCCGTCGGTGTAGTGCCTGTCCTCGGCGTTGTACACCCTCACCCGCTTGTCGCGGTGGAGGTACTTATGTATTACGGCATAACATTCGCTCGATACCGAGTTGTTGACTATTATCAGCTCTAATTCCCGTAGGCTTTGCCTAAGGCAATTATTTATCGCCTGTTCTATCCTCTCGGGGGCGCAATTATCGCGGCTCACGCATATCGCCGCGGATACAATGCACTCACGCGGGCTTTCTTCGCTTACCGCGAAAAAATACTCCAACATCTCCCGTATATGCGGTAAAAGCGCATATCTCAGCCTTTCGTACCCGCACCGCGAAAATATCTCGGACAGCGCCCTCGCGCCGTCTATCCTATCATTCAGCGGCAGCTTGATAAAGTCGTCATACAAAAATTCCGCGCACCACCGCAAATACCCTTTGGCAAAGCGCTCCATCTCCCCCGACCGTATCCACTCGTCGGCGACGTGGCGCACCATCTTTATATGCGCGAGGCACTTTTTCCCCGCGTCGTTATACACCAATGTATTCATCAGCGAGTTTTCCCTAAACCAGCGGTACTCGTACAGCTTATCCGCTATCACGGTTATCCCCTTTGCTTTAGGATAAATCCTCAGCTGAAAGGCGTTATCCTCGCCTACATGTATGCTCTCGTTCAGTAAAAGGCCATTTCTTGTCAGCAGCTCTCTTTTGACAAACGTCCGCCAGATGAACGGCCGTACCGCCGCGTTATCAAAAAGAAACTCCTCGTCCGCCCTTTCATAATATCCGTTTTGGGGAGAAAGCGCGGCATACAGCCACCCCTCCGCTTTAGGCTCGGGCGGAAATATTTCCGCCCCGCAGATAACTATTTCCGAATTATCCCGCTTTGCCGCCTTGTACAGCCTTTCTAGCATATTCGGCTTAATGCGGTCGTCCGCGTCGACAAAGGCGAGGTATTCGCCCTTAGCCGCCCTTATCCCCGCGTTTCTCGCCGAGGGCAGCCCGCCGTTCGGCTTAGTTATGATTTTTATGCGCTTATCGCGCGCCGCATATCTATTTAAAATCTCCGCGTCCTCGCGCGTCGACCCGTCATTTACGCAGATTATCTCTATGTCGCTGAGCGTCTGAGCAATTATGCTGTCTAAGCATTCAGACAGATATTCTTCCACATGATATACCGGCACAAGAACGGACACCAGCGCCATACACACACCTCTTTTAAGCTTTTGCGGTCAATTTTTCAAACGCCCTCTTTATCGTCGGGATAAATCCGTAGGTCCTAAAATACACCCTCATTTTGTTAAAGACCGAGAGCCTGCCATACTCCGCCGTTCCTACCGACGGCAGCTTTTCCGGCGTCTTACGCCTCGTATGCGGCTTAGTTAAAAGCGCCTTTTCCGCGTTTTTCAGCGCGTCACAGCGGGCACGGCACAGCTTGTCCTCGCTCTCCTCCTCGCTCATTCTCACTTTAAGCGGCGAACTCTCGGGGGCGGATAGATACCGCGACAAATCGTCCCTGCACCCGCCCTGCGTGATGTATTCTATTCGGCTGAGCTCTTTTTGCTGGGCATTTATCACGCGTTCGGTCTTTTCTGCGTCGGCGGGAAATTTAAAAAGCATAGGCGCCTTTACCGCATAATTCCACCAAAAATTGCTGTACAAGCCCTGAATATTCACCCACGGCTCATTCTCGCCGTAATACAGCACCGGCCGCCATGTCGCCTCAAGCTGATACTGCCCGCGATTTTTGAGCTTTGACCTTATCGGGAGCATGTATTCCCTCTCGCCGCCCGCAAGGGTCACGAACCACTCGGCAAAGCAGCCTATCTGATCTTCGCAGAGCAAATTGAGTATATCTATCGCGCTTTTGCTTTCAAAAAGCGGCTTTGCCTCAGCAAGTATCCTATGCTTTCTAAATCTCTCGCAATTGATGACAAATATATCCTCGGACAGCCGTCTATTTTTAGACACATTTGTGATACCGCCCTCGGGCAGTCCGCTGATGTAGTAGTCGTCAACATTGCACGTGCGGTAAAATTCCGAAAGGTCGTGCATAGCTATCGCTTTCTCGTTAAAATATATCAGCTTCTTTACCTTAGGCAGCCGCTCCGATATTTCCAGCGGGTAATATTCCCGCCTCAGCCGCGAGTGGACAAATTCCACCCGGCATATGCCGTAATTCTCGCATAGGCTCAAAAATCTCCGCTTGTCCTCGTCGGTGACGTCCACGCCGTGCATAAGGTAAAAAGTGAATTTCGTACCCTTTTTCGCGTTTTCGAGCGCCGATACCATCGACACCTCGACCGCGTAAAGGTTGTCCTTATTTATCGCATACGCTATCGGGATATTAACGCCCTCCGCGGCAAAATTTATCGGGTATACCTTGTATTTAAGCCCCTGCCGCATTTTCTCATATATGAATATCCCCGTCAGCCGCTCCGAGATAAACAGCCGCTTTTCGCCGATATCCACCCGCCTGCAAAACTCCTCCAATATCCCGAAAATATATTCGCAATACTCGAAAAACATTTTCTTCGGAAAGATGAACATATTGCAAAAGCAGCCCACATCCTGCCGCATATATTCGTCTGCGGCGGCACAATACTGCGGGTACATTTGCTTTAGCAGCTTCAGCGCGAGCGCCATATCCTCCGCGCGGTGGCTTGCGAGAAAATGCTTGTATATCCCGTCGACTTTCCCCAAATGGCAGGCAAAGTCGCAGCTTTCGAGTTCCTCGGACAGCCGCTCGGGATCGTACCCGAGCATATCCAAATATTTAGGCGAGCCCATCTCGGGTATCTCGTACACCTTTATTTCGCCCTCGTTGAATACAAAATGCCGCCGATAGTGCATAAGGCCTATGTAGTCAGGGTCGTCAATTTTATCATAATTCTTCCACGCCCAGTAAAGCGCGGTCAGCTCGTTGTAGGTGCGGTTGAGCAGTGAGATATTCTCCCCCGTATCGTCGCCTATCATATTGTCAAGCAGCCACTTGAGGTCGGGGTCGTCGGGGTCTTTCTCCCTTTTAGCTATCGCCCTGCCGACGTGTATGGGGGTCAAGATATCATCTTTAAGCAAAACATCGGGCTTATGATAGCATATCAGCAGCTTGATCTTCTTCATATGTTTCCCCTCCAAAGGACCGCCTTGACAAACTCCCACAAGCTCTTCTTCGTCACATACCCCTTTTTCGCCCTGCGGTCAAAGTGCAGCGCTCTTTTGTACCCAAAATACATTTCCTTCCTATCGAAGAAAATATCGGTTGTCGCATAGTCCTTTTTGCACAAAAATGCGGGGATAAGCTGCCCGTACAGCAGCAGTCTTTTTTTGCGGTCAACCTTAGCGCTCTGCGCCCTCTCATATTTCTCCTGCGAAAATCTCACCCCGTGCCGCTTATACAGCTCTTCCTCGTCTAATATGGGATAATTCAGCCCGCGTACGTATTCGTGATTTTTCTCCGCGTCGAGCGCGCGTATGTATTCTATCCCCCTGCGATAGTCGCGATAGCCGAGACTTGCCGCCCGCGCCATATTGTACTGCTGGCGAAACGCCTTTTCGCGCACCCGCCCGCGCGCGAACCTCCTCGCCTCCTTGCGGGATATCCCGCCGTGCAGGCTGCGCGTCAATAAGTAGTTGCGCACGTTGTAGTACTCGCTGTCGGCGTTATATTTGCCGTCAAAGCGCTCGTGCCAGACCCCGACGCCGCTTAGCGTGACGATATCCATCCCGCACCTCAGCGCATACTCCACGTCGTCATATTTTATGAAAAACGGCAGCGGCAGCAGCCCGCTTTTCGCATAGCAGACGGGCATACAAAAGAGCCACCAGCCGCCGTAATTTATCGTCTTTTCGTGTTCATCTTCGCAGAGTGCCTCGCGCTTAGTCATATCGAGCCCGTACGAGCAGCCGGTCTGACTTCCGCTTATGATATCAAAGTACCCGCCCGCCTCAAAGCAGACGGTAGGCTCATCGGCAAAGAGCATACTCCCCGCGACGCAAAGCTTGTCGTCCCGAGTTGTACTCAAAAATCCGAACAGCCGCTCTAATGCCGCAGGTTCAAAGTCCACATCGTCGTCCATTAGCATTATGTGGGTAAAGTCACGCCTCGCCGCGTACTCCATCCCTCGGGCAAATCCTCCGCTCCCGCCGCAATTGACACTTTTGATAAGTCTTATTGTGTGGTCAGGAAAGTCACCGAGAGTGCCACCGTTATCCACGACGATGACCTCGCCCTCTACCCCGCTTTTTCTCAGCGCGTCGGCGGCCGTCAAAGCATTGCGCACCGCGCATTTTTCGCGATGATAGGTGCATATCACTATCGCGGGAGACACCCTCTTTACCTCGTCACATTCGGCGATTGCGGTTATCTTATCTATGCGTACATCATTTGACATAAATGTCAGCTTAAGATATACAAAAAAACTGTCGGCCGAAATGTAGACAAAGCGTGCCAATATTTCAGCATTTGTGTTTGATATATCGCACACATTTTCGCTCAATAGCTCCCCTTTGTCGGTATACATCTGCGCGCATATTTTGCCGCTTCCGCATATCTCGTACCCTACCGCTTCTGCCTCGCAGTACCGCCTCATCTTCGCACTGAACACCAGCCCGAAATACGTATCAAAGCTGACAACCGCGCCCTTTTCGCCCACAAGGCCGCCGCCCTCAGACCGCACCCTCTCTCCCCTAAAGTACAGCTCCCGCGCCCCCTCGCGCGGGCTCAATGGGATGGGGAAAAGCGCCTTTTTCACCTAATCTCTCCCGCTAATTCCACCGCCCTCACCTTGCTGTCCATACTCGCCTTTTGGCAGTACAGCAGGGTGCTCTGCACGCTGGCATTTCCGAGTATCTCGGTCAGGGCGGCTATGTCCGCGCCGCGGCTGATACAGCGGCCTATGAACAGCTTTCTCAGCTCGCTGAAGCTTATCTGCGGCAGGCGCTCCTTTTTAAGAAAAGCCCGCAGCCTGTATTGCATTGTGCGCGGTTCTGCGGGCATAAGTGTTCCTGTCAAAAAGTACCTGTTGCCCTCTGCCCTAAACCGCTGCAGATAGCCCGAAAGGCGCGGCGTTATCGGAACGGTGCGCATTCCCGCACGGCTTTGCGGAGAGGATATCACCAGTCCGCCGCCCTCTCCGGTGGATACGCGCTGTAGGCTTTTGCTTACAGTCAAAACGCCTTTGTCAAGGTCTATATCCGACCACTTAAGCGCGCATAATTCTCCTATTCTCAGTCCGGTAAACAGCGTCAGGGCTATCCCCGCTTTGGTGAGGTCGGGCTTGTCCGAAACGGCTTTACAAAGCCGTTCAAAGCTGTACTCGTCATAGATCTTATCTACACTTTCGGCACTCGAGACCCTCGGCAAGTCCACCTTAGCCGCAGGGTCGGGGACATTGTACAATTGTGATAGATATTTGGTTATCATTTTCAGCAGTGACAAATTGCTTACGGCGTACCGCTGAGTTACGCCATCGCTTAAAAGTTTCGCATAAAACGCCGATATTTCTCGCTCGCTGAGCTCGCAGAATGCGGTTTCGGCAAAGTAAGGCAGGATATTTTTTTCAAGCTTAAGCTTGTATTGCGCATACGAGGACAGACGCACGCGGCTCTTTATGTATTCAAGCCATTCCGCCGCACCGTCCTTAAAAACGGGATATTCTGCCATAGTCCGCCTCCCAACTTGTATTTCTTGCGATTTTGGGTTATATTTAAATTATGACGGGGTGATATTCTTTCGGGAATTTCGTCTTTAGCGAAAAATGTCGATTATCGGTCGGCTATTTTATTTTCAAGGAGCAAACCGCGCTGCTATGCGGCAAAGCAAAGCTTTTTCATAAACCGCTTTTTGCGCTCGAGAGAGGAATGAACATACCTATTGAGCGTAATTTCCACGCCCGAGTGACCGAGTATCTCGGACAGCGATTTAACGTCAAAGCCAAGCTCTACACAGTTTGTGGCGAACACGTGGCGCAGGGCGTGAAAGTGCATTGACGGCAGGTTTGCTTTTTTAAGCAGCGCCTTAAATCTATACTGCATCGTGCGCGGCTCAATGGGCTTTTGTGTGCCGGAAAGCAGATAATTCTCACCCGCGCTCATATTATTTGCAAGCAGGCTTAAAACGCGGTCGGGCAGCGGGATAACGCGCACCGAGGACATGCTTTTCGGCTCGGTTATCACAAGACGCGTGCCGTGCTGGCAGCGTATGCGCTGGATGGTTTTGCTGACAGATAATGTCCTGTCGGAGAGGTTGATATCTGACCACTTAAGCGCGCACAACTCTCCCAGTCTCAGTCCCGTATAAAGGCAAAGGGTCACGCCGAGAGAGGTCAGGCTCTTATTAAGCGAGAGGTGCTTTTCGAGGCACTTTTGCTGGGCTTTGTCGGGGAGAAAGATCTCGGTGCGCCTTCTTTTGGGGAGAATGACTTCCGAAATATTGTTTTTGATCTCATGTACACGCTCGCCGTACTTCATAACGGATTTGAGTAAAATAACCATGTCGGCGGTGTAGCCTGCGGAAAGCCCGTCAGAAAGCCGTTCGGCGATAAATCCTCTCACCATATCGGCGGAAAGCTCATCGGTAAAAAGCCCGCCGAATTTCGGCAAAATGTGCGCATCGGCTTTGCCGCGATAGTTAGCTAAAGTAGACTCTTTTACCTTTACGCTGACAGCCGATAACCACTCGTCAAAAAGCATTTTCACCGTCAGACGGCAGTCGGAATTGCCTCGACTTGCGATAAAATCGGCTATCTTGCGCTCGACCTCGGCACGAGACCGCCCATAAAAATACTTCGTCCCATTAGTCCTCTCATCGCTAAATCTGCCCTCATACCGCCCGTCGCGGCGATGATAAATATTTTTCATATTTCCTCCTTTGAATTATTGACAAACAACGGATTTTATGATATACTTTGTGTATAATATATTATGACTGTTTTTTGCGGTTTTCGCAAATGACGAATTTAGCGAAAGAATATGGCTTGATTTTTTTGTATAATAAGCGCAAAAATTCCCCGTCGATTTTCCGACGGGGAATTTGATAAAATATGACAAATTGTTTAATATAGCACTATATTTACCCTATCTCAGTCAGTATCCCTTATCCATTTCGCTGACCGTGCAGCAAAACGGCTTAACGCCCTCCGCCCGCATTGCGAAACAAGCCGCTTCGCGTTATTTCCCTTTTGGAAATAATATAACTCAATAAAGCGGTAAGCACCGTCAACAAAGCAAACACGGCGATACAAATTGCCGCCAAGCCGCTAAGGGGCAGATAATCGAGCGCCCGTGTCCTTTCTATTATAAGCGCGGTACACAATATCGCGGCCGCCCCGCCCGAGAACAATATAGTTTTCATATTCGTAAGTGCCGAAAGCTTTACCAGCAATGCGCTGTCTGCGCCTATCTGCTTTAAGAGAATTAGGCTCAGCATATCTCCTTTTGTCTTAAGCTTTGCGGATATTATAATTGCGGTCATCGCCATTAACTCAAAGATAAGCAGAACTATCCCAAATCCCGTGACGGTGGAGAGAGAGGCGTCCCTGTATTCTCTGCTTTGCTGTAATCTGTTATCCAGCGAGGTGTACTGACATCTTGAAACGACAGCCTCCGCCTTTTCGGTAACGGTCTTGATATACTCATCATCTTTATTTTCGCCGACCGAAAGGACTACAATGTCAAATTTTGCCTCCTTATGGATATCGGAAAGATAATCGGCGCATAAAATATAATAATCGTATCCGCTCAGTGCGCCTACCGTGTATTCGTCTTTATGGAAGAGGAACTTCTCGGGATCGTCCGCTGATTTTTCGGGATCGACGCTGCTTACGGTAAGTATGGTCAATTTATCACCCACGTTATAATAAGACGCGGGCGCGGCTATTATTTTGCCGCTTTCAAACGCTTCTTTGCTCATATGGTCAACGCCGTAATCTTTTAATGCGGCGTAATTTTTTACAGCGGTCTTGCCCGTGATAAGATAGCCGCTGTTGTCTCCGCCCGCAGCTTTAAGAGCGTAATCAAGTGTCGGCGTTTCCCGCTCGGTAAGATATTGCCGATTGCGTATACAGTTTTCCATATAAGGGTCGGGATCCGAGGGGTCATAAAAGATAAACACGCCGATATTTGCGCTAAGCGAAGAATATACCACATCAAGCCCCATGTCGGTAAGCTCTTTAAGATTTTCAGCGGACACTCCCGAGCCCTCGGGCAGATTGATATTATATATATCCTGCGCTGTGCCTCCGCCCGGAATATACAAAGCAATATCCTCACCGTTGCCGCTTTCACGCGCCGCAGACTGATACTCGCTTATCACGGATATTTCCACGCCGAACAACCCGACGCCGACAACGGCAACGCAAAGGAACATAAGCAGCCCCGATAACAGCCGCTGGGAAAAATTTATCCTCGACTGCGCTTTGTTCCATAGCTTTGTTAAAGAAACGGCGTCGACGAAAGGCTCGGTATGCTTTCTTGCTCTGCGCGGCTTTTTCTCGAAGCTGTTTTCGAGCTTTTTATAATATTTAATTACCGAAAAGGCAAAAACAAGCAATATAACTATCGAGCATATCATACAGCCGAAAAAGGCATAGCGTGCGTCATACACAAAGAGCGTTTCCTGCCCCGAGACCAGCTTTGAAAAAAGCCGACAGAATACGAAAGTAACTGCATACCCAGCCCCGCTGCCGATGATCGAGGCGGATATCATCGTGCCGAGCGCTGTTATAAGATATATCGGTATGCACATTCTTAAAGGCATACCTATACAGCCGAGCAGACGGACGTACTTGTCGTACTCTTTCATTATATATTGCAAAACGCCGTATATACCCAAAATCATTATAAGCACAATAAACACAGCTAAGGGGATAGTGACGATTTTTACAGACTCGATCTGTGCCTTTACGCTTGAGTGATTTAAGGTCATAAAGGTGTCGCTGTATTCTCCGCCGAGATAATTGCCGCTTTCGGGTGCATAATTACACATAATATCGATATAGGCGGGCGTTTTAACCTGCTGTACGGTGAGAATGACAGGCGGCGGATAGGTAAACGATTTTTTGGTGATATCGGTATTCTGCCAGTTAAGCAGATAGCTTTCGATTTTCCCGCAGAGGGTAAAGCTTTTATCAACTTTCTCGCCGTTTTGCCGCACGGTCACAGTAAAGGTATCGCCTATATCCGCGGTAAGGCTTAGTGAATTATACGCGCTTTCTTCTATCGCCGCCTCGCCCTCTTTTTCGGGAAGTCTGCCCTCTGTCACCTCGCGGTGCTTGCTTAAAAGCGCCTTTTCGGGCAAATAACCGATATAAAACTTATTATCCAAGCTTTCCGAATATACCGCGTCATAACCGCAAAAGACGGTCATACCGTCCGACGGCTCGGATAAAAGCCGAGCGGATTTGGAAATATCCGCGTTGTAGATTATTCCCGCTTCTTCTCCGTATTGTTTAAGAATATTATCCTCTACGGTTTTCGCATAGCAGCTGTTATACATAAGCGACGCCTCAAACGCCGCAACGAACAACGAAATTATCAGTACGCCTAAGAGCGCCGTGTGCTTATGCGCTTTAATAAATTTGCCCGCGATAAAAAAGGAGATCCTCATAATATCACTCCTTTTCGCTGACGCTGCCGTCGGTTATTGTGATGATCCTGTCCATTTGCTCGGCAATGCCGCTGTCGTGGGTAACGATAACGAGGGTGCAGCCAAACTCATTCGAGGTGCGCTTTAGCAGCGATATCACCGTGTCCGAGCTTTTTTCGTCAAGATTTCCCGTCGGCTCATCGCAAAGGATCACCGACGGCTTATTGGTCAGCGCTCTTGCTATCGCCACACGCTGCTGCTGTCCGCCCGAGAGCTCGGAGGGATAATGCGATAGTCGCTTATCTATCTCTAACATCGATACCACGTAACGGATATAGTCTTTATCCGGCTTGGCGGAATTAAGCAGCGCGGGTATGATGATGTTTTCATATGCGGTAAGCTCGGGTATAAGGTTATATGACTGAAAGACCCGCCCGATATTCTTTAGCCTGAAATTTGCGAGCTTGTCCTCGTTGTCAAAAGGCAGCGGCATATCATCATACATCACCGTGCCGCTTGTCATAGCGTCCAGCCCGCCGATAATATTAAGCAGCGTGGTCTTGCCCGAGCCGCTCGGCCCGACGACAGCGACCCGCTCGCCCTGTGATATGGTAAAGCTGCACTTTTTCACGGCTTGCACCAATGTTTCGCCAGAACCGTAGTTTTTTACAAGGTCTTTTACCCTGATATCCATTATTCATCGCCTTTCTTGAATAGACATAGAATTGATTTGATATTGCGCAATATACTCGGGAATTCCTTAAAATAAATAATAAAGTTTTCTATGCGTTTAGTCAATAGTTAAATGCCGAAAGTCAAAATATGGCGCTGAATGCAACAGCATACAAAAATAAGCCTAAAAATCCGTTTGTTTTTGTGCACTTTGCACAGTACTTGTAGACGAGCCGTTAGGTATAGGTATAGTCAATTCTGCCGAAAAGACCGCGTCGGTGTATTCGGTAACAAATAAGCCGTTGTATTTTTCGGCGGTCGACCGTATTATTGATAAGCCTAAGCCCTCGTGCTTAGGCTTTGATGATAATATTTTGCCTTTTTGAGTTAAAAGCCCTCCCGAATAAGAATTTTTGACGGTCACAAGCAAAAAGCCGTTTACTTTTTTCATTTCAAATTTTATAAAAGGCGAGGAAGTCTTTTCGCACGCTTCGATGGCATTATCCCACAGGTTAGCGAAAACAGAGGTTATATCTACGTCTTTCATAAAATCGATATCTACGTCCTCGATCTTAGTCGAAACGTCTATGTTCTTGCCCTTAGCGGCTGAGAGCTTTTGGCTCATTACTATGCTGAGTATCTTATTGCTGCACGAAAAGCCGTAAAACAGAGTATCTAATTCTTTATTTATCTGCTCCCCATAACGCGCAGTCTCCTCGCTTTCAGCCGAATTTGAAATAACGGATATATGCTTTTTGATATCATGTATGACTCTGCGGGACTGCTGATACTTTTCATCAAGCTCCTTATAATATGCAAGCTGTATCTCGCTTTGCCTTGCCGAAAGGTCAAGCTCGTATTTCAGCTTAGCATTCTGAGCGATCTTTCGTATAGTATATGTAATATAGGCGTTCAGGATAAGAAAGCCTATCATTATCAGTATAAACGTAGTTCCCGACGTCTGACGTCCCGAAAGAGAAAAGATAACGTATATTTCAAACAGCGTAAACGCCAGCAGTATTATCATTTCTCTTATTCTCAGCGGACGGAGGTCTTTTCTTGAAAAGATTGCCGTAGTTATTCTGTAAATTAAAAACATTATTATGAGATCAAACAAATTGATAATACACATAAGTTCATTATCAGAAATTACATCGGTATAGCTTTTACCTGTTATCAGCGTCGATATCAGTATTGTCAATATTACGCTTATAAACAGCGGCAAAACGGTGTAGTACAGAAACATTTTAATAGAATTGACTTTATACAACAGCCCGCAGACAGCGCAAAAGCTTAAAAATCCGTAAATCAAATTAAGAGTAGGTATATGTAGACAGTTTACCGCTGACATGGCAATAATTGCCGCAATACATGCGGCTATATAAACTATGGTTTTGCTGTACTTTCTTGTGCATAAATGTTCAAAATACAAAAACATTATTATGTTCAAAGCCGCAATAACCGCGATCTGTGCGATAATAGGGATAAATGCTTCGGGCATAAGTTATCGCCTCCTTAATTATTCGCCGCGTAGGCGTTTTGAAAGAATATAATAAAAATCTTTCTGCTTTCTCAGAGCTAAAGGCAGCCATGTTCCGTCATTCATTATTATACCGTCGTTTTTATTTATCATATTGACAAATTTCAAATTCACTAAACACGATTTATGGGTTCTGTAAAAATCATCGCTGTCAAGCATTTTTATGATGTTTGATAAATTATCCTTAACTATGTATTTTGAGTAGAGCGTTTTACAGGTCAATACATTCTTTTGATCGAAAATAAAATAGCATATTTCGTTTTTATTCTGTATCACCGCGCCTTTTTCGGTATTAAGAAGAATTTTTTCCGCTTTACTCTCTTTAGCGGAGGTAATATAATCGTCCATGACGCGAAAAATGCTCTTCTCGTCGATCGGTTTGATAATATAATCAAAAGCATGGACCTTATACGCCTTTTGCCAATAATCGGGGTAACCGGTAATGTATATTATAGGTATATTAACGTTATATTTTCTCAAATGTGCCGCGGTATCTATCCCGTTTATCGGCTCCATTTCTATATCGAGAAAAATAATATCCGCGGCGGTCGACGCCGAGATAAGCGAATTGCCGTCGTAATATTTATTTACCGTTATGTCGAGCTGCCTGCTTTCAGAATACTTTTTTACCGCCTTAGCGAGCTTTTCGACCGCATCTCGGTCATCATCACATATCGCAATAATCAACACTAACACCCCGTATCTATCGATACCCGTTTTTAGACAAAACGAATTATTACCATTATACCATATCATCGCCGATGCAATCGGCGGGTGACGCGTATGCGTCATTTTGCGCAAGCAAAAAATGATATGATACAATGTTCTCAGCCGTCTGTGTAAACAGGCTGCCGCGTAAGCGGCGTAGATTTGACAAGTCAAATCTACC
>CANQED010000007.1 GCA_947594425.1 uncultured Ruminiclostridium sp.
AACAAAACCTCCTATGTTTCTATTATACCATAGGAGGTCTTTTTTGTCACTGTTCTTTTTTACTGGTGCGGTTCATTTACTTTCAGCACGGTATTACTTTTGTTATGTTTGGTTGTTATGTCTGCTTGAACTGGCTGTTGTACAGCTCGGCGTAAAAGCCGCCCGCCTTTAGCAGCTCGTTATGCCTGCCTATCTCGATTATCCGCCCCGCGTTCATTACCAATATGCAGTCCGCCTCTTTAATGGTCGACAGCCTGTGCGCCACTATAAAGCTGGTCTTGCCCTCGGTCATCTCGGCAAAGGCGCTCTGTATTTTAAGCTCGGTGCGGGTATCTATGCTGCTTGTGGCCTCGTCGAGTATCAGCATGGGCGGGCGGGTGAGCATTATCCGCGCTATGCAGAGCAGCTGCTTTTGCCCCTGCGACAATCCCGAGTTGTCGCTTATGACCGTGTCATAGCCGTTTTTCAGCCTGCGGATAAAGCTGTGGCAGTGCGCCGCCTTTGCCGCGAGTATTATCTCGTCGTCAGTAGCGTCGGGCTTGCCGTAGGCGATATTTTCTCTCACCGTACCCTTAAATATCCACGTCTCCTGCAATACCATACCATAGCTCTGCCTTAACGAGTCGCGGGTGACAGTGCGTATATCCTGCCCGTCGACCGATATGCTGCCGCTGCTTACGTCGTAAAAGCGCATAAGCAGGTTTATAAGCGTAGTCTTTCCGCAGCCGGTGGGTCCGACTATGGCTATATGCTGCCCGGGCTTTACTATTAGATCGAGGTCCTTTATAAGCTCTATCGCGGGGTCGTATGAAAAGCTTACCTTATCGAGGGTCACCCCGCCCTTAACATCGCTCGGCACGGCGTTTTGCTTGTCGCTTAATTCGTCCTCAGAGTCGATAAGCTCAAACACCCGCGCCGCGCTAGCAAACGCCGACTGCAATTCGGCTATCACGCCCGATATTTCATTAAACGGCTTTGTGTACTGATTGGCGTAGCTTAAAAAGCAGGAGAGCTGACCTACCGAGATACCCCCGCCTATCGCGTTTAGCGCGCCGAATATCCCCACCCCCGCGTATACCAGCCCGTTTACAAAGCGGGTGGACGGGTTTGTCAGCGCCGAGTAGAACTGCGCTCTAACGCCGACCTTGTACAGCTTTTGATTTAGCTGCTCGAATAATTGCTCGGAGTTTTCCTCCTGAGAAAACGCCTTGACTACCTTTTGATTGCCGATATATTCTTCCGCGAGAGCGGTGACCTCGCCCCTCAGCGCCGCCTGCTCCTTAAACTTTTTCGAGCACAGCCGCGCTATTGTGGACGCGACGATAAGCGACAGCGGCGTTATCACAATAACCACCAGCGCTATTGCGGGATTTATCGACAGCATAAAGCACAGCGTGCCGACGATAGTCACCACTCCCGTAAACAGCTGCTGAAAGCCTTGCAGCAGCCCGTCGGATATTATGTCTATATCGGTGACTACCTTTGTAATTATATCCCCGTAGGGGGTGTTGTCTATCGTTTTCAGCGGTACCCGTTGCAGCTTGTTAAACGCCGCCGTTCTTAAGTCCCTTACGGTATTTTGCGCCAAAATGTTGGTACAGTAGCCCATAAGCCACTGCGCACCCGCACCGATGAGCACCACCGCCGCCAGCTGTATCAGGATAGGAAGTATTTTGTCAAAGTCGACGTTGCCCGCGCCTATGATACAGTCTATCGCGTTACCGATAAGGACGGGGGAGTACAGCGCCGAGAGCGCGGACACAGTCGCGCTTATCACGGTGAATATCAGATAGCCCGTGTACGGACGGGTAAAGCTCAGCAGCCTTGACAGTACGGCGTTATTCTTCTTCATAGCTAAGCTCCTTTTCTATCTCTCCCGCGCTGAACTGCGACAGGCATATCTCGCAGTATTCCGCGCAGGAAGATAAAAGCTCTCTGTGCGTACCCATACCGACCATCTTACCGTCGCTTAGCACTATTATCTTGTCGGCGTTTTTTACGGTGTTAGCGCGCTGTGATATGATAATGACCGTCATATCCGCGCAATCCCGCTTTATCGCGGCTCTAAGATCAGCGTCGGTGGCAAAGTCTAATGCGCTCGCGCTGTCGTCGAGTATCAGTATCTCGGGCTCGCGGCAAAGCGCCCGCGCTATAGTCAGCCTTTGCTTTTGCCCGCCCGATAGGTTCTTGCCCTCGCGGACTATCTCGCTGTCAAGTCCGCCCGCCATCTTGCTTACAAATTCTTCCGCCTGCGCGGTCTTTAGCGCATTGTGTATCTTCTCGTCGGAGATATCTTTATCTCCCCACCGCATATTGTCCCTTACCGTCCCTGCGAAAAGCGCGGCGGTCTGCGGCACTATCCCCATAAGCCCTCTAAGGCTGTCAAAGGGATAGTCCTTAACGCATACCCCGTTTACCTTTACCTCTCCCTTGTCCGCGTCGTAAAAGCGGGGGATAAGGTTGATAAGAGTGGTCTTGCCGCTGCCGGTGCCGCCTATTATGCCGACCGTTTCGCCTCGCCGCGCGGTAAAGCTTATATCCTCGAGCGCGTATTCGGCATTTTTGTGATAGCTGAAAAATACGCGGTCAAACTCTATCGCGGGGGCGTCTTGCTCGGTCTTTGGCACAGCGTCCGCCGTCTGCTTAACGGATGGCTCGGCGCTTAATACCTCGTTTACTCTTGCGGCGCAGGCGGCGGATTTAGTGAAAATTACTACAAGATTAGACACCACGATAAGCGCGAGGAGTATTTGATTCATATAGTTGACTAACGCTATTATCTCGCCCTGCGTTAGCCCGCCCGCGTCTACCGAAAAGCCGCCGAACCATATTATCGCGACTATCGCAAGGTTGAGTATAACGGAGGTCAGCGGGTTAAGCAGCGCGGAAATTTTCCCCGCGCGTACGGCCATAGTATTTATCTCGTCGGCGTTATCCTTAAAGCGCTCCTGCTCGTGCTTTTGCTTAGCAAAGGCTCTTACCGCTCTCGCGCCGATAAGGTTTTCGCGGGTGATATTAGCGGTCTTGTCGAGCTTCTTTTGTATACCGGAATAAAACGGCACGGTCTTGGTAGTTACAAACCACAGTACAAGCGCGATAAGCGGGATAGCCGCAACGAATATAAGCGACAGCTTTATGTCTATCATAAACGACATTATCGCCGAGCCTATCACCAAAAAAGGCGCGCGCACCACAAGCCGTATCAGCATAGCGACCGCGACCTGCAATTGATTTATATCCGAGGTAAGGCGCGTTATCAGCGACGCGGTGCCGAACTCGTCAATCTCGCTGTGCGAGAGGATATTTATGTGCGCGAAAAGCTCTCGCCTAAGCTCCGTGCCAAAGCCCTGCGACGCGACCGACGCCATATATTGGCATATCAGCGCAAACCCCAGTCCCAGCACGCCGAGCAATATCAGCAGCCCGCCCGAGCGAAAAATATACCCCTCGTCGTTTTGCCCTATGCCGTTGTCTATTATCCCCGCCATCACAAGCGGCACTATAAGCTCAAATACCGCCTCAGTCAGCTTGAATATCGGACCGAGTATCACCTGCAGCTTATACTTTTTAAGATACCGTGCTAATTTAAACATATCTTCGTCCCTTAAAGCTTAAAGTCTATGCCTTTATTTTACTACATTATCCAGCCGCTTGTCAATATGAATAAATTAAGGCTAATACAGCAAACCGTGGGCTGAGATCCAGTCCACGGTTATTTTTTCGCAGTATATAAGGTATAAAAAGGCGCAGTGCCTTAGGATTTTCCCCAAAAAATCTCACGCCTGCTCCATCTGCTTGCCGAAGTACATTGCGGCGGCCTCTACGAGCGCGCTCTGGCGGTCGTCGACCGTCGAGTTGTCGTCCTTGGCGAGCATTATTACCGCGCCGTTTACATCGCCCTCGGCGAGAATGGGTGCGCAGGCTATCGCGAACTTGTTTACCCCCTCTATGGGGTTTATCTTTTCCTCATCGGCGGTGCGGTGGTAGAGGGACTTGCGCTGCTCGATAAGGTCCTCCAGCGAGCTGGATACTCGGCGCTCGAGTACCTCTTTTTTCTGTATGCCCGACGCCGCGATAACGTGGTCGCGGTCGCATATCACCGTCGGATAGCCCCCGACCTTAAACAGCACGTCGGCGTACTGGTCGGCGCTGCCCGACATCTCGCCGACGGGGGAGTACTTTCTGAATATAACTTCGCCGTCTACACTTGTATATATCTCAAGAGGCGTGCCCTCTCTTATCCGCATTGTGCGCCTTATCTCTTTCGGTATGACCACGCGTCCGAGGTCGTCTATTCTTCTGACAATTCCCGTAGCTTTCATATATAAATATCCTTTCCTTTGTGTTATTTGCGCCGAAAATAACTCAGCGCGTCGATTGTGAGCTTTCGCATCTAATATTATTGCGAATTTTAAGTCGAATATGCAGCATTTTCGCCGAAATTTGAGAGGGGTTCAAAATTATTACGGCTTTAAACGCAGAATTTGACAACCGCGCGGAAATATGATATACTGTTATAGTATATGTTTATTTTGCTTTGAGTGTATAAATCAGGCGGCTTTGATAAAAACTACCTTTAAAAAAGAAAGGAAGTTTTTATGTCATACCGTAACGAATGCGAAAGCGAAGAGGTCGACGCGTCCGAGGAGGTCAGCGCCGACGCGCAGATAGCCGACAACGGCATACTCGCCGTGTCCAACGCAAAGCATAATATCCACTGCCTTACCGTCATAGGGCAGATAGAGGGACATTATATACTGCCCGCGCAGAATAAGACCACTAAGTACGAGCATATCATGCCCGCGCTGGTGGCTATCGAGCAGGACAGGGATATAGAGGGACTGCTCATAATACTCAATACCGTCGGCGGCGACGTTGAGGCGGGGCTTGCCATATCCGAGCTTATCGCGGGGATGTCTAAGCCTACCGTGTCTATCGTCGTCGGAGGAGGTCACTCGATAGGCGTACCCCTCGCGGTCAGCGCAAAGCGCAGCTTTATCGTCCCGTCGGCTACTATGACCATCCACCCCGTCAGAATGAACGGAATGCTGCTCGGCATACCGCAGACGCTGTCATATTTTGAGCGTATGCAGGAGAGGATAATCGAGTTCGTAAGCAAGAACAGCGGTATAACCCCCGACAGATTTCGCGAGCTGATGATGAAAAAGGACGAGCTTGTAATGGACGTGGGCTCGGTGCTAGACGGCAGAGCGGCCGTAAACGAGGGACTTATCGACAGCCTCGGGGGACTGAGCGACGCGGTCGCCTGCCTATATTCGCTGATAGAAAACGACCCTCACCCTAAGACGGAGAAAAAGCCCTCCGCCAAAAAGCCCGCCCCGCCTAAGAAAAAGCGCCCCTCCCCAAAGTCGGACAAAGAGGACGACAGCGGACGGCTGTACGCTAAGGTGCACCCCTTTAAAGAGTACCGTCCCGAGCACAAAGGCGGTCAGCTATGATACTTCATACAATTGTCAGCGAGGGGGATATTTTTTACCGCCCCGAGGCGGAAAAGACCTCCTACCGCAGGATAAACGGCGGCATACTCGAGATAAAGGGCGTTGGCGGAGAATATACGGTAAATCGGCTGTTTTCGACAGATCCCGCAATGTATTTGGATAAGCGGTATTTTCCGAGAACAAAAACCACAAAACCGTGAATATTATATTACGGACGGGTATACCCCTCCGTGATTACATATATTAGTGAAAGGAATATTTATGGACTACATAGGTATGATAATCCAAGGCGCCGTGCAGGGTTTGACGGAGTTTCTCCCCGTATCGAGCTCGGGGCACCTTTCGGTGGTACAGCATTTTATGAATATCGGCGAGGAAAGCCTTATCACTTCGGTGGTGCTGCATTTAGGCACGCTGCTTGCGGTGTTTATCGCGTTTTTCCCCACGATATGGGCGATGATAAAGGAATTTTTCTTAACGATAAGGGACATTTGCACCGGCAAGTTCTCGTGGAAGAATATGAATGCCCCGCGCAGGATGATGTTTATGGTCATTATCTCTACGCTTATGCTTGTCCCCGTGTATTTCTTCAAGGACTTTTTCACAAGCTTTGAGGGGGACGGAGATATAATCTTCGAGGGCTTGGCGTTTATCTTTACGGCGGTGTTGCTGTTTATGTCCGATAAGTGCGTTAAGGGCAGCAAGACGGGCGAAAAGATGCAGGTCGGCGACGCGCTGGCGATAGGCGCTATGCAGTGTGTGGCGCTTTTCCCGGGGGTGTCGCGCTCGGGCTCTACGACGGCGACCGGTATGTTCTGCGGGCTGACGAGGGAGACCGCGCTTACGTTCTCGTTTATACTCGGGATACCCGCTATACTCGGCGGCAGCGTGCTCGAGATAGGCGACGCGGTCAATACCTCGGCCGAGCTGGACTGGGTGGGGCTCGGCATAGGCTTTATAGTAGCGGCGGCGGTAGGTCTGCTGTCGATATTCCTTGTAAAGCTGCTGATAAAAAAGGATATGTTCAGGATATTCGGTGTATACACCGCCTTGCTCGGACTTGGCTGTATAGGCGTGGGGATATACGAGCTTGTCACGGGCTCGCATTTTGTGGTAGTATTTTAATATTTTGGAGGAAGTATAATGCCTGCTAAAAATTCGGGCAGCGGTAAAAAGACCGCCGCCCCGACAAAGACAAAAGCAAAGAAGAACGAGGCTCTCGAAAAAGAGCTCGAAAAAATACGGGAGATAGATAAAGGGCGCAGACGGCTGTATTCGATAGTTATCTTCGCCGTGGGCGTGCTGTTGCTGCTGTTTACGCTGATAGGCTTTTTCGGCGGGGCGAGCACAAAAGAAGCACCAAATCTGCTCGACTACATATATATGTTCTTGTGCGGAGTGTTCGGGTTCGCGGTATTTTTCACCGGACCCGTCGCGATATATGTCGCGATACTTATCGCCACCGACAAGTCGGGCGGCAGCATACTTACTAAAGTATTACAGCTCGCGTTCTCGGTCATGCTCGTGTCCTCTGCCGTGCAGATAATATTTGTCGGCGCGGTAGGTGAGAACACCGATAACCTGTTCAGCGCGATAGGCGTGCTTTATACCGACGGTATAAAGCTTGTCGGCGGCGGCATATACGGCGGATTGCTGTCGTGGCTGCTATTGCTTTTCGGCAGGATAGGCGGTATAGTGCTTATTATACTTATCGCTTTTGTGTTCATAATGTTCATAAGCCGCAAGACCCTGCTCGATTTTCTCCACGCGGTCGGCAAGCCCGTCAAAAAGACCGCCGACACCGTAAAGGACAAGCACCGTCAGCATAAAGAAGAGCTCGAGCTTATGCGCAAGGCGCAGCAGGAGCAGGAAGAATACGAGCAGACTAAGCAGCAGGACAATATGCGCAAGCTAAGCGAGCTGGAAAAGGCGGGCACAGCCGACGCAAACGAGCCCATGTCCGAGAAGCTGCGCAGGACGCTATCCGAGCAGCAGCGCGAGAGCAGAGACTTTGGCGAGGAGCTGAAGAACTATAACAATATGCCCTCAGACGCGGGGGCGGGGGAGGTAAAGCCCTCCGCCGAGACGCTCCCCGAGATAGCGCCCGAGCAGGATGTGCATACCTCGGACGGCAATCTCCCCGACCTGCCCGGGGATAGTGAGCCCGACAAGAACGGTCAGACCGACCCAGACGCGGCTACCGACCCCGTATCATATACCGACGCCCCGCCCGATACTCCGCCCGAGGAGATAAACCCCGTGGTTAAGGCGCTTAACGAGTACTCCGCCGAGGAGGCGCAAGACCCGACAGCCGACGGCGAGCCCGAGCAGTCCGACGAGGACGAGCCCGTTGACGAGGAGCAGTACATACTCCCGCCGACGACCCTGCTCGACGAGGTGGTCGCGGGCAAGACGCAGGCTGATATACAAAAAGAGCTCGATGCTAACTCGCAGAAGATAGTCGAGACGCTGCGCAGCTTTGGCGTGCAGACAAGGATAATAGGCGTATGTCGCGGCCCGACGGTAACTCGGTACGAGCTTCAGCCCGCCGCGGGAGTAAAAATATCAAAGATAACGGGCCTTGCGGACGATATCGCGCTAAATCTCGCCGCCTCGGGTATAAGGATAGAGGCCCCCATACCCGGAAAGCCCGCCGTAGGCATAGAGGTGCCTAATACCCTATGCGACTCGGTGCCTTTCAGAGTGCTTATAGAGAGCGACGATATAAAGGCAAAGGACAGCCGCCTTGCCGCAGTTTTGGGCAAGAGCATATCGGGAGATATAATTATAGCGGATATCGCGGATATGCCGCACCTGCTCGTGGCGGGAACTACCGGCTCGGGCAAATCGGTATGCGTCAATTCTATCATTATGTCGATACTCTTTCGCAGTACGCCCGACGAGGTAAGGTTCATTATGGTCGACCCCAAGCAGGTAGAATTTATGGCATATAACGGCATACCGCACCTGCTTATCCCCGTTGTCACCGACCCGAAAAAGGCGGCGGGTGCGCTTGCGTGGGCGGTCACCGAAATGCTCAGACGCTATAATCAGTTTGCCGAGTACGGCGTACGCGATATGAAAGGGTATAATTCGCTAGCCGATAAAGACCCCGAGATGAAAAAGATGCCGCGCATAGTTATATTTATAGACGAGCTTGCCGACCTTATGATGGTGTCCAAAAACGAGGTCGAGGACAGTATATGCCGCTTAGCACAGATGGCGAGGGCGGCGGGTATGCACCTTGTTATAGCCACTCAGCGTCCTACTACAGATGTAGTCACGGGACTTATAAAGGCCAATATCCCGAGCCGTATCGCTCTTAAGGTCGGGAGCGCGATAGACAGCCGCATAATCCTTGACGAGCAGGGCGCGGAAAAGCTGCTCGGAAAGGGCGATATGCTGTTCAAGTCCACCGCTATGCCTAAGCCCCTGCGCGTACAGGGCTGCTGGATATCCGATAAGGAGATAGCGCGGGTAGTCAAGTTTATCAAGGATTCGTTTATCCTTGACTACGACAATGATGTAATAAGAGAGGTCGAAGAGCGCGCCGCGCAGGTCGGCACCAACGACAAAAATCCCGATATGGGACAGGGCGGCGACATAGACGTAAACGACGAGAAGCTCGAAGAGGCTATCCGCGTGGTAGTCGAGGCGGGTCAGGCGAGCACCAGCTCGCTTCAGCGCCGATTAAAGCTCGGCTATGGGCGCGCGGCAAGGCTTATAGACATAATGGAGGAGATGGGGATAGTGGGCCCCTCCGAGGGCAGCAAGCCCCGTCAGGTGCTTATGTCCCGAGAAGAATATTACGAGCGGCAGATGAACAAGGCCGAATGACGGAGGTATAATTATGCCGTTTTTGCCCGTATCAAAACAGGATATGAAAGAGCGGGGGATAGAGCAGCTCGACTTTATCTGCTTTACGGGGGACGCGTACTGCGACCACCCGTCTTTCGGCATAGCCATCATCTCGCGTATGCTCGAAAGCTGCGGCTGCTCGGTGGGCATTATCGCCCAGCCAGTTACCGACGAGGACTATAAAAGGCTCGGCGAGCCGAAATATTGCTTTTTAGTCACGGGCGGAAATATAGACAGTATGGTGTCTAATTATACCGTGTTTAAGAAAAAGCGGTGGGATGACGCGTACTCTGCGGGAGGAAAGGGCGGAAAGCGCCCCGACCGCGCCCTAACCGTATACTGCCGCAATCTAAAGCGCATTTTCCCAAATAAAGAGATAGCGGTCGGCGGACTTGAGGCGAGCCTGCGCAGGTTCGCCCACTATGACTATTGGGCGGACAAGGTCATGCCGTCGGTGCTGGTCGACAGCGGCGCGGAACTTTTGATGTACGGTATGGGCGAGCTTACGATAGTGCAGCTGTATAACGCGCTCAAATCGGGCAGAATGCTAAAGGACATACACGATATAAAGGGGACGTGCTATCTCACCGAGCCTAAGAACACCCCGTTAGGTGCGGTACAGTGCGACAGCTTTGAGATAGTTAGTGAGAATAAAAAGGCATACGCCAAGTCCTGCCGATTACAGTATGACGAGCAGGACGAGGTATACGGCAGGACGATAGTACAGCGGCACGGCAATATGATGCTTGTGCAGAACCCGCCTCAGCGCAGCCTTACCCAAAGCGAGTTCGACAAGGCGTATGAATTGCCCTATATGCGGGCATACCACCCAATGTACGAAAAGGACGGCGGCGTCCCGGGCATGCAGGAGGTGGAGTTTTCCATCACGCATAACCGAGGCTGTTTCGGCTATTGCAACTTTTGCTCCATAGCGCTTCATCAAGGGAGAAGAATACAGACGCGCAGCGAGGACTCGGTGGTGGGCGAGGCCATAGACCTATCCAACAAGCCTAATTTTAAGGGCTACATACACGACGTGGGAGGTCCTACCGCTAATTTTCGCCACCCCTCATGCAAAAAGCAGGACAGCGCGGGACTGTGCAAGGGCAAAAAGTGCCTCGCGCCCACGCCGTGCCCCGCCGTCGACGCCGACCACAGCGAGTATCTCCACCTGCTTAGGCGGCTCAGGGGGATAAAAAAGATTAAGCGCATTTTTATCCGCTCGGGGATAAGATATGATTATATGATGTTAGATAAAAACGACGAGTTTTTTAAAGAGCTCGTCGAACACCACGTCAGCGGTCAGCTTAAGGTCGCGCCCGAGCACGCGAGCAATAAGGTGCTCGACCTTATGGGAAAGCCGCACATAGAGGTATACGAGGAGTTTGAGAAGCGCTTTTACAAGTACACCGAGCAATGCGGCAAGGAGCAGTACCTCGTCCCGTACCTTATGTCCTCGCACCCCGGCTGTACGATAAAAGAGGCGGTAGAGCTCGCGGTATTTTTAAAAAAGCACAATATCCGCCCCGAGCAGGTGCAGGATTTTTACCCCACACCCGGGACTATTTCCACGGCAATGTATTATACTGGGCTCGACCCGTATACCATGCAGCCCGTGTATGTCCCTAAATCCCCCAAAGAAAAGCAGATGCAGCGCGCATTGCTGCAATATTATAAGAAAGAAAACAAGCCTATAGTCGCCGCCGCGCTGATTAAGGCGGGCAGGCGAGATCTTATAGGCTCGGGTAAGGATTGTCTTATCACGGCGGACGGCCTTAACCTTACTAATACCGATAAAGGCAGGACTGATAATGGCAAAAACACAAATGCAAAGGCAAAGAGAGATAAACGACCGCGCGGTCAGAAAGGCGGCTCGCGCCCTGAGCAGCGCGGGCGGAGGAAATAAAAAGCTTTCTATAGGCGTTGTCGCGGGGATAATTATCGCCGCCGCGCTGCTTATTACGCTTAACCAGTTTGTCTTTCATATCAGCGGCATACCGACCTGGAATGAGCTTTTCGGCATAAAAGCGCCCATATCCGACGCGGTCGCCGACGGAGAGGCAAAGGTGCACTTTATAGACGTAGGGCAGGGCGACAGCGAGCTAATTGTGACTAAGGACAAGGCGGTGCTGATAGACAGCGGCGAGCGCGAATATTCGGGCACGGTGATACAGTATATCAAGGCTCTCGGGATAGAAAAGCTCGACTATATCATCTGCACCCACCCTCATTCTGACCACATAGGCGGAATGTACGCGATAATCGAGGACGTCGGCGCGGATACGGTTATCATGCCTAAAGTCAGCGACGAGCTTGTCCCGACCACGAGCGCCTTTTCGCGCCTGCTTGACAGCATAGAGAGCACGGGCGCGGCGGTAAAGTACGCGCAGGCGGGCAGTATGCTGACTCTCGCGGAGGGCAGCTATATCGAGCTGTTGTCTCCGGTAAACGACTATGAGGACCTTAACAATTATTCTATAGCCTGCCGATTTATCCACGGCGCAAACGCGTTTTTATTCACGGGAGATATAGAAAAGGATGCAGAGAGCGATATCCTCGACAGCGGCGCGGACGTAAGGGCAGATGTGATAAAAGTCCCGCACCACGGCAGCCACACCTCGAGCAGCTATGATTTTGTTAAGGCGGTGTCGCCCGATTACGCGGTATTTGAGGTCGGCTCGCCCAACGACTACGGACACCCGCACAAAGAGACGCTAAAGACCTACGAGGATATCGGCTGCACAATGCTGCGCACCGACCTTAACGGCTCGATAGTATTCACCGCCGACGGCAATACTGTTACATACGAAACGGAGAAATAATATGCTGATAATAGAAAGATTTGTCGAAGATCAAGTTATTATAGAAGAGAACCGCATACTTAAAAAATATCCCCGAGCTCTTTTTGACCCGTCCTGCCGCGAGGGAGACGTGATAGAAGAAACAGACGGCGTATATTATCCCAATAAGCAAAAGACCGAAGAATTGCGAAAGGCCGTAATTCAACGGCTTAAGAACCTCGGACTTTGATTTTTGCTTGGGGAAAATCTTAAGGCGCTGCGCCTTTTACAACTTAAATATCATAAATTACCCACCGTGGACTTTTTTAAGTTCACGGTTTTTTGTATCCCGTTCTATTTCGGTACAAGTCCTCATACACTTTACTAATCCAAAATGAAAGGACTGTATAAAATGATCGGAACAAAAAAATGCGAGTACGACAGCGCGATAAGCGGGGTATTGCCTTTTATCCCAGAGCTTAGTTCGGTGGGCGCGGCGGTAAAGGCCTCGGCAAGAGAGATACGCATACGCGCGGGCAAAAGCGCCGTGATAGTCTGCGCGGGGTACAGCGTCACCCTACAGGGGACAGTCAGCCGGAGCAGCGTACAGGACTGCGTCGGCGCTTTTTGCAAGAGCTCGCTGCACAGCTATGAAAAAGAGCTCGCCGAGGGGTATATCACGCTAAAGGGCGGGCACCGCGCGGGCTTTTGCGGGACGGCGGTGTATAATTCGGACAAACTTAGCCTTATCCGTGATATTTCGTCGATTAATATCAGGATAGCGCGTCAGCATATCGGCTGCGCCGAAAGGCTGGCGGAGGCGTTTTTTGCGGATAAGCCCGCTAAGGGTATGCTTATTATAGGTAAGCCTTTATCAGGGAAGACTACCGTGCTGCGCGACCTGTGCCGTATTATTTCCAGCCGATATAAGCTGTCGCTCATAGACGAGCGCGGGGAGATAGCCGCCGTGTACGACGGGGTAGCTCAGCTTGACGTGGGAGATAATACCGACGTGTTCAGCGGCTTTTATAAAAACGACGGCCTTATCAGAGCGATAAGGTGCATGTCCCCCGAGTATGTCGTAATGGACGAGCTCGGCGCGGACTTTGCGCTTATAGAAGAATGCCTTAACAGCGGGACAGGCGTTATTATGACGGCGCACTGCGACAGTATATCGGGGGCGTACAGCAATGTTAATATCCTGCGCCTGCTCGAAAGCTCAGCGATAAGCCATATCGCCGAGCTTAATCTCGACAAGTACGGCGTAAAGATACAGCTGACAAAAGCCGACGCGCTAAGCCTTAATATGAGGGCGAGCGTATGATACGGCTGCTTATCGCGGCGGGGGCGTGCGTGTGCGGAGGGCTCGCGGGATTGGCGGCCTCGGATATGCTGAAAAAGCGCTGTTCTTATATCGAAGAGATGATGAACATACTGCGGCAGATGTCGGTATATATAAGGTACGACCGCACCGAGCTTTCTAAGCTGCTTACTGCGGTGGACGGAAAAGAGCGGGTGTTTGTCACCGACAGCCTTATCGCCGCCGCAGACAGCGGCGCGGGCTTTGAGACAGAATGGGAGAACTGCGTAAAGCGCCTGCCGTATCTCAGAGGCGAGGACAAAGAGCCGCTGTACCGATTGGCAAAGCTTATCGGAAAGAGCGACGCTGACGGGCAGACCGCCCTTATCTCCTGCGCGGAGGAAAGCCTTGATATTAGGCTAATCAAGGCGCAAGAAGAATATAAGCAAAAGGGCAGGCTGGTGCGGACTCTCGGACTGCTTGCCGGAGCGGCGGCGGGCATTATGCTGATATAACTTTTAGGAGAGCAAGATGGACGTTGACCTGATATTTAAAATTGCCGCTATAGGGATAGTAGTCGCGGTGCTAAATCAGCTCTTGCAGCGCTCGGGCAGGGAGGAGCAGGCGATGATGACCACTATAGCGGGGCTTATCGTGGTGCTTATGATGATAATCACCGAGATAAGCAACCTCTTTGACACGATAAAAGAAGTTTTCAACCTCTGACGGGTATAGATATGAATATTATAGCGTTTGTAGGGGCGGGTATTATAGGCGCGGTGCTGTGCGCCGTCATAAGGCAGTACAAGCCCGAGTTCGGCATATACATATCGCTTATCACCGGAATGATAATCTTAGGCGCTGCGGTAGTATGCGCAAAGCCCGCTATCGATATGCTCGGCGAATTGGCGGGCAGGTCGGGGATAGACGGCGGCTATGCCGAATTGCTTATTAAGTGCCTCGCCGTATGCTTTCTTACTCAGCTTGCGTCCGAAAGCTGCCGCGACGCGGGAGAAAGCGCCATAGCCTCAAAAATAGAGTTTGCGGGAAAGTGCGCCGTGGTGCTTATCGCCCTGCCGCTATTTTCTTATCTTGCGGGGCTTGTGACCGACTTGATAGTTTAAATTAAAAAAGGAATGTGCAATGAAAAAGCTGTTAAAATTTATTTCCTTTATAATAATACTGCCTATGCTGTTCTTAGCCGCGCCCGCTGTATATGCGCAGCAGGCGGACTTCGGTCTTGACGAATATGATTATCATTTGCCGCAAAGCGTTATCGACGAGCTGGACCAAAACGGCGTGACCCCCGAGAGCGTATCGCCCGATACCCTTTCGGTGCAGAGCATATTGTCATACATATTAGGGCTCTTCACGGGCTCGCTCGACGCGCCGATAAAGCTGACGGTGTCCTTGCTTACGGTGATACTGCTTGCGGCGCTGGCTAATGTTATGTCGGATACGGCGGGAGGGGCGCGGCAGGTGTTCAGCCTTGTATCGGTGCTCGCCTCGGCGGCAATGACCTTATCGCCCGTCAGCAGCGCGATAGCGTCCTCAGCTGAAGTGATAAAGGGCGGCAGCGCCTTCTTGCAGGGGTTTATACCGGCGTTTGCGGGTATGCTCGCTATGTCGGGACAGGTGACGGCAGCGGCGGCGATAAATACCCTCGTTATGGCAGGGGCGCAGCTGTTTTCTATCCTTTCGGCTAATATAATTATGCCCGCGTCCTCGTGTATAATGGGGCTTACTCTCGCGGGGGCGGCCGACCCGGATCTAAAGCTCGCGACCCTCGCAGATGGGGCAAAAAAGGTGATAATATGGGGCTTGGGGCTTATTATGACAGTATTTGTCGCGGTGCTCGGACTGCAAAGCTTTATCACCCTGCCCGCTGACGGCATAGCTATCAAGACGGCGCGCTTTACCGTGGCAAACAGCGTGCCGTTTATCGGCGGCACGGTGTCCGACGCATTGTCCGTTATGCAGGGCGGGATAAATATGATAAGAAACAATTTCGGCTCGTTCGGCATAATCGCGGGGGCAGTGCTTATGCTGCCGACCTTAACGCAGGTGGTGCTGTATAGGCTCTCGCTGACGGTATGCGCGGCGGCGGGGGATATGTTCGGCCTGTCGGCGCTGACGGGGCTGCTCAAAGGGGCCGAGAGCGTTATGTCGATAATTCTCGCGGTGCTCGTCTGCTTTATGCTGATATTGGTAATATCTATCTCGCTGATGATATTTGTCGGAATGGGGGCTGTGGTATGAGCGAGGTGTTTCTCACCGTATGTATGACCGCGATAGCTGCCGGGCTGTTTAAGATGCTCTTGCCCGAGGGAAAATTTAAGGCGCAGGCGTCGTTCCTTATTTCTTGTCTGTTTGCAGTCTGCCTGCTTAAGGCGGTATCGGGCGGCTTTGATCTAAATCTCCCCGAGCTGTCTTTTGATGAGATAGCCCCCATAAGCTTTGAAGAAAAGCTGTCCGAGAACGCCGAAAAGGCCGCCGCCGACGCTGTACGGGAGAAGGTAAAGGAGCTTTTAGCGGACAATAACACCCCCTGCGCCGAAATTTATATCGTCGCGCATATTGACGGCTCGTTCGGCATATCTATTAGTGAAATAGAACTTGTATTTTTAAAAAATACATCCGAAGATTACATCAACAGCGCGCTTAACGCGGTGCGGGACAAAGTAGGTGGTGAGATCATCGTGAGATATTCGTTAATGTAAAGGAAAGCGTAACAATGAAAGACTTATTTAAAAGCGACAGGTTTATCAAAGCGGCGTTTATCGTGGGTATCGCGGTAATATTGCTGATATTTTTATCGGGTACGCAAAGCTTTTTTTCTAATGACAATACCGAGGGCGCGGAAGAGCAGCTCGAGCAGCGCCTTACGCAGATACTGTCCGAGATAGACGGTATCGAAGAGGCCCCGCGGGTGATGATAAGGCTCGCGCAGGACGGCCTTACCGTGCTGGGTGCGGCGGTCGTGTGCGGTCGTGCCGACGACCCCGTCATTAAAGAAAAGCTGCTCGACGCCGTATCAAAGGCGCTTGACGTATCGGTGTCAAGGGTCTGCATTACTAAGTAAGAGAGGTACGTTATGAGAAGGATCAATATGATAATAAGGAAAAAGCATCTGGTGATAGGCGGGCTTGCGCTGGTGCTCGTCGCGGGACTGTGCGTCAATTTTGCCGTGACTAACAGCATTAAGTCCTCCGCCGACAATTACGGCGACGCGGCTTTTGTGTCGTCCGACCTTGCCGATAAGACCGACAATGATCAGAATACGTCGCAGGTGGTGGATACCGACAAGACCCTCACCGGCTCGCAGTCGTATTTTGCTCAGGCAAGAATAGACAAGAAAAACAGCCGCGCCGAGGCCGCCGAGGTATTGCAGAGTATGTACTCGGGCGGCGACCTTACTAACGACGAAATGGCGGTAGTGGCGCAGGATGCGGAGAAAATGACCGACCTTATGGAGGCGGAAACGAAGATAGAGAGCATGCTTAAGGCGCAGGGCTTTGAAGATGTGCTGTGCTATCTGAGCGGCAAGACCGCCAATATCATAGTAAAGACCGCAGGGCTCGACAGCACGCAGGCGGCGCAGATAAAAAACGCCCTGCTGTCCGAGGTGGATATCGCGGGGGAGAACATAACGATAGTTGAAGTGAAATAAAACGCATAAGCTATTCAGGCTCTCGGCTTTAGTGTCGGGAGCCTTATTATTTGACATCTACGCGGCAATATGGTACAATATTTATATATTAAAATTTGCGATAGGGGGGATAATATGAAGCGTATATTCGGCGCGCTTTTCGGAGCGATATTTTCCGCGCTGGTCTGCTGCGTCTGCGCCTTTGCCGAAAAGAGCGGCGAGTGGGAATATACCGCGTACGACGACGGCACCGCTATGATAATCGGCTATTCGGGCAATGCCGACACGGCGGACGTGCCGTCAGAGCTCGACGGGCATACCGTCACGGTGCTGAAGATATTTTCCTTTAACGGTCATAACGAGCTAAAGACCGTAAATATCCCGCCCACAGTCACTTCTATTTATGAAGAGAGCGAGCAGGATTACGAGTTCGGCATAGAAGAATTTATCGTAGATAAGCTCAACGCCGACCTGTGCTCTGTAGACGGGGTGATATTTTCTGAGGATATGAGTAAGCTTATCGCCTATCCTATGGGCAATGAGAGGCAGGAGTACGCTGTCCCCGACGGTGTGAGCCGTATATATCCCCGCGCGTTTTATCGTGCGAAAAATCTTGTTACCGTCAGCTTTCCCGATAGCTTTGAGGCGTTCAACACCCGCAGCTTTGAGGGGTGCGGCTCGCTTAATACCATAAAGCTGTCTAAGACGTTTAGCGTAGAGGAGTTTCTTTCGCAGGACTTTTACAGCTCGTTTATCGGCTGTGATAATTTTGAGCAAATAGATATCGAAGAGGGCGGCGAATACGAAAGTGTCGACGGCGTTCTTTACTCCTCGGACATGACCGCGCTCGCGCTTTATCCGCGCGGCAAAAAGGACAAGTCTTATACCGTGCCGAGCGGCGTAGAGGAGATAATGTCGGGTGCTTTTATGGGCTGTGCGTATCTCGAGCAGGTGATAATTCCCGAGAGCGTCAGCGAAATAGGGGTCAGCGCCTTTAAGGATTGCGCCGCGCTAAGCGACATACAGCTGCCCGACGGTATAGCCGCTTTACCGCAGGAGTGCTTTGAGGGGTGTATCTCCCTTAAGAGCGTGGATTTCCCCGAGGGGCTTATGTATATAGATATGTATGCCTTTAAAAACAGCGGCATAGAAAGCGTATACATAACCGATAATATCTTGACCGTCGGGTCGGGCGCGTATTTTGGCTGCGACGGGCTATCCGAATTTACGGTGTCGGACAACGCTCAAGGCTTTTATGTAAAAGACGGGGTGTTATATCAGGACAGCGAGTTAGTGTCCTACCCCGCGGGAAGGAAAGATAAAGCTTTCGTCGTCCCCGACGGTATAGAATATATCACCTATGATCTTTTTAACGGCAACAAGTATCTTGAAGAGGTGACCCTCTCGGACAGCGTTACCAAGATAGAGGACGAGGCGTTTATGGGCTGTACCGCATTAAAAAAGCTAAATAACGGCAAAAATGTTGAGAAGATAGGCGTAGACGCTTTTACCGACACCGCCCTGTTGTCAAGCGGCGGCGACCCCGTAAAATACGTCGGCAATTGGGCGGTAGCCTGTGACGATACCGCGACCGAGGCTGTGGTAAGGGACGGCACGACCGTGCTCGCGGAGGATATTTTCAGATATTGTGAGAAGCTTACTAAGGTCGTCTTGCCAAAGGGGATAGAGCGTATACCCTCGGGCGCTTTTGCATACTGCTATTCGCTCAAAAGTGTTAGTATCCCCGACACGGTGACTAATGTGGATTACGGCGCGTTTTTATACTGCAAGGCGCTCGAGAGCGTCACCTTTCCAGACAGCGTGACAAAGCTCGGCTCGGATATTTTCAGAGGATGCTGGAGCCTTAAAAGCTTTGTATTTCCTAAGGATATAACCGAAGTGCCGACGTTTATGTTTTCTTACTGCTATGCGCTAAACTCGGTGACCTTGCCGCACGGATTAAAGACGATAGACTCGTATGCGTTTGATTTTTGCACCGCGCTTACCGCGATACATATCCCCGATGAGACGGAGGAGATAAAGTACAACGCGTTTAATAACTGCACATCGCTAAACAGCATAATTATCCCCGAGAGCACGACTGTTATCGACGATAATACCTTTAACGACTGTGAGAGCCTCTCTACGGTGGTGATCCACGAGAATGTCACCGAAATAGGAGAAGAGGCGTTCATCGGCTGTAACAGGCTGAAAACCGTATACTACGCGGGCAGCGAGGAGCAGTGGGGCGCGCTGCCTGTCGGCGAGGGCAACGATATACTAAGCGAGGCTGATATAATATTCGACACCCCTAAATTAGAGGCGCTAAAGCTGATAAACGAGCCCGTTGATGAGGACGACAAGACCTCGGATGGCTTTGGCGGGGTTAGCAGATTGTCTATAATAATAGCCTCGGTATCGGTCGGACTATTGCTGCTTGCGGGGATATTGAAGCTTGTTAAGCTCAAAAAACATTCAGCTAAAGTAGACAACGAATAGATCATAGCAAATTATTTGACATCCTGCCGAATTTATGCTATAATAATTTATTATGGATTATTATAGCATTCGGCGGGATTTTTTCTTTGCCGAGAGCAAAAAAGGAGAGCTATGAGGATAATCGGGATAGACCCGGGATACGCGATAGTGGGCTACGGTATCGTCGATTATACAAACGGGCGGTTTAGCGTGGTAGAATACGGCGCGATAACCACCGACAAGGACACGCCCTTTGACAAAAGGCTGTGTGAGATATACGCCGATTATTGCTACCTTTTGGATAATTTTAAGCCCGAGGCGCTGTCTATGGAGCGATTGTACTTTAACACCAACCAAAAGACCGCCATAGACGTAGCGCAGGCGAGGGGGATAATAGCCTTAGCCTCCGCACAGCGCGCCCTCGATATAAACGAGTACACCCCCCTACAGGTAAAGCAGGCTGTGGTAGGCTACGGGCGTGCGGTCAAAAAGCAGGTGCAGGATATGACAAAGCGCATACTTTGCCTCGATAGCGTGCCTAAGCCCGACGACACCGCCGACGCACTCGCGCTCGCTATCTGTCACGCGCACACGAGCGGCTCTCTATTAAAAAAGCTTGTATGAAAGGATAATATATGATATACAGTGTACATGGCGAGCTTGTCGCCGTCGAGCAAAATCTTGCCGTTGTAGAATGCGCGGGCGTGGGATACGCCTGCCGCACTACCGCATACACCTTGTCTAAGCTAAAGACGGGGGACACGGTGACACTTTACACGGTGCTTAAAATAAGCGAGGACAGCGCGGACTTGTTCGGCTTTGCGGATAAGAGCGAGCTCGATTGTTTTAAGATGCTGACCTCCGTATCGGGGGTAGGCGCTAAGGGGGCATTGTCGATACTGTCTATTATGCCGCCCGAGAGGTTTGCCCTTTGTGTAGCGTCGGGCGACAGCAAGGCGCTTACTAGCGCCCCGGGTATAGGCAAAAAGACCGCCGAGCTTATTATACTAAAGCTAAAGGACAAGATAGCTAAGCAGTCTATAAGCGTTAAGTCCGCCTCCGCCGATTTTACACCGAGTACTGCGGGCGCAATGTCGGAGGCGCTGACGGCGCTGCAGGTGCTCGGGTACGGCACCGCCGAGGCGGCGGGAGCTCTTGCGGGACTGCCGCAGGATATGCCCGTAAACGAGCTTGTTAAGGCGGCGCTTAAAAATTTGTCGAAATTCTGACAAGGTATCACGACCGTATACAAGCAATTTTTGGAGGATAACCGCATAAATGATAGAGAAATCGGATTTTCCCGAGGCAAGGGCTGCCGAGCGGATAGTAGACCCCGCACTCAGCGAGGAGGACAGCGACCTTGAGCTTTCTTTACGCCCTAAGTTTTTGCACGAATATATAGGACAAGAAAGCGTAAAGGCTAATATGTCCGTATATATCGAGGCGGCTAAGAGCCGCAAGGAGACGCTCGACCACGTTTTGCTGTACGGCCCGCCGGGGCTGGGCAAGACCACCTTAGCGAGGATAATCGCTAACGAGATGGGCGTTAATATCAAGACCGTGACGGGTCCCGCGATAGAAAAGACGGGGGATCTTGCGGCACTGCTTACGGGACTGCAAACGGGGGACGTGCTTTTTATCGACGAGATACACCGCCTTTCGCGTCAGGTCGAGGAGATACTTTACTCGGCTATGGAGGACTTTGTGCTGGATATTATGATAGGCAAGGGCCCCTCCGCGCAGTCGATAAGGGTAGACCTTAATAAATTTACGCTTATCGGCGCTACGACCAGGGCGGGGCAGATAACAAAGCCGCTTAGGGATAGGTTCGGCATAGTAATGAGACTTGAGCCCTACACCGAGCAGCAGCTTACTCAGATAATACAGCGCTCGGCGGTATTGCTTGCCGTTCCGTGCGAAAGGGACGGCGCCGAGGAGCTTGCGCGGCGTTCGCGCGGCACACCGCGTATCGCCAACCGTATGCTTAAGCGCGCGAGCGATTTTGCCTTAGTAATGGGCGACGGCAGGCTTACGCGCGAAATGGCGGATATAGCGCTAAACAGTCAGGAGATAGATAAGCTCGGGCTTGACAGCCTTGACAGACGTATGCTCGAAATGATAATAAAGGGCTACGGCGGAGGACCCGTAGGGCTTGAAACTCTCGCCGCCGCGCTCGGAGAAGAATCGGTAACGCTCGAGGACGTGTGCGAGCCGTTTTTGATGCAGCTCGGCTTTTTATCCCGCACACCGAGAGGGCGGTGCGCTACAGACCTTGCGTATAAGCATTTGGGGATACTGCGCGACGGTCAGCAAAGACTTGATTAAGATACGAAAGGAGAAACGCCTTTATTTAGGCGTTAGACGGATATGGGACGACTATTCGGAACAGACGGTGCGAGAGGCGTCGCGGTGACCGAGCTTACCTGCGAGACGGCGATGAATATAGGCAGGGCGGCGGCGATGGTACTTACTAAGCACCTTAATAAGACCCGCGCGCGCATACTTATAGGAAAGGATACGCGTATCTCCTCGGATATTCTCGAAGCGGCGCTTATCGCGGGGATAACCTCGGTCGGAGCGGACGTAGAGCTGCTCGGCGTAGTGCCTACCCCCGCTGTGGCATACCTTGTAAAGCACTATCAGGCCGACGCGGGAGTGATGATCTCCGCCTCGCATAATTCGGTAGAATATAACGGGATAAAGCTGTTTTCGTCGACGGGCTTTAAGCTGCCCGACGCGGTAGAAAACGAGATAGAGGCGCTCGTGCTGGATACCCCCGAGCAAATAAAGCTTTTCAGCGGCAAGGACGTCGGGCGGGTAAAGAGCTTAGACGGCGCGGAGAAGATCTACACCGACCACATACGCTCTACCGTAAAGGGCGACTTTAAGGGGCTGCGCGTCGGCATAGACTGCGCAAACGGCAGCGCCTCAGCCACGGCAAAGGAGCTGTTCGGCGGGTTTGACGCGGATTTTATTTATATAAACGATACGCCGAGCGGGCTTAATATCAACGACAACTGCGGCTCTACTCATATCGACGGGCTGAAAAGGCTAATCACAGAGCAGGGCTGCGATATAGGCTTTGCCTTTGACGGCGACGCGGACAGGTGTCTTGCGGTGGACGAAAAGGGCAATATGGTAGACGGCGACAAGCTGATAGCTATGATGTCGCGGTATATGAAAGAACAGCACACCCTAAGAAACAATACCGCCGTAGTAACTGTCATGAGCAATCTCGGCTTTCATAATTTTATGAAAGATAACGGCATAGGCACGGTGTGCACTAAGGTCGGGGACAGATACGTCCTTGAAGAAATGCTCGCGCACGGCTATAATATCGGCGGAGAGCAGTCGGGGCATATAATATTTCTTGACTGCGCGACGACGGGCGACGGACAGCTCACCGCCGTGCAGGTATTGCAAATGCTATACGACGCGAAAAAGCCGCTTAGCGCTCTTGCGGGCGAGATACCCGATTATCCGCAAAAGCTCGAAAACGTCACTATAACCGAGGACAAACGCGGGCTCTGGTCTAAGACCCCCGAGATAAACGATATAATTCAGCAGGCGCAGACAGCCCTCGGGTCGAGCGGCAGGATACTCGTGCGCGAGAGCGGCACAGAGCCGCTGCTCAGAGTAATGGTCGAGGCGGCAAAACCCGAGCAGGTCGACGAGTGGACGGCTAAGATATCCGATGTAGTAAGGCAGTGCCTTTGCAATTAACAGGTGGGTTTAATGAGAGTAGCAGACGGCTGGAAAGATTACAGCCTTATCGATACGTCCGCGGGCAAAAGGCTCGAGCGCTGGGGAGATATTATCCTCGTCAGACCCGACCCGCAGATAATATGGGAAAATCCCTCTCCCTCGCCCTTATGGCATAACGCCGACGCGGTATACGAGCGCTCGTCGAGCGGCGGCGGCAGCTGGAGCTATAATAAAAAGCTCCCCGAAAGCTGGACGATAGGGTATAACGGCCTTATATTTAAGGTAAAGCCCACGGGCTTTAAGCATACGGGCATATTCCCCGAGCAGGCGGTAAACTGGGACCTTTGCGCCGAGCTGATAAAGGGCGCGGGCAGGCAGATAAACGTGCTAAATCTCTTTGCCTATACCGGCGGGGCTACCCTACAGTGCGCTAAGGCGGGGGCAAAGGTCTGCCACCTCGACGCGGTAAAGGGCATGGTCGAGTGGGCGAGAGAGAACGCCGCGCTGAGCGGCCTTTCAGACAGACCGATAAGATGGATAGTCGACGACGCGATGAAGTTTTTGCGCCGAGAGATAAAGAGAGGAAACCGCTATGACGGGATAATACTCGACCCGCCGAGCTATGGGCGGGGGACTAACGGCGAGATGTGGAAGATAGAGGACTGTATATACGAGCTTATGCAGATGTGCACCGCCGTTCTTTCGGATAAGCCGCTGTTTTTGCTGCTAAACAGCTACACAACGGGCTTGTCGTCGTCGGTCATGGAGTATCTCATAAATATGACGGTAGGACAAAAATATAAGATAAAGATAAATTCCGAGGAGATAGGACTCAGAGTAGAACAGACGGGGCTTGCCGTACCTGCGGGAAGCACCGCGGCGGTAATGTTTTAATTATCGCTAAAAGGAAGGGACAAAAATTGAGCGATATAATTTGCGCTGAGGATATAGTATTTGAATATCCCGTGCTCGACGAGGACGGAAACGAGATAGGTAAGAACCGCGTGCTCGACGGCGTGTCGCTTAGCGTGCCCGAGGGGCAGTTTGTCGCCGTACTCGGACATAACGGCAGCGGCAAGTCCACCCTCGCTAAGCACTTTAACGGCATATTGCTCCCTACTGAGGGCAGGGTGACTATCGACGGCACCGACACCACCGACGAGGATAAGATATACGATATTCGCCAGACGGTGGGAATGGTTTTCCAAAATCCCGACAATCAGATAGTCGCGACGATAGTCGAGGAGGACGTTGCTTTCGCGCTGGAGAATATAGGCGTGCCGCCCGACGAGATACGCCGTAGGGTAGACGAGGCGTTAAAGACCGTGGATATGTACGACTACCGCGAGCATTCGCCGCACCAGCTGTCGGGCGGGCAAAAGCAGAGGGTGGCTATCGCGGGTATTATCGCAATGCGCCCGCGCTGCATAGTTATGGACGAGCCCACCGCTATGCTCGACCCAAAGGGCAGAAAAGAGATAATGAATACCATTAAGCTGCTAAACCGCGAGCACGGTATAACCGTAGTGCTCATCACCCATTATATGGAAGAGGCGGCTCAGGCAGACAGGGTAGTGGTTATAGATAAAGGAAAGATACTCCTCGACGATATCCCGCAAAGGATATTCGCACAGGTAGAGCTTTTAAAATCGGTCGGGCTCGACGTACCGCAGACGACCGAGCTGCTTTATGAGCTGAGAAAGGCGGGGATAGACGCGCCCGACGACATCTTAAGCGAGGACGACTGCGCGGACTATATCTATTCGCTTCTCACAAAGGACGGCAAGCTATGAGCAATATTATAGAGCTTAAGAATATAACCTATAAATACAGCACGGGCACGCCGTTTGAGTCGGTGGCGGTGGACGACGTCACCCTCGAGGTAGAAAAGGGCGAGTTCTGCGGCATAATCGGGCATACGGGCAGCGGCAAGTCTACGCTGATACAGCACATAAACGGCCTTGTTAAGCCTACTCTCGGCGAGGTATATGTAGACGGCGAAAATATATGGAGCAAGGACACGGATATAAGACAGGTGCGCTTTAAGGCGGGGCTTGTGTTTCAGTATTCGGAGTACCAGCTCTTTGAAGAGACCGTCTATAAGGACATATCCTACGGCCCTAAGAATATGGGGCTAAAGGCGGAGGAGATAGACCGCAGGGTCCGCTTTGCCGCAAAGAGTATGGGTATTGATGACAGCCTGCTCGAGCGCTCGCCGTTTGATCTGTCGGGAGGGCAAAAGCGCAGGGTAGCCCTTGCGGGGGTCATCGCAATGGAACCCGAGATACTGATACTCGACGAGCCCGCCGCGGGACTTGACCCGATAGGGCGCGAAAACGTCCTCGGGCTGATAAGCGAGTATCACAAGCAAAACGGCACCACGATACTTTTGGTATCACACTCTATGGAGGATATAGTAAAGTACGCACAAAAGGTGCTTGTAATGAACAAAGGAAAAATATTCTGCCATGCGCCTACCGACGAGGTTTTCTCACGTCAGGACGAGATAATAAAGATAGGACTTGACGTGCCGCAGATAACACGCGTTATGATGAGGCTTAGAGCAAAGGGCATAGACCTCGGCACGGATATATACACCGTAGAACGCGCAAAGCAGAGGATCTTGGAGTACAAGGAAAACAAGAATAATGCTTAAAGATATAACTATCGGGCAGTTTTTTCCCGGCAACTCGATAATACATCGGCTGGACAGCCGATTTAAGATAATACTCGATATAGCGTATGTCGTAATGCTGTTCGTCACCTCTAATTTTTACGGGCTGGCGTTGGCAGGATTATTTATGATATTAGTCTATATCCTTTCGGGAGTAGGGCTGAAGCTCATATTCAAGAGCCTAAGACCGATACTTCCGCTGATAGCGATAACCTGTATACTCAATCTCTTCTTTATAAAGGGCGAGGGTGAACCGTTAGTACAGTGGGGCTTTATCTCCATATATTATGAGGGCGTAAGCACCTCGATATTTATGGCGGTTAGGATAATGTTCCTTATCATAGGTATGTCGCTGCTGACATATACGACCTCGCCGATAGCGCTTACCGACGCGATAGAAAGGCTGCTCTCTCCGCTGAAAAAGCTGCACTTTCCGGTGCACGAGCTTGCTATGATGATGACGATAGCGCTGAGATTTATCCCCACGCTTATCGAGGAGACCGATAAGATAATGTCGGCGCAAAAGGCGCGGGGCGCCGAGCTTGACACGGGCGGGCTGATAAAAAAGGCTAAGGCGCTGGTACCCGTTATGATACCGCTGTTCGTATCGGCGTTTAAGCGGGCTAACGAGCTCGCACTGGCAATGGAGTGCCGCTGTTATCGCGGAGGCGAGGGCAGGACGCGCCTAAAGCAGCTTAAATCGGGGGCGCGGGATTATATAGCGCTGCTGATAGTGGCGGTTATGTTTGTCGGGCTGATACTGCTTAATAATTTTATCCCGAGCTTTATGCCGTAAAGGAGTATGTATGCGTAATTTTGCGGTAAGTATGGCGTACAACGGCGCGGCGTATCACGGCTTTCAGCGGCAGGATAACGGCATAACGATACAGCAGGTCGTTGAGGAGACCGCGTCGAGGCTGCTCGGCGAGGACGTCGCGATAATCGGCTGTTCGCGCACCGACGCGGGGGTGCACGCAAGGCAGTTCGTCTTTAATTTTAAGACCGATAGCGCCATACCCTGCGAGGGCTTTATACGGGCAATGAACGCCTTGCTTCCCGAGGACATAGCGATACTCGCCTGCGAGGAGGCTCCGCTTGATTTTCACGCGCGCTACTGCTGCGAGGGAAAGCGGTACCTGTACAGGATATATACCTCTGAGGTAAGAGATGTATTTTACCGCGACACGGCATTGCATTATCCGTATACGCTCGATATTAAGAGTATGCGCGAGGCTGCTGAGTTACTTGTCGGACGGCACGACTTTGCGGCGTTTTGCAGGGCCGAGTCGCTAAAGCTCGTAAAGACCACCGTGCGCACCGTGTTTGACATAAGCGTAGAGCAGTCGGACAATATCACCGACATCAAGATAAGCGGCGACGGATTTTTACACAATATGGTAAGGATAATCGTCGGCACGCTGATATATATAAGCGAAGGAAAAAGAACAAAAGAGGATATAGTCTGCGCGCTTGATACAGGCGACCGCGAAAAGGCGGGGAAAACCTTGCCCGCCTGCGGACTTTATCTCGACGAAGTGTACTACCGAAAGAGGGAATATTAAATGAAGGTGCCCGATAATACACCCGAGCAAAACGACAGCATAAACGATATGACGGCATATCGCAAGAAGAAGAAGAAATTTAAGATAATTAAGACCGTCGTTATACTTGCCGTAGTTGTCGCTTTAGGAGTGTGTGCGTTTATATTCAGAGATGAGATAATAAAGCCGTTTAAAGGTATTTTCTCGGGCTTTAGCTCGTCTAATGTGCAGGGCGGGGGATATCCCGTCAGGCTGCCGGGCAGCTCAGAGTACGAGCTGCTTGCTATGGGGGATAATTATGCGCTTATTACCGATACATATATTTACGCATATAATAACGCGGGTGGGCAGAGCCTTGCCGAGCAGCACGGCTATGTAGACCCCTGCGGAGCGTCTAATGACAGGCGGGTGCTGATATATGACAGAGGCGGACACGATTTTGCACTCTACGACAACGACAGCAATATTTTTAAGCTTACTGTCGACGACGAGGTGATATCCTCGGCGTATATAGGCGAGGACGGCAGGATAGCCGTTATCACCTCGGGCGGACGTTATTCTAACGTCGTATACGTATACGACGATAACGGAAAGTGGCTGTACACAAGAAAGTTTATCGACGAGAGCGTTATGCAGGCGGACTTTTCCGACGGCGGAAAATATCTTTATCTCACCGTAGTAAGGTCTGACAGCGGCGATATCGTCACCGATACCGTAAAGTATGACATAAGCACCGAGGACGGCGAGCTGTGGAAGTACACGATAAGCGACGGCATACCGTATGCCCTCGACTGCTCGGGAGGGGCGGTCACCATAGCGGCGGACAACGCGCTTTACAGCATTGACCCCGAGAGCGGCAAGGAGACGGGCAGGTATAATTACAACGGCGAGCTTGTGGACGTCAATATAGGAGAGAATGCCGACATACTGCTCCTCGACTATTATACAGGCGAAGGAAAGACGCTCATCTCCCTCGACAAGACCTGCACGGTAAACGCACAGTTAAACGGTTATGACACGATATACGACACCGTCATAACGGGAAACGAGCTGTGCATATTGAGCGGGCGGGATATCATCCGACTTGATCTTAAGCTCAATGAGCTGTCTAAGGCGCGGCTCGAGGAGGACTTTTCGACGCTGATAAGGGCGGGCTCATTGTATCTTATGATGGGCTTTGACAAGATAGAAAAAGCTAATCTGTGATAAAAAGAAAGGAATTTTATGGGTACGATATTTTTCTGGTTTTATGATGTGCTGCTTGCGGCGGTGCTTATAGGTATGCTGTTTTTGGGCGTAAAGCGGGGGTTTATCCGTATGCTGCTCAGTCTTATCGCGCTCGCGGCGGCGTTTATCGCGTCGCTTTACATAAGCGACGGGCTTTCTACACTTATATATGATAAATTTGTCAGCGAGCCTCTCGAGAATACTATTACCGACACCGTAAACGACGCTTTCGGCGATAACTTTGTCGTTCAGATAGGAAAGATAGATATGTCTAAGGCTACCGTCGGAGGAAAGCCGATAGATCAGCTTAAGCTCACCCCCGACGCAGCGGGAAAGATAACTATCACGCTTGACGACGTGGATATGACAAAGACGGGACTTAGCAATGTAGACCTTAGTATGCTCGGATTTGACACCTCGCAGAATTTGTCTAATCTTGATATCGGCACTGTGCAGATATTGCAGAGCGACCTTAAAGATAACAATATCGAAGATCTTGTCATGGCGGAGGTCGTTTCCGCAAAGATAAAGGACTCGGAGATGTTTGACGATATATCAAAGATAGTCGACGATATAAACGAAGCATTGCCCGTTGATGTTGTATCGGCTAAATCTCTTCAGCAGATGGACAATACTATGATACGCGACGTTGTTATCAGTATAGCTAACGCAAACGGCAATCCCGGAAAGTCGATACTCGACGGGGTAATAAAGCCCATGCTGTTAGTTCCGATAAGAACATTGATTTTTGTATTGTTATTTGTTATAATAATGATAGTGCTTACATTGATAATAAAGGGGACTTCTATTATCAATAAGCTGCCGCTCATCGGCAAATTCAACGAGGTGCTCGGCGGCGTAATGGGAATATTAGAGGGCGTAATAGTTATATTCATTATAGTTATCGCGCTGCATCTGACCGTGACGCTTACCGATAACTCCCTTGTGTTTTTGAACGAAATGACGATAAACGAGTCTTACGCGTTCAGCTGGGTATATAACTTTAGATTTTTAGACTTTTTAGCATAAAATTTTAGTACAAGACAGGTGATTGTTTATGATGTGTTCAAGATGCAAAAAAAGACCCGCCGTGGTGTTTATTTCCACCCTCAACGGAAATGAAAAGCGCGACGAGGGCCTGTGCCTTATCTGCGCAAAAGAGCTTGGCGTGCCGCAGGTAAACGACTATATCAAGCAGATGGGTCTTAGCGAGGAGGACCTCGAAGAAAGCTACAAGCTGCTTTTCGGCGACGATAGCGAGGAAGAGGACGACGACGCGGCCGACGCGGACGACAAGTTTTCTCCCGGCGGGGCGGGGACAATGCCCTCTATGTTTCAGCGGATATTCGGTCAGCCGAAAAACGAGAGCGACGGCATATCCTCCGACCGCCCTAAAGAAACTCAAAAGGACGACGGCAAAAAGCGCAAAAAGAAGGACGACAAGAAGCACCGCTTTCTTGACACCTACTGCACCTGTCTTACCGATAAGGCGCGGCGCGGCGAGCTTGACCGCATAATCGGCAGGGATAAGGAAATATACCGCGTAACGCAGATACTTTCGCGCCGCACCAAAAACAACCCCTGCATAATCGGTGAGCCGGGCGTAGGCAAGACCGCTATTGCCGAGGGCATAGCCCAGAAGATAGCGAGCGGCGACGTGCCGTTCAGACTTCAGGATAAGGAGCTGTATCTGCTCGACCTTACCGCGCTCGTTGCGGGCACGCAGTTCAGAGGTCAGTTTGAGAGCAGGGCAAAGTCCCTGATAGACGAGATAAAGACGGCGGGTAATATAATCCTCTTTATCGACGAGGTGCACAATCTTGTCGGCACGGGCGACTCTGAGGGGACAATGAACGCCGCTAATATATTCAAGCCCGCGCTGTCAAGGGGCGAGATGCAGGTCATAGGCGCGACCACTTTTGACGAATACAGAAAGTATATCGAAAAGGACGCCGCACTCGAAAGGCGTTTTCAGCCCGTCACGGTAAACGAGCCGACGATAGACGAGACCGTCGAGCTGCTAAAGGGGATAAAATCCTACTACGAGACCCACCACCATATACACATCAGCGACGAGGTGTTAAAGAGCTGCGCGGTGCTTAGCGAGAGGTATATCACCGACCGTTTTCTCCCCGATAAGGCGATAGACCTGCTCGACGAGTCCGCCGCCTGCGCGAGCATAAACAGCGACGACCTCACTCAGTACGAGAAGCTTAAAAAAGAGAATAAAAAGCTCGAGAGCGAGGAGGGCGAGCTCTCCTCCGATACCGAGAACGTAAATTATCAGCAAATAGCGGAGATAAAGACGCGCGTTGCCAAGAATAATGAGCTGATAGCCGAGCTACAGCCCAAGATAGAGAAGATAAACGTATCCGTGCAGGATGTGTGCAAGGTCATAGAGCTGTGGACGGGTATCCCCGCAAGCAAGATAATGGAGACCGAGTATATCAAGATAGCAAAGCTTGAGGAGGCCCTTAAAAGCAGGATAGTAGGTCAGGACGAGGCCTGCGAGCTTGTGGCAAGGGCGATAAAGCGCACAAGAGTGCAGCTGTCCGCGCGCAGGCGTCCCGCGTCGTTTATATTTGTAGGACCTACGGGCGTAGGAAAGACCGAGCTTGTAAAGGTGCTCGCTACCGAGCTGTTTGATACGGTTGACCCGCTGATAAGGCTTGATATGTCCGAGTTTATGGAAAAGCACAGCGTGTCGCGCATTATCGGCTCGCCTCCCGGATATGTCGGATACGACGAGGCGGGGCAGCTTACCGAAAAGGTGCGCAGAAAGCCGTACTCGGTGATCCTTTTTGACGAGATAGAAAAGGCGCACCCCGACGTGCTGAATATCCTCTTGCAGATACTTGACGAGGGCAAGGTCAACGACGCTCACGGCAGAACGGTAAGCTTTGAGCATACCGTCATAGCTATGACCTCAAACGCGGGCTCTTCGATAAAGTCAAACGGTATGGGCTTTGCCAAGACCGAGGCGGATATTTCTAAAGAAAAGGCTATGAAAGCGCTGAACGAGTTCCTGCGCCCCGAGTTTATCAGCCGTATAGACGAGATAGTGGTATTCTCCCCCTTAGACGAAAAGTCCTACTGCGATATAGCAAGGCTTATGATAAACGAGATGAGAGAGCCGCTAAGCGAAAAGGATATAACCCTCGACGTAAAAGAGGCGGCATATCAGTATATCGGTAAAAAGGCGTTTGGCGGAAAATACGGCGGCAGAGACGTCCGCAGGATAATCCGCAAGGAGGTCGAGGATAAGATAGCCGACCTTATTGTCAGCGCGGACGGCAACGTCTCTTCGATAAATATCGATTCCGACGGCGAGAAGCTTATCATATCCGTATAATAGGAGGAATTATGGCGGTAATCATCACGGGCGGAACGGGCACGATAGGCAGCGCGCTTGTAAAAGAGTTTGCGGCCGATAACGACGTGGCGGTAATTTATAAAAGCTCCGACGATAAAGCCGCCGCGCTGGAAAAAGCATACGGCTGTAAGTGCTATAAGGCTGATATAACCTCCCGCCCCGAGGCAAAGCGGGCCGTATCGGATATACTGTCATATTTTTCCACGGCGGATATTCTCATAAATAATGTCGGTATCTCGCAGATAAAGCTGTTTACCGATATAACCGAGACAGACTGGTACAATATGCTCGACGCTAATCTCACCGGGATGTTCAACGTCACTCAGTGTGTCGTCCCGCATATGATAGGCAGAAAAAAGGGGAGCATAGTAAACGTATCCTCGGTATGGGGAGTGCACGGGGCCGCCTGCGAGGTGCACTATTCCACCGCTAAGGCGGGGGTGATAGGCTTTACTAAGGCGCTGGCAAAAGAGCTCGCCCCGAGCGGCATACGCGTAAACTGCGCCGCGCCCGGAGTAATAGACAGTCCTATGAATAACAACGTGCTGACCGTGGAAGAACTGCGCGAGCTTGAGCGTGAGATACCGCTCGGCAGACAGGGCACAGCAGAAGAAACCGCGCGGTGCATAAGATTTCTCGCCGAGGCGGAGTATGTCACGGGGCAGACGCTGGGCATAGACGGCGGCTTTTATTAAGAGAAATTAAATATTTAAATATTTTTTATTATTTCTCTTGAAATTTTACAATAGATATTGTATAATTAACATAGCTTAAAGAAAGCGGCGGAAATATTACATACCGTCGAATGAGGTCAATTATGAGTAGTAATGTATGGCATGACATAGACAGCTCGAGGGTTACGCCCACGGATTTTCTCGCGGTGATAGAGATAGCCAAGGGCGGAAAGTGCAAGTACGAGCTGGATAAAAAGAGCGGTATGCTTATCCTTGACAGGATACTGTATACCTCTACGCATTATCCCGCGAATTACGGCTTTATACCTAAGACCCTTGCCGACGACGGCGACCCGCTCGATGTGCTGGTACTGTGCAACGAGCCGCTCGTACCCCTCGTGCTGGTAGACTGCTATCCTATCGGAGTTATAAATATGATGGATAACGGCCATATGGATCAGAAGATTATCGCTATACCCTTTGAGGATCCCAATTACAATTCTTACCGCAGCATAGAGGGACTGCCGAGCCATATTTTTGAGGAGATGCAGCACTTTTTCAGGGTGTACAAGCAGCTAGAGGGCAAGGATACCGCGGTAAACGAGGTCATGGGTCAGAAGATGGCGGTGCAGATAATCGCCGAGTGCATAGAAAATTATCGCGAGATATACGGCGACAAATACGATAAAAAAGATGCTGATATTAGCAAGTAAGTCGCCGCGCCGTATCGAATTATTAAAGCTTGCGGGGCTGGACTTTATCTCCGTCCCCGCATTATCGGAAGAAAAGGCGGATATGTCGCTCTCTCCCGAGCAGGTCGTCTTATCTCTTGCAAGAGCAAAGGCTAAAGAGATTAGCGCAAAATACCCCTCAGACATTGTTATCGGCGCGGATACTGTTGTATACTTTGACGGCAATATCCTCGGAAAGCCAAAGGACGCTGCCGATGCAAAGCGAATGCTGCGTATGCTCTCGGATAATGTCCACAGCGTCTATACCGGAGTATGTATTTTAGGCGGGGGAAAAGAGCGCAGCTTTTACGAAAAGACCGACGTTACATTTTACCCCCTCTCGGACGGCGAGATAGACGAATATATCGCGACGGGCGAGCCTATGGACAAGGCGGGAGCGTACGGCATACAGGAAAAGGGCTTTATCCTTGTTAAGGGGATAAGCGGCGATTATTATAACGTTGTCGGACTGCCGCTTGCAAGGACCGTCCGCACGCTTAAAGAATTTGACGATTTTGTGCCACGCACATAAAATATTAGCTGAAAAGGAGAAATTGCTATGTTGTTCGTAAACAACCCTTTTAACAAAGAGGTTACGGAATTTGACGGGGAATATTTCAAGGCTGTAAGAGAGGCGGACAATAAGATCTACCTTTCCAACGGCGCTATCATTAAGCAGACCAACGAGGGAAAGTATTTCGACGTATCTACAAGCGAGAAATACGGCACCGTGTTTGAGGCTGATAATGTAAATGAGATAGGCCCTATCGTGGGGTACGCCATAGTCGAGGGCTCGACGGGACCCGATTATTTCGGCTTTTGATCTAGATAAAAAGCTGCCCCGCGGCGTTTATCAATAAGCATAATATTACTCCAACGGCAGTCGGCAGTATAGCTGAGACTGCCGTCCATTTTATGCTGTGGGTCTCTTTATAGATAGTAAGACAGGTAGTCGAGCAGGGAAAGTGAAACAGCGAGAATATTATCACGCATATCGCCGTTATCGTCGTCCAGCCGTTAGCGGATAAAAGCTGCGCCAGCTGCGCCGTCCCCATATCCGACAGCGCCCCCGAGGCGGAGTACGCCATTATTATGATAGGTATTACCGTCTCGTTGGCGGGAAAGCCGAGTATAAACGCAAACAGTATCACCCCGTCCATCCCCATAGCCCTGCCCACGGGGTCAAAAAATCCCGTGCATATATCGAGCAGTGAAGCGCCGTTTACGCTCACGTTCGCCGTTATCCAGATTATCAGCCCCGCAGGCGCGGCGACCGTCACCGCTCTGCCCAGTACAAACAGCGTCCTGTCCAAGAAAGAGCGCACTATCACCTTTCCTATCTGCGGGCGGCGGTATGAGGGCAGCTCGAGCATAAAGGACGACGGCTCGCCCTTAAGCAGTGTGGCGTTAAGCAGCTTAGCGCACAGCAGGGTGACGGCTATCCCGAGCGTAAGTACCAGCGCGAGCCCGAGCGCCGACGCGGCGTTTTGCATTATCCCCGCGCCCGTGCCTATTATGAATATTGTCATTAGGCTTATTATTGTGGGAAATTTGCCGTTGCAGGGGACCATAGACGCGGTTATTATCGCTATCAGCCTTTCGCGGCTGCTGTCGATTATCCTCGCCCCCGTGACCCCGCAGGCGTTGCAGCCGAGGCTCATACACATACTCAGCGCCTGCTTTCCGCACGCTCCCGCCTTTTGGAAAAATTTATCAAGGTTAAAGGCTATCCTCGGCAACACGCCGAAATCCTCGAGCAATGTAAACAGCGGGAAAAATATAGCCATAGGCGGCAGCATTACCGCCACCACCCACGCGAGCACCCTAAATACTCCCTGCGTCAGCATATTATTTATAAATACGGGCATACCGACATAGGAGAAGAACTCCGCAAGCTTATCTTCCAAAAAGTTGAACATATCAGACAGCAGCTCTGAGGGATAATTTGCGCCCGTTACCGTTATCCATAATATCACCGTCAGCATAAGCAGCATAATAGGCGCGGCGGTGAATTTTCCCGTTAGTATGCGGTCTATCTTCCTGTCGCGGCGGGTCTTGCGGCTGCTTTTTTCCATCACCGACTCACAGCACACCGACTCGGCGTTTAATACGGCGCAGGAGGATATTTTATCCTCCGCTTTTTCTATATTAATATCATTGTTATCAAGAGCGTCTTTTATTTCGGCAAATAATGACGCTTTTTGTGTGTCGCTGAGCCCCGCGCTTTCGCACATTTCGGCTACAAATTCGGTGTTATTTTCAATAAGCCTCAGCGCGGCGAACCTTTGCGGTAAAATTTTACCAAAATACTTCTCGGCAATGGGGGAGACCGCCTTAACGGCGTTTTCTATCTCGGCGGTATATGTAAGCCTATAGCATTCTTCCCGCGGGTGCTCGGCGGCGTATTCTATCGCGTCCGACAGCTTGTCAAGACCCTTTTTGCTGCGGGCGGCGGTCTTTATCACGGGTATGCCGAGATTGTCTCTCAGCTTGTCGACGTCGACGGCTATATTCTTTTTTTCCGCCTCGTCGATAAGATTGACGCACAGCACCACGTTAGGCACTGCCTCCATTGTTTGCAGTGCGAGTATGAGGTTACGTTCAAGGCAGGACGCGTCGCACACCACCACCGTAACGTCGGTCTTTTCAAAGGCGATAAAGCTGCGCGCCGCGCGCTCCTCCTCCGAGTGCGCCATTAGCGAGTACGTCCCCGGAAGATCGAATATCGTTATTTTCTTATTGTTTCTTATGTATTCGCCCTGTGCGTTGCTGACGGTTTTTCCCGCCCAGTTGCCGGTGTGCTGCTTTAGCCCCGTAAGGGCGTTGAAAACAGTGCTTTTGCCAACATTTGGGTTGCCGACCAGGGTCACTCTTATTTCCGATTTGTCCATTTTCAGCCCTCCGTTTTGTTTAATATATGTAATAGAGGTAAATTTGTTAAAGGGGGCTCAAAAAAACGGCGAAAGCAAATTAAATCGCTCTCGCCGTTTAGTATTATTATCTTAAATTTTATTCCTGCGGCTTTTCCTGAGGTCTGTCCTGCCAATCTCCTCGGTCGTTGTTTCCGCCGCCGTTATTGTTGTTGTTGTTGTTATTATTTTTATTAGCGGTGTTTGACTTTCCGTCGGAAAGTATCACCACGTCGCCCTCGTTTATGCCGCTGATTATCTCGGTATAATCACCCGCGGTAACGCCTATCTCGACGGGCATATCGTATTTTTCCTCGCCTCTGAGTATGCTGCAATAATTAGACGCTATCTCGGACTTTATCGCGCTTGCGGGAACCGCGAGCACGTTCGTCCTCTTGACGGTGACCGCAAAAATAGTAGCCCAGCCCGACTCGGCGTCGACCGCGCCGTTTTCTTCATTTAAAAATTTGTCCAGGTCCTCGTCCGTAAGCTTTACCGCCGAAAAATTAAGGGTAGCGGTCTTAGCGTCGTCGGGGGCGGTGTCGGGGGCGGCTATGACCGTGCCGCTGTAATCGACATTATTTATCTTAAGCTTAACGTCCATATTAAAGCGCAGATTTTTACCGCCGCCGCTGTTATTGTACACATATACCGAGCTCGGCACCGATACCGAGCACAGAGTGTCGTCCGCCTTTACGGCGTTGCCCTCCTGCAAAAAGCTGCAATTGTTCACTATTCCGTCATAGGGCGCGACTATGCTCGCCTTTTCGCGCTCGGCTTTAAGCTTGTCAAGCTCTATCTGCGCATATTCCTTATCTATGCTGTTAGAGCTTTGCGCGACCTTTATCGTCTGCTCGCTTATCTGAAAATCAAGGTCGGTGGTGTCGAGCTCAAAAAGCACGTCGCCCTTTTTGACAAACTTGTTTTTAGAAGTGTTTATCTTTTTTATTTTAGTGTCAAACGGCGCTTTAAACTCGGTGGTCTCGGCAAAAGCCAACTTAGCGGGTATTTTTTCCTCGGTCTGTATCGTCATATACTCCACCGTCGCGGTGTTATAGGACAGCTTTGTCTCGCCGAACTCGGGCTTAATTATCTCGTCCTCTACGCTCGGTGAGCAGCCTGCGAGGGATATAGCCAAGGCTGCCGTTATACCTGCCGTTATGATCTTTGCACTTTTGATTTTCATGGGTGATCCTTTCGCCGTAAGGGGTGCTTTATGCGCGGGATATTATCTCAAGGCACATACGTCCGTTGTGATAGGGGCATTTCCACGGGTCAACGGTGGGCTTAGATGTGTCGGGCTGCTCGTTGTCGAATAGCTGCGAGTACCATTCGCCGCCCTCGCGCTTATCTATGATATGCGCCTTTATGTATTCCCAAAGGCTGCGCGCTATATCAAGATACTCCGCGTCGCCATAGCGCTGATACGCGTTATAAAAGCCCACAACGCCCTCGGCCTGTACCCACCATATATGCAGGGTGTTTACAACGCCCTTTTCTACCTCGTTATTGAGCCTGCCGTTTATAAAGGCGCGGCTTGCGATATTTGCGACAATGACCTTATTCATGGCTCTTACGCGCTTAGTCAGGTGCTCGTCGCCGATAACGTCGCAGGCTCTGTCCATAAGCCACGTCGCCTCGATGTCGTGTCCGTACGAATAAATATCGCCTATCTCGTTAAGCTGCTTGTCAAAGAATACCATCAGCTTTCCGCCCTTTTCGTCGTATATCTTATTTTGCATTATGTCCATAAGAAAATACAGCGAGCGCAGAACGTTTTTGTCATTAGATACGCGGTACAGCTCGGTGTACGCCTCGATAAGGTGCAGGGTGGTGTTCATCGTCTTATCCGCCATAAGCCCGTTTTCGGACAGCGCGTCGTTTTCCATTAGCTGCCAATCAGACGTAAACGCCTCTTGATACGCGACCTCGTCGCGGCATTTTTGCTCTACCGTGTCGTAGACCTGCTTTGCAAGTATAAGCGCGTCCTCGTCCTTAGACGCGTCATAATAGCTCGACAGTGCGTATATGAAAAACGCCTGACAGTATGTATGCTTCATACCGTCGGATACCTTGCCGTCGGCGGTCACCATCCAGTACACGCCGCCGTTTTGCCTGTCCACGCAGTTTTTCACAAGAAAATCATAGGCGTGCTTAGCTTTTTTAAGGTATTCGGGATTTTTCAGCACAATAAAGCAGTTTGAGTAAAACCACAGTATCCTTGAGTGGAGTATAACGCCCTTGTCGGCGTTTTTGTCCACGGCTAAATCGTGACCTACATATCCGTAAAAGCCGCCGTTTTCTTCATCGACAAGCTTATCCCAAAAGGGGATTATGTGTTCGGTAAGCTCTTTTTTACATTCTCGCGCAAGCATAAGTATTCTCCGTTATCTTAATATATTTTGTTCATTACCAGTCCCGTTGTCAGCTTAGGGTAAAAGTAGGTGGACTTTTGCGGCATTTTTTCTCCCGCGAGAGCCACGTCCCTTATCTCGCTGATATGCGTGGGGTTCAGCAAAAAGCAGCAATTTGCCCTTTGCCCGTCGACCTCGGAAATAGCCTTATCCGCACTGCGGGTATAGGTGAGATTTTTCTGTCCGGCCATATTCTCTTTGTCTATGCCAAATATCCGTTCTAATACCAATGTGTGCAGCACGCTAACGTCAAGCTCTCTTAGCGACCTGCTCGCATCGGGCAGCAGCTTTTCCATAATTTCGGCGTCCTTTAGCACCATAAGAGTATAATTGTTGTCGCCGGTGAAAAGCACGAACGCCTTTTTATTCTCGCTGTACGCCTTTTCAAGACCTATCTCGCCCTTTTCGCGGTTGAGGTATGGGGTTATCTCAAAGTACTCGCGGCATTTTTCTACTACATCATTATAGTCAAAGCTGTCGAGCCCTCTCACTATCCTGTGGGTGGGGAACACCGTCAGCCCTTTGTTCTCCATATCAACTAGCATCATCGTCACGTATTCTGAGCTGCCTATGTTGTCGGGCTGTACCTCGGCGAGGTGCTGCTTATATTTCAGCGCCGTCTCATAGCGGTGGTGTCCGTCCGCTATATATAGCTTTTTGTCGCGCATTGCATTTATAAGCGCGCTTATCGTGTCCTCGTCATATACGCACCACAGCTTATGGGTGATATTGTTTTCGTCGGTAAAGCAGCTGTCGGGCTGCCCCTTAGAGGCACTCTCGACTATGCCGAATACATTGCCGTCCTCGTCGTCGTACAAGGAGTATATCTGGCTGAAATTGCAGCCTGTTGCGCACATTAAATCAAACCTGTCCGCCTTGGCTTTTGAGAGGGTCTCCTCGTGGGGGAGGATAACGCCCTTAGAAAATTCCTCGAGCTTTACCAGCGACACAAAGCCCTTTACCGAGTGAGCCTGCCCGTTTAGCTCAAAGCCCATCTCGTAGATATATATCCCGGGCTTGCTGTCGCATTTTAGCAAGCCCTCGTCGAGCCACTTGTTTAAATGCGCGGCGGCCTTTTCGTACGCCTCCGCTGTGTCGTCGGAGGACGACCTCGGCAGCTCGAGCCGCACGATATTGTGCCTGTTCTTTGACACATAGCCCGCGCGCTCCTCGGGGCTTATGATATCATACGGGGGACAGCATAATTCGTCTATAGCCCCCGCCTTATCTGTATAGCGCAGTCCGTTGAATGCCTTTATTTCAGCCATTTATTTCTCCCTTACTCATTTGCTCCGCAGCATTTTTTATATTTCTTTCCGCTGCCGCAGGGACAGGGATCGTTTCTGCCCACCTTTTTGGTGGAGTCTTTTCTATAGGTAGTTCTCGCGCCCGCATTTTCGGGATTAGGCTTTAGTACCTGCTCGCGCTGAGGGGGCTCCTCTACCTTTACCTTTACGGTGAGGACTAACCGCGCGGTGTCCTCTCTTATCGCGGCTATCATCTCGTCAAACATCGCAAAGCCCTCTATCCTGTACTCTACGACAGGGTCACGCTGTGCGTAACTTCTTAGCGCGATACCGCGCTTTAATTCTTCCATAGCGTCGATATGATCCATCCACTTCATATCAACTACCTTTAGCATACATATACGCTCTAACTCGCGCATAAGCTCCGAGCCGAATTCTTCCTCGCGCTGTTTGTACAGCTCGTCGGCGCGGGTCTTGAGCATACTGATTATATCCTTTTTATCAAGGGTATTAAGCTCCTCGGTAGAATAATTAAAGTCATCCTCCTTAGTGAGCATACCCATAAAATGCTCTCTTAAGCCGATAAAGTTCCAGTTGTCGGGATAATCGCCCGAGCAGTAGGTGTTGACGTTCTCGTTTATCGTCTCGTCTATCATGCTCTTGATGTACTCGCTTACGTCCTCGCCGTCGAGCACCTTAGAGCGCTGTGTATATATCGTCATACGCTGCTGAGACATAACGTCGTCATAATCGAGCACGTTTTTACGGATAGAGAAGTTCCTGCCCTCGACCTTTTTCTGTGAGGACTCTATCGTGCTGGACAAAAATCTGTTTTCTATCGGGATATCCTCGTCTATGCCGAGCGTCTGCATTATCGACTGTACTCTCTCGCCGCCGAACATACGCATAAGGTCGTCCTCGAGCGAAATGAAGAAGCGGCTCTCGCCGGGGTCGCCCTGACGTCCCGCACGGCCTCTGAGCTGATTGTCGATACGCCTTGACTCGTGACGCTCTGTGCCGAGTATAAACAGACCGCCCGCCTCGCGGACCTCCTCCGCCTCTTTGGCTATCTGCTCCTTAAATTCTTCATTGTACTTTTTAAAGGTCTCTCTTGCGTTTAGGATAGCCTCGTCGGTGGTCTCCGCAAAGCCCGTAGCCTCGTTGATAAGATCCTCCTCAAAGCCCTCTTTTCTCATTTTGCCCTTGGCTAAAAATTCCGCGTTTCCTCCGAGCATAATATCGGTACCACGTCCCGCCATATTGGTGGCTATCGTGACAGCACCCTTTTTGCCCGCCTGAGCGACTATCTCAGCCTCGCGCTCGTGGTTCTTTGCGTTTAATACCTCGTGCTTTATGCCCTTTTTCTTAAGCAGGGAGGAGAGCAGCTCGGACTTTTCTATGGTGACCGTACCTACAAGCACGGGCTGACCCTTTGCGTGACATTCTTCTATCTGCCTTATAACGGCGGTAAATTTGCCGTTCTCGTTCTTATATACCTGATCCTCGTGGTCAATCCTTATAACGGGCTTATTTGTAGGAATTTCGATAACGTCGAGCGAGTATATCTCCCTAAACTCGTTTTCCTCGGTCATAGCGGTACCCGTCATACCCGACAGCTTGTCGTACAGCCTGAAAAAGTTCTGGAACGTAATGGTAGCGAGCGTCTTGCTCTCGTTTTTGACCTGTACGTTCTCCTTAGCCTCTATCGCCTGATGCAGTCCCTCGTTAAAGCGGCGGCCGAACATCAAACGTCCCGTAAACTCGTCGACAATGATTATCTCGCCGTCCTTGACTACATAGTCAACGTCGCGCTTCATAACGCCCTGCGCCTTTATCGCTTGGTTTACGTGGTGCAAAAGCGTCATATTTTCCGCGTCCATAAGGTTCTCCACCCCAAAATACGCCTCGGCCTTTTTAACGCCGCGCTGGGTTAGGGTAGCGTTCTTAGCTTTCTCGTCTATGATATAGTCGCCGTCATAGGCGTCCTGATCCTCCTTGCTGTCAAGCTCGACTACCTTAAACGGGCGCAGACTTCTCGCAAGCCTGTCAGCCTTAGCGTAAAGGTCGGTCGACTTGTCGCCCGGACCTGAGATGATAAGCGGCGTTCTCGCCTCGTCTATAAGTATCGAGTCCACCTCGTCGACTATCGCAAAGTTATGCCCGCGCTGCACCTTGTCGGACTTGCGTATGCACATATTGTCACGCAGATAGTCAAAGCCGAACTCGTTATTAGTGCCGTAGGTGATATCGCAGTTGTAGGACTTGCGCCTTTGGTCGTTGGTCATATCGTGGAGTATAAGCCCGACTGTAAGCCCTAAAAATCTATGCACGCGCCCTATCATCTCTCCGCCGTACTTAGCCAGATAGTCGTTTACCGTGACGATATGCACGCCCTTGCCTCCGAGAGCTACCAGATAAGAGGGCAGCGCCGCGACAAACGTCTTGCCTTCGCCCGTTCTCATCTCGGCTATACGCCCTTGAAAGAGTATTATTCCGCCGAGTATCTGCACGGGATAAGGCTTCTTGCCGAGAACTCTCCACATCGCCTCGCGGCATACCGCGAATGCCTCGGGCAAAAGGTCGTCGAGGGTCTCGCCCTTGTCCAGCCTCTCTCTGAACAGCGCCGTCTGATTTTTGAGCTCGGAGTCTGTCATAGAGGAGTACCTGCTCTCAAGCTCTAAGACCTTGTCTTTAAGCGGGATTATCCTTTTTATCTCTTTTTCGGAGTAATTTCCGAATATTTTTGACAGTAAATTCATTTATATTGTCTTTCCTTTCAACTATGCGTCTGCGATTTGCGCAAAACGGTTTTGATTTGATTGCATACCTTATTATTATACACCTCGTACGGCTTTTTGTCAATATTAGCAAAGATATTTTTGACTTATTGTGCCGTCTGCACGTATTTCTGTATTTTTCCGCGGGTCAGTTGACATTTTATAATAAATATGGTAGTATAATTATAGGCTTGAACTAATTCAAGACCGCATAATATGCTTCTACAGGAGGTCATTTCTATGGAATCTATCAAAAAATACGTCGCCGAATTTATCGGTACGTTCGTGCTGGTTCTGCTTGCGTGCGGAACTGCCGCGGCTGTCGGCTGCGACCCGTCGGGCTCGGGTTATCTTCTGACGGCTCTTGCTTTCGGTCTGGTGATTGTCGCTATGGCTTATTCTATCGGCAATATCTCAGGCTGCCACATCAACCCCGCCGTTTCTATCGCAATGCTGATAAGCGGCAAAATGTCGGTAAAGGATTTTGTCGGCTATATCGTCGCACAGTTCCTTGGCGCTATCGCGGGCGCCGCCGTTCTTATGGCTATACTCGGCAAAGAGTCGGGGCTCGGCGCTAACGCCCTTTACAACGGCGATATCTGGCTTTCTATCCTTATCGAAGTAATTCTTACGTTCGTATTTGTTATCGCTATACTCGGCGTTACCTCTAAGACCGAGAATACCGCCGTCACCGGTCTTGTGATAGGCCTTTCGCTGACGCTCGTTCATATCTTCGGCATACATTTTACCGGCACATCCGTAAACCCCGCGCGCAGCTTCGGTCCCGCTTTATTCGTAGGCGGCGACGCGCTTACTAACGTGTGGGTATTTATCGTCGCTCCGCTCGTAGGCGGCGCGCTTGCGGCAATAGTTTACAAATTCCTATCTTCAAAAAGTGAGAAATAAGCGATAAGCCGAATAATTTATCCCCTGCCTTCGGCAGGGGATAAATCTTGCGGGGCTTACTTCGACGGTATTTTCCGCTTTAAGGATATATTTGTTCATAAAAAGGTTGTTTTATGACCGAAAAGATACAGTGGATATTTTTTGACGTCGGCACTACGCTTGTCGACGAGACCAAAGCGTACGAGCACAGAATTAAAGACGCTATCGCGGGCACGGATAGCCCGATACCAAGATTTTTAATGCCGCTCTCGCAATGGCGGGGTGCCGTCCGCAGAATGCCGCTATGGTCGGCGACCGCCCCGACAACGACATTTTCCCCGCTAAAAAATTAGGAATGAAAACAGTTTGGGTACGGTAAGGGTTCTCGATTTATCGTCACCCCGTATCTGAAGAATACGAAGCCGATTATACTATAGATGACCTCACGGGATTAAAAAATATATTTTGAGGAGATGATAATTTGGGCAGGGTACTGCGTTGTTGCAAGGGTCAGCCGGTGCTGATAGTTGCTTTTATCGCGGCGCTTGTTTCTATGCTGCTTATTCCGCCCGACGAGCAATATCTCGGATACTGCAACCGCGCGGTGCTTATACAACTTTTTTGCCTTATGATAGCGGTCGCGGGCTTTCGCGGTATAGGCGTATTCGAGGCGCTGACACGGGTACTGCTCAAAAAGGCGGGCAGTATTCGGCGGCTCGGGCTGCTGCTAATGACGGTATGCTTTTTCTCCTCTATGCTGGTGACTAACGACGTCGCGCTGCTTACCTTTGTCCCGCTGACATTGCTCCTCTTTTCTAAAATAAACGACGCTAAGAGCCTGATTTGGATAATCGTAATAGAGACCGCCGCCGCTAATCTCGGCAGTATGCTTACCCCGATAGGAAACCCGCAGAATTTATACATATACGCGCAGTACAACCTTGACCCGATACGGTTTATCTCCCTTATGCTCCCGCTCGGGATAATTAGCTATCTGCTGTTATTTCTGCTCTGCTTTATTGTCCTTAAGGGCAAATGCGAGGTCGCGCCGTCCGAAAAGCACCCTATACCTAAAATAAAGCTGTTGGTGTTTGCGGTGATGTTTATACTGTGCATACTTACCGTGCTTCGCATTATACCCGACCTTGTATGCCTTGCTGTTGTGGCGGCGCTGACGCTGATTTTCGACCGCCGACTGTTTTTAAAGGCGGATTATGCGCTGCTAGCTACATTTGTATGCTTTTTTGTGTTTGTGGGAAATATCGCGCGCATAGAGCTTATACGCGACTTTTTCGCGGCGGTAATGCAGGGAAGAGAGCTTATCACCTCGGCGCTTTTGTCGCAGTGTATAAGCAATGTCCCCGCGGCTGTTATGCTGTCGGGCTTTACTACTAACGCTAACGCTTTGTTGCTCGGCGTAAATATCGGCGGTATGGGCACGCCGATAGCGTCTCTCGCAAGTCTTATCTCCTATCAATTTTATTCTAAGAGCGAGAGCTCCGACGCAAAGCGCTATCTGCTTATCTTTTCGCTCGTCAATTTCGGTATGCTGATATTGCTGCTTTTGTTTGCGCTGTTTATTCAGCCGCTGATATATATTTAAGTGAGGAAATGATATGAAATTATTTTACAGGCTGATAAATATATTGCTTGTGACCTTTGCGGTAAATGCCTCGCCGCTGTTGTGGCAGTGCGGCGCAAAGCCGATTATTTGGATAGTCGCGTACTTTTTTATCACGGCGTATCTGATACTGTTTAATGTTTTCCCCGTCTTGGGAAAATACCCCGCGTTCAGGCTTAGGGTGCTTGACGGCGGGGCGGAGCTGCTGCTCGTTTTCTTTATCAGCTGTTGCCTGTCTATTCCCGTTATGGTATGGGCTGTGATGGAATTATTGGCGGGCAGGTTCGAGATATTCGGATTTATAGTATATTGTGTGCTATTGATAGCCGGCGAGGCAGTGATATTCTGGAACGGAATGATACGCGTCTATTGCACCTCGGTCCAGCTCGGCATAAGGCTTAGGGTACTCGGGGTAGTATTCGGATTTGTCCCGATAGCTAATCTTGTTATGCTGCTTATAATCTATCGCAAGGTTAAGAGCGAGAGCCGCTTTGAGATATACCGCGCCGAGCTTGATAACAAGCGCGCCGACCAAAAGATATGCGCGACAAAGTATCCTATTCTGCTTGTACACGGGGTATTCTTCCGCGACAGCAAGCTGCTCAATTATTGGGGCAGGATACCCGCCGCATTGCAGAAAAACGGCGCGGTGATATACTACGGCGAGCAGCAGTCCGCCGCCTCGGTCGAAAACACTGCAAAAGAGCTTGCCCGCCGCATTGAGAGCATAGTGACCGATACGGGCTGCGATAAGCTTAATATTATCGCCCATTCTAAGGGCGGGCTGGATTCGCGCTATGCGATAAGCCTGCTCGGCAGCGCAAAATACGTCGCGTCGCTGACCACGATAAACACCCCGCACAGAGGCTGTATTTTCGCCGAACATCTGCTCGGAGCGGCGGGGGACAAGCTTACTAACACAGTGAGCGGTACATATAATTTTGCATTCGGAAAGCTCGGCGACCCCGACCCCGACTTTTTGGCGGCTGTCGGAGACCTTACTAACACAAGCTGCGCGCGGCTGAATGAAATAGCGCCCAACGCAGAGGGCGTATATTATCAGAGCGTCGGCTCGGTCGCTAAAAACTCGCGCGGCGGGAGGTTTCCCATCAATATCTCCTACCCGATAGTTAAAAAATACGACGGGGACAACGACGGTCTTGTCGCGCTTGACTCGGCTAAGTGGGGAGAAAGCTTTACGCCGCTTTATCCTAAGGGCAGGCGCGGTATAACCCACGCGGATATGATAGATCTAAACCGCGAGGATATTAAGGGCTTTGACGTGAGAGAATTTTATATACAGCTCGTAGCAGGGCTAAAGGATATGGGATTTTAAAAAAGGTGCTTATATAGCACCCTTTTTTGTAATATCTTATTGTAAAATACGATTGTTAGAGTGAAAGGAAGTGATAGCGTGAAAGACAGTGAAATCATCGGTCTATTTTTCGACCGATCCGAGCGCGCTGTTTCCTGTCTTGATAAGCAGTACGGCGGGATCTTCCGCAAGCTGGCGTACAGCCTGCTAAGCAATAAAGAGGACGCGGACGAATGCGTAAACGACGCTTATCTCGGGGTGTGGAACACCGTTCCGCCCAAAAGACCCGAGCCGTTAGTACCGTATGTGTGCCGCATAGTCCGCAATATCGCGGTAGACAAGATAAGACGGTCATCGGCGCATAAACGCGGCGGGCTAAATATCTCGTTAGAGGAGCTCGGCGATAATATCTTTAGCTCAAATAAGGTCGAGGACGAGCTTGATACTAAAGAGCTGTCCATAGCGCTGAACGGATTTCTCTCAACGCTTGATAAGGACGACAGGATATTATTTGTCCGCCGATACTGGTACTGCGACAGCGTTAAGGCCGTCGCAAAATTACTCGGCATAACCGCCAACAATGCGTCGGTAAGACTTTCCCGCCTAAGAAACGATTTAAAAGAATATCTTAAGCAAAAAGGAGTGGAAGTATGAAGTACGAAAAATTATCACAAGCGCTTGACGGCATAGACGATAAGTATTTGCTCGAGGCTGCGGATATACCCGCAGTAGCAAACAAAAAGTACACTTTTGTAAAATGGGGAGCGGCGGCGGCAGCCTGTGCGGTGGCGCTCTCGGGCGGAACATTTGCGCTGTACTCGGCACTTAGCGGCGGTACGGGCGTGCAATATGAGGAGGACAGCCCCGCTTTAGGTGTTGTAGACAGCAGCACCGCCTTAGGCGAAGAAAGCAAGGGTGTTGAAGAATGCGATAGCGACCGACATTCACAAGTTGTAGACAGCAGCACCGCCTTAGGCGAAGAAAGCAAGATCGAAATTGTGGAGGTTTCGTCTGCCGAGGATGTAGGAGAATTTGACTCAGTCCTTGTAGACGAAGAGGGTTATGACACCGCACAGCAGCTTATCGACGCGAGCGACAGCGTGATCAAGGCTAAGGTCACAGGCATATCCTTTGCGCTGTATGACCCCGAGAGCGGACTGCCAACCGATAACGTCTACAACACGGGCTATACAGAGAGCACCGCCTTTCAGTCGAAAAACGACCTCTACACGCTGTACGATTTAGACGTAACAGCTGATTTTAAGGGCGATAACGCCGAGCACCTGATATTTAAGGTCTACGGCGGGTACAATTCCGAAAAGTATCTCGACGGTCAAAGAAAGCTGTACGATAATGACACGGGGCCGATCCCCGTATACGTTGATTTTCCTAAATTGCAGACAGGGGAGGAGTATCTGTTTTTCCTAAAGCTCTCCGATAAAGAGACAACTCCCGCAATATATGATATAGTTAATGTCTGCCAGAGCGTGTACGACGGCGACATTTCCGAGATAAACTCTATCGACGATGTCAAAGAGCTCTTCTGACAGCAAATTTAATAGGCACTTTCATGGGGGTCGAGCTTTCGGCCCCCTTAATTTTCCCCAAAAAGCATATAAGGTGCGTATCACTCTTGACAAGTAGTAGCAAAACAGGTATAATTATAATATAGTATGTTAGTGTTGTTTAATAATCAGCATAAATTTGTGGGGTAAATAAAATGAAATTTTCCGGTAAAGCCCTTATAGGGCAGATCGTATTTATAGCAGTTTTGATAGCTTATATAATCGTGTCGCTGTTCGTTTTTATCAAGATAAACAGCGACAGGGTACTCGCGCAGAATGAGAGCTATGTTGCGGACGCCGCCGAGCTCTCCGCGCAAAGAATATCCACCGCGCTGACTAACGCGCAGGGAAATATAATCAATCTCGCCAGCCTGTTCGGCTCGTCCCTTGAAAGCGAGAACGATATAGCCAATGCTAACGACATACTTTCCGAGCTCTCGGACAATTCGATATTTAATTTTATCAGATTTATCGATAAGGACGGAAAGACGCACACTACCGAGGGCGAGGAGGTAGACTTATCCGACAGAGATTATTTTAAAGAGGCGATGAACGGAAACAGCGGGCTTGAATATGTAGACCGCCCGAAATATAAGGAAGAAGAAATATACTTTGACTTTTATGCGCCCGTGTATCATAAGGGCGAGATAGTCGGGATAGTTGTCGGCGTGTATACTCAGGAGAATATGCGCCAGAATATGGCTACTAAGTTCTTTGACACCGACGCTACCACTTATCTTTGCGACAATGCGGGAAATGTGCTGACCTACAGCGGCAGTCCCGCATGGATAGGAAACAGTGAGAAATTTAATAACAATATTATCGAATATTATAAGTCGACCACGCAGTTTACGGGCAATGTGGTACAAGAGCTCCAGGACGCGCTAAATTCAAACAACGCTTACGGCTTCCACTTTAACGGCACTAAGGGCGAGAGCACGGGATATGCCGCTAATGTCGAGTACAACGACTGGATGATAATACAGATATTCCCGTCGAGCGTAACTGTCGGTATGACCGATGTTTCGCAGCGCGCGGGCATTATGCTCGTAGCGGCAATAATCATAGGCTTTGCGGCATATGTGGTATTCTTGCTGCTGTTAAAGCACAGGCAGACCGTCAAGCTTATGAATGAAAATCAAGACACCAAGAATATCATTAAGAGCGTGACCGAGCTATTCGTAAGGTTTATGTCCGCGGACTTTAAGACAGACTCTTATAATTATATCGAAAAGAGCGAGGGTATGCCCCCGAGCGGGTCGTACAGCGAGCTGTTACAATTCTTATCCGATAAATATATCGACGAGCCTAATGAAGAAAAGATGTGTGAAACGCTCAGCCCCGCCAACATCCAAAAGCGCCTTACGCCTAAGGTCGAGTTTTTGCGCTATGAGTATCGGATAAACTGCGGCAAAGAGCGCTGGGAGAGCGTATCCATAATCCCGCTCAAGCGCGAAAAGGGCGTGCCCGTTCAGGTGCTCTACGCCGTACAGGACGTGACCGAGCTAAAGACTAAAGAGTATCAGGCGCGCGAGGCTCTTAAGAGCGCGTTTGAGGCAGCCGAGGCCGCCAACAGAGCCAAGAGCGAGTTCTTGTCGAGGATGTCGCACGATATACGCACACCTATGAACGCTATTATGGGTATGACCACCGTCGCCGCTATGCATATCGACGATAAAGAGCGGCTTTTGGACTGCCTTAATAAGATAACCACGTCCAGCCGCCATCTGCTCGCGCTGATAAACGACGTGCTAGATATGTCTAAGATAGAGAGCGGCAACCTCACGCTTACCGAAGAGCCGTTCAGCCTTTCGGATATGTCGGACAGCCTGCTTACGATAATGCACCCGCAGATAAAGGCAAAAGAGCAGCACCTTAATATGAGCATATCCAAGATCGAGCACGAGGACGTTATCGGCGATACATTAAGACTGCGTCAGGTTTTGGTAAATCTTATGAGCAATGCCGTTAAGTTTACCCCCGAGGGCGGAACTATCGGGCTGTCTATACGCGAGCTTGAGTCTAAGGCTAAGGGCATGGGCTATTATGAATTTGTATTCAGCGATAACGGCATAGGAATGGAACAAGAATTTGTCGACCATATCTTTGAGCCTTTTGCCCGTTCGAGGACCTCAGAGCACGAGAAGATAGAGGGTACCGGTCTCGGTATGCCGATAGCGCGCAACATAGTCCGCCTTATGAACGGCGACATTACCGTCAAGAGCGAGGTAGGCAAGGGCTCGGAGTTTATCGTAAGGGTATATCTTAAGATACAAGATGTGGACATATCCGATACCACGTCGCTTGGTGATTTAAGGGTGCTTGTAGCGGACGACGATAAGGACGCGGTAGAAAACACCTGCGAGATACTTGACAGCATAGGTATGCAGCCGACAGGCGTATTAAACGGCACCGAGGCGGTAGCAAAGGCGACCGAGTACCACGAGCAGAATAAGGACTTCTTCGCGATAATTCTCGACTGGAAGATGCCCGACAAAAACGGCGTAGAGACCGCCCGCGAGATAAGGCAGAGGGTCGGCGACGACGTGCCGATAATCATCCTCTCGGCATACGACTGGTCAGAAATTGAGCAGGAGGCAAGGAGCGCGGGCGTAAACGCCTTTATAGCAAAGCCGTTGTTCCGCTCAAGGCTTATCTATGTGCTAAAATCCTTAGTGGGCGACGCACCCGAGGACGCGGATACCGAGATAGACCTCTTCCGCGAAAACACCTACAACGGCAAGCGCGTACTGCTTGTCGAGGATAACGAGCTCAACCGCGAGATAGCTAAAGAGCTGCTGACGATAATAGGCGTTGAGGTGGATATGGCAGTCGACGGCAAGCAGGCTGTGGATGTCATCACAAGCAAGCCCGAGAATTATTACAACCTGATATTTATGGATATACAAATGCCTAATATGAACGGCTATCAGGCGACCGAGGCTATCCGCGCGTCGGGTAGGCAGGACCTTAAGGATATACCTATAGTCGCTATGAGCGCCGACGCTTTCTCCGACGATATACAGCATGCCCACCGTGCGGGCATGAACGACCATGTCGCTAAGCCCGTCGAGATAGCAAAGCTGTCCGAGGCTCTCAAAAAGTGGCTGAAGTGATAAAGCTATAGAATACACAAGCCCGTGGCTTTCACGGGCTTGTTTTTATAAAAAAGGGAACACTTAATACTTCTCTAGTAAATGAGCATAAAAATACGGGGTGCGTATCATAACGTACCCCGTTTAATATTCTATATTATTCTGCGCTTGTGGTGGTAGAGTCGCTTGCGCTCTCAGCGGAGCTGTCTGCGGTGCTCTCGCTTGCCGTGGAGCTGTCCTCGCTTGCCGCCGAACTTTCCTCGCTTGTTGCGGAGCTGTCACCGCTCTCTGCGGAGCTGTCTGCGCTCGTGTCGGACGAGGTGTCGCTTGCTGTGCTCGATACGCTGCTCGTAGTCGAGCTCGTATTCGAGGTGGAGGCGAAGTTTCCGCTGTACATAACAAATATGTTTACCACTAAGGTAGCCACAAAGAATATAACCGCCGCTACTTTAGTCAGCCTTGCGAGCTTAGCCTCGTTAGACCGCCCCGAGTTGCGCTGAAAGTAGTTGTCCGCGCTGCCGCCCGATATGGTCTGTGACATCCCTTGCTGAGTGTCCTGCATAAGTACCACAAGAACTATAAATATACAAGCGACAACCAATATTATCGCACTGAATATCTCTAATAATCCCATTTTGTTCCTCCTGTAGTGTTTTGACGTTAAAATTCACACGTCTAATAGTATAACATATCCCGTCAAAAATTGCAAGGGTTTTTTAAAAATTTTTCAGTGCCTGAAGCGCTTTTTTGCCTATATCCTTTCTGTAATGGGCGTTTTCAAAAGATATGCCCTCTACGGCCTTGTATGCGCGCTCGAGAGCCTGCTCGAGAGAATTGCCCGCAGCCGTCACTCCGAGCACGCGTCCGCCCGATGTGACGAGCCTGCCGTTGTCGGCCTTTGTGCCCGCGTGATAGATCTCCGCGCCTACGCACTGACCGTTCTCGTCAAGGCCGGAAATTACCTTGCCGGTGTCGTACTTCTCGGGATAGCCGCCGCTCGCCATTACCACGCAGGCGCATGCCCCGTCGGAAAATTCGATATCTAAGCTGTCGAGCCTTTGCTCGTACACCGCCTCGATTATATCGCAAAGGTCGGTTTTGAGCAAGGGGAGCACCACCTGCGTTTCGGGGTCGCCAAAGCGGCAGTTGTACTCTATCACCTTTGGCCCTTTCGGCGTCAGCATAAGCCCGAAGTACAAGCACCCGCTGAACGGTCTGCCCTCCGCCTGCATTGCCTTTATAGTGGGGAGGAATATCTTGTCATAGCATTCCTTTTGCAATTCGGGCGTGTAGTGGGGGTTAGGCGCTACCGTTCCCATTCCGCCGGTATTAAGCCCCTTGTCTCCGTCATAGGCGCGCTTGTGATCCATAGACGACACCATCGGCTTTATCGTTTTCCCGTCGGTAAAGCAAAGCACCGACACCTCGGGGCCTGTCAAGAACTCTTCTATTACCACCGTGCTGCCCGATTTTCCGAACCGCCCGTCTATCATCATAGACTTAACGGCGGCCTCGGCGCTGTCGTAGTCCTCGGCTATGATAACGCCCTTTCCGAGCGCAAGCCCGTCCGCCTTGATTACGGTGGGGTAGGTGTTCTGAGCCTTGATATAAGCTATCGCGCTGTCGGGGTCGGTAAAGGTGCTGTACTGCGCGGTAGGTATGTTGTACTTTTTCATGAGCTCCTTAGAAAAAGCCTTGCTGCCCTCTATTATTGCGGCGTTTGCCTTAGGACCGAAGGTCTTGAAGCCTTTTTCGTTGAGCCTGTCCACCATTCCCATAACAAGCGGGTCGTCGGGCGCTACGAATACATAATCGGGCTTTAATTTTTCACAAAGTGCGACTATGCCGTCGATGTCGGTAGCCTTAACGTCAAAGCATTCTGCCTGCTTAGCAATTCCGCCGTTTCCGGGGGCGGCGTACAGCTTTCCTGCCTTTGGGGACTTTTTAAGGGCGGTTATTATGGCGTGTTCTCTTCCGCCGCCGCCTACTACAAGAATATCCATATTTTTATTCCTTTCATATTTATGCCGAAAGCTCGGCTTTATTTTCTACTGTACTATATAGTTTCCGTCAAGAGACATTCTCTTTGGCGGCTCGGGCGGGTGATTTAGCAGGAAAAACGGCGTTTTGTCCTGCGTGCAGGCCTCGCCCTTATATGTCGGGCTTAGATATATTATGCGGTCGGTGCTCTGCTTTGTCACCACCGTCACATTAAAGCCTATCCTTTTGCCAAAATCTGTTATCGGAGAATACATTACGTTTATCACGTCCGAGTATCGGTACTCGATCTTTCTTGATTTCATATCCAATTTTAAGGAAGTCAGCGTCGCGGTGTATCGGCATTGATAGCCTCGGTTTAAAATTCTTATCACCGCGATTGCTATCAACCATATCACGACAAGTCCGACCCCGATAGTAAGCGAATAATATCCGGAATAATTTCCGAAATTCTCGTTGTCGTAGCCTACTCCGGTTAAATATATAAGTACGGTCGGCATAAGCAGGCTTAAGGATAAAGCCGCCGCTATTATTATCCATAAATAGACGGGATAGCGTGGCGAGCGAGAATAAAATACGCCCTGTTGGTGAAATTCAAATCTGCCCTCGAGCAGATCGTTAGTGTATTCCATAAAGCCTCCCTAAACGGCTATTTAAGACCCGCCTGCTTGTCTATATTTGCCTGCAGTATACCGAATACGCTTGCCTCAAAAGTCCTGTCGGTGGTGCTCCTGCCGAACGTAACGGGGAAGAATATCGTGCCGCTAACGCTGTTTATCGTTACGAGCATACCGCGTATCTTGTGCGGGGTAGAGATTGTCAGGTGCTTTCTCTTGGTGCTGTCGTAAGGAAAGTACAGGGTCTTATTCTTCCTGTATATGCGCATTGACTTTACGCCCTCGTCATAATCCCATTGCTGCGGGGAAAGCAATACGTTCAGCAAAATCCCCACTATGAACAATATCAGAACGACAAATATGATGTAAAATATCATCAGGTATACCGAGCTTAACGCCACGGTCAGCATTTCTACTATCCTATATACAATAAGAAATTCTCCCGCTGCCGCCGCCAAAATGACTAATGCGGATACAACAAACCGCCATATCGGTATCACAAAAAATTTGCCCTGCCTCCTACCGAAATCAAAGCCGAACCTGTTTGACGGGTCGACGTAGTATTCCTTTTCAAGCAGCCCTTTCTTGGGAAAGAGAAAGTCGCTCGGTATGTCGGGGTCGTAGTCTTGCGGCTTTTGCTCTTTTGGATAGCCGAAGCGCTCGTAATACTCTTTATCGTATATCGGCTCTTTTTGCACGGGGACAGGCTGCTGCTCGGGCTTTATTACTCCCGAGGCCTCGTCTATTTTTTGCTGTAAAATGCCGAAAGGAGTATTCTCAAAGGTCCTGTTGTGCTCGCCTCGGGGAAATTTGAGGACAAAGAATACCTTATCTCTCGGAGTGGTGATTTTTGCGAGCATACCGTAATTTTTCCTTGACGTGCCTATCATTTTGCATGTTAGCTTTGTTTCGGGGGTGTAATAAAAATAATAGACGGTCTTTTTACGGTACAGCCGCATATATTTGTCGTCAACCTCATAATTCCATTTATTAGGAGAAAGAAAAATATTAATCAGCCACAATGCTAAAAAGTTAGCGACTGCGAAAATTGCCGCAGTGCATAAAAATCCATACAAAAAGCCGGCGGGGTTGACCGAAAGAAGATTTAGCAGATTTAACAAAAGGTAAATGCTTATCCCCGCGTCGAGTATGATCACCGCCATTCCGCCAAAAAAGCGTATACCCGGCACCATAAAAACAACTTCCTGCTTTTTCCCGCCAAATTCAAATGTAAACCGTTCAGCAGGGTCGATATTGTAGGGCTTGTTGTTCATAATTTCTCCTTGCGAACGATTTTTTCGGCTTAAATCACCTTAAACGTATCAAGGACCTTATTTACCTCGGGCATTATCTCCTCGTACACCGAGTCTAAATATGTTATATGGAAAATAAACGCCTGCGTTTCGGTCGCAACTATCTTTAGCGTAATGGTTATCCCGACCTTGTCCTCGGGCATTGTAAGCTTAAAATAATACGCGTCGTACTCGCCGACCTTATCCTCGCCCTCGTCGGATATCTCGTATACCTTAGAATACATCTCCTTTAATCCGTCCGCATAGTCGCTTAGCGCCATGTTAGGATTGTCCATACGCTGTATGGAAAGAAGCGTCGCGCCGTATTCGTCTTTTTCTCCGCCTATATAGCTGAACGCACAGTCCGAGCTGTCCTCGTTGTACCTCTCCCATTTTTCGTTGGCGCTTATCGTAAAATGCTCGCTTACAAAATCGAGGGCGGTCAGGTCTAAGCTTTCTTCGGCTTTAGATACGGTCTGCTCGGAGGACTCGCTCGACAGGGAAATGCCGCCCTCGTCCGAACAGCCTGCCGCCAAAAGTGCGGCGGCAAGCACAAGCGCTGAAAACAGTAGCTTTTTCATTCGTAATTCCTCAAATTAATGGTGGAACAGTCTTAGTCCGGTAAACGCCATCGCTATTCCGTACTTGTTGCAGGTCTCGATAACGTTGTCGTCGCGGATAGAGCCGCCCGGCTGAGCGATGTACTCTACGCCGCTTTTGTGCGCTCTTTCTATATTGTCGCCGAACGGGAAGAATGCGTCCGAGCCGAGCGATACGCCCTTCATGGTGTTTAGCCATTCACGTTTTTCCTCGCGTGTGAATACCTCGGGCTTTACTTTAAATATATTCTGCCATGCGCCGTCGGCAAGCACGTCCATATAGTCCTCGCCTATATACAGGTCGATAGCGTTGTCGCGGTCGGCGCGCTTTATGCTGTCGATAAATTGCAGTTCTATTACCTTGGGGCACTGCCTTAGATACCAGTTGTCCGCCTTTGTACCTGCGAGCCTTGTGCAGTGTATTCTTGACTGCTGACCCGCGCCGATACCTATAGCCTGACCGCCGCAGGCGTATGCCACGGAGTTAGACTGCGTGTATTTCAGCGTGATAAGCGATATCAGCAGGTCGTTTTTGGCATTGTCGGGGATATTTTTATTTTCGGTAACGACATTTGCGAGCATATCGTTATCGATAACGACCGAGTTGCGCCCCTGCTCAAAGGTTATTCCGAATACCTGCTTATGCTCAATAGGCTCGGGGACATAATCGGGGTCTATCTTGATTATATTATATGTGCCTTTTCTCTTAGACTTGAGTATCTCGAGCGCCTCGGGCTCATAGCCGGGGGCGATAACGCCGTCGGACACCTCGCGCTGTATCATTTTTGCGGTGGAAGTATCGCACACGTCCGAAAGCGAGATAAAGTCACCGTAGCTCGACATTCTGTCCGCTCCTCTTGCTCTCGCATAAGCCGAGGCAAGCGGCGAAAGCTCGCCGAGGTCGTCCACCCAATATATCTTTTTAAGCGTGTCGCTAAGCGGCAGCCCTATCGCCGCGCCCGCGGGCGAAACGTGCTTAAAGGACGTCGCGGCGGGCATACCCGTTGCGGCTTTAAGTTCCTTTACAAGCTGCCAGCCGTTAAAGGCGTCCATAAAATTGATGTATCCCGGCCTGCCGTTAAGTACCTCGATAGGCAGATCGGTATTGTTCTCCATAAAGATCCTTGACGGCTTTTGATTGGGATTGCAGCCGTATTTAAGCTCTAATTCGTTCATAATATTACCTTTCTCGGAACATTCCGACATTATTTATTTTTATTTACAATTCGGCTTTCGTACTCGCCCGTCGCTATATCTATATATCGGGTGAAAAGCGACACCTTGTTGTCCTTATTAAGATTATCCCACACAAGCTGAGTAAATTCGTCTATATCCATATCGGGAATTTCGATGGTCTTAGGCTCGCCCTCAAAGCTCGGCAGGGGGTTGCCCGCCGCTTTATAGGTATGGATAAACTTGCCTCTGCCCGCAATGGGGTCGTTATACGCAAAGGTGTACCGCTGGCAGGAAGAGCCGTCGCCGTCCGCGCTCTTGATAATGGACATAGCATAATTCATAGCGCCGTTTTCAAGGTGGATAATACCCGATATCCTCGGGGTATAATTCGGCGCGTCGTCCTCAAACTCGCGCGTCCTCAGCGACTGCTCAAAGGTCATCTGCCTGTCCATACCCTCGTAGATAGTGTCGGTCTGGTCGCCGTTGGTGACTATCGTCTTATTGCCAAGCACTCTCACGGGCGCGTAAATTATCAGGTGCGGATCGGTCATTTTCGACTCGTCAAACGCCTGAGTGCGTATTCCGCTTCCGTCCTCGACAAATACGCGGTTGCGGCTGTTTTCGCTCCTGCCCATAATGAAGTAGGCGATAACCGCTTTTTTGGCGTCGGGGCATTTACCTATTAGAATGCCTCTGCCGTGGTAGGGCATACTTCTGAGTTCTTCCTCGATAGTTTTTCTTATCATAGCAATTCCTCCTAAAATTTTCCTAAGTAACAGACTGTATACTGCGGCATTTGAACAATGCCGTTCTTACTGAATTTGTGAAACGCATTTCTTAGTTCAAAAACAAAATTTTCATAATCGGGGTGGTCGCTTTTTATCGAATATGAATGAGAAAGTGAGAAACCGATAAATCCATCCTCGTCCATATCCATCGGGTTGTCCCACTGACAGAATTCCATTTTGGAAAAATACACATCTCGCAGAAATTTGCTGTTGTCGGTTTCTTTTGACGCTGATATTTTTGTGCTGTTGCTCATACCGCAGTATTTCTCAAATATCCTGTCACGTTCACTTCTGAAGTTGCTTTTTCCGTGAACGTTCCAAATGATGGCAAGCTGTCCGTTTTCTGTCAGTATCCTTTTACATTCTTCCTTGAATTTGTCTCTGTCAAACCAGTGAAACGCCTGCGCCGTCGTGACAAGAGAGACGGAATTATCGGGCAGTCCTGTGCTTTCTGCCGAGGCCATAATATGCGTTATGTCGGGCGTAGAGCCTTTCAGCTTTTCATACATATCGGGATTAGGCTCTACCGCGATAATATTCCACGGCTTTGCCATAAGGCATTTTGTAAATTTGCCCGTACCCGCTCCTATATCGGCTACCGTATCTGCGTGGGTTTTGTCATACAGCAGGTCTACTATCTCGGCGGGGTAGGAGGGGCGGTATTTAGCGTAATTGTCAGCCTTGCCGCTGAATTTATCCTCATTCATCTTTAACTGTCGCTATCCCGTTATTTACGCTGACCCTATCCTCGCAGAGCAGTCTTACCGCCTCGGGCAGTATCTTCCACTCCGCCTGCTCCATTATGCGCTTTTGCAGGGTCTCGGGGGTATCCGAGTTTTTGACCTCGACCGCTTTTTGAAGTATTATCGGTCCGCCGTCGCATTCTTCGGTGACAAAATGCACGGTAGCGCCGCTTAGCTTAACTCCGCGCTTTAACGCCTCCTCGTGGACGTGCAGCCCGTAATAGCCCTTTCCGCAAAACGACGGGATAAGCGCGGGGTGTACGTTTATCATCTTGTAGGGAAATGCGTCGGTTATCTGCTTATCGAGTATGGTCATAAAGCCCGCGTATACCACTATATCCGCCTTTTCTTCAATCAGCGCGTCGGTGACCGCCCTTGTGTATGCGGCCGCGTCGGGATAGTCCTTGCGGGGTATCACCTTTGACGGTATGCCCGCCGTCTCGGCGCGCGTCAGAGCGTAAGCGCCGTCCTTTGACGAGATAACGAGCGTAATTTTGCCTTTATCGGAGAAAAGTCCGTTTTTCTCGGCGTCTATCAGCGCCTGAAGATTAGTCCCTCCTCCGGAAACAAGTACAGCTATCCTTTTCATTATACTATCACTATGCCCTCGTCGCCGCTTATTATCTCGCCTATGCAGTACGCCTCGACGCCCTCGCCGCGCAGCAGCTCTACCGCTCTGTCCGCGTCGTCCTTGTCGACCGTCAGCGTCATACCTATACCCATATTAAAGGTGTTGTACATATCGTGCTCGCTTATATCTCCGGTTTGCTGCATCAGTTTAAAGATATACGGCACCTCATAGCTGTCCTTAGCTATCCTTGCGGTTAGCCCGTCGGGGATAGAGCGCGGTATATTCTCGTAAAAGCCGCCGCCCGTGATATGGGATATGCCCTTTACGGTAAGCGTGTCGAGCAGCTTAAGCACGGGCTTGACATATATCTTTGTCGGCTCGAGCAGGGTCTGACCCAGCGTCCTGCCGTCGGGGAGAGCCTTAGACAGCGCGTCGGCGGAGGTTATGTCGAATATCTTCCTTACAAGCGAGAAGCCGTTAGAATGTACTCCGCTCGACTGCAGCCCTATCACTATATCTCCCGACTTTATCTTGCTGTTGTCGATTATTTTTTCTTTATCGACAATTCCCGTGCAGTAGCCCGCGAGGTCGTATTCGTCCTCGGGCATAAGTCCGGGGTGCTCGGCGGTCTCTCCGCCTATCAGCGCGCAGCCCGCCTGAACGCAGCCCTCGGCTACGCCCTTAACTATCGCCGCTATCTTTTCGGGGATATTCTTTCCGCAGGCGATATAGTCAAGGAAGAATAGCGGCTTTGCTCCGCAGCAGATAATATCGTTTACGCACATCGCCACCGCGTCGATACCTATAGTGTCGTGCTTGTCGAGCAAAAACGCAAGCTTTATCTTAGTGCCTACGCCGTCGGTGCCCGATACCAGCACGGGATTTTTCATACCGGTAAGGTCGGGCTCAAATAGTCCGCCGAACCCGCCTATTCCCGATATAGCGCCCTTTATCTGCGTGCGCTTTACGTCCTCGCTCATCAGCTTTACGCTCTCATAGCCTGCGGTAACGTCAACGCCCGCCGCCTTATAGCTGTCGGAAAAGCTGTTCTTCATATTATGTTTCTCCGTTTCTGCCGCGTATATTTGTCTGCGCGACCCACGCGGCGGATAAGGTCACGCTTATCTTATTCGACCAGCTTTTGCTCAAATTTATCCTTAGGCATTTCGTCGGGTACGTCTATCGGGTATTCTCCCGTAAAGCACCCGCGGCAAAAGCCCGTATCTGCGTCCTCGGCTATCCTTATGACATTTTCGGTGCTTAAGTATCCGAGAGTGTCCGCGCCGATATGCTTTGTTATCTCGGGTATCGACATTTGACAGGCTATCAGCTTGTCCTTGCTGTCGATATCCGTGCCGAAATAGCACGGGCTGATAAACGGGGGAGAGGATATGCGCATATGCACCTCTTTTGCTCCCGCGCTGCGGATAAGATCGACTATCCTGCCGCTCGTCGTGCCTCTTACAATGCTGTCGTCGACAAGCACCACGCGCTTGCCCTCGACAACCTTTTTGATAACGTTCAGCTTTATTCTCACCGAGTCCTCGCGCATACCCTGCACGGGCTGTATAAACGTCCTGCCGACATAGCGGTTTTTGATAAACCCTACGCCGTAGGGGATACCCGACTCGAGCGAATACCCGAGCGCCGCGTCAAGCCCGCTGTCGGGCACGCCTATTACGATATCCGCGTCTACAGGGTGCTCTTTAGCGAGAAATTTGCCCGCGCGTATCCTTGCGTTATGTACCGAGCAGCCGCCGATAACGCTGTCGGGGCGCGCAAAATACACAAACTCAAATACGCACAAAGTGCCTTTCTTTTTGCAATTAGTCTTTATCGAGGTCAGCCCCTCGTCGTTTATCACCACTATCTCTCCGGGGAGAACGTCGCGCAGATACTCCGCTCCTACGCTGTCGAGCGCGCAGCTTTCGCTTGCGACTACATATCCTCCGTCGGGGAGCGTCCCTATGCACAGCGGCCTAAAGCCGTCGGGGTCGCGCGCCGCTATCAGCTTTTTAGCGGACATTATTACCAGCGAATAAGCGCCGCGTATCTTGCTCATCGCCTTTTCGAGCGCCTCTTGGATAGATCCGCTCGTAAGCCGCGCCTCGGTTATCGCATAGGATATTACCTCGGTGTCGCTCGTCGAGTGGAATATTGCCCCTCTAAGCTCGTATTCGCGCCGTACGTCCAGCGCGTTTATAAGATTGCCGTTATGCGCAATAGCCATTGGTCCTTTGATATGCCGTACAACTATCGGCTGGATATTTGCCGCGGTAAGATTGCCCGTGGTGGAATATCTGCAATGGCCTATAGCTATCTTTCCTTTCGGCAGGGAAGAGAGGTTCTCGTTGTTAAATACCTCGTTTACAAGCCCTAACCCCTTGTGATAGCTGAAAACGCCGCAGTCATTTACAACTATGCCGCAGCTTTCCTGACCTCGGTGCTGTAAAGCATACAGCCCGTAAAAAACCGAGTGTGCGACGTTGGCGGGCGTCCTGCTGTAGATGCCGAAAACGCCGCATTCCTCGTGGATGCCGTTGAACATTTTTAGCCCTTTCCGTTCCAGCAATAGCTGCACAGCTTGCAGGCGGGAAGTCCTACCGCCTTTACCGTGCCGCCGAGCGACTGATATTCGAGAGAGGTGAGCTTGAGCCTGCGGCATATCTCTGCCCTCAGCTTTTTGCCCCGCTCGGTTGAAGTATCGCTGTACTCCTCAATATAGTTTATTCCCTGCGCACCCTCAAAATCATTTATTATATTTCTCGCTATCAGATCAAGCTCCGATGTGCTTCTTGAAAAGTTAAGATATTTGCAGCCGTACATTATCGGCGGGCAGGCAGAGCGCATATGCACTTCCTTTGCGCCGTTGGCATACAGAAATTCTACCGTCTCTCTCATCTGCGTGCCGCGTACTATGCTGTCGTCTACAAACAGCAGCTTTTTGCCCTCGATAAGCTCATGCACGGGTATCAGCTTCATCTTAGCTACCTTGTTGCGCATAGCCTGACTTTGCGGCATAAAGCTTCTGGGCCATGTGGGAGTGTACTTTATGAACGGTCTTGCGAACGGTATCCCGCTGCGGTTGGCGTAGCCTATCGCGTGCGCCGTCCCCGAGTCGGGAACGCCGCAAATATAATCCGCGTCGGGAAGTGTGCCGTTGTCTATATCCGCCTGCGCCATTATCTGACCGTTCCTGTAGCGCATGGTCTCTACCGTTACTCCCTCATAGACAGAATTAGGATAGCCGTAGTACGTCCACAAAAACGTACATATCTTCATATCCTCCCGCCCGGGGCTTAGCTGCTCGACCCCGTCGGCGGTAATCTTTACTATCTCGGCGGGGGCAAGCTCTCTCAGCGTCTTGTACCCGAGCTTTTGAAAAGCGAAAGACTCAAACGACAGGCAGTACCCGTCCTCGCGCTTTCCTAAAATAATAGGCAGTCTGCCCATTTTGTCCCTTGCCGCGATAATTCCGTCCTTGGTAAGTATCAGCAGCGACATAGAGCCATCGACCTTATCCTGCGCATAGCGTATACCGTCCACAAAAGAATTCTTCTGTGATATAAGCGCGCCGATAAGAGCGCTGGAATTTATCTTTCCGCTGCTCATAGCCTCAAAGCTTGCCTGATATGTATTGGTGATCTCGTGCTTTAGCTGCTCGGCGTTATTTATTATCCCGACATTGCATACCGCGTATGTGCCGAGCTTAGAGCTTAGCAGTATAGGCTGCGGGTCGGTGTCGCTTATACAGCCTATGCACAGCTTTCCCTCCATATCTTCAACGTCTTTTTCAAACTTAGTGCGAAACGGTGAGTTTTCTATGCTGTGTATGCTGCGCTGAAATCCCTTTTCCTCGGAATAAGAGGTAAGCCCTCCGCGCTTTGTGCCGAGGTGCGAGTGGTAGTCTGTGCCGAAAAACACGTCGCTTACGCAGTCATTATGACCGGCAGCTCCGAAAAATCCGCCCATTTTACTCCGCCTTTCACTTTATTTATCAAAAATACGGTGCATAATTTCGTTGTATGCGTCCTCAACTCCGCCCATATCGCGGCGGAAGCGATCCTTGTCGAGCTTCTCGTGGGTCGTGCTGTCCCAAAAGCGGCAGGTGTCGGGAGAGATCTCGTCCGCGAGGATTATCGTCCCGTCGGGTGTTCTGCCGAATTCTATCTTAAAGTCGATAAGGTCTATGTTCAGCTTTTTGAAGAAGTCCTTCATAAAGTCGTTTACCATAAAGGCATATTTAGAGATAGTGTCTATCTCCTCTTTGGTCGCAAGCCCGAGCCCCAGCGCGTAATAATCGTTTATGAACGGGTCGCCGAGGTCGTCGTTTTTATAGCTGAATTCGAGCGTCGGGCATTTAAGAGGCGTACCCTCTTCAATTCCGAGCTTTTTGGAAAAGCTGCCCGCAGCGACGTTTCTCACAATGACCTCAAGCGGGACTATCTCGACCTTTTTGACAATCGTCTCGCGGTCGTTTATCTCCTCGACAAGATGAGTGGGTACTCCCGCCTTTTCGAGCAAAGAGAACATATAATTCGTCATCTTGTTGTTGATAACGCCCTTGCCCTCGATGGTGCCCTTTTTGAGCCCGTTGAAAGCGGTGGCGTCGTCCTTGTAGGATACGATAACGAGAGAGGGATCCTCGGTAGCGTATACCCTTTTAGCTTTGCCCTCGTAGAGCATTTCTTTTTTAGTCATATCTGTATCTCCTTTATATATTATTTATAGTATAGACGTTAAAATTGCTGCGAGCGTATCTTTTCGTCCGCGGCGAGAACCTTAGCGGTCTGCTCGGCTCTAAAATCCTTGAGCTTGTCCATAAGCTCTTTATCGCTCACCGCTAATATCTGCACCGCAAGATACCCCGCGTTTGCGGCTCCGTCGATAGCGACCGTTGCAACAGGAACTCCCGCGGGCATCTGCACCGTAGAGAGCAGAGCGTCCACGCCCTCTAGCGCGCTCGCTTTTATCGGGATACCTATGACGGGCAGGGGAGTCTGACCCGCGATAGCCCCCGCTAAGTGCGCGGCTTTACCGGCGGCGGCGATTATTACGCCAAAGCCGTTGTCCTCGGCGTGTGAGGCAAAGCTTGCCACCTCGGCTGCACATCTGTGAGCGGACAATACCCTCATCTCATAGCCTACGCCGAACTGTCCGAGCACCTCGGCGGCTTTCTTTACTATGGGCAGGTCGGAATCGCTGCCCATAATGATAGCGACCTTTTTCAATTATATCCCTCCGTTTTCTTATCAAAAAAATCAGCAGTGTATAATTGTACACTGCCGATACTATACTATAACAAGGGAAAAAGACGGTGTATGTTCATATACGCCCGAAAGGTACGAAGATATACTAAAACAGCCGACCGTGTAAAAATGATGATCCATTTTATATCCGTCCTTTCGCTTTTTCTATATTTATTGTACCTTATTTATATATTAAATTCAAGTGCTTATCCGAAAATTTATTAAAATATCTCATTTTTACAATCGGGCAAAGGATTTTTTGTGCTTTTTGCACATTTTGCGTAAATTAGGTTATAAATTTAGGGGAAATAGCGTGAAAACGTTTACAGCTTTCTGAAATATCGCTAAACCCTTTATTTTAGCCGATTTTCACAGAATTATCATATTTCTAAAACTCTATTTAGTTACAAAAATGTAAATAAAAATTGTGTAAATTGACGAAAAATCGCATAAAAATTAAAAAATGTAAACGTTTACAGTAAAAAGTTCATTTTCGCATTTCAAAAACTATTGCATTTTTGTAAAAGTTGTGATATGATTATGACAATAAAGAAAAAATGTTGTGCAATATTTCAACATTTTATCTTTACAAAATAAGAGCCGAAAGGCAAACAAAGGTCATCAAGACCGAAAACTTACTGGAGGAATCACCAATGAAGAAAAGAATTCTTGCTGCTCTGTTGGCTTCCGCTACGCTTATCAGCATGGCGGGTTGTTCGTCAACACAGTCGACATCTTCGACTACATCGTCAGCCGGCGATGGTCAGAGCAGCGCAACAGAAGCTCCTGCTAATAGCGGTGACGCTACCGAAGCTCCTGCAGAGAGCGGCGACGCTACCGAAGCTCCCACCGAGAGCGAAGCACCTGGCGAAGACAAGGCAGCAGTTGACTGCGTAGACGACATCACTTTAGCAGATGGCGAAGGTAAAGTTCTCAACATAGCTGTATGGAACGACGACTGGAAGAAGCAGTTCGAGCAGTACATCGCTCCTCATATGCCTAAGGACGTTACCGTTAACTTCCGCATCACCGAGAACAAGGAGAACGCTTATCAGAACAAGCTGGATAACGACCTTCCCGAGAACGAGAGCAAATCCGCTGACGAGAAGATCGATATGTTCCTGTTCGAGGCTGACTACGCTACCAAGTATGTAGCATCTGATGTTACTCTTGACGTTAAGGAACTCGGTCTTACCGATGACGACGTTAAGGATATGTATCAGTACACCAAGGATGTCTGCACTGTAGACGGCGTTCTTAAGGGCGTTTCGTGGCAGGCAACTCCCGGTCTGTTCGCATACCGCCGTGAGGCTGCTAAGGAGATCCTCGGCACCGACGATCCCGATGCGGTTCAGGCAGAGCTTTCCGATTGGACCAAGTTCGAGGCTGTAGCAGCTAAGGCTAAGGAGAAGGGCTACAAGATGCTGTCCGGTTACGATGACAGCTACCGTGTATTCTCCAACAACGTATCTAAGCCTTGGGTTGACGAGAACAAGAACGTTCAGATCGACGACCAGCTGATGGCTTGGGTAGACCAGACCAAGAAGTACACTGACGAAGGCTACAACAACAAGACCTCTCTTTGGGATGATGCTTGGACTAAGGACCAGACTCCCGGACAGAAGGTATTCGGCTTCTTCTACTCCACTTGGGGCATCAACTTCACGCTGGCAGGCAACTCGCTGAAGACTCCTGAGAAGGAAGGCGGCAAGCTCGAAGTTGGTAACGGTGAGTATGGACAGTGGGCTGCATGCTACGGTCCTGCAAGCTACTTCTGGGGCGGCACTTGGATGGCAGCTGCTAAGGGTACTGACAATCCCAAGCTGGTTGGCTCTATAATGAAGGCATTCTGCTGCGATCCCGATTTTGCTAAGGCATTCGCTAAGGAAACTCAGGACTACGCTAACAACGTTCCTATGATGAAGGAACTGGCTGATGATCCCGATTACGGTTCAACCTTCCTCGGTGGCCAGAACCACTATGCTCTGTTCTTCAATGTTGCTGACAAGATCTCTATGGACAAGTGCACCATCTACGATCAGGCTTGCAACGAGCAGTTCCAGGGCGCATTCAAGGATTACTTCGATGGTAAGGTAGACAAGGATACCGCTCTTGCTAACTTCTACACCAAGGTTAAGGAGAAGCATCCTGATCTCGTTACCCCGTAACTTAAGTGATCAATACCTTTAAGGTATAAGCTGACATGCTTTGACTGCGGGTTCATACGAATTCGCAGTCAAGTATGTTAATGAAGCGGACTGCCGATGTGCTTCCGCTTTGTTAACATGCTTGACTGTACAAGCGTGAAACCAAAAAGTGAGGTGTTCTTATGGCTCAGCCAGCTGCTGTCGGAATGCAGGCTCCGGCAAAGAAAAAGGGCGGAATAGGAAAGTACAAAAAATGGGGCTACATATTTATGATCCCGTTTGTTGTAGTCTTTCTTATCTTCCAGGCATGGCCCTTGATCCAGACTTTCTACTACAGCTTCTTTGAATACTACAAAACAGGACTTACGTGGGTCGGACCTAATTTTTGCGGCATAGATAATTTTGCCGCTATCTTCGACTTCTCAAGAGTTAATCTGTTTGCCCTTACATATAACACCTTAGTAATGTGGGCGATAGGTTTCATACCGCAGATCATCATTTCTCTTCTCTTTGCATACTGGTTTACTAATGTTCGTCTGAGATTAAAATGCATGGGTATTTTCAAGACCATTATCTACATGCCTAACCTGATAATGGCGTCGGCGTTTTCAATGTTGATATTCTCGCTGTTCTCGGACATAGGTCCTATCAACGAGATAATCAAGACCTTCAACAACGGAGAACCGTTCAGATTTTTGTCCAACACATGGAGCACAATGGGTCTGGTCGGACTGATGAACTTTATGATGTGGTTCGGTAATACCACCATACTGCTTATGGCGGCTATGATGGGTATAAACGAGTCGGTCATAGAGGCAGCCGAGATAGACGGTGCGGGCAGCGGACAGATCTTCTGGAAGATAACTCTTCCGCTTATCAGACCTATACTTGTATATGTGCTTATCACATCGCTTATCGGCGGACTTCAGATGTTCGACGTACCGCAGATACTTACCGGCGGTATGGGAAGCCCGAACAATACTACCTTGACGCTTATAATGTACCTGAATAATAACATCGGTACGTCGCGTAACTACGGTATTGCGGGTGCAATTTCGATAGTCGTATTCATCATCTGCGCTGCACTGAGCCTTGTAGTATACTACGGCTTTGCACAGGATAAGACTACAAGAGAAGCAAATAAAAGAGCTAAGGCCGCGCTTAAGGCGGAGAGAGCAAGGAGGGGTCAATAATGAGCAAAGATTATAAAACGATAGAACACAGCTCAGCCCTTCAGAGGTCGGGCGGCGATCCCGATATGAAAGCAGGTCCCGGTCTGCTTATCCACAGAATTGTCTGCTATGTAGTATTGACATTCTTCTCGCTGTTGTGTCTGTTCTTCTTCTACATACTTATCATCAATGCGACACGTGCGCACTATGATATTATGAGAGGCTTCTCGTTCTTCCCGGGCGGCTCGTTCGGCACTAACTTCATGAGCGCGGTATCCAACGATACCATCCCGATACTTAACGGTATGCTCAACAGCTTGATAGTCGCAGGCTTAAGCGGTTTGCTTTCGGTATATTTCTCGGCTATGACGGCATATGCGATACACGTATATGACTTTAAGGGCAAGAATTTCATCTTCAATTTCATACTTATCATAATGACGATACCTACCCAGATAAGCGCGCTCGGTCTTTTCACCATGTGCAGCGACTGGGGTTTGAGAGATACATACATCCCGCTTATCATTCCCGCAATTGCGGCTCCGACAGTATTCTTCTTTATGATACAGTATATGAAGAGCTCACTTCCGCTTGATATTATCGAGGCGGCTCGTATAGACGGCTCGGGCGAGTTCAGGACCTTTAACACGATAGTACTTCCTATCCTTAAGCCTGCGCTTGCAGTTCAGATGATATTCAGCTTTGTAAGCGCTTGGAACAACTTCTTCGTTCCCTCGCTTATAATCGATACCTCGACCAAAAAGACGCTGCCGCTTATGATAGCTCAGCTGCGTAGCGCAGACTTCCTTAAGTTTGACTATGGTCAGGTTTATATGTTCATCTTCCTCGCAATCATCCCCGTTATGATAGTTTACTTCTGCTTATCTAAGTTCATAATCGCGGGCGTTGCGGTAGGCGGCGTTAAGGAATAATCGCTAACAAGTCTTTTCATAATATACTCCTTAAGTAGGAAAACCCCTCGGCGAGAGCTGAGGGGTTTTCCTCATATTATAGAAATGCAAGAGCTGAGGGGTTTTCCTCATATTATAGAAATGCGAGAGCTGAGGGGGTTTCCTCATATTTTAGAAATGCGAGAGCTGAGCGGTTTTCCTCGTATTTTATGAGCTTGAGAGGCGAGGGGTTTTCACTCATTGTTTTATCTAATTGCTAAATAGTCTTTCAGATTATGATTATATTGATTGCGGGAATTATCTATTGTTTATTGCTATCTAACTTTTGATTATTCTTGCAAAAAATCACCCTCGGTTCAGATCATCTCCAAACCGAGGGTAATTGCTATCTTGTATTATTCCATACTAAAAGTTTTTGAAGGGTCATAGGGGGACTTTTTTCAAAAAGTCCCCCTAACAACTCAATCTCTTAATTGCTTGCGACTTCGCCGCCCTCGACTACCAGCTGCTCTTCATAATCCGAGCCGTAGGTGTCTTTAAGCGTTGCCTCGTAGTCTGCGTGGAAGAATTTCTCCTCGCCGAGGGTCTTTATCTCGTCGTTTATCCAGTTCAGCAGGGTATCGTTGCCCTTAGTGACTGCGGGAGCTATCGTGTCGTTGCTTCCGAGGGTGGGGATGCCCACAGTATATCCCTCGTTTTGCATCGAGAATGCTATGACCTCGGTGTTGTCGTTAGCCCACGCTACGCCGTTGCGGTTTTCCAGCGCGGTCTTTGCGGCTGCGTAGGTATCGTATTTTTGCAGCTTGATGTTCGGATAGTTCTCGGTGAGGTATGTTTCTGCGGTAGTACCCGAGATAACGATTATCTGGTCGTTATCGCCGAGCGAGTCAAGGCTTTCTACCACCTTGTCGGCAGGGGATACCACGCCTAGCGCCACGTTCATATACGGCAGAGCAAAGTCTACCTCTTCTTTTCTTTCGTCCGTGACGGTAAAGTTAGCGAGTATCACGTCGACCTTGCCGGTCTGGAGGTACTCTATGCGGCTTGCCGCCTCGGTGGATACATATTCGACATTAACGCCGAGATCCTTAGCAAGTCTGTCGGCAAAGTACACGTCGTACCCCTGATATTCTCCGTTTTCGTCAACGTATCCGAACGGGTTCTTGTCGGAAAATACGCCTATCTTGATAGTTCCGCTTGATTTTATTTCATCTAAGGTGCGGAATATCCCGTTTTCGCCGCCTGTCGTTCCCGACTGAGAGCCGCTGTCGCTGCATCCCGCGAGCGTCCCGGCGGCCAAAGCCGCGATAACAGGCAGTGCTATCAGCTTCTTTAATAAGCCTTTCATTGTTGTTCTCCTTTCGAGCTTATATCTTTATTTCATACACCGGCAAAAATATGCACAGTGTTTGAATACATTAAATGTCGTGGTGCTTTACCGCGTCATACTCGAATGTGCGCAAAAACCGCTTTGCTCTCTCCGTCTGAGGGTCGGAGAAAAATTTCTCGGGTACTGCCTCCTCGACTATCTCTCCGCCGTCTAAAAACAGCACGCGGTCTGACACAGCCTTAGCGAATGACATCTCGTGGGTGACGATTATCATTGTGCCGCCCGCCTTGGCAAGCTCTAATATAGTGTCTAATACCTCTCTTACCATTTCGGGGTCAAGCGCTGCGGTCACCTCGTCAAAAAGCATCATCTCGGGGTTCATACAAAGCGCTCTCACGATAGCTACACGCTGCTTTTGCCCGCCGGAAAGCTGACGGGGATAGCTGTCTTTCTTTTCGAGCAGTCCCACGCGCTCGAGCAATTGCTTTGCCTGCGCTTCCACCTCGTCCTTAGGCCTTTTCTGCACCTTCATAGGCGCTAGCATTATATTCTGCAACACCGTCTTGTGAGGGAAGAGCTCGTAATTTTGAAACACCATACCGAGCTTTTGACGTATCTGCGCTATGTCCTTAGAGTTGCCGTCTATTTCTTGTCCGCGCAGGGTTATCTTGCCTCCCTGAATGGGCTCGAGCCCGTTTATACAGCGCAGCAGCGTGCTCTTGCCGCAGCCCGACGGACCTATCACGACGATGACCTCGCCCTTATGCACTGTAAGACTTATATCCTTTAATACGACAGTATTGTCATACGCTTTTCTCAGATGCTCTATTCTGAGCAGCTCTTCTTTAAGTAATTCCGCCATATGTCAATTGCTCCATTTCTTTTCAAGATGACCCGCAAGCAGGCTTATCGGCCAGCATGCGATAAAGTACAGCAGAAATACCACTGCGTATATCCCGAACGCTCCGTTCGGCGAGGTCATTCTGTTTGCCTCGATTATTTGCTGCGAGACTTTAAGCACCTCTACCACGCCTATCATCATAACAAGGCTCGTAGTCTTTATCATTCTTGTAACAAGATTTATAGACAGAGGTATCAGTCTGCGCAAGGTCTGAGGAACTATGATATGGTAGTAGGTCTGAGCCTTTGACATACCGAGCGCGTAGCTGCTCTCATATTGGTGCTTAGGTATGGCGGTCACCGCCCCGCGCACAAGGTCGCCCATTTCGGCCGTACCCCAGAATGTGAACACGATAACGCAGGCCGCCTCGGCGGAAAGGTTCCACCCGAACAACCTCGTCGTGCCGAAGAACACCACAAACAGCAGCACCATCTGCGGCATTATGCGCACTATCTCAAGATATATCCTCGAAAGCACCTTGACGACGGGATTTTTAAAGGTCATTATCACGCCGAAAATAATTCCGAGCAATATGCTGAAAATTACCGATATAAGGCTTAATTCCAGCGTTACCCCAAGGCCGCCGAGCAGCCTTAGAAAATTGCTCCCGCGAAAAAGCGCGTCAATCCCCAAAGCTTGCATATCTCAGCCTCCTTTCGATAATAGAGCCGACTATGGAGACCGGCAGCAATATTATGAGGTAGAACACCACCAGCATTACAAGGCATTCAGCCGTCTTGTAGTACAGCCCGATAAGGTCCTTTGCGGTAAACATCAGGTCCATTAGGCTTATCGCGCTGAATACGCTCGTCTCTTTGAGCAAAAAGATGATATTTGCCACAAATGCGGGCATACTCGTAGAAATCGCCTGCGGCAGTATGATGTATCTCAGCGCCTGAAATTTTGTCATACCTAAGCTCAGAGCGCTCTCGGACTGTATTTTATCGACGGACTCTAAACCGCTGCGAAATGCCTCGGCCATATAGCTGCCGCCGAGCAGTCCGAGCCCGAGCGCGCCGCAGACTTGCGGCGACATCGAAAGCCCTATTTTCGGCAGGGCGAAATATAAAAAGAACAGCTGTATCAAAAGCGGAGTATTTCTGAACAGTTCGATATATACCTTTATTATTTGTCTTAGGACGGGTATTTTAAAATACTGGATAAACGCGGCTATAAGCCCGAGCACAACAGATATAATAACGCCTATCCAGCCTATGAAAAGGGTCAGCAGCATAGCGTCCGCAAAGAGCGGAAGATATTCCTGCATAACTTCCCAGCTTATGTTGACCACTCCCTTAAATGTAAAGCTTTGAGTATCGGGGTTTAAATTTACCGATAAAAACCCATACTACTATATAATATACTTTTTCGGGAAAAATGTCAAGTCACAGCGCGAAATTATTCCGCCTCGGTACAGTTTTATTATACGCCGCCGCTTTGCATTTGTCAAATATCATATATGAATACTCAGTTATAAGCTAAAGCTATAAGTTAGTTTTGGTGTAAAATTGCGGTGCGTCCCGCGTTTTACAGCCTCGGAGATTGACAAAAGGGAAAAATTGTGGTATACTTTATTCAAAAATAATGCGGCTTTATGCCCTTTGACCGAAAGGAGTAAATTATATGAGAAAGATAACAGCGGGAATACTTGCGCTGTCGCTTGCGTTGTCGCTCTGTGCCTGCGACCAGACGGGCAACTCTAATGTTCCGTCCGACGGACAGACCTCGTCGGCAGACGGACAGAACCCGTCGACAGAGCAGCAGGGGACAGGCTCTTATGCGACCAACCCCGTCAAGGTAGACGAAAACGGCGAGGTGGATATGGAGGCGGCTTTGGCATACGAGACCGATGTTGACGCTTTGCTGAAAGAGCTTGAGGCGACCACCCCCGACCCCACAAAGCCCGTATCAAAGAACGCTAATGAAGAGACCGTAGCCCTTTTTAATTTCCTCAGAGAAAATTACGGAAAGAAAATGTTCGCGGGTCAGCAATTATTTAACGAAAATCAGTACGAAGATCTTGTGTATTATATCGAAACGGGCGACCTCCCCGCGATAAAGGGGTTTGACTTTATCTTCTCGACAGGCAATCAGGAGGCTAACGATTATCAGATAGACGAGGCTATAAAATGGCATACCGAGCAAAACGGTATAGTTACTTTCTGCTGGCACTGGAAAGTACCGGTAAATATCAATAATGATAAAGTCCCCGGGATAGCGTTTTATTCCGACGAGATACAGGACTTTAGCATAAAGAACGCCGTCACCCCCGGTACTAAAGAATATGAAACGGTGATAAAGGATATAGACACCGTCGCGCTTAAGCTGCAAAGATTAGAGGCGGCAGGCGTTCCCGTGCTGTGGCGTCCTCTCCACGAGGCAAGCGGCGGCTGGTTCTGGTGGGGCGTAAAGGATAAAGAGTCGGTCAAGGATCAGTGCTTCCAAAAGCTGTGGTATATGGTATACGACCGTTTGGAGAATTATCACAAGCTCACCAACCTTATATGGATATGGAACGGGCAGAACAAAATTACGGCCGTAAATGAGAACACCTTTGATATCGCGGGTATCGACGTTTATCCCAACTCCGAAACTCACGAGCCGCAGGCAGCCTCTTATAAGGCGCTTGATGACATCGTCGAGAGCGACAAGATGCTTGCGCTGACCGAGTGCGGCTATATCCCCGACCCCGATCTGGTATTTGCCGACGGAAACGAGGCAAAATGGCTGTACTATCTGCCGTGGTGCGGCGAGTTTATCTGCAACGCAGGTCCTACGGGCAATATCATCACTCAGCTAGGCGGCACGCCATCTGTCAATACCTCGCGTATTTCATCCGAGCTGCTTAAGAAAGTATACGCCTCCGACAACGTGATAACCCTCAGCGAGCTGCCCGATTTTGACGGTACGCAGAAGTTTATCCCCGCCTATATCAAGACTTGGCGGTATAATAATCCCGATTATGAAACCGCAGAGTCTAAGCTGACAGCTTATTCCTCCGAGCCCGCTCCCTCAGAAGCGATACAGTAAGCTGTACACCTAAGGAGAAAATATGAACATTTTGTTATCAAACGGCGTTAATAAAGCTGTTATTTCCTCGCGCGGCGCAGAATTAAAAAGCCTTGTTATAAGCGATAGGGAGATAATATGGCAGACCGATACCAAGTACTGGGACAAGTCGTCGCCGCTCCTTTTCCCCGCGGTAGGGAATGTAAAAAATAACCTCACCGTGATAAACGATAAGACGATAAATATGCCTAAGCACGGCATATGCAGGGATAAAGAGTTTATTGCCGAGCAAAAAGCCGACAATTCGGCGGTGTTCTCATATTCATACACACCACAAAATATGAACGAATACCCGTTTGCTTTCTCGCTCTCTTTGACTTATACCCTTACCGATAAAGAGCTTATTATCGACTACAAGGTCGCTAATCTCGGGGCTGACACAATGTTCTACTGCATAGGCGCTCACCCCGCCTTTGCCTGCGGAGATATCAATAAATGCGCGGTAGTATTTGACAAAGAAGAATGCTGCGCCTGTCCGGTAAAGAATGCCGAGGGGCTGTTTGCGGAAAATAACCGTGTAAAGCGGCTGGACAATTCCCGCACCCTCACTCTAAGCGGCGATATGTTTGACAACGACGTAATATATTTCGACAAGCTGAGTTCGCGTAAGGTCACCTTTACCGAGGAGGGGAATACCCTCGCGGTGATATCCTTTGACGGGTTTGAAACGCTCGGCTTGTGGACCCCTGCGGGAAAGAACGCCCCGTTCTTATGTATAGAGCCGTGGTGCGGCAGCGACGATTATGACACCGACAGCGGCATTTTCTCCCAAAAGCGCGGTATACAGTCGCTCTCGCCGAACAATGATAAGTCTTATCGCATGGTGATATCTGCCGAATAAATTTATTATTAAGCTTACCCCATATGCCTTAGATTTTTATAAATCGCGGGTATATGGGGTTTTACTATATATTTAGCACTAAGCGTGACGATATTAGGAAAAGATTTTGTGCAGGTATACGAATAACTGTACGAATTTATTGACATCCGTTTTGGGGTATGTTATACTTTATTTACTAACAAAAATAGCTATTTTTATTAGGGAGATAAGAGTTATGGATTATAACAGCTTGGCGGAGGAACTGTTGAACGCGAAAAACAGCCGCCCGAAGATCCGTTTCGACCGCACCCTGTCGCATTTGCTTAACGGTGAAATAGTTATCCTGTATTATCTCGAAAAGCATGGCGGCAAGGCTTATCCTAAAGAGCTCAGCGACGAGCTTGTAGTAAGCACCGCGAGGGTGGCGGTATTGCTCAACACCCTCGAAAAGGACGGGCTTATCACGCGTAAGCACGACAATCCCGACAGCCGTCATACGACCGTAATGCTAAGCGACAAGGGCAGGCAGTTTATTCTGCTGCGCAGGCAGGAGCTGCTGACTTATTTTTCCAACGTTTTGGAAAATTTAGGCGAGGCTGACGCAGTCGAATATGTACGGCTCCAAAAAAAGTTTATCAGCGCTATGAAGGATGAAAAGTGATCCGAGTGGATGTTAAGAGCAAAGAAAGGATGATGTATAATGAGCTTTGAATCAATGTACGCTTATATCGCAAAGAAAGAACCTCTTTGCGTTCAAAATGACCGTATAGATGACGCATTATTTAAAGAATACGGAGTAAACCGCGGACTGCGCGACCTTAACGGTAAGGGCGTGCTAACCGGTCTTACGCGCATATCCGACGTTATATCCTTTAAAGAGGTAAACGGCGAACGTATACCGATAGACGGCGAATTGTGGTATCGGGGATACAATGTAAAAACGCTTATCTCGTCGCTAAACGGAGAGTTCGGCTTTGAAAAGACCGCATATCTGCTTATTTTCGGTCAGATGCCGAGCGATGACGAGCTTAAAGAGTTTAAGGGCATTCTCAGCAGCAGCCGAAAGCTGCCCGATGATTTTACCCGCGACGTTATTATGAAGGCGTCCACCCACGATATTATGAATTCTATGACGCGCAGCATACTTACACTTGCGTCGTATGACCCCGCGACTAATTCGGGGGTGCTCTCCGACTCTATCAGGCAGTGCTTGTTTTTGCTTGCGGTATTTCCCATGCTTGCGGTATACGGGTACCACGCCTATAATCATTATGTCAATTATGAGAGTATGTACATCCACCGCCCTAATCCTAAGCTGAGCACGGCGGAGAATTTCTTATATATGCTGCGTCCCGACGGGCAATATACCGACCTTGAGGCTAAGGTGCTCGACGTCGCCTTAATGCTTCATATGGAGCACGGCGGCGGCAACAACTCGACCTTTACCACTCGAGTTATAACCTCGTCGGGCTCGGACACCTATTCGACTATGGCGGCGGCAATGTCCTCGCTAAAGGGGCCAAAGCACGGCGGCGCAAATATCAAGGTAATGGAGATGATGCGCAATATCCGCGACAATGTCTCCGACACCTCCGACTGCGACGCGCTGAGAGATTATCTTTCTAAGATACTCGATAAGCAGGCGTTTGACCGCAAGGGGCTGATATACGGGCTCGGACACGCGGTATACAGCATTTCCGATCCGAGAGAGGGCATATTTAAGGGATATGTCGAGAAGCTTGCTAAGGCTAAGGGCAGGGAAAAGGACCTCGAGCTTTATCTCAATGTAGAGCGCATAGGTCCCGAGCTTATCGCCGAGAAGCGCCATATATTCAAGGGAGTAAGCCCCAACGTCGATTTTTACAGCGGCTTTGTGTACGAAATGCTCGGCATACCGCAGGAATTGTTCACCCCATTGTTCGCCATAGCAAGAATAGCAGGCTGGAGCGCGCACAGGATAGAAGAGCTTGTAGGCTCGGGTAAGATAATCCGTCCCGCCTATAAGAGCGTTATGGAAAAAATAATGTGATATATAAATCCCGACCAAGCGGTCGGGATTTAAGCTTTATATGGCTATTCTTGCCTTGTCCTGTCTGTCCTCTTAAAGATTAGCGCCACTATAAGTCCGAATATCATCGCCGCGGTAACTCCCGCCGAGCAAGCGGTAAAGCCTCCGGTAAATATCCCGAGCAGTCCGTCCTTATCTATCGCCTCGCGCATACCCTTAGCAAGCAGACTGCCAAAGCCCGTAAGCGGCACCGTAGCACCCGCCCCGGCAAAGTCGATTATCGGCTGATACCAGCCGAGCGCCCCGAGTATAGTCCCCGCCACCACAAAGGAGACCAGTATCCTCGCGGGGGTCAGCTTTGTAAGGTCGATAAGCACCTGACCTACCGCGCAGATAGCGCCGCCTATCACAAACGCCCAAAAGTATTCCATAAAAACATCCATAATTTTACCTCCTAAAGCGTATCGGCTATCTCCACTACGTGTGATATTCCCGGTATGCTTTCGCCCTGCTGGCTCATTGTCGTTGACATTAGCGCGCCCGTCGCGGCAAAGAGTACACGGTGTAATTTTCCTCCGGCGATACTCGGGAGAATATGCGCGCACAATACCGACGCACTGCACCCGCAGCCCGAGCCGCCCGCGTGAACGTCCTGCTTTTCGCGGTCATACAGCATTAGTCCGCAGTCGTTGTGCACTCTGCTTATATCCACCCCTCGCTTATCAAAAAGCTCACAGAGTATATCCGTGCCGACCTGCCCTAAGTCTCCCGTAAATATCCCGTCATAGTCGTCGGGGGAGGAACAGGTATTTTCAAAGTGCCGCGACAGGCTGTCGTATGCCGCGCCCGCCATAGCGGCGCCCATATTGTTTGCATCCTTTATACCCATATCGGTTATCTTGCCGACCGTTACCGCCTTGATATAGGGCGGCTTTTCGGCGGCGGCGGTTATGCAGCAGCCCGCGGCAGTAGCGGTCCATTGTGAGGTGGGCGGGCGCACGCCCCCGTAATTTATCGGAAAGCGAAATTGCCGCTCAGCCGAGCAAAAATGCGACGAGGTTATTGCCGCAAACCTTTCTCCGAGCCGCATATCCGCAAAGAGCGACGCGAGCATAAGGCTCTCCGCCATTGTCGAGCAAGCTCCGTACAGCCCTATAAACGGCACGCCGCTGTCCCTAAGCCCGTATGCCGAGCCTGTGCATTGATTTAAAAGGTCGCCCGCAAATATAATGCTGAGGTCGGATTTTTGCAGTCCCGATTTATTAAGCGCCATTTCAAGGGCGTATTGCTGAAATTTGCTCTCCGACTTTTCCCAGGTGTCCTCTCCTATCTCTGCGCCGCTTGCCACATAATCAAAGCAGTCGCCGAGGGGGCCCTCGCCCTCCATTTTGCCTACCGCCGCCGCGTATGAGTACGCCGATACGCCGTTAGTAAGCCTTATTGAGCCGTCTTTTATAAATTCTGCCATAATTCCTCCTATGCGCACAAGCCGTAAATATAGTAGATTATCCCGTAGATAAACGCCGCGGTTATTCCGTAGACGATAACAGGTCCTGCTATTATGAACATTTTTGCTCCCGTGCCGAGTACGTACCCCTCTGTTTTAAATTCAAGGGCGGGGGATACCACCGCGTTAGCAAAGCCCGTTATCGGTACGAGTGTGCCCGCTCCGCCGTGCTTAGCTATCCTTTCATACAGCCCGAGCCCTGTAAGCAGCGCGCTTAAAAATACCAAGGTTATCGAGGTGTACGCCGACGCCTCGTCAAATTCTATCCCAAAATACTGATACATATTAAGCAGCCCCTCGCCGATACAGCAGATAAGTCCGCCTATCAAGAACGCTTTGGGTACGGTTATATACATTTTAGACGAGCCCGCGTGCTTTTTCGCGGTCTGCTCGTATTCTTTTTTTGAAATATCCATAGTGATGCTCCTTTTATAATGTTTTCGGTGATTATTATGAGATATTTTTGCTTAGCTTATCAGCGGAAAAATCAGGTCGCCGCGATTGACAACGCGCTCAAAATGTGGTATATTATTTATGTTGTTTATTTTTATAAAGAAAGAAAGTGTTTTAATGAAATATGTGGTTTTGCTTTGCGACGGGATGGCGGATCTGCCGAGAGAGGATATCGGCGGCACGCCAATGAGCGTAGCGCATAAGCCCAATATGGATAAGCTCGCGGCGGTGTCCCGCGTAGGACTTGTAAAGACCGTGTCCGACGAGCTAAAGCCGGGGAGCGACGTCGCTAATCTTTCTGTCCTCGGGTACGACCCCGCGATATACTATTCGGGCAGAAGTCCGCTCGAGGCTGGGAGCATAGGCATAGATATGAAACCTACCGACGTATCGCTGCGCACTAATCTTGTTACCCTATCCGACGAGCCTGATTACGAGGACAAGACGATGGTGGATTACTGCGCGGACGATATTTCCACCGCAGAGGGCGCACAGCTTATAGACTATATTCAGCAGCACCTCGGAAATGAGCAATTTTCATTCTATAGCGGCGTAAGCTATCGGCACTGCCTTATTTGGGCAAACGGCACACTCGACATAGGAAAGCTCACCCCGCCTCACGATATAACCGGAAAGCCGATCAAAGACCACCTCGGTGCCAACGAGAACGGCAAGGTGCTTATAGATATGATGAAAAAAAGCTATGACCTGCTAAAAGACCACCCCGTTAACCTCGACCGTATAAAGAGGGGACTGCGCCCCGCAAACAGCATATGGTTCTGGGGAGAGGGCGTGCGCAGAGAGCTTACTCCCTTTGCCGATAAATACGGGCTCAGCGCCGCTATGATATCTGCCGTCGATCTGCTTAAAGGTATAGGCAAGTTTACGGGTATGCAGGTGATTAACGTCGAGGGCGCTACCGGCTACATCGACACCGACTTTGACGCTAAGGCCGAGGCCGCCGTTAAGGCTCTGCGCGACGGGAGAGATTTTGTATACATACACGTTGAGGCTCCCGACGAGTGCGGACATCGCTTTGAGGTACAAAATAAAATAAAGTCTATCGAGCTTATCGACGAGAAAATTCTCGGCAGGATATTAAAAGAATTTGAGGGGGAGGAGATACGCATACTTGTATGCCCCGACCACCCGACCCCGCTCGAGCTGAGAACTCATACAAACGCACCCGTGCCGTTTATGATATACGACAGCACCGAAAAGCGCGAGGGTGTTAAGTGCTTTTGCGAGCAGAGCGCTAAGGACACGGGAGATTTTGTCCCGCGCGGCCACGAGCTTATGGGGCAATTTTTGAAGAAGTAAATAATAAGGCACAAAAACAGCCGATGAAAGCTTTGCTTTCATCGGCTGTTTTATATCCAAAATTATAGCCCGTTAAGGTAGTATCGGGGATTTAGCCTGTCGTTTCCGTACCTTACCTCAAAGTGGCAGTGATTGCCATAGGCGCGTCCCGTCTGTCCGACGGCCGCTATACACTGACCTTGATATACGTACTGACCTACCGAAACATATATTTCGCTGTTGTGGCCGTATAGGGTGGTATAACCGTCCTCGTGCTCTATCATTACCATATTGCCGTAGCCTCCGCTGTCCCAGCCTGCGTATGTGACCACGCCGCTAGCGCCCGCATAAACGTCCGCGCCGTACGCGCCGCCTATATCCACGCCGGTGTGACCCGCATATCCGCCGTCCCAGTAGCCCCATTCCCATAATGTGCCTCCCTGTACAGGCCATATGTACTTTTTATCATATTGTACCGATTCGTCTGAATAATGCGACGACTGCGGCGGGAGGGTGCCCTCGGAGATTATCTCGGATACGGGCTCTTTTACCGTCTCGGTCTTAATGATAGTGCGCCTCGTCTCGACGCCGTTAACGTAGTACACCCTCGCGGTGACCTTATTAGTGCCGTCCTCGCCTTCTTGCAGGGTCGTAAACACGCCCTCGTAGTGCTCGTCGTCGGTGACGTTCTCGGTATCATAGGGCACATTTACCTCGTACTCGACTGTCCTTGCGACGCTTATCGAGAGGAAGGGGACGCTCTGCTCGAGCAGCAGCTTTTTGCCCGCGCGCATAACGTAGTCCTCTTCGGTTATCTCAGGATTGTATTCTTCAAGCGTGGATATAGGGATGTCCAGCTTGTCCGAAATAAGCGACGGCGAGTCGCCCTCCTGGACGGTATAATATGTAGCCTGCTGCTTTTCGGAATTGAGCAGCTTAATTATCTCCTCGGTCGGAACGATACTCTCCGCTAAAAACAGTCCCGGCTCGTAGGTTATATCCTGCTCTATGGCTATTTCCTCGTCCTTTGAATTATTGCTGTAGGATTTGAGAATGCGCTGTATCTCGGCGTCGATAGGTTCATTGTCGGATATCGCGCCGTAAAATTTGCCGTCGATATACATACCGAGCGCGTATTCGATATTAGCGTCGGACATCTCGAGCATCATATTAGCAAGCTGAAACTTTGATATGTATTGCTGATCCCCGAGCATTTCGAGCGAGTACTGCGGGGAAAATTTCATATCCGCCGCGCTTCCGCCCGCATAGGTTATCCTTTCGTTGGTTATGCGCTCGGCGTCAGAGTACACCTGCTCGCTCTCGATATAGCCCATCATCTTGCCGTTTACCGAGAGCTTTATGGCGTAGCTTGTGCTGTTAACGTAATTTACTATATTAAATAAGAACGCCACGGCTATGATAGGTGCGGCGTAGTTGAACACCGTTACTAAAAGCCCGTGCTTTCCGAATAGCGCGTCTTTGATGATCGCGCGCTTTATTCTGAATGCGGTTTTGCGGTCGTGGTCCGCCTCGGCCTTTTTTATCTCGGCGCGTGAAATTTTCAGCGTGCGCCTTGTTCTTAGAAAGGGCGACGCGATAAATTTAAACAGCGCCGAGAACATCCTCACCAGCGCGTCGCGAAACAGCACCGTGTGCTTCCATAAAAATTTTCCGAACACAGCAAGAAGACCCACGGGCTTAATTATCGCCACCGCGAGCACTCCGCAAATATATCCTCCAAAGGCGGATATTGTATCAAAAAACTTATTTACATATATATTATCCTCCGACTTTTGCACCTCGTCGGACGCTTCGTCGGGCATAGGCTCGTCATCCGCGTCAGTTGTCGGGTGGGTATCGGCAAGCATTATTTCTTCTATATCTTCTTCAGGCTGCTCGGTCTTTTCTTCTTCGCCGACAGCCTGCGGTATATCGGTAAGGCTCATTAGATCTCCTTTCTAAGATAGTTTTTGTTCCACTGATTACATTATATCAAAACGGTAACAAATTTTCAACCCTTTTGTTACCGTTCTGTTACCGTTTTGTAACTATTTTCGTAAATCTACACAATCACAAAGCGGCTATATATTATATACTTATGCACATTGCACAATCATTTTTGGTAAAATAATTCAATACTGTCTATAAGCTTAAGCATATCGGGAAAGTCCGAGCGTATCCTGCTGCGGCATTTTTCGCAAAAGCGTTCAGCCTGCCGCTTGTCGTCGCGCATTGCCTGCTTTGCTCCCCATAGGTGAGTGAATTTTTGCTGAGGAAAGAAAAGCGTATTATTATCGAGCAGCACGTTGTATTCTATCCCGCATTTTTTAGCGAGCATAGGCAATAGCCGCTGCTCGGCAAAGACCATATAGGTGAGATAATCGTCGCACCGTTGCGCCGAGCGCATAAACATCTCCGCCTGCGAGGTATAATACAGCTTAAAATCCTCGTCGGGCAGGTATAAAAACGCGGTGTTAAGCGGCTTTACGGTAAAGTCGAGCCCCTCGGGAAAGGAATATCCGTTTAGCACAAAGCGGCTTATGTCGGGGTAGATATCTGGGTTTAATTCTTCTTCGTGAGCGGCTGTCAGCCTGTCGCCTAGGTCAAGCTTTTCCCAGACGATAAAGTCCGTGTCAAGCATAACGCAGGGCGCGGGAAAATTTTTAAGCGCCAGCAGCTTTGCTCCCGCCCAGAACATTATCGGGTCTATCCCGTCTAAGTCGGGGGAGAGTATGGCTCTGACGCCGTTCCATACGTCTGTGATACCTATCTTTTCAAAAAGCCTCTCGCCCTCGGGGTCGGTGTACATATATATATCGCCGTTGTGCTTTCTCCACGTAAGCGCGGAGAGCACCGTGCAGTACGCCTCCGTCTTGTCTATGGAGAGCTTGCCTTCGGGCTCTTTTGCAAAAAACGGGGCGGAGGAGAAGATATGCAGCGCGTTCATATGATATGTATACCGTAGCCGTATCTGTTGAGCGGCTCTGAGGTAAAATTTTTAAGCACTACCGATACGGGGTCTGTGTTAAAAAGCTCTTGCACCGTAAAGCTGCCCCATATAAAGCTGCTCGGCAACGTGCCGATATAGCTCGAAAACACACACGATGACAAAAACGCCCGATAGGAGCTTATATTAAACGACCTTGACCTAAAAGAGCCGCGTTCAAATTCAAACTCGTACTCGTGCATGCCGCTCGAAACTCTATAGCTTGTCTGACTAAATGAGGTCAAATACGCCGCGCCCGACGAAAATATTCCGGACGAAAGGGGATAGCTGCCGCCTGCATTAAACGAACCTTGAGAAACGGGTGCGCCTGAGCCTTTTTCACCTTGGTGATAATTTGGGCGGACATATGTATTATTAAAGATGTCAAACAGGTGTCTGTCGGGGTCGTCTCCGGCGGGAATGCTCCTCAATGCGTCGGCTATTTCATATTCTCCGTGCGCTATCAGCCACGGAATAAGGCTGCCCGCCATATAATAGCCTCTAACGTCGGCTATGGAAAAATTATCGGTTATTCCCCTAGCGTCATATACCTTTACCCCGTTTATCCACAGGCAGCTGTTTTTCATAAATAAGGACCTCCTTAACTTTCCGTGTCTACGCACCAGCCGTCAATACCGCTGTTTTTAAGCGCGGTGAACAGCCTTTGCTTTATCCCCCTGTCGGCACGCTCTTTTTCATTAAGCCACTCTTTTACCCTTTGCCTTTCTGTCTTTTTATCGGCAGGGCAGAGCGACGCGGCGGGGGTTATCCCGCATTTGCGACAGGCGGATAAAATTTGCTTTTCGGGGCAGAGAACCAGCGGACGTATCAGCGTTATCTCCCTGTTTTTAAGGTGAGCGACAGGGGAGAAGCAGCCTATCCTGCCCTCTCTGAACAGGTTTAATAAAAACGTCTGCACCACATCGTCGTTATTATGTCCGAGCGCAAGCTTGTTGCAGCGCAGCTTTTCGGCGGTGTTTACCAACGCTCCGCGCCGCATATTCGCGCACAGCGAGCAGGGATTGCTCTCTTTTCTTATATCAAATACTATGCGCGCGATCTCGGTATCTACTATCGTATGATGTACACCGAGCCTGTCACAAATAGCGGTAAGCTCGGAATAGTCGCCCTTTTGCGAATTAAAGCATAGGTCGACGGTCACCGCTTCTATTTCATAGCCGCAGGGATAAAATCTCCTCATCTCGCTCAACGCGTGCAGCATAACAAGGCTGTCCTTGCCTCCGGATACGGCTACGGCTATGCGGTCGCCGTCGGATATCATACCGTACTGCTGACACGCCTTTCTCATATACCCGAGTACTTTTTGCATCTATTTACGTTTCTTGAATTTAAAATAATTCTCGTGATACTTTATCGGTATGCCTTTTTTGCGCTGCATTATCATAACGGTCGCGTCCGCCGCGATAAACAGCAATACAAACAGTATACAAAACGCATACAGCTGCTTATATTCCGACGCTATCGCGGTGACGGCAAAAGCGCCCGCCGCGATTATAAAAAGATACCGCGCCTTTTTGATTATTTCAAGCAGGAGCATCAGCACACCTCTTTATCATTATCAATCCTCGCCGAGCTTTAATGCCTTGTTTATGTTTATTTTGCGGATTATCGCGCCGAGTATCGCAAATCCGCCTATAAGCATTATGGCTATAAGCACGTACATCTTTATATAGTCGCTCTGCATTGCGGCAACTCTGAACGGCGGCATCTGGTCGTTTATGTCGTACATATTCTGGAACAGCGGCACGAACAGGTCGCTTACTACGCCGCCTATTACAAACGCGCAGGCTATGGATACGCCCGATACTAATATCTGCTCGTACCCGAGCATACCTATTATTTCTCTGAACGAAAGACCCATAGCGCGCAGTATGCCGAACTGCAATGTCCTGCCTCTTATCGACAGTATCCAGTAGATAAGAAATCCGATTATCGTCATTATCATTATGATGATAAATCCGAGTGTCAGCGCGCCGTTCATGCCCTGTAGCGAGGGGTCTGTCTTTTCCTTTATCAGCATCTGCGAGCTGTCGTTTATCGTCTCTATCGGAAGTCTTGACTCCTTTATGCTCTCATAAAGCGCCTCGCTCGTCGCGCCCTCGGACATTTTGAGCCATATCTGATAGGGCTCGAGTATCGTCCTTGAGCGCACATAGCCGTAATTCATTACCGCAAAATCGCACTCGTTGGGGTTAAGTCCCGGCCAGTAGTCTACTATCGCCATAACGGTGGTATCTACGTTGTCATTCTGCCCCCACCTTAACGCTACCGATTCGCCTATCGACAGCCCCGCCGACTCGGCGAGCCCTCTTGAGATTATCGCGCCCGAGCGGCTCTCGACAAGCGCGTTGCAATAATTCCACCAGTGTATGGGTAATAAGTCATTTCTAAACCACGCGGTCTGCGCAAACTTATCGGGCTCTATCGCCATAAGGGTAAAATTATCCCTGCGGTCGGTGTCTACCGCCTTTACCGTGTCGTTGATAAGCACCTTAGTGGCTATTTCTACGCCCGCAAGATTTTCGTACCGCTCAAAGTCGGTTTCGACATATTCGCTGTCGCCGCCCTCCTCTGAGGTAGAGAGCGAGTATTCTTTAAGCGTCACGTCCGCGCCGTTTTCGTAGTAAATGCGGTCGCTTATATTGTTGTTTATCGCGCGGGCGGTATTAGCCGAAAACAGCCCGAACGAGAAGGTCATCACCAAAAACAGCATCAAGAACCGCTCTTTACCGCCCTGCGAGCGGCATACGGTAGTTATCGCCATATACTGCGACGGCGACCACAACGGTCTCAGCAGGAAGTACACCGCCTTAAGTATATACGGATATACCCTTATAAACAGCAGACCGAAGCCGAGGATCATAATCGTAGAGAATATGAACAACAGCGGGTCAAGTTCTCCCGTGGCGACAAATGTGCCATCCGCTATCGCTGCGTCGAGATTTTGCGCATAGAAGAACAGATATAAAAATCCCGCGGCGATAAACACTATATCCACAAAGCACTTTTCCCAAAGCGACATCTTGACGACCTTGGTGCGGCTCAGCTTGTATTCTACTATCGTAAGCTTTGACGCGGGTATGATGGGTATCATTGTAGTGAGGAAGAATACCACCGTCGCAAGCAGCGCGTATATCACGCTGATTATAGTTATCTTTGCGGAAATGCCGGTGCGGTTGACAAATTCCAAAAAGCCGTTAGATACGCCGAGAAATTGGCACAGCACCAGCCCTATAAACGGCGCGACAATAAGCGTCACCAGTCCGAGTATCCCAGACTGCGCCGCATACAGCCCGAATATCTGCTTAGAGCTTGCGCCGCGGCTCTTAAATACCGCTATCTCGTTGCGCTCGCGGTCCACATTGAGCTGCGATACCATAAACAGATAGAACGCCAACATTACCATTGCGGGTATCTGAAGTATCCACAATATGCGCGTAAGCCTGTCCGCGCGGTCTATGTAGCCCTGTATTATGCCGGATACCTCGAAAACGTGGTTGTATCCCTTTTCGGCATAAAATGTATCGTCATACGACAGCTGTGAAGTTACGTCGGCTATGCGGTTCATATCAAGGGTATGATAGTCGAGCGAGTATCTGCGCTCTATATCGGATATGTTAAATCTCCCCGCGGGCATCATATCGTTTACCACCATATCATAATCGAGTATGATGTTGTTAAGATATGTGCTCATAGTCTCAGCCCAGTAGCTGTCGTTGTCGGTAAGCTGCTCGAGCACGCCCGTTATCTCTATCTGATACGGCTCAAACGAGCTGTCCATACCGACTATCTGGTACTTCGTGCCGATATTTATACCGAGAACTCTTAAAGCCTCCTCGGTAGCTATGCCTTGATATACGCCGTCGACGGGCGTACTTGACGGCCATTCGCCGCGCGCAAGCTTTAAGTGGTCGCGGTATCCCGTCATTCCCGTAAGCCTTATCCTCGTGGAAAGATCGGCGTCACCGCGCTGGTCGGTAGTGATAAATTCAAAATTATCTATTATTACGGTCTTTTGATTTTCCGGGGAAATACCTATCGCGGAGATACGCTGATCCGACGCGGACACGAGCGAGTTTAGCTCGCTTAGCTGCGTCTCGGTATCGGTACCCGATACAATGCCCTTGCTGACATAATATGCGCCGGGGTATTTTCCGCTGTCTATCTGGTACTGCTCCATATCCTTGATAAGCAGACGCTGGAGCGACGCGTCCATATATATCGGTATGGTACTCATCATTCCCGCCGCTAACAGATAGCCTATCAGCAGACACAGCACCATCCATTTTGTGTTGCGCATTTTGCGCCATAATAATGTAAGCATTAGATATGATCCCTTTATCGCAGACTGTTATTTGACAACTACCTCGTCGCCCTCGTTTAGACCCGACAGCACCTGCACCTCAGTCGCGTTCGATATGCCGAGCTCGACCTGTACCTCGGTCTTTACTCCGTCCTTGAAAACCTCTACAAAGTCTTGACCCGACAGAGTTTTAACGAGATATTTCGGTATTACTATCGCGTCGTCAGCCTGCTCTTTTATATAAGAAATGTCCGCAACGTCTCCGACCTTAGTAAAGCTCGGCAGGGTGCCCTTAAACTCCACAAATACCGAGGTAGTGTTATCGTCGCCCTCTTCTTTTGCCTCTACGGGGGTCTTTATGACCTTGCCGTCATATTCTTCTTCATCTATTGTAATAATAACATCTTGATCCTTAGTAAACTTTTTCTCGTCGTTTACGGTAGCCTCTATATAAATATCGGTAGGGTCGATTATCGTAGCTATTACCTTATACGCCTGTACCTCGGTGCCGGGGTTCAGCCTCTCGGCAAAGCTCACCGTGCCGTCGCACGGCGCGAATATCCTCGAGCCGTCATATTGATGCTGAAGCTGGTCGAGGGTGTTCTGCTCCATCTCAAGCTGCAGGCGATCCGTCTCAGAGCCCGTCGAATTATATTGCAGCTGCGCCTGCTCGACCTTTAGCTGCTGACCTCTCAGCTCGTATTCAAGGTCGCCCGTGCTGTATTCTGCGATAAGGTCTCCCTTCTTGACGACGTCGCCCGCCCTGACGTATACGGTCTTTATCGCACCGTCAAGCTCGGTAAAGCAGCAGTTCTCCTGCACTCTTGATACTATATATCCCGTAGCGGCGGCACGGTTGACTATCGTCTTTTTGACCGCTCTGTAGGTGGAATATGTAACGTCTTCTACTTTTAATACGGGCGGGTCGAGCAGCTTTTCTTCTTCCGGAAAGAAATAGCAGCCCGAAAGCGTTCCCGCTGTTAGGCTTATCGCAAGCATTCCTGCCGCGACAGACAGCTTTCTTTTCATTAGGACCTCCATGGTATACGCGGTTTGACCTTATCCGAATAGCTCGGATAAATATCAAAATATTATCATATCAATTATAGCACTTTTTAAATGTGTTTTCTATACTTTTGAAAAAATAAACGAATTACACAAAAATACTTTTTGATATTTGTGCAACTTTAACACACCATAAAATTCTAAAAAAATCAAAAAGGCTTGCAATCCGTCAAAATTTTTTGTATAATAGAATAGGATATTTATGCGGAACGCTTTTGTCTTAGCTTTTCCGCCAAAGAAAGGAAAAATAAAATGTCTACTAAGTACATATTTGTCACCGGCGGCGTTGTGTCCGGACTCGGTAAAGGTATTACGGCGGCGTCGCTCGGACGTTTGCTCAAAATGAGAGGACTTAAGGTCACGATACAAAAATTTGACCCATATATAAACGTTGACCCGGGCACTATGAGCCCGTATCAGCACGGCGAGGTGTTCGTCACCGACGACGGCGCCGAGACCGACCTCGACCTCGGACATTATGAGAGGTTTATAGACGAAAATCTTTCGGTTAATAATAACGTCACCACCGGCAAGATATACTGGACGGTGCTCAATAAAGAGCGCCGCGGCGATTATTTGGGTGGAACGGTGCAGGTGATACCCCATATCACCAACGAGATAAAGCAGCGCATATACCGCGTGGCTAACGTATCCGACGGCGCGGCGGACGTAGTCATTACCGAAATAGGCGGCACGGTCGGCGATATAGAGAGCACCCCGTTTTTAGAGGCTATCCGTCAGGTCATGACCGACGTCGGAAGAGAGAACGTCGTATATATCCACGTCACTCTCCTGCCTTTTATCACGGGCAGCAACGAGCTAAAGACAAAGCCCACCCAGCACAGCGTTAAAGAGCTCTTGTCGCTCGGTATTCAGCCCGATATACTCGTATGCCGCAGCGAAATGGACATACCCGAAGAAATGAGGGCTAAGATAGCAAGCTTCTGCAACGTGCGCAAGGAGGACGTTATCCAGAACCTTACCGCCCCCTCGCTTTACGAGGTGCCGCTTATGCTGGAAAAAGAGGGGCTCGCAAAGGTCGTATGCTCGCATCTTGCACTTGATACCCCCGAGCCCGATCTCACCGAGTGGGAGAATATGGTACAGCGGCAGTACAATGCGGACAAGAACGTCACTATCGGCCTTGTCGGCAAATACGTGGCGCTCCCCGACGCATATCTTTCGGTAATGGAGTCTTTGCGTCACGCGGGCTTTGAGAATGACAGCAAGGTGGATATCCGCCTGATAAATTCGGAGGAGCTCACCGCCGATACCGCCGACAAACTGCTCGGCGACTGCGCGGGGATACTCGTACCCGGCGGCTTTGGCGACAGAGGAATTGAGGGCAAGATAGAGGCGGTGCGCTATGCGAGAGAGCATAAATTGCCGTATCTCGGACTTTGCCTCGGTATGCATATGGCTACTATAGAATTTGCGCGCCACGTTGCGGGGCTTGACCACGCTAATTCAAGCGAGTTTGTAGAGAACGACCAGAATGTAATCGACCTTATGCCCGACCAAAAGGACGTAGATATGGGCGGCACTATGCGGCTCGGTCTTTATCCGTGCAAGCTTGAGCAGGGGACGATATCCCGCGAGCTATACGGCGAGGAGCTTATTTACGAGAGACACAGACACCGCTATGAGTTTAATAATACCTTCCGCAGACAGCTTTCTGACAGCGGGCTTGTAATAGCGGGGCAGTCCCCTGACGGCAAGCTCGTCGAGATAGTCGAGCTGCCCAGAGACGTTCACCCGTGGTTCGTCGCAGTGCAGTTCCACCCCGAGTTTAAATCCAGACCCAACCGCGCTCATCCGCTGTTTAAGGATTTTATAAGAGCGTCGATAGATAAGGCATACAATAAAAAATAACATATCAACGAGGTTATTATAATGGCAGAAAGTGCTGTATATGACAATCGTGAGCTTTCGTGGCTGAAATTTAACCGCAGAGTGCTCGAGGAGGCGGAGGACAAGACCGTCCCGCTTTTCGAGCGGCTGCGGTTCATATCTATATTTTCGAGCAACCTTGACGAATTTTTTATGGTCAGGGTCGGTTCGCTTTGTGACGCTTTGCTCGTAGCTCCGAATAAAAAGGAAAATAAAACGGGCATGACCCCCGCCGAGCAGCTTTCTGCGATAAGCGAAAAGGTGCGCGAAATGCTTGTGCGCAAGGACTTTGCCTATGCTGACATAATGGAGCACCTTGCCGTGCGCGGCGCGCAGATGCTGCACCCCGGCGAGCTTCACGGCGAGGACAAGGCGTTTTTAAAGCTGTACTTTGAGCGGGAGATAATGCCTTTGCTCTCCCCGGGCGTGATAGACAAAAATCACCCGTTCCCGTTTTTGCGCAACCGCGCCGTGTATATCGGCGTTTTGCTAAAGGGCAAGGACGAGAAGAAAAAGCCTTTGCTCGGCATAATCAGCGCCGAAACGGGCAGAGATCTGTCAAGAGTTATCTTTCTTCCGGGGGAGGATATACGTTTTCTCACGGTCGAAGAGGTGATAATGTATTATGCGGACAGGCTGTTTACCAGCTATACCGTAGAGGGCCGCTGTCTGCTTAGGGTCACGCGCAACGCCGATATCGACGCCGAGGAGGCGCTTTATGATCACGACGTGGATTTTCGCCACGTTATGGAGGACCTTATCCGTAAGCGCAAAAAGCTTATGCCGGTACGCGCGGAGTTTTCGCAGGACGCTCCGCCCGAGCTCGTAAGCAGGTTAGCCGAGCACCTCGAGCTTAAGAAAAGCTATATATTTATCCAGCGCTGTCCGCTCGATACAGATTTTATATCCATTTTGGGCGACAAGCTTGATAAGTACCCCGAGCTGTTTTACGACCCGCTCTCTCCGCAAAATCCTCTGTCGGTCGACCCTTATGCGTCGATGTTCGACCAGCTGATACAGCGTGATATCCTGCTTTCTTATCCGTATGAAAAATTCAAGAGCTTTCTGCGGCTGCTCGACGAGGCGGCGGACGACCAGTACGTCACCTCGATAAAGATAACCTTGTACCGTGTAGCTCGCGACAGCGAGATAATCAGCGCGCTTATCCGCGCCGCCGAAAACGGCAAATCGGTGCTTGCGCTCGTTGAGCTTAGGGCGCGGTTTGATGAGGAGAATAATATCGACTGGAGCAAAAAGCTTGAAGAGGCGGGCGTAAAGATAATATACGGGCTCGAGGGGCTTAAGGTGCATTCTAAGCTGCTGCTTATCACCCGAAAAACGGGCAACGGCATAAGATACTTTACCCAGATAGGCACGGGCAATTATAACGAGCGCACCGCAAAGCTGTATACCGACCTTACGCTTATGACCTCGGATAAGGATATAGGAGCGGACGCGAGCGTGGTGTTCAACGCGCTTGCGCTCGGCACGACGGTAGAGAGCTCAAATAAGCTGCTCGTCGCTCCGCGCTGTTTAAAATCGCGCGTAGTGGAGATGATAGATAACGAGATAGCTTTCGGCACAGACGGCTATATCGGCATAAAGATGAACTCTCTTACCGATAAGGACATCATAGACAAGCTTATAGAGGCAAGCTGCCGCGGCGTAAAGATACAGCTTATCATACGCGGTATATGCTGCCTTGTCGCGGGGGTAGAGGGATATACGGAGAATATAACCGTTACGTCTATCGTAGGGCGCTTTCTTGAGCACAGCCGCATATATATTTTCGGCACGGGAGAGCGCAGAAAGGTATACATCTCCTCGGCGGACTTTATGACCCGCAATACAGAGCGCAGGGTAGAGGTCGCAGCACCGCTTAGTGAAAATACCGCACAGCGTGCCGTCAAGATATTTAACGATATGCTAAGAGACAATGTAAAGGCGAGGATACAAGGCAGCGACGGCGTGTACCGCAGGAGGATGCCCGCGCAGGACGAGCCGCTGTTCGAGGTACACAGGGCGTTTTACGAGGAGGCATACGAGGGCGCGCAGCAGGCGGCTAAGCTGTACAAGCCCCCGAAGAAGTCGCTGTTTAGGAGAATAAAAGAGCATTTTGCAAGAAAATGAGCGCGTTAGGAGTTATTGATGAATTTTTTGATAATAGACGGAAACAGCATACTTAACCGCGCCTTTTACGGAATAAGGCTGCTGACTAATAAAAAGGGCGTTCCCACCAACGCGATAACGGGATTTTTAAACACCCTGCTTATGCTCGAAAAGGACGTTAAGCCTGACGGCATTGCTATAGCCTTTGACCTTAAAGCGCCGACATTTCGTCACAAAATGTACGACGGATATAAGGCCAACCGCCACGGTATGCCCGACGAGCTTGCACAGCAGCTGCCTTATGTCAAGGATATTATCCGATATATGGGCATAAGGATAATAGAGAAAGAGGGCTACGAGGCGGACGACATAATCGGCACCATTTCGGCAAAATGCGCCGAGAGCGGCTGGGACTGCGTGATATCTACGGGCGACCGCGACTCTTTCCAGCTTGTAAACGACCGCGTGACGGTAAGGCTTGCAAAGACGAGCGGGGACATATTTTACACCCCCTCTGTGATAGAAGAGACCTACGGCGTATCTCCCCGACAGATGATAGAGGTAAAGGCGCTTATGGGCGACGCGAGCGACTGTATCCCGGGAGTTAAGGGCATAGGTGAAAAGACCGCCCTCGACCTTATCAAAAAATTTAAGAGCGTAGACGGAGTATACGAAAATATAGAGTCCTCGGATATATCCGCCTCGGTAAAGAAAAAGCTCTCTGCCGACAAGGATATGTGCTATCTCAGCCGTCAGCTTGCAATTATCGCGCTCGACGCTCCGATAGACTGCGACCTTTCGGGCTATAAGGAGGGAAGCAGAGACGACAAGGCGCTCTCAGAGGTCTTGACGCGGCTCGAAATGTTTTCCCTGCTTAAAAAGCTCGGGCTTAAGCCCGCCGATATAATAGAAGAAAGCACTGAGGAGATAGATACCGACGCTCCTCAGCCCGACAGCGCCGACCTTGTATTTTATTGCGGGGGAAAAATATATAAGGGCACTGCGGGCAATGTCAGCGAATTAATGGATATAGCGGGGTACCTTTCTTCCGATGTGCCAAAGCATACCTTTGACCTAAAAAAGCTGCTCGGCGATACGGGAATACAAAGCGCGTCAAACGTGACCTTTGACACCACTCTTGCGGCATATCTGCTCAGTCCCGATATGACGGATTATAGTATTGAAAAGCTTTGCGCCGTATACGGCGTGCCGTACAGCGACGACCCGACCGAGCTATCGGTAGCTGTCAGCGCGCTTAATTTTAAGATGTACGGCAAGCTGTACAATCAGGATATGCTTAAGCTGCTCACGGATATAGAGATACCCCTCGCGGCGGTGCTCACCGATATGGAGAAAGAGGGCGTGCAGCTCGACAGGCAGGGGGTAGAGAGCTTTGGCGTAATGCTATCCCAAAAGGCTGAGGAGGTACAGCGTACTATATACGACCTCGCGGGGGAAGAATTTAATATCGGCTCGCCTAAGCAGCTTGGGCATATACTCTTTGAGGTGCTCGGACTTCCGCAGGGCAAAAAGAACAGGAGAGGGTACTCTACTAACGCCGAGGTGCTCGAGCAGATAGCCGACAAGCACCCTATAGTGCCGCTGATAACCGAGTACCGCACGCTTACTAAGCTGTACAGCACATATGTTGTCGGCTTGCTAAAAGTAGTGAGCGAGGACGGACGTGTGCATTCTACCTTTAAGCAGACGGAGACGCGCACGGGTAGAATATCCTCCGTTGACCCTAATATACAGAATATACCGGTAAGAACGCCGCTCGGCAGAGAGATGCGCAGATTTTTTACCGCTAAGGACGGGTATATGCTTGTGGACGCGGATTATTCGCAGATAGAATTGCGTGTGCTTGCGCATATATCCGATGATAAAATGATGAAGCAGGCGTTTATCGACAATGTAGATATACACACCGCCACCGCCGCGCAGGTATTCGACCAGCCCGTGCAGTGGGTGACCCCCGAGCTCAGGAGCAGGGCAAAGGCGGTCAATTTCGGCATAGTGTACGGTATCGGCGCGTATTCTTTGTCAAAGGATGTCGGCGTATCTATGTCCGAGGCGTCAAATTATATTAAGCAGTATCTGTCAAAATATTCGGGCGTGCATAATTATATGGAAAAGACCGCCTCCGACGCGGAGAAGAACGGCTATGTCACCACTATGTACGGCAGACGCAGGTATATTAAGGAGCTTGCCTCGCCTAATAAGACGGTCAAAGCGCTCGGGCGGCGCATAGCTATGAATACGCCTATTCAGGGCAGCGCCGCTGATATGATAAAAATAGCTATGATACGGGTCTATAACAGACTAAAGCAAAGCGGTATCGACGCTAAGCTGATACTTCAGGTACACGACGAGCTTATCGTCGAGGCAAAGGCGGAGCAGGCAGAGCAGGCGGCGCAGCTGCTTAAAGAAGAGATGGAAAACGCCGTGGCTTTATCCGTGCCGCTAACGGTAGACGTCAATATAGGCAAGACGTGGTATGATACTCACTGATAAAGATCTTAACGACGGGCTTATTTCACATTTAGCCGATATAGAGAGGGCTTGCTTTTCAGACCCGTGGAATGAAAATAATATCCGCTCCGCAGGGCAAAGCGTGGGCGCGCTTATCGCCATATCGGATAAGGATAACGGCGGGTATCTTTTGGCGCGGTGCGCGGCGGACGAATGTGAGCTGTACCGTATAGCGGTCTTGCCCGAGTGCCGCCGCAAAGGGTATGGCTCAAGGCTTATCGACGAGCTTAAAGCTGAGTGCCTGTCGCGCGGTATCACAAAGATATTTTTAGAGGTAAGAAGCGACAATTTATCAGCGATAAGGCTGTACGAGAGCAAGGGCTTTATCCTTTTAGCGGTAAGAAAAGGGTACTACAGCTCGCCGAGCGGCGACGCGCTAATATATAAGTTAGAGTTAGACGGGCAGTGACGAAAGGATGATGAGTATGAGAAAGATTATTACGGCGATAATATCGGCGTGTGCGGCCGTTTCGGCGATATGTATATCGAGCATAACGGCGGCGGCGCAGTACGACCTGCCCGAGAGCTATAGCTCTGTAGACCTCGGGTACATAACCTCGGTCAAAAATCAGGGCAGCTGGGGAGACTGCTGGGCGTTTGCGTCTACAGCGGCAAGCGAGAGCTCGATAATAAAAGAGCACGGGCTAAACAGCGCTACCTTTGATATCTCCGAGAACCTTATGGCGTACTTCATCACTCATCCTACCGAATACGGCTATCTCGGTCAGTCTGCGGATAAATTTACCTTTATCGGCTCGGATAAGAGCTCTTATCTGTCTGGCGGCGGAAACTGCGCGGCCGCGGCAATGCTGCTTATGAGCTGGGCAGGACCGTATGCCGAAAACCCCGAATACCCCTATTCGCTGAATTCTTCGCCCTCGATAGCGAGTAAGAATTTTTCGCAAAGCGAGTACCTTACTCTAAGAAATTCGGGGATAGCTAAGCTAACCGACTTTTATCTTGTAGATCACGACCTCGAAAACAGCATAGAGCTTGTAAAGCAGCTTGTATACGACTTCGGCGCGGCGGCGACGAGCTATTATGAAAATAATGATTATGCAATCAAAGCGTCGGACGGCAGCTATTACTATTATTATAACGGTAATTATAACGGCGACGTTGACCCCGACACAAACGAGGTATGGCACTCAAACCACGCTATTACCGTTGTCGGCTGGGACGACAATATCCCCGCGAGCAGGTTTAAAAACGCCTGCGGCACGCCTAAGGGAGACGGCGCATGGCTTATAAAGAACAGCTGGGGAGACGGACTGCGCGACCACGGCTATTTCTGGCTGTCATATTATGACGCGTCGATAGATACCACCGTTGCGTTTGATTATGCGTTGTCCTCGGATGATGATTATTATGACAATAAATACGAGTACGACAGCTCGCCGAGGCTGTCATGGCTTGTATCGAGCGGCGACACTATGTACGGCGCTAATGTGTTTACCGTCGAAAATGACAGCGAGATATTAAAGGCGGCGTCGTTTTACACCGATACCCCTAATTCTTACCACGAGATAAAGGCTTATCTTCTTAACGGAAGCTCGGGCAGACTTATATCTCAAAAGGATATCACGGTCGATACCGCGGGATATTTTACCGTAGAGCTTGACGGGCAGCTATTGCATAAGGGCGACAAGTTCGTTATAGTGCATAAGGAATATATTAAGAACGGCAACGCTAAGATGCACTTTGAGGGCTCGGAGGGCTCATTGGTGGAGGGCGTAGCCGTTAATGTAAAGCCCGCGATAAACTCGGGCGAGAGCTATTATTCCGTTAACGGCAGGACATGGACGGATATGTCCGACCGCTCGGGCAATATAAGGATACGCGCTTATACCTGCGACGCTGGCAGCGATATCGACCCAGACCCTCAGCCTATAGAGATAACCTCCGATATGGTAAGTCAGATACCAGACACCGTATATTCGTTTACGGCTCAGACCCCCGCCGCCGCGGTGACATATCTCGGAAAGGGGCTGGTATCGGGTCTCGATTATGAGATAACCTATAAAAATAATATCGAGGCGGGAACGGCGTCGTACACCGTAAAGGGCATAGGCTCATTCTGCGGCAGCGTCACCAAAACCTTTAAGATAAATAAGCTTGATATTTCCTCGGCGATAATTTATTATGACGAGCAAAGGATACCTTATACCGGCAAGACGATAACCCCCTCAATAACGCTTATGCTGCCCGACGGCACACTGCTTACGCAGAATAAGCATTATAAGGCGGAATATGAGAATAATCTCTATGTCACCTATAAGCATTGCCCGTCTACTTTTACCAAGATAACCGCCATAGGAAGCTGCACGGGCAGTATAGTAAAAGAAAACGGCTTTATAATCGTACCGAATATGCCTGTCGGCCATACCTGCACATTTGTAGAAAAAGACCGTACCGAGCCGACCTGTACGGCAGAGGGCAGGATAAATTATATCTGTTATACCTGCGGCACAGAGCAGTATTCTGTTTTGCCCGCAAAAGGGCACAGCTATACCGCTAAAGTGATAGCCTCCACCTACGCGGCCGAGGGCTATACCGAGCATACCTGCTCGGTATGCGGGTACAGCTATAAGGATACTTATACCGCTAAGAAAGTCCTATCGCTTGTCAGCGGTCTATACCTTAAAGGTCGTGCGGCAGACGCTCTCCGCCTCGCTTGGAATACGAACACAAGTGCCGACGGCTATATAATAGAGCAAAAGGACGGCGCTAAGTGGGTGCGTATAGCTAAGCTCACTAAGAATACCACCACCGAGTACCGCATATCTAAGCTTAAGGCGGGCACGGCGTACAGTTTCCGCATTCGTGCCTACAAGATGGACGGCAAGACCGCGTTGTACAGCGGGTATACTACTATTTCGGCGAGGACTAACCCCTCGGCAGTATCGGGACTTAAGCTAAAGGGTCGTGCGGCAGACGCTCTACGCCTATCGTGGACTAAGAATACAAGCGCCGACGGCTATATAATAGAGCAAAAGGACGGCGCTAAGTGGGTACGTATAGCTAAGCTAACTAAGAATACCACTACCGAGTACCGCATATCCAAGCTTAAGGCAGGAACAGCGTACACATTCCGCATACGCGCTTACAAGATGAGCGGCAAGACCGCACTCTACAGCGGCTATAAGAGCATATCCGAGCGCACTGATCCTAGCGCGGTATCTGGCTTAAAGCTCAAAGCCTCAGCCACTAACGCTGTCCGCCTATCGTGGACTAAGAATACAAGCGCCGACGGCTATATCATAGAGATGAAGAGCGGCAATTCTTGGACGCGCGTAGGTAAGATAACCAAGAACTCCACCGTCGAGTTAAGAAAATCGGGACTTAAGAGCAAGACTTCATACACATTCAGAGTAAAGACCTATAAGATGTCGGGCAAGACCGCGCTATACGGTGCGGCTAAGACGATAACGGTAAAGACAAAATAAAATAAGCTAATATAATCACAAACCGTGGACTGAAATTCAGTCCACGGTTTTGGCTTTAGCAGTATATAACGCTTAAAAGGCGTAGCGCCTTAAAATTAACCAAGAAAAATTATTTTACTATCGGGGCAAATCTTATCCTGATGTCGGGCAGCTTGTGTATAGTGGTGTAGCTGTTTATCTGCCAGTCCTCGCCCTGCGAGGGGTCATTTACTCCGTCGGCGGGAGGAGCGAATATTTTTAGGGTGAACTCTTTTGCTCCGTCAAGCGGCTTTTCAAAAAATGCGGGCATAAGGTCTATCGTCTTAGCGGCGGGCGATTTATAAAACCACTTGCCGTTTATCTCCATCATAAGATTGAGCTTTTCGTCCTCGCCCGAGAATGTCACCTCGCAGAATACGGGGCTTTTTTCAAAAGAAAGCGGGATAGCGATACCCTCTGCGTCCTCGCTGCCGCCCCAGCGCAGCTTTATCGGGAGGCTTATCTCCTCGCCCTCGGTCATTTTCGGCATAAAGTAGTCGTCGTGTATTATCTCCTTATATGCGCCGAGCACGGGCTGCTCGATACCGCAGTCGGGGTTGTTTGGATCCTCTATCTCAAGCCCGAGCCGTCCCCTGTCGCGGAATTGATAGAATGTAAAGCCGTTGAACCAGCCCTGATCCTTGTCCTCTTTAAGCAGGCGGACAAAGTCCTTTACCATCTGCGCCTGATCATAAGGACCCGTAACATCGCCGTCGGCGTTAAATTCGCTCATGACCATAGGCTTTTTCACTCCGCCGCATATCTCTTTATAACGCTTCTCGGAGAGCTTAGTCAGCTCATAAGTAGTCTCGACCTTGCTGCGTGAGAACGAATTTCCTCCCGCGTCCGCAACGTCAAAAGGCCAGCCCCAGTGCAGCGCCATATACTTATCCACCGACCATATATCGGCGACCTTTACCGCGGGGGCAAACTCCTCCTCCATTTCGATAACGCCGCCCTTTTCGGGGTGCTCAACGCCGCCTATGCAAAGGACAGTCTTTACGTTAGGCGCTTCTTTTTTGATTATATTATGAAAACGGATGAAAAACTGCGCTATCTCGGCATAGCTTGCGCGCTTTGTAAAAGAGAACCAGTCGCCGGTGGCCTCGTGATTAATCCTCAGCTGCATACGTCCGTAGGGAACTAATTCGCGCGCTATTTGTATAAGATACTCGTCGGGCAGGGTGGGGTCTATCGTAAGTGTCAGTATGATATCTTGACCGTGCCGCCTTACGTCCTTCATACAGGTAAAAGGCTCGTCGTCTGTGGTGCCGCCTATTCCGCCCTTATAGGTAAAATAATCGTCATAAGGATAATCCCACTGAAATTTTATCTCCTTGTCGGCAAATGCGTAACGCGCTCTTTGAGGCCAAGTTTCGTCCTTAGGATAATAGCAATACATCAGATTGACGGCTCTGTGCGGTCTGCCGAGCTTATTGATGATATAATCCTGATTTACATATTCTCCTCTTTCGCTGCCGTCGCCGAGGTCAACGGGGCAGACAGCCGCGCCCATATGTATCTTCCGTGCTTTTTCCATTAGTATGCCCTTTCTGCAATACGTTTTGTCCCGTAAGCTCCTTACGGAAAACTGCTGTGTTTAGTATAGCATAAATAAGCTTTACTTGCAAGGGGTGAGGATATTTTTTTATTCAAAAAGCCCATATTTGGCGGTAAGGCGGTCAAGCCTTGCCACAAGCCCTGACAGCAACAGCAAAAATACGGCTGTCGCCGCCGCGTGTATCATATCAAACGGCAGCCCCGCCGCAAGCGTTGTCAGCACAAGCTCGGCGGACGGCTCGGCAGAGAGCATAAACAGCGAGGATAAATTCATTATCGGTCCGTAAATTATCAGCACCGAGAAAAATCCGTACAGGCATAAAGCTGTCTTAGAGCGGCGGCGTGAAAATATCAGCCCCGCAAAAAACGCCGTAAGCCCCATACCGAGCATTTGCCATACCGTCCACGCGCCCTGACCGTACAGCATATTAGATATCAGCATAGCCGCCGCGCCTATGATAAAGCCCGGCTGAGCGCCAAAGGCGACCGCCGCCGTTATCACTATCGCCGCCGTCGGCTTAAATTGCGGCAGCATAAAGAAAATTTCCCGACCCGCCACAGCCGCCGCGCAGATAACAGCCATAGCCGCGACGTCCTTAGCCGAGGGCTTTTTGTCCTTAAGTATCAGCAAAAACGGTATAAAGCATTCTATTAGTATCAGCATTGCCGCCGCGATATACATTTTCCCGCCGCTAAGCTTCATAAATATCACCGCTGTAGCGATAACAATGACCGCAAAGCTAAGCAGCAATGCTACATCTTTTTTGCGTAAGGCTTTAGGGTTTACGGGGGATATATCCGCGCTTTGCGGAGAAATTCCGATGATAAGCAGCACCACGGGCAATATCAGCGGCAAATACGGCAGAAAAAACGGCTCGGATGGAATGCTTATCGGAAATATCCCGCTGTTAAAGACCATTACGCCGACCGCCGACAATACCCCTAAAAGCGTGCATATCTTTCTTAATTTGCCGATGGGCGTTTTTTTAATATCGGGCTTTGGCGGGTCGTCGTTTTTACGGATGACAAGCTTTTCCTCGGCAGCATATTCTTTTTCCTGCCCGCCGACCGACCTTATCAGCTCACGCGCGGTATATATCCCGTCCGCCACGCCCTGAGTGGTCTTTGCTGAGTCGGTGGTATAAAAGCTGTTTTGGGTGAAAAATTCGGCGGGCTTAGTTTCGCTTGTCACCTCGCCGCCGAAAAGCATAGCTATCCTGTCGGCGTTTTCCGCGCAAAAATCATTATCGTGTGTAACTAAGACCACCGTCCCGCCGTCCGAGCAAAATTGTCTCAGCACCGCGGACAGTTCCCGCTTATAGCTTGCGTCAAGCCCTTTAGTCGGCTCGTCGAGCAGCAGCATATCACAACCCGCCGCAAACAGCTTAGCGAGCGCGGCGCGTTGGCGCTCTCCTCCCGACAGGTCGAGCGGGTCGCAGTCGAGCAAGCCCTCAAGCCTGCACAGCTTTATCGCGCGCTGAATAGCATTTTCGTCGGCATTTGTGCCGTATAGCTCCATTTTCACCGAATTAAGCGAGAACAGCAATGACGGGTCTTGCGGCAGATAGCCGAATTTAGGCTTGATGCGGTAGGATATACGGCCGCCTATAGGCTTAAGCACATTGCACAGCAGCATAAGCAGCGTGGACTTTCCCGCGGCGTTGCCGCCCGTTATCGCGAGCATTTCGCCTTTATATATATCCATAGACAGCCCGTTTAGCACGGGGGTATTTTTATCATAAGAAAAATATATGTCCCTGACGGAGCACAAAAGCTCTTTTTTAGACTGGGCTTGCTCTTTTGGCGGTAGTATCAGCTTGTGACCCTCGGCAAATGCCTTATACCACGTCTTAGCCTGCCTTACGGTCAGCGGGTATTCTCCCGTTACTGCGGCGGCTTGAGTAAAGGGGGGCATAGCGCAGAACATAGCGTGACTTTTCTTATCTAAAAGCTCGGGTATATCGTCGGGCTTTGCATTTTCTATTATTTTGCCGCCGTCCATAACTATCACTTTGTCCGCAAGCGGCATTAAGCTGTCAAGCCTATGCTCGGCGATAACCACAGCTATCCCGAGCTCGCGGTTTATCCGACCGAGCAGATCAATAAACTCTTGCGCCGCTATCGGGTCAAGCTGCGACAGCGGCTCGTCGAGCAGTAATACGCGCGGACGCATAACAAGCAGCGACGCTAAGCTTATTATTTGCTTTTGCCCTCCCGAGAGCTCGTCGGTCCTGCGGTATAATAGCTTTTCTATCCCGAAGAAAAGAGCGGTCTCCGCTATTCGCGAGCGTATCTGCGAGGTATTCATACCCGCGTTTTCCGCGCCGAAAGAAAGCTCGTGCCATACCTTATCGGTGACTATTTGTTCGTCGGGGTGCTGCGCGGCATAGCCTATATCAGTATCAGAGCATACGACCTCTTTTTCACAAAAAGTTAGCTCTCCTTTTTGAGCCCCTCTGTCCTGAAGCCCTTTCATGCAGGACAGCAGGGTAGACTTGCCGCAGCCCGATTGTCCGCAGATAAGCACAAATTCACCCTCGCTTATATCGAAAGTAATATCGCTTATCGCGGGGGAGGTGCGGTTATAATAGGTATAGGTAAAGCCGCTCAGCTTAAACAGCGTCATATGTATTCACCTCGCTTTTGCGGCGCAGGATATATTCTTTAATATCCGCCATTATGGGCAGAGCGCACAGTACCGCCCAGAAAAATACCGCCACGGGCGTAAAGCCGTTGTATTCGATATAAGCGTCGGGGTAAAATCTGTACCCGACCGCTCCGCTTATCAGCCCCGCTGTCGGCACCGCCGTGCATATCACTATCAGTATACCCGCAAGCGCGTCCTTTGCGGCAAAGCGGTACACGGTATAATTAGTGCGGCGCACGCCCTTTTTGCCGTAGCCGCGACCTTTCATAGAATTTGCGGTAATTGCGGCTTTCTCCACCGAGGACGCTGTCACGGATGTAAGCACCTGCACTGCGTTTTTTGCCCTGTCTGAAAGCTTCCCGCCGTATATGTCATAGCCGACGAATTTGTGCGCTAACGCCGACTGCTTTAACCTCCTTGATAACAGCGGGATAAATCTTAACGTCATCGAGATAAGCAGCCCGAGCCGAGGCGCGACAGCGCCGAACAGATATACCGTCTTGTCGGAAGTGACGGTCTCGGTCATACAGGCAAACCACAGTATAAGCGCACACATTGCCGCGCCGGTATTTAGGCTGTACAGCAATGTTTCGGCGGTTACGGCGTTTCCTGTCGGGAGGTAAAACAGCACCGTAACGCCCGCGTTGTTGAAGAATAGGTTTACCACGCAGGATAAAGCATACATTATCAGCACTATTATACCGAGCTTTACCATCCGTCTGCCGAGCAGCTCTACCGCGTAAATTGCGGAAAATATAAGCGACAATACGGTAAGATACGGCGACTGCGCCGACGCGGTGATTATCATTATCGGCAGATAGTACGCTAAAGCTATTATCGGGTGAAATTTCTCACAGCCGCGCATATTATATCCCTCCGTTAACGTCCTCGCCGAGTGTGCATGTGTAGATAAATTCTATCCTGTCCCCGTTGTTAGGGATGTATGACGAGCAGCCCGCGCCCGGCGAATTGCCGTTTACCATATACAGCCAGCCCGACGCGCTCCCGCAGTCAAATTCGTAAATGTTGTTTATCCCCTCGATATACGAGCTGCCGAAAGCGGGAGTATAGGACGCTTCGAGAGCTATACCGTTTTCGCGGCAGACCCGCTTTAATATGTCAAATACGCTCTCTTTGCTGTTAAAGCCTACCTTTGACGACGAATATATTATGCCGTCGGCAGGTACAAGCGATACCTTATTCTTATCCAATTTGTCCATATTGTCAAGTATCGTCGAGCAGTCTATCGTTATCCCGCAATAATGCTGATACTGCGGCTCGGTCTGGACAGGTGTGGCAGTCTGCGGCATAGTTGCGGCGGTCTGCGGTTTAGTTGTCTGCGGCTTAGTAACGGCAGTATGCGGCTTGATATAAGAAGTCTGCGGCTTGGTAGGAAATGTCTGCGGCTTAGTAACTACAGTTTGTGTGGTAACACCAGACGCTTGCACAGGTGGTGCGGTTTGCGGTTTGGTAACTACTGTTTGCGGTTCGGCAGTTGTGGCCTGCGGCTTAGTGACAGCGGTCTGCGGCAGGGTTGGCTCGGCTTGTGTTTCTGCTGTCGTTGTATCGTATGAGGTGGCGCTGATCGTTTGCGCGGATGTCCGGGCGGGTGTTGAAGTATCGGCAGCGGCGCTTTGCTCAACAAGCAGGGGAGTGGTCGCTATAGTTTCGGGCTGTGAAGAATATGTTGACAAAGTCTCGGCGCCGCTTTCCGTTACGCTCTCCGAGCTAACGCCAACGTCCCTGCCGAATATCCCGCAAAGTACCATTGCGGCGGCTATTACGGCGGCAGCCGCCGCCGTAACTATGACATATTTGTATTTTTTAAGCTTTTCCATATCATACCGCCTTAAATGCTTATATTATTTTTTCTTGCCGAGCATAGCAATACAGCATACCGCCGCGCCTATCAGTGCGGGGAACAGCGATACCGCCGCGCCCGTGTTGGGATTGTTTTGATTTTCGTTATCTACGCTGCCGTTGTCCTCGGGGGTAGTCGTGTCGGAGGGCTTGCCGCTTTGCTCTGGCATGGTCGTATCGGAGGGGGTGTCGCTTTGCTCGGGTGTGGTCGTATCGGCGGGGGTGCCGCTTTGCTCGGGTTTGGACGTATCGGCAGGAGTGTCACTCTGCTCGGGAGCGGTCGTGTCTGTAGATGAGGTCGTTTCGTCCTTATCGGCGGTTTCCGCTGTTTTGATATTGATATCATACAGCCCGCCTTTGCCGTTTTCAAAAAGATCATACGCTGTCAGAGCCATAAACGCCTGCTCGGTCGCCATACGGTTTACTTCGCCGCCCTTAACGTGAACAAATCCGCCGTCGGAATAAGCGGCGCAAAGCGCGTCGATAAGGTTTATCGACGATACGCTTACTTCTGTCGGGTCTATGCCTAAGGCGCAAAACGCCATTATCGTTTGAGCGATACTTTCTGTGGTGCTGTACCCGCAGTTTTCGTCAAGTAAGCTTATCAGCAAGTCCGTCGCCTCGTCGACCGCCTTAGTTACCTTGTCATTTTTGCCGTAATACGGCGCTAAAGCTTGCAGCGCCATAGCGGTAACGTCTGCGTCGGGCGTATCGCCGTAAAGCGTCCACCCGCCGTTTATCTGGGCGCTTAGTATAATGTCTATCAGCTTTTCTCTTACGTCGGTCTTGTAATCTGTGCAGTTTAGCGCTATTAGTGCGAAAATTGCTCCGTTTATTCCTTGCCTTGTCACAAAATCCGTATCGGTGAGCGGGCACAAAAGGTCATACCCCGCAAAATCGGACGGGTCTATGCCTAGCGCCGCAAGGGCTATCGCCGTTCTTGCGTTGTCGGTGGCTTTTCTGCTCAGAGTATCCGAGCCTATAGCCTTTACCGCGTCGGCAAGTGCGCTGATGTACTTTTCCTTTGCGGTATCGGACAGCATATCCGCGCGCTTTAGCCCTATTACAGTCCATTCTCCGCCGATATCGGAGAGGGGGATCATATCAGCCTCGCTTAGCGTCTTTGCGGTCGCTTTGAAGATTTCTTCATACTCTGCGCCGCAGTCCTTGTATGCCTTTATTACACTATATCTTTGCTCTGCGGCGGTGAGTATATCGAGATATTCTACATAAGCCTTAGCGTCGTCAGACAGGTCATTATAAGCGCCGCGCGCCTTGGTTATCGCGTCGAGGCTGTCCGCGCTTACGCTTCCTATAGCCGAGATAAGCTCGTCGACATATGCAGCCGCGGCTTTATCGGCTGTTATCTTTTCTTCAAGCAAACGATCATATTCATTTTCCGCCGCAATAAGCAGGTCGATATTTCCTACTAAGGACGCGGCGCTTTCGCTTAGGCTGTCATAAGCTTTTCTTGCATCATTAATAGCGTCAATGCTGTCGAGCGTTACGGTGCCTATCGCGTCTATAAGCTCTTCGACCTGCCTTGCTGCTGTCATATCGTCGGAAATAAGCTTAATATAGAATATAACGGGCTGCTTTTCGTCGGTCTGTACTATCACTCTTACGGTCCTGCCCTTTAGCGGGTCGATAGTTACCTCCGAGCTGTCCGCGCGCTTATTATTAATGTAAATATTCGCGTTTTCTTCCGCGCCGAGCACGGTTATCAAGGCGGTCTTGTCAAGCCCCGTCTTTACCTCGTATACCTTTCCGTTTTCGGGTATTATCTCCGAAAGGATTTTCTCTCCTGCGGTAATTTTTATCATTTCGGGCAGAGCGGTAACGCCCGTAGGCTCATCATCCGCCTCGGTCCTTATCAGCGCGGATATCTCGGTGGATTTTTCCCCGAAAGAGCCCGCCCAAATATTGCTTACGGTGGCGACCTTTATATAATGTATCCCGTTAGCAAAAGTCACAGGCTCGCCGTTTTCGTCGACCGCCCACGCAAGGTCAAAGCCGTTCGACTTAGCGCCCTCGGTATACATAGGAACGCTCTTACCCATTGACGAGGAGGGGAAATAATCCGCATACCCGAATGATGCGGGCGAGACGAACGATGCGGTTGTGCCGTCGCCCGTCACCGTGCCGTCCGCGCATTTTAGCAATACGCCGCTAAGGGTTATGCTTTCGCCTTTAGCAAGCGAATTAAGCGGATAGCAGGCAGGATCGACCCACACGCCTGAGCCTTTACTGCCGTCGTTTCTATTGCCGAGGCTGTCGGTCCATGCGGTCTTGCCGTTTTCGGCCTTTGTATATGTGATAGAATAATCGGTTACGGCGTTGTCGTCAAAGTGCTCGCTGCCCGCGAGAGCGTACCATTTCTCGCCGTCCTCGGACACATACACCTGACCGCTCTCCGCCGCAGAGCCGCCCGCCGTAAAGCTGTTTCCGTATATGTAAAAATCCGCCCCGTAGGGGTTTCTCGCGTCGTCTATGATCGGGTCGTCATAATAATAAGTGATATATCCGCCGTAGCCGCCGAGCGACTTCATGACCTGCGCAAGAGTAGCCTCGCCCTGCGTGCCGTAGGGAGCTTTGTTCGTATATTGACTGTTTATGCACAAGTAGTCCGTCACCTTGTCGGGGACGTCATATTTGCTGCGCTTGCGGGCTATAAATGAATAAGTGTTTGTTATATCTTCATGTGATACCGATATTTTCTTTGCGGAAGAGGTCAGCTCAAGGGTATACTTTCCGTCCGCGCCCGCAGTGACTTCTTCATTTCCTACGCTGACAACGCAGCCCTCGCTGACAGTAAAGCTGAGCGTGGGGTACTCCGCGTCATTTGCGATAATTACGCTGTAGTCATAAATTTCGGGGGAGAAAGCGGGGTAGATATCTCCCTCGCTTTGCTCTGCGTCGGTCATCTGCGCTAAGGTGTGAGATAGCCCCGTATTTATCACCGTTATCTCATATTCGGCTATTCCGTCGGTATTGCTAAATCCGCTCTCGCGGTAGCTTTCGTCGGATATTGCCTGTATTTTTATATTTATACTTTTGCCGTCATTAAAGGAATATAATGGCGTTATGCCGCCTACGGTCTCCGCCCAGTCCTTGCCGTCGGCGCTTGTGCGAAAATGCACATAGTCGGTCTTGCCCTTTAGCGAAAGGGAAAAGCTGCTAACATCTCCCAGCAGATACGCGGTGTAGCCCTTAACGTCAGCCGACGTGCCCGTCTTGTCCGTTACGTTTCCATCGTCGTCGAGGCGAAATATCGTGCCCTCGGCTTTGCCCTTATATAGTGTCGGCATAAGAGGTCTTTCCTCGGGGATCACGCTTATGCCAGAGGTGGATGCTATCGCCGCCGTAGTATCAAAGGGGCGGAAAATAGCGAATACATAATCCGTCTTTATCTCAGGCTCGTCGATATATGCCACTGTTAGCGTCAGCTTTGACTGCCCGAAAGGCAGGTCGGACAGAGTGGTGGCTTTTTTAGAATTTACCGCCGTATTGCGCTCCTCGCCGTTAGCGTCGATATATGACGCGGTGACGGTGAGCAGCGTGTCGTCAAATTCGGTCGAGCTCGAAAGCATTATCGAGGATACCGAATAGCGCTTTAATTCGAGCTGATATTCATATTTTTCGGGTGAAAAGCTCTCGCCCTTTACCCACGACCCATCGGTAAGAGATGTGGTCATAATATCCAAACTGTCTATCTTAGGGGCAGGGCGCTTTCCTATCTTTACCGTCACCTTGTACTCGTTTTTGTCTCCGCAGGTCACAGTAAATACCGAGCCCTCCGCTATCGGCAGGGGACGGGATAATTTTACCGCCTTGCCGTCTAAAAGAGTAGTCACCTTAAATTTTTTATTAAGCGCGGTCGGGCGAAAGCTTATCTCATTTGTGCCAAAAGGCACCGTAAGTGTGTACTCTTTAACACTCGGCGCAAAAGCGGGGGAGAGGGTGCCCTTATCGCTGCTTATGCTTTTAAGCGAGGTGTCAGTACCCGACCAGTCGTTTCCTAAGTCTGCTCCCCAGTCCATTGAGTACATCATACATATCTCGTCGCCGTCCGACAGCTTGCCGTTAGCGACGGTATAGGCGGAAAATCCCTCGTCGGTGAACCAGTCGTTTAGCGTGCCCATCCAGCCGCTTTTGTCGCCGCCGTCATACTCCGACAGACCGCCTATTTCGGTAAAATAGCCGCTTTCGCCGCCCGTCTGCGATATGTCGTTTTCGCTTAGTGCCTGCAATACGGCAGACAGCGCGGTCGAGCTGTCGCTAAGCTCCGTCCACTCGTCGAGCAATACTCCGGTAAACGCGGGAGCTTTTCCGTTTACCTCCTCGGTAAACGTCTCGTTTTTGACAATGACCCTGACGCTTTGCGAGGCTTTTTCGCCCTCGGCAAAGCTTGTCCACTCCACCGAGCACAGCGTTATCGCCGCAGCCGCTGTCAGAGCCGCCGTCCGCATAAGAAATCCTTTTTTCATTAAGATACTTCCTTTCTTCGGCATTTGCCATTTTATATTTAATAGCCGTCTTTCGGTGAGAACAAAAAAAGCACAGCTTATCGCTGCGCTTATCTGTCAATAGCTGCACCGAAAATACGGAAGTATCTGGCTTATGCGCAAAAAGCCCTGCCGCTAAAGCTGCAAAGCATTGCCCAAACACAGTAATGACAGTTGCTCCGGACTCGAACCGGATCCAATTACCTACTCGGCTAACAAACCTTTCAAACCGTATTTTCCCCGAACATTTCTGTTCGCTCGGCATATTAAATTTTATTTTATCCCGATATGCGGGATATTTTGATATTACCACATTTTCCCCAAAAAATCAAGGAGGATTTTATCATATGCAATAATCGTCGCCGTTTTTTTGCGCTTGACTGTCAAGGATATCCTGTAGCGTCATACTGTCGAGATATTCGTTTATCACCTTGTGCAGCCCTTGCCATATCGGCAAGGTAACGCATTCGGCGCTGCGCGGGCAGTCCGCCGTCCCGCTCTCAAGGCAGGCTACCGGCGCAAGACTGCCCTCGGTCAGCCTGAGTATCTCGCCGACGGTGTACTTGTCGGGCGTCCTCGCAAGCTGATAGCCCCCCTGAAAGCCTCTGTTTGCCTTAAGAAAATTTGACTTATTGAATACCGGGACTATCTGTTCGAGGTACTTTTTGGAGATGTTCTGACGGTCGGAAATGTCCTTTAAGGCGATAAATCCGTCGTTTTGGTGTTGGGCAAGGTCGATCATCATCCTCAGAGCATATCTTCCTTTAGTGGATATTTTCATTATTGTTCCTTTCCGTACAATATTATGCCTCGTGTGATCATCGTGTTATAGTATAATATTAACATATTTTCGGCGATTTTTCAAGTGCTTTTAAGACAAAATTGAATGTTTTGGGAAAAATTTTACCACGGTACGCTTATTTGCTATCTGATAACTATTTTTGGGAGAAATTAAATAGTGCTGCAAAACTTTAAAGCGGCGGGAAAATTGTCTTAACGGGTTGACAATTATTCAAAGATGTGCTAAAATTTAATCTTACAACTTGATTAGCTACAATGAATAAGCCCCCATCTGCATTTGCATGTGATATATTGAAAGACCCGACGATCATGCCAAAGGAGGAAAATCAAACCCGTTACAGCTATTTTTAAACAGAATAAAAGCATTTAAGAAGATGTATCGAAAGGAGTTTTGACAATGTCCGAAAAAATGAAATGCCCTGTTTGCGGGAAGTATGAATTTGAAGAGTATGACGATTTTGATATATGCGAGGTGTGCGGCTGGGAAAATGACGGATACCAACTAGATCACCCCGACTATATGGGAGGAGCAAACACTATGAGCCTTAATCAAATGAGAGAGGGATATAAAATGGGTAAGACCCGCGAACAGGTAAAAAAAGAGGCGGAGGAAATTTTCCGAGCGCGCGAAAGCAAAGAATAATGTTGTTGCACTTTAATTTACATTAAACTTACGCTAAATCACAAAACCGCATTGCTAAGCCCTTTACGGCGGCAATGCGGTTGTATTTTTTACTCTGACATTTATAATAAAGCTTTTGCTTTATCTAAGGGCTAAAACAAAACGTCCCGCGATATGCGGGACGTATATGCTGCCGGTCGCACCGGCTGGAGCGGCTGATGGGAGTCGAACCCACCTGTCAAGCTTGGGAAGCTTGCATTCTACCGATGAACTACAGCCGCATATCCCATTAGAATAAAGGGAAAAATCGGCAAAGCTGTGACGCCTTGCCGATCCTTGGCTGGGGTGGAAGGATTTGAACCCTCGAAATAACGGAGTCAGAGTCCGCTGCCTTACCACTTGGCGACACCCCAATATATGACGACCTCGTCATAACGCCTTATTATTTTATCACAAACAGAGTTGTTTGTCAAGTGATTTTCTTAAATTTTTTAGCAGCAAAAATAAATTTGCTATTTTTGCGATTTTGTATTATAATATAGTAGATATAGGGGGTGCGTTTATGAGGCGTATACTATGCTTTATCCTTGCGGCTTTTGCGGCATTTTCTCTTTCGGCGTGCAATGATACAGCGCCCGACCTGCCCGCGCAGTCGGAGGAAAGCTATACATCGTATGAGATTTTGGACAAAAGCGACACGGACAGCGAGCTTTCACAGTCGGCAGACAGCCTTGAGCCTAATGATGATGAGAATGGAGATGTTAATATGACTATTAAAGTAAACGGTCAAGTTTTAGAAGCGTCGCTTGCCGATACCGCGGCGGCGAGTGAGCTTTTGGCACTTGTACAAAAAGAGCCCGTGACGCTGACTTTGAGCGAATACGGCGGCTTTGAAAAGGTGGGCGCGCTACCTCAGAGCTTTACCAAAAGCGACGAGCAGACCTCCGCACAGCCCGGCGATATCATGCTTTATCAGGGAGATAAGATGACCATATTTTACGGCAGTAATCAGTGGAGCTATACCCACCTCGGCAGAATAGAGGACGTAAAGCAGTCCGAGCTTGCCGATATTTTCGGCGAGGGCGACGTGACGGTCATCCTTTCTGCAAGTAAATGAACATAACAAAAGACCGACACCCTTAATTTGAGTGTCGGTCTAATGGAGCTGATACCCAGATTCGAACTGGGGACCTCATCCTTACCAATGGTATTTTTGCCGTAATGAAGTGTTGCAAAGTATCTTAAAATGCCCGCATTTCAACTTGTTTCGTTATACTGCTGTTGCGAAAAATTAGCTACTGTTTAACATCGTTTAATAGCTTTAGTAGCCAAAAAGTAGCTGACAAAAATGAATGCCTTAAAGCCAATGGGTATGTGGACAGTCTGCGGAAAGTTATTGCTTTTGCTTACTGTTTGGGAAGAATTTTCCGCTTTTAAGAAATAAATTATTAAATTCGGAATAAATCACACAAGCCCCATTTTTTCTGCTATACTGTTTTTGCTGCCATACGGCAGACAATACATACAGGAGGAAAAGACCGTGAATAACAACGAATGCGAAGACCTTTTCTTGAAGATCAGAGCCACAGCTCACGCCCTCGATAAACTAATAGAGGACGACACAAGCTC
>CANQED010000008.1 GCA_947594425.1 uncultured Ruminiclostridium sp.
TTACGAAGTCAGTTCGTTACTTAATTTAATTTGCCGTAGGGGTCTTTTGTGCTGTTCGCACAAACTGGTGCGGTTCAATTTCAATCCACGGTTTGCTGTATTCACTTGTACTCTACTTTGTCTTTACGGTTATCGTCTTAGTCGCTCCGTAGAGTGCGGTCTTGCCGCTCATCTTATAAGCCTGTACTCTGAATGTATAGGAGGTCTTTGACTTTAACCCCGACTTTCTGAACTCTACGGTAGAATTTTTAGTTATCTTACCCGCACGCTTCCAAACGCCGCCCACTTTCATTTCGATGATATACCCGTCGGCGCTGGTGTTCTTAGTCCACGACAGGCGGACTGCGTCCTTAGCGGAAGCTTTGAGCTTTAAGCCTGATACCGCGCTCGGGTTGGTGCGTACCGATATGGTCTTAGTCGCGCCATAGAGGGCGGTCTTTCCGCTCATCTTGTATGCTTTTACTCTAAAGGTGTACGCCGTGCCCGCCTTTAAACCCGACTTCTTAAACTCAATAGTCGAGTTCTTCGTTATCTTACCGACGCGCGTCCAGCTGTTACCGCTCTTCATTTCTATTATGTAGCCGTCTGCCGATGTATTCTTCGCCCACGTGAGGCGGAGGGCGTCGGCGGCGCGGGCTTTCAGCTTTAAGCCCGATACTGCGGAGGGATTAGTGCGCGCGGAAATCGTGGTGTAGCCGCTGTACAATGCGGTCTTGCCCGACATCTTGTAGGCCTTAATGCGGAACGTATAAGCGGTGCCCACTTTTAGCTTTGACTTCTTAAACTCGACGGTGGAATTTTTCGTTATCTTACCTACTCTTGTCCACTTAGAGCCGTCTTTCATCTCTATTATGTAGCCGTCGGCGGTGGGGCTCTTTGTCCATGTGAGGCGCAGAGCGTCAGTGGCGCGGGCTTTGAGCTTTAAGCCGGTGACGGAGGAGGGGGCGGGAGTGTAGTTATAATGTATGGTAATATTTTGAAGAGTATCTTTATTAAAATCTAAACCTGTAATCTTTTGCCATTGACTTTGAGAACCATAATAATAAATGTCTTTTAATTTTGTGCAATTATAAAACGCCATTCCGCCCATTAAATTTATGCTGTCAGGAACAATTATAGAACACAGATTTTGACAGTTAGAAAACATTTGATAGTTTATGGATGTTAAACCGTTTGGCAAGGTAATAGAAGTCAAGCTTGAACAATCGGAAAAAACAGAATGACCTATTTCTAAATTATCGGGTAACGAAACAGAAGTTAAATTAGCACAACCTGCAAACGCCTCACTTCCTAAATATTTCAAGCTCTTAGGAAGTACTATAGACTTTAAGTCGCTATAGCCTCTAAATATGCCTGCGGATGTTCTTGTTGTCCCGTCTTTTATTGTATAATCAGAACTGTTGCGGTCAGCCCATACCAAGATATCGCCAATGTATCTTAAAGGTGTATTTTGTTTATTTATAATTTCTGTGTTTGTAAAAGCTTGATAACCGATGTTGACTACACTATCAGGAATGGTAACATCGCTAAGATTAACACAATCAGAAAAAGCATAATCTCCTATTAAAGCGCCAGCAGGTATATTAACAGACTGCAAAGATGAACAATCATTAAAAGCATTATCTCTTATATATTCCAATTTGTTTGGTATTTTAACCGAGGAAAGTTTTTTACAATGCATAAAAGCCTTAGAACCAATATCCAATACTCCGTCGGGTATATTTATAGAAGTAAGACTTGAGCAACTCCAAAAAGCCATATCTCCTATACTTGTCAAACTGTTCGGAAGTTTTATTTTTGCAAGGCTTGAACAGCCTGAAAAAGTTGATTCCTCTATACTTTGTATGCTATCGGGTAAAGATATTGATTCGAGAGATGAGCAGTCGGCGAAGGCTCCTAATGTGATAAATGTTACGTTGTCCGGTATTGTGACAGAAGTAAGGCTTGCACATTCATTAAAAGCTCTATATCCTATACTTATCACCTTTTTCCCGCCTAATGTCGCGGGTATAGTCAAATTAGTCGCGTTGCCGTTATAATCGGTTATCTCGACCGTCCCATCGTCAAGCACCCTATACTCATAATCCCCGTTCGTTTCCGCTCCTGCGCAGACGGTTATTGCACAGACCGCGAGCAAAACCGCCGCGAGGGAGAAAAGCCCTGCAAAAAGCTTCTTTAACGTCATAAAACTTCCTCCGTCCTGCCATATTTCAGCAAAATATTTCACGTTTTTGGCATATATTGTCAAAGCTGCGATATCTACACCTTTATAATAGCACAACTTACTTGAGTTGTCAATACTTATGCAAGGTAAGTTCTATTTATTTTTTCGCCCAAGCGGGTGCGCTGTGGCGGTGTTTGTGAGCTTGATATCCCCGCCAGCTGCCGTGTACGGGACCATCCACGGGCGGGAGAGCGGCAGGGGTGTGCGAGTGGGACAGGTGTACCGAACGGAGGTTTAGCAAATGTGCGAAAAAATAAATAAAACTTACCTTGCATGTACAGCGATGTGCGGCAGCGTACATCTGTACTCATTCCCCAGCCCGCACAAGTGCGTAAATTGCCACAAAGTGCGCCGCCGAGACAGGTGCAGTATATGCCGCTATCCCCGCCGCCCGTACTCCCCGCCGAGCCTCTGTGTTTGGCTTCACCCTTACCCGTTATCCCGCACCACAAGCGGGTTCAGCGCCGCTGAGACACCTCGCGTAAATTCCCACCAAGCTTTGCCGTACCTGTCCGCATACCCGCCACCCCGCACTTCATCGCCCCACCAAAAGCAAAACTCACCCGCGCACCCGCGCTGAAATTTCCCCACTCTAAACTGTCCAATAATGCGCGCATAATTTTCTCGAGATTACGACTACTTATACAGACGTTAGTTTTCTCTAACATTCCTACACGCGCAGACATTTGCGAATACATATACAGAAAAACGCCCTTTTTTCCTACATATATATTCACTCCAAAACCCACTAAAAAAGTAAGCGAATATAATTTAGGAAAACTGAGCGTTATAATTTATATATTATGCTTTAATATTCACCGCATCGGCTGTTATTTCACTGCTCTCTTTTTCACTCGATGTCACTTATAGTGTGCTTTTCACACCCTACAATATCCCCTCTATAACCCTCGGCACATCATACAGCGAATTGCATACGGCGTACACTTTTTCAAGCTGCTCGGGCTCGGGCGGGGTGAGGTCGGGCACCATAACGGTGATACATCCCGCCGCGTGTGCCGCCGTCGCGCCGTTCGGGCTGTCCTCGAGCGCCAAGCATTTTTCGGGCGGCAGCCCGAGCTGCTCGCAGGCGTACAGGTATATGTCGGGACAGGGCTTGCCGTTAGCTATCATATTTCCGCATATGATACGGTCAAACTTGTCGTATACCCCCGCGGGCACAAGATATTCGCGGGCGCGCTCGGTGTCGGTCGCGGTGGCTACCGCCGCGCGTATGCCTTTTTCCTTAAGATAGGACAAAAGCTCGTCAAGCCCCGCCTTTTTCTCGGCGGGGTGGTCTTTTATGTAGTCGTTCATAAGCTGCACCCGCCGCTTTCTCAGGGTAAAATAATCGCAATTATCCCCGAACCATTCTTTCAGCTTAGGGGCGGCAAATTTGCCCGCGAGCGAGCGCATCTGCAAGGCGTGTCGCGGCTGCATAGGAAATCCCGCCTCGTTAGCCGCCTCGCACCAAAAGCGCACAAGCAGCTTTTCGGTATCGAGCATAAGCCCGTCCATATCAAATATCACAGCGTCTATCGGCATAATATGTCCTCATATCTTTTTCATCTTGGAAAATTTAGCGGCTACCTTTTTTGTGCCCTGTGTATCAAATGCTATCTCAAGCAATTGATCGCCGCCCATAGGCTTTACCGAGAGCACCGTCCCCTCGCCGAAAGCCATATGAAGCACGCGCTCGCCCTCGTGATATTCTTCAGAATTAGCGGCGCTCTTTCGCGCGGGCTGCTGTCTTTGCAGGTAGCCGTTCATAGTTGGAGAATGGGGAGAATGGGGCTGCGGCTGCGGCTTTGGCTGTTCGGTATCGTCTATGTACTCCATATACTCCGAGGGTATCTCCCTCGCAAAGCGCGACACGCGGTTGCGCAGCGTCTGCCCGTACAGCATACGCTGCTTAGCGCAGGTCATGTACATCTTGCGCTTTGCTCGGGTAATGGCGACATACGCAAGCCTGCGCTCCTCCTCTATCTCCATGGGGTCCGCCATAGCGCGGTATCCCGGGAAGATATTTTCCTCCGCGCCTACCAAAAATACCGTGTCAAATTCGAGCCCCTTTGCCGCGTGCATAGTCATAAGCACCGCTCTGTCCTCGCTTTGTTCATAGCCGTCAAGGTCGGAGACAAGCGCCACCTGCTCGAGAAATTCCGACAGCGACGCGCCCTCGTTTTCCTGCGCAAAGGTTATCAGGTTGGACTTAAGCTCGTTTATATTCTCGAGCCTTGCCTCGCCCTCTATCCCCTGCGCCTTAAGCGCCTCGCGATAGCCGAACATATCGAGTATCTCGTCTATTAACCCGCCGCCCGATATATCGTCCGCCGACGCGGATAGCTCTTTAAACGCCTCGCCGAGCGGCTGGAGTATCCTCGCTTTTCGCGACAGGGTCGGAAAGCTCTCGCTTTCGAGCAATACATCTATCAGCGATATCCCCATGCCCGCCGCTATACGGGATATCTCAGTCTGCGTCGAGGGACCTATACCGCGCACCGGCTCGTTTATTATCCTCGAAAAGCGCATATCGTCAAACGGGTTATTTAACACGCTGAGATACGCTATCATATCCTTTATTTCCTTGCGCTCGAAAAAGCGCACCCCGCCTATTATCCTGTACGGTATGCCGCTCTTGGCAAAGGCGGTCTCTATCGTGCGGGACTGGGCGTTGCTGCGATACAGTATCACATTGTCGCTGTAGTGCCCGCCCTCTTTTATATGCTCGAGCACCTTATTTGCGACGAACATCGCCTCCTCCTGCTCGGAGGAAAAGCGCGACAGCGTTATTTTCTCCCCCTTGCCGAGCTCCGACCACAAGGTCTTTTCCTTATGCTGGGTGTTGTTGGAAATGACAGCGTTAGCCGCCGCGAGTATATTCTCGGTCGAGCGGTAATTCTGCTCGAGCTTTACCACCTTAGCGCCGAATGTGCTCTCAAACGACAGTATATTCTCTATCGTCGCCCCGCGAAAGCGGTATATGCTCTGATCCTCGTCACCCACCACGCAGAGATTGCCGTTATCCCCCGCAAGCAGGCGTATCAGCTCAAACTGCGCGATGTTGGTATCCTGATACTCGTCCACCATTATGTACTTAAACTGCCTCTGTCGGTGCTCCAGCACCTCGGGGCAGGTCTTAAGCACCTTTACCGTAAGCATGATTATATCGTCAAAATCCAGCGCGTTAGCCGAGAGCAGTCGCTGCTGATAGTCTACATACACCGTCTTTATTACCGACAGCAGATAATCCTCCCCGCCCTGAGAGCCTGCGGAAAACCTGTCCGCGGATATCAGCTTATCCTTAGCCCGTGAGATATACGTCTGCACGGCTCTGGGCGAAAGGGTCTTTTCGGAGATGTTGTGATCTTTCATAACATTCTTGATAAGCCTTAAGCTCTCGTCCGCGTCATATATCGTAAAGTTTGACTGATACCCCATGCCGAGCTGCTCTATATCGGCCCTCAGCATCCTTACGCATGCCGAGTGAAAGGTAGCCGCCCATATCCCGTCCACGTTAGCTCCCAGCGCGGTCAGCCTCTCCTTTAATTCGCCCGCCGCCTTGTTGGTAAATGTCACGGCGAGTATGCTCCACGGCATAGCTTTGTCCTCGCCGAATATCTCGGACAGCCGCGCGGCGGTGTCGGCGCCGTCGACCTTTCCCTCAAGATAGTCCTCGGCAAACTGCCTTTGCTCGTCGCTTAATTCCCGCACGGTATCGGTATTGTATGCGTTTCCGAATAGCAAGAGGTTTGCTATTCGGTTGACGAGCACGGTAGTCTTGCCGCTGCCCGCGCCCGCTATGATAAGCACCGCGCCCTTTACCGCAAAGACCGCCTCGCGCTGTCTGTCGTTCATACGGCTGAAATATTTTTCGAGCACCTGCTTTTTCAGCGTCAAATAATCCATTTTTCCTCCCACCGCAAAAAGCCGCCGACGCACCTGCGCCAAGCGGCTGAAAGCGTTTAATTATCTATCATTCGTTATCGGTCGAGCCGCTTTGCGACGTTGTGCTCTGCGTACCGCTTTGCGTGCCGCTGTTAGACGAGCCCGCCGTGCTTGCGCTGCTGTCGATATTGACAAACGGGTTTATCTCATCGCCGATAAAGGTGGGCAGCTTGCCGTCCCACTTATTTATCTTCATATAGTCGATATAGTCGGGGCTGTCCGCGAGCTGTTCCTGCACCGCCTGAATAGCGTACGCCTGCGCGTCCGCCTCAAGCTTAGTGCTGTCCGCCTCCGCCTGAGCGGCTATGACGCGCTGTCTTGCCTCTTCTTCCTTTTCCTTGGTCTTATTTTCCATCTTCAGCGCGTCCTGCTCCGCAATGACCTTAGCCTGAATAGACGCCTCAAAAGCCTCGTCAAAGCTCAAATTTTCTATAGCGAACGCCGACACGATGATCCCGCTGGGCAGCAGCGCCTCAGAGAGCGCGTCCTGTATCTTCTGCTGTACCGCGCCGCGCGACTGTACAAGGTCCTCCGCCTTTATCTTGCCTATCTCATTTTTGGCTATCTTGGCAACATTCTGCACGAGCAGCTTATTCTCTACATTGTCTATGCCTATCGTCCTTATTATATCCGACAGCTTAGCGGTGTCGTAGTAATAATTCAGCTTTAGGCGCAATTCTTCAACGCTCTGCGTGTCGCTGGTATACGCGTCCTCTGTGACCGAGTACACCTGCTCACGGGTATCTACCTGGCGTATCTCTTCTACAAAGGGTATGCAAAAGTTAAGTCCCGGGGTAAGGTCTGCGTTGGTTATCTTGCCGAAGGTGTACTTTACTCCGATAAAGCCCTCGTTTACTATGGTAAAGCTGTTGAAGATGACCACTAAAAGCACCGCGATAATAACTATCACAAGCACGATTATAACGGGCTTTTTGGGGTTTATCTTCTTTATCTCCTCTGTTGAAAATACATTGTTTGCCATTTTAAATTCCTTTCTTTTTACTGTCAGTTATTTACAAGCTCGGCGTATTTGTCGGTGGTGTACACCTCTACGCGAGCCTCTTGCTCGTCGGGCAGCTCTTTAAGCTGTCTAAACGCCTGAGCGAGCATAAGCTTTATGCGGTTTACCTGATTTACCTCCGACGCGCCGGGGTCATAGTCCACCGCGATTATGTTGGACTTGGGGTTCTGTCTTCTCAGCTCGCCTATTATCCCCTTGCCCGTAACGTGATTGGGCAGGCAGGCAAACGGCTGCATACAGATGATATTATTTACCCCGCTGTGGATAAGCTCTATCATCTCCGCCGACAAGAACCATCCCTCGCCCGCTATATTGCCTGTTGACACAACTCCGTCAACGAGCTTTCGCATATCCTTTATCGGCATAAACGTGCCGAATTTAGTGCCCTCGACCGCCTCGTGATACGCCTTTTGCATCCATACTATAAAGCTTATCGCGGCGTTGGACAGCATATATCTCGAATTTGACACCGTCAGCAGCTCGTGCCGCGAATTTGCGTGGTCGCAGATATACTGTATAAAGCCCATAAGGTCGGGGACTACCGCCTCAGCGCCCTCGCTCTCGACAAGGTCTACCGCGAAATTATTAGCCGCAGGGTGATATTTTACCAGTATCTCGCCGACAAGACCGACCCTCGGCTTTACTATATCGAGGCAGGGTATGGAGTCAAAGTCCTTTACTATCGCGCGGACGTTTTTCTTAAATCTGCCGATAGAAAGGTGGCGGATATCCTCTCTGAGATAGGTGTTCCACTTCTCATACATCGCGTTAGCCGCGCCCTTTTCTACCTCGTAGGGGCGGACCTTATATATGCAGCGGCAGAGCACGTCTCCGTATATCAGCGCCATAAACGCGCGCAGCATCATGCTCGGCGTTATGCCGAAGCCCGGCTGCTTTTCCATACCGACGATATTGAGCGATATTATCGGCACATTGTCCAGCCCCGCGTCCTTTAACGCCTTTTTGAGCATACCGACATAATTAGTCGCACGGCAGGCGCCGCCCGTCTGGGTGATGAGCACCGAGACATTGTCCTTGTCGTACTCGCCGCTGTTTATCGCGTGCAAGAGCGAGCCTATAGTCAGTATCGCGGGATAGCACGCGTCGTTGTTGACGTACTTAAGCCCCTCGTCTACTACCTGTTTTGAATAATCCTTTAGTATAACTATATTATACCCGCAATAGCGGAAAGCGGCCTCAAGCAAGTCAAAATGCACCGGCGACATCTGCGGCGCGATGATGGTATGCTTTTTCTTCATCTCTTTGGTGAAAAGCGGCGGGCGTTTGTAGGGCGTAAACGTGCCGTCGGGCTTAATCCCGTTGCGCTCGCGCTCTTCCATAACGGATATCAGCGAACGCAGGCGTATCCTTGCCGCGCCGAGGTTATTGACCTCGTCTATTTTGAGCACGGTGTACATCCTGCCATAGCCCTGAAGTATCTCCTGCACCTCGTCGGTGGTTATCGCGTCAAGCCCGCAGCCAAAGCTGTTGAGCTGTACGAGCTCGAGCTCGGGAGTTGTCCCGACGAGCGACGCGGCAGCGTACAGCCTCGTGTGGTACATCCACTGGTCGACTATCCTTATCGGGCGGACGATATTGCCTAAATGCGCGACGCTGTCCTCGGTCAGCACCGCAAAGCCGTAGCCGTTTATCATCTCGGGTATGCCGTGATTTATCTCGGGATCGACGTGATAGGGTCTGCCCGCAAGCACTATGCCCTTCTTGCCCGTCTCTTTGAGCATTTTGAGCACTTCTTCGCCCTTAGAGCGTATATCCGCCTTAAACGCCGCGTCCTCTTTGTACGCTGCCTTAAGCGCGCGCCCTATCTCCGCGCCGTCTATGCCGAGCGGGTGGAATACCTCTATCAGCCTTTCGAGCATTCTGTCCTCGTCATATATCGGGAGAAATGGGTTTAAGAACGTTATCCCCTCTTCTCTCAGCTCGGGGACGGAATTTTTTATGACCTCGCTGTAGGTCGCGACGACAGGGCAGTTATAATGATTGTCGCCTCCGCCGCCGTTGTCCATTTCGTACGGCAGAGAGGGGTAGAATATAAATTTTACCCCGTCGTGCAACAGCGACATAATATGCCCGTGCGACAGCTTTGCGGGATAGCATACCGACTCGGACGGCATTGTCTCTATCCCCATATCGTATATATCGCGCCCCGATTTAGGCGACAGCTTTACGCTGTAGCCTAAATTGGTAAAGAACGTGAACCAGAACGGATAATTCTCATACATACCGAGCACTCTCGGCAGTCCTACCGTGCCGCGCGGCGCTTTATCCTCGCTTAGCGGCTCATAGTCGAACAGCCGCTTATACTTATAATCAAACAGGTTAGGCAGCCCCGAGCTCTTTGCGGTGCCGCCCGCTCCGCGCTCGCAGCGGTTATTTGTGATAAATCTTGTCCCGTCGTCAAAGCGGCTAATCGTCAGCAGGCAGTTATTAGCACAGCGACCGCACCTAGCGGTGGTCTTGGTGATACCGAAGTTTTCGAGCCTGTCGGCGGGTGCGACGGTGCTCTTTACCCCGTCGTCGCGCTCGATAGCGACGAGCGCGCTGCCGTATGCGCCCATAAGTCCCGCCTTATCGGGACGGACTACCTCGCGTCCGCAGGTGAGCTCAAATGCGCGCAATACCGAGTCGTTCAAAAACGTTCCGCCCTGGACGATTATCTTCTCGCCCATAGCCTTTGGGTCGCGTATTTTGATTACCTTGAACAATGCGTTCTTGACTACCGAATAGGACAGTCCCGCGGAGATGTCCGCTACGCTAGCGCCCTCTTTTTGAGCCTGCTTTACGCGGCTGTTCATAAACACCGTGCAGCGCGAGCCGAGGTCTACGGGGTTTTTCGCCTCTAAGCCTATTTTGGCAAACTCGGACGATTCCATACCGAGCGCGGCGGCAAAATTTTGTATAAACGACCCGCAGCCCGACGAGCACGCCTCGTTTAACAGTATACTCTCTATCTCGCCGTTTTTGACCCTCATACACTTCATATCCTGACCGCCTATGTCAAGTATGAACTGTACCCCGGGCAGTATCTTTTCCGCCGCCTTATAGTGCGCCATAGTCTCTATCTCGCCGTAGTCCACCTTGAGCGCGGCTTTTATAAGATGTTCGCCATAGCCGGTGGCGGTGGATTTAGCTATATATGCGTCCTTGGGCAGCTTTGAATATATATCCTTAAGTATGCCTATCACCGATTTAAGTGGGTCGCCCATATTGTTGCCGTAATGCGAGTAGAGGATATTCCCCTCGCGGTCGGTGAGCACCGCCTTAGTGGTGGTCGAGCCCGCGTCTATGCCGAGATAGCACGCGCCGCTATGCTTAGAAAGGTCCTTTACCGGTATCACTGCCTTAGCGTGGCGGACGGTAAACTCCTCGCGCTCTTTTTCGTCCTTAAACAGCGGGGCTAATCTTTCGACCTCGTGCACCTGCACGCCCGACAGCCGGTCGAGCTTTTCTTTTAGGCGGGCAATTTCCGCCTCGGCGCGGCTGTCTGAAAAGGACGCGCCCATAGCGACGAACAAATTAGCGTCGGGAGGGAATATTATATGCTCTTCGTCAAGGTGCAAGGTGTCGATAAACCGCTTTCTCAGCTCCGACAGATAATGCAGCGGTCCGCCGAGAAAAGCGACGTGCCCCCTTATCGGCTTGCCGCAGGCAAGTCCGCTTATCGTCTGATTGACTACCGACTGGAATATCGACGCTGCGACGTCGCTCTTTTTCGCGCCGTCGTTGAGCAATGGCTGTATGTCGCTCTTTGCAAACACACCGCACCGCGACGCTATCGGATAGATAACGGTATAATCCTTAGCCATCTCGTTTAGCCCCGTGATGTCGGTATTGAGAAGTGCCGCCATCTGGTCTATAAACGCGCCCGTGCCTCCCGCGCAGGTGCCGTTCATACGCTGCTCGACCGTGCCGCGAAGATAGGTTATCTTAGCGTCCTCGCCGCCTAGCTCGATAGCAACGTCCGTCTTTGGTATAAGCGCCTGTATAGCCTCTGTGCCCGCGGTGACCTCCTGCACGAAAGGAATTTCTAACCAATGCGACACGGATATTCCTCCCGAGCCCGTCACGGCTATCGTCACCTTATCGTCGGTAAGAGTGTCAAGGCAGCCGCCGAGCACCTCGGATATTGTCTTTTTTATATCGGAATAATGGCGCTGATAGTTTTTATACAACAGCTTTTTATCGTCGTCGGTCACCGCTATTTTTACCGTGGTAGACCCGACGTCAAGTCCTATATGTAACATCTTCGACCTCTTCTTTAAATGATACGTGTCATAGATACGCATAATAATTATACACCATACACCTCATAATTGCAAGCAAAAAATACAGGCAATCTGTACAAAATTACTCTTATAAGGGACTTTTTTGAAAATTTTATCCTCGTGGCATTGCATTTTACCGAGTTTTATGATAAAATATAAACTTGTGTGTGATACAAAAAGAAAGGAAAGAATATTATGATAACCGTATCGGATCTTAGCATAAATTTCGGAGGGCAGACGCTCTTTAAGGACGTTAATCTCATCTTTAACGCGGGCAACTGCTATGGCGTAATAGGCGCTAACGGCGCGGGAAAATCCACATTTTTAAAAATACTGTGCGGCGAGCTCGAGCCCGCTAAGGGCAGCGTCAGCATACCCGAGGGGCTGCGTATGTCGGTGCTTAAGCAGGATCACTTTGCCTATAACGATTATACCGTGCAGGAGACCGTCATTATGGGAAATAAGCGGCTGTACGATATTATGAAAGAAAAGGACGCGCTGTACGCTAAAGAGGACTTTTCCGAGCAGGACGGCGAGAGGGCGAGCGAGCTTGAGGGCGAGTTTGCCGAGCTCGGCGGCTGGGAGGCCGAGAGCGACGCCGCTAAGCTGATACAGGGGCTCGGGCTGAGCGAGGATATCCTCGACAAGCAGATGAGCGTTATCCCCGACGGCGAAAAGGTAAAGGTGCTGCTCGCGCAGGCGCTTTTCGGCGACCCCGATATAATACTTATGGACGAGCCTACCAACCACCTCGATATAGACGCGGTGGCGTGGCTGGAGGACTTTCTCGCCGACTATTTCGGCACGGTGATAGTGGTATCGCACGACAGGCATTTTCTCAATAACGTCTGCACCCACACCGTGGATATAGATTACGGCAAGATAAAAATGTATGTCGGCAACTACGAATTTTGGTACGAGTCCTCTCAGCTTATACAGCGTATGTTAAAGCAGCAGAATAAAAAGGCCGAGGAGAAGATAAAGGAGCTCGAGAGCTTTATCCAACGCTTTTCGGCTAATAAATCAAAATCAAAGCAGGCTACCTCCCGCAAAAAGCTGATAGAAAAGCTGACCGTCGACGAGCTGCCCGCCTCGAGCAGAAGATACCCGTTTATCAGCTTTGACGCCGACCGCGAGGTGGGAAAGGACATTCTCTCGGTAGACGGGCTGACAAAGACCGTGGACGGCGTAAAGGTACTCGACAACGTGTCCTTTACCGTCGGTAAGGGCGACAAGATAGCCTTTGTCGGGGACAACGATATAGCGGTGACCGCACTGTTCAAGATATTAAGCGGCGAGGAGCAGCCCGACAGCGGCACATTTAAGTGGGGCAGCACCGTAAGCGTAAGCTATTTTCCGCAGGATAACACGGCGTTTTTCGAGGGCTGCGACAAGAGCATAATAGACTGGATACGGCAGTACTCTAAGGACGAGACAGAGACCTATCTGCGCGGCTTCTTGGGCAGGATGTTATTCTCGGGCGACGAGGTATATAAGCCCGTAAAGGTGCTTTCCGGCGGCGAAAAGGTACGGTGTATGTTCTCGCGTATGATGCTGTTCGGCTCTAATGTGCTTATGCTCGACCGTCCGACCAACCACCTCGACCTTGAGAGCATAACCGCAGTAAACAACGCGCTCAGGGACTTTAAGGGCAATATCCTTTTCGCCTCACACGACCGCGAGATAGTGCAGACCTCCGCTAACCGCATAATCGAGCTTGCCGAGGTGGGCTGCTATGACAGGCAGGGCACCTACGAGGAATTTATCGACTGGCGCAGGCAGGCGCACGGCGGAAAATTTACCTTATAATATTACTATAATCTTGACGGCAAAGAGAATTTATGCTATACTTTAATTATCAAAATACGGGTATTTCTGCGAAAGGCGGACAGGTATGAAGCTTATATATGCGATAGTAAATAACGACGACGCACGCGCGGTGCTTTCGGGGATAACCAAGGGCGGCTTTCAGGCGACAAAGCTGTCGTCCACGGGCGGCTTTCTTATGGCGGGAAATACGACCTTTCTTATCTGCTCAGAAAACGAGCGCGTCGACGAGATAATCGATATAATCAAAACACACTCTCATAAGAGAAAGCAGGTCGTATCCGCGCACGTCGACTCTTACGGTGCGATAAGCAATCTCGGAGGGGTGTCGGCGGGCGTTCCCGTCGAGGTCTTTGTCGGCGGCGCAACTATCTTTGTCACCGATATAGAGCGCTTTGAAAAGGTATGACCGAGCTGATAAAATTATTCGGCAAAAAGCGTGAGCAGGAGCTGCTCAGCCGTCAGGCGGTATCGGGGCGTCTTCCTCACGGAATAATAATAACGGGCGAAAACGGTATAGGCAAAAAGACGCTTGCGCTGTATATCGCCTGTCTTATGATGTGCGAAAGTCCCGAGGACGGGCACCCTTGCGGCACCTGCCGCTCCTGCCGTATGACCGCGGCAAAGCAGCACCCCGACGTAATTTTCGCGCGCGGGGATAAATACTCTAAGGACAGTATGCGCGGGATAGTGCACGACAGCTTTTATATGCCAAACGACGGCGGGCTTAAGATATTCATATTCACCGAGTGCGAGGAGCTTACCGACGAATATCAAAATCAGCTGCTGAAAATAATAGAAGAGCCGAGCGACAGCACGAGGTATATCTTTACCTGCGAAAGTCCCGCGCTTATCCTCGACACGGTGATGTCGAGGCTTGCGCATATGCCGCTCGAGCCTATGAGCGAGGGCGAGTGCATAGAGTGCCTTGTGTATAACGGCATGGACAGGGCTCAGGCTGCCGCAGCCGCCGCGCACTATGGCACAAATCCGGGCAAGGCACTTTCGGCCGAGGGCGACAGCGATATGACCGCGCTAATCGACAAGACGGACAATATCGCAAAGGCTCTCGCATATAAGGACGAATACGAGGCGCTGGTGCTTATCTCCTCGGCCTCGGACAGGAAAGAGCTTTTTGCGCTGATAGAATTGCTCTATGACACGGTATGTCGGGCTCTTACGGGAAATACCGCGGAAGAGGGCGCAAAAGAGCTTGAAAGCCGTCTTGATAAAAAGACGCTTTATTCTCTCAGTGAAAAGCTGTCCGAGTACGCAGGGCAAAAAAAGCTCAATTTAGCGGTAAAGACCCTGCAATGCGCCCTGATAAGCGAATTGTTTTCGATAATATTTGAAAAGTAACAGACCGAAAGGAAAATAAAATGACTGAAATAATCGGTGTAAGGTTCAGAGACGTAGGAAAGGTATACTACTTCTCGCCGGGCGGGAGAAAATTAGCGCTCGGCGACAAGGTGATAGTAGAGACCGCGCGCGGCGTAGAATGCGGCGACGTTGTCATCGCCAACCGCGAGGTGGAGGACACTAAGGTGGTACAGCCGCTTAGACCCATAATCCGCCCCGCAAACGAGAACGACCTCGAGACGCTGAAAAAGAACCGCCTTAAAGAGCAGGAGATAATGAAGGTATTCACCCGCAAGATAGCGGAGCATAAATTAGAGATGAAACCGATAGACATCGACTGCACCTTTGACGGAAGCAAGATACTATTTTACTTTACCGCAGAGAGCCGCGTCGACTTTAGAGAGCTGGTAAAGGATCTCGCGTCGGTATACCGCACCCGTATCGAGCTAAGGCAGATAGGCGTGCGCGACGAGGCTAAGATGATGGGCGGGCTCGGCATATGCGGGAGAAAATTCTGCTGCTCGTCGTTTTTGGGCGAATTTCAGCCCGTATCTATCAAAATGGCAAAGGAGCAGTCGCTTTCTCTTAACCCGACAAAGATATCGGGCACCTGCGGCAGGCTTATGTGCTGTCTTAAGTACGAGCAGGACTGCTATGACGAATTGCTGAAGATAACCCCCAAAATAGGCGCGTTAGTCGAGACCCCCGAGGGCAGAGGCATAGTAGAGGACGCAAACCTGCTGACCGGCGTTATAAAAGTAAAGCTCGATAAGAACCCCGAGGACGCCCCGCCCGTATCGGTAAACAGGGCTGACGCAAAGATACTGCGCGACGGCAAGATAAGGGTAAATAAAGAGGAGCTGCAAGCGCTAAAGGGTCTCGAGGACTGACCGCCGAGCAATAAGCGCGGATATTTGAAGATTTTACGCAAAAAGAATGAAAAATCAATAAAAATTTCATAAATACTCTTGATTTTTTCTGAAAATATGTTACAATATAAGCAGGTAATACGAACGGTATACCGAAAACCTTTTAAGGAGGGCTGAATAATGGCTTACAAAATTTCCGATGAGTGCATCGCTTGCGGCGCTTGCGCAGAGCAGTGCCCCGTTAGCGCTATCTCCGAGGGCGACAAGTACAGCATCGACCCCGAGACCTGCATATCCTGCGGTGCTTGTGCGGGCGTATGTCCCGTAGGCGCTCCCGCCGAGGAATAATAAGAACATAGGACAGCCGCAGGTACTGCGGCTGTCAGCTTGTCGAAAACGTCAAGCGTTAAATTTTGACAAATCAGACTTTTACATAGCCGTACATACCGCTATGTAAAAGTTTTTTCAATAAAGGGCAATTGCGAAAAGGGACACACTATGAACGATATCGAGCGGTTTTGCCGCGATAATATACACAAATACTTTGAGACGGGCGACCTTTCCATGTTCGGAGAGTACCTCTCGGACAATTCTTCGGTGATAGGCACAGGCAAGAATGAATACTTCACCGACCGCGCGGAGCTTCTCTCTCGGCTAAAGCGGCGGGAGAACCCTAACGAGAGCGTATGCTTTACAATATCCGCCGAGGAATATCACTCAATTGAGCTTTGCGGAGGGATATGGCTTGTCACGGCGGCTATCACAATATCACAGAAAGGGACGCAGGCGACGCTTGATGTTCCCTCTCGGCTTACGGTCGTATTAAAAAAGACGGGCGGCGAATACTCCGTTATCCATATGCACCACTCGGTCCCCGACGAAAATCAGGCGGCGGGCGACTTTTTCCGCGACGGCGTCACCGCAAGGATAAACCATATGCTCGAAGAAAAGATAGCCGAAAAGACCAGAGAGCTGCGCGAGGCCAACGACAGGCTGCGCATTATGGCGGAGCACGACCACCTGTCGGGGGTATTTAACCGCGCCTATTTTGAAAAGATAGCCGAGAAGCTTATGAGCGACGCATTGCACAAGGGCGACCTTTTTATGATAATAGACATTGACAAATTCAAGCAGTGCAACGATATGTACGGCCATCAGGCGGGCGACGGGGTCATATCCGACGTGGGCGGCTGGCTGATAAAGGAGTTTCCCGACGGGATATGCGCAAGGCTCGGCGGCGATGAGTTTGCTATGTTCATAAACTGCTCCGAGGACGACGATAATTTTATCCTGCGTGTAAACGAGGCGGTAAAGCGCCTGTACGAGCGGCCGTCAATAAAAAAATACAACATCACCGTGTCGCTCGGAGCGTCCCACAGACAGCAAAGCGACAGCTTTCCGAAATTGTACAGCCGAGCGGACAAGGCGCTGTATAAGGCTAAAGAGACCCGAGATTGCTTTGTTCTCGAATAATTGAATATATGATTTAAGCCGCGAATTTTTAACACGCGGCTGTTATTCTATGCTGATTAACATCTTTCATACTTTATCATAGTATAAAATAATACTTCCCGCAAAAAGGAGATGAGCACAATTAAATTCAAAGAAAATTTTGCGGAACGCTTCCTTATAAATCGCTTTATAAGCTCCCCCGAAAAGACAGACTCCCCCGCTGTGCGCGCGCAATACGGTACTCTCAGCGGAATATGCGGGATATTGTGCAATATGCTCTTATTTTTGCTTAAAATAATCATAGGCGTGATCTCTAACTCCGCCGCGGTCATCTCCGACGCGTTCAATAACCTATCCGACTGCGCTAACTGCATAGTTACTCTGCTCGGGTGCAGGATAGCGTCTAAGCCCGCCGACAAAGCGCACCCCTACGGTCACGGCAGGGCAGAATACCTCGCCGCGCTAATCATTTCCGCCGCGATATTCACTATGGGCCTTATCCTGTTCAAGAACTCCGCGGAGAGGATATTCTTCGCGCAGAGCGTCAATATAAGCGTTATATCCGTGATAATACTCGCAATATCGGTAATTATCAAGCTGATGATGTACCGATTTAACCGCATACTGAGCGGCAGGATAAGCTCGTCGGTATTGCTCGCCGCCGCAAAGGACAGCCTAAGCGACGCGGTGTCAACGCTAACGGTGCTTATATCGGCGGTGCTGTCGAATTTTATCGATTTCCCGTTTGACGGTATCGCGGGCGCGGCGGTGTCGGTGTTTATTATCAAAACAGGGCTCGACATAATCCGCGCGATAGTAGACGAGCTTATCGGAAAGGCGGCAAGCCCCGAGCTTATACACCGTATAAGAGCCATCGTTATGTCCGAGCAAAGGGCGCTCGGCGTACACGATATTATGATACACACCTACGGTCCCGCAAAATCAATAGGAAGCTGCCACGTAGAATTTGACAGCTCCGACAGCTTTGCCGAGGTGCACGAGCACGCCGACAATATTGAACGCAAAATAAAGCAGATACTTAACATAGATATGTCCGTACATATGGACCCCGTGGCGGTAAACGACGCTCTGACCGAGCGGTGCAGGCTGTCTCTCGGCCGCGCGATAGAGAAGATAGACGGCAGGCTGTCCTTTCACGATTTCAGGATAGCCTCGCACGGACAGAAAACCGTGCTTATATTCGACTTATGTATTCCCGAAGAGGTAAAATACACCGAAAAGGAGCTTTACTCTCTCTTAGTCGAAAATCTCGACGGCTGCGGCGAAAATACGGAAATATCCGTGACCTTTGACAAGGCGTTTGACGAGGAATAATCACAGCTTAGCAAGCAATGAATGTATCAGCATACCGACGGTCTCTTCGGCATTTTTACCCGACTCTATGACAATATCGGCGTATTTTTCATAAAGCGCGGCGCGTTCAGAAAGGATATCCTCTACGCTCTCGCCGCTCTTGCAGGCTATGCCGCGCGTGGTTATGTCAGTAAGCCGCCGCTTTAGCTCTTCGGTCGGCACCTTAAGATAAACGCATAAGCCGGTGCTCTTCAGCTTTTCCATTCCTTTAGCGGAAAACACCGCCGAGCCGCCCGTCGCGATAACAGTATTATGTACGCTTATCGAGAGCAGCGCCTCTTCCTCCGCAGATAGAAAGCCGTCAAGACCCCTCTGGTCGATTATCTTTTGAAGCGAACAGCCCTGCCTGCGCTGTATAACAAGATCGGTATCGCAAAAGTCATACGCGAGACTCTTAGCGATAAGCACGCCGACCGTGCTTTTGCCCGCGCCGGGCATACCTATAAGTATCAGATTATCCATTATTCTTCCTCCTGTTTTTGTGACGGAAAAATATAATTCCAGCCCCCGTCGAGCGGCTCAACGTCCTCACCCTCGGGTATATTCGGGCTTTCGCCGTAGGCGAGCCGCTTAGTTCCGCTCAAGTTAAAATCAAAGTATATCACGTTGTCCTTTTTGCTTATCCCGCAGCAATAGCCGTGACATAACACATCCACCTGCTCAGAGCACTTTTGCTTTATGGGCAGGCTGTTTTCGTCATATGCTATATCGGACTTTTCAAAAATGCCCTTTCTTTCTACCTTTATCACAAAGTCCCCGCAGTCGCGGGCGGCCGAGGTTATGCCGTCTAATATCGACGAATACTTCTGCTTTACACTCAGTATCTCCCCGCGCTCGTATTCAAAAATACCCGCTCTGAGCATAATGTCCCTTATAAAAAACGACCCGACAAGCAGCACAAGCGCCCCGACAACTACTGCGGCGGTAATAAGTATCTTTTTTAACGACCTCTTTTTTTGCATAAATTTCTCCCCGTGTAATTAATTATCCGCCGCCTCGCTTATCGGCTGATATGCCGCTAAGGTCTCCACCGCCGCCTTAAGTATGGCGAGCGGCTTATCCTTGTCTCCCATAACTATCTTAAAGCAGGGGCGTCCCGTGAGATTGAGCAGCAGCTTTTTGCCGAATTTTCCCGAGAGCGAGGACACCCTTACCATCATCGCCCTGTCGGCGTTTTCGGGATAGAATACGATAGCGTCGCCGCTTTGGATTATCTCGCTTATTTGCATATCCTGCGCTAAATGTCTTAGCCGCGCTATCTCGATAAGCCCCGACACGGTTTTCGGCAGCTCTCCGTAGCGGTCGATAAGCTCGTCGGTCACGTCGTATGCGTCGTCCTCGTTTTCTATCTGGGCTATCTTTCTGTAGCAGTCTATACGCTGCGCCTGATTAGATATATAATCCTCGGGGATAAACGCGTCTACCTTTATATCAATTAGGCACTCGGGCTTTACTACGGTCTTTTCGCCGCGCTGCTCGGCGACTGCCTCGTTTAACAGCTTTAGGTACATATCGTACCCGACCGACTCGAGGTGTCCCGACTGGCTCTGCCCGAGTATGCTCCCCGCGCCGCGTATCTCAAGATCCTTCATAGCAATGCGAAAGCCCGAGCCGAACCGCGTAAACTCACGTATCGCCTCGAGCCGCTTTGTCGCGGTCTCGCTTAGCATTCTCCCCCGCTTAAAGGTAAAATACGCATACGCTCTGCGACCCGTCCTGCCTACGCGCCCCCTCAGCTGGTGCAATTGCGCAAGCCCCATACAGTCGGCGTTTTCTATGACTAGCGTATTTACATTAGGCACATCCACGCCCGTCTCTATTATCGTCGTGCAGACGAGCACGTCTATCTCCCCGTCCGTCAGCCTGCGCCACACGTCCATAAGCTCTTCTTCGCTCATCTTTCCGTGCGCAATGCCTATGACCGCGTCGGGTACGGCTTTTTGCAGGTCGGCGGCACATGAATATATGCTCTCTACCCTGTTATGCAGATAGTACACCTGACCGCCGCGCCTAAGCTCTTTATTTATCGCCTGCGCAATAACTCCCCTGTCGTACTCGGCGACATATGTCGTGACGGGGTGACGGTCGCCCGGGGGAGTTTCTATAACGCTCATATCCCTTATTCCCGACATTGCCATATTCAGCGTCCTCGGTATAGGGGTAGCGGAGAGGGTAAGTATATCCACCTCGGGGTGGGTGCTTTTCAGCTTTTCCTTATGATTAACGCCAAAGCGCTGCTCCTCGTCGATTATCACCAGCCCGAGGTCAAAAAATTCCACATCGTCCTGCACGAGCCTGTGCGTGCCGACTATTATATCGATATCGCCCTCGGCGAGCTTTTTGAGGATAAGCTTTTGCTCCTTAGGCGAGCGAAAGCGCGACAGCATCTCGGTCTTTACATTGAAGCCCTCCATGCGCTTTAATATCGTCTGATAATGCTGCCAAGCGAGCACCGTCGTCGGCACAAGTATAGCGCACTGCTTGCCGTCCTCTACGCACTTAAACGCCGCGCGCAATGCGACCTCCGTCTTGCCGAAGCCTACGTCTCCGCACAACAGCCGCTCCATTGGCACGCCTTTCATCATATCGCTCTTTATCTCGCTGACACAGCGCAGCTGGTCGTCGGTCTCTACATAGCTGAAGTGGTTCTCGAATATCTCCTGCTTTTCGTCGTCTTGTGAAAAAGCGAAACCTTTCGCCTTCATACGCTTAGAATATAGCTCGATAAGCTCCGCGGCCATTTCCTTTGCGGCGGCCTTAGCCCTGCTCTTAGAGCGCTTCCACGCGTCGGTGCTGAGTTTATTGAGCCTTACGTTCTCGGCGTCGCCGCTGCCGATATACCTCGATATAAGGTCAAGCTGAGTGACGGGCACATACAGCACGTCCGTACCCGCATATTTTATCTTTATATAATCCTTTGATACATTGTCAGCGGTGAGCTTTTGCACGCCCTCAAAAATTCCTATGCCGTAAGAATTGTGCACCACAAGATCCCCGCGCGAGATATCGTCTATGCTACGCAGCCTGCCCTTTTTATTGCCCGTCCTTAACGCGGGAGCCTGCTTTGCGGTCTGCGCGGCGGCGCGGGTTATTACCGCTATCCCGCTCTCCTCATACTCAAAGCCCGCCGACAGCGTCCCCGCGACGACGTATATTTTCTTAGCGTACAGCTTTTTGGGGCGCTCGGCATAATCCGACGGAAAGCCGTCGTCCCTAAGGTCCTGTGCCAACAAGCGCGCCGACTTTTCCGTCCCCGAAAATATGACAACGCTGTACCCGCTTTTTATATAGCTTCTCAGCTCCTCACACAGCAGCTTGTACTCGCCGCTCCATACCGAGAGCTGGCGGGTGTGTGCGGTCAGCACCTTAGCGAGCTGCAAACCCCCGCCGCGCATAAATGTATCCATATATACTTTCACCGCCGAGGCGCGGTCGTTGTACTCGCTTTTGGACAAAAGGTACTTATCAAGCCCTCTGCACAGCACTCCGTCCTCGGTCAGTATCTTAAGATCCTCCGCGTGGGCGGCGATAGCCGCGCGGGCATTTTCCGCCGAGGCAAACGACTCGCAGATGACAAGAGATCCCGCATAGTCAAACACGCTCTCGGGGCTGTCATAGCACAGCGGATAGTATCTTTTAAGGCAGCTTACCTCTACCCCGCCCTTTAGCCTTTCTATATCCGCGCGCAGCTTAGCGGATACGCGGTCGGTTTTTTGCTTGCGGCGGGAGAGACTTGCCAAAAAGCTCTCAAGCTTATCGATAAATTGCTCATTGCTGTCGAATACCGTCTCGCTGCACGGGGTGACCGACACCTGCTTTACGGTGTCTATTCTGCGCTGATCCTCGATGTTAAAGCTCGACACGGTGTCTATCTCGTCGCCCCACAGCTCTATCCTGACGGGGTATTCGCTGTTTACGGGGAAAATATCGGCGAGCGAGCCGCGTATCGAAAACTGCCCCTTGCCCTCGACAAGGTCGCACCGTGTGTACCCCGCCGCGACAAGCCGTCTTGAGAGCTCGTCAAGCTTTATCTCGTCCGACGGACGAAGCGTCACGGTGTGACGTTTAAGCACCTCGCGCGGTACGGTCAGCTGCACCGCTGCCTCAGCCGACGCGGTTATCACCCTCGCCCTGCCGTCAAGCGCCGCGGACAGTGCCTCTATCCTGCGATAAGAATACTCCGACGACTGCGCCTCAGTATCGGTCAGCATCATATCCCCCGCGGGAAAATGATACGCCCCGCCGCCGTTCATAACGTTAATATCCTCGCACAGCCTCGCGGCGGCGGCCTCGCTCTCGGTTATCGCGAGAATTGGCAGAGGGATGTCCTCCTCCTGCGCCATTGCCGCTAAAAAATGCGCCTTGTGTATATGCGAAAGACCCGTCACAAGCATTGGGACGGGGTCGCTTTTTTTAAGATGCTCCGCCGCCGAGCAATACTCGCTAAGCGTAAGAGCCATATTTCTCATTATTTCCATTTATACAATACTCCCCACGGTATCAGCCGCGTGTATTGAACTTGTTCATCGCCTCGTTTATTTTGCCCGAGACGATAAGCTCCGCCGCAGCCGCGGCATTTTCTAAGGCGGGCACGAGCAATTTGCCCTCCTCTACGGTAAAATGCGACAACACCCAGTCGGCGAGAGGATAATCGGGGTGCGGCTTTGCCCCTACCCCTATTCGTATGCGCGAAAATTCGTCGCTGCCGGTAAGGTAGATTATGCTCTTTATGCCGTTATGCCCGCCGTCGCTGCCCTTTGCTCTTATCCTTAACCTGCCGACGTCTAGCGCGATATCGTCATATATGACGGTAAGCTCTTTAGTGGTCAGCTTATAATATTCGAGCGCCGCGACTACCGCCTCGCCGCTGTTATTCATAAAGGTGGAGGGCTTTAACAGCAGACAGCGCTTGCCCCCGAAATTGATATCGGCGGTGAGCGATTTAAAGCGCAGCTTTTTTATATCCACGCCGAGCTTTTCGGCTATGGTGTCCGCCGCCATAAAGCCCGCGTTGTGGCGGGTGTCCTCGTACTGCGAGCCGGGATTTCCGAGCCCGACTATTATATGCGAGGGCGCTCCCGTCGGCGCGCGCTCGGACTCTATTTTTGCAAATATATCAAATATGCTCATATATCTTATGTCATCTCATATATACCGATGCTAACTTTTTAAGCTTTTTAGCGGCCGAAAGCGGCGGGTTGCCCTTTAGCCGCCACGTCCAGTTGCCGCCTAGCGTCGAGGGGGTATTCATCCTCGCCTTTGACCCAAGGCCGAGCACGTCCTGCATAGGTATCACCGCAAGCACCGCGGGACTTTGGTACACGCTGCGGATAAACTCATACTGCTTTGGCTCGAACAGGCGCAGCCCGACGTAATTCTTCGCCATATTATGCGCACCCTTAGACGCGCTCCTGTACCAGCCGACAATGGTGTCGTTGTCGTGCGTCCCGGTATATGCTATGCAATTAACGGGATAGTTATGCGGCAGGTGCGAGTTGTCGGAGTTCTCATTATTAAAGCCGAACTGCAACACCCTCATACCCGGAAAGCTGCTGTCCTTAAGCAATACCTTTACGCTGTCGAATATATCGCCTAAGTCCTCGGCTATGATGTTTACCTCGCCGAGCTCTTTTTTTACGGCGTTGAATAACTTCATGCCCGGGCCTTTTTTCCAGTCGCCGTACTCGGCGGTCTTAGCGTCGGCGGGTACGGCATAATAGGTGTCAAACGCGCGAAAATGGTCTATCCTGACGCAGTCGAACAGCTTCATTGCGTGGTCTATCCTGCTCAGCCACCACGAAAAATTGTCCTTTTCCATTCGTTCCCAGTTGTACAACGGGTTTCCCCACAGCTGACCCGTCGCGGAAAAATAATCGGGCGGCACCCCCGCGACAAGCGTCGGCTGCAGCTCTATGTTCATAGTAAACATCGACGGCTCCGCCCAGACGTCCGCGCTGTCCATAGCGGCATATATCGGTATATCGCCGATAAGGGATATGCCGTTTTTCTTAGCGTACGCCTTTAGCTTCTTCCACTGGGTGAAAAATATATACTGTACAAAGCGATAGTATTTTATGCGGTCGGACAATTCCTCACGCGCCTTTTTGACAGCCTCGGGACGGCGGTGCTTAATATCCCTGTCCCACGTCAGCCACGAGCGCAGCCCGTTTTGCTCCTTTATCGCCATAAACAGGGCATAATCCTCAAGCCACCACGCCTGCTCCTGCACAAATGCGAGATACGGCACGTCCTCGGAAAAATTGCGGTACGCCCTTTGCATAAGCTCGTCCTTTTGGGCTATCACCTTTTCATAGTCGACGGTAGAGGGATCCTCTCCGTACTCCCTGCCCTTTATATCGTCCTTTGTCAGTAAGCCCATACCGGCGAGCTCCCACAGGTCGATAAGCAGCGGATTGCCCGCAAAGGCCGACGGCGACTGATACGGCGAGTCGCCATACCCCGTCGGATTTATCGGCAATACCTGCCAATATTTTTGCCCCGCCTTTTTCAGCCAATCGATAAAGTCATAGGCGGGCTTTCCGAGCGTGCCTATACCCTCGTTAGAGGGCAGGCTCGTTATGTGCATCAAAATTCCGCAGCCGCGTTTCAATTTTCTCCTCCGTCGTCGTTAAAATCTGTCCTGAACGGCGCGGCGGGCAGCCCGTTGCCGCCGTAAAGCGCCACGTCGGAATAGTTTGTCCACAAATAGCGCACATAAACGGGCTCGGTTATGCCGTCCGCGCTGACGGTTATCGTATTATCGGGGTTTATTATTGCTTTCGCGGGGACGAATTTTTTATCCCTGCCCGCTGTCTCAAAGCCGATAAGACCTTTTTCTCCTCTTATCTCAAAGCCGTTCTCGGCGTGCTTAAAATGCACCGTCACCGCGCCGTCGCCGTATGTATGATAGTCGTACATAGGTCCGAACGCATCTATGCTGTTATCCTTATATACGTGGTGCATTGCCTGCAGATAAAGTCTGTGTCCGACAGGCAGCTTATTTTTGGGGTGTATCTCGTTAAACTCGCCGCAGTCGATTATTACCGCGATACCCGTATTCTTAACAGTCTCGTATACTCTCATCTGTGCCTCGCGGATAAGGCACCAGTGCTTATAATCGGGGTCGGCCTCATAGCGGTGCATAGGCAGCTGTACGAACATAAACGGCAATTCGTCGTCGCCCCAGTCGTCCCTCCACAGCTGAATAAGCGCCTTAAACAGCTTAAAGTACGTCTTAGGGCGGTTGTCGTCGGTCTCACCCTGATAGTAGATAAACCCGCGTATCGTGTACGGACAGACGCGCTTTATCATACTCTCATAAAGCGCCGTCGCGTGAAAAGGATTAAGCGGACAGAGCGGCCCGGGATACTTGTTAGGTCCGCAGTAGGCGCATACCTCTTCCCATGTAGCCTTGGGGTTCTTGGCATAGACCTCCTGCGACTTTTCAAACCACGCCTTATCGTATGCGAGATAGTCCTCATATTCTTTCTTTAGCTCTTCCTCGCTCTTACCCGCTATGGCGGTATCATAGTCGTCAAGGTACGCCTTAGTATCTACGTCTTTTTCGAGCACCTCGCGGCTCATCCAATAGCTTGCGCTCGTGCCGCCCCAGTTGCAGCCGATAAGCCCGACGGTGACCCCGAGCTTAGCGGCGAGCTCACGCGCGAAGAAATATCCCACCGCGCTCCAGCATTTAGCGCTCTCGCTGTTAAATTCGCTCCAGCCGGTATTTTCCTCGTCGGCGAAGAATTTTTCGTCCATATAGCAGTTTTTCTGCGTGTAATAAAAGCGGACGTTGGGCTCTTTGTCCTGCTCGAGGGTCTGCTTGCCGTTTAGGCAGTTTTGCAGCTCGAGCTCCATATTGCTCTGACCGCCCGCGAGCCATACCTCGCCTATCATCACGTTATAAAATGTCACGGTGTCCGTACCGTCAGAAACCGTCATCTCGTACGGCCCTCCCGCGGGCATGGGCGGCAGCATAACGCACCACCTCTCCGAGCTTACATACGAAAAGGCGCTGTTATTGCAAAACGACACCGTAACTCGGTCGCCGTCCCTGCCATAGCCGAACACCTTAACGCACTTGTCCCTTTGGATGACCATATTGCTGCTGAATACCGCAGCCGCTCTAAATCTTGCCATATGAAAGCTTCCTTTCTTATTATTCGCTCTATTTGCGCCTTAACGCGCGACGAGCGGAAGAAAAATCAAATGTCCCGCGGCTTGATAATATCTCATTGTACAGCCGCTCTTGCTCGGTATCGCAAAGCTGTGCTTTTTTGTGTACCGTGCAGCCGTCCTCCTCGCATAAGAGCTTTAGCGACGCGGCTATGCTCTTATTAGTGCAGCAATTTAGCACCAAAAGATACTCCTCGTCCGAAATCATCACCGCGTGCGACCGCATACCGTAGCTCCTGCCGCATACGGGGCAGGAAAAGCTGTTAGCCTCCGAGCTTAAAAGCGCGGCGGAGATATTCTTGTATTTTCTCCTGCCGTGATATTCGGTGACAAGCGAGGTAAACGGGTGTCGGTGTGCATAATCCACCTTGCGCTGCCACGCGAGCCGCTCGGGGATATTGTCCGTCTTACTAAGCACAAGCGCGGTATAGTACGCGTCGTTTACCGCGCTGTGATAGCGCAATACGCTTTTCTCGCCGACAAGCTCCACCGCCGCCTCAAGCGTCATCTGCGGGCGGTTTATCCCATACTTCTTGGTGATTATCGGCTGCAAATTGAACCATTCGGGCAGCCACGAGCCGTCGCAGCCGAAAAAGTCGCACTGCTGCTTTAACAGCACAACGTCCTCATTGCCCCAGATGACTATCATCTGCTCGCCGCCGACCGACCTTATCCACCGACGAAAGCGCATAAGCACCCTCTCAAAATCGTCCGCGTCTTTAAGCTTATCGTAGGTTATCCCCGTAAGCTTGCTTATACGCGGGGTAAGCTTGGTGTAATATATAGGCTTTATGTATTCATTAAATGCGGTGTCGAGTATTTTTCCGTCCTTGACCGCCGCCGCGCCTATCTGAATAATTTCCACCGACAGCGCCTTATCGCCTCGGTGTACCGTCTTTTCTTTTGTGACAGGCTGGCTCCATTCCATATCGAGTACTATATATGTCATTAAAGCACTCCCATATCAGACCGCGACCTCAAATTTTTCGTTAAACTCGTGATATTTATAATTTTCCAAAGTAAAGGACTCTTTGGTAAATTTGTAAAAATCCGTCACGTCCTCCACCTTTAAGGTCGGCGCGGGGTACGGCTCTTTCTCGATAAGCCGCTTTACCGTGTCGAGGTGTCGGTCGTAAATATGAGCGTCCGCAATGACATGAACGAGCTCTCCCGCGACAAGCCCCGATACCTTAGCAAACATTATCAGCAGCGCCGCGTACATACACACATTCCAGTTATTAGCGGCAAGCATATCCTGCGAGCGCTGATTAAGTATGCCGTTTAGCACGTTGCCGCTGACATTAAAGGTCATACTGTACGCGCAGGGCGCAAGCCCCATCTCGTTAAGATCGCGGTGTACGTACATATTAGTAAGTATACGGCGGCTCGCGGGGTTGTGCTTAAGGTCGTACAGCACCTTGTCCACCTGATCGAATTCGCCCTCGGGATAGACGCTCTTTTGAGCAAGCTGCCAACCGTAAGCCTTTCCTATCGTGCCGTTCTCGTCCGCCCACGCGTCCCATATCCTTGTAGACAGGTCGGCCACCCTGTTGCTCTTTTTCTGGTATATCCAGAGTATCTCCTCTATCGCCGAGCGGTAGTACACCCTGCGCAGGGTCATTACGGGAAATTCTTCTCTAAGATCATAGCGGTTGACTATACCGAATTTTTTAACGGTGTGAGCAGGCGTGCCGTCAGTCCACCTCGGGCGGACGTCAAGGTCTGTGTCCCATACGCCGTTTTCGATTATGTCACGGCAGTTTTCAATAAAAATAAGGTCGGCTTTGCTCATAATTCCTCCGTATTTTAATTCTCGCTGAGTATAAACATATCGTATATCACCTGTACCGCCTTTTCAAAGTCGGAGTCGTGTATCGCTACGATAATGTTGAGCTCGCTTGAGCCTTGGTCTATCATTCTTATATTTATATCCGCGTGCGACAGCGCCGCAAATACTCGTGTAGCTATACCGCGCCTGCTGCGCATACCCGTACCTACGACCGCAATAAGCGCGATACCGTCCTCTACCGAAATGTTATTAGGGTCGGTGACCTCGCATATCTTGTCGACTATGTCGGGCACTCTCTCCTTGTCGGCGGTATCGATAACTATCGACATAGTGTCGATACCCGTCGGGATATGCTCAAAGCTTACGTTGTTCTTCTCCATTACGGTGAGTATCCTGCGCAAAAAGCCTACCTCACTGTTCATCTCGTCCTTTTCTATCGAGATAACGGAAAAGTGCTTTTTGCCCGCGATACCCGTGATGATATGCTCGGGCGGGTTATTATTCTCGGCAACTATCATAGTTCCGGGGGCGGAGGGGTCGTTGGTATTCTTTATATTTATCGGAATTTTGGCGCTCCTTACGGGGAATATAGCCGCCTCGTGCAACACTCCCGCTCCCATATACGAGAGCTCGCGCAATTCTTTATATGTTATGGTCTCAATGGTCTTGGGGTCTTTTACTATCCTCGGGTCAGCCATAAGAAAGCCGCTGACGTCCGTCCAGTTTTCGTAAAGGTCGGCGTTTATCGCCTTAGCCACTATCGAGCCCGTGACGTCGCTTCCTCCGCGGGAAAAGGTCTTTATCCTCCCGTCGGGGTACGCCCCGTAAAAGCCCGGTATCACCGCCTCGGGTACGTCGTGCAGCACCGACGCGAGACATGTATCGGTAAGCGTATCGTCAAAGCGCCCGTCGGGGGTGAAAAATATCACCTTTGCGGGGTCTATAAATTCATATCCGAGAAAGTTTGCCATAATTATACCGTTAAGATACTCGCCACGGCTGGCGGCATAATCCGTGCCGTACTTCTTGCGAAAATTCTCGATTATCTGCTCGTACTCATTGTCAAGCGAGATAGTAAGCCCGAGGTCCTTTATTATTCCGTCAAAACGCTGCGCTATCGGGGCGAACTGATTATAGGCGTTCTTCCCCTTATTAGCTACCGCGTCATAGCAGGTGTACAGCATATCCGTCACCTTGGTGTCGTCGGACGATCTCTTTCCGGGGGCGCTGGGCACTACATAGCGGCGGCTCTTGTCCTCTCTTATTATCTGTGCCGCCTTGCGGAACTGATTAGCGTCGGCAAGCGAGCTGCCTCCGAATTTTACCACTTTAACCATATTGTTTCCTTTCTTTACGGCGCACTACCGTATTCTATTCTGTAATAAATAATATCTAATTCATTTTACCACATTATGAAGAAAAATGCAATACCTTAACCCCTTAGCTAAAATTTTCTTTTTTGAATAAAATAAAGCGTGCTGCGCAACCTAAACACACCGAAAAATAATATCAAGGAGCCTAATTATGGATAAGAAGAATAAAAAGAAGAATAAAGCCAAAAACAAGGTCGACGCCACCGAGCGCTCGCTCGAGGTGATAGCTATGCGGGACGACGAGGCCGACCCGTTCGGCAGCTATACGGGGATAGCGGACGACCCGTACGAGGTGCCGGTGCAGGATCAGGATGACCTTTAACACAAATCCCCTCAATTCCCCCTTGAATTTTATCCGATAATATGCTACAATAATAACAACATTTGAATTTCACACAATATACAGCATATCAAGGGGTGACGGTTTTGGCGTACGGCGGAGAGAAAAACGAGCTTAAGATAATACCGCTCGAGGATATAAACAAGGCGGCACGCGAGGACGCGTATTCGCTTATTGCGGAGTCTGAGCGCGCATACGAGCGCAATATATCCGCGGCGGCGCGGACTGCGGCGGACAGCTTTGCTCAAAAGCCGATAATACTGCTTTCGGGTCCGAGCGGCTCGGGAAAGACCACCACCGCGTACCGCCTTGCGGGCGAGCTGTCAAAGCTTGGCATACAAACATCGGTTTTATCAATGGACGACTATTTCCTGCCGAACGACCTTATACCCAAAGAGCCCGACGGCTCAATAGACTATGAGAAGCCCGACAGGCTTGATATAGAGCTGTTAAGAGATCACCTCGACATACTCTCTCAAGGCGGAGAGGTCACGCTCCCGAAATTCGACTTTGCGTCGGGAAAGCGCCTATCGGGCGAAAAGCTCGAGCGCAAGAGCGACAGCGCCGTAATAATCGAGGGTATACACGCGCTAAATCCCGAGATAGCGGGCAAATGCCGCGATTATGCCACCTGTATCTATGTCAGCGTGCGCACCCGTATCTCGTCTAAGAGCGGCGAGCTTATGCACCCGTCAAAGATACGCCTGCTGCGCAGGATGTCGCGCGACAGGCTTTTCAGGGGGCGGGATATCTCGCAGACGCTCGACCTTTTCGGAAGCGTCCAGCGCGGAGAGAACCTCTACATTATGCCCCACAAGGGCTATTCGGATTATGATATAGACACTTTTTTTGCGTACGAGCTGTGCATTTATCGCCGCATAATAAAAGAGCTCGACGGCGACAACGGGGAGTTTGAAAACGACGGTCTGTTCAGAGGGGTACTGCCCGCGTTTATCTCGTCGGCGGTACCGCTTTCGTCCGAGTACGTCCCCGAAAACTCGGTGATAAGAGAATTTATCGGTTCGCCGACTAATAAATAAAGGAGTATTATTATGCCTGACAATGTTAAAACGATACCCTCGGACAAATTGCAGCTGCTGGATTTTGAGGTTGGCGGTCACTGCTACGGTATCAATATAAACAAGGTCGTAGAGATAATGATGCGCCGAGAGCTTGCCCCCATACCTAATTCTCCCGAGGAGATAGAGGGCGTGTTTATGCCGCGTGGCGAACTTATCACGGTAGTCGACCTGCACAAGGTGCTAAACCTCGAGGAGGACAAGAACGAGCGCGGACTTTTCATCATCTGCCAATTCAACGGCATGGAGACCGCCTTTCATGTAGATAAAGTAAACGGCATACATACCACCGCGTGGAGCAATATAGAGCACCCGCCTAAGATGGCGGTGCACTCGGAGGACACCATAGCCACCGGGATAGTAAAATCGGACGGCAGGGTGATAATAATCCTCGACTTTGAGAGGATAATTGCCGAGCTTAACGAGGGCAAACCGCTCGACCTTTCGGGGGTGGAGGCTTTGCAAAATCTATCGGTCGGTTACAGCGAAAAGCATATCGTGATAGTCGAGGACTCGGACTTTCTCAACCGTATGATAGTCGGCAGCTTCAGCGATATCGGCTTTAAGAATATCAGCTCTTTTAATAACGGCAAGGACGCGTGGGAGCACCTGTCCAAGCTAAAGGACGGCGGCGACGTATCAAATCAGGTCGCGGCAATTGTGACCGATATAGAGATGCCGCAAATGGACGGCTTGCGCCTCACCGCCCTTATCAAATCCGACGAACAGCTTAAAGCCATACCCGTATTCATCTTCTCGTCTATGCTCAACGACAATATGCGCGAAAAGGCTAAAGCCGTCGGCGCTGACGGGCAGTTTTCAAAGCCGCAGCTCGGCACGCTAATGCAGGAGCTTGTAAAAATTCTTCGTTGATTTTTTGGGGGGGAATTTTAAGGCTCTGCGCCTTTTACCCCGATTAATACTGCGAAAAATTGACCGTGGACTGAAATTAAGCCCACGGTTTGTTGTATAAACCTATGTTTTATTTAGTCTTGACCGTTATCATCTTAGAGCCGTAGAGGGCGGGCTTGGCGGGCATCTTGTGAGCCTTAAGGCGAAAGGCAAAGAATTAATGCACTCAATAATTGACACTAAGCGTGTTGAGAATAATAATGAGGGTGAAAATAGCACGAATTAAAAAGATATAATGTAATTAAAATAGCTCTATATGGCATAAATTATATTCGCTTACTTTTTTACGGGCTCTTGGAGAGAATATATATGTTGTAAAAAGGCACATTTTTCTATAAATGTATTCGTAAATGTCTGTCTGTGTAGGAATGTTAGCGGGGACTAATGTCACTAAAAAGTGTCGAAATTTGAGGGGAATTTTGCATACATTATATGACGATGTCTTATTGTGAGTATAGTGCGGTGCGAATGTGTGCTCGGGGGGATACTTCGCTGTACAATCACTGTCTCAGCGTCAGGCCTCGGCTAAAAATTAACGCTGGTGTGCGCTTTAGAACGAACACTTATGCAGGTATACGCATCGCTGCGTATATATTGGAAGTACTAAATATTTTTTCGCACATTTGCTAAATCTTGCCGCCGCTGCGGTCGCCCGCACCCCCTCGCCCACCTGCGCCGCCCGCAGAGCGGTATCATTATCGCAGCAGCCTAAGCAGAGAAGCGCCCGCACCCCGCGTCCGCAAATGATGTTAGATAAGCTGTACTCTTCTGTTTTACCGCGCAAAAAACCGTGGGTCGAATTTCGGCCCACGGCTTATTGTGTCTATGCTTTTTTATTTCGTTTTTACTGTTATCGTCTTATATCCGCTGTAGAGTGCGGTGCTGCCGCTCATCTTGTACGTCTTTATTCTGAACGAGTAGGAAGTCTTTGACTTTAGGCTGCCTTTCCTAAACTCAACGGTCGAATTTTTCGTTATCTTTCCGACGCGCACCCAGCTGCTGCCGCTCTTCATTTCGATTATATAGCCGTCGGCAGAGGTGTTCTTCGTCCACGAGAGGCGAACCGCGTCCTTAGCCGAGTTTTTAAGCTTAAGTCCGCTCACCGCCGTCGGGTTGGTGCGGGCGGATATTGACTTATACCCGCTGTAGTAGGCGGTCTTGCCCGACATCCTGTAGGATTTAACGCGGAAAGTGTACGCCGTGCCTGCCTTTAGCCCCGCTTTTCTAAACTCGACGGTAGAGTTTTTGGTAACCTTGCCGACGCGCACCCAGCTGCTACCGATCTTCATTTCGATTATATAGCCGTCGGCGCTGGTGTTCTTAGTCCACCCGATACGCAACGCGTCGCCCGACCTGCCTTTAAGCTTTAGCCCCGATACAGCGGTGGGGGTGGAATTAGTCTTAGCCGATACGGAGATATAGCTGCTGTACAATGCGCCCATGCTGCTCATAAAGTACGACTTTATGCGGAAATTGTAGGTCGTGCCCGCCTTTAGTCCCGATATGCGGTACTCGGTGGTGGAGTTTTTGGTTATCTTAGCGACGCGCGTCCACTTGCTGCCGTCCTTGCGCTCGATTATGTAGCCGTCGGCGGAGGGGTTTCTATTCCAGCCAAGGCGTATGGCGTCGCCCGAGCGCCCCTTGACATTCAGCCCCGATACGCCGATATCAAGATACTGCATTTGAGCCTTGAGCAAGTATTTGTTGTACCCACCGATCATGTCGACATCTATTTTTTCCCACTGAGCCGCCGAGCCTAAATAATAGACAACATTAAGCTGAAGACACTTGTTAAATGCGGCCCACCCTACTTTTTTCAGGCTGTCGGGCAATATTATCAATTGAATGCTCGTCGACTCAAAGGCACTATCGCATATATACTTCAAGCTGTCCGGTATTATTACCGTGGTGAGAGTGGTAAAGTCGGCAAAAACGCTTTCCGCTATCCCTATAGTGCCGCTTTTTAAAGTGACAGAGGTCACGTATTTATCACAGCCTATTACCCAGTTGCCCGCATATTTTAAGGTCGAGGTCTGTTTAGTAAGAAAAGGAGTACTGCTAAACGCAGATTGTTCTATATATTCTATACTGTCGGGGACCGTTGCCGTTGTCAGCTTAGAGCAGCCTGAAAAAGCACCGCTTTCTATAACTGTCACTCCGTTTGGTATATTGATCGAAGTCAGCTTAGAACAATTTTTAAAAGTCCCCCTTTCTATAGTTTTCAAAGCGGTGGGTATTTTGACAGAAGCAAGACTTGAGCAATTAGCAAAAGCATAATCTCCCATGTATTTCAAGTTGTCGGGTATATTTACCGAGGTAAGACTTGAACAATCTTCAAACGCTCCGTAGGCTATTCCTACAGTGCCGCTCTTTATTGTCGCGGTGCTTGCGCTCTTATTGCAGCCTATCACCCATTTTCCCGCATATTTTACGGTCGACGTCTGATTATCAAGCAGCGCGGTACCCTTAAATGCGTCTTTACCGATCTCCGTCACGCCGTCGGGTATATTTATCGTCTTAAGATTAGTACAATTTAAAAAAGTTGCGAGCGGTATATCGGTTATACTGTCGGGCAAAGTCACAGACGTAAGATTAGAGCAACCCTCGAAAGCATTAAAGCTTAAATCCTCCACGCCGTCGGGCAGGGTTATAGATTTAATGGTTGTACAATTCTCAAAAGCCCAAGGGGATATGTACGTCACCTTTTTACCGTTGATAACAGACGGTACGACCACATCAGCCTCGTCTCCTATATATCCGTTTATAGAGATACTGTTGCCGTTTTCATAATACTTAAAATTGCCGTAATACTTTGAATTAAAGAGATCCGCCCCCGCGCACACCGTAACGGCGCAGACCGTGAGCATAGCCGCCGCAAGGCTTATAAGAACCGTCAGTATCCTCTTTATCGTCATTATAATTCCTCCGTTTCGCATGAGTGGCTTATTCTTACTTAAAGTATATCACAATTTTTATGTGTTGTCAATGAGTGTATATGGCATAGTGTAAGAAATTTTTTCCAAAATCGCCCGGCAATAATTTCTCCCGAGATAAAAATAAGAACGGCATAAAGAATACCGTCCTTGCGCAGGATATTTAGCTCCCGCCTCAGCTGTTTCTCCTAAGGTACACAATAAGTATCCATATCAGCCATAGCCCGCCCGTGCATATCACCAGTATAAAATCTAACAGCAACCCGAAAAAGCCGCGTTTTTTCTCAGTTTTATCCCTCATATAAATTCTCCTTTTTGCCGCTTATTAACACATTCTTTTACCGAGACCGACCTTGCCTAAAGCTATTAAGCTAATTATATCACAGTCTTTATTTGTTGTCAATAAATGTGCGGTCAAAAGGGGGGATTTTGGCGGAATGATGATATAAAAATCCGACGTTTTCCCGGTGCAAAACCGCTTGACTTTTTCATTAGCATGTAGTATAATGCTTTTAAACCTGCGCATAATGGAATTTAGGGCATATTATAAACCTGCGTATTGTGGAACGAGGCGTTATTATGATACTGAAACGAAAAATCTATGACAAGCTGTTAACTCTGAAAAACGAGCTCAACGGCAGAAAAGCCTTTCTGATAGAGGGAGCAAGACGTATCGGAAAGTCAACGATATGTGAGGAATTCGGCAAAAACGAGTATAAAAGCTATATCCTCATAGATTTCACTAAGTGTCCCATTGAAGTAAAGGACTATTTTGTAAAGCATATGAACGACCTTGACACGTTCTTCATGCTGTTGTCCGCCTACTATGGCGTGAAGCTGTATGAGCGTGAGTCGCTTATCATCTTTGACGAGGTGCAGATGTACCCTAAAGCGAGAGAGTGCGTTAAGTACCTCGTTGCAGACGGAAGATACGACTATATCGAAACAGGCTCGCTCATCTCGATAAAGGAGAACGTCAAGGATATCGTCATTCCCTCGGAAGAGCGTCACCTGAGTATGTATCCGCTGGATTTTGAGGAATTTTGCGACGCGCTGGGTGAAGAGCAAATATGCGGTTATATCCGTAAGTGCTTTGCCGACAGAACCCCTCTTGAAAACGGGCTGCACCAAAAAGCAATGCTTTTGTTCAAGCAGTATATGCTTGTGGGCGGTATGCCGCAGAGCGTGCTCGCATTTATAGAAAGCCGCAAGGATTACGACAAGGCCGACATTGACAAGCGCGATATCCTTTCACTGTACCGAAGCGACATTATGAAGATAGACGCAAGATATAGAAGTAAAGTTCTCACTATATTCGATCAAATACCGGGCTTGCTCTCTCAGCACGAAAAACGTGTAGTTTTCAAAGATGTTTCGGCAGGCAGCAAAGCTGAGCAGTATGAGGAGACTTTCTTCTGGCTGTCAGATTCAATGATCACTAACGAGTGCTTTCTTTGCAATGATCCTAATGTGGGGCTGTCTATCAACGAGAACAGAGCGTATGTAAAGTGCTATCTCGGTGACACGGGACTGCTCGTCAGCCACGCCTTTGATGAAAACGAGCTGCTTGAAGACGAGGTCTACAAGCAGATACTCTGCGACAAACTGAACATGAACGAGGGCATGCTCTATGAGAATGCTATCGCTCAGATGCTCACCGCAAACGGGCATAAGCTGTACTTCTACACACATTACAACCCCGAGAAGCACCGCAATGATATTGAGATCGACTTTCTGATATCAAACAACAGCAAGCTGAAATACAAGATGTTTCCGATAGAGGTCAAGTCGGGCAATAAATATTCAATAGAGTCGCTCAAACGCTTTAAGGAGAAATATAAAGCCCGTATAGGTGAGTGCTATGTGATACACCCGCGCAACCTCAGCTTTAAAGAGGACATCCTCTGCATACCTCCCTATATGACGATATGTCTATAAGCATACGGGAGCCGAACCCGAGCCGCCCCACGACGATGCCTTTGGGCGCTTTTCGCCCCTTTCGTCTTGACAGGCGTCAGCCTGCCTGCGCCTCAAGTGACAAAAATCACCTCAAATTCATTCGCCGTGGGGTGCGCAGCAGTTTTTACGGAGCAGATTTTCGTCCAGACGAGGAGACCGAACGAAGGCATACTGTATGTATGTCGAGCGAGGTTGACGAAGTATGGACGGAAAGATGCCCGTAAAAACCGGCTTGGGTTCGACTCCCGCATGCTTAAAAAACCGCCGTCCGGGACTAACCCGAACGGCGGTCAATAATTATTGTGATCGTCTTGTCACCCGCATAGAATTTAGGGTGACAAATCGGTATTTCGGATATAAGCTGATGAGGTGTAATTTTCCGAAACACCGAAAATAAGGCATTCTAACCTTACTTATTAGCTTCTTCAACAGAGACTGCGGCACCCGATATAAAGCCATATCGCATATGATAATGTAGGAATAGTGTAGGAATGAACGACCCATTTTGAAGTCTTATCGATGTTTGTTTATTCTATATAAAACTAATGCGTGTCAAGCAAGATATAAATCCTCTGCCCTCATTCCGGCAGTGACCTGCCCGTCAATTCCTATAACAATATAATCTTTAGAAGCGGACGTTCCAACTTGCTGAACATCGAACACCGCACCATATACCCAATTTGCAAGGCGTGTGCCTGAAAACGTCATTGCGCCATCACGCACTCGCACCTTGTCTCCGACCTTTAACGATACTGGTTCTACAGGATCGGGTTTATCAGGCGTCGGATTTACCGTTGCGGTTTTAACTTCCGTTTTGCAGTCGGCGACAAGCACCCATCCCGTGCAATCCGAGCAGCCCTTAGGGGTGGTTATCCTTATACGTCCGTTAATAATACCATCACTGTGTATGTAATATATACCTGTGATGGTATTAGATTTCTTGCTCGCAGTCGAGGACACATACAGCGGCGCTTTGGTAATCTGCACTTTGTCGCCCTTGCGCAGATCAGGATATACAGGCTTGTCCTTATCGGTAAGCGGCTGCTTACTATTGTTTGTGCCGAAGTCTTTCTCTCCATTGAGATATGGAAGCGGGTCGGTATATTCACCGTTTACGTTGACGTCGAAATGCAAGTGCTTACCATAGCTGTCACCGGTATCACCCATAATGCCTATCTTATCTCCTGCTTTAACCGATTTACCGACCGATACACACACGCTGCCTGTAGCAAGGTGCAGATAGCGGGTATAGGTACCGTTGTGGTGGCGAATGCGGACATAGTTGCCCGCAGTGTTATAATTGTGATCCATACCGATAACGTCATTGCGGCAACTGTCCACAACGCCATCCGCGACAGCGACAATAACACATTTTCCTGAGCTGTCGATAAAATCCATACCGTTATGGGTTTTATAGTTAGGATTTCTCGTCTTAAAGTCAGCAGTCAATTGCTCTGCCTTGCTCGCAAACACGTGGTTCTTATAACTGTTCGTCATCTTTTTTATCCTCCTCAATTACAGCGTTTGCAGCATCTGTAAATCCTTCCGCAAGCGTATACGCTACAACTGCCGCTGCGGTCATTACTGCACCTGACACGGTGTTTGCTATGTTTTTATCACCGCTTATGATAACGATAATTCCCGTTATCATTCCGGCAACAGACATCCACCATTTGCGGCTTGTCAGCTTTCTTCTCCAGTCAATTTTCATAATTATTCCTCCTTTTCATTTTTATCTTCAGGCGGGTCATTTGGCAGCGACATCGTTTTATTAAACAAACTTGTCGCAATATCATTTCCGCCTAATGCGTGATAGCTGTCGTATTCGCGCTTTAACGCTTCTTTTGCATACAACGGACAATATTGCTTTTCGTCATATTTTTCATATTGTCTGATGATTTCAGCGCGTAAAAGCGATTGCAGTCCGAGTTCTACGGCATTTTGCTTTTTTATTCCAAGCCTTATCCTTGATACTACCATTCCTAAAAACGACACTACTCCGCCGCAAAGAAACGGTATCAACCATTTAATGAATTGCTCCAGCCACATAATATCACCTATATAATGACCAAAGTCGGAGAAATAGTTCCGGGTCTGTTAACTGTATCGTTTCCGTTCCCGTCCCCTTTTTGTACTTCTCCGGTTGAATATCTAACCAAATATGGATTGGATGCGTTCATTACGCCTTGGTCAGTCACAGGAGTGCGCAAAAAGTAAAAAGTCGATATACTTTTCTTTTTTCTTTTATCGTTATTTTTCATCGATGCGCTTTCACCATTTATATAATATGGATACGCCTCGCCCTCCGATATTCCGTTTTCAGCTCCCGCATATACTTCGGATTTAGAAAGGATAAAAACTTTGTCTTCTGTTTGTTCGCTGCCACCACCGTCGTAAGGACCTAATGCTGTGATCTTTTTAACAGACCCGATAATGCTTTTAAGGTCATTATCAAGGCCGTATAAAAAGCCGTCGTTGGTGTTCGCATACGATGGGGCTACGTCTGTATCAGTCTGAGGAGAAAACCATTCGCCCATGGGTTTATCAGAATTAAGCCATTGCCTTATGTTGGAAGTTTTCCAAACATTTGAACCATATGTACGGCGATTAGCTACTTCGTTGCTTGGCTCAGCAGCGTCAAACGCTAAAGAAACATTAAGACAATCGTGCAGCCCTAATGTCATACTATGGGTATATTGAGTCTCAGAAGGCGTATCGTGATCTAATCCGATGACGTCCCAAACTAACTCGCCGAAACGATTATGATTACATTTCAGCTGGTCACCTATATGGAACGCCGTTGTGTGCAACCCCATACGGACAAGTTGCTGCACTACAGGCCAAGCATATAAATCAAACGGTGGGTGCGCCGCTCCCATTTGAGTAGCTATTGACCTTAATAGTGAATTCATCATATCCATTTTTTCAATGAACGTTTGCTCGGACAACAAGTTTAGTATATTCTCCATTTCTATCCCTCCGTTGCAGTATCCGCTTCGTAATATATGACCGGTTTGCCACCCACCAGCCGCAATTTAACCAGATAATTAATACCGTCATCAACGTCACTTACAATAAAACCTTTGACTTTTTCTCCGACAAGGTCTACAACACCTCGTGCAACTTCAGCCGCTGCTTTGGCGTCATTAGCAGCGTTATCAGCTTTGGTCGAAGCCGCATTAGCCGCATCAGCAGCCTCTTTAGTTTCTGCCTCGACCTTTTCAACTTTGCTAAGCACATCAACAAGAAGCTTAAATTCGTCGGTGCTTTCTGCCGTGTTCGCAGAAATCGGCGCTTTCTCTACTTTTATGTAAAAAGTAGCGGTTGAAAGCACAGTGTTACCTTTTACGACTGAAATATCAGCTTTAACAATTCCGGCTACAGCAAGTACCTGAGACGATAAAACAGCAGTCAACGTCCCATCCGAATTGATGGTAGCGGAATTTAAAACACTTTTCCCATCAGGCTTTAAACACCGAAAAGTAGCTGTTGCTCCGCTTTCAGGCTTTATTACAGTCCCGTTGCAAAGCATAGTTATCTTTAACGTTCTTGAAGCATTATCCGATTGCTTCGCATAAGTGCAGAAATATGTATCTGTAACGGTATCAAGCGAAATATTTTGAACAACATTCATCTGATTTCCTCGCCTTCTTTTTTCTTGTCAGTTGCCGATTGATTATTCATAATACGAAAATCGGTAAGCATTTCAAGAGATTTTTGGTTTCTTATTGAAGCGAGAATATCAAGCAACGCTACTTCCAATAAGTAAGCCGGCAAACCGGAATCTGCTATTATTTCATTAAAAGCGGCATTTAATTTTTGCCTTGCCTGCTCTATTTGAAGACTTAATGGTTGTCTCATAAAATGTTCTCCTTTCTGTTAACCGGAATATAAATCGGTTCAGCTTTAACTTCTATTGGTTTTATACTCTGCTTAACCGAATTACGCGAGGCAAATTCTCTTTTTTCAACGTCCGAATATGGGTCTATCCATTCTTTATAGACGTTTTTCCTGCTTATAGCATTGACCATCTTAGTAGATAATATTGCCGCTGACAGTTCCTGCACAGCCTTAATGATATACGGTATAAGCTTATCTGATTTAATCGATAGTCTACCCGTCTGCCTGTTTTCGTGAACCATTTCAGGTAATATGTCTTTAAGCTGTTGTGCCACAATTCCGACATCGCAATGTTCATTTGATTCTATCCAGTCGAAAGACATAAGCTGTATATTATTCAAAATATCAAGCGCTTTTATAGACGTCGGCATAATGTTTTCTTTAAGGCGCGCATCAGACTGATTAAGGATCGAATAATTATGGAGGTCTATATTATTGTAGCAATCAACACGCGTTTCAGACGTATTTCCAAATATCAGAGCCTCTTTAGTTATTCTTACGCTTGTACCGTCTCCGTTAAGTGTAAGAGCATTTCCTTGTGACATCAAACCGCCCGAGCCGTCTGTATAGCTTACAGATTTAACGTTATCGTTTATATATAAATATCCGCCACAGTACGTTTCGCAGCCAAAATGCAATCCTTTTTTATCCTTTTTATTGTCGTTGAAATATATCAATTTGGTTGTATATGATGATGCATCCTTGCTGTCCTTAGCAGCCCAACACATATAGTTTCCTTCATATTCAAGATCGAAAACTATTCCGCGAAACGAAGAATCACCCGACCACTTATTTGTTCCAACTTTTCCAAGACGTGTTCCGCCGTTATAGTACCACGCGCCGGAAGAATTTAACTTCATAAGCAAATTATCATCGCCTCGCGCAACATCTTCGTATATGTTCAACGCACCGCCGCTAAATTCGATATAATTTGAAATGTTATTCCACGCTATGCGTACACTTTCAGCATTCTGTGTTATTGCAGTGCTTATTTCATCGGAGCCTATCTTCTTTTTTACTTCCGCTCTTATCTCGTCGTTAGCAACATTCAAGTTTGCGAAAGCTGTATTGAGAGAATTTACAAACTCTACAGAAAGCGACGAAGTTTTAACAGAGTCCGCTTTCAGTATCGCACCTGATAGTTCTCCCGCAGTTATAAAATCTGCTACGATGCTTCCATCCTGCGTTATAGCGGTAGTATATGGACCGTTATAGCCACTTGACGAATAGCCGAGACCGCCTTTATTCCAACGCCATACGTTTGTAGCTGTTAAAATATCATCAGTGTCCATTATTAGTATCTCGTCGGGATATTCTCCGCCCGAACTGCTGCGTATTACAACATATCCGCCGAGCCCGCCGGTGATCAGCTTTGTCGCATTATCTATCGCTTTTTCCATAAAAGAACGCGACGGAGCTTTTTTTATGGAGCTTTCTTGATTAGCAATAGTAGCCGCAAGAGTTGATCTGGCGTCACCAATTTCTATTTCGTCATACCTTCCCGTCAAAACATTGTAGGTGGTACTTATACATTTTGCTGTTGCCTTTACATTAAGCTGTGGATATTCAACCGTTACTGTATCACATAGCCTAACGTCCTGAAGAGGCGCAAATTTTTCATACTCTCCTGATTGCGAAAGCTCAGCAAAAGACACCGTTAAAGAAACTTTGGGTTCTCCAATTTTAACGTTCTTCATATATGATACGGCTTTTTGTCTGAGCATATCTTCTGTGGGCTTTTCTTCCCATTCGTCTGAGAGATTAAGAGGAAGAATATGTTGAAAGTTATAATTTCCCTCAGCTTTTACTATTTTTTCGACAAGTTCCATTAAACCTTCAGTATCCGAATACCAGTATGGATACACGCCGGTATAAAGCGAATCGCAGCTTTCTTCCTGCTCTAAATCGAGAAGATTTTTGCCATATCTGATGGTTGCCCCTCTGTTTGTTCCTCGATTTTCGTGTAATTTTACCGAGAAATTATCAAATTCGTATTCTCCACCGTATATATCAAGAATAGACCCTTCATTCCCGCCTAAAAGCGAACGTATACTGGATGGGAAACTATTTGTAAACTCGGCAGCCGTTGTTTTATAAGTTGTAAAATCGAACGGGCAATCTTTTAATACCGAGTGGCTCTTTATCTGTAGAAAAGCGTCTGTCACTGATGATGCTGAAAATGGAGATGCCGGATAACCTGATAAATCATAACTTATATGGTTTGCTCTTATTGTGACCAATCCGTTAATAGGTTTACTAATTGAATAAATACGAAAAGCTTGCATACCGGAATATTTATTTGCAGGCGCAACTATTATTTTTCTTAAACAAATGTCGTTGTATCGTTTCCCATTTATAGGGTAAGTCATCTCAAGTTCAAAAGAGCCGTTCCTTTCTTCTTTGACAACGCAGCGAGAAGCATCGGGAAGCCCTCCAAGTCCGTTTGAAGAGAAAGACGTGCTTGCGCTATCAAACAGCTTTATCAAAGTATCCACCATTTAGGTATCACCTCCACGGACGTAATGCCTCCGGAAAACGATATGGAATTATCACCGGGTACAAGTTCCGGATAAAATCCACTGCTTAACGTAACGGAGGCATTCATATTTTCCGTTCCTTTATAGCAATCTTGAATCTCACTATTTATAGTCAAATAATTGCTAATTCCTTTTAACGCTACGGTGCACTTTCCTACACTAATTATGCCATCGCCACTGCCATACACGGTAATGATCGGAAGAGCTGTAAACATTGTCGAATTTACAATCTTTCCGTTTGTGACGAATTTAATAGGGTCATCACCATATTTTATAAACCTCTGCGGCTTGCAATTAAAAACTATTGTTGTCCTACAGCCATGGTTCAATATGTTAGTAAAGTCAACAGATGATACGCAAGCGGCTAATCTGTAGTGTTCTCGATCATACGAATCCTCAAGGCGCAAATATCCATATCCTATATGAAGCCAATCAATTATCCTATTTGACAATTCAGTGAATGATTCTTTCTCACAGCCTATAGATATCTGATACTCTCTATTAACGTTTAAGTACGAACCTTTATCGATAATTATGTCCCCGTTTCTTCCGGGAATATGAATTGTTTCATAATCTTTTTCCGGCATTTCATAATTAGGTGGATGCTCGACTTTTATACCGTAATAATCGGATGGTACGCCGTTATAAATTATTACGCCCATGAGGTGTTTCTCCTTTCAACATCAGTCTGAATAATCTTAGACACCTGATTTGCAATCTCTTTAGGATCGTTTCCGCTTATATTAAAGGTGTTATTGAGTGTTTTAGGCGGATTAGAAGCAAGCTTTTCTATTTGGTTATTTAGCTTATGTATCGAAGAAACGATAGAATCGTTTTCGGTGGACGATGATGTTCGAACACTTTGTCGCGTTTTATCGGCCAATTCAACCGATCCAGAAAACAAATATCCATCAAATCCATTCATCAATCCGTATAATTTATCCGTGCCGCTCTTTATATCTGATAAATCGAATACAGGACGTATTGTCGGTTGAACATCGACTCCGTCGTTAATCATTTCTCCTATCTTCGATATTGCGTTACTCAATCCATTTTTGGCAGAGGAAGCTATTTCCGAACCAGAGTCATATGCTATGTCGGTATATTTTCCAATAGCGTTTACAAAAGCAACGCCAAAATAATCTCCGATTTCGTATCCGACCTTTGAGGGCGAATGCTCGTCAAGTTCTTTTTTGGCAGCATCGGATGCTGCTCTTGCCATTTCTGTTGCTCTCGCGCTGGCAATATAAGTATTCGAGTCTATTCCGTCCGCAAAACCCTCGACCATATATTTTCCCGCCAAACTAAAGTTGCTATAATATCCGCTGATGGTCACAAGACAATCGCTAAGAAAATCGTCACACAAATTGACAGAATATGATGATTTTTCTTTCATTCCATCGACAAATCTCTCAATGACGCTCGACCCGGCATTGTAAAATTGAGAATTATCAGAAGTTAACGCTTGGACAGCATTTTTAGCTATTTGCTTAAAATTATCAGAAACTGAAAAAGCCTGATTAAGCGCTTCTTCTTTAAAAGCTTTTACAGCGTCGTATCCCGCATTTTTAAAGTGAGAATTATCATTACTTAATGCTTCAGCCGCCTCGAAAGCGATTTGTTTAAATACGTCAGCAACTTTTGTCGAGTACCCCAAAGCCTCATTGGCAAAAGCTGTAATCATTTCGTCGCCTGCATTTTTAAAAAGAAAACATTTATTGCTTAGTGTCTGGTAAGCATCTTGTGAAATTTGGCTGAAAGCTTCAGTCACCATTGATGTTTGATAAAGTGCCTCGTCCTTAAAAGATTTGACTGCATCATAACCTGCATTTTTAAATTGTGAAAAATCAGAATTTAACGATTGTGCAGCTTCTTGAGCAATTCTTTTAAACGAATCATTAACCGTATTCGTCTGATTAAGAGCTTCATTAGCAAATGTAGATATCATATCATTGGCTGTGTTCTTTACTCTTTGAGTAGAATCCGAGAAAACACGTATGAAACTGTCCAACCCGCTTTCTCCAAGCTTTTTGAGCGACTCACTAAAAGATGACATGCCATTAATATCAATTTCATTCATATTATTTGCTATGCCAATCAAAGTCTCAATTTCACCGAGAGATGAAGAAAGCTTGTCGGAATCAATACCTCGAATATTTTCGTAATATCCGGCAAAAGCAGAACCAAAAGTTTTAAGACTTTCGCCAAAAACACCTATATCTTTACTTCCCGTAAACCAACTTGTTATACCACCCGTTTGAGGTAAACTGTTAGAAAGACTCACTAACGAATCCCCCGCATCAGCAGTAGCCGTAACAACTTCAGGATCTATGTCAGACACGTAATTGGCATACAATGCGAACGATTGTCCAAACTTTTCTAACTGTTTCCCAAAAAGTTCAATATCATTAGTGCCCGTAAACCAATCGAATACTCCACCCGTTTTCGGCAAAGTGTTTGAGAGCTCTACCAGTGCTTTTCCGGCGGTTGCAGAACTATTAACAGCATCGATTTCTATACCTGAAACAGCATCAGAATACGAATGCATAGCTCTACCAAATGGTACAAGCTGTTCGCCAAAAGACGTCATGTCGCTACTTCCGGTAAACCAGCTTATAATTCCTCCAGATGGCGGCAAAGTGTTTGCCAACTCTGCCAAAGTCTTACCTGCAGTTGCAGATGCAGTTATAGCACTGCCGTCTATTCCGGTCACGTTATTTGAAAATTCCTTCATAGCTTTGCCAAAAGGAACTATTTGTTTGCCGAATGTATCCATATCGTTACATCCGGTAAACCAACTTACGATGCCTCCTGACGAAGGTAAAGTCGCTGCCATTTCAGCCAAAGACAATCCTGCGGTTGAAGCGTTTTGTACAGCGTTACCATCAATTCCCGAAACTGTAAGTGAAAAACGTTTCATCGCATTTCCAAACGGTACAAGCTGTTCAGCGAACGACGTCATATCGCTACTTCCGGTAAACCAGCTTATAATTCCTCCGTCTTCGGGTAATGTTGCCGCCATATTTGCAAGAGCCTCGCCAGCTATTGCGGCATTTGAAACCGCATCGGCATCCATACCGGTTATTTCCAACGAAAAAGCCTTTATAGCTTCGCCGAAAGGAACCAGTTTTTCTCCAAAGGAAGCTAAGTCGTTTCCTCCGGTGAAGAAATCTATAAGACCTCCGGTGTCCGGTAGAGTTTTTGATAATTCGACTAACGCCTGTCCCGCAGTTGTTGATACTGTAACTGCTTTTTCATCAATTTTCCCCGACACTGTCTCAGAATATTTGGCCATTGCTTCACCAAACGGAACAAGCTTTTCTCCGAAAGAGGCTAAATCATTTCCTCCCGTAAAGAAATCTACAAGACCTCCGGTGTCCGGTAAGGTTTTTGATAACTCTACTAAAGATTGACCCGCAGATGCCGATGTTTCTACTGCTTTTTTATCGATCTTTCCGGATACTATTTCGGAGTATTTAGCGATTGCTTCACCGAACGGAACAAGCTTTTCTCCGAAAGAAGCTAAGTCGTTTCCTCCGGTGAAGAAATCTATAAGACCTCCAGTGTCCGGTAGAGTTTTAGACAATTCGACCAATGTCTTCCCTGCTGACGCCGACGTTTCGACTGCTTTTTTATCGATCTTTCCGGATACTATTTCGGAGTATTTAGCGATTGCTTCACCAAACGGAACAAGCTTTTCTCCGAAAGAAGCCAAGTCATTTCCCCCGGTGAAGAAATCTATAAGACCTCCTGTATTAGGTAGGTTTTTTGCAAGCTCAGACAAAGCTCGTCCGGCAGATGCCGACGTTTCGACTGCTTTAGAATTAATTTTGCCGCTAACGGTTTGAGAATACGTCACCATAGCTCGACCAAAAGATACAATTCTTTTGCCGAAATCGTCGATATCGTTTTCTCCCATCAAAAATCCGAGTACTCCACCGGAATTCGGTAATTCGTTTGCCATTTTGGAAAGCGCCTTAGCGGCATTCGCAGAGCGTTCAACAACATCCGCATCAATGCCTTTTATTCCCATGTAGTATTTTTTCAAATATGGAGCAAAATCCGAAAGTTGTTCACCAAATTTGACAAATGATTTACCGCCTGTGAACCACGAAGTAAGACTGTCTATTATTCCTGCGGCGGTGAGTATCAGAACCGTTTCTGCCAAATTTTTTGCGCCTTGCAAAGAAGCAGTGTCTACTTTTTGTATTTCATCAAGAAAAGGCTGCGCATTTTGAATAAATTTATTGAGATTGGTTCCTATTATCGGTAAAACAGCCGTTGCAACTACGGCTTCGGCGGCTATAATTGTTAAAAGCGACATCATTGCCGCTACCGCTGCAAGGGAGGCTGTAGCAGTAAGGATAGTACCTATATCGAATCCGCCAAGTGCTTGAACCAAAGAATCGAGAACGGCTTTAAACAGATTAACGGCGGAAGATATTACCTGTGGTATACCAGCGGCAAGTCCGTCCAATATTCCAACAACAATCTGTAACAAAGACTCTACAATTTCTTGGATATGGGTTGCAAAAGAACTAAGTACCTCTTGGACAATATTCAAAAGGACTTCTACAGCAAGAGGCACGACATCATTTAACGCTATGAGTAACGAAGTGGCAATTGCTGATATGCAATCTACAATAGCCGGAATAGCTTCGCCTAAAGATTTAGCTAACGCAGAAACAATATCGGGTATTGCCGTTACCAATCCGATAAGTACATCAACTATGGCTGCAACCAATATTGTAGCAGAGCCCGCAAATGTGCTCAATGCTATTGATGCTGTCAGCAATCCTGCTCCGAATGCAACAGCGGCAACCCCTATTAGCGCCAAAGCACCGGATAGAGCAATTATTGTACCGGTAACGGGTTTCAGTAAATATCCTGCAACCCCTAGAATAGTAAACACTCCCGCTATAGTCAACAGCCCTTTTGCTATGCTTTCCCAAGACATGGCACCCATTACGGCTAATACCGGAACAAGCATTGCCAAAGCAGCAGAACAAACCAACACAGCAGATGCTCCCGCCAAAGCTTTTGAATCAACGATTTTCAACGCTATAACAATCTCAGCAAGAGCGGCCGCCATAGCAACAAGACCTCGTGCGAGTTCTTCCCAAGACATATCTCCTAAAGTGGAAAGCGCTGATGAAAATATCTTCATTGAAGCTCCAACTATCGCCAATCCTGTTCCAGCAGCAATTATTTTTGCTCCGCTCGGCATCAATTTCATCGCAATGGCAACTTCAACAAGAGCAACTCCAAGACCGATAAGCCCTTTGGCAAGGGTATCTATACTCAAATTACCAATATTGTTTATAGCTTTTCCGAATATCAGCATTGACGCTCCAAGAATTGTCATTCCGACAGCGGTCGACATCAATCCTTTGGAATTATTTGTGAGCTTCATAAAAGCGGCAATTTCAGCGAGTACTACCCCTACACCCGCAAGTCCTTTGATAAGTGCGGATATATCAAGCGAAGCAAATACTCCGACAGCATCGGCGAGTATGCGTATGCCCTCCGACAGAGCCATCAATCCGAGTCCTTTTCCCAGACTCATTTTATCAAGATCGGCAACTTTTAAAAACAATGCTAATTCGGCACAAAGAACGCCGACCCCTATTAGTCCTGCCGCAAGAGCCTTAATATCAAGTTCTCCAAGATCTTTTACAGGTTTTGACAGAAGTCTAATAGCCGCCGCGAACGCAATTAATCCCAAAGAGCCCTTTATCAGCCCTTCGCTATTCTTTGAAAGCTGTTTTGACACTATCACTAAAATAGAAGAGAGACCAGCTATAGCTGTAATACCGATAGCAACACCCTTTATATCAAGTCCCGAAAGTTTTTTTAGTGCAGAAGCCAAAATAAGCACCGATGTTGCCATAGCTATTAAAGTCGCAGAGCTCGTCAATGATGATTTTCCTATATTAGCTTTGCCCATAACCATCATAACTCCGGCAAGTTCTGCAAATAAAGCAGTTATAGCCGTTAAAGCGTCAAACAGTTTTCCTGATTCTATTCCGGAAATTACGACAAGTGAAACCGCAAGTATGCCGACCGCTGCGGCTATTTTAAGAAGCGAATTGGCTTTAATATCTTTTTGCCAAGCTTCAAAGCACCCTTTAACCCCGTTCAGCATACCTTTTAGAGTTTCAAGTATTCCCGAAGTATTTTCACCAACATCAGTGAGGCTGCCTATAAATTTTTTGATGCCAACCCCGATTGATACTAACACCCCGCCGTTTACAAGATCTAATACCTTTTTAAAATCAGCATCCTTTATAGCGTTTGAAATGGCAGAGCCAACGCTGCCAAGAGATTTTCCAACCGCAGAGGATACGGCGGAAAAAATAGGCGATAACTTTTTTACTAGTTCCCATATACCGCCGAATATCTTCTTTATACCATCAAACAGCGAAACGAAGGGCTTAAATGCTTTTTCTGTTTTTTCAGAAAGTGTATCTATGCCATTTGTGTTTATTTTTCCAAATCCGCTGAATATTTCTTTTAACTTATTTAAAAAATCACTTGCTTTTTTGCGAATTTTTTCAAATACGTTAAAGATGGACAACCCAGTAAGTAGCTTAAAAACGGTGTCTATCTTTTTTGGTATACCCTGAACGAATTTTACAATATTTTGAAGAACCTTATTAAATATATCGCTCTTTTTTATTATATCGTCTAATTTAGTAAGCCATTTTCCTATTTTCCCAGTTACCCCGAGTACCCCTCCGCCTAAATCGTCTAATCCTCCGAACAAAGGAGTTATCGCTTTTAAAACTGCAGAAAATGCACGTTTTACAATATCTAAAACAGCGAACATACCTTTAAAAGTAGCTTTTAGATTTTCAGACGCTTTATCACTCAATTTAAGACGTGCAGTAAACTTAGCGAAATTATCGATAATCACATATAACTGTTGAGCAGTAGTTCTTGGAAATATTTCTCTAAACGCTTTACTTACAGGCTTTAAAACACTAACTAATCCATCAAAAGCGTTTTTTAAGGCTTCAATAAGTTTGGCACGCCCACCAAGATCTTTCCATTCTTGAAGCAAAGAATTTCTCGCATCAGACTGTGCGTCTATAAACCCTCCGACAACTTCGCTTACATTTGTCCACAGTTCTTTTGCTTCCTCAAAATTACCGAAAACTATCTCCCATGTAGCAGCCCAGCCTGAACCGGCCGCCTCTTTAAGAGTATCCATAAGCTGAGTAAAAGTTTTGACATCTTGAGCAGCGGCAAATGCTTTTTTTCCTATCTCGGTCGTTTCATCGGCGTAATCTCCAAGAGTTTTAACTAACACGTCAGTCGTCATCCACTGTGCCGAAAGAGAATCGTTAAAGTTGCTTGTTGCATCAAACAATGCCGAAACCTTTCCATTAGCGTCGGTAGTGGTTGTTTGGTATTTGTCGCCAACTTTAACAACTGTACCCATCGAAAGAGCTGTTTCAAGTAATTTATCCTTAAATTCTACAGTAGCCATATTAGCGTTTTCTATAGATTTCCAATCAATTAACTTGACATATCCCGCTGATAAAGCCTGTGCAAAATTGTACATCGCTCTGGATGCCTCGTTAGAGTTTGCGCCTGAAACTGCTGCCTCATTGCTTATACCCTGAATGGCTTTGACCGCATCTTCTAATTTTACTCCCGCGTTTGTGAATTTTCCGATATTATTTGTCATATCAGAAAAAGAATAGATAGTTTTATCGGCGTATGTATTTAATTCGTCTAAATAACCGTTTACAGTTTCGAGGTCTTCGCCCGTGCTTGCCATAATAGTTTGTATTGAACCCATTTTTAGTTCATATTCTTGGAAGCCTTGACTTATCGGCTCAATACTTAATGATCTGAGCATTTTCTTTCCGGTATTGACCGCAGAATTAGCTATATTGGCAAGAGCTGTGACTGCAATAGTTTCAAGAGCTGAAAATTTCACTTGTACCGTTTCTACAGCACTGCGGAATCCTGACAAATTACAATTTTTGGCGGCAGCATCAACGCTTTCGAGCCCTTTTGTTGCGCCATTCATATCGAGGCTTTTCTTTAATTTATCGAGTGTTGACAAACTTGTCTGAACATTGCTTTCAAACTGTTTATTGTCAAATCGCATTTCTACAACACGTTCGTCCACTGTTTTACTCACAGACTCTTCACCTCTTCCCATGCGTCTTTTGTTAATTTATCAAAAATCGGGCGGATTGCCGGATTTATGTAATCCCTTCCTTGTATCCAGCCGCCGTCTTTAGCGGCGTGTCCATATTGCAAAATTATCGCAATCGGAACTCCATTTTGAATGTTGGAATTATAAAAAGAAATTGTATATGTTCCTTTGCTATTCGTAATTTTGTAAGACCATGAGTTCGCGGTAAGTCCGGTATCTTTAGGAGTGCCCGCTGACAAAGCTATAACGCCTGCGCGTCCGTATTTGTCAAGATTTACATTTTTTGCGATTTTCTTTGCGTTTTGTAAATATCGGGTAATCTTAAGATAGTTACCTTTTTGTGTTAATGTTATTTTCATTACCGCGTCCTCCTATTTATCCTTTTGAGTTGTATTTCTTTCTTCTCGCAGCATTTAGAGCGGAATTTCTTCTCAATATTTCGCCTTTGCTCATTCGCTTCGGCTTACTGTTTTTGAGTTCACATACGCGAATTAAAGTCAAAAGCTTATTAAGATGCCACTTTTGACATTCAAAAGGTATGTTTAGAGCAATCATCCAATAGTAAATAAGCTCTGCTGTTACTGTTTCGACCTTTCCGGAACTTTTTCTTTCGTTGGGTATATATGTAGCCGTCATCGGAGCTTCGATGTATTTATCGACATCGTTGATGTTGCTGTTTGTAAGGCAATTATATACATTGGGGTCGACATTTTGGGTAAGAGTCATGCATCTTACATAATCTACGGTTTCTTCAAATGATTTTTTCCCTTTTGAAAGAAATGCCTTACACCATTTAGATTCCCATTTTGAAACAGAAACAAGAGAATGCTCCAGCTGCAACTTCTGTCCTTTTGTATATATAAATTCTTGTTTTTCTTCATCCCATTGCTCTGTAGGAGGAATAAAAATCTGAAGCATTCCATCACCCGTTTACTCTGTTTGCTCAGCTAAATCACTTGATAATGATTTTGCTGTAAAGTTTTGAGGCAATATGCTGTTAATAAAATTTGCCGCAGCATCTGCGTCGGTAGCAAGCTCAATATACAGCTGGGAATACGCTTCGGTCTGTGAAAAAGCCTCGGAAAGCTCTTTAGACTTAACAAACCTTTTCCCATCGGGGCTCTTTTCACCGTAAGATTTAAGTAAAATGTCTTTAAAGATTTTTACTATCGCGGGGATATCCTGAGAAGAGATGATCTTTCTAATAGCCTGTGCAAGCCCTTCAGCGGTGCTCGTTTCCATTTCTATTACCTCTGCCTTATTGAGATTAAAATAGAAATCCTCTGTACGTTCGACGCCATTATAGTCGGTATATGTTATGGTTTTCTTTAACATAATAATATTTCTCCTTTCAAATTAAAAAAAAGAGAGCCGCAATACCGAATATTTTTATCCGGTTGTTGCGGCTCTATTAAAATCGGGCAATTTTTAATCTCCCGCTGTCATAAGTTTAAACACTTCGTTAGGAAGCGGAAGTCTCGGTTCTTTACCATCCTCGGTTTCGGAACCGGTCGGATCCTTTCCGTAAAGAATATCCTCAAGAGCAGCCAGCTTAGCCGGGTCCGCCTTTGTACTGTCAATAGTGAGGCATGCAGTAGGCTTATGACCGTCCACGTCGACCGGGGTAGTTGTAATCTCCCAAGAAAAAGTGATAGCCTCGGGGCTGTCCGATATGGTGGAATATCCTTTTTCGGATGGAGCAGCAAGAGCATTGTAAATCAGATGAAGCTTATAACCGTATTCGCCATTATCAACATCGTTTCCGAGCACGGTACGGTAGCACATACCAAATTTCTTTCTCGGCTGCTGACCTATAATAACCCCCTTCGTAAGTTCGGCTGACCCGTCGCACTCCTTCCATTCATCGGGGTAAGTATACGCTTCGATAGTTGCGCCAAAATCCTCGTTGGAAATAAGGTTAAGATATTTTATATCATCCGCATACAAAGGGTTAGCCTCAGCACCGGAGGGGCTTTCTGTTACCGATATAAGTCCGTTCCAAGCTACGCCCTTATTGTAATCACCGCCCTCCGCCATCGGATAAAGAACGCCTTTCTTTACGCCGGTTTCATAAAATCTCTCACCGACTTTATCCCAAACAATTTTACTCATAGTGTAATTCCTCCTTAAAAATATAATGTAAAGACATCGTAATTTAGATTATCTTTAGTATAATGACGGTCAAACGAACAAGTAGGCAAAGCCAATATTTTATCCACAAGCGGGCTATCAGGGTCTTCATCGATTAGCGTCAATGAATATCGATGTTTCAACAAATAAGCGCCATCGTCCGCGTTGATTTTTTCAATATCCTCACGGCTGTATACAATTGCAGGATAAATCATTTTCACCGATTCAGGCGGTTGAAAATATGCATTTTTTGATCCAAGAATGTCGCACAAGACATTATGTAACCCAATTCTTTTGTCCTCCATTGTATACGCCTCCTATACTCAATATCAGTCTTGGATGCTGTACCTCAACGCTGTTTATCTTCCATTTTGCGCCCATAAATTCGATATACCGCATTGTGCGAAAATTCTCATTGGCAAAAGGGTCGGCTACAATGGCTATTTGATTGACTATGTCCAAATCATCATTTAAGCCATCACCTGTCTGATAACGCTTTATGTTTTTGGAAACATCTCCGAAATAGTATTTTTCAGTTACGACTTCTTTCCAAACGCCCGGTTTTTGTTCATCGGTTATCGCGAACCCTATTTTTCCGTAAAACTTTGCCATTTTGATTTTCTCCCATTATTCCTGACTTAAAACTAAACCGGAAAGGTCATAAACGACTTCACCAGAATCATCGTTCTTTTTGTATAGTACAACCAGTTTCTGGTCGTTACTCGTAACACGAAATACACAGAAATTATCGTCTACCACTACAGGATCCGTCAAATAATCGCCGTTTTTCTCTCTAAGCGCGACTCTAATTTCTACATCTTCTTCTGCTGAGAAATTTAGTGCCAGAAAATTCCCATGATCTTTAGACGGGTCTCCAAATAAATTGTAGTTCTCTATATAATAGAGCTCTCCGGTAATCGTTTTGGTTTCATCGTTTATTAATATTCCATGCTGTAGCTCACTTACTTTACGATCAAAATATGGTTTAGCCTCGTTATCCATAGCCTTAATAACGAGGCCGATTATTCCCCCAGTTTTACCTCAAGAGCTATAGCAGAATAAGGTCTGATAAGCGCACCCGAGCAACGAGTTTCGATAAGATACTTCTGAGCATTGTAGTCAATATCGAAATCGTCAAACATGTTAACGGCTCCGCCTTTATCAGCACCGATGTTGTAGTCAACAAGATTGACTATTATTCCCATAAGTCCCACTTTACCGTTCTGCTCGTCGGTACGGCTAAGATTTTCCATAACAGGAACGGTCACTATTTCCTTGACACGCAAAGTTGTAGCCAGCTTCGATATCGAATCATATATTGCCCTTCCAGTGGTATCTTCCATTAACAGGCAGTCGGTAAGAACGTCTTCTGTAGTGTACAAGGTGGGCTCGCCCGAACCTTTATAATCCTTACGAGCTTTAATAGCAGCACGAATAAACGCTTTGGCTTTCATATCGGAAGAGGCCGCCTTATCAACTTCTACAAGAGCCTTGATAGTATAAAGGTTATCGTCTGTCCATATCGGACGAATGTTTTGTTCGTCGATTTTATCATCGCTCGACGAGGAACGACCGTCGGAAACTAAAAGTGCGCGGGCTATTTCCTCGTCGAGCATCATGCGCATTTCGGACTTAAGCCATGCTACAACATCGAAATCTACTATATCGATTACGTCGTCGCGGTCTAACTTTTGCTTCTTATAGACTGTTGTAGGTATAGTCGTCCTCTTCAGAAGGCTAAACATCTCTTCTTTCTTCTGCTTGCCCTTAATATATCCCTTAGCACGAGCGTCTTCCTCTGTTATATCGGCAAACGTGGACTTAATGCGAGAGAAAGGGGTGTGGTGCACGGCAGACATAACCTTTTGTACCCAACTCATGTCACGCTGAATGAACTGAGGGGTAGTGGTCATATTCTTAGCATCGGGAAACAGATAATCTATATGCTCTATACCATGAGCTAATACACTGTCCTTCAGACTACCATAACGCTTAGCGTCCGAAATAATAGCCTCCATATCCGAATGACTCAACACCTCTTCATTTTGATTTTCATCTCTGTCAAAAACATTATGCTTCATTTTATCTTCTCCTTCTTCATTTTCTTCATCGTCGTTATCGCTCTCTTTGTCTTCAAGAGCTTGCCCTATTATTGCGTATACAACTTTTTTCTGCTTCTCGCTAAGCGTATTAAATACGTCAGCTAAGGTTTCCTCTTTTTCATCTTTCTCGTTCATATCTTCCTCCTTTTTGTTTTCATTTGGCGGTGTTTCAGCATGATACAAGGACAACATCTCTCCTGTGAAGATCATAGCCTCCTCTTCAGACTCTTCACCATGCCTGATAACTGATTGAATGGATGCGCCGGGATTTGCACCTGCAAGCACGAGGCTGACTTCTTTAATATCCCCATGAATAACATTGCTGCCCTGATGCTTCAGTTTATTAGCATATATTGACAGTGCGGATACATCTCCGTGCTCAACCAGCAACTTCGCGTTCCTTCCGCTTTCGCTATCATTAAATGCGCAGTAAGCATATACGCCTTCGTCGCAGTTTTTTAGCAAAGCATGTCCAAGCACATTATCCGGCGAGTTATACTGATGATTCCATACAAGAGGAACGGTCTGTCCGTCATTTCCTCTGAAAGCATCTTTACGTATTACACGTCCGTCAGAACATAGAAGATCGTTTTTAGTGGCCCAACCGCTAAAATCATACTTCTTCATTTTGAATTTCCTCCTTTACTTGTAAATCTTCATCCTTGATTGCTTCTTCAGCGCCCTCATTTTCCTCTGCTTTCTCATTCAGATTCTTATTTCGTAATTCATCCGCTTTTGGATCATCAGAAGGTTTCATTCCGATAACCTGTCTTACCTCATTAGATGACATTATTTCGTTTCGTGTCATCTTATCAGAAATTTCAGCAAGTTCTGCTACAGGAACAAGCTTAAACGGATCTCTAAAGAACTGAATTGATTGCATCTGTGAACGAGCAGTCTTTGTAAGAAACTTACGTTTCATCTCGTCGACTATGGCCGAAAGAATAGGCTCAATCGTTCGATTGTAATAATTCAGCATTGTTTTTTCGTCGGCCGAACCATCCAGTATACTCTGGGTAATACCTAACTGGCTGTAAAGCATACTCGTCAGATATTGAACCTGAGACATTAAGTTATTTTCTAAAGGACGGTTTAGCTGAGTTATTCGCTCAGTGCCGTCAGTATATGCAATACCGTATTTTGAACCGGATAATTGAGTTTCTATATCTTTACGTCTAATTTCCGCTTGCTGACGTCTTGCTTCGGTCTTTATTACATAAGGAAGCTGAATAATAAGATCAAGTTTTCCAGAACTATTTTGTTCGTCTACCACATCCAAAAGATTAAGTTTCCTTATAAGACGTTGCATCGTTGAATTAGGTTCGTTGATTATTGCAAACAGTGGATTTTCAACAATACCAACAGCGCTCTTAGCAAGCAAGATATCTTCTTTCATGCCAGTCTGGTCATTATACACCCGCACTTTTATATACTGTGGATACCATTCAATAATTTTCCCGGTTCGTAAAGTCTTAATGTCATATGAACCGGTAACTTCGGGATTAACGGTAGTATCAGTAGGAACTATTGCTACACAACCTTCGTCAAGCATTGACATTACAACATCTTGAATAAACGCTCTTCCTGTTTGATCCAGATTGGCTTCAATCGATAGGCAATTATTAAGTCCGCTTTCAATAGCATAAAGAAAACGACCGTTATCATCCAGTTTAACATGCTGAATGTTAATAGCGGCCGAATCCATAGCAATGCGATTGTATACCGAAGTGACGATAGACTGCTCATTTCCTTTTGTAAGACGAGGACGGTCGGGTCGGTAAGTATATCCCGCACCTATATCCCTAAAATAATCCGTTGGATCTTTTCCGATAAAAATATTCCAAGCGTGCTTTAACCGGGAACCAAAAGATAGTTCCATTTTGAATTATCACCTCCTAAACCATAAATATTGGGCTTTATTAAAAAATACCAAGCGGAGGCCATCCCCAGTTTTGCATAATTTCATAACTGGTAATCCATTCGCTTTTGCCAGAGTTTTTATTGACAACATAAAGGCAACCATTTGCAAAACCATTACTTTCTGATTTATCTTTCGGAACCATATTAAAGCCAAAAACATCCTCATATTCCACGCCGCCTATTATTTTCATATCGGGATTATTTCTTAAAGCAATTTCTGAACATTGTCGTTTTATCAACATTGTTTTTTCACCCTTTCATTTTTACAAAATCTTTAATCGCATCCATATTAATTTCCAAATCATCTAAACGGATAGCCATCAAAGAAGTGACTTTGTCACCGGTTGGCATATATTCGGCAAAACATGTTTTAATAAGATCTCTAGTGGTATCTTGACTATTAAAAAATGCAACTACACGTCCTTGCTTTTCCCATGATATGTAATGCGAACCGAGCGGCCCGGGAACAAATAACGTTCCACGAGCTGAACTGCTAGATTTATACGCCTTTGAAATTTGTTTCGCAATCGTATCTTGAACCTTTTTTCCTCTTTCTTCGGTTCCTAAACTGCTTAGAGACATGGGAACTTTTATATTGTCGAGATTAAGAGTCGTTTTATCATGAATGCCTGTAAAACAAGATAACAATTTTTCTTTCGTCATTCCACTCCCATTACCTAATGCTTCAGCTGGCATCCCGCGCGATCTCATTTCATAAGCTATCGCACAATTTCCACAATTCATACGAAATGCCGGGTCTTTAGTCTGCTTATATCCGGGATTTATATCTTCAATCCATGGTTTGGCTTCAATTTTATTGTTTGCTTTTTTGTTTTTTAATTCTTCTATTTTATCCTTCCCTTTATCTATCAATTTGTCCAATTTGCCAGATTTATACAATTTATATGCTCCTATTGCGATGATAGCTGTTCCAACTGCGGCGGCTCCTACTTTTATGGCAGTCTTTTGTCTATCAGATAAAGTATGTTTAGAATTTATTCTATTGTCATCAGACTTATTAGTTTCTTCTGGTCGTTTTATCTGCTTTTGCTTTGAAGAATTATCATTATCTATATATTTAGCATATCTCTTTTTTCCCGCAGACGTCATGGAACCGTTTTCCTTTTGAAATCGCCGAACACCCCACTTTTGACCAAGAATACCGTGATGATATAAAAAATCGTATTGGCTCATTCGTTCATCACCCAACTTTCTTATACAGCATGAATCCACCATTCATCACTATATGCTTTAACTGCGTCTTTTCCTTTTACCATAAAGTCGTAGATAGATTTGTAGTTTCCTTTAAGGTGATTATACGTTAAATCGTTACCATATTTTTCCACCATTTTCTTTCCGGTATATTCCATTTCCGCCCTCAATAATTTCTCTTCTGCTTTGAGAAATACTTCTTCTGCCTTAGATTCTTCTTCTTCATTTTCAAAATTTGAATTAAAATATTTATCATAAGCTTTATTATATGATTTTAATAAAGACTTGCCTTCAGGAGTTTCGTCATATTCATCAGAAAAATCGGTACTATCCTCATCCATTTTCCGGTGATTCTTTTTTAAATACTTTCTCATTTCTCTTTTTGACATATCTTTTTCGGCATTTATTTTATTATAAGATTCATCTTTGCCTTGTTTTTTTTGCGATGGCATAAGCCCGCTTCCATATCTTTTCTTTCCAACAGAGGTTAAGGTTCCGTCTTTATTTTGAAATCTACGAACACCCCACTTTTGACCAAGAATACCGTGATGATAAAGCTCATCCGTAAACGTGTAATTGTAATACCACATAATATTTTCCTTCCTACTCAAATGCTTCACGATTAAGTTTATAAGCGATATAAGCGTCCATCATAGCCGCAACAGCATCTATCTTTTGTTCGTGACGTTTTTTATATAGTTTTCGATTACCATTAGTATCTTCCATCGTAATACAGTTCCCTAAAGCAAAAGACATAAGTTCCTCATCGAATAGAAGCATTCTTTCCTCAGAAAGTTTCTTAAGTTCTCCAAGTGGAACCGATTCTGTTTTAGCTCCTTGAATTACTTTTTCTATTCCAAAAGGGCCGTTTTCGCTTTGCCAACGTTCAACAAACTCTTTTGCATTGTATGGATCGTACCCGAAACAACGCACATCATATCCACAATCACAAATATGTTTATCTAAATCATCATAAACTTCCATCATATCCAAAACTGTACCTTCAAGGACAACAAGGCTGCCTTCTTCCATAAACTGATCGTACTTCGCTCGCATGGCCGCTGGAAGTTTCATTAATGTTACGGAAGAAATGTAGTTTCGTGTCTTTATACCAAAGCAACCGTTTGGTAATGGAAACATGAACGTAAAAGAACAAAAATCATCACCCTGCGAAAGGTCGCCACCAAGTGAACACGGCATCTGCCAATAGTCACGTTTGCGGTGTGTGAGTGTCTCCTCGTATGTGAAGAAATAAGTATATCCCTCCATTGGTATTCCGAACCTCTTTGCAAGAATATCATTTCTTGCAGCTGGGGCTTTTTCGGCTCTTTCTACGTCCAATTGATATGTTTCGTAAGATACGGTTTTCCCAATATTCGGGTTTGCTTTCAGCCACATCTCCGGATTTGAAACTTCATCGATAGAATCCAACTGATACCAAAAAATTGATACATGAGGATTGACGTATTCGCCTTTTAGTATATCAGAAAGCTCCATTTTGATTGTATCGCCGCTCCCATTTCTTACGGTGCCCTCCGAACTTGTAGCTATAATCAAATAATCATCCACCTTAGATGCTCCCTGCTCGATTGCTCCAACAACATCTTCGCGGACGTCGCCTGACAGCCACTCATCTATCGTAGCGACTTTAACACGCAATCCCTGTAGTTTGTCGATACTCATAGGGCGTATTTCGATAAGCGAGCCGGTTAAAAAATTCTCTATCCCTTTCTTTGTAGGTGCGAGTTTCTGTCGATTTGCTTTAGACCCCGTAGTGTTTTGCAAAGAGCCTTCTGTTAGGAACTTGAAAAGCGGACCTCTTGAACGAATAATAGCTGTTTTAATAGGAGCCATTACCTCTTCGGCTTGACGCATTGTCGGAGCTGTGGTTATTTGATGTGTTGTAGTCGTATCTACATTTTCAAAGTATGATTGAATACAGGAATCATATAATGACTTAGCGGCTCCCCTTCCAACAATAAGGTATTGTTTGTTGATAAGTCTCTTCTTAATATTTTTTCTCACGTATCGTCCACCGTGTCCATCGGGGTTTGGTTCATATACGCTCCTCTCGACAAAGTAATACCATCCAAAGACCTGTTCACCCCAAAGTTTAAAACTATCTAACAATTGCAAGTCTGAACCATCAGTAAGAGTTAACTCGTTTTCACAATATCGTATCCACCCCTCAACGGCTTTATTATCGTAATAAACTCCCGGGTTGGCAATCAGGTCGTCGATGCGGTTCATCTCCATGGAAATATTTCTACATACAGGTATTTCACCTCGAATTACCGCATCCCGAAACATACCATAATATTTTGGAACAGCAGTATTCGATAACGCCATAACAGAGCCTCCTTACCCTCTAAGCTGTTTTATTGACAACGCTATTCCCAAAGCCGAACTGCTCACCGCAAGAACACTTCCGGCAGCACTTAATATTGCAGAAGCATATTTTCGCCCTTTAGATATAGTTGGTTCCTGCTCTTCTGCGAATAGTTGATTGTACTGTTTTTCAAGAAGCTCGCGATTTATTCTATCTCTCAATTCTTTATCTGACATTTTAGACAAATCCATTCGAGGACGTGTAGACTTTGGACGTGTCGTTCGTTCAAAGTCGTTTGCCTTATTAACAAGGTCGGCGGCAACATCGACCGCTTTTTTAGAACGTTCAAGATCCTCTTTCGCCCATCTTTTAGGATCTGGATTGCTCGTGTCTATTCGCGAATCCTTTTTCTTTGCGAGATTTTCACGAATATCTCTGTCATATCGCTTTTTTCCCGCATCAGTAAGTGTGCCATCTTTATTCTGATAGCGTCTTACACCCCATTTTTGTCCGAGAATGCCGTGGTGATAAAGTTCATTAGGGGTCATTTTGAATTGTCCTCCTTTCCGATAAAAAAAAAGAAGAGACGATGTTACTCGTCTCTTTACGTATTTACTTGCAAAATGGAATTTTATACTGGCAGCGGCGATGCATTTTCCACAAAGTCGTCAATCGCAGCTAATGACCGATATTCAATCTTTTCAGATTTGAAATTCACAAAAACGTAACTATCTAATAAAGCGTCTTCCGAATAAGGGTCAACTCCTTTTGGTTGCATGAAAAAAACATAATAATTTTTGTACTTTACAGCATTTGTAATCACCAATCCTTTTTTTTCAGCCAAAGCTAATTTACGTGCTTGTTCAATGCTTAGCATTTATTTTACCTCCTTTTTTAGACTGCTCGGATCTATTGTTTCACCAATTTTATCCCAATTTGGTTCACAATTATCAGTTCGCACTACGTAGTACTTAGAACTAAATCTCTTTGAAAATTCGTCCCATGACCATTTTTTATTAGATTGCGCATCTCTAATAGTAAGCTTTCCTTTATTAACTTCGTAAGCCACCGAATGACCACCAAATGGTCCAGCACCACATAAGTTTCCTCTTGCCCCATCGGGCTGACTTTGTATAGCTTTTAGTGCTTCATCGGGCTTTTTGTATGACTCTAGTGTAGCCCCTTTATACCATTGTGTGATTTCTTTTGGGCGACCGCCCATTTTTCTCGAATTTGCAGTTACATCAAAACCTCTACGTCTAAGATCGTAGACGGTGGAGCAGTACATACAATTTTGTATATACCCATTAGATGTTTCATAATCCTTAAAATTAGGATTTGCAGCTTTCATATCTTCGTCTTCACTCATCGTTGATTTCTTCTTTGGTAAATCGGCATCACTAGTAACATTCTTATTGTATTTTCTTTCACCACTCCTTTTTAGGATTCTTTTAGCGGCTATATATCCAGCTGTTACAGCTACTGTTGATAGAGAGACAATAGCTGTATTTATAGTTTCTTCTGAAACAACATCGGAAATTCCACCAATATCATTTTTATTGTATGATTTTTTAATAGGTTTGTCAAGTGAATTTTTCCATCCGGCCTTCTTTTCAGATGCTGAATGTTCTGAATTTCCTAAAGGATAAGGCGGACCATTCCGTTTACCCCACTTTTGACCAAGAATACCATGATGATATAATTCCCGTTGAACATGCGTATAATTATACTCCCACATTTTTCGCTTCCTCCTCCGCTCCAACCAAAAGCCGCCACTCATACTCGCTTGCCATGTTTTCCATAGAAGTAAGCACCGAAGAAGTAAGTGGCGGATCGAACAGCATCCGCACCTTTAAATATACATATGACTTAACAAATTTCAATCTTGATTCGTCTGAAACAAAATCACTCCATGTGGCAGTGCTACTCTCTATAGAAAAGCCTTCTTTTGGACCTACACCAATCTGATACAATGTTGAAAACACTGAATTTATATGTGTTATAATATCAGCATCAAATATAGTATACTCTTCTGTAATTCCAAGCATTTTTTTAACTGAGGTCAGTATACTTTCCAAATTATTCCACTCCTTTTTATTTCTTCCATGGGCATGTATCATTTTTTGTCCTTATAACCGGCTCATATGATAGTAATGAAATATCTCCGTAATGAATAGCATTGTGAGTATTTGGCGAGACAGCTATCAAATATTCGGTATTTAAAAGAATATCGCTTCTTTCTTTTATATCCGAAACCGAAATGGGGTTCATATGATGTATTAATATCCTTCCGTAAATCTCGTATCCTTCCATCCCAAGATCACATCCGTTATCACGTATTATCACCTCGTCGCGAACCCTTTTCCACTCGATTGAGTTATAAAACATTTGATTTAAATATCTGTCAAAACCGAACGTATCCTCACCAACGATACCACCAAGCTTTAAATAATCAAATCTTTCTTTGAATGTATTCAGCCGCTTAATTTGTGAATATCTTCTAATCATCGTCGGCCGTCCCGCTATAACGTTTCATTGCATCAAGTGCATCAGCATATAATTCTTTTAATTCTTCTGCCGACTGATACGCCTTAGCCTTTTCTTCCAACAGTTTGTTTTCTTTTTTAATTTTTTCCTTTTCTAGCTGCTCGCGAGTCGAACCGAGTTTTAGATAATGAGTTATTACTTGTGCAGATGCAGTCCCTTCTTGCAGCTGCTTTTCGGCAAGGTCTACAGCAAGGGATATAAGCTGATTTTCTCGTGCTTCCGGAGTTAATGCCGGTCTTATTCTTTTAGATGATTTTTTTGTCTTTACTTCGTTTCCTTTTTGCACACACTTGCTACCTCCTTTCAGTCATTTATGCAGCTGTTTAGAATAAGTTTTGTTTGATTTAAAACGTGTTTGACAACACTTAGATGAGCCTACAAATCCGTTTTACTTTCCGCCGAAAGGAGATAAGAAAAAAGTAAAACTTTTTTGCAGACTCATCTAAATGTTGTCAGAAAATATCCCCCGGAGAATTTTTGAAGACCGCCGCGATAATGGGAGGGGGTGCATTTTTCACTACACCCCCGGTATACCCATTTGCTTAATGAATTAAGTAAAGGCATAAAAATAAATCATATAAAATACGTTAATTAAAGGCTATTTATCGAATTTTCCGTTTCTTTCTTAACCTTTTTATAAATATTTCTAAAATCGTATTTTATTATTTCATCTATCGCTCTTTCTATCTCTTTGCTATTTTCTTCGTCTGACAATTGATCTGAAGTTCTGGCAATTCTCGCTAAATAAGCGCACGAATTGTACCCTTTTTCTGCATCAAACAAAAACCAATGAGTAAATTGTTCAAACGGATCATAAGGATTGTCAATAGTAGTCAACATATATTCGTAATTCACAATTTCTTACTCCTTTCCTTTTAAATAGCTTGAAACCGTGCTTGTTGAAACGCCAAGACGATTGGCTATTTCTTGAATGGTATAACCGTTGGTGTCCATTTGTTTTAACATCGATATTTTGGCAGAACTGAGCGAAGACTTGCTTCTTGGTGTTGCTTTTTCACGAATCTTATCAATATTAGCATGCTTAAGAATCTGCATTAATTTATTTTCACTTACAGCTCCTGCTTGTATAGCTTCCCATTCTTTGTCAGTTATCTCTATTTCATAGCGTTTTGCTCCGACTTTATTTCGTGCAGTAATAAGAGCTTGCTGACTTGCCTTTTTAATTTCGCTTTTGGTCATGTCGGGATTGTCTTGTTTCTTTGCGTTTACTACAGTATTAGCCATTATCTGAGCCTGTCGCTCTTTCGGAGCGTTCTTTAATGCCATGTTCAACTTAGCGTTTAATGTATCAGTTTCTTTTTGGTATGTATTTTTTGCCGAGGCACTGTACTCTATCTTGCCTGTCGTTACCATCTCTTTGCGGGATTGGTTAGCAAGTCCTTTCATATGATTAGCATAGTCCGCATACAGTAACTCTGGTTGTGAAGCGGCTTGAGAAACTAAAGTAAAGGCGTCGTTGGTCTCCGCCATCTTTGTACTTATTTGGGTGCGTGTTTTAACTTTACCTGAAGAATCGGTATAGGTTTCATTTGCAGATTTCCAAATAAGAGCTCCTTCAGGAAGGTCGGGGTCATACCAGCTCTTTCCTTTTTGATTAATACGAGGGCTTCCCTTACGTTTTTCAACCCTTTCTTCAGATTTAGCACGTGAAATAAGAGTCGATGCCCCGCCATATTTCTCGTCGTCATCATGCGACTGATATTTCTTTTTTAGAGCAGAAATATCATTATCTATTTCACTCTGCTTATAATTCAACTTATGCTTATTAGCGTCTATTACAACCATACTGTGACGTACAGCTCTTGCTAATTCATCTTCAGTAGCGCCTTTAAGGGTCATATCAGTTATTAGATTTGAAATCCTGCCCATTTCATTTTCGGTGTTGGACTTGCTCATCAATTTTACTTTCTTTCCAGCATAAGTGTCAGGTCCATATTGTCCTTTTGCATCAAAATCCTTAAGTCCTTTTAGCTCAGGAGTCGAAACAATCTTTACTTTACTCGAAGGACTATTACATGGAACTACCATGACTGTATCGCCATCAAAATCTGCTCCTGATAAACGGCGGGCAACTTCACTGTTTATTCCTACAGCATCTAAAGTGTTTCCCAACATTTTCTTAGCATCGCTCTGCTTGTTATTTACCTTTAACACCGGTATTTCAAACGTGCCGCCATGCGGATAACGGATAAGGGCTACAGTCTCCCCGTTTTTATATGTTGGCGCATATACCTCTGTGTCTTTTAATGAAGTTACGGGTAATATAACTTTATAGGATTGACGAGGAAGAGCGGCAGCTTTAAGATGAACAGCCGCAGCATCACAATCGTCGGCAAATGAATTAAGAAGGACTTTTTTTACAGTTGGATTTGTAAGTGAACATATTTCATCAAATTCGGCAACCCTATCCTTTAAAGTAAGATCAAGCTGTTTTTTAATAAGAGACGCACTTTGTTTTGATAAAAATTGCGAAGGCAATCTATTGTCCCATTCTTGCCAATCACCTTCTTCGGCGCGCTTGTTAATTAGTGATAAAGATTGCTTCTTTCCGGTTATAGGATCTGTGTATTTGCCATTAGGATCATCATAATAACTTTGACCACCATGTTCTTTTATTAAAGAGCCAAAAGGATTTTGTGGATCGTCGGTTATATGCTTTAACACATCTTCGGTTGGTGTTCCTCGTTTTTTGTTGGTGTTAAATATAATGTCCACGCCATCGGGCAAATCATCAGAATAAACAGCCATGCCTTTTAAATATTTGTCGTTGTCAACAAGTATCCTAACTTGAGCATAATGAGATTCGCCAAGCGACAAATCATCAACCCCTCTGCGAATTTCTATCACTCCGTCTTTTTCAATGCCGCCGTCTTCGGCATAACGAATTTTTAACCTTTTTGAGTCCATGCTTGCGGGATATTCAAAACTCGGACGAAACGACTCGCCGTTGTCATAAGAAATATAATCATCTAAAGAATGTATTTTTGATAAATCATCATATATATCCTTATGCTCTGTTCCGGGAGGGCATATAACTCGAAGAGTGGTTTGTTTACCGGGATTGGTAACTTGCGAAACACTTCTTGAGTAAATCGGATACCCTTCTGCCTCAAGAATAGTGAGAGCCTGTTCCCACTTTTCTTTCGATACTCTCATATAATCATTAAGCTCCGCGCCTGCACCGACATCAATAAATCCTTTTTCGTCAACTTGTTTTTTTATAAACTCAGCCGTTTTTCTCGCCGCATTCATACGTGCTTCGGCATCCTCGTTTAGCAAAGAACGTATAGAAGATTCGCTGTTATATCCCATTCTTCTTGCTATTTCTGAATTAGAATATCCTTTTTCTTTTAATGCTTTTGCTGTAGCGACAGCTGTCGAACGGCGTTCCTCTTTTGCCACTGATAAATACGAGCGAAATTGCGTAGTGCTCATCTCCATATATTTTGCTATTGCAGTATCACCGCTCCACTTTTTTCCTTCTTTATCAGTAAACGTAAACCCTTGCTTACGGAGATCCTCCACACGACTTAGAAAATCTCCACTATGTTGATAAGGACTATCTCCCGAACCCCACGGATAACGTCCTGAACGTCGTGGCATGCCGTAATGCATTAATATCTCTTCCGCAATATAGTTCATCGTTTATCCCTCCTGTTCCTTTACCTTATCTATAATCTTGTCAAAGGCTATAATTTTTTCAATAATAGCGGCTATCTCTTTTGCTGCGGGTTCAAAATATAATATTTCATTGTTTTGATAAATGCGAAGTAGAATGTCTATTTCCGCAGGTTTTATTTTATACTCCAAGCAAAAAAGAGCAGCATATATTTCAAGTTGCTCCATATGTGCAGGAACAGCTCCGGTTTTGAGGTCATGAATTCTTAATAAATTATTTCTAAACATGACGGTGTCGGCGGTTCCAAAGCAGTTATCCGAATAATATAATATTTGTTCGGGTGTCATTTTAAATCCTATTGCATCATTAACGTACATATTTAACGTTTTTTGTGACTTTGGAAGTTTCTGCCCTAAGCGTATGCAGGTGGCCGCAAAAGCGTGAAGTTCTGTTCCCTTAATAGTGGCTAAAAACTTTGAATACGACGATGCAATTTTGGCTTCGTCGTAGTTTATCCAATGAAATTTACTCGCGCCGAGAAAAGCATGCTGACCCTCAAGATTTAAATGCTTGTTGAAGTTCATAAAGCACCTCCTCTTTGTTTTCAGGATAAACGAACCTTGCAAATGACATCGCGTTCATCCGATTAATATAATATTCTTGATTTGGTTGTTTCTTGGCGCGCACACCGTTTTTGCATTCCAAGGCTGCCCATTTGTTTTTCCATAAAACGATTAAGTCAGGAATACCTTGAATATAATTCGAGTCGTTTTTTGTGATGATACAACCCGGAAATATTATTTTAAGCTCTTTTATAAGGTCTGACTGAAAGTCCCTTTCAAGCATAAAAATGAGCCTCCTTAAAAAAAATAAAAGAGAGAGAACATAGCCTGTCAACACGACTTTCTATTCTCTCTTCATAAAAGGGGGTGTTTTTTTCGCGCAAAAAATAAAACGGAAACCATTAAAGAATTTCCGTCAAATATAATTAATGATAAATAAACTGATTTTCAATACAGAAAAACAGCATTTACTCCATCATCTTTATTTAATTTCCGTTTTAACTATTTTTCCTAAGATATACTATCAGAATCCATATCAGCCATAGCCCTCCCGTGCCAATTACCAATATAAAATCTAATAACAAACCAAAAAAACCTCGTTTTTTCTCGGTTTTATTCATCATCAGAATCCTCCTTTTTGTTTCTAATAACAACGGATGGTAATTTCTTAACACTTTCCTTTACCGAAATGGCCGTTTTAGCAACAGCCTGCTTTTTCTTTTCTCTTCGTATAGCTTTCTTAGCTTCCAGTTCTTCAAATATAATTTTACTTTTGTCAATCATTTCTTGGTTTACCCATCTTATACAAATCATCGTTCCGGGTTTGACTTTGCTGCCCTCTTTTGGTATTATTCCAACGACTTGACCTTCAAAGCAATCCTTAAATTTAACAGACGCCTCGTTAAGCGGCACCATACTGTTTCTACAGCTAAAACCGTATTCCTTTAGAACAGAAGAAACCTCATCTACATTTGCCGGGCAAGATTTTAAATATAATTTTGGCACTTCGACCAGTTGTTTTCGTTCTTGAAGAGCTACGTTTAATTGATCGACCATTTTGTTTATTATCGGAAGTACAAAAGGAGCTATTGCAGAAAGCGCGGCTACTTTGCCCGCTGATATGCCCTTTTTTCCTTCGGGCTTTTTCTCACTCACAGTTACATAATTCTCCTCTCATAAAAATATAGCTAATCGCTACTATTTTAGTATATCACATCCACTGGTAAATTTCAATACATATTCAAACTATAAATTACCTTTCGCCCAAAAACCCACTTTTGTTTTTATTTAATATATAATTAATTCTATTTTTATCGCGTATTAGTAAAAACAAAAAAAGTGGGCAAAAATCTCGCGAAACCGCATAAACAAAGGGTTTGCTCCTGCCCATTTTTATAATGAAAAGTGGGCAGAAGCCGGACAAATTATGCTTAAACTCGTAAATACAGGCAAAATATACTTAGAATAGAAAAGCCGTGGTATGCATATTCTCTAATTCACCCAATTCTCTCTTGCAAAAAACAGTGTCATTCCTATAGGTAATAACAAAACAAACACTGTAGCGTCGTTGTCAATGCAAATGGTAGCTATCCCAAGCAATAATATACAGATTGCCCATATCTTATTTTTTATAAGTTCTTTTTTCCACATTTTATAACCTCCCTTGCTCAATTATCACTCACGGCTTATACCAACCGCAATACGGATGCTTAAGATTTCTGCGAAAAATAAATCTTCTGCTGAACAAACAAATATAAATAGTGTTCGGGTCTTCACAGCTTCTTTTAATCATGAAAATTCCTCCTTGTTTTTATAAAAAAAGAAAGAGCCCACGTTTTCACGTAGACTCCCCTTTGGAAGCGAGGTTAGAGTTTCAACTTTTCCTCAATCTTCTTGATTTGCTTCTCTGCCTTTTCTTGAATTAAGGCGTTTCCTGATTTCTCTGCCAATTCAAGTATTTCTTGCCAATTTTCCAGTTGGTCGAGAAGCATACCTTTGTATTGACTGTCCGTCATTCCCACAGAATCACCTCCACTCAAAAGGCAGTATTCGTTGTCTTGTGTCATTCCAACAACCTCCTTTCATAATAGGCATTGTTTATTTTGCGTTTTTATAATTATAGCATAAATTAACGCATTTCGCAATATTCAAGTCGAAAAATTTACTTTACCATTTTACATACCTCGCCTCATTAAAATCTCTCTTTGCACTAAGTGCTTTGCTTATAGCCAAATCTATTCCAGAACGTGATTTTAAGTGATAGAAATATAAATCTTCATACGGCGTGTTCAACCTGTCTATCCTGCCTGCCGCCTGTTGCATTGTTCGATAAGAATAGCTCTGAGAATAGAATATAATAGTATCGGTTTTTATACAATTCCATCCTTCTGAGCCGGCGTTGTATTGCACAAGATAAATCCATTTCTCTCCGTCAGGAACGGGTTGATGCTTGTGTCCATTCCATTCGGCAAGCTTAACAGTATTATCGTATTTAAACATTTCTCTCATCATTTCAAGCTCATAATCAAAATTGTAAAATATAATAACTTTAGGATGATCTTCGAGTATTTCTAATAATGCAACTTGCCTCGATTGGTCTAAGTTAACAATTTTTCTCCATATATAACAAAGTCCAGAAGCATTGACTATCGGCTCGTTTTTAAAAGGATCCCACCTAAGTTTAGCGGCATCTTTATACTTTAAAATATCGTACTTTACAAAAACATCCTCATGATGTGCAACCGTTTTACGCCGGAAGTCCATATTTATAAGAATATCATTTCGGTAACGAATAAGTTTTCCTGTGTTAATGTATCTATCTATTTTTGGAAATTTGGTCATAGGGTTGTAAACTATGTGTTCACGTTTAAACTCACTTCTATTACGATAAAAACCATTTGCAACAAACACCGGAATATAATCTTGCCAAGTATCTCCGGGAGTAGCTGATAGAAGTATCCATTTATTCTTGCGAGTTATGTTTAAAAAAGCTTTAACCCATGCCCCCGAACCGATAACACGCTGCTCATCAAATATAAAGAAAGCACCATAGACATCAGTATAGTTTTTTATCCTATTCCACGAGTCAACAACTACCTTATTGGAATATAAATTTACCTGTGGGTTAGTTGAAAGAAGAAAAGGAGACATTTCTGCCTCCCATTCTTTGTCGTCACGCTTTCTTGCGGTAGTGATTATGTACAAATCTTTTGGCGGTTCTCCCATCGGAATATAATTTTCAGTACCGATTTCACCACCCTCACAGAGGTAATAGTAAGCAAGAGCAGTTCTGGACTTTCCGCTTCCGACACCTCCGCAAAGAATACAACCGTTTTTCATTTTTTTAACGGCGTCCAATTGATAATCGTACAGATTTATTCCAGCCATTAATCTTCACGCTCCGTTATATTTGTTTGAGGATAAATAACGGTCGTATTAAATCGCTGACACATTCCGATTTGATACGCCGCACACTTATTTGCGAGACATTCTAAGAAGTATGTGCGAGTATATACTGCATCTTTTAATGTAAACGATGGGGTTGTATCGCTTTGTACAAGGAGAGGACACGCTTTATATTCCATAATCAATACTCCTCCGGAAACAAGATAGTTGTAGCGCTCCTATCGGCTTCTGTGATAATCCAAATTTTTTCATTAGTTTTTGGGTTTATATATGCGGCATGAATTCTCAAATCTCCACATTCGACAGCTTCATCGTTGGATTTTTTATCTTCCTCGTTCATTTCTCCCCAGTCACACATAGCATATCTTTCAATACACCTACCGATAAATTTTCCAAAATCTAAATCCCTTTCTATACGCTTTGCGATTCCCAGCGTCATTACAAATTCTCCTCGCTCAAATTTTTTCATTTTACTTCTCCTTTCAGCAAAAAGAAAAACATCGGCAAATTTTCTTATTTGGCTCTCATTTAACATACAAATTTCCTTTAAAATAGATTTGCACATAAGAATAGCATTGTTATAAGATTCCTGATAAGATTTCCGGTTATCCTTAGTAAGTATTTTTAGTTTTTTGCTAAATCTTTCTTGTAAATATAAATATTCAGTATAATTTATTTTTTCTTGTTTAGAACGATCTACATAAACCTCCTTTAAAATAGATTTGCATGCAAGAACGCCATCGTTATAAACTCTCTCCCTATTTGTTGGAAACCTCTTGAGTTTTTTGCTAAATTTCTCTTGCAGGTTTCGATACTCGCTATAATTCATTTTTTCTCCTTTCGGCAATAAAAAATAAATACGGCTGTTTCCTCTTACTTTCAAATACGTGCACATAAAATCAAGACCTTACTGGACATTTAACCTGACATGTACTAAGCAGGCACCGTAACAATAATATAATTAAAAAGGAATATCATCTTCTGAGTATTTTTCAGCGAACTCATCTTCCTCTACGGTAACATACAAAGATTTAAGGTAGGCTTTAATGCCTTCTTTACCGTTTACCTCCCAGTAATACGGGCGAATAACCAAGTCTACATTTTGTATTGAAGCAAAATCCAATGTATCGACAGAATCTTCATCGAGCAGCGTTTTAGTGTGCTTTGTGATCATATAAATTTTCGGAGGAACATGTTCAAAATTAACCGCGACCTGAATATAATAGAGAGGCTCGTCGTCTTTGTCTTTCGGTTCAAGAGTTCTGATATTCCAACCGTCTTTGATAAGTTTCTGAGCCATCTCTGCGTCTTCTATAATAACGCAAAAGTTTCTCGATCCGGCGCGGTTATATTTTCCTTCCTTTCCGGAAAAATTCCTAAACCTAATTTTTGCATTTTCGATAACTATGTTATCCGCAGTTTTATTTGCCATCTTAATTCTCCTTTTCTGGTTGGGATAAAATAATTTTTGCTATATCATATCCCTTGTTGCATTCTGCATGAAATTGTTCACCATGAAAATCGGGACACTCATTGCAGTCCTTATAAATATTAGAGCCACAAGGCATTTTCTTGGGAAAAATATCAACGTTTTCCGAGATACTGTCATCCGATACAAACCATTCAAAATCTCCATATTTTGAAATGTCGTCGACAGCCTCGTTAACCATTTTATCATAATAGGAACGATCTATATCGTTCTCTTTGCCAAGCTGCTTCACCATTTCAGACTCAAGCCATCGATACCCTTTGGAGCCAGTTGCGGCAGAATATCCTTTTTCTCCGGATTTGCTCAAATTTTCACGAAGTAGGACACCGCCATTGCATCCGGGCTTTATTGGGCAAAATTGACCCACTTTACCTATAAAACGATAATTGTGTTCGCCGTCCGGCAAATTCTCATTCATATCCAAATATAAAGCACTGCTAACAGATTTTGTTTCACACATGTCTTCAAAGACGATTTGTTCTTTACTAAAAAGCGATTTGAAAACATAAGGAACTTGAAATTGTGTTCCGGTGGCCGCCCACTCTCCCGCATGTTTTCCTTCCTTATACTTGGCAATATAAACGGCATCGTTAACCAAACACATACGATCGTATGTAGCCTCATGTTCAAAGTTATATCCATACTCTTTTCCGTAATCTATCACAAATCGAATAATTTCAGGAGTAGCATCCGGAATTTTGATTGAGTCCGTTTTGATATGAGCAACGGTAAAACCCCGTTCTTGAACCTCGTGTTTAAGATTAATCATGAACAGAGCTCCCCGCTTTGCTACAATATTGTCTTTATTACGATTATCTCGGAATGGGTTTTCAAAGTTTGCCGACGTTAATCCGTAAACTGAATTAATGGCGATTTTCAGAGCCTGAGCCAAATCGGTTGCCGCGTTTTCATCGGTTAAGTATTTCGCCAATTTCCCACCAAGCATTTTTTTGGCAGTTTCAAAATCTTTATGCTTGATGGCAATTCGCGCATCAAGAATTTCCTTAAATCGCCGAGTGTACTCATCTCCAAATAGATTTTCAGCAACAATGCTGCTCGGATGCATTGACGCAATATCCAGTAATGCCACATTTACATACATGCCGGGTTCGGCATACACATAACCCCCTTCTCCTACTTCTTCGCCGAAATATCTAGACACTCCGTTTTCATATTTGTATCCCGGAAATATCGGCCTTCCGTCTTTATCAAATATGGTATATTCGTTATGTGCAAGATTGGAATGAAAGCACTCTTCGGTTTTGGAAATATCTTCGCTTCCTCCCAAATTCCGATAGTTAAATTGCTCTTGCGGCTTACGGTTTCCGCCAAATATAATTTTAGTAGTTAAAGAGTTAGTTGTGTCGTTTACTGTCATTCCTGCTACGTCAGCCAGAATTTGTCTTGCTGTAAAATCGGCTTTTCTGGCATTAAATACCGCTTCAGTTGCAAGAACATCATTGTCGCAATATTCAGCAACCTTTGTCCACATTTCTTCGGGTACCGGCTGATCCCACGGCAGTCCGAGTTCTTGGTGGTGGATACCCAATTCAATTTCAAATTTTTTAAGCGATTGCTTTTTACTTGAAAAATCGTAGACATCGGTGTATGAAACGTTATACGCTTCGGCAAAGAAACAATTAGGATCACCATTTATTATTTTTTGAGAAAGTTCATACAACTGCTCATTGCTATATCCAAGAAGCCGACCGTAAAGAATATGATTGTCGTATCTACGGCAGTTAAAGCCAACAAGGCGAAATTGCATAAGATTTTCTATTTCTTCTGAAGTAGGGTTTATCATTCTTACAACAGGTTTGTCTTTTCCTTGTATTTTCCAATTAACCAAAAACAAATTTGGAAATACTTCGACATCATAGAATATCAATTTTGTATCGGTCGAGTCTACAGTGTCGGATGGCTCGTCTGACTTGAATTTCATTTTATTGACGAGTTTTATGCAATAATCGGATTGATGAGTGCTTCCTGCCGCAAAGGAAAGTATAACTCCGCGTAGGTCAGTGACATCGTAAGTAATCCCTCCCGAATATGCGTCATTTAGTAACTTGTTAATGAAATCAATACTCGACTTTGTGTCTGCATGAAATTCCTTGTTTAAATTTCTTTTGATAAGGGCTCTTAGCTTTTTTTCGCTTTTAATGCCCTCAAAATTCACCATTTTCTTTTCTCCTTTCAACGGAAGCCCCGAGCTTATAACTGCAATTGGTAAATTATTGCATTTTGCAAGTTTGCGCCTTAATGAGCTTTTTCCGGTAAAGACTTTAATTTCTATATGCTGATCAACAAGCCTCCCAAGTTTGGAAACATCTCCGTCATAAATATAATGTAGATGTATGCCTTTTCCGCTCTTGCTAAGCTCGGCATAAGTTGGAGGCCACTTTTCTGCTTCGGCAATATTTTTTTCGAGTGATTTCTCTCCATTTATGTCAGCAATATCAAAGTCTATAACTATATGCTCTTCCGGAGGTTTTACATAATGGAGTTTGGTCGTGTCTAGTTCAGAAAGTACAGAGGTTACTTTATTCCAGCTTTCTAACGGTACTCCGTTTTGTGATGCGTATTGAGCAGGACAATTACCACAAATATCATCAAATAAAGAATGTTGCTCTTTTAAAACAATATAATTTGTAGATTTTTTGCCCGTTTTATTAAAATCTTCACCATATACGTTGAATTTATCGGTTCTGAAGCCTTCATAATAACTTCTAACTCTTGAACCGTCATCAATGATTGACCGATCTTTATAATCTCTAAAATAATTTTTTAATTCTTCCTTGAAAGCTCTTTGTGCAAGCGGATATGCCACCTTTGCCTCTTCGCAATAGGTCTTATACATTTCCCACGCAGCTTTGAGGGTAGTTTTGTCCTCGGTTTTAAAAACGTGATATGAATCAGACACGAAGTTGTAAAAATCGTTAGACGCGCCAAGCATAGAAATAGGAACATAGCCGTCATACGCATTAGGATTTTGCAAATATACCTCACGACACCTGTAAGCTATAGATCCGAGCTCGAATTTTATCTGTTTAACGGCAATATCATATTCTTCCTCATCTAATCTATTTCCCGTCGGAGATACATCTATAAGTCTACGTATCAGCCCCGATTTTGCATCCGTTATTTTAACAGGTTTATTAGTTCCAATAAAAAGAAAGCAGTTAAAACGATTGGTGTAAGTACTTTTAAACTTTTCATTTACCGTCATAAGCTCATGAGAAACAAGGCTATTAAGACGAGTATTATCCTCTATTCTTGACAAATCTCCATCGTGTTGAATTGCTACTAAGGGATTGCTTTTAAACGCCTCAAGAGCAAACGAGTTTGTCGACGAGCCGAGGGCTTTGGCGTCAAAGGCGGTATAATAGCCATCGAATAGTTGTTGAATAATATTTAAGACAGTAGATTTTCCCGACTTAGGTTCACCGTAGAACACCATAAACTTTTGTATTCTTTTAGATTCACCCGCAACCACAGCTCCGATAGCCCATTCAATCTTGCGACGCTCGTCCTCTGAATATAAAACATTCATCAGCTTGTTATATGCATCACATTTTCCTTCTTTCAAAGGATAGTTAAGCCGTTTTGAGGCATAATCGGTTTTAACAGTTTTAGTGTCGGAAAATATAAGCTTCTCGTCAAGCATATGGAATGAATCGCGCATCTGGCGCTGACAGTACTTATGCCATTTATCAATCATTCCGGATTCCGCATCCCACATATGCATAATCTTTACGGGCGCGTCAAAATGGTCATAGTTTTCTTTAGCATATCTATCAAGCTCACTATCTATTAACTGCAACGCATCCTGCTCATCGGTTGACCATAAACCTCGTTCCTCAATCCATATAGCGTAAAAATCTCCGCCTCTTATCATAAGGTCGGAACTCTTTTTAATTATGAATTTCGGATAGATTTCTACTACTCCGCGTTTTGTCGTATTACGCGCTGAAATCATTAAAAAGTCGATCATCGCATTTCTTTACGTTTCCTTTCTTTATTTTGGAAATTTCTCTTTTTAGATTTTCTATATCGTTATGCTGTTTTTGTAACGTAATACTTGTCGATAAAACATAAAATATCATAGCCATAGACAAAATGTTAACACTTCTTTTCATCTTTGTTTGACTATTAGCAATGATTAAGACCGTATGCTCTATCCTATCCATATTTCTGAAAATATAATTTACAATGCTACTCACGTATCACACCTCCTTATTAAATCGTTTCAAAAAATGGCTTAACGTTTCGAGCGCCCAGTCAGACCGATCATTAAAAGTAAAAACATACGTTTCTTTAAATGAAGCTTTCTTGTCATCGCATCGTACTCGAATTGCATTTTTTCCATGCGGAAAATATGTTACGTTTTCACCAAGCAAGTGAGGCAATATTTCCTTAAAATGCCTAAAAACATCAGCATGAGTCATTGAGTTTCCCTCCGTTCGTAAAAATCCATTTCTGCTAGGTACCAACACATTTGATACCATATCTCTGCGCAACGCATATCTTTTTGATTTTCCTTAAGAGTAAACAATCCGCCCTTTCCGTTTTTTTGGTATCGTCTATTTAGAAAATTACATATCTTACGGTTCACATAGTTCTCAATATAATTTTCATCATACATAGCTCTCAACCCTAAACTGTCTATCATGCCCCAGAACCATTGCCCGGTTCGATTGCCTTTATCCGGGTCGTCCATAATGTGCTCTTCGCATCTGAGTGACAAGGCAACCATCATTTCAAGCACACTACAAGGTCGGTCATCAAGGCAATAAGCCGCTTGAGATTGGGAATATAATTCCTCTCTTGCAAACCTATACCGAAGATCTATTCCATCTTCCTCTCTGTTGGCATCCATCGCAACGGTATAATTAAAATCCGTATAAAACAAACGAACCAGCAGCTTATGATACGAATATCCCTTTGTATATTCGACTCCTTGAATGAGTTTGCATATCCATTCAAAATATCGGTCGACAATCTCGTCCTTTGACATTCATAGACCACCTACCTGTTTTTCGCAATATCCGAATATTTTCTGCTATCTAAAAGTATCTCAAAATCACATTTTTGATTATCATTTCTGACAAAAACAGAATCATCCTCGTACTCGCCGAAACATTGTAAAGCGTGTTTACCTATGAGGCTCTCCGAATCCGATACTATTTCGTCATTGTCATCGGCAAGCACCCCATCGCTATAGTACATAAGAGTTATTGTTTCATATTCGGCCACATCACCAAAATCATCAGGTGATATGACATAGGGTTCAAATTTCTCATCTTCCGAACCACACGAATGGCGTCCCAAGCAAGGCTTTTTTGGAGCGTCAGTTGTTTCAACAGCTCGACGCTTAGCGAAAACCTCTTTGACCGATTTAATTTCCTCCTCAGAAATTTGTTCATATTTTCTTTTTGTAAGACGAGCGCCAAAAATGCTACCAGCGGTTGCTCCCGCAATAAAAGCAATCAAAAATATAAATTTATTCGAGCTCATTTTTATTTTCCTCCTTATTAATAGTCATAACAGTTAGTGCTAGACCGCCAAAAAGCATTGACACGCTCAGCAGAGCGCCGCCAATTATATGACGTTTTCTATTAGTGTTCAGAATATAATCCAGCAAAGACATAAAATTTTCTATACTATTCACTTTTATCGTTGACCCCCTTTTGAAAGAACAGCGATACCACTTACAAAGCAAATTCCAGCCATCGCGGCAAGAGCGTAGGACACAAACATTAAAGTGCTATTCATAATCGTTATCTCCTTTCATTAACATACGCCAATGTTTACATCTTCAATAGAATTTATTATAGGACCGTCAACGTTAAAGTCAAGAAGGATGCTTCTTTCCCGTCCGTTCACAAAATCACGAGCACCCTCGCGATAAATTTCGTATATGCCGAAATCAACATAATTGTCGCCGTTATGCTTAGGATCATTAGGCTTATATAGCCAACCGACCACCTGTCCGGCTTTTGTCGGACTAATGCCGAGTCGCTCATATACCTCGTTCAGGAATAAATATCCGCGTGCTTTTAATTTGTCGTTTGCATAATTTTGTTCGGATCTAAGGAACATTAAATTGTATTCGGAATCTTTTTCCCAACCTTCGCAACCATCGTCAAAGAACCTTGCATAATCACTGTAATCATGGGCAACCTCGGTAATATCAACGGTTTTCTTTTCAGTTTTTTCTCTTCCTTTTTCGTCCACGGTGTGTTCCTCTATTTCCTTAGACTTAAGATTATACTTTAATTCACGATCTACTCGCTCACCAAACCGTGCCGTAACACGTTCGCGATATTCTTTAAAGCTGCGGTCAATTGCCGCATAAGCCGCTGTCAGTGCGACGCTTCTTTTCTTTAAAATACCTATTGCGGAAAGAACGGCTACTATTGATAAAGAGCCGACAATTATAGAAGAAACATATAATTTTGCAAAACCCAGCCCTGTTTGAATATACACAATTGCTAAATCTTTTTTTAAGTCTTCACGAGTATAGTTCTCACTAAAGTTCTCACTTTTTTGCACCTCACGAATGGGTTCAAGGTCTTTATGGGCTTTGTCAAGGACTGAACTTATCTTGGTGGTCGCTTTGCAAGCCAATATAGTGCTTGTAATCGCTCCGCAAATTCCAACAGCCACTAATATTTCAGGGCTATGTTTCTTCAGTCCAAATATAATTTTGTTAAACCCTCTTTCGGCTTTCGCCATTAATTCATTTTTCATAGTTTAAAATTCTCCTTTTTAATTTAATTTAAGGGCAGTGCCCTTGCCCTCGGCAACTTCAATAAATATCCGTCTCTAACTCGTATAATGCTTGCATTATGAATATCAGTCCAACCGTATTTATTGTCGGTATAATTTCCGCTTACACCACACAAGTCGTATAAATCCGCAACACTGGCAATATCATACATTGATATAAGTTCGTCCATGCGAGCAAGTACTTCTTCAGCCTCTCCCCGATTGTCGAAGACAATATCGTCATAGCTGTACCAACTTTTAACAGTTGTTCTATTACATTCACGATCGTCTTTTTCGGCATAATAATCACGATATGATATTCGAGAAGCCGTATGCCGTTTAGACGGTTCGTCTTTTTCTCCCCATAAAAGCATTCTTAACATTTTTATTCCGTTGGCAAAAATATCATCTATTGCTTTTTTGGCAGCGGGTATTAATACCTCTGACAAAATATAAGACTTTATATCTCCTATATCGTCAGAAAGAAAAACGTCGGCAAATTTTCTTATCTCGTTTTTCTTTTTTATTTTGATATTGCCATCTATCGCTTTCTCTACTTTTTTGTTGCGAACGGGCGCGGATGAATCGTCTTTAGACACTTGATTGCGAGAGTTAGGAATATCATTACTCATTATTTAATCAACTCCTTTCGTTTTAGCTAACAAAAAAACAAAAAGAAGAGATGTTCTGTTTTAGACATCCCATCCCTTCTTTTTGCTAATCCGATTAATTATCGACCTGTTCAAGCTTTTCAGATTCATCGAATATCTCGTATGCGCCAGTGTCAGTATCGAATAACGTGGTCTCAATTTCTTTGCGTTTTTTTCGTGATTTGATTTTTCTTATGATAGGCTTTACCGCATATTTGTAAACCGTAGTCGTAACTACAGCCACCGCAATGGTGCCGCCGAAGCCTATCATAAACATCGCAAAACATGCCGCAGAATTTGAACTTAAAACCTCCTCCGTTGCTTCGTTTACCTCTTTGTCAGTCAAGATTTCGTTTAGTTCCATCATCTATTCTCCTTTCGGTTTGATAATTTTTACGGATTTCTCCATAATATAAATTGTTTTTTTTGCGTTTTTCAGTTTGGATAATACTCTGGAGCAGTTCTGTATCTAAGTACCAAACAAGGCGTACCGTTTTCATCAAGCTGGGAACTGAATTCTAAATCTATATATGCCTTATCGATACGCCAACACAAATAATCTCCGATTGGTATTTCAGATAATCCTATCTCAGAATAAAATTCATTAAGCGATATAAACATCTCGCTCCTCATTTGACGGTTTAAATCGTTTTCCGCCTTTTTAAGCTTATTAATATCAGATTTAAAATATCTTCCTGAAATAGCATCATAGCAAAGGGTATCGCCTTTAGTGGTGATTATAATTTCATGTTCAGACACGGGATCATTTTTGATTTTATCTTTTGCTATAGCATCGTACACCGCCTGCTCCTTTTTCTCACCGACGGTTTCAATAACCTTTTCTTGGTACTCGCGCATGGCCGTTTCAGAAAGGGTATAAGCAGTTGCAAGCGCCGCATGACGTCGAGTGCTAACCGAAGCAGCACTTATTAGACATATTATTGACACCGTTCCCATAATCATAGGCGGTATATAGCAAGTCCATGCAGTCTTCACGGTTTCTGCAAAAGTAAGCTTATCCTCTTTTTCATTTCTTTTCTCGTCAAGCATAGAGAGTGCTTTTGGCGTCGCGCGAACCGCCATAACAACCGTAGTTATCATGCCGGCTATTCCCATACCGGTTAATATTTCCGGGCTATGCTTTTTTATAGCACTTTTTACGCTGTAAAAAAGCTTGTTAATTTTAATATTATTCATTAAAACTCTCCTTTTGATTATTTTCACGCAAATAATTTAAAATATCTTCAGCTATATCAGAGGCGAGATTAAATCTAAAATAAATAGCTTGATTTTCCGAATACATAGAATAAAATGTCATCTTGATAATAAAATTTTCAACTATTTCATCTATGGGATCGAATGGACTATCTATTATTATTTTAAGCAATTCATCCACTGCCCACTTTGCAAAGCTGTGTTTTTCAGAATATAGGATTTTAGTTGATGTAACTTTTTCATAAATATATTTTTCTGAGTATTTCAAAACCGATTGAACAGTTTCGTCATTCATAATTCACCTCGTAAAAAGCCAAGGAGTCCTTGTTAGGACTCCTTATTATCTTCGTCTTCGTCTTCTTCCTCTTCTTCATTTTCGTCAAGATGTTCGGATAAAGCGTTGTTAACTTTTTCCGTAATCGTTTCTTCCATCTTCTTTTCATCAGCCCAATCAGACAGAAGCGTTGCTCCTATTCCAATTCCGGTTGCTAAAAAACCAATGAATTTTATTACGTTTTTACTTAACATAATGGCTCACCTCCTTTCTCATAATATAATTTGTATAAATTGCGAGATATTCGATGATACAGGCTATTTGCTTAAGTTAGACTTTTCTTCTTATCGCAATTTATTATTTGTCAACATCAATCCCGGTAATATATCTGAATATTTCTTTGTCAAAGTTCGGAAGCGATGTAATAACATCTTTTTGTCTATCATTCAGTTTACTCCACCAAATAATTGCAGACTCTGCCGTGTTGTCAATTTTTTTCAAATAACCGCCTGTTATTTCTGCTTCTGGATGTTTCGCTTTTTCTTCGTCTGTCATGTATTTTAGCAAACAATATTCAAGTACATTTTTCGGAATCCGATCTAGTAATCTACGGGCTTCACTATTCAGCCAATCTCTATAAGTCCACGGTGACGGTTTATTGAACAGATAGATTTTCGGGCTTTCGGTGTTAAAGCATCCGTTGGAAAAGCTGCACTTGTTCCAATCGCCGCTGTTCCAATCGCCGCTGTTCCTGTTGCCGCTGTTCCAATCGCCGCTGTTCCAATCGCCGCTGTTGCAATCGCCGCTGTTGCAATCGCCGCTGTTGCAATCGCCGCTGTTCCTGTTGCCGCTGTTCCTGTTGCCGCTGTTGCAATCGCCGCTGTTGCAATCGCCATCATTAACCATTTCGAGTAATTCGACCCATGAAATTTCCCGCACAATCTGAATTTTGTTAGTGCAGTATTTTACACCATCGGAATCGACATCGCCAAGCGCAAGAACTTCCGCTACTTTGTTTTTAGGGTCAAAGTCATAATGGTATCTGAAACAATCAACGGCCCTTTTACAAAAGTGAAACCCTTGTTTGCAAATCACCGGTTTTTCATCTTGTTCGTATGTCCGTCCAACTTGGTATTGGAAGGGTTTTCCACCATTGCCGGGGTTGCAAGTCCAATCCGGAAAAAATACTTTATAACCTTTTGCTGACATTTTCTTTATCCTCCATAAATATTTAATTAACGATTAAAAACGGTTCGACGCACGGTTTAATTATGCAGCACTCAAGGCCGTCATCAAGGGTTGTGAAATCATTTATAAAATCAAGCCACAACCCGTCGCAAAAACAACCATCGTCGTATTCCCAACCTATATCGTCTTGACAAAATTCGGTATCAGAAATATCAATACCAAGAAAATCGCAGAATTCCAAAACAGTTGCAATTCCTCGTAAATTCAAATTTCTGTTTATGTGATATTCCGCGTTCAAAACGCTCGACATCGTGGCTTGAAAATATGAATTTGTAATTGTGTTATAAAACAATCTAAGATCTTCCTTGCATTTTGATGGATCATATAAATCAGAGTAAATAAGACCACGAGAAGTAATATAAGTATCTTTAGCGACTTGCGCATTTATCTTATTGTCGGAATCCTCGCCGAATACCTCTTTAGCCGCTATTTTATACCTTTTAAACCCTTTCTCTAAAACTTCATATGCGGCAATAAGAGAAGCCTGCCTGCGTTTACTCAACACATTAGCTGCAAATATGCATAGTATCGTCATGCTTCCTGTAATTAAACACGGAATATAACATTTCCAGCAAGCCCTTGCCGCTTCTACTTTTGGGAAGGTTTGTTTATCGTCCTCATGATGCGCTTTATTCTTGCTCTCATTTATTTTTAAGAGAGCTTTTGGCGTTGATCTTACCGCAAGAACTGTTGTGACAACAACCCCTGCCGCCGCTGCGATCGACAAAATTGTAGGTGAAGCTCTTTGGAGCCACCGTCCAACTTTACTACTAAATCCATTTTTGTTCGTTTTCATTTTTCTTTTCTCCTTTCGGCAATAAAAAATTAAAAAGAAACGGTTACAGGGAATGAACCCATAAAAGCCCTCTTTCGATTTTCACCAAATAACGAGCTACCGTTTCTCCATAATATAACTTGTAAATTTTGCGAAAAAAAAGAGTCCCTGTTTAGGACTCCTCTTTAGTGTGATCGCAGAATTCATCAACTGATTTTTTAGAATTTTCTTTGCGATTTTGAGATCTCTCGTGAAGAATTTTAGCTATAATTCCAACCACTGCTAAAACTGCTCCAGTAATAATATTATCGTATTCTAGTCTGTAACAATTTTTTTCACAGCCGGTCAATGCCTTAATAACTTCACCTGTCTCAAGATTTTTATTATTCATTATAAAACCACCTTTCAAATAAGAATTAACTGTTTTTCCATAATATATCTTGTAAATTTTGCGAAAAAAGCCCTCGAACAAAAACTCAAATAATTCGTTGCGAACAAATTTCCCCGGTTAAACTTGATCTTAGCATACATAAATAATCATGCCTCCTTTCTCATAAGACAAATAGTATCAAATATCTTTTCTGTCAAAAACAGTTTCCCAACGTTGTTTTTGTATAGGTTTCATTTTTAATGCCCACATAATTTGCCGAACGGTAACAGTAGGATAGAGTCCGTCCGTACATGTTCCAGACCTCAAATCAAAGTATTTTTTAAATCTCGGATGCAAATATAACGCATCAGTAATCCACGGATCAACCTCACTCCACCATGTACTTTTTGTTTTTTCATCAAATCTTTGCTGAATAACAGCCAAGCCTTTATCTCCAATTTCAAATAACGTGCAACTATCATATATCGGATGTTCACAAATATAAATTTTTCCATACATCGAAAGATAAATTTTTGGCTTTTCAAAATGGTAGCGCATTTTTCCTCCAAATTAAAAAAGAAGAGTCTGTGCACAGACTCTTCCCAAATCAAAATGATAATCACTATTTACGGAACATAATCATTTAATTCTCCGCAAACCTCGTCATACGGTTCGTCGTCACCGTCATCCTCCTCGACATCGTTAATTTCGTCAGGCGTCACAGAATATAAAGTATAATAATCCTCATCGTCTTCGGTCCCGTAGTGTTCCAGATCTACCGAGTGTCCACACTTCGGGCAAATGAGAACGTCTTCCATCTCATCTTCAAATTCCATTTTCGCAGCGCATTTACTGCAAATGTAATTTCCGCTTGACAATGCGTCGAGAAGAGATTTATTAAAAAAACTCATTTTGACCTCCTTTTTATCTTTATTGAGTGTTAATAATATTTTACTACACTCAACTCATAATTTCAAGAGACAAAAAGAGCCCTTTGTTCTCTCATAACATAAATTGTATATTTTACGGGCAAAAACGAAGAGGACGTGTTATTTTCGCGTCCTCCTCATTAAAAATCCATTTAATTTCCTTTTTTGAACTTAAATCTACTAAACAAACTTTTTAAGGTGCTCGACGTAAATGCTCCGTCTTTTTCAAACTCGAAACCTCTCTTTGCCCAGTACGCAGCAAAAGCAAGTTCCAGCAAGAACATGCCGATCTCAGCTCCAAGCTTTAATTTATTTGAAATTAAGTCTTTTGCGAACTGTTCACGTTTAAACTGTTCGTCCGTTTCATGACTACACCAATCAGTCGCATTTTTCTCACTTTCAAGTTTTAGCTTATAAAGCTTAGCCACATCTTCAACCGCTGATGCCATTTCTTTTGTTCCATTCTCAAGTTCGGATAATTTCGCAATTTCCGACCGAATCTCGTTGTCGAGCATCTCTTGAATCGTTTGGTTTACCATGTTTTATTCTCCTTTCAAAAATCAAATGGGTTCCCATAAAAATGCTTGTTTCTTTTGCGACAGTTTTCTCGAAAAATCCCACCCGAGATTTTTTCAATATCAATGTACCATATTTTTTTGTCACCTGCTTACGGAAAATGTAAAAAGAAAGAGTCGCTGTTGGACGACTCAATCTTTTTTTTGTTATAGTTTCCCAAGATATACGTTACCTTTGCGAACATATACTTTGATAGGAAGCATTGACCTTTTAATAGCAACACGAAAGCAATTTGCACATATTCTATAAGATTTGTAGTCATTCTCGCTAAGTTCGATTTGTACAAACTGAGCATCGGAATTTACAAAATCATCAATATAGGCCTGCAAAGAATGCCTATACGCATTTCTTTTAGGAATGCTATCTACCTGTATAAATTTCATGGTTTTCCCTCCTTCCGGGCATATAACAACTACCCATAAGAGAGGTTGTAAATTCTGCGGCTCACATCCTTAATTTATCAAGTATCCAGAAAAATTTTCTATATCTGTCATAATATGTGTCTTTGCAACAAGGAATATCATATTTCATTTTAAGATAATCATAAGATACGCCCTGTGTAACGCCGATTAAAATATAACGTGAAATACTTAAATCGGACTCCTGTGCTGCTTTTTCTATCATTTGCATTCGATCCGAGCAAAAAACTCTTATTTCAGCACATCGTTCCACCGGATCTGAAAATTTTCTATTTTTTGATCTTGGCTGAAAATCGATATAGCCCGTTTTAAAGCTATTTAAAGAAACATATGCCTTCTTCCAAATAGGATATTGAAGACAAAAATGCTTTAACTCGTAATATCTGTGTCTTTCTATCCAGTATTTGTTTTTATCCGATAATTCCGGGCGAATATCCGTACTCACGTTTTTTCTCCTTTCCATATATATCCAGTTTCCTGCCAAAGTAACTTAGGTGAAATATAATAATTAATTCTCCCGTATCTTGAACTCATTTCTTCAAGACTAGTTACGGGTTTACCACCTCTTGTAGCTTTGCCAATAGGCAACCATCCGGAAATAATGCCCGCTCTTATCCAAGATGCATCCTTACCGTATACTCTGGCCGCAACGGCGACCGGAACCGAACCGTTCGGAAATGTGATTTCTTCGTCCATTTATATGAACACCTCCCTTTCGTCGTACATTTTACTATTTTAAAACAGACTTGTAAAAGCAAAGTCGTTAAAAAAAGAAAGACTCGGTCAGAGTCTCCCAGAGCAGTTTGCTTGAAAACAATTTTCAATGATTATCACCATCGTGTTTTTCTTTTTTCCATCTCTTTATCGTTTGTTCAGACGGATAATCCTCATATTTTAAGTTGGAAGTAGAAAGATTACCTTCAACGAAGCCGTCTATAATATCGGCCCTAAATTGCTTATACGGTGATAAATAATCGGGCAAATCCCGAAACGTTTTACCGCAGTCGCCACACTTGAATCTTTTTACTTTTATTTTCTTTATCTCACCATACTCCGACCGGACCGTCCGATTAACAAAACATAAAAATTTTGATATTCCGCCGCAATATGGGCAGATTTTGGTTTCTTTATTTTTCACGATATTCCATCTCCTTTGTAAAGCTATTTTTCTGCTCCGTAAAAGAGATTGCACCTCTTGCGAATTATGCCATCGTTTCATGGTCGATTCGCTCGGGTAGTCTTCATAGCCTAAGTCAAACGATGTTATCTTTCCACTAACAACGCCTTCTATAATTTTTGAGTTATAATGCTTGTAAGGAAGTAATGTTGAAGGAATAACTCTATGTATAGACCCGCAGTCTTTACAAATATATTGCTGCATATTTAAGAATTTTTTATTACCGCCTTTGTTTTTTATAATTCGTTTAACTGTGCTATAATATTTTAAATTTGTCCCGCTACATTTTGGACAAATTAATCTATTACAAATGATCACGTTTTTCACGTTCTTTCTAACTTAGATTAAAAATATCTATCTTAGAATAACATGAGCATTTGTAATAAATCAATAATTGGAGGATATAAAATGCTAATTAAATGTACAGAATGTGAGTTAACCATGAGCGATAAAGCATTAATTTGTCCACACTGTGGTTGCCCGGCTTCCTCGATAAACTTGCCAAAAAAACAAAACGCAAAACCCAACAAAAGGCGGCGATTACCAAATGGCTTTGGTCAAATAAGTGAAATTAAGAATAAACCGCTTAGAAATCCTTTTCGTGCAATGGTGACGGTTGGTAAAAACGAAAAGGGGCATCCAATTAGTAAACCGTTAAAACCTGTTTCATATTTTCCAACGTACAACGACGCATACTTAGCTTTGGTGGAATACAATAAAAACCCTTATGATTTGGGCATTTCAATATCGGTTCTTGAACTTTATGAAAAATGGACACAAGAATATTTCAAAAAATTAAAATCTCCTTCCAGCAAAAGAACGATTACTTCTGCATGGGCATATTGTTCATCGGTTTATAATATGCGAGCGGTTGATTTAAGAGCACGGCATATTAAAGGTTGTATGGAAGAAGGAGTTGCTATTATAAAAAAAGAAGAACATCATCCATCTCCCGGCGTTAAAGCAAGAATAAAATCGCTTTTTAATCTTATGTTAGACTATGCGCTTGAATATGAAATTGTAGATCGCAATTATGCTCGAACATTTGACATTTCTGAAGATATAATACAGGAAAAAGAGAAAGCACGACGTTGTCATTTGCCATTTAAAGATGAGGAAATTGAGATTTTGTGGGCAAATGTAGATAAGAAGAAATATGTAGACATTGTACTTATTCAATGTTATTCGGGTTGGAGACCTCAAGAATTGGGTCTTATTAAATTGGAGGATGTTGATCTTAATAACTGGACGTTTTCTGGCGGAATGAAAACAAAAGCCGGTACCAATCGTCTCGTGCCCATACATACACGAATTCGGCCTTTGGTTGAAAATAAGTATAAAGAAGCAGTCGCTCTAAAGAGCGAATATCTGATTAATTGCATGGATGGTCAAACACATACTGACAACCATATACTTACATATGACAAATATCAAAAAAGGTTTAAGAGTATAAGAGACGAGCTTGGGCTCAACCCTCAGCATCGTGCCCATGACGGACGAATGCACTTTATCACTTCAGCAAAAAAATATGGCGTAGACGAGTACGCCATAAAATATATAGTCGGTCATGCCATAAATGACATAACCGAAAAAGTTTACACAAAAAGAGAGATCGATTGGCTCAAAACCGAGATAGAAAAAATAAAATAGGTGTAGGAATAAAGTGTAGGAGTAGTGTAGGAATAATGTAGGAATGACCTTCATTATTCCGCTTTTCACTACTCCTAACCGCTTTTTATTTTCCTATTATAAAGCCGTTTTTAGACTTCTATCTTACTTATTAGCTTCCTCAACCGCCACCGCGCAAGCGACTGTCGCACCTACCATGGGGTTGTTGCCCATACCGATAAGACCCATCATCTCAACGTGAGCGGGTACGGAGGACGAGCCTGCGAACTGCGCGTCACCGTGCATACGTCCCATAGAGTCGGTCAGACCGTAGGACGCGGGACCTGCCGCAACGTTGTCGGGGTGGAGGGTACGACCCGTGCCGCCGCCGGACGCAACGGAGAAGTACTTCTTGCCGTTCTCGATAGCCCACTTCTTATATGTGCCTGCAACGAGGTGCTGGAAACGGGTGGGGTTGGTGGAGTTGCCGGTGATGGACACCTCTACGCCCTCGCTCTTCATGATAGCAACGCCCTCGGTAACATCGTTAGCACCGTAGCAGCGAACCTTAGCCTTGTCGCCGTCGGAGTAAGCTATCTCCTTAACGACGGTCAGCTTGTCGTTAGAGATATCGTAATCCGTCTGTACGTAGGTAAAGCCGTTTATTCTCGATATTATCTGTGCAGCGTCCTTGCCAAGACCGTTAAGGATAACTCTGAGCGGCTCTTTTCTTGCCTTGTTGGCAGTTCTTGCGATACCGATAGCGCCCTCAGCGGCTGCGAACGACTCGTGACCTGCAAGGAAGCAGAAGCATTTTGTCTGCTCGTCGAGCAGCATAGCGCCGAGGTTGCCGTGTCCGAGACCGACCTTTCTGTTCTCGGCAACAGAGCCGGGAACGCAGAACGCCTGAAGTCCCTCGCCTATAACGGCAGCCGCCTCGCTGGCTTTCTTAACGCCCCTCTTAAGAGCGATAGCGGTGCCGAGCGTGTATGCCCATACCGCATTCTCAAAAGCTATGGGCTGTACGCCCTTTACTATTTCTTCAACATTTATCCCCTTGGAAAGGCAAAGATCTCTCGCTTCTTCAATTTCTTTCATTCCGAGGGTTTCAAGGCATGCGCTTATCTTAGCGGCACGTCTTTCCTGACCTTCAAATTTAGCCATTATCTTTACTCCTTTCCTTATTCTTCACGCGGGTCTATCTTCTTGACAGCCTCGTCGTATCTGCCGTACTGACCGCAGTTTGCCTTATAAGCCTCGTCGGGCGACTTGCCGTGACGTATGTCCTCGAGCATCTTTCCTACTCTTACAAACTGATAGCCGATGACCTCGTTATTTTCGTCAAGACCGAGAGAGGTGATATAGCCCTCCGCCATCTCCATGTAACGTACGCCCTTAGCCTTGGTGGAATAAAGCGTGCCGACCTGCGAACGCAAGCCCTTTCCGAGATCCTCGAGCCCCGCGCCTATCGGCAGACCGTTCTCGCTGAACGCGGTCTGTGTACGTCCGTAAACTATCTGTAAGAAAAGTTCGCGCATAGCAACGTTTATAGCGTCGCATACAAGGTCGGTGTTCAGCGCTTCGAGTATAGTCTTGCCGGGGAGTATCTCCGCCGCCATAGCCGCCGAATGGGTCATACCCGAGCAGCCGATAGTCTCTACGAGCGCCTCCTCTATAACACCCTCTTTTACATTAAGGGTGAGCTTGCAGGTACCCTGCTGAGGCGCGCACCAGCCTATGCCGTGTGTAAGTCCGCTGATATCGCCTATCTGATAAGCCTTTACCCATTTGCCCTCTTCGGGAATGGGTGCGGGCCCATGGTTGACGCCTTTGGCGACCACACACATTTTTTCAACTTCGTTAGAAAAACTTGCCATTTTTCTGCTCCTTTCAAAAACGTTACAGTACCCGCCGCAAAGCGGACGAGTTACATATACAATATTATTATATACTATTTGCCGAGGAATTTCAAGAGGGAATAGTAACTTTTTGAAACTGAGAAAAATTTTCTCCCCGCCCTTGACATCCCTCCCCCTATTTGTTATAATAAAAACTCCGTCTGCTTAAAGCATACGGACATACGGCAGGTTTAGCACAGTGGAGAAAGGAAAAATAATGGGACAGGATATGACAGTTCCCTGCGGGGACGGGTACATCAATATTCGCGTCGGGGCGATAATCATGAGAAACGGCAGGGTACTTATGGCGAAAGACGACCGCGTGGATTATTACTATTCGGTCGGCGGCAGGGTGCAGTTCGGCGAGACCGCCGAGCAAGCGATAGTCCGCGAGATGGAGGAAGAAACGGGGGTAAAGCTCGAGATAGACCGTTTGGGCTTTGTCCACCAAAATTACTTTATAGCCGACGCGCCGCCGAAAACCGGCAAAACGATCTACGAGCTGTCGATGTTTTACTATATGAAAGTACCCGAGGATTTCTCTCCCGATATAAGCAAAAAGGTGCAGCACGAGTTTATCGAGTGGGTGCCGATCGACACAGAAAAGACGATCTACCCCGAATTTTTTAAGACCGAGCTGTTAAAGGAGCACAGCGGGGTCAAATTCATTTCCACCGACGAAAGATAAAAAACCCGCCGCAAAGCTTGTCGCTTCGCGGCGGGTCCGTTATTACATGATCATTCTGCCTTTATCTTTTCTGCTATCTTCTGTATGACCTCGCGCTCGCCGTCGTCCTTTATGCGGTACTGCGTGCGCGAATACATATTGTCGTTAGTGTCCCATATAACGGGCACAAAGCCGTAATCGGTCGCCATATCGAGCAATAACTCAAGGCACTCCGCGCTGTCGGTGTGCGCAGCGTCCTTTGCCATATTGCTTGCGGGGTACTTTGCGGTGGTCTCGCCTACAAATACCGGTATCCCCTTATCGGTAAACGCCGCCTTTAATTCCTCGCACTGCCCCTTTGCATAATCGAGCCATTTCTGACCGCCTATTTGATTAGACCAGAACATAGCGTTGTCGATATAATGCACCGACACCATAAGCTTATCCTTTGCGCTGTCGGTCGGCAGCTTAAATTCGGGCGCGGTGGTAAGGTCGATATTCGTCCAGTAGCCCGACACGATAAGCAGTCTTTGCGCGTTGTTGCCGCCAGTCGCTCTTACCGCGTCGACAAAGGTCTGATTGAGCGCGTTAGTGAGCTCGTACGCCTTATCCTGCGGCAGGTCGGCAAGCACGCCGCTCTCGTCAAACTGCTGTCCGCCTAAATACTCGTTAAAGCCCTCGAATACCACATAGTCCGAATAGTCCTTAAACCGCTCGGCTATCTGCGTCCACAAGTTAGTAAATATCTCCTTGCAGCTGTCAAGGTCGTTTCTTCTTATGATAAACTCGTCAAAGTGGTGGATATTTACCACCGCATAAACGCCCGCGTTCATACAATACTTTACTATCTCCTCCACGCGGTCAAGGTACTGCGTGTTTATCGTATATGTGCCGTCGTCCTCCATCATGTTGCCCCAGAATACGGGTATTCTCACGGTGTCAAAGCCCTCGTTCTTCATGCCGTCGATGACCTCTTGGGTGGTAACGACAGCGCCCCAGCAGGTCTCATAGTCCTGCGGCGTGTTGCTCCCTACCACGGGTATCCACTTGTAGGAGGATTTTTCGCAATTTTGCGCGTTATACGCCTCCATTGTGTTGCCGAGGTTTTCACCGATACCCATATCTTTTGCGTATTCGTTTGCCGTCATATCTCTCATCTCGCCTTGAGTGCCCTGCGAGGGCGTGTCGTCGGAGCTTTCTTCAGGTGCGGAAGTTTCTTCCGCCGCAGAAGTTTCCTCCGGTGCGGAAGTTTCCTCCGCCGCCGAGCTATCCTCAACTGCCGAGGTTTCCTCTGCTGCCGAGCTTTCCTCAACCGCCGAGCTTTCTTCCACGACAGAAGAACCGCTTTCCGTTGCGGAAGAGCTCTCATTACCGCTGTTGCAGGCGGTAGCGGTCAATATCACGCACACCGCCATAAGACACGAAAATATCTTGCGTACTGTCATATAATTCTCCTTTTACTTTAAAAATACGAAGCTTATAAATTCAAAGAGCGCTCTGTCCTTAAAATACCGCTCCTGCCAGCCGACGACGGTATTTTCCACCTTAAAATATACCGCGTGCCTGCCCGTCACAGCCTTGACAACGCCGTAATATACCCCGTCGTGGGTATCTATATCCACAACGCCTATCTCCTCGCCGCCGTCATAGCTGTCAATAAGGACATGCACCCTGCACTTTACCCCCATGCCATTTACCGAAAGCGCGACCTTAAAGGTCTTAGACGAGTTATCCTCGCCAAAGTCAAAGTACTTGTACCCTATCACCGTATCGCCCTTTATCTCGGTTATCACGCGGGTAAAAGCGTCCTTTTCTGTGATAAACGCGCCGCCCTTTAGCACACAGCATATCTCGGCGGGGGTAATTTTGTACGGGTCGAGCGAATTTTCAAACCCGAGCGAGGTCATCTCCACGGGCGGGATAGTGCCGTCGGGCAGTATGGTTATCCTCTCGACGCACGCCCTGCGGGACATAATAGTATTATTCGTCATACGGTGGTAGAATACATACCACTGCCCGTTTATATTGCAGATAGAGCCGTGGTCGTTCCCCGCGGGAAAATCCACGCCGTTGTCTATGATATACCCCTTGTATTCAAACGGTCCCGTAGGGCTGTCCGACACCGCATAAGCAAGGCGGCTGCCCTTTATCGGGGAATAGATAAAGTAATATTTGCCGTTTACCTTTCTTATTGAGCTTGCCTCGAAAAATCTGCGCTCTTCGGGGACGTCATCGGTGTCGGGCATAACGGGACGGATAAGGCTGCCGCGCTTTACGGTGTGCATATCGCTTTCGAGCTCGTTCATATTTGAGCGGGTGTAGCCGTAATATACATACACCCTGCCGTCGTCGTCGACGAGAACGCCCGCGTCGTTGAATATCCCCTCGTCGCCCGCGTCTGTCTCGTCGTACTTGTATCTGCCGAGCAGCTTAAACGGACCCTCGGGGGTATCGCTCACCCCGACGCAGCCCTTAGAGCCGACTATATATGCGTACAGATAATACTTTCCGTCCTTTTCGACAACGTCGGGGGCGTACAAGTCCTTATCCGTCCAGTCGGTATCCGACTTGTGGTCGCGGTCGGGTCTGGTATGAAAGCTGTGCCCGTGGCAGACCCAATTATTAAGGTCATTTAGCGGTGCGGACCATACCTTTAGCTTTCCGTCGCAAAACTCGGTGTGACCCACTCTGTCGTGCGAGCCGTATATGTATACTCTGTCGCCGAAAACTCTCGGCTCGCCGTCGGGGATATATTCCCATAAGGGGAGTATAGGGTTAGGCATAAGCTTTCTCCTTTATGCTAATTCTTCTACCGCGCTATGTAATAGCTCGCGTATTTTCAGCTGCTGGGGGCATACGCCCTCGCACTTGCCGCACTTAAGACAGCCCGACGCCTTTTGCGAGAGGTCGGGGGCTGTGCCGCCGTCCTGACGCTTTTTATTAACCGCGCTGAACACCTCGGGTATCGGTATACCTGCGGGACAGCCCGCGTCGGTGCAATAGCGGCAGGCGGTGCAGGGTATTATGTCGCGCTTTCTTAATATATCGCGCACCCTTGCGACGGTCTCGTATTCTTTATCATTGAACGGGCGAAAATCCTTCATGGTGTTGATATTGTCGCGCATCTGCTGTATATTGCTCATCCCCGACAACACCATAAACACTCCCTCAAACGACGCGGCAAAGCGTATCGCGTACCCCGCGCGGCTGTACTCGCCCAGCCCGTCTATCAGCTCTCCCGCGCGCGGCGGCAGGTCTACAAGACTCCCACCCTTAACGGGCTCCATGACGATAACGGGCTTGTTATGCTTGCGGCAGACCTTATAGCACTCGTACGAGCGCACCCACGGGTCGTCATAGTCGAGATAATTGAATTGCAGCTGTACGACCTCTACGGCGGGCTGCTCGTTAAGTATCATATCTAATACCTCGGGCGAGTCGTGAAAGGACATGCCCACATGGCGTATCTTACCCTCGGCCTTTAGCTCGGCGGCTATCTCGAAAGCGCGGCAGTCGCGGTACTTGTGATAATAATCCGATTTAAGCGCGTGCATAAGATAAAAGTCGAAATAATCCACCCCGCACTCGTCAAGCTGCTTTTCAAAAAACGGACGTATGTCCTCCTCTTTATTAAAATAGCAGTCGGTCAGCTTAGTGGTCAGGATATAGCTTTCGCGCGGATAGCGCGAGGTCAGCATTTCCTTTACCGCAAGCTCGCTCTTTTCGTTAAGATAGCAGTGCGCGGTATCGAAATAATTGAACCCCGCCGCCAAAAACTCGTCGGTCATCTGCTTTACCTGTTCGATATCGATATCCTTATAATTTTCTCCCGTCATAGGAAACCGCATACAGCCAAAGCCTAAATTCTTCTTAATGCCGTCGGTAACGCTCATACTTCCTCCTTTGTATACATAAAATCCGATGTAAACGTTATCATTGACATTATAGCATAATTATTATCAAATTACAATAGTTTTTGTGACATTTAACAAAAAAATCCCGACGGCGCAAAACAACTCCGTCGGGATATGTGACAAACTGTGATTATTCAAATACCGAGCAGGGCTTTGCGGTCTGCTTTATACCGTTCTCGCCGTTTACCAAGACCTCTCCCCAGTCGGAGGAGAGCACGCTGCCGTCCCACTCTTTAGCAAGGTCAAGGTACTCTACCCCGCCGCCGTTTCCTTTCCACGACCAGCCGATATAGCCCGTGCCCGTTTCCTCGCATATGCGCATTATCGACGCCTCGTCGACGTCGCCGTCACTGTGATTATAGCCAAATTCGCCGACCACAAGACAAAAGCCTTTCTTTATCGCGCCGTTTATCGCCTTAGAGATGGTGGACTCGTTTTTGCCCGCCGCGCCGTACATATGCACCGAGAACATGGTGTTCTTATCGGGGTCGCTCTCGAATATCTCGTTTGCGAAATTAAGCACGCTGTCCGCGCACTGTCCCCAGCCCGCGCTGTCTACCATTATGGTATTCTTTATGCCCGCCTCTCTGAGCTTAGGCAGGGCGGCTATATAAGCGTCGCGCCATACCTCGAGGTTGTTCCATTGGCCGTACCACTCGTTGGCGATATTAAGGATAACATACGCCTCGTTTCCGATAAGCGCGTCCTTTATATCTATCCAGTAGTTTACCGCCGTATCCAGCGCCGCGGGGTCGTCGTTGCCTGTAGCGTCGTGGACCTCTACCACCGCGATAAGCTTATTGTTCTTGCACTTTTGGATAATGTTCTTTACCGAAGCGATATCGTCCCTGTCCCACTGCACACCGTCGGCAAGCACTATCCTTACAGAATTTGCGCCCGTTGCCGCTATAGCGGGGAGCGCAACGTCGAGCTGATCCTTAAACCATGTGTGCGCGTGATTTATGCCTCTGAAGATGAACTGATTTCCGTTTGCGTCGAGCAGCTTAGTCCCGCTTACGCTAAAGCCGCCGCTTGTCTGCGTATCGTCGGAATTATTATCCGATACCGCGCTTTCGTCCGAGGGCTCGGACGATACGTCGGAAGATATGTCGGAAGACACCGAGCTGTCAATCTGCGAGGCGCTGCTTTCAGCGGCGGAAGAGCTCTCTCCCGCGCCCTGACAGGCTGTCGCCGTAACAGCTATAACAAATACCAAAAATGCCGATAACAGCTTTTTCATTTTATCTACTCCTTTTTGAGAAAAATTTAGTGATTGTAGTATATCACAGCTTGTCGAAAAACACCTCACGGTGTTTTCCTCAAGCTGAAACTTATCTCAAATGGGGGCAAAAACCTGATGTTTTTACCCCCATACCCCCTTTTTCTTCCGAATATTAAAAAATTGAGAGTTTTTCTAAATCAGTAGTATAACACGATTTTCTATTTATGTCAAGCAAAATATACCGTATTAAATCCGTCGGTCGGGGCAAAATATCATAAAAGGAGTGTGAATTTATGATAGAACAAGATACCGTGCGCCTGCTCAGAGAATGTGACGCGGGCGTGCAAATGGGCGTAGCGTCCATAGACGACGTACAAAAGCATATCAAGAGCGAGGGTCTGCGCAGCCTTTTGTCCGAGAGCAAGGCTCACCACCAAAAGCTTAATATAGAGATACAAGAGCTGCTCGACAGATACCGCGACGACGGCAAAGCGCCTAACCCCATGGCAAAGGGTATGTCGTGGGCAAAGACCAACCTTATGCTGTCCATGGACGAGTCCGACGCTAAGATCGCCGACCTTATGACCGACGGCTGCAATATGGGGGTAAAATCCCTCGCAAAGTACCTTAATCAGTACAAGGCCGCCGACGAAAAGTCTAAGGATATCACTAAGCGCCTTATGAATATAGAAGAAGAGCTCGCTACGGACCTAAGAGATTATCTGTAATCTGTAATATTTTCAGCCCCCTGTATTTTTACAGAGGGCTGATAGTATTTATTACAAGTAAATCAAAGCGCGGTATCGCCGTATCTCACCACGTCGATAATTTTGCCGCCGCTGATAATTACTCTAGGAACTCGGCAGCTTACCGCGCAGGTGAGCTCATACCCGATAGTGCCTATCATAGACGCGTTGTAGTCTATGCCCGTCTGCTCGCATTCGCCGCCGTATACTGTAGCTATATCCCCCGGCTTTACATCGGCGCCGGTCACGTCCACGACCGTCTGATCCATACATACTCTGCCGAGAACGCCGCACAGCCTGCCGTTTATCAGCATTTTCCCCTTAGAGGAAAAATCGCGAAAATACCCGTCCGCGTACCCTACCGGCACTACCGCTATATCCATATCCTTATCCGAGCAAAACGTCCTGCCGTAGCTGATATAAGTCCCGGCTTTGATATGCTTTATCTGCTGTACGCAAGAGCGCAGGCTCATAACGGGCTTTAGCTTAAACGGGAGCGGCAGCGGGTAATTAGGCGACAGCCCGTACAGTATTATCCCCGCTCTTACCGCGTCGGCCTTATAGCAGCCGTGATAGGCTATGCCCGCGCTGTTTTGCGAGTGTATCAACAGCCCCTTGCCGCCCGCGATATTTATAAGCTTCTCCTGCTGAGCGTCGGTATACTCGATATCCTGCTTATCTATACTGTCCGCGCAGGAAAAATGCGTATAAGCCGCCTTGCAGTCTAGCCCGCCGAGCAGCAATATCCTGTCGAGCTCTTCCTCGGTGTCTATCCCCACGCGGTTCATACCGGTATTTATCTTTATATGTACGGGCAGGCGCAGCCCCTTAGACAGTGCGTAATCGCTTAACGCCTCGGCGTACTCGTACCCCCCGACGGTCTGGGTCAAGGAATATTCGACAAGCTCGTCAAAAAAGCCGCTCTCGGTATAGCCGAAAATAAGTATCTCGCCGTCAAGCCCCGCGCGGCGCAGCTTTATCCCCTCCCAAATATTCGACACGGCAAAGCGCCGTACCCCGAGCTCGTACAGCCTCAGGCTTATATTCTTATCGTCGTGACCGTAAGCGTCCGCCTTTACTATGGCTATTATCTCCTTATCGCCCGAGTGCGAGCGTATCGCGTTATAATTGTATTTCAGCGCGTCAAGGTCTATCTCGGCCCATGTGCGCCTAAGCAGCTTTTCCATATCTCCTCCGAAAAAATCCGACGGTGCGGATTATTTTAAAAATGCTATTGTAATTTTTACGGGATTGTGTTATTATAAATAGTAGTTTATCACGATTTTTCCATCGTGTCAAGGCTGTAAAAGAATAATATTGTCAAAAGTCGGGAGTTGATCATTTGAATACAAAAAGACGCAGCAACTGGTATATCTATCTTATCACCTTTGTGGTGACGGGAGTTATAGTGTTTATCATTTCGCAGACCCTGCTCGGCATATATTACAGCTCTCAGCAGGCGCAGAAGAACACCGAGAGCCGACAGGACAACGGGGCTTTATTTATCCCCGACGCGTCCTATAATTTTACCATGCTCATTATGATAAGCGAGAGCGTAGACAAGGCTCCCGAGCGCTATATGACCCTCACCTATCGCGCCGACAACTCGGAGATAATACTTATGCCCTACCTCAAAAATTCGCTGATAGGCGGCAATACGCTGCAAAGCGCATACGACAGCGGCAACGCCGAGGGCGTTATGCAAACGCTTAATAACGGGCTTGAAACTAATATCAGCAAGTATATCCGCTTTACCTCCGCTACCTTAGAGGAGCTTTTCGATATGGTGGGAAATACCACTCTCGATGTTCCAAAAGAGATAAAATACGAGAACAGCGACGGCACTCTTGACATTGTGCCAAAGGGCAGCTCGTCCTTCAGCGGCGCGCAGATGTATCAGTACCTGATGATACCCGATTACGGTCAAAAGGACGTGCAGTATTCCTGCAAGGTGCAGGGCACCGCTCTAAGCTGCTTTATCAATCAGAATTTCCGCGACGTCACCGCGCAGGAGCTCGACGAGTATATGAAGTACATTGTCGGCTTTGTCTCGACAAATATCACCGAGCAGGACTATACCGCCAAAAAGGCGGCGCTGCTGTACACCTTTGACGCGGTGGACGAGGCGTGCGACTATTATATTCCCTACGGGGAAAAGAGCGGCTCGGATTATGTTATTACAGATGAAAGCATATCCTCCGCTAAGGATAAGATAAAGAGATGATCTCTGCGGCTTGCATGTATTTTTACAGAAATGATGGGCAAAAAACATATCCGTGTTTCTGTTCTTTCATATTTAATTTTAGTGTGTTCTCTCATTCGTTTTATTATTTCGTTATCAATAGCTATATATGCTGTTCCGACATATTCTTTGGGATAAATAACGTGCGGCGGGGTATTCGGCAAGGAGGTATATTATTATGATGTTCACCACCGCAGATTTTGAGAGGTATCGCGAAAGCTGGAGCAAGCCGCCGATATACCCGTGGCTGCCCGAGTTTGAGGAGTGGGTCGCCGATATGTACGACGTGACGGTCTTCCCCACCATAAGTGAAGAAAGGACCTGCGCCGGTGATGATTGCATCTTGTACAACTTTGACGTCACCGTATACTCCGGCAAGGATCTGTATAGGATATTCGACGGCGATTATCAGAGCAAAAGCGTTTTGACCGCCCTGACCGATAAAGTAAAATCGCTGATAGCGAAATACGACCAGCCAAAGGTAAAGCCAAACGATGTAATAAGAGTGCTCAGCGTTTGCTCATATACATATATATATTTAATTTTTCGCTTACTGGGGACGATATTTCATAAAGAAGAAGAAAAAATCAAACGAGTATTTTCTAACCTCAAGCTTTTTGAACTATACTTAACTCCAACTTGCGAATATCAAATGAGCTGTATTTTTAACACCAAAGCCGAGGCAAAGCAATTTCTATTAAGCGATGAGCCTGACAAACTCCGCCGTAAAGTTTACGACATCTTAAAGCCCTATGACGAGCACAACGTATTAAAGCCCGAGCATATACGCTTATTGCCCGACTACGAAGAAAACTTCCTCAATAGCAAAATTTCATCAATGTACGGACGATGGCTGTCGGATATGGATGAAAAGGAATACAAATGGTTTATCGGTACGCTTTTAGAGGGAGAGTAAAATGCGATTATGGTTTTACAGCGATTTTAAAAAATATCGCAAAAGTTGGAGCAAGCCGCCTGTTTATTCGTGGCTGCCCGAGTTTGAGGAGTGGATCGCGGAAAAATATGACGTGACAGTCTTCCCGACAACATTAGAAAGCTTCCCGTATGGGAGCGATACGGTCAAGTACATCTTTACAATTTATCCTTACTCGTACAGAGATCTATATAGGATCTTTGGTAAAGAGTTTGAAAAATCTTCCGAAACAGATGTCTTGACAGAAAAAATCAAAGAACTAATAGCAAAGTACAATGAGCCCGAAATAAATCCAAATGATATCGTTGATGTAGAGTGGGGTCGTCCGTACACTGATTACTACCTGCGTTTGGAATTATTTGAAAGAGCGTTGAAAAAAGAAAGAAGAAAAATAACATCTCTCTTTTCTTATTTAGATCCGCTTTATGTATGGATCAATATGCCGATAAGCTTAATATTTAAAACCGAAGCCGAGGAAAAGCAATTTCTGCTGAGCGATGAGCCCGACAAGTTGCGTCAAAAAGTATATGATATACTAAAGCCCTATGACGAGCACAACGTATTAAAGCCCGAAGATATAAGCTTTATGTCCGACTATGAGGAGCGCATCCGAGATATATTCCGAGTTTTACCAAAGTCCGGAGAGTGGGTAGCGGGTTTGTACGATTTGGATTAAGCCTGGTATATAGAGACGCTTTGGGAAGACAAACCAAACTATTGAGGCTGTCCGACAAAGCCGCGACCCGCCGAACATTCGGCGGGTCGCGGCTTTATCTTGCCCTAAGCATTATTCGGCAGGGCTCTTAATTTCAGCAAAAAAGCTTATACTCGAGTAGCTGTTTTGCTCGGAGAATATGCGGTCGAGGTTTTCGGGGTCAAGCTCGACAAGATATTTGCGGCTTGTCTCCTCTATCTCCCTATACGCATTCATTCCGCACTCAAACTGCATCTTATCGGGGATAAAGCTGAATACCTTTCGCCCCAGATAAATAAAATCAAACACGAACGACGAAAAGTCGGTGATGAACATCTCGTACTGCTCTATCGGGACGGCCGTGTCCACTATTTTCACCCGCTGTGAGCGTATATCAAAGCAGTCGCGGTACACCTCGAATATGGGGTGCAGCTTAAAGTCGAGGGTGTAATCGTTTTGCCTAAGCAGCTCGTCCAATTTCTCGCTGTTTAGAAAGTCCGATATATTCTTAAAATAATCGGACGAGATAAAAAGACTTTTCAGCGGCTGCCATTTTCCGTCTATGTCGGGTCCTATCAGATACTGCCGCCAGCTCGGGGCGAAGAGTATCTTCTTTTGCGGCTTTGCCGAAACGTCGAGCATTTTCAGCCTCGGCATAAGCCGGGGGATAACGTCCTCTTTTCTGAACCGATATTTCTCGCAAAAAAGCTTTTGCTCATAGTCCGTCGATACGGTCACCTTGTCCGCAGTTATCATTTCGGGCGTGTACTTCCACGGCAGGCTTGCGTGAAGTATGCCGTGCTGTATATATTCCACCTCAAAATCAAAAAAATCCGAATAAAGGTAAAGCTCCTCGGCGGGAAATGGGAATATATTTATATCCTCGATGTACGCGGTCACTATCCTTTTGCAGGCAAGGAGATACAGCTTGTGCTCGGCGCTGCCGAACGGGACAAGGTCGCGTTTGTCTATTTTAGGGAAAGCAAACTCGCCCTGCGGCATTTTATCATCATAAATATAAATACGGCGCACCCCGTCAGCCTTAAAATAATCCTCTTTAAATCTGTACCAGCCGTTGTCCCTCCCTACGCCGCGGCAGTCATAATAAAGGCAAATGTCCGCCTTACAGCGTAATGCCGCCGCCTTTTTGCGTATACGTTTCATTTTGGATGAAAGCAGTGGGGCGGCGCTGTTATTTAAAAGCGCCTCGCGGCAAGTAAGCGCGGAGCGTGTAAACCGCGCGTTTTGTTTATCAAAATCCAACACGATCTGACCAATGGGCGCGGTATATCTTTCGGTATAGTGAGAAAAGGGCGATTTCGGCATAAAATAATAACTGCACGGGTACTCGTACCCGCCGAGGGCAACGGAAAAGCTCAGCCGCTCGAACGCCCGTATATCGGTTTCAAGGCAGAACGCGTAAAAGCTTTGCGTTTTTGTCCTGCACAAATAATAGCTGTGTGCGGAGTCGTACAGCTCCTGCTCTTCGCGCCTGCCGTTTATCTCGGCGTACAGCGTCGGCTTTTCGGCAAACAGCAGCACAGCGGATTTGATAAACCCTCTGAAGATAAACGTACCGCCGTCCTCTCTTATCCTTGTCACGACTATTTCAAAATCCTTTTGCGAAAGGATAACGCCGCTGTCGTCCTTTAGTCCGAACCGCTCGGGCTCGCAAAACACGCCGACATTGTTATTAGGCTTCATTTTCAGCCAATAATATTTATGGAAAAAATTTATATCGGGGTGCTCAAGTATTACCGAATTATCCACCCTGCTCAGCAGCGATTTTATCCTGCCGAGTGCGTTATCAAACTGCGCTCCCTTGTAATGGTAGGGGTAGAGGATATTAGAGCGCAGCTTCCACGCGAGGTCGTTTATGTACAAGCCTTGATACGCCTTAGGGACGGGGTCGAGATTTGAGAACATATCCTCGAACATTTTCATCGACTGCTCAAAAATATAGCACGAGCCGCTCAATTTGCCCGAGGACGACGTTTCCGCCCGATTGTAGATGTATTTTGCGTCGGCACAAAAGCCTATTTTGAGCTTGTCCTTGGTGACCTCATAGCAGTACCGCTGATCCTCTGAAAAGGTCATTTTGTCGTCAAACAAAACGTTATTCTCAAAGCGGTTGCGTACCATAATATTCATGGTCGTCTGACCGATATACGGCATTTCGTTAAGGTCGTATATCCCCGAGTACGTCATATATTTATATCGAAAATGCGGCGCAAGAACAACGCCGTGATAGTGAGTCTCTATGGGATAAGTGACAAGGTTGCATATATCCCCGCACTCCTCGAAAAACTCATACAGCCTGTCCGCACTGCCGTCGGCAAGGCTGTCGTCCGCGTCAAGGAAAAGTATATACTTCCCCCTCGCCGCTTTTATCCCCGCGTTGCGCGTATCCGACACGCCCGTGTGCGGCTTGTCGATAAAACGGATATGATCGTACTGCCGCTCAAGCCTGCGGCATATCTCCGCTGTGTCGTCGGTCGACCCGTCGTTGACTAAGAGAAGCTCGAACGGGGTGCGGAGCTTATTGGCTAAAGCTGCCACGCCTGAAAGATAAGCGGAGGAGTTGTAGAGGGGGATGATGATCGATAAAATTACAATCTTCCTTTCTATGTTTTATTAATTGTACATCAAGTATAAAAAGCGAATCGGTTTTTATCGCTTTTAAGAGTACTTCTTATAATGTTCAATTTATTTACGGCAGATAGATTTTCAGAAAATAGTCTATCTATTTTATCAAAATCAATATATGCATTTATATCATATAAAAATACTCTATCATTATTCTGACATATATCAACTCTTTCAATATCTTTATCAGTAAATATATGCGTATATTCCCAGAAAATTTTTTGCTTTATCTGTCTGCAAGGATTTCCCGCCGCGATGCAATTTGAATCTATTTTTTTATTTGAAATTACAGATTCGGCACCGATAACACTCCCGGAATGTATTCGACATCCTTTCAACAACAACGTTCCTTGACCTATCCAGACGCTGTCACCTATAAAAATACTTTTGCTGTGATTTATCCTTTTGCGCGAATCAATAGAATAAATCAAATGAGAATCCGAGGTAGCAAATTCAACGTTCTCTGCAATATGGCACCTGTCGCCAATAAAAATATGCTTTTGCTCCGAACATTTTAATTTCGTCGGATTACCATTAGGATTAAAATAATTTTCTTTTCCAATATATAATACTGAATTGTTGCAAACATCCGCTTTTATGCAAATATTTTTCCCGTTACCTATATAAATTAAAGCGTTATCTCCACTGAAAACAATGCTGCTTTTTTCAATGACGCGTTTTCCTCAAAAAACAAAACATTATTTTTTCCTAAAAAAGTAATTGAAGAATTTATAAGAACAGGTTTGATGCCTATCAACATATTATCCTTTAATTCAATTGGTTTTAATGTGTCTGTAACTTGTTCCAAAACAAAATCCCCTCTTTTTATGTAAACCTTATATTTTATTAGTTACTTCAATAAAGTGTCAAGCACTATTTTTGTATCTTCTCAAAATTATTTTCCACAAGCAGTTTTCTCACTCTGCTTGCGCTAACTACTCCGCCGTCTTGCTCTTTCCTCGGAATCCCACTCCGTACTTAGGCAGTATCATTTCCATTGTCTCATTATACTGTCTTGTAACAATGTCGACAGGCTCTTTCTAATCTGAAAAGCTCAACGTCCATACTCGGGTTTACTGTGCTGCCCGCCGCTCGTCTTTAATGAAATAGCCCGAGGATGTAAGCGCCGAGATTATCAATTATACGATTGAGAGAACCGTAATATTTTTAATGGCGCAGTACTTTCTTTCACAAGATAATCCTGTCTGCAAACGGAAATATGCTCTGTCCTCTTATACTGAAAAAATGTACAGCCGCTCTACCCTGCTCGCGGCATATATTCCGCAGCGTTATCGGCAGATACGTCGTATAGAAAGAAAAGCTTTAAGTGGTTGCGAAACTTTTTAACTATGTTATAAATATTGTTTACCCTATATATGATCTATTCATATTAACTTAACATAGAGTTTTAATGTTCAGTAGTTAATTCTGACCCTTCACGTTTTATTAATAATTTTGGATCGCCAAAAGAATCTACATTGATACTGTCAATCACTCTTAACTGCTTTTTACTGTACACCACAATATTAAGCCCTCTTCTATTTGCTGAGTATTCATTGCCATTGATTATTATGCTGGATTTTGTGTAATGCCTTTTGTCCATAGCACAGCTAAAAATATAGCAATTATTCTTTAAAGGAAGAGAACCGTATTTTGACTTTACTTCTTCGTTTTCTAAAAAATTTTCAGTACCGGGGGTATCTTCAAAACAATATGTTATTCCTACTCCGTCCCAATTATTCGACAGCTTTTCTTTACATATATTTTTATCTATATCTACTACAGCTATATAACTTAACCTCCAAACTTTAGATAAGTCCTCTTTCAATCCTAAAAGGTGTCGGCTTTCAAACTCATTCCAGTATTTATTGGCAGAATCACACACCGAAATAAAAATAACAATGTCTCGTAAATTTATAATCTCTTTCACATACTCATTAAGATTTTGAGACTTAATTATAGGCAAGTCTACTTTTGAAAACAATGTATCACTTTTGAATAAATCCCCTTTTATGAAATACTTTGCTTCTTCTATTACATTAAAACTAAGATTGTCCTTTTCTTCGTCGGTATAAGCTGCAATAAAAGCTCCTCCCATATAATGCTGAATACGCGTATCTAAGCTAAACGGCTCATGATGATAAAATGGAATTCTGTTATTAAAGTTAACGGCAAATCTAAAGCTGTATTCACTGTTTAGAAAAGCTACCAGAATAAACTTAAATTGAATATCAAGCCATAGAAACGTATCCATCATTCCGCTTTGAACACCGACAATCAGAGAACCGAGCTGTCCCAACGCAAGAATGACATCAACTCCTTCATCTAAAGGAACTGTGTTTTCAAGGGGCTGTTCACCGAGACCTACATTTGTAAAAACAGTATATCCGTAATCTGTAAATTCTTTTACAGCTTGGCTCCAACATTTTAAATCGATATTTGAAGATGATTGTGCATAGGGAAACATTATAATTATTTTATCGGCAGTTGTATTATATTGTTTAATTATTTGTTCGGCTTTATTTACCGAAGTCGCACAAATAACTGACGGGAACCGATATATTTCCGGATTGTCTTTTACATATTCTTCCGGAAGCGAATATGAGGTACAAATATTTTCCTCTGCCCAGCTAATAAACAAATTGTTTGTATCATAAAATAAATTTCCGTCATTCAATTCGGATTTAGCATATATATTGAGCAATTGGATCTGCTCTTTAGGTAAAGTAATAACATCATCTACATCGGCGAACATCTTAATATAACCAGATAAGTTAGACGATGTAATGACTGTTATTTTTTTAATATTTTCTTTTTTTACAGTTTTTCGGTATGCTTTAAAATAAGAAATAAAAGGCATTGCCCTTGTTATATCGCCTAAATGAACACACTTTATAAAATAATAATGACCGACGTCGTTCATAATATATTTTTCAGCTATTTTAAATCCGCTTATATAATTTTTGATCTTATTATAGAATGAATACTTCTTAATAAAGATTTCATTATTTTCAAGTGCAAAAAAACAAGCTGAACTAATATTTTTTAATTCGTCCCCTTTGTCTACAGACAGTTCGCTTTTAATTGCAGCAAGCTCTGACATATTATCAAAGTTAACGGCAATACCTTTTTTATAAAATAATTGTTCATCGTCATCCATATTGTCAATACACTGAAGAGCGATTTTGCCTGAAAATGAAGCGGGCTTCCAATCACTATCAGTGGTACGAAGTACAAAGCTTTCGTTTTCAAGTAATTCTTTATAGTTGATATAATTAAGGCTCTCCTCAAATTCAACAAAATCTTTAAACAGTATAGTGATTGGTATACCGGCGTCTCCTTTTTTTGATTTGGTCACATAAAATTCTATATTTGAAATCAGCGAGGGAGCTTCGCTTATAGAACATACATACCCGTTTTTTATAATTTCTGTATAATCAGCAATATTTTTTGGCTCTTTTAATTCTTTACTAAAATAATGTTTATTTATATCTATTGCTATATAATTTCCAACTCCTATATATACATATACCTTATTTTCAGTTATTTCATTTAATTTACTTTGCAGTTCGGGCATAATATATGGATAGGTTTTCAAATATTCTATATTGTCATATTTAAAATTATACGCTTGTTTTAAAATCGTGCACTCTTTATTATTTAGTATGCTTTCAATAATTTTCTCAAATTCCGATTGCTTATTTAAATTTATACACAACATATATAAAGCAATGAAATCATTGATATTTGTCTTCATATATTTAAAATAAAGATCAATCAGTGCGTAATCTACATCAATGCTATTACCGTCTTCCAATTGTTGAATAATATCTATTACATAATCAGATAAAGTAATAGAGTTGTAGCTATTTAAAAATGACTTAAGCCGAATAAGCGAGGCAAAAAAACTATTATCTCCGTTTGCGTTTAACTGTGTTATAGTTAACCATTTATTTTCTATCATATTTAAACTGTTTTTGTTATTTGTAATAATGTTGCTGTTGAACTTATTAGATATATTTATAGCAAGGGGATTATGATACTTGCATATATGTGTTTTAAATGGTTTTAAATTTCCTTTTACAATGTCTGCTATTTGATCCGCTATAACTTTATATGCTTCTTCACTCATAACAGCATATGGAATAAGGCAAGAATTATATCCGTAAGGAATAAAATTAAAGTGAGAATTTATGCATAAACAATTTGTTTTTTCTATAAAATAACGATCTACCTCGTCAATAAAATTTCTATATTCAGACGCCCGTTTATCAAAATTTTTTATGTTATTATCATAATCAATATACCACGATGCTGAATTGGTCTTAACGAGTATAATATGTTCGTGGTCATATTCTCTTTGAATAGCTTCAATAAATTTATCATAATAAAATTTCCAGTTAACACTTTTATAAAAAGGAGCGGAATATTTGACGGTATCCTTGTCTGATTTTATTTCTTTTATAAATCGATTAACAGGCCAAATATCCGAATAAAGATTACCATGATATTCATATAGGTTATAGAAAATAGATGTGTTCATTACAAGGACATATTGAGAATCAGCTTTAATGTCGTTTGGTTTTCCAGCTTTATCTAAATATATTGTTTGATTAACTTCATCCGGATTGTTGGATATTCTTTTACCAAAATCTTTCCAAATGTTTAAAACGGATCCTTTAGAAAAAATTAACGGATCATGAATATCAAAAGCATATTTTTTTATAATATTATCATCCGGCTCGCCTTCTATAACAAACGGGCTGCACCCATCAAATAAATTTGAAATATAAATATTCTTTCCCTTAAAATATTTTTGCAGTGGATTTAAATAATTTCCAACGGCATGTATTTTTACTTTATGACTCATTTTTCCTCCTTAAATTCTTGGAACTATTTAAGCATACGGGAGTCAAGTTAAAGACTGCGAGTTGTTTAAAATCCGATGTTAAAAAGTGTAGATATGGTTTAAAATTTATCGGTAAGATAACTCAAAGTCGACATAGGCACCAACTTTCCGATCTCCTCAAAATTCTTCTCCTCGAGCAGCTTTCTCACTCTGCTTGCAGAGATCACGCCGCCGTCCTGCTCTTTCCTCGGGATAACTTCAAATTTTACTCCGTACTTAGGCAGTATCCTCGCCATCGTCTCGTTATACTGCCTTGTTACGTTGTCGAGGGGCTCTTCGCCTGCAAAGCGGACCGTTATCCCGAGCTGAGGCGCTATTTCCTTTCCGAAAAGTTCCACGTCCATACTCGGGTCTATCGTGCTGTCCTGCAATTCCGCTTTATTAAAATAGCCCGAGAACGTAAGCGCCGAGATTATGAATTTACCGCTGGGGAGGACTGTGACATTTTTAAGGTCGGCGGTGCCTTTTCTCACAAGCTCTATCCTGTCCGCAAACGGGAATATGCTCTTGTCCTC
>CANQED010000009.1 GCA_947594425.1 uncultured Ruminiclostridium sp.
ACCAGTAAAAAAGAACAGTGACAAAAAAGACCTCCTATGGTATAATAGAAACATAGGAGGTTTTGTTATGGCAAGAAGTTACAGACACATACAGGCGTATGGAAAAGAAATTTTTGAAATGAAAGAGAAAGGGCTAACGCATAGAGAAATAGCCGAAAAATTCGCATTTAACAAAGAGCAAGTAGATAATTTCGTTAAACGCGAACTTAGGAAAGAGCGTAAAATAGCTGCGGGAATAGCTTTGAAGAAAAAGGGGCGTCCACCCAAGGACGATAAAATCTCAAATACCGATAAAGTCAATGAATTGAAGTATATAATCGCACGCAAAGACGCAAAAATCAAGGCTCTCGAAATGGAAAACGAACTTATGCGGGATTTTCTCTCGCTTACAGGAAGGAAGTGAGACCGGAGGTAAAATATAGGGTCATCTATTATCACAAGGATAAATACAGCATAAGCGAAATGTGCAGATTCTTTGAAGTATCCCGAAGTGGATATTACGGCTTTGTCAAACGCATGGATAAGCCTGCCAAGGATCTGGAGCTTTCAGAACTCATTCGGGAATGTCAGGTAGAAACAAAGCAAACATATGGCTATCGCCGCGTTGCGATATGGCTTGAGCGAAAAGGCATCCATCACAACCCAAAAACTATATTGCGCGTGATGAATAAATATAGCTTGCTTTCAGTTGTCAGACGCAGGAGATACTGTAATTACAGCCAAGCCCTGCATAGATATGACAATCTGCTTAACCGAGATTTTAATGCCGACAGACCAAATCAGAAGTGGGTCACAGACATTTCGTACATAAAAACTTCTCAAGGATTTTTGTATCTCTCGGTTATCAGAGACCTTTATGACCGCAGCATTGTGGCTTACAAGACATCTACAAATCAGAACATAAACCTTGTATTGAACACGATAAGAGCGGCTAAGAAAAAAGAAAAGGTCACCGCAGAGTTGCAGCTCCACAGCGACCAAGGCTTTCAATACACTTCCCAAGGGTATTTTAAGCTAACTCAATCATACAACATTACGCCGTCAATGTCAAGACGTGGGAACCCGTATGATAACGCTTTAGCGGAAAATTTCTTTTCTATTCTCAAAACGGAGTGTATTTACAGGACTAAAATCAAGACATTCGACGAAGCGAGACGTTTAATTGATGACTATATTTACTTTTACAATCATCAACGAATTCAGTTTAAAACAAAACTGACTCCGCTTGAATTACGAAGTCAGTTCGTTACTTAATTTAATTTGCCGTAGGGGTCTTTTGTGCTGTTCGCACAAACTGGTGCGGTTCATAAAAGCACGGTATTTTTGTTATTGCTTATCCTCTATCTGCGCGGGCTTGCGACGTATCAGGGTATACTTTTTGGCAGGCTCGTAAAAAAGCTTTGTCCGTAAAAAGTCGTCGGTCACTATCCCGACAAACGACAAAAAGTACCACGCCAACGAAAAATACAGGCACACCTGCCCGAAGAGGTTGAGCGGCAACGCCTCATAATTCCACACCTGCCAGCCGAGCAGGAGATTTACCACGCACCCGCATAAAAATTCGAGCACGGTTATTATCACGGCGGATATGCCCATCTGTGCGGCGAGCGGCATATCGGTAAACACCGAGTTTATCCCCCCGATAAGCAAAAAGCATATCCCGCCGAGGATAAACATACTCCAGTGGCTGCTCTGCCTGAAAAGCAATTCGACTATTGTGTACAGCCCCCCGCCGAAAGAAAATAAAATAAACAGCTTCATAGGTCTGTCGATAGTGCAGTCCATAACATCACTCCCTTTTTTGATATTTTTACCCGCGCTTAGAATATTATTCGGAAAAAAACAGGAAAGCGCGGCATATATTCGTATAGGACATTCCTATCAAAGCTAAGGAGGAGAAATTATGAAAGGGCTTTATAAATCGATCATCGCCGTGCTCTCGGCGGTGACATTATCTGTCAATATGTTCATATATTCGGGGGCAGAGGAACAAGCGGCTGTCGACGTCGGCACAGCAAAGGCGGCGATAGTCGTCGAATGTTCCACCGGTCAGGTGCTGTATGAACAAAATTCTCATCAAAAGCTGCCAATGGCGTCGGTGACTAAGCTTATGAGCCTGCTTATATTTGCGGAAGAAATATCGGCGGGGAGGCTGAATTTCGAGGACACGGTCACCTGCACCGCCCACGCAAACAGTATGGACGGGTCGGTGATATGGCTTGAGACGGGGGAACAGATGTCGGCGGGCGATATGCTTAAATCGGTGGTCATAGCCTCGGCAAACGACGCGTGCGTCGCGCTCGCCGAGCATATAAGCGGCACCGAGGAAGCGTTTGTCAAGCGTATGAACAAGCGCGCCGCCGAGCTGGGTATGAGCGACACAAACTATGTAAACTGCGTGGGCTTTGACGATAAAGAGCACTATACCACGGCATATGACACCGCCCTGCTCTGCGCCGAGATAAGCAAGTACGGCTGCTATGACGAGTTTTACCAAACGCGGCTCGACTATGTGCGAGAGGGCGAACGTCAGACCCAGCTGTTAAACACCAACAAGCTTATGGGACACTATGACGGGCTTATCGGCGGAAAGACGGGCACTACCGACCTTGCGGGCTGCTGCTTTGCGGCGTGGGCTAAGCGCGGGGATATGCTGACGGCGGCGGTGGAGCTCGGGTGCGAAAACGGCGACGAGCGCTTTGACATATGCGAGGGGCTGCTCGATCATGCCTTTGCGCGCTACGAGATGTTCCGCCCGACGGTGGACAGCGCCGAGCTAAAGCCGATAATTGTCGAAAACGGCGTTAAAAAGCAGGTGGACGTAAGGGTGAAAAAGCTCACCAGCGCGGTTATTCCAAAGGGCGGCTCGAAAAAGGCCGAATACGAGTATACTCTTCTCGAAAGCCTCGACGCGCCGGTGCAATGCGGCCAGACAGCCGGGAGAATGACGGTCACTCTTGACGGCGAGGAGATATTTTCGGGAGAAATTGTCACAGTCAGCGAGGTAGAGGAGCTTACGGTGTGGAAGAGCATACTTATCATCCTATCGAGGATATTTAACTTATGATAATGTTGCACAAAAATCGTGAAGAAAGATGTACAGTTTAAACAAAACTCGCCGTTGTTTCTAAAACATCTTGCAAAACAGGAAGATTTCAGCTATAATATATTTATATAAAAGGTCAAGTCGGCTTTTCGCCGTCCTGCCGTATTTTAAGAATAAAAAAGAGGAAAGAAAAATGGCTGTTAAAGTTAATCAGAGGTATTTGAGCTCATATATAGCTCCTCACGAGCTGAAAGCCATAGAGCCCGCGGTAAAGGCCGCGCACGAGCTCTTGACAAATAAGAGCGGCGCGGGCAACGATTTTTTAGGCTGGGTAGATCTTCCCGTAAATTATGACAAGGAAGAATTTGCACGCATTAAAAAGGCTGCCGAGAAGATAAAGTCCGACAGCGATATACTTATAGTAATAGGAATAGGCGGGTCGTATCTCGGAGCGAGAGCGGCTATCGAGGCGCTTAGGTCGTCTCTTTACAATTCGCTTGCAAAGGACACTCCCAAGATATTTTTTGTCGGAAACAGCATAAGCCCGTCCTATCTTAACGACATCATCGACATAGTACGTGACAAGGACTTTTCGGTAAACGTGATATCTAAATCCGGCACCACCACCGAGCCCGCGCTCGCGTTTAGGGTATTCAGAGAAATGCTCGAGCAAAAGTACGGAGCCGAGGGCGCTAAGGAGAGGATATACGCCACCACCGATAAGGCGAGAGGCACGCTTAAAGAGCTCTCGGACAAGATGGGATATCAGACGTTCGTTATCCCCGACGACGTAGGCGGGCGCTTTTCGGTGCTTACGGCGGTGGGACTGCTGCCGATAGCCTGCGCGGGCTGCGATATAGACGCGCTTATGAGCGGAGCAGCTAAGGCGAGAGAGGACTTTGCCGACTGCGATATAGAAAACAACGACTGCTATAAGTACGCCGCGTTGCGCAATATCCTGCGCAATAAGGGCTATAAGTGCGAAATGCTCGTGTCATATGAGAACTCTTTCGCTATGATGAGCGAGTGGTTTAAGCAGCTCTTCGGCGAGAGCGAGGGCAAGGACAAAAAGGGGCTGTTCCCTACCTCGGCTTCATTCTCTACCGACCTGCATTCGCTCGGGCAGTTTATACAGGACGGCTCTAAGATACTGTTTGAGACGGTGGTACATATCGACAAGCCTCAGCGCGACTTTTTCTTAAAAGAAGAGGCCGAGAACGGTGACGGGCTGAACTTCTTATCCAATCAAAATATGTCGGTAGTCAATCAAAAGGCATACGAGGGCACGCTGCTCGCGCACACCGAGGGCGGCACGCCTAATATCGTGCTTGAGCTCCCCGAGATAAACGAGAGCGAGCTTGGCTATCTCATATATTTCTTTGAGAAAGCCTGCGCGATATCGGGATATATCCTCGGGGTAAATCCGTTCGACCAGCCCGGCGTAGAAAGCTATAAGAAGAACATGTTCGCCCTGCTCGGAAAGCCCGGCTACGAGTCGGCTAAGGCGGAGCTCGAGGCAAAGCTCGGATAATAAATCAGCGCGCTGATTTTTATATATGTGGGGCTTTGCCCCAAAACATTAAGCGGGGGCTAAGGCTGCCCGTGTATACGGAGGATTTAGTAATGATCAATTTAATTCCCGGGAAGAAAGGGTCAGGCAAGACCAAGATACTTATTGACGCTATCCACGCCGCCGAAAAGGCAAGCAACGGCAACGTAGTGGCAATACAAGTAGGGTCATCGCTCAACAGGGACATTTATCATAAGGTACGCCTTATCAACATCGAGGACTACAAGGTGACAAATTACGACGAAATGGCAGGCTTTATCGCGGGCATTCTCGCGTCGGACTATGACTGCACCGATATCTTTGTCGACGGTATCCTTAAAATATGCGGCAGAGATTATGAACTTGTCGGCAATATGTTCGATAAGATAGCCGCAGTAAGCGGAGAGAGCACAAATATCACCTTTACTATTTCGGCGGACGTTTCTGACCTTACCGAAAATGTAAAAAAATATCTGAAATAACTATTGACAAATAAATAAATCTGCTGTATAATGGATAAGTGTTGATTTTCAGTGTGTTTGATATACGGCTGATTTAGACTATTAAGGACATCAGAGGGGGGTGCTAAAATGGCAGTTCCGAAGAGAAAAACATCTAAAGCAAGACGTGACAAGAGACGTTCACAGGTATGGAAGCTATCCGCACCTGCATTCTCGCGTTGCCCCCAGTGCGGTGAGCTTAAGGTTCCTCACAGGGTGTGCGGTAATTGCGGCTATTACAAAGGCAAAGAGGTCATTGCGCACAAAGAGGCGTGAGGTCACTGTGCGGGAGCGTAAGGCTGTTGCGCAGGCGGCGTAAGGTCACTGTACAAGAGGCACAGTCATTGTGCGGGAGCGTGAAACGTTGCACAAGCGGCGTAAAGACCGACGTTTTGCTTAAGCTTTATGCAATACGGCGTAAACTTAAAAGGGGCTTAGTTCGTGCTAAGCCCTATTTTAATATCACCTTATAGTTAAGGAGGCGGGACGAGTGGTAAATATCAAGTCGGTAGAGCACGGCTCTCCCGCCGAGCGCAAAGGCATACGCGCGGGAGAAAGGCTGATAAGCATAAACGGTCACGAGATAAACGACGTGCTGGACTATAGATTTTATTCTACGGATAAAAAGCTGTCGATAAGGCTCGAGGACCGCGTAATAAAGCTTAAAAAGCAGGAATACGACGACTTAGGGCTCGAATTTGACACCTATCTTATGGACGAGAAGCGGCACTGTAAGAACAAATGTATGTTCTGCTTTATCGACCAGATGCCTAAGGGTATGCGGGACACGCTGTACTTTAAGGACGACGACGCGCGGCTGAGCTTTCTTCAGGGCAATTATATCACAATGACCAACCTAAGCGAGCAGGATGTAGAGCGCATTATCGATATGCGGCTGCCCATGAACATATCCGTACACACCACCGACCCCGACCTCAGAGTAAAAATGACCTCTAACCCCAACGCGGGAAAGAGCCTTGATTACCTGTACAAAATGGCGGCGGCGGGGATAGAATTAAACACGCAGATAGTGCTAGTCCCCGGGGTAAACGACGGGGCGCAGCTTGAGAAGACGCTGACCGACCTGTGTATGCTGTACCCCTCGGTAAAGAGCGTCGCCTGCGTGCCCGTGGGGCTGACAAAGTACCGTCAGGGGCTGCCCGAGATAAAGCCCTTTGATAAGCAATCCGCTAAGGCGGCGATAGACATAATGCAGCAGTTCGGCGATATGATGTATGAAAAATACCACGACCGAGTGGTGTACCCGTCGGACGAGTTCTTCTTAACGGCCGAGCTAAATATGCCCGATTATGACTACTACGGGGATTTTGACCAGTTCGAAAACGGGGTCGGGATGTGCGCGAGCCTGCAAAAAGAATTTATTGACGCGCTAAACGCCTGCGACACCGAGCCTCTCCCCCGCCGTATGACGATAGCGACGGGACAGCTCGCCGCGCCGCTTATACGCTCGCTAATAAAGCAGCTGAACGCGCGCTTTCCGCAGATAAAGGTGGAAGTAGCGGCGATACGCAACGACTTTTTCGGTGAGAATGTCACGGTGGCGGGACTGATAACCGCGGGCGATATAATAAGACAATTACAGGATAAAAAGGACTCTCTCGGCGAAAAGCTGCTTATCACCAAAAGCATGCTTAAAGCCGACGAGGATATTTTTCTTGACGATAAGACCCCCGAGGATATAGAAAAGGCTCTCGGAATAAAGGTCGTTGCTGTCGAAAACGACGGATACGCGCTTTTTGACGCGGTGACGGCAGACTAATAGAAAGGACGGACAGATGTACGGAACGGTAGCGATAGTCGGACGACCTAATGTGGGAAAATCGACTTTATTTAACCGCATTGTGGGCAAAAGGCTGTCAATAGTGGACAATACCCCGGGAGTTACCCGCGACAGGATATACTCTAAGGCGGAGTGGCTGGGCAAAGAGTTTACTCTTATAGATACTGGCGGGATAGAGCCGCAAAGCAAGGACGTCATCCTCTCGCAGATGCGCTCGCAGGCGCAGCTCGCGATAGACAAGGCGGACGTGATAATCCTTGTGACGGATATCACCACGGGCGTTACCGCGACCGACTCTGACGTCGCGGGTATGCTTATGAAAAGCGGCAAGCCCGTAATCTTATGTGTTAATAAATGCGACTCGATAGGCGATGTGCCCAACGAATTTTACGAATTTTACAACCTCGGGCTTGGCGAGCCGATAGCGGTATCGTCGGTGCACGGGCACGGCACGGGCGACCTGCTCGACGCGGTGTTTGCGGCTATGCCCGAGCAAGGCGTAAACGACGATTATCCCGAGGACGCTATTAAGGTGGCCGTAATAGGAAAGCCCAACGCGGGCAAATCCTCGCTGATAAACCGCATACTCGGCGAAAACAGGATGATAGTGTCGGATATAGCGGGCACTACCCGCGACGCGGTGGACACGGTCGTGACGCGCGGAGATAAGACATATGTATTTATCGACACCGCGGGGATAAGGCGAAAATCCAAGGTAAACGAGCAGATAGAAAAGTACAGCGTCCTGCGCGCCTATATGGCGGTGGACAGAGCCGACGTATGCGTGATAATGATAGACGCGAACGAGGGCTATACCGAGCAGGACTCTAAGATAGCGGGCTATGCCCACGAGCAGGGCAAGGCGAGCGTTATCGCCGTAAACAAGTGGGACAGCATAGAAAAAGACGGCAAGACCATGCAGGAGTTTACCAAAAAGCTGCAAGTGGACTTTTCGTTTATGTCATATGCGCCGTTCGTATTCATCTCGGCGCTGACGGGGCAAAGGACGGACAAGCTGTTCGAGCTTATCGGGTACACATATGAGCAAAATGCCCGCAGGATAACCACGGGCACGTTAAACGACCTGCTCGCCTATGCTACCGCGAGAGTTCAGCCGCCCTCGGACAAGGGCAGACGGCTAAAGCTGTATTATATGACCCAAGCCTCGGTAAAGCCGCCGTGCTTTGTCATATTCTGCAACAAAAAGGAGCTTTTCCATTATTCATATCAAAGATATATCGAAAATCAGATAAGGGAGAATTTCGGCTTAGACGGAACGCCGATAAAGATAGTGATAAGAGAGCGGGGCGAGTGATATGCTGTATGTATGCTATGCGATAATGGTGATAGCACCGTATCTGCTGTGCGGGATAAATTCGGCGATAATCGTAACAAGGATAAAGTCCCATCAGGACATACGCGAGCTCGGCAGCAAAAACGCGGGGCTGACGAATACCCTAAGGACGCAGGGCAAGCTTGCGGCGCTTTTCGTATTGCTCGGAGACGTGCTAAAGGGAGTGCTGTCGGTAATAATAGTAAGGCTGGCGTTTTTCTACCTCGCGGGGATAGACACAACGGTATACGCAAATAATATGAACTATGTCGGGTTCGTCGCGGCGCTGACGGGTATACTCGGGCACGTCTTTCCCGTATATTACGGCTTTAGGGGCGGAAAGGGCATACTCGTGTCGGTGTCGATACTCATGACGGTAGAATGGCTGCCCGCGTGCATACTGCTCGGGCTGTTCATAATAGCGGTGGCGATAACGAGGTACGTCTCGCTCGGCTCTTGCTTAGCGGCGATACTGTACGGCCCGACCGTGCTTGTCTACGGGCTTGTCACGGGCGACCCGTGCGCGGTGATAAACACCGTGATAGCCCTGCTAATCGGCGCGCTGATAGTATATATGCACAGAAGCAATATAGTAAGGCTTAAAAACGGCACGGAGAAGAAGCTCGGTCAAAAGGCATAACGGGAGGAAGTATGGCTAAGATAACGGTATTAGGCTGCGGTTTTGGTACGGCATTGTCCATATTATGGAACAACTACGGGCATACCGTCACCGCATGGTCAAAGTATAAGGAAGAGATAGACGCCATAGTAAAGGACGGCGAGCACAAAAGGCTGCTCCCCGGCGTCATCGTGCCGCCCACGATACGCTTTACCGACGATATAGCCTGCGCGCGCGGCGCGGATATACTGGTATTTGCCATCCCCTCGCGCTTTGTCAGAGAGGCGGCGATACGCGTAAAGCCGTATGTGGACAAAAACACCGTGATAATGAACGTCGGCAAGGGGCTTGAAGAGGGCACCGACAAGCGGCTGTCGCAGGTGATATCCGAGGAGATACCCGACAACCCCGTCGTTGTAATGGCGGGCCCGTGTCACGCGGAGGAGATAGGGCGCGGCATACCCACCACCGTGGTCTGCTCCTGCAAGGATAAAAAATACGCCGAGTATATACAAGAGACCTTACAAAACGATATATTCAGAATATATGTAAACAGCGACCTTATCGGCTGTGAGCTGGGGGCGGCATTAAAAAACCCCATCGCCCTGTGCTGTGGTATAGTCGAGGGTATGGGGTTCGGCGATAATACGCTCGCCGCGCTTATGACAAGAGGTTTAGCGGAGATCGCCCGACTAGGCGTCGCAATGGGCGCAAAGCGCGAGACATTCAACGGGCTGTCGGGCGTTGGAGACTTAATTGTCACCTGCACCTCCGCACATTCGAGAAATCACCGTGCCGGTCTGCTGATAGGTCAGGGTATCCCCGCCGACGAGGCGGTCGCGAGAGTAGGCACAGTGGAGGGTTATCAGTGCGCTAAAATTGCCTATGCCATAGCGTGTAGGCTCAATGTATCGGTGCCTATCACCGAGCAATTGTGCGCGGTATGCTATGACGGCGGCGACCCCCGCGAGAGCCTTATTAAGCTTATGGGCAGACCCAGCAAGGCTGAGGAAGAAATCTTTTGAAGAAGCATACAGACACAGACAGCATGCTTTAGGAAGCTTTTCTCAAGAAGCTTTCCTTATCTTAGTGGAAAGCTCTATCCTTTCGATAACGGCAGCCCTTTTCTCACTTGAACGGGCTGTTTTTATCTTTTCACTCAAAACGTCAAAGACCGCCGACAGCACCGCCGCTAATACAGGCAGCAACACGGCAAACACTATAAACATCATCATTTTTATCCATCCTTTCTATCACCTAACGCAAGCCCTTTTTGACTGCATGTATATTGTAGCATATCGTCAGTCCCATAAAAAGTACCGAGAGCCGCTTTTTTGATAGCTTTAGGCGACATTTTTGCGTTGACAACACGGGTGAATTATGGTATACTTTAATATATACGGTTTACGCGGCATAAAAAAGCTTGAGATAAGGAGAAATTATGGCTAAGAAAAGGATCTGCGTGCTGTTCGGGGGTGCGTCTGCCGACCACAGCGCGTCGCTGACAACGGCATATTCGGTGCTTAATGCTATACCTAAGGACAAGTACGAGGCGCTGCCTATCGGTATCACCCGCGCGGGGAGATGGCTGTTCTACCCGGGGAGCTATGAGAATATCCCCGACGGCAGCTGGGAGACCGACAGCGACTGCTGCTCGTGCATACTCAGCTGTGACGCGCTGCATAAGGGCGTAGTAAAGATAATGCCCGGCGGGGACGCGTCCATACACCGCGTAGACGCGGTATTTCCGATACTTCACGGCAAATACGGCGAGGACGGCAGGATACAGGGATTGTGCAAGCTGTCTGGGCTGCCTATGGTGGGCAACGATTTAGCGTCCTCTAACGCCTGCCTTGATAAAAAGCTTACTTATACCCTGCTGCGCGAGGCAGGGCTAAAGACAGCGGAGTATATCTCGCTAGAGCGCGCGGTGATAAACGAGCTAGAGAGCCACCTCGCAATGATAGAAGAAAAGATAGGCTATCCCGCGTATGTTATGCCCGCTAATTGCAGCACCTCGATAGGCGCATACCGCGCCGAGAACCGCGAAGAGCTCGAGAGCGCCGTAAAGACGGCATTTTCTCACCACCATATAATAATTGTCGAGAAAGAGCTTAAGGGGCGTATGCTCGAATGCGCGATAATAAGCGGCAGCTTTCATAACAGCCGCACCGCCGTCGGCGAGCTAATCGTGCAGGACAAGATGATAGACAAAGCGTCGGACAATATCACGCGGACGTTCGCATTCGAGGTGCCCGCTAAGCTAAACGGCGTACTTCAGAGCAAGATAAAGGACGCGGCACGCTCGGCATTCAACGCGCTGTCCTGCAAGGGGTTTGCGCGAATAGATATGATGCTTTGCGGCGAGGATATAATAATAAGACGCGTGCGGGGACTGCCCGGACTTGAAAAGAACAGCATATTCTCCACCATACTCGCCGAGTGCGGCATAACGTATGAGGAGATGCTCGATCACCTTATTTCCTCGGCTATCGAAGCGAGATAAAAGAAAGGATAATTATATTGAAAAACGTGTGCATAAAAATAAAGAGCACTCAGACGGCGGAGGGTACCGACGACAAGGACACCACTGAGCTTTTCACCTACGGTAAGATGGAGACAATAAAGGACGGCTTTAGGCTCGGCTACGACGAGAGCGAGGCTACCGGCTTTCAGGGCAGTCACGTGGTTATGGAGGTCTTTTCCGACAAGGTGACCGTCGAGAGGAAAGGCAGAGCGGTAAGCTCGCTGATAATAGAGCGCGGCAAAAAGCACCACTGCCACTACGGCACCGAATACGGCGACTTTATGATAGGGGTAAATACCGACGTGGTAAACTCAGACCTCACCGCGGACGGCGGCAATATATATCTTAAGTATACATTGGATATCAATTCGAGCTATATGTCTGAAAATGAGATGTTCATAAACGTGCAAGACTGCACTCAATGAAAGGAAATTTTTACGATGAATAATTTAACGGAGCTTGCCAAAAAGCAGGCGTCCCAAATAATACTGAATACATTAGGCGAATTAGTCGCCGAGGGCAAGATACCCGCCGAGCCGCTCCCCGCGTTCAATATAGAGCGTCCCGCCGACCCGTCGCACGGGGACTTTTCCTGCAACGCGGCGCTCGCCTTTGCCAAGGCGCTGAAAACTAACCCCCGCGCGATAGCGCAGATGATCATAGACAACGCCGTTACCGTAGGCACGGCATTTGACAGGATAGAGACGGCGGGTCCCGGCTTTATAAATTTTTACCTTAGTGAAAAGTGGTTCTCCGACACGGTAAAGACCGTTTTGACCGAGGGCGGGGACTATGGCAAGACCGACTACGGCAAGGGCAAGAGGATACTGCTCGAATTTGTCTCCGCTAACCCCACGGGCCCTATGCATATAGGCAACGCACGCGGCGGCGCGCTGGGCGACAGCTTGGCTTCGCTGCTGCAATACGCGGGATTTTATGTAGAGCGCGAATTTTACATCAACGACGCGGGCAATCAGATAGAAAAGTTCGGAAGATCCCTGTCGCTGAGATATATGCAGATAGCCGACGGCACTAAGGCGGACATTATCGCCAAATTCTCCGAGGATGAGATATGCGGCGGGATATTTGCCGACGAGGAGAATTTTCCCATGCCCGAGGACGTATATAAGGGCGTAGACATAATAGAACACGCGTATAATTATTATAAGCTGTACGGCAACATCCTCGTAAATAAGGACGAGGACGAGCGCAAGCGCGCGCTCACCGATTACGCCCTGCCGCTCAATATAGCGGGGCTCGAGCGCGATTTAAAGAAATACAGAATAGTATACGATACATGGTTTAAAGAGAGCAGCCTGCACCAAAGCGGAGAGGTCAAACGCATAGTAGATATGCTGACCGAGAAAGGCCACACCTACGAAAAGGACGGCGCGATATGGTTTAAGTCCTCCGAGTTCGGCGACGACCAAGACAGGGTGCTGGTAAGGGCAAACGGCATACCGACCTATTTTGTGCCCGATATTGCCTATCACTATAACAAGCTCGTAACGCGCGGCTTTGACAGGGCGGTGGATATACTCGGGGCGGATCATCACGGCTATGTGCCGAGGATGAAGGCGGCATTAACCGCCCTCGGCGTGGACGCGTCTAAGCTCGACGTGGTAATTATGCAGATGGTTATGTTAGTGCGCAACGGGGAGACCGTAAAGCTGTCAAAGCGCTCGGGCAAGGCGATAACGCTCTCTACCCTGCTCGACGAGGTGCCGATAGACGCGGCGAGATTTTTCTTCAATCTGCGCGACCCGAATACGCACCTCGAGTTTGACCTCGAGCTTGCGATAAAAGAGAGCGCGGACAACCCCGTATTCTACGTACAGTACGCTCACGCGAGGATATGCAGCATACTGCGCAGGCTTAAAGACGAGGGGGTAGAATTAAAGGACGGCGCGGATATATCATACAGTGACCCCAACGAGCTCGCCCTAATACGGCATATAGCGGCATTGCCCGACTGCGTAAACGACGCGGCGAAGAGCTATAACCCCTCAAAGATAACTAAATACATCCACGAGCTCGCCCAGCTGTTTCATAAGTTCTATGATACCTGCCGCATTAAGGGCGAGGAAGAGAATACAGTGCAGTCAAGGCTGGCGCTGTGCGTCGCGGCAAAGACGGTATTTAAGAATATGCTGGATATGCTTAAGGTCGACGCACCCGAGAAAATGTGACCCGAAAGGAATACAAATGGACAGTAACCCGCGAGATAACGAACCCCCGTTACCGATAATACTTGACGGCGACATTATCGCCGATATTATAGGGCTAGGCTATGACCTTAGCGTGCCCCCTGCCCTCTGGGCGGTGAAGAACACCGACACGATAAAAAAATTACACGCCGCATATACAGCCTCGGGCGCGTCGGTGATAAATACCCTAACCGACGGAGCAAGCCCCGCTATATTGGAAAAGTACGGCGAGCAGGAGCACATCGGCGAGATAAACCGCCGATTGGCGATGTGCGCTAAAGAGGCGGGCGCGCGCATTGTCGCGGGCAAATTGACCGCCTCTGAGGTGATGATAGAGCCCTACGGCGATGTGTCCTTTTCTAAGCTGATAGACATCTACCGCGAGCAGGCCGAGGCGCTGAGCGAGTGTGATTATTATGCGATAGAATGCGCTTTAACATTATGGGATATGAGAGCGGCGGTGCTCGCCTGCAAAAGGTTTAAAAAGCCGATAACTGTCGTGCTTAACGTAGACGACGAGGGTATGACCGACGCGGGGTGCAATTTTGTATCCGCGCTGATAATATTGCAAGAGCTCGGCATAGCGGCGTTCGGCATAAGCGGCTTATCGCCGAGGCTGTGTGCGGAATTGTTAAAGGGTGCGTCGCAGTACGCAAATATCCCGCTTATCGCCCGCCCCGACGCGGTATACACCGACGAGGACGGCAATACCGTGTCGCTATCGGAGAGCGAATACGCCGCGCAGTGCCGCGAGCTTATTGCTGTGGGCGTTAAGCTTATCGGCGGCGGCAGGGGCGCGGGAGCAAGGCATATCGCGGCACTTTGCGAGGCGGTAAAGGGCATAGCTGTCCCGCAGATACAAAAGGACGAGGACGACGCGCTGGTCTTTGCGTCGGAGGATATGATATTCTTCCTCGACCCCGAGACGACCGAGTTCTCTCCCGCGATAGAGTGCTCGCCCGATATGGCCGACCTTATTAATCAGCTCTGCGAGGAGAATTATGACGTACTTACCGTAGCGATAAATTCTCCCGACGACGCGATAGATTTTGCCAAAAATATGCATATGGCGACACTGCCCGTGTCCTTTCTCTCCGACGACGAAATATCGCTTAAGATGGCGCTTATGCTGTATCAAGGAAAGGCGATAGTCGACGTAAAATCGCTGATAGACCCCGAGAGATTAAAGCATATCGCCGAAAAATACGGCGCTGTAATATATTGATATACTACCCGAAAGGAGCTTTAGGGCGCACAAAGATGTACAAAAAAGAAATGAAATACTACCGCAAGGCGTTTTTTACCGCCGCGATAATGGCGATACTTATTTTCCTGCCGTTTGTGATAATCGACGGGGGATATTTTATCTATTACGGCGACTATAACGCCCAGCAGATACCGTTTTACGACCTGTGCAACAGGGCGATAAAGGACGGGGACGTATTGTGGAACTGGCAGACGGACTTAGGAGCTAACTTTATCGGCTCGTACTCGTTTTATACGATAGGCAGTCCGTTCTTCTGGCTGACGCTGCCGTTTCCCGCCGAATTTTCAAAGTATCTTATGGCTCCGCTAATCGTACTTAAGCTGTCCTGCTGCAGCCTGTTTGCTTTCGCTTATATACGGCGGTTTGTCAGCAAGCCGCAGTCCGCGCTGATAGGCGGTCTGCTGTATGCTTTTTCGGGCTTCTCGATGTACAACATCTTCTTCAATCACTTTCACGAGGCTATGGTGGTATTTCCGCTTATGCTGATTGCGCTTGAAGAGGCCGTAGTGAATAAGCGGCGGGTGTTCTTCGCGCTGACGGTGGCGCTTAACGCTTTTGTCAACTACTTCTTCTTTGCGGGAGAGTGCGTATTTCTTATAATATACTTTATATTCCGCTGCACGGATAAGAATTTCACGATAAATCTAAAGACATTCTTATGCCTTGCGTTTGAGTCGGTGGTGGGATTGTTGCTCGCGGGGGTAATGTTCTTGCCCGCGATAATAGCATGCTTTGACGTGCCGCGCACGGAAAATTATCTGTCGGGGTGGAATTTAGTGTTCCACAACCCGTCACAGCGGTACGGGCTGATATTCCAGAGCCTCTTCTTCCCTGCCGATATACCCGCGCGGCAAAACTTCTTCCCCGATACGTCGGCGAGATGGTCGAGCGTGTCGGCGTACCTGCCGCTGTTCTCTATGGCGGGAGTGATATCCTTTATCAAATTCAAGAAAAATCACTGGGCAAAGTATCTTATGCCCGTTATGCTGCTGTTCGCGCTGATACCTATGCTGAATTCTACCTTTGTTATGCTAAACAGCAGCTATTACACGAGATGGTTCTATATGCCGATACTGATAGCCTGCTTTATGACCTCATATGCATTAGAGCACGAGGAGATAGACATGACCTACGGGGTCAAATGGTGCGGCTTTGCGGTGGTGCTTATCTCCATGGTGGGGATACTGCCCGGAAAGGTCGAGCAGACCGTCACCGACCCCGTCACACAAAGCGAGACTACGACCTCGGTGCTTGCCCCGTTTGCCCTGCCCGGGGAGAAGGTGCCGTTCTGGCTGTCGGTATTTATCGCGATAGCGTCATTGATCATATGCTATATACTTGTGCATAAGCGCAAAAAAATTCCCACTCAAAAATTCTTAAAGACCGCATATATATTCGGCGCGGTCGCCTGCCTGATAACCTCGTACTATACCATAATCTACGGCAGGGCGATAGGTCCTAAGGTCGGAGATTATAACAGCATAGTCGACGCCGAGCTGTCGCTGCCTGACCCCGACAACGGGGACTTTTACCGAGTAGAGGGGTACGGGGTGACAAATAATGCCAATATGCTGTGGGATATGTACGGGTTTAGGAGCTTTCACAGCATTCTGCCGGGCTCGACCTTTGAGTATTATGACAGCCTCGACTTTTCGCGCTCGGTAAACACCGACCCCGACGGGACATATTACGCGATACGCTCGCTTACTTCTACCAAATACCTTATAGTCCAGACCTATAAGACGACCTATAAGGACACAAAGACCCTGCTGCAAAATATGCAATGTTTTGAGAAGCTGAAAGAAGAGGACGGCTTTACCATATACGAGAATAAGGCGTTTATCCCCATGGGGTACACCTATGACCACTATATCACCGAGCACCAGCTCGACTACACCGCCGACGCGTCAAAGGATAACCTGTATGTCAAGGGCGTATTGCTAAGCGATAAGCAGATAGCAAAGTACGGGGATATCCTCACCCCGCTAAGCACCGAGGACTCAAGCAAGCTCTCCTACGACCAATTTCTCACGGACTGCAAGGCGCTCTCCGAGGACTGCGTAGACAGCTTTGTCCCCGTGACAAACGGCTTTGTCGCTAAGTCGTCCTTTGACACCGACCGATTTGCGGTATTCTCCGTCCCGTGGGAAAGCGGGTGGACCGCGACGATAAACGGTAAGCCCGTAGATATAGAAAAGGTCGCGCACGGCCTAATGGGCGTGAGAGTCCCCGCGGGCGAATGCGAGATAGTGTTCGACTATTTCACCCCGGGGCTGAAAGAGGGCATAATCCTCTCGATAGCGGCGGCGGTACTGCTGATATGCTATTATGTTGTGCTAAAATTCGGCTTTAAGTATAAGCCCGACAAATACGCACACCTCTACCCCGCCGAGCAGCTGAGCAGGATAAAGCTGCACTCGGCATATATCAACACGGTATTTGACGAGGCAAAGCAGGCCGAAAAGGAAGAAGTCGAGGACAGCTCGGATACATCCGAAAGGCAGGAAGCCGAGGACAGCTCGGACACCGCAGATAAGGAAGAACCCGAGGACAGCTCGGACGCAGCCGATAATAACGACACCGAAAAGGAGTAAATATGCGTTTATTTGAGAAAAAGATAAGCAGCGAGGTAAAATACGAGGGCAGGATACTGACCGTATGCTCGGACAAGGTAGAGCTCGAGAACGGGACAGAGGCATACCGCGACGTAATTCGACACAGCGGCGGGGTATGCGTGGTTCCGCTCACCGATAATAACGAGGTGCTTATGGTGCGGCAGTTTAGGTACCCGTTTGCAAAGGTATTGCTCGAGCTCCCCGCCGGGAAGCTGAACGAGGGCGAGGATCACTATGCCTGCGGGCTGAGAGAGCTTGAAGAAGAGACGGGCTGCACCTGCACCGAGTATAAATATCTCGGCTGTCTGTACCCCACCCCCGCATATTGCTCGGAGATAACCCATATGTATTATGCCGCGGGGCTAAAGCGCGGCACGCAGCACCTAGACGACGACGAATTTCTCGAGGTCGAGAAGATACCGCTTGATAAGGCGGTAGAGATGGTCATGAACAACGAGATATCCGACGCGAAAACGCAGCTCGCCCTGCTTAAGGTCAAAATGCTGCTTGATAATAATAAAGCGTGATCATAAAGCGTTATACGCGTCAATGATACGGTTTTCTATCTCGGCGCGAACCTCGGGGTGTATAGGGTGCACTATGTCGCGGTATCTGCCCGCGTCGTCACGGCGGCTGGGCATAGCGACGAACAGCCTCTCGTCCCCCTGCACTAGGCGTATATCGTGTATCGCCACCGCGTCGTCTATAGTTACGCTGACAACGGCACGCAGCCTGCCCTCTTGGTTCAGTTTTCTTATCCTAACATCGCTGATAGTCATAATATCTGTCCTTTCTGCGAAAAGTACCGCGTGTATAGCTTTTGCATAAGGGATGATATTATTCATATAATTATAGCATGCGGGAGCCGAGCCCAAGTCGGTTTTTGCGGGCATCTTTCCGCCCATACTTCGTCGACCTCACTCGACATACACAAAGTATGCCTTCGTTCGGTCTCCTCGTCTGGACGAAAATCTGCTCCGTAAAAACTGCTGCGCACCCCACGACGATTTAAATTGCGGCAATTTTTGACACTAAATGCGCAGACTTATGATCGTCAAGACAAAGGGTCGAATAACATCAATAGACATCGTCGTGGGGCGACTCGGGTTCGACTCCGGCATGCTAATAGCTGTCTTTATTTTTCAAAGGAGGAAAATATGGAAGATTTTCTTCAAGGGAAAAAGCACATACATTTTATCGGCATAGGCGGCAGCGGGATGTACCCGCTCGCGCAGATACTACACGAGAAAGGGTACTATCTGACCGGCTCGGACAACAACGAGACCGAAACGCTCAAAGCCGTGCGAAATATGGGGATAAAGGTGTTTATGGGGCACGACCCGCACAACATAGACGGCGCGGACCTTATCGTCCATACCGCCGCGATAATGAGCGACAACCCCGAGCTTATCGCCGCAAAAAACAGCGGCGCTATGGTTATCGAGCGCAGCGTACTGCTCGGCCTTGTGACAAGCTGGTACGATAAGGCGGTATGCGTATCGGGCACCCACGGAAAGACGACTACATCGTCCATGATTACGCATATCCTCTTGGCTGCGGGGATAGATATATCCGCCGTGATAGGCGGCAAGCTGCGCGCAATAGGCGGCAGCGGCAGGGTCGGCAAGAGCGACACTATGGTTTGCGAGGCGTGCGAGTTCTCTAATACATTCTTAAAGCTGTACCCGAACATCTCGGTGATACTTAATATCGACGCGGATCACCTCGACTTTTTCAAGACGATGGACAATCTGCGCGCGTCGTTTACTAAATTTATCGACAACACCACCGATATACTCGTGATAAACGGCGACGACGAGAACACTCTCCGTGCTGTCAAAGCGTCGCACTTTGACAAAGAGATAATAACTTTCGGCAACAGCGATAAGAACCGCTATTACCCCGCTAATATCGAATTTGTCAGCGATTTTACCACCGAATTTGACCTTATGGAATGCGGCACAAAGCTCGACAGGATATCTATCCACGTCCCCGGCAGGCACAACGTACTTAACGCCGTGGCGGCGTCTGCGGCGGCATTAGCGGCGGGAGCTAAGGTAGAGGATATCAATAAGGGGCTGTCCACCTTTTTCGGGGCGATAAGGCGCTTTGAAAAGCTTGCCGAGATAGGCGGGATAACGGTGGTGGACGATTATGCCCACCACCCCGCCGAGGTCGAGGCTACGCTAAAGACCGCTAAGGGCATGAGTTTTAAGCGGGTATGGGCGGTGCATCAGCCGTTCACCTACTCGCGCACCGCGACGCTGCTGAATGAGTTCGCCGCCGCGCTTAGCATTGCGGATAAGACCGTCCTCACCGAAATTATGGGCAGCAGGGAGAAGAACACCTATAATATCTACGCCGCAGACCTATGCGAGAAGATAGCGGGCGCGAGGTGGTTTCCTACCTTTGACGAGGTGGCACGATATGTAGCCGACAACGCCGAGAGCGGCGACCTTATCATCACACTAGGCTGCGGAGACGTATACAAGGTGGCGTATAAGATAATCGAGCTGTTAAAAGAAAAGCAGAAATAAAGCAAAACGGCGACCCTGAGCAGGTCGCCATTTTTATGCCTAATTATGTGCTTATACCTTTATGCGAGGTATGCGGTCGTGTCTTACGTTGTCGCCGTGGTCGCTCCTGCCGCACTTAGGGCATACGTCGCCGATAATGCCGGTATAGCCGCAGCACGGGTCGCGGTCGACGGGGTGATTGATAGAGCCGTAGCCTATGCCCGATTCTTTCATACAGCGTATCACCTGCTCAAACGCCTCGATGTTCTCGAGCGGGTCGCCGTCGAGCTCGACATAGCTGATATGCCCCGCGTTGGTCAGCGCGTGATAGGGAGCCTCGAGCTTAATCTTCTTAAACGCGTTTATCGGGAAGTATACGGGGATATGGAATGAGTTGGTATAATAATCCCTGTCGGTAACTCCCTCTATCTTGCCGAACTTTTTGCGGTCTATCCTTACAAATCTGCCCGAAAGGCCCTCCGCGGGGGTGGCGAGCAGTGAGAAGTTTAGCCCCGTCTTTTTGCTCTCCTCGTCCATTCTCGCCCTCATGCGGGTGATTATCCTAAGACCGAGCTGCTGCGCCTCTTCGCTCTCGCCGTGGTGTACGCCGATAAGCGACTTAAGGCACTCCGCAAGCCCGATAAAGCCCATAGAGAGCGTGCCGTGCTTAAGTATCTCGCCTACGGTGTCGTTGGGGCTTAGGCGGTCGGAATCTATCCATATTCCCTGCCCCATAAGGAACGGGAAGTTCTTTACCTTTTTCTGGGATTGTATCTTAAATCTGTACAGCAGCTGGTCTATGACGAGGTTCATCCTATCCTCGAGCAGCTCGAAGAATTTGACTATATCCCCACCCGCCATTATGCCGAGCCTCGGGAGATTTATCGAGGTAAAGGACAAGTTGCCTCTGCCTGTGACTATCTCCCTAGACGGGTCGTGTATGTTGCCGATAACTCTTGTGCGGCAGCCCATATACGCTATCTCGGTGTTATAATCGCCGGGCTTGTAGTATTGCAGGTTGTACGGCGCGTCAATAAAGGAGAAATTCGGGAACAGGCGCTTAGCCGATACCCTGCACGCAAGCTTGAACAGGTCGTAGTTGGGCTCGCCCTCGTTATAGTTTATACCGTCTTTTACCTTAAATATATGTATCGGGAAGATGGGGGTCTCGCCGTTGCCGAGTCCCGCCTCGTTAGCGAGCAGGATATTCTTTATTACCATCCTGCCCTCGGGAGAGGTGTCAGTGCCGTAATTTATCGAGGAGAACGGGGTCTGCGCGCCCGCGCGGCTGTTCATGGTGTTGAGGTTGTGTACCAGCGCCTCCATAGCCTGATAGGTAGCCCTGTCGGTCTCGTTGTAGGCGTGCTTTAGGGCAAAGCGCTGTATCTTATCTACCTGCTCGTCGGATATGTCGGGGCAAATTTCCTTGATATAAGGCTTCTCCGCCTCGGTAAAGCCGTTATCGTTGGCGATAGTGGGGACGAGGTCTTGCTCCTCGAGCTTCTTCATATAATCCTTGACCTTAGGCTCGACGGATACCACGTCTTCAAGCCCGCCGATAAGCTCGACAGCGCGCACGATATTCTGTGCGTATCTGTGCTTATAGGTCTTTCTTACGCCGCCCGCCATAGCGTAGTCGAAGTTGGGGATAGACTGACCGCCGTGCTGGTCGTTCTGATTGGACTGTATCGCAATGCAGGCAAGAGCCGAATAGCTGCCTATCTCGTTGGGCTCTCTCAATATGCCGTGACCCGTCGAAAAGCCGTTCTTGAACAGCTTGATAAGGTCTATCTGGCAGCAAGTGGTCGTAAGCGTCAGAAAGTCGAGGTCGTGTATATGTATATCCCCCTCAAGGTGCGCCTTAGAATGCTCGGGGGCGAGCACGTACATCTCGTTGAACTGCTTAGCGCCCTCAGAGCCGTATTTCAGCATGGTGCCCATTGCGGTGTCGCCGTCAATATTTGCGTTCTCGCGCTTGATATCGCAGTCACGCGCCGCCTTAAAGGTGAGATCCTCGTATATCTTCATAAGCCCCGTGTTCATCTCTCTTACACGGGTGCGGTCGGCTCTGTAAAGTATGTAAGCCTTAGCGGTCTTGGCGTGACCGTTCTCGACCAGTATCTTTTCCACCGCGTCTTGAACTATCTCCACGGTGGGTATCTCGCCCTGCGGCAGGCTCTTCTCGAGATATTCGCATACCTTTTCGGCGAGCATGCTCGCCTCGTTATAATCGTTTCCTCCGACTGCGCGCGCCGCCTTGTAGATAGCGTCCGCTATCTTCTCGATGTTGAATACGACCGTGCGACCGTCTCTCTTTTGTATCCTCGTCAGCATATCTATTTCCTTTCATTTTATTAAAAACCACAATATGTTGTGCTTTTTAAAAGTCTATTTAATATTATATAGTGTTTAGTGAGTTTTGTCAATAGATTTTTATTCGTGATATTGATATAAAATCAGGCGTAAAATTTAGTAAAAACGCCAAAATTTTTTTTAGGGGGAATTTTTGGGGAAAACAGGAAAATAAAAAGCTCCCGAAAATCGGGAGCGCAGGAAAAATAAGTCAGTATCTTTATTCCAACCCGTCAAACGCCTTAAGGAACCGCATATTATTGATAGTCGCGTACGCGCGGCACCAGACCTCGGCGACGTTCCACTCTTTATAATCATTGCCCCACGTCCACGGGACATAGTACGAGCCGTCGGGGTCCTGCTTAGCCTTTAAAAACTCGCACTCGGCGCGGCACGCCTCCTCTAAGCCGTCATTGTAAAAGCGGCTGTCGCGCGAGGAGATAAACGCCGAGGGGCGCGGCAGGTACTCGTACCAGCGCGCGGGGTCGCGGCATATCGACTTGTCCACTACCTCGTCTATCGTAGACATCAGAGCGTCCGCGTCAAAGGGCATATTCTCCGCCGCCTTACAGTCCTCATACATTGTGATAAAGCACCGCGCGATATGCTGCTCGACGGGCGCATTGGCGATAAACCACTCGGCAGCCTCTTTAGCGAGCTGTACGCCCTTATTGTAAATATCGCTGCCCTTTTCGGCGTATCTTATGATAAACCCCGCGAGAGCGGCGGTGGGGTTGTACCGATAATCGCTGCCGCCGTCGGAATACTTCCACCATACGGCGCAGGGATAGTCATTGCTCGACGGCACGGTGTTCATCCACTGATTGTGCTCGGCGTTAAAGCCGTCTCCGCTGTCGAGATAGCGCAATATTCCCTTAATTATGGGGTGCGAGGGGGATATGCCGCCCACCTCGCGGATGTACTCGGTAGCTTTCCACACGCCGAGGGGGAGCGAATTAGGGTTAAAATTGTCCGCCTCTAACGCATTGCCGAAGCCGCCGTCCGGGTTCTGATACGCACTCAGCGCGGTGATAACATCATCGCCCGAGCCGCCCTCGAAATAATACTTGAATAAGGCTAAATCTATCGGCCTTGCGCAGCGATAAATGTATGCGCGGGCTTTGTCATAAACTGTCATATCTTCTCCTAAACTGTCAAATAATGGTTGATAAGTATTACCCCCAAAATGATATTGAACAAGAAGCCCACTATCAGATAGGGTATCCGCATCTTCTGGGTATTGAGCATACAGGACGCTATACCTAGCCAAATGCAGGAAACGGTAGCGGAGATAAGTATAACGGTAAGCGCCACCGTGTCGGACATCTCTATGCCCAGCGCGTTGGTGCAGATAAAGTTGGCTATGCTGTTAGCGCACGGGAGGATACCGATAGGTATAGTCGCTAATACCCACCTAATTCTGTTAGCGTGAGCAAAGGAAAACACTATTGCAGCTAAAATAAGGGTTATTACAAAGCATTCTATCGCCATAACAGGTATCCCTCGCTTTCGTGCGTGATCTAAGTATTACTGAGCGTAGCTCTCGAATAATGACTTTACTTTCTTGTTGTCGGTGGTGATAATAATAGCGACGCTGTTGCCTTTCCTTGCAACATTATTGTCGTCAAACTTATATACCTCGTCTAAATTGTAATTCTCAAAGGTCTCCTTTTGATTAGCCGCGCGGTCGTTAAGCACTTTCTCCGCCGCGTCGGCGGCTTCTGCAGACTTCATCATAAATATCGCAAGCTCGTCGGCTCTTGCGCCCGACCCGCAGATATACGAAATGCAGCTGTCCACATTAGCAAGGTCGATATCGTAATAGTCGTTTATCCTGTCCTCTTTTATCTCCGCCATACTCGGAAACTCTACCTCGGCCATTATCGACTGAGCGATATCGGTCGCGGTGAGCGCGCTCTCTTCCTCGGAGGATACATCCTCTGCGGAGCTCTCATCTTCTGCTGCCGAGCTCTCACCCTCTGCGGAGCTCTCGGCCGCACTGCTATCGGCCGCACTGCTATCGGCGGCGCTCGAGGCTGACGAATTGCTTTCGCCCGAGGAGCAAGCCGCAAGCGACAGCATAGATACTACGGCAAGCACTGCCGCGATAAGCTTTAAACTTCTTTTCATAATAAAATTCCTTTCCGGTTATTCAAAGGCTTTCTGCACTGTAGAAAGCATTATCTGATACGCCTTTCCCGAAAAATGTATACCGTCGGGCTCGGCATAATCCTCATAAAAATAGTCGGTGCCGTTGGTCAGCGGGGTGTACAGGTCTATGTATGTCATACCGTTAGCCTCGGCGTATTCTTTAACAGTGGCGTTGTAGGTCAATATCGCGGAGGAGGAGAGCGCGTTATCGGTACTCTGCTCTGCGGCTAGGGTTATCGGGGAGACCGATACAACGCCTATCTCGCCCTTAAACAGGCTCTTTAGCGTAGCGAGCGTGTCGCACATCTGCTGAGCTATAACGTCTATCTCGCCGTAGCCTATGCCGTTAGAGCCGAGCATGATCACTATCCTCTCGGGCTTTACCGAGGATATTTTCGACTCGCAGGTCTCCCCGCCTATTTCGGTGGAGAAAAGCGTAGAGGGCGCAAGCCCCTGTATAGCGAAAACATAGTCCGCGTCTACAAAACCGTACAGGCTGAGCCCCGTGCTTATAGAGTCGCCGATAAACAGCGTATTAGAGAAAAACGATTGGTCGTACTCGTCTATAGCCGCCGAGCTCTCTTCCTCGCTGCTGACCTCTTCGCCGCTCTCCTCACTGCCGCTGTCCTCGCTGTCCTCACTGCCGCTGTCGGTAGCTGCCGAGCTTTCGCCCGAGATGTCGGAGGACGAGCCTGCGCCGCTTGACACCTCTTCAGCCGAGGTCTCGGGGGGAGGAGTCTCGTCGGGTTCTTCGGTGACGGGGGTAAACGGCGCCTCTGACGAGGTCTCTATATTATTGCCCGTTACTACATTGTAAGTAAAATAACAAGCCATACATACCGCCAGTACTACTACCAGATTTAAAAAGACGGTGGACGCCTTAATGGAAAACTTATTCTTCTTCCCTTTATCGGGCTCTTTCTTCGCTTGTTCCTGTTCCTGCGTAGTCAACACCTCTTTCAGTGTGTTATATCCTAAAACATTAGGTCAACATAGATATTATACTTCATTTCGGCAAAATAATCAATACCTTTTTTACTAAACAGGTATTTTTTTCAAAAAAAATCGGCGCACAATAAATGCACCGAATTTTTCATTCAATTCTCCGACTTAGTCGGATACATAAGGAATAAGTGCGATCTGTCTTGCCTTTTTGATCGCGGTGGTGAGCTCTCTTTGATGATAAGCGCAGCAGCCTGTCACTCTGCGGGGCAGGATCTTATAACGCTCGGTCATACACTTTTTGAGCTTAGCTACATCCTTATAGTCGATAAATTCCGCTCTGTCCGCGCAAAAGCTGCACACCTTTTTTCTCGGGCGCTTTGTGGGGCGAACTGCGGGTCTTTCGTTCTTTTCCTTTTCGGGCATTTCTATTCCTCCTTAATGATCTTTTCAAAACGGGTAATCGTCGTCGTCATCCGCCGAGGTAAAATCAGCGGGCGAACCCTGACTGACTGCCGCGGGTGCGGAATTGGATACCTCTGCGGGATGAGGGGCGGGATAGCCCTGATATGACGGCTGACCGCCGCCGTTTGCTTTTTCCCCGGTAAAGCATGCACGGTCCGCTATTATCTCGGTGGTATACATCGTGTTGCCGTTCTTGTCTGTGTACTGGCGGGTCTGCAGCTCTCCCTCGATAAGTATCATGCGCCCCTTAGCGAAAAATCTTGAGATAAATTCCGCCTCATAGCGCCATGCGACTACATTGAAGAAGTCCGACTTTCTTTCCTCGCCCTTAGTCTGGTACCTGCGGTCTACCGCGATCCTGAACGACAATACGGATACTCCCGCCTGCGTCGTCTTGAGCTCTAGGTCGTTTGCAATGCGACCCATCAATATTACTCTGTTGTACATACCTGTCTCCTAAAAAAGCCTTACTTGCGTACCGTTACCAGCGAACGCAGAACACCGTCGGTGATGTTGATGATACGCTCGAATTCCATCGGGAAATCGGGCTTGCTGTCAAAGCTGTATACTACATAATAGCCGTCGCTCTCGTAGTTTATCTCGTAAGCGAGCTTACGATTGCCCCATTCGTCAACATTTACCAATGTTCCGTGCTCTTTGATCAGATCGGAGAATTTCTCCACGAGCGCCTTAACCGCGTCCTCGCCGTTCTTAAGCGAGAGGACAACGACTGCCTCGTACTTCTCACTGAGCTTTGCCATTAGCTGCACCTCCTTTTGGATATAGCCCGCACTATATGTGTGAGCAAGGATATTGCTTAATTTTTACAAGCCTAATTATTATAACAGACTATCCGAGTTTTGTCAAGGGTTTTAAAAAATATTTTTAAATAAGGAAAATTACCCCTTGACATTTTGCCTTAGGCGTGTTATAATATACAAGCGTTGCTGAAAAGGTACGTATATCGGGTATGCGGGTGTAGTTCAATGGCAGAATCCCAGCCTTCCAAGCTGGTTGTGTGGGTTCGATTCCCATCACCCGCTCCAAAGTTCTCACACGGTGAGGACTTTATTTATGCGTATACAGTACGGTATATACCGCACTATGCGCCACTAGCTCAGCTGGATAGAGCAACCGCCTTCTAAGCGGTAGGTCACAGGTTCGAATCCTGTGTGGCGTGCCATATGGTAGATGTAGCTTAGCTGGTTAAAGCGTCGGATTGTGGCTCCGAAGACCAAGGGTTCGAATCCCTTCTTCTACCCCATAGCTTTACGAGTGCCGCACACGCTGTTTTCGGCGTCGTGCGGTACTTATATTTTAGTATGCTCAAAGCATACCTGTATCTTGGGATATAGCCAAGGGGTAAGGCAACGGACTTTGACTCCGTCATCCGCTGGTTCAAATCCAGCTATCCCAGCCAGCCGGTCAGTTCAGAAAACACCTTGCGGTGTTTTCTGAGTTGACCTGCAATTATTTTAAAAGAGAGGAAAACCCTGATGGTTTTCCCCTCATACGTCTCTTTCTTTCCGTATTGTAAACGTGTGTTTTTTATAAAGACTTATTCTACAGTTCAAAAAGCACCTTGCGGTGTTTTCCTCGGCGGCGAGTACGCTCTGCGATTTACGCAGGGCGTTTTCCTTTATCCCCGAGCAATATTTTTATACCATTATATATACCCATATTATACCCGCGAGGGGGGAAATTTTGCCCGCGGCTGAAATTTTCATCAAATTTTTAAAAAAACAGGTTTACAAAAAGGCAAAAATAGGGTATACTTGTCATTGTACCGTAATACTTTTCTCTAACGAAAGGACAAATATATGAAAGACACACCCGAAATACTCTATATAGTCGTACCCTGTTATAATGAAGAAGAGGTACTCGGCGAGACGTCCTCGCGCCTAAAGGCTAAGATGAGCGCGCTTATATCCGAGGGGCGCATATCCGACAAGAGCCGCGTGCTGTTTGTCGACGACGGCAGCAAGGACAAGACCTGGGAGATAATAAGCGGGCTCAATTCCTCGGACAAGCTCTTTGCCGGGGTAAAGCTCAGCCGCAATAAAGGTCACCAAAACGCATTGCTCGCGGGGCTGATGACCGCGCGCGAAAAGGCGGACGTTACCATCTCTATGGACGCGGACCTGCAAGACGACATCGACGCGATAGATAAATTTCTCGACAAATACGACGAGGGCTGCGAGATAGTATACGGCGTGCGCTCGTCGAGAGCCAAGGACACCGCGTTTAAGCGCGGCACGGCGAATATGTTCTACAACTTTATGCGGCTGCTCGGCGTGGATATAATCAACAATCACGCGGATTACCGCCTTATATCACGGCGGGCGCTGGAGGCGCTGTCCGAGTATAAGGAGGTCAATATCTTTTTGCGCGGGCTGGTAAAGCAGCTCGGCTTTAAGAGCGACATAGTCTATTACGAGCGCAACGAGCGCTTTGCGGGGCAGTCAAAGTACCCGCTGAAAAAGATGCTGTCCTTTGCCTTTGACGGTATCACAAGCTTTTCTGTAAAGCCGATACGCATGGTGACGGTGGTGGGCTTTCTGGTATTCTTATTCAGCCTAGGATTTATAATCTACGCGATAGTACAGGGCATACTCGGCAACTCGCAGGCGGGGTGGAGCTCGCTGTTCTGCTCGATATGGTTTCTAAGCGGGATACAAATAATGGCAATAGGCATTGTCGGAGAATATATCGGCAAAATTTACACCGAAGTCAAGGCTCGCCCGAAATACATTATCGAAAAGTACATCAATACCGAGGATACCGAGTGACAAATTTTGCCCGTCGGGCATAGCATATACGGGGTGAGAGTATGCGTATGCCATTAACGGCGCTGGCGGCGGGGTTTTCTGCCCGAGTATGCGGGATAAACGCCTCGGCGGATATGAACAGGCGCTTTCGCGATATAGGGCTTATCGACGGCACAAGGATAAAATGCGTGCTAAACGGCGGGGGCGGTATGTCCGCCTATCTTATAAGGGGCGCGCTGATAGCGATACGAAAGCGTGACGCCGAAAATATAGCCGTTTCGCCGCTTACAGAAAAAACTATTGACAATCAGGTCAAACGGTAGTATAATAAAGGTAATAAATCAGTAACAATTACTGATTTGGAATAAAACCAAAAGGAGAGATAACAATGAAGAAGTTTGTATGTCCCGTATGCGGATATGTTTACGAGGGAGATACCCCTCCGGAGTTCTGCCCTCAGTGCAAGGTGCCCGGGGATAAATTTAAAGAGGTATCCGACAACGGCGGGCTGGTATTCGCCGACGAGCACAAGATAGGCGTAGCTAAGGCTGTCGAGGACGAGGAGATACTCGCGGGGCTTAAGGCTAACTTTGAGGGCGAATGCACCGAGGTAGGTATGTACCTCGCCATGGCGAGAGCCGCTCACAGAGAGGGCTATCCCGAGGTAGGCCTTTATTATGAAAAGGCAGCATGGGAAGAGGCAGAGCACGCGGCTAAGTTTGCCGAGCTGCTCGGCGACGTAGTAAGCGCTTCTACCAAAGAGAACCTCGAGAAGAGGGTTATGGCGGAGCACGGCGCTACTCAGGGCAAGCTCGACCTCGCCAAGAGAGCTAAGGCGCTCAACCTCGACGCTATCCACGACACCGTCCACGAGATGGCTAAGGACGAGGCAAGACACGGAAAGGCATTCGAGGGATTGCTTAAGAGGTATTTTAAGTAATACTTATAAGCGCTGATAATTCATAATGATAAATCGGCACGGCATAGGCTGTGCCGAATTTTTATGCTAAAAACCGTTGCCGAAACACATTGTCACTTATGTGTATAAAATTTCCTTGCTTTTAGCCTAAAATTCTGATATAATAGAATAAAACGTAAACATAAATACCTCTCGGATAAGGAGGCGTTCCCTCTTGTGGAGAAATTGATCGACATAAGCAGTTATCGTATCGCGAATGTGCTGGAAATACTGCTCCAGGATAAAACAACAAAACAAAATATAATCTGGGCGACGGACACCTACGAGGAACTCGGCGAGGGGTTTTCCGACAAGGTGCAGATGAACGCATTTTCGCTGTTACAGCGCCCCGACATTATCCGCCCGCGTATTCAGAAAACGCTCTGCGAGCAGGCACAGCGCACCCGCAAGAAAGCCGAGGTTTTCACGCCCGCGTGGCTGTGCAACAAGATGAACAACCACTGCGACGAGGAATGGTTCGGGCGGGCGAATGTGTTCAACTGTGAGAACGCAGACAACTCTTGGACAGTCACCGAGGGCAAGATTGAATTTCCTAAGCGCAAAACGTGGAAACAATACGTTGACAGCCGCCGCCTTGAGATAACCTGCGGAGAGGCTCCGTATCTTGTTTCACGGTATGATGTGTCAACGGGAGAATTGATAATCCCGCCGAAAAAGCGGATAGGAATGCTTGACCGAAAGCTGAGGATCGTAAACGAAAACACGGACACTCACGACGAGTGGCTGAAATGGACGCTGCGGGCGTTTGAGGCGGTTTACGGGTACGAGTATCAGGGCGACAATCTGCTTATCGCAAGGATAAATTTGCTGTTGTCGTTTGCGGATTATTATGAGAAGCGGTGGGAGCGAAAACCCGACGATAATGTACTTCGGAAAATTGCGGACATAATCGCGAGAAATATATGGCAAATGGACGGGTTAAAAGGCACCGTGCCGCTCGGCAAGCCGTATTATGAATTTGAGCAGCTGTCACTTTTGGATATATCAGGAGAGGAAGAAAAGCCTAAGCAAGAGGCGGCGCCCTGCAAAATATACGACTGGAGAAGTAAAGTTTCTCTGAAATTTAGTGATTTAAAGGAGATGCAAACCATGGGAAAGAAACTGTTTAGTTATGTCATTGGAAATCCGCCGTATCAGGAGGAACAAATTTCTACGGATACCGAGGGTTCATTAAAAAATTTCGCTCCACCAGTGTATAATTTATTTATGGACGCGTCTTATTCCGTTGCAGATAAAGTAGAATTGATAACGCCTGCTCGTTTCTTGTTTAATGCGGGAAGTACGCCCAAAGATTGGAATAAAAAAATGCTGAGTGATGGGCATTTTAAAATTCTGCATTATGAGGCGGATAGTAGCAAAATATTTTCTAATACAGTTATAAAAGGCGGGATTGTTATAAGCTATCGCGACACAACAAAAGATTTTGGGGCAATAAAAATTTTTACTAATTATTCAGAAATGAATGATGTGTTAAAAAAAGTTTTAAATCACGATGAATATAAAAGCATAGATGAAATAGTTTTTTCTCGTACATCGTTTAGGTTTACGGACAAATTACATGATGATTTTCCTGATGCAAAAAACTTATTAAGCAAAGGTCATATGTATGATGTTTCTTCAAATATTTTTCAACGCTTACCGTTTGTTTTTTTAGATGAACCAACAGATGACAAAGACTATGTGAAAATAATTGGCAGAGTTGGTAATAAACGCGTAGAAAAATATATTTGCAGAGAATATCTTAACAAAGGCAAAAATCTTGATAGCTATAAATTATTCATTCCGCAAGCGAGCGGAAATGGTGAATTTGGAGAACCATTAGGAACTATGATTTTAGGTACGCCAAATATGGCTTCAACAGAAACATTTTTAAGTATTGGCGTATTTTCAAACGAACAATGTGCATTAAACGTTGAAAAATATTTGAAAACTAAATTTGCACGTTCTTTATTAGGATTGTTAAAAGTAACTCAAATTGGTAACAAACCAGTTTATGAATACGTCCCCCTCCAAGACTTCACCGAAAACTCCGACATTGATTGGAGCAAATCCGTGGCTGAGATAGACAAACAGCTTTACAAAAAATACGGTCTTACGCCCGAGGAAATTGACTTTATCGAAACCCATGTAAAGGAGATGTCATAATGGCTGTCATAAATATTAAAACCTCCGAAAAAGTAACGCCGCAGTGCTATGCCTATACAACTCCCGGCGTTACATATCACGACGGCTGGACGAAAATCGGCTTTACCGAGCGCGACGTTGAAACCCGCATAAACGAGCAGACACACACCGCAGGCATTGAACACAAAACGTGGTGGGCAATGCGCGCAGCGTTTATGACCGAGCCTTACGGCACTTTCACCGACAAGGATTTTCACGCGTATCTGAAAAAGCTCGGTATCCCCCGCGAGGACGGCACGGAGTGGTTTAAAATCGACCCGAATGACGCTCGCGGAGATTATATGGACTTTACGACAAATCACGGAGTTTTGGACGACAATGACGCAGACGCCGTTATTCCGTATAAACTCCGCGAAGAGCAGGCGCAGGCTGTCGAAAAGACCGCCGAGTATTTTAAAAGCGTACAAAACGCGGAGTTTCTCTGGAACGCAAAGCCACGTTTCGGGAAAACGCTCGCGGCATACGACCTTTGTATGAAACTCGGCGCGCAAAATATTCTTATCGTCACAAACCGCCCCGCTATCGCAAATTCGTGGTATGCCGACTATGAAACGTTTATCGGTCCGCAGTCGGGTTATATATTTGTCAGCAATGTAGACGGAATAAAGGATAAAAAGTACGTTTACAGCCGTGATGAATATAGAAGGAAAATAAATAAAGACACAAAGGGCTGCATTGAATTTGTAAGCTTACAGGATATTAAAGGCTCAATTTACTTCGGCGGGCAGTATGACAAGCTGTCTGAACTTAGCGACAAAAAGGGCATTATATGGGATATTCTTATCATCGACGAAGCGCACGAGGGCGTTGACACTTACAGAACGGATATTGCCTTTGACCATATCCGCCGCAAGTGGACGCTGCACCTTTCGGGTACGCCGTTCAAGGCTCTTGCGAATGACAAATTCCCCGAAAGCGCTATCTACAATTGGACTTACGCCGACGAACAGCAGAAGAAACGCGACTGGGATAATTCTGACGAATCGGAAAACCCGTATATAAATTTGCCGCGGCTGTCGCTGTTTACATATCAGATGTCGGATATTGTCCGCGACAGGGTTAAAAAGGGCATAGAGCTTGCGGATAACGATATTGAAGAATTTGCGTTTGATTTGAACGAATTTTTCAAGACAAACGAGAGCGGGAATTTTGTTCACGACAACGACGTAAACAAGTTCCTTGACGCGCTGACAAAACAGGAGAAATTCCCGTTTTCAACTCCCGAACTCCGCGATGAGTTAAAGCATACGTTCTGGATATTAAACCGCGTTGCAAGCGCAAAGGCTTTAGCTAAAAAGCTGAAACTGCACCCCGTGTTCAAGGATTATGAAATTATCATTGCGGCAGGCGACGGGAAATTAGATGACGACGACGAAAACGAGAAGTCCTTTGACAAGGTTACAAAGGCAATTGCCGAACACGAAAAGACGATAACCCTTTCCGTTGGACAGCTTACAACGGGCGTTACTATCCCCGAATGGACGGCGGTGCTTATGCTGTCGAATATGTCAAGCCCCGCGCTTTATATGCAGGCGGCTTTCCGCGCGCAAAATCCGTGCCTGTTCACCGACAAGGACGGCAACACTTTCAGAAAGCAGAACGCGTATGTTTTCGACTTTGACCCCGCGCGGACGCTTACTATTTTTGAGCAGTTTGCCAACGACTTAATTCCCGAAACTTCGGGCGACAAGGGCGATTTTGACAGCCGCAGAAACAACGTAAGAGAACTGCTGAACTTCTTCCCCGTGTACGGCGAGGACGATAACGGCGCAATGATCGAGCTTGACGCGGAAAAGGTATTGACAATTCCGCGCCATATCCACGCAAGAGAGGTTGTGGAGCGCGGGTTTATGTCAAATTTCCTGTTCGCAAATATCAGCGGAATTTTCGGCGCGCCGAAGGAGATCATCGACATTATCAACAATATGCAGGCTCTTGAACAGCCGAAAACTCTCGCGCCCGCGGATATTGACGAAAGCACTAAAGAAAAGCTTTCGCTGAATGATAACGGAGAGGTTGAGGTGTCGAAAGAAAAAATTATAGGTGTGGAAAATCAGCTTTTCGGCGGTAAGGTCTACGGTGCTATTGAAAATCAATTGACGGCGGCTGTTGAAGATGTTAAAAGCAAGGTTGAACTGACTGAAAAACACAAGAGAGATGAACTCAAAGAACTGCAAAAAACTTTTGCCGCTCCCATAACGCAAACTCTTATGGATACCGCTATGGAGCAATACGGAAGTGATCTGAAAAAATCTACGCAAAATCACCTTGAGCGGAAGATCCAAGATACGACAAACGCTGTTGTAACGCACGAATACGGCAATTATACCATACGCGACCACCAGCTTGCCAAAGAACGTGACGAGAAGATAAAGAAGGCACAGCAGGCGGGCGCAACAATGGAGGATATTACGAAAATTGATGAAGATTACAGCGAGCGCCGCAAGCAGGGCTACCGCGATATGGTGGACAGTATCAACGAGAAGCTTCACAGCGAAGAAACGGTGAAAAAGGCTGCGGAAACAATAGTTGAAACGGTTGAAACCGAAAAGCTGAAAAACAAAAAAGACGAGATCGAGGGAAATGTGCGCGACCACCTGCGCGGATTTTCAAGAACAATTCCCGCGTTCCTTATGGCGTACGGCGACGAGAATACAACGCTCGCGAATTTTGACAAACTCGTGCCGAAAGAAGTGTTCTGGGAGGTTACCGTAAATCCGCAGAACGGGCAAGGCGTAACGCTCGAGCAGTTTTGCCTGTTGCGCGACGGCGGAGATTATACAACGGAAAGCGGCGAAGTGCGGCATTTTGACGGGCATTTGTTTGACGAAGTTGTGTTTAACGACGCAGTCGGAGAATTTATGAAAAAACGCGTTGAGCTGGCTGATTATTTCAAGCCTGACCGCAAGGGCGATATTTTCGATTATATTCCCCCGCAGCGCACGAACCAGATATTCACTCCCAAAAAGGTTGTAAAGGATATGGCAGACAAGTTGGAACAGGAAAACCCGGGCTGTTTTGACGACCCCGATGCGACCTTTGCCGACCTTTATATGAAGTCGGGAATGTATATAACCGAGATAGTAACGCGCTTGTATCAGAGCAAGCGTATGAAAGAGTTATACCCCGACGACGGCGAGAGGCTTAATCACATTTTCGCAAAGCAGGTGTACGGCTGCGCTCCTACGGAAATAATATACCGAATTTGCCTGAGGTATGTTTTGGGGTTCAGCGATAAGACCCACATTAACAAACATAATATAAAGCTTTGCGATACGCTTGAATTTGCCAAGAACGGGACTATGGAAGCAGAGCTGAAAAAGCTTTTTGATATGTGATAACACCTGATATGAGCAGGTATATTATATCGTTCGGATACTACGCTTAACGATGACGCCGAGATTATATAATCTCATTTAAAGAAGCCTAAATCGGGATTGTCGGGCAGACCGACAATTGAGGCTCTATCAAGGAAACAGTTAAAGCGTTCGCAAGATGTTTCCGGAAGCAGAGTACAATCATGACAGGCAGCATAATTGAGATTTTTATATCCTTGCTTTTTTGAACAAATACACAAGGGGTCACTGCTGCACCAGCTTGCTCGCTCAAGCATACTATCCATAATTTCTTCAAATACATCAGGATTATCCGCCACACTGATAAGTCCGCCAAGACTGCTGTCACTGTCTGATGACGAAACATAAACAAGTACACCGCACATGCCGACTTCGTCATTATCTTTGATCTCACTATATATTTTCTCTCTGATAGAAGCAACGCTATAGCCGCAGACATTGGATATTTCACGAATGAATAAGTGTGCAAAAGTATGTAACATAACATAGGTTTCAGAAAAAGTATCAAAGGTAAATTTATTGTCCTCCATTGCTTTCCTCATCATATTATAATGTGAAGAATTAGCCTTTCTCCATTTTGACACTTTATCCTTATTTAATCTTATGAAGATACCTTCTCCCGTCAGTTCGACCGCCGGCAGCCACGACTTAGGGTATTGAGATATAGCTACGCTGTTCATCTCGTTACGAGTTATTCTGGTAAAGCCGGTAAAAGCCTGAGTAACAGTAAGCCTGTCAACTACTGCAATTTGATCAAAATAAGGTTTATACTTTTCAGGAACCGAAGAAGAATATGACGAGAAATTATCTTCATTTTGATTTTCTTCTTTTGAAAGAACGACATATTCATCTTCAAAAACAGATAATTCCGAGCGCTGCTCTTTGCGCTCCATTGAGTATTTTATCGCATTCCATGAACGCATGATCTCGTCATCCGGAATACTATTATCGTCAAGAACCTGCCTTATTGTGTACGCAATATTATCTTTTTCAACAGTTTTTAATATTCTGTAATTTTTTTGAATACAATTAGCTACTTTTTTACTCCAAGGCGGGATAAGCAAAGCTGCTTTAGTTATTGGGAAATACACACCTGAAGCAGAGCGCAATCTTGCCCTCATTTTTTCATGGCAGCCATACTGCGCTCTCGCATAAGAATCCTTAAAGTGTGGGTGCTTACAAGTGCATTTAAACTCCGAGAGGGCATTTTCAGAGAACACCTGCACCATACTTCTTGTAGCCTTGCATTCGGTACATTCAAGTCTTAGACTATCAATATCTGTTCTGTTATAGATATTTATCATTTTTATTCTCGGAGGCTTAACTCCGGACGGACAGGGCTTTCCGTTATGTACCCACCAGTCATAAGGGAAATCATCCATATGCCCCTTAGGACAAACAACAATAAACCGTGAAGCGTTGATATTATTGCCACATTGCGGACACTTGTGACGGTTTTTAACATCTAATTCTCGAAAATCATAAATGTTACCGCATCGAGAACAATGAAGCTTTTCGGGAAAAACATATGAAACAATATTCTTGCCATTAGAAAAGCCGTTAGTACTTCGAGAGGTTCTCGGCATCAAGAAATATTCTGCTCCTGTTATAACCGACAGATTTTCGTTGTATATTTTTCTGTTTTCAACTTCTTCCATATCATTGGAATTATGATCCCAATCGTCTGTAGAACCTATAACAACAGTATCGTCTTTAAAATCGACAATAGAACCGACGCCAAAAGTTGTTATCAGCTGAGTTTTCCGTATATCGCCGACAGAAATCTTTTCACTTGAAAATTTGGAAATAGTCCCGTCGGCGTCGTTCGCTTTTTTTCTAAATGTAGGCTTTGACATCTCTTAGCCCCCTATCTCTTTACAAAATAAATATTTACTGTCGGCTCAACGTTTCTTACAGAATTAAGGATCGAGGGTATATCTGAAACGTTCTGATTATCCGCACTGCGGAATAGAGCTACGTCTTCATTATGATAATCCGAAAACACCAATTTATTCGGCAAACTTTCAGCAAGGTCACTCCAGCTATCCAAATAATAATTTAGCCATTTATCCGCATAATCTGTGATACGGGGTTCTATATCATTGACACGGGCGAGTATACTTTGCTTAACGCGTTCTACCGCTTCATCGTTCCTGATAAATTTACGAGCATTTTCATTCGGATTATATTTTGGGATAGTATGCCTTATAATAGCCATCATGGCACAGTGTAAAGCTTTTTCGATCGCGCGAGGAGAATACGAGGTAACACTTGTAGACTCAACGTATTTATAAAACATGCTGTGATAGCGGCAAAACTGCTCATAATAAGACTTATCTCTCGATCTCATATTATTGTAGACGGAGATAACAAGACCGGGGTTTGTTCTTCCGACACGGCTTGTAGCTTGGATATACTCTGAATTGGATTTTGGCTGACCATAGACACACATAACTCCGAGCCTGTCGATATCTATGCCGACAGACAACATATTTGAAGCCATAATATAATCAAAGCAATTGTCACTCGTGTATCTATTTGCAAGTCTTTCAAGAACCGACTTGATTTCCTTAGCCGAATTACGGCTTGTAAGCTCATTATTTCTGAAATATGACGGTATATCGGCATTAGCACAATCGACTTTCAAATTTACGCTTTCAGCTTCTTTTCTGAACTTATAGGCTGCAAGATACTTTATCTCCGCATTGATACGATCTGATATTATTATTGAATTTGAACCAAGCTCTTTCAGCGAATTGAAGTAACCCACATATGTATAGAACTGATCTATAATATCCGTCGGCTTGCCTTGCAGCCTGTATAAATGCTTCATAAAAGTCAATAAGGCAAAGGTCTTTATGAGCATTTCAGATGTTCCCGAGCCAATAGAACAAACTCCGAGATAAGTTCTTGCAGGACGTTTAGACTCATCAGCTTCGATAGCAAAAAACGAATCGGTGTGTAATAATCCGTTAGGTGGAAACTGTATCATATTTCTATTGTATAGTATCTTTATTTGTTTGGCGGCATTCTTTACAGTTGCGGTCGATGCAATTATCTTAGGGACTTTTCCGTAATGTCTGCATATATTCTCAATAGCTATTTCGTATATGCCTGTGATAGAGCCAAGCGGACCCGAGATAAGATGAAGCTCGTCCTGTATAATGAGCTCGGGCGGGTTACAACCGTTCGCGCCGAGCAAATTTCCCGCCTGTTCTTCCCAAGTTATTCTTGCAAATTTATCTACAGTACTTAGGATAAATGTCGGTGCCATACGATAAATGTCATCATCAACTACATAGATAGGTAAATGACTATGAAATTCGCATTCGGGATTATTGCAACAGGAAATATTCATTCCGTCGCTTATGATTTCGTATCCGCCTACATCGATCCGGGCACCGCACCAAGGACATTTGGTGATCTGCATAGGATTTGCATCATATATTGCAGCAGTTGAGTCCTCACGGATTTTCTTTAACGTTTCAGAAGCATCTTCAATATGGTTAGGCGTCATTCCCGAACCTATCCACAATCCTATGGAAATCTCGCGCCCCGGAATATCGTACTTATTTCTCATATGTTCACAAGCGCAGACAAGGGCTGTTGCTCTTTCAAACTGTTGAAGCGTAAGAAGACGCAAAGTGTACCTCATAATAATAGTAACACCATTCATTTTTTTATCATCACCGCTTAGCCTTCTAAAAAATATAGAAAACGCAGACAGACCGAGGTATGCCTCTGTTTTACCGCCGCCTGTAGGGAACCACAGAAGATCGACATAGTTACGAAATTCAGAAGTATCATCGACAATATCGGGTATTATTTGAAGGATATAAGCCATCTGAAACGGATACCAACTTACTATATCGGGAGAACAATGCTTTGTTTTAACACGCTGTAAAAGCATAGCTTCGTTCATATAAACAAACGATTTCCAAGCAATATCATTATTTTTGAGTATTTCTACACCAGTGCAAAGACGGTTAATGCATTGCTTGATCATTGCAAAAGATCCGGAGGAAGCATCCGGATATTTAGCGATAAGCTCGGATTTCTTATTAAGTTCGGCATACCACTGCCGATACTGCATAATAAAGTCATCGAGCATATAACAAGCCGCACTTCTATCAGCTTCTCTCCAATATTTCATATAAAGATATTCCGAATTGTCCAATAATCTCGGCATCATCTGTAACATTCTATATTGCGGAACAAACTCACTCCTCACTTCTGTTACAATACCTTGATTTTCAATGTGAACAGACGAACAGCCGTGACCTTGAGAATAATTGTTTACACAATCATAGAGCATATCGTTTTTTTCGTCTTCAAAAGTTTTATGCGTTTTTCTTCCGTATATAGGCACAAATCCTTGACCGCTCTTAATGGACAGTACACACTGAAACAATGCGCCTTCGTTGACTTCTATAAAATGGGTCCCTGCTTTGCGCTTGTTAAGAACAGACACCGTTACAAGCTCACTGCTGTCATTATTGATCTTTCTAACATGTAAATATAGGATTATATCGCCGTTTTCCTTTCCGGAAATTATTTTATTACACACTTCATTCGGAACAATAACATTTGTATGAAATTTTTTAGCTTCTCTTGTATAATAATGTCTTTTTACTTCCTTGTCATTATCTGTTATCATCTTTTCCGAATGATGATATACGGCATAAATAAAGTCGATATTCAATATTTCGTTCGAGTACACCACAAAAGAAACGCCCATAGTTGACGGCTTAAAAACACTAATATCCTTAGGCTCTTCGCTGTCGTTCGATATATCTTCAAACATTTCTTCCTCAGCGCTATCCATATCGTTTGGTTCAGATTCTTTGCTCTTCGGTCGTGCCCAAAGAATCCCAAGTGAATAACGACTTAACGGCTCCTCCATTTCTAATTCTTCTTTATCCTCAATCGGACCGATAAAATCGGTTCTGAGATGATCTGTAATATCATCTATCGCGCTATAAAACTCAGAATAGTTCGACATATCATCACTTCTTTTCAAATACAAGTTTAGCAAGTCCCGTTAATTGAATACCAAAGCACATCCTTGATTTTTGATACTCATTCGGAACATTTTCGCTGAATTGTTTCAGTATTTCTGTAGTAATACCGCTAACATAGAGGTTTTCTAATCTGTCGGGAAGATTCTTCTTATAGTCCGTTAACCTTATACCGGCTTCAAGTTCGTCAACAATTTTTTGTGAAAAACAGCCTATATAGCGGTCTTTATGAAATATTTCGTACAGCTTGGTAGTAGGTGAACGCTTAGCCGTCAGCTTGTCATACAACCTAATATTATGAATGATATACTCCTGTAAATCAAGTATTGTATTGAACTCTCCGGCCACAAACGAATTATTATCAATATCTCCGGTCAATCCCACAGTTATGCACTTGCAATACCGATCACTTGTTTTATATACATTATACAGTCCCGTTTCAATCACCCTTCCCGACATAGTACGTTTAAAATACTTCGAGTTTTTCTTCATAGTAATAAACTGCGTCTTGGGACGAGTCAGTGCGACATATCGCACTCTCGCTTCTTCTGCGCTGTCGGGAGAAGGCTTAATATATGATTCGATAAGAATTACTCTATCAAATTCACTACCTTTTGCCTTATGTATGGTTGAAACAGTCAGCATAGGTGCTTCATCATAAAGCTCGGAAGGAATATTATTGGTTATAGTAAGAGCGGAAGTCAAAGCCGGAATGCTTATTTCAGCATTATCTTTTGATTTTGAAAGTTTACACAAAAGTTTCCAAAGTGTTTCGGGATCCGATTTTAACTCAGTCCTTAAAACCAATCTCTCAATAAAGGCGGCTTTGCTTATAGTATCAAGGCAATAATCCCAAAATACATCTGCTATCCAACGAGGAAGCGGCTGAACGTTATTAACGCCCCTGTTTAGAATGTGAACGATGCCTTTCTCGCATAACAATCCGCTGATATACTCAGCCTCGCCGTTATTTCGGCAGAGAATGGCTGTAGAAACAGTCGGCGCTTTCTCAAGCGTTTTTATGTACGATTCGATCTTTATTCCTCCTGAAAAGTGCGATATTACACTGTCAGCATACTTGTTCTGATCTTTAAAAGTGTCATTAAGCAACACTTTACGCATTTTTGCAGCCTCTTCAGCAAGCTCGGGAGCTTGTCTTCTGTTGACAGTAATTTCGTATCGGAGCATATCATCCGGAAACTGCATCTCAGCCTTTTTGTAAAATTCTACAGAATCAACTGTCGCATCTTCATCAGCTTCATAGTCATAGATCGACTGACAGCGGTCTCCCGCAAGCAAGTAGCCGCATTTAAGATTATTCAATATTTTTAGGACCATCTCGGCACGTTCGTTCACAAGGTCCTGTATTTCATCAACTATAAAGTAGCTGACGCCCTCAAAATCTTCAGCAGAAATATATTTATTGAACAATTTAATACGGTCGTTGTATTCATAACTCTCAAATTGCTCTTTAACAATTCCCTGTTCTTTCATAGCCATAAGAAAATATGTAGCATACGAGTCAAATGTCAGCACACAGATGCTTTTTGCAGACGGCTCGATCATGCCGTTATCAACAGCCTGTGCTATCTTACTTTCGATGATTCTCTTTGCTGAACGGGTATAACATAAGATGTATATTTCATCTGCGGGGCACAGATTATTTTTTAGAAGATAAATTAAGCGCTGAATGATAGTGTATGTTTTTCCTGTTCCCGGTCCCGAATTAAGTATAATGTGAGAATTCAGCGGTGCCGTAATGATGCGATCGGGTGTGGTTATTTCAATATACCGTTTATTAATTTCGCGAATTTCTTCAACAGTATGTTCTTTAGGAGCGAAATATTCTTTTGAGCTTTCCTCAACCTTAATTGTGTTTTTATCTCTTTCAAACACAACGTTATCATCTTGTATTATTATCCCGAGAGATTCTAAGAACTCCTTTAAACTTTTTTTCTCCTCGGTTTCATCCTCCGCCGCAGGTTCACGAGTAACAGCTTTAGGGACACAGCCATCAAATCCGGGACATTCAACATATTCGCATCTGCTTTGCCAGCAAAGGACGCCGTCTATCATCACCGGTCCAAATGACATTTCGCCATTTTTAGCCAATGAACATATTTGGTTTCCGGACAATATTCGTTCCTGAACTTCATTTAAAGCGATAGACGCAAGTCCCACATAATTCTGACGAATATTTTTTAGCAGTTTAGCTCCTGTTATCTTACCGGTGTATTTTTTATCCTTTGTGATATCGCGATTACTTCTTATGTAAATATTTGAAACTATACTGATATTAGATCCATTCATAATAATTAATCCTCGATATCTTTCAAATCATAATAAAATCTGAGCTTATTGATTTCATGATGAACATGATAGTCAGAGCCCATATAGTCGTTTTTTATGTCGACTTTAGCTATTTGGTCTTTTCCTATTTCTACCGATAAATCGAACTTCTCATCTACGAACCCTTTAGCGTTTACCGATATAACAGCATAACGGTTTTTACCTGTAGAATCGGTAAATATAAAATGTGCATCATAAGAATCGGCAGTCAAAGAGAATGAGATAGGGTCGCTTTTATCTCCGACCTTGTTTTTATCTTTCTTCAAAACAGGGTAAACTTCCCCATCACTCAACAAAACACAAATATCATCACCAAGTCTGTAATCACAATCTATCGCAGATGTTATAGCCGCTCCCTTAGCAACGATCCACTGATACCGATTATTCTCATTGTCAAAAATGATTTTATCCTCGCCAAACAATGAAAGGATAATATCCGCAAACGGTCTTAATCCGCTTGAACCGCCCGCAAGGATAACAGTGTCTATATTTTCGGGGCTGACATTAGCTTTCTCCATTATTTTTAGAATGGAATTAAGCACGTTTTCGGTAATTAGCGGGGTGATTATATCCGAGAACGTATCATAATCTATGTCAACCGGTCGGGACCCCTCTCCTAAAGTCATAGTATAATCATCGTATTCGGAAAATTCGATTTTCATACGCTCCACTTCATTCATGAGCTTGTCTTTTTTGCGTGATTCAAGCTCCTCATAGGATACACCGGGATAAACTTTAGGCATCAATCTTAGAGCAAGCTCTTTATCTATATCGTCGCCGCCGAATTTTATACCATAAACAGCATCCTCAAAAACACAGTTATGTTTAAGATCAAGTATACTCAAATCAAGCGTACCGCCGCCGAAATCAATAACCATAACTTTAGAAAACGCCTTAATATCCTTGACTTTTGAGATATAAGCGGCTGAGGACTCACTTACAAAGCCTTTAACCTTAATGCCCGCAAGCTCCGCTGCTTCTAATAATTCTGTTCTTGCTTTAGCGGAAAAATCAACAGGGATAGAGAATACCGCTTTATTAAAATCAGGTCTTACGGCATCTAATGTATTCTTAACATATTTCAAAAAAAGGTACACTAATACTTTTCCGTTGTATCTTACGTTATTTACTGCGATTTCGTGATCAGTTCCGAGAAGCGACTTAAACGATGTAACGATCTTATAATCGTCAGCATATTCGTTTATTTTTTCCTTGACCTCACGACCGTATTTAATATCATTATCAGCCGTCTTCGATATTGCTATACAAGAACTAAACGGAGTAATATCTTTTCCGTCTGTACCGTATCCGGCTTCTCGTGAACCCTTTCCCTGTTCATAATTATACAAGTAGACCGATGTATTTGTCGTTCCAAAATCGATGCCGTAATATGATCCGTTTTTCATTAGTTATTCCCCTTAAAGTCTATTCCGTTTCTTTCCAACGAGCGGAAAATCTTTTTTATAATAGCCTGTAAAGACTCATAATTCTCCTCACTAACATCCGAAAACTCATATTCAAGCCAATCTTCGTATAAAAAAGCAAACGCCTTTTTAAGTTCTGAACGCACCTTCTCTGCTTCAAGCGATGACTCGCGGCTGTTTATCTTATACACGTCATTCAGCTTGTTGTCAAGGTCCGAAATCTGACTTTCAAGAGATAAAATCCTGCTTTTAAGTTCATCATTTTCGGTTTTGGCAGCCATTAAAGATTGATTTACAGCTTGGTATTCGGCTTTCTGTTCAAATAACCGATCCTCTAAATGAGCGATTTTAGCTTTTAATGATTCATTCTCGATGCCTATTTCGCGGCTCTTATTTATCTCGCCTTTAATGGATTCAAGCATCTTGCCGATAGGTGAGATCATACCGGTAAAAGCTGTTATTATCGCTTCCTGCTCTTTATTTATATCACTTTTTATGCTTTCATATATCGCTTTATCGGTGCTCTTTCTTGTATGTGCTTTATCTAAAGCAGTTGGTGGGTCGGAATTATCTTTAGATGATGTATCAGCCTTTATATCTAAAGCGGACAAGGGTTTATCTGCTGATGCCGAATTTTTCTTTTTGACAGGTTTGCCTGCTTCGGTCAGCTCTTGTTTAGAAACAACAGATCGCTCTATATTAGCCGAACTATCCTGTTTAACAGAAGCATCGACACCCATAGTTTTGATAATACCGTATTTCTTACCCCATTCGGTGATAAGATGTTCGTATTTCGCTTTCGTTAGATCCGGATAAATGCTGTTTATTACATTCCATATGTTTATCAAGGACTTTTTGCTTATATTTGAATAATCAAGCAGGAAAATCTCTCCTGCGCTGTTATTGATAAGATTATAAAATTTACTTTTATTTCTGTCGGATTTAGCAGCAAAGCCGGCTATAAACTCAACCAACTTCGGCAGAATAGAAGAATGATAAGATTCCTCCTTATAACATTTTATTGTTGAAACAATAGCGGGCGCAAATTTAGAAACATAGTATTGGGATAATTTTGCTTCGGTGTCGGTTGCAAGAAATTCACTCAATATATCTTCTACAGCGTGTAAAGGCAGCGTCTTGACTTTCGTAAGATCTTCAAAAAAACGTACGGAAACTTCCGCCGAAAATCTTGCAAGCTCGACCGCAACATCATGCAGACTTCCGTCTTTTGATAACATAATGTCCGTAACAAGCTGAGCCACAGCTTTAGTTTTTCCGCCATTTAATGTATTCTTATTATCTTTATATTCTTGATAATAGTTATCAAGCTGTACTTTAATCTCATTTAAATTTCCCATTATAAATCTCCTCACCGACTAATAATAGTTATCATATCATCATCTATCTGACAATATCTTTTTACCGCTGATGTAATCGTCTGTAAATCAGAAAGCGTGGAAACGGCTGTTATCTGTAATCCGTTGGACAACCTGTTACAACCGTCTACAGGCACCGGCTTTCGATAAAAAACGCTGTTTCCATGCAGCAGAATATCTTGTTCGTTCATACGCGCCATTTTAAACGGCTTGCAGTTGATAGAAAACTCACATACCTTATTCAACGCATCGGAATAATCGTAAGCCCTGATCACATTTCCGTTAAGCCTAAGAATAACATTTCTTGCGTCAGAGTCTTCTTTCGGCGGCTCATACTCAACGGTCTTTGTAATTGGAGTTTCTGCAGCATTTTTCATTGGATCTTTTGTATAATCTTCAGCTTTATCAGAAGCTCCTACAGATGCTTCGGTTTTTTTCTCGGCCCGGACAAGAGTATAATAGCCGTCCTCCGTCCCACAAAGCTCAGAGCACCCGGACATTAACGCTTCGATCTCATCTTCTGACACATTAGTGTAGCCCTTATGAGAAAGCAGCGACTTTACTTCATATGCTCCAAATCCATCCTCATATTGCAGAGCATCTATGTTTTCGTTGATCACTTCAATAATTGCATCTATTGTCAACGCCGCGCCATTTTTGGGATCAAAAGTACAATCTGCTGTTGGTTCTTCGTGTATAAAGACAGGAGAAGCTGTATGAACAGGTTCGGAAATAATATCCTCAGACCGGTTATTTTCAATGTTCTCAGGCTCGACGTCCTGTTGGGAGATCAATGCTTTGTTCACAATATAGCAGCCTTTGCCTACCAACTGAAACCTTTTATCCACCAACAGGATCTTAGCCATTTCAAACAAGTCTATTGTTTTTCCGTAATACTTTTTGATAAGCTCACGGAGGTTCTTTGTAGAAATACCGCCCTTATGCTCGCAATATTTAGTAACCTCGGGCGCATCGGTTAGCAATATTTCGACCAGAGCATCACCCAAGACAAACGGTTTTACGGTGTTTGGAGTGAAAAGAACAGATGCAGGAGAATTTTCAGCATTTATGCTTGGATCCTTTGCCCGGGTCAATTCTTGATCATAATCAAGATCAATCTTTTGTTCAGAAGTCGAAATTTCGGAAGGCGGCTTAAGGTCGGCTGTTACATCATCATTATAACCATCAGGCAAAACAATTTCATTATCTTCTTCCTGTGCGGAATATTTTATGATCATTTGTTCATCGCCAATAGAGCAAAGCTCCATCAAACATTTGATATGCTTGATTATATCAGCAGCAGATAAGTTGCCTTCTGCAAAGAAATTTTCAGATACTCTTATCGGTCTGCGCAATTTATTGCTATTACTTTTATCGGTAAAATCAATGCGATGACCGTATATTGACCTTCCGTTCAAGCTTTTTATTATGTCGGAATATGTATTATCAGCATATAGCAGGATAAGAAATTGTTTATATAAATCAAACCAGCTTTTCACAGAATATTGCCGTTCGTTAAAAATAAACACACACGGCTTATAGTAAGTGCAGTTATGAGGATTTTCAAAATCCACTGTTTTAACAATATAAGGCAGCGTACTTACGGGCGGCTGATAATGCTTCTTATCTGATGTATTTTTAAGCCCTAAAACAGAAATATCGGCAAATTGGGCGAACTTACTTAAAGATATGCTAAAGCCGTTATGCCTTCGATCGTTAGCGTCTATATACTCGCTTCTCTTAATAAGCGCCTCTATTATAATTGCGGCATTATCTGTAGATGTCGCACCGAGAATATTTTGCCTTATGCCAAAAATGTTTTGGTATAGTTTTTCTATGCTATGTATGTTTGATATATATTGCTTAGCTGTCGTGTCGGTCAAGCCACCCACAGATACGAGCCAGTCAAAGAATGCCTGTTCCGTTAGCTGAGGTCGGTCAGGTAAAACGTCAGTCTCAAGTTCCGGCGTTATATCCGAAACAAATTGAGTGTCATCATATTCATAGGCTGATACATTTGCTTCTTCTTGAGCAGATTTTTTCTTTTCAGCGTCATGATTATTAAGGAGCGGCGTATTTATTTGTGCGGTTATATCGACATAATCTTGAGCAACATCGATAAGGGATACTAAAAGCTCATCATATAGGCGAAATCTCTTTCTTCTTTCACGAATTTCACTCTGTACACGATGGTATTCTTCCTCATCATCAATATCGAGAGATCCATTATACGCTTTTTGTATCTTCTTCAAGACGTCACTAATATCCGTCTGCAATTTATTGAGATAAATATCTGTATACTCTTTAGTGATTGGAATAATGCTGTCTGCATTCGGCTTAATTGCATGGTTTTGAATGACATCTTTTGAGCATAAAAGCAACTTTTGTACTAATCGAGCCCTATCCAACACTGATAATAATTCTTCAACATTAACCTTGTCAGAATAAATAAATGTAAGATATTCTTTTGTTGTTTGATCATAAACATTAACTATATTCTGAACAAAACCGAGGATATCGGATTCTATTTCTTCCTCTTTGCGGCATACCAATTCGCAATTAATTTTAACTATAAGTTTTGGCGTTTCAGGATCGAGGTCTGCTTTTAATATATCAACAGAAAAAGCATATCTTCCACTATCTATTGCTTGAGCATATAAGTAAGCATAGCTTTTGGGAAGAAAGCCGAGTTCTTCCCCATCATCGGTAACTAATATGACGGCATTGTGATCATAAGGATTGTCGTTTTGATGTTTAAGTATAAGAGTTTTTTGAAAAAGCTCAGGCCGTAAATTAAATGCGAGATCTTCATATTGCGCTACGACTATCTCTATTACAGTTTCGCTTTGTATATCAATATCGTTCATATTATCAAACCTTTCGACAAAAAAGTCATCCGAATTACACATGCTTGTATTATACCACATTTTTACTAAAATATCAATAGCTCGTGTCATTTTTCGTCTGTAAAAATACAATATTTGTTTACAGTTTTAAAGTTTTGAAATCACTGTAAACTTGTAGGTATGAATATGAAAAAGATATTCGCTTATCCTAAATTTAGTCAAAAAACACCGTCCACGAGATGGCTAAGGACGAGGCAAGACACGGAAAGGCATTCGAGGGGTTGCTTAAGAGGTATTTTAAGTAATACTTACGATAATAAAACAAGTCGGCACGGCGGAAGCTGTGCCGATGTTTTTATACACTAAGATTTTTTCTTTGCAAAAGGTATATAGCAAAATTCGCCGCAGCAGCGGTAACCGCAGCCGCGATAACGCTTAAAGTAAGCGAGGTTTCCGCCACCGCAAAGCCTGTCAGCTGCGCGCCTGCAAGCATAGTCTTAAGCCAATCCGGCAGCGCTTTTGCCGCAGCGAGCGGGATAAATATCACTGCCGCAGATACCGCAAGGCTCGCGTAGGTGTTCTTTACAAGGCGCTTGACAGTCAGCAGAATAACGCACAGCGCCGCACTCCAGGTTATTCTTACCAGTAATATGAGCAGCAGATATTGCAATACCGTGACGTCATACCCGCAGTCTGCGAAAATTTCCATGCTGCATATCGGCATATTGAAATATTCCCCGCCGCAGCGCATGACAAGGCTCAGCATATCAAAGCCCATTGAAATAACGCACCCGACCGTGCAGAATATCACCAACGCGGCAATGCCGAGGGCGCTGCGCTTTTGCCTGCCGTAAGGGGTCGCGCCCACCGACAGGCTCATGCCGTATAATTCGTCCGCGCTGAAAAACCTCAGCCCGAACACGATAATAAATACTAAAAACAGCGGATCGGCACCGAAGCCCGCGAGAAATTCCGACAGCGGGAGCTCGTAAAACCACCATGGCGTTTTACCGCTTTCCGACAGCGAATCAAAATATTCACAATGTGCCGCCGCTCTTTCAAAAGCGGGATAGCGGTTACTTGCGCGGATAAGCTCGGTGTTGTAACGGTCGTATTCCTCCGCAGTGAGCTCTCCATTGGTAAAAGCGTCCGCCATTTCCCGCTCTTTAGAAATTATATCGTCCAACCTCGCCCGCTCGTCAAGTATGTACTGCGATTTTTCGGGGGTATGCTCTCCGTACAACGTTTCGGTATATTCGCGGTAGAAATTCAGGTTAAAATCATACTCCGGCGGGTAGTACCATAGCATCATTAACGGCTTTATCAGCATAAGTACAAGGAAAACTATTATGTTCACCGCTGTCAGCAGCTTTTTAAGCTCAAAACCGAGCAGCCGTGCCGTACCGCCGTGCATATTATTCTTCATGGCTGTCCGCCTTTTGCCCGAAGCTTGACATATACATTTCTTCAAGAGCGTCGGTGTGGCTTTGGATATTCTTATCGTTCACCACCGTTCGGATAAGCTGTCCGTTTTTGATAAACAGCGTATGATCCGCCACCGCCTCTATATCCGAAATGATGTGAGTGGCGAGTATCACGGTGCGGGTTTTGCCCATTTCGCGGATAAGATTTTTGAACCTGACGCGTTCCTCGGGATCAAGTCCCGCGGTGGGCTCGTCGAATATCACCACCTCCGGCTCTCCGATAAGCGTCACCGCGATGCCGAGCCGCCGCTTCATTCCGCCCGAAAAGCCGCCTACGCGCTTTTTCGCCGAGGAGAGAAGATTTACCCCGTCCAGCGCCTGTTCGACAGTTTCGGCGTTGTATTTTCCGCCTTTTAACAGCGTGAAATATTTTATCACGTCCGCTGCGGTAAAAGAGTGGTAAAAATCTATATCCTGCGGCATAAAGCCGAGCACCTTGCGAAAATCCGCGCCGAGCGAATATATATCCTCCCCGCCATAGGTTATCCTGCCCGAAGTCGGACGGATAATATCGGCGATACACTTCATCGGCGTGGACTTGCCGCTGCCGTTAGGACCGAGCAGACCGTATATTCCGAGCCCGAGTTCGGCGGAAAATCTGTCCAAGGCGTTTAAGCCTCCGTAGCTTTTGGTGACTTTATCAAAGATAAGAGTTTTGCTTTCCATCTTATATCAGCGCTCCTTCCGTATAGCTTTGCAGATATTATTATCGCCGCCGCTACAAAGATCACGGTAACAGCCATAGTTACGGCAAATCTCGGTACTGCGGCCGTAAACAGCAGAGTATGATCAAACCTGCTTATAAACGGCATAACGTCGGTAAGACTTAGTGGGAAAAACATTCTCAGCGTATTGCCAAGCTCCGCCGTTTCGCCCGACATAGAGGACAGGTAATTTATATATCCCGTTCCCGCATAAGCCGCCGCGCCGAGGATAAGCCCGACGACCGTCCCGCGAACGGGGCTTGCCGCTCGTATACAAACAAGAGAAGTAATAAACACCCCGAACATCAAGCCGAAAAATTCCGTTAAATAAGTCAGAAAATACAGCCCCGCTACCGTTAAATTATACGGGCAATATTCCAACATTTCATGCGACTGCACCGGAGCGAAAAGGTCTATTTTGAACACAAGCGCGCCGGTCATAAGCTCGGTAAGCAGCATTACCGCAAGCAATAAAAATATCACGGCGGTAAGGGCGGATATTTTGCAAAGGTAAAGCGCCGCTCTGCCTTTTTGTGCGGAATATACAACGCCGCGCTCGCAGCACAACAGATAAGCCGTAAGCAATGCCACCCACGCCGTCAACACCGCGCCGAACAGCTGCGGATCGCTGTGCGGGGAAAAGAATGCCGCGAATACCTCTTTATTTACTATTTCCGGTTTTATTACGGTGTTATAAGCTGATACCGCGCTTTGGTATAAGGTGCGACGCTCTGAGCTTTCGGCGTTTCTCATAACGAGATTGCGCTTTACCATATCTCTCATATCACTTTTGTATTGTTCGGCATATTCCGATTGAGAAACGATACTACTTTCGATAAAATAATCTTTTGATAGTTGATATGAATTTGAACCGCTGCCAAGCGCGGTATAATATTCCTCGCTCTCTTTTGCATTGCGCTCTTTGAGCTCGGACAAATATTCTTCGGTAAGCGGATGAGCTTTAATATATTCGTCGAACTCGGCGGCGCTGCGCACATTCTCTTCGTTAAAAATGCAGCCCGCAAGCTGTAATACGAACATCAGCAGCACAATGGCGGTGCTTATGACAAACAATTTTGACCTGATGAGTTTTCTAAGCTCAAACAAAAACATAAGTTGTTCCCTCCCTAAAATCATTCATACACAGTGGTTATTTTTTTATCAAAAATATCCGTGTAGCAGGTGGGCTCCTCCCCGTTTATGCCTAACGTTATCACAGCGTCCTCGCCGTCGGCGGATACTCTCAGCGCGATAAGCTCCATATTCGGCAGATACTCTACCGAGCCGATACCGTACAGTTCAACATTGTCTTTGCCGCCGCAAAGCGTTAACTTTTCCCGCTCGGATATATCCAAAATCAGCGTTTTTTCATTAGTGCTAAGGTCAAAGGTGTACAGCTTTGTATTGTTGTCGGCAAGGTACAGCAGCTTATTTTTACCGTCGAGGAAATAAAAATTATTATCGCCGAAATCCTCTATCAAGACTCGTACATCCTCGCCGTTCAGGTCGCAGCTTTGCAAGGAATAACCGTTGTCATTTTTCACTACACAGTATATCCTGCCGTTAAAATACGCGGGGGATCTTGCGTTCTGCCGAAAATCGCACAGCTTTGTAACATTGCGCTCTTTTAAGTCTATCGCCCATGCACAGGACATTGACGACGAAAAAAGCCTGCCGTCCTCCATAAGCGCGATACTCCCCGAAAGCCACATCTCCTCAGGCTTTTTGAGCGGCTCGCTCAACAGCTTTCCGTCAAGGCTCAGAGAAAACCAGTAATCAGGACCGGAGCAGTATACCGTTTCACCGTCGGTAAACAGCGGGTTAAACCCTCCGACCGTGCCGTATACTTCCTTTTCGTAATCGTCCGTATAGGTGTTTAGGTAAAGCTCCGTTACTTCGCCGTTTTCGCTCAGGACCAGACGAAAGCCGTCATTTTTCTCGGCGCAGGGTCGCACCTGAAGCAGCCCGCCGTCGCAGGCGATACAACCGCTTATCGTTGCTTCGCTCGGTATTCCCGACATTATAACGCTTTCGCAGGAAGTCGTATTATGCGCACAGCCGGGTATACCGCATAAGAAATCGGAAGTCTTATTCACGGTATCTATTTTGTAGATTCCGGTGTAAATATATCTTCCGTCGGCGGTAAAATCGTTCACCTGCCGCACTCTTACGTCGGTATCGGCGGGAAAGGGCGCGTCTTCCGCGGCTTCTTCGGGTATTTCGATATACTCTCCGTAAGTTGTACTGCAAGACGTCAGCAAAAGCGCGGACAGAAAGCAAAAAAGCGCTGAAACAACTAAAGAATTTTTCCTCATAAAAATACCTGCCTTTGAAAAATTAATGCTTCCGCTATAAAAATAAATGATTGGGAGAATAAAGTCAATATCTTTGCATCAAACGCCGCGTATTTGCATTAAACGGCAGGAAACACCCCGCCCGACACCGCGACCGAGCGGATATACAGCAGGATATACGAGAACAGCATAATATATAAGCTGCTCGGCGAGGACAGGCGCAGAGAAAAGCTTAAGCTGAATATGAAAGCCGAGGCGGAGAGGATAATGGGGTACAGACAATAAAAATAAGCGGCAGTACACTTGCCGCTTAAATAAAAATAAGCGGCAGTACGCTTGCCGCTTAAATTTAACGCTTGCCGCTGAAAATATGTGCGCGACCGTACTCGGTGTAGGTACGGGGAAGCCGCAGCGCACTAAATTTCAGATATCGGTATTGTATACGACCGGGTCCTCGCCGTTTATGCCCAAGACGGCGGTATAACTTTCCGAGCCGCCGCGTATTTGCAGGACAAAAAGGTCCATATTAGGGATAAATTCCACCCAACTGATAAACGGGTCGGACATATCCGCATAGCCGACGACGGTATAGCTGTCGGCGGCCGTAAAGTCGACAAGCAGGGCCTTTTCTTTAGTGTCGAGGTCGAGCTTATACAGCTTAGACGGGTCGTCCTCGGGAAGATAGGCTACGCTGTTATCGCTCTCTATAAGCACAATGCGGTAAGAATTTATCTCGCCTATCTCCTGTATATCGCCGCCCGACATATCGGTGCTGATAAGCTTTGTGCCGTCCGTCCCGTACAGCCTGTCGTTGTGGTATAATGTATACTTTAGCTCGGGGCAAATCTCGACCGTCCCCGCCGCAAGGTCTATCTTGACAATATCGCCCCTCGTGGACTGGGCGAGCAATATATTTTTATCCCCGGTGGTGTGGTACGAGCCCATTGTCGTCCCCTCGGGAGCCTCGATAGGCTGTACGAGCAATTCTCCTCCGTAGCCGAGCTTAAATATATAGTTGGGGCCTTGGCAGAAAATGCCGTCCTCTACGCAAAAGCCGAGCGTAAACGCTCCCCTGTCGCCGTAATTCTCCTTTTCAAAGTCGTTGGTATAGGTATTGCGGTAAAGCTCCCGTGTCTCGCCGTCTTTCATATACATAAGGCTGTGATAATTGTCGTCGGTGGCGTCGGGGTCGCCCTCATACTTTTGTGTAAAGATAAATCCCCCGTCATACGGAATATAGATATCGCCGCAGTCTAAAATACGCGCATAGCACTCATCGGTATTATGCTGACAGCCGGGCTTGGTGCAGACATTAGCGACGGTGTGGTCTTTGGCGTTTATCGCAAATTGCTGCATGTAGACATTCACCCCGTCAGAGGACATAGTAGCCGCTTGCGTCCTTATGTCGAGAGAGGTACCCGTGGGGAATTGCGGGGCGGAATTATCGGCGGAGCTTTCAGCAGATGTGTCCGCATTATCACTGTCAGTGTCCGAGGAGGTGTCCGCTTGCGCGGCGGAGCTATCGGCGGAGCTTTCAGCGTCGGAAATGGCTGTACTATCGCTGTCGGAGCCCGAGCAGGAGGTGAGCAAAAGCAAGGAGGATAAGATAACGGCAAATAACTTTTTCATCATTTTCCCTTTCGCAAAAGTATTATTTCGCTTTGTATTGATATAATTATAGACTATAGCGGTGGATTTGTCAACGGGGCATAAATAAAGCGATCGGCGAGAAATCCCCGCCGATTACTAAATCGTATTTACTGTGCGCGCCGCTAATCCCAATTTATTTTATCGTGGTCTACGGTCGCGCCCCGCTCGTATTCGTCCCGCGCCGCGGCTATCGCCTTTAGGTCGTCCTCGGTCGCTGCGTCGTCCGGCAAAAATCTCTTTGCTATCTCAAAAAGTAAAAGCTGCTCCTGCTCCGGCAGGCTGTCTATTACGTCTACAAGCATATTTCTGATAGGTGACATATTTAAACCCCCTTGTATACCTCGCCTCGAGGGGCGATTTTTTCAATCAATATTATATCCTTTTCGGGATATGAAAATAATATGCGCCAGTCCCCTACTCGCAGTCTATAACTCCCCTTGCTGCCTTGCAGGGGCTTAACGTCGCCGCTCGGCAAGCCCTCAACAGCCGCTTTAATTCGCTGCTTAGTAGGTCTGTCCATTCTTTCAATAGCTTTAACCGCTTGCTTTGAATATGTGATACTCATTTACTGATACACCCCACTAATTATATTATATCACCTTTTAAGCTGATAATCTACCGTAAGATTATACAAAAAATCTGCCGTAAGACCGTATAATTTACCGATTTATCTGCCATAAAAAAGTATAATTCAATAATGAACAGGCACCAATAGCGCACCACACCGTCAATTTCTCGCAAACAAAAAACGCCCCGAATAAACAAAAAACGCCCCGAGAACTTCGGGACGTTAATGTTGCCGGTCTGACCGGCTGGTCTGAGTGACAGGATTTGAACCTGCGGCCTCTACCACCCCAAGGTAGCGCGCTACCAATCTGCGCCACACCCAGATAACGTATCTATTATATACTTTTTTTGTCGGTTTGTCAAGGGGTTTTTTTAATTTTTCTCCTATTTGCAAAAAATTTGTCTGTATCAAGTTATATCACCCCTCCCTGCGCAAAAAAGCCAAATAATAAATTTGTACGTTTATTATTTTCGGCTAAAAACGCTTTTGATATTTTTGCTTAAAAATGCTAAAATATCAAAGTAAAATTATCAAAGAGAGGTAAATCTATGCCACAGACAAAATTTGAAAGAATGGTGTTTGCGTTTATAACGGTGCTTATTACAGTACACGCTTATGTGTTCTACAGCCTGTATGTGATAAACGGCGACACCTTTATGGCGCTTACGGGCGAGACGGGCGTGCTGCGCGCCATCGACGCTATGGGAGGCGTGTCGGTGCTCGGCAGAGGGGTGCCGATATGGTGCGTCGTGCTTATCGAGTTTATCCTTGCTTATACGCTTGAATTGACGCTCGGAAGTCCCTTATCATTTAAGCTCGTGTGCCGTGTTATGCAGCCGCAAAGCGTCAACCCCGCGATATTTGAAACGGCGATAATCACCGCCACGGTCGGCATTATGTGCCCCGCTATGAGCTTCCTTGCGGCTGTATTGTACTACCCTTACGCGACGGTCGACTTTAACCTGCTGACGCTGCTTGCCAACTGGCTTAAGCTGATATGCTATAATCTCCCGTTCGCGTTCTTCTCTCAGCTTATCTTTATCCAGCCGTTTGTACGCACGGTGTTTAAGGTTATTTTCAGGCGGAAAAAATCGGTGGCGCTCGACGCCGCGCAGTATTCCGAGACATAAAAGCTTACAGACAGCAAACCCGCCCGACGTACTTACACATCGGGCGGCCAGCTTGTCGAAAAACCCTCCCTATGGGTCGGATTTTCCGACAAGCTGCCAAAAAATCGACCACCCGCTGTAGCGGGTTTCCTCGATTTTGCCGCTCTGCGAGCGGCTTTTATCTAAACTTGAGGGTGAAAACCCTGATGATTTTCCCCTCAAACTCCTCTTTCCTTCCGCTTTATATCGACCTTTTTCTACAGACTGACCGCCCGACGTACTACAACATCGGGCGGTTGCTTTTATATCAAATTATCACCTATCAAGCTCTGCGGGGGCGGTATCGGGCGTTTTTTCTCCGAGGAATTTCGGCAGATCCATACCCGCCTGATTGAACATCTCGCCCATTGGCGGGATAGCCTTAAGCATACCGCTCAGAAAGTCTGCGGTAGCGGTCTTGCCGTCCTTGTTCGAGCCGCCGTCCCATACGGTGACCTTGTCTATCTTGATATTCTTGATAGCCTCGACCTGTATGCGCATAAGCTCTTCCATATTGTTCGCGATAATGAGCCTTATCGCCTTGTCCGCGTCGCCGCCTGCGGCGTTTACTAACTGCTGCATACCTGCGGCCTGCTTGCTGAGTATCTCTTGAGCGCCCTTTGCCTGAGCCTCCATCTTGGCGTACAGTGCGTCGGCCTCACCTTGTGCGGTGCGGCGGGCTACCTCGGCCTTAGCCTCGGCCTCTATCTCCGCCTGCTCTTTGGCTATCTTAGCCTTAACTATAATGTCAGCCTGTTGGGTAGCGGTCTCTAGGGCGGCACGGGTCTGCTCGGCTTGCTGCTCGGCTACGTATGCCTCTTCCTTAGCCTTAGCCGCCTGAACCGCCTCAGCGGCGGTAGCTATGCGCATAGACTCCGCCTCGCGCTCTCTTCTTAACGCCTCGGACTGGGCTATCTCTATCTTGGACTCGTTCTCGCCCTTGATGGCGGAGGCGTTCGCGGCGGCGACCTGGATACGCTGGTCTCTGCGGGCGTTAGCTTGACCTATCTCACCGTCGCGGTCCTTTTCGGCGACGGATTTCTTAGCGTCGTTTATCGCCTTTGCGGCGGCCTCTTTACCGAGAGCCTCGATATAGCCCGACTCGTCGTTGATGTCAGTGAGGTTAACGTTTATCAGCCTAAGCCCTATCTTTTTGAGCTCAATTTCGACGTTGTTCGACACCGCCACGAGGAATTTATCGCGGTCGGCGTTAATTTCTTCTATCTCCATTGTCGCGATAACAAGACGCAGCTGACCGAGTATGATATCCTTGGCGAGCTCCTGTATCTCGTTCATCTTAAGCCCGAGCAGGCGCTCTGCGGCGTTTTGCATAATGCTCGGCTCGGTGGAAATGCCCACGGTGAACCTCGACGGTACGTCTACGCGTATATTCTGCTTAGAAAGCGCGTTTTTAAGGTCGACGTTCAGCGAAATGGGCGTTAAGTCCATAAACTGATAGGACTGCAGTATCGGCAGGATAAACGCCGCGCCGCCGTGTATGCACTTAGCGCTGCGCGCCTGTCCGTTGTGGTCGCTGCCGACCTTACCGTAGATGACAAGTATCTTGTCCGACGGACACTTGCGATAGCGCGACAGTATGCCCATGATTAGGGCAAAAAGTATCACCGCGATAACGCATATTCCTATTAAGATCTCGGGTCGCATAAAAAATCCTCCTTATGTATCCTTTTCTACCACGAGCACATCGCCGCGTATATCTGTCACGCGTATCGCGGTGCCCGTGGGGATAGTCGTTTGTTCGTCGGTCACGGCGGAGAGCTCGATAAACCTCTCTCCCGAGGTGACGGTGACCTTTCCCTGCCCCTGCCCTAAGGGCGGTATGGGGATATAGACGCTGCCCTTCTCCCCTAGCAGCTTTTTAAGGTCGATATTGCCGCTCTGCGCAAGGCGCGCGGTAAGCTGGATAAGCTTAGCCACCCCGAGCATAGCCGCCGCCCCGAGCACAAGCCCTATGATTATGGCAAGAGCGAGGTGCAGCTTTAGCGACAGGCAGATTATGCCCACCCAGCTGAACACGCACAAGAACGTCATAATACCCTGGATGGTAAATATTTGCATTACGCCGAAGTCGGTCGGGTTGCTGCCGTCAGTTATGTCAATGTCCGTGCCGGTGTCGGGGGTATCGGATATATCGGGGATATCGAGGTCCAGCCCCGAGGTGTCGCTTACGTCCACACCCGCGCCGCCGTCGCCCATGCCTACCATTATCATTATCGCCTGTATAATAATGATAAGCGTCGAGGGTATAGCTATACAGTAAAATATCTGCTGTGCAAGCTCAAGCGAGTTCCACCAATCAAGCATAATTTCACCCCATTTACTTATAATAGTACCCTAACGTCAGCAGGATAAGAAAGCTCTTGTCGGACAGCACCCACTCCTCGTCGGTGTACCTAAACTCTATCTCGACCTCGTACGGCTCGGACTTAAGGCTCATATCGCCCACGACGGAGTTAATATACTCCATCTGCGCGTCAAAGTCGTTTTTCAGCCCGTTGTTTATGTCCGAGTCGGTCAGCTCGTTGAATTTGTCCATATCAAGCGAGGTAAAAGTCCCCTTTACCACCGCCGAGCGGTCCTCATAGTCGAGATCTTCTTCAAGCTTAGTATAAGTCACGTAGCTGTCGAAAAGCTTATACATAGTGTCCGAGTATGTGTCCGTCCACTCGGCATTGTAGGCAGTCTTAGTATCGTCAAAGTACAGCTGCATACTGTACGGCGAAAAGCTGCGGCAGTAATAGGCGAGCGCGTCGTACTCTTTAGCCTTAGCGAGCGAGAATATGCGCTCTACTATCTGGCGGGGAGAGAGCGACACCTCCTCGGTGGCCTTTTCCTCCTTGCAGGAGGACAGTATACCCACCATAAGCACCACAGCCATGATAAGCGCCGACAGCCTTATATGCGTCTTTGTCATTTATGTCACCTTTCGTCTATTCTAAAGTGTAATTATTATTTACCTTAATTATACCATACTTACGATAAATGTCAATATTATTAGGGTCACAAATTAAAAAATCGTCAGTATGTACATCATTTGCGCCGACATTTTGTGCATAATAGAGAAAATCGGCGGTTTCGGCATAAAATACGGGGAAAAGGCCGCACAGCTATTGATTTTCTCCGCGCTTTCTGCTAAAATCAAGATAAGGGTAAATTTTATTTACGATATAGGTAACAAGGGCGAAAGGCGGTGGAGATGTGAACGCGGAGATATTGGGAAAGAGAATTAAAGAGGCTCGCCTTAAGCGAAAGATGACGCAGTCGGAGCTTGTGGGGGACTTTATCACCCGCAATATGCTAAGCCGCATAGAGAGCGGTAACGCCTACCCCTCGGTAAAGACGCTCGAGTACCTCGCGCAGCGGCTCGATATCCCTTTCGGTCAGCTTATGGAGCAGGCGCAGGACGACCACACCGACGACCCGCAGCTCGACATCCTGATAAGGGCTAAGCAAAGCTATTTAGCCGAAGATTATCCCGCGTGTGAAGAGCTCGCGGGGCGGCTAGAGGGCGGGGCTCTCTCAGACGAGGCTGCCGCGCTGAAGGCTCGCTGCCGTATAGCCTCAGCCAAAATGCACGAGCAGTCGGGCGAGCTGCGCGACGCGATAACCGACGCCGAGCTTGCGCTAAAATACGCCGACGTGGGCGTGTATTCTTCCCGCGAGATAAAGACCGAGGCGGTGCTGCTGCTAGACCGCGCGGCGGAGAAGATATAGGGCGCGGTTTATTTTGCCGGTACCGCGCTTTTCCTCACAAAGATAAAATAATCCACCGCGACAACGGCGGCGCACACCAGCCATATTATAGGCTCGGTGATACATATGCCGAAGTACCCGAGAGCCGGGGCGAGGAGAGATGAGGCGACTATCTTCAGCAGCATTTCTATCCCGCTTGCGCTGACGGGTACTATTTTTCTGCCCACGCCTTGCAAACTGCTGCGCAGTACCACCAACACGCTGAGGATAAAGAAGCACGCGGTGTTAAGCGTGATATAGCTCATAGCCGAGGAGATAACGCAGTCGTTAGCGGTGCCGGTTATCGCCTGAATAAGCGGCTTGCCGAATATCAGCGTAATTATCACGGTAAACACGCTCCAGCACACCGCGATACCTATACCGCACTTTACGCCCTTGCGCACGCGGTCTATCTTGCCCGCGCCGAAATTTTGCCCCGAAAAGGTCGCGCTAGACATCGACACGGTCGCGATAGGCTGCATAAATATATCGTCTATCCTGCGGGCGGCGGTGTGAGCCGTCACGATATCGGTGCCGAGCGAATTAACCGCGCCCTGCAGTATCACCGACCCGACAGATACTATTGCGTACATCAGTCCCATAGACAGCCCCGTCGCCGCAAGGTCCGCCGTGAGCGCCCTGTCCCGCTTAAGATAACCCTTGTCGAATATCAGAAAGCCGCACTTCTTCTTAGCATATATAAAGCACAGCGCCACCGATAACGCCTGCGAAATCACGGTCGCTATCGCGGCGCCCCTTACACCCATATCGAATACTTTTATAAACAGCAGATCCAGCCCGATATTAGCGGCGGAGGACACGGTGAGAAAATACAGCGGCGCGCGGCTGTTGCCGATAGCCCTCATCATCCCCGCAAGCATATTGTAGCCAATTGTAAACACCGAGCAGCCGATAATTATCGCCATATACCCCTCGGTGTCGGCGATAATGTCGGCGGGCGTGTTAAGCGCGCTCATAAGCGGGTGCAGCCCGATAAGCCCCGCCGCCGTCAGTATGACCGCTATCGCGGCGGACAGCAGATAGGTCAGCGCGACCGCCTTTCTCATCATGTGTTCATTATCCGCGCCGAAATACCTCGCGATTATCACCGCAAAGCCGTTAGTAAGCCCTCCCGCAAAGCCGATAAGCAGATTGCACACGGGAGCCGCCGCACCGACCGCGGCGAGCGACTTATCGCCCAAGATATTGCCGATGATGGCGGTGTCCGCGACATTGTACAGCTGCTGAAATATGTTGCCGATAAGGATAGGCAGGGCAAACAGGATAAGGCATTTAAGTATACTCCCCTCGGTAAGCGACTTTGTCTTTGCGTTTGCGATATTCATACCCTACTTGCCGATAATATCGGTGACCTCACCTATATACATGGTGTGCGGCGCTTCGTTTTGGTAGAAAGCCTCCACCGCGTCGGCGGGCATAAACGCTGTGTCCATATCCTGACGATATATCTTCTTGCAAATAAGCGTCATATGCGCCTGCTCGAAGGTCACCGCGCTGTCAAGCGCCTTTGGCGTAAGCCCCGACGCGCTAACCTTGTCGGTATCTCTGCCCGAGAGAGTGCCGAGTGTAAGCAGCGCCCTCCTGTACTCTTCCGTAAAAAAGCTCAGCGTAAACACGCCGTTTTGCTCCATAAATTCGTGGGTATAGCGTATCGGCTTAACATACACCGTGGCGGTGGGCTTCCCCCACAAAGTACCTAATGCGCCCCAGCTTACGGTCATGGTGTTATAGTGTCCGATATCCCCCGCCGTCAGCAGCGCCCACTCTTTATCAAATATCTTAAATACGTCAGCCGTCATTGTACAGCCGCCTCCTTGTGCTTTTGATGATTATATTTTAGCAGAAAATCGAGGGAATGTAAAGAGGGTGTGTGAAATAGATGGGGCGGGAAAATTTTGATAAATTTTTTTACAAAAAGGTATTGAATATCTCCCCACAAAGTGATATAATTACTGTGTAATGTGCCTTGCACAGCCTAACATATTTTTAGAGGAAATTCGGATTTGAAATATATAACCATAGGAGACGTAAGGCTTGAGCGCACGGCGGTTTTGGCGCCGCTGGCGTCGGTCGCGGACTATGCGTTCAGGAGTATGTGCCGACGGTTCGGCGCGGCGGCGGTGACGAGTGAAATGGTCAGCGCTAAGGGCGTATGCTACGGCGATCGCAAGAGCGACGCGCTTATGACCGTCACCGAGGGAGAAAGGCCGATGGCCGTGCAGCTATTCGGGAGCGAGCCCGAATTTATGGCTAAGGCGGCCGTACTTGCCGCCGCGCACAAGCCCGACTTTATCGATATAAACTGCGGCTGCCCCGTAAATAAGGTCGTGTCGACCGGCGCGGGGGCGGCGCTGATGAAAGATATAGACCTGCTCGGCAGGATAGTAAAGGCCGTCAGCACCGCCGTAGATATACCCGTCACGGTCAAAATTAGGCGCGGCTGGTCGCTTAGCAGTGAAAACGCCGTAGAGGCGGCGCTGTGTGCCGAGGCTAACGGCGCGTGCGCGATAACCGTCCACGCCCGCACCAAAGAGCAGCTATACAGCGGCAAGGCCGACCTTGACACCATCGCGAGAGTGAAAAGGGCGGTAAAGATACCCGTAATAGGCAACGGCGATATAGATTGTGCATACGCCGCAGAAGATATGTACAATAAAACGGGCTGCGACCTTGTTATGATAGGCAGGGCGGCGTGCGGCAAGCCGTGGATATTTGAGCAGGTGCGGCATTATCTGGACACGGGGGAAATTCTCCCCGACCCGCCCAAGGAGCGGCAATTAGAGATAATGACCGAGCATATAGAGCTGCTGGTAAAGGACAAGGGCGAATATATCGGAATGAAAGAGGCGCGCAAGCATACCGCGTGGTATCTTAAGGGTATGAAGAACGCCGCCGAATACCGCCGCAGGTGCGGGGCGCTGTCGACGCTGTCGGATTATTATGAGCTGCTGGAGCTTGTTAAAAAAGAGAATTTATGACATTGTTCATAAGATGGTGATAATATGAAAGATATTAGATACAAGTTAAGGTCGCTGACCGCTTTTGACGTATCGGAGGACGAGCTGATAAAGCAGTTTTGCCGCCTGTCGGACAACGATATGGGCATGGCAATATCGGCGTACACCGCGATAGCGAAGAAGCTTATCAGCGAGAATAAGACCCTCGCGGGGTATATCACCGAGCTTATGACGCACTGTGACTGCGAGCTGATAAAAAGCTATATCAGAGACGGCGACGAGCACCAGCTGTACGCGATACAGTACGACCTTTCGGTATTTAAAGAGCTTGCGTCATTGTCCGCGCACAAGCTAAAGGATATGCTGTACGATAAATTTGCCGCCAACTTTATCTTTTCCCTGCCCGAATATGTGTGCGGGGGATTTGACTGCACGGCGGATTTTTTCATAGAGCATATACGCAAATACGGCACGGGGATATTCTCCGCCTATAAGGCGTTTATGTGGCAGGACGGCGGGATACGCCCGATAGAGAGCCCCGACCCGATAAAGCTTAGTGACCTTAAAAAATACGAGGCGCAAAGAAAGCTCGTCGTGGATAACACCCTCGCCTTTTTGGCGGGACAGCCCGCGGACAACGCGCTGCTTTACGGCGACAGAGGCACGGGCAAATCCTCTACGATAAAGGCGCTGATAAACGAATACGACAGGCTCAGGATAATACAGCTCGACAAGACAGATATTAGCGCTCTGCCCGAGATATATAAGGCGGTAAAGGACAGCCCGCTTAAATTCATCATCTTTATAGACGACCTGTCTTTTGGGGAAGATGACGAGGGCTTTGGCACGCTGAAAAAGCTGTTAGAGGGCTCGCTGTGCGTAAGGCCGTCAAACACGCTGATATACGCCACCACCAACCGCAGACATCTTAAGAAAGAGACCGAGAGCAGCCGCACGGGCGATAATATCCACCTAGCGGACGAGATAGACGAGAGCGTTTCGCTGTCCGACAGGTTCGGGCTGTTTATCACATTCCTCGCGCCGAATAAGGACGTATACCTCGAGATAGTCCACGGCATAGCCTCAGACAGGGGTATAATTATAGATAAGGACAAGCTGTATAGGTGCGCCGAGAGGTTCGCGCTAAGGCGAGGCAGCCGCTCTCCCCGCACGGCAAGGCAGTTTGTGGACAGCATACAGTCAAAGATAGCGTTAGGGGTTGATATCGATTAAGCACTCCCCCATTATTAGGATATTAGCGGCGGTATGTGCGGCGGCTATAATGCTGACGGGCTGTGACAGGATAGTGCTCGTCCCCGGCAGGTCGAGCGGCCAAGTGTCAGAGCCTGATTTGTCTGTGTCCGAGCAGCCCGTATCGAGCGAGCAAGAGCTCAGCGCGTACCCCGTGGTGCTGGGCGGCACGGAGATAACAGGCGAGATAAAGAGCGTAGTGTCGCTTACTCCCGCGTATACCGAGATATTGTACGAGATGGGCGTCGGCGACAAGCTGAAAGCCGTCAGCAATTATTGCGACTATCCCGAGCAGGCGCAAAAGCTGCCTAAGGTGTCGAGCGGTACGAGTCCCGACATAGCCGCTATATCAGAGCTTAAGCCCGACCTGCTTATCACCGCTACCCCGCTGGTCACTAAGGACAAGACCGACCTTGAGGCCGAGGGTATAAAAATACTGACGATAACCGCCCCAAAGACGGTGGAAGAATTTGAGAACGTCTACAAGCTGATAGGACTTGCGTTTAACGGTCTGTTCACGGGAGAAGAAAAGGGTGAACAGTGCTTTAAGCCGCTGGCGGACGCTTTTGCCAAGGCTAAAAAGACCGAGCGCAAGAGCTTTGTATACATCACGGCGGCGCTCTCCCCTGCCGGGGGAGATACCTTTGAGAGCTCGGTATTGTCGCTTTTTGGCGAGAATTGTGCTAAAGACGGCACAGCGTATGACTTTGACATCAATAAGCTTATAAATGATCAGCCCGACGTGATATTCTTAAATGACAATTTTTCGATAGAGGACCTGCAAAATAATGAGGTATATTCGCAGCTCGACGCGGTAAAGAACGGCGACGTGATACCGATAAGCAATCTCTATTTTGAGCGCCCGACCGCGAGAATGGTCGAGCTTATCGAGCTAATCACCGACAAGTTCGGCATATCTCCCGAGGCGGCCGAGAAACCCGCAGCGACAAAGAAACCCACAGCGACCGATAAGCCCGAGGCGACCGAGGAGCCCGCAGATACGACAATTAAGCCCGACGGGTCGGTCGGATAATGATAAACATATACAAAAGAAGGAGCTTGTACAAATGAAATGGACAGGACTTAACGATCTGAGAGAGAGCTATCTCAAATTTTTTGAGAGCAAGGGGCACCTTGTTATGCCGTCCGCTCCGCTCGTTCCGCAGGGGGATAATTCCGTACTGCTGATAAATGCGGGTATGACCCCGCTGAAAAAGTACTTTCAGGGGCTTGAGGAGCCGCCGCGCCATAGAGTTTCCACCTGCCAGAAGTGCATAAGGACGCCCGATATAGAGAATGTCGGCAAGACCGCGCGCCACGGCACGTATTTTGAGATGCTCGGCAATTTCTCATTCGGCGACTATTTTAAGACCGAGGCCATCGAGTGGGCGTGGGAGTATCTCACTAAGGTGCTCGAGATACCCGAGGACAGGCTGTGGGTGACGATATACGAGGAGGACGACGAAGCGGGCGAGATATGGGCGCAGAAGATAGGCGTACCGCGCGACCGCATAATAAAGCTCGGCAAAAAGGACAACTTTTGGGAGCACGGCAGCGGGCCCTGCGGTCCGTGCTCGGAGATACACTTTGACAGGGGCGAGAAATACGGTCCGTTCGAGAGCTTTGAGCAGGCGGGCGACTGCGACCGCATTATCGAGATATGGAACCTCGTATTCACTCAATTTGACAACGACGGCAAGGGCAACTACACACAGCTAGCCACGAAGAATATAGACACCGGTATGGGGCTTGAGCGGCTGGCATGCGTTATGCAGGACGTAGACAACCTGTTCGAGGTGGATACAATTAAGAACATCATCGAGCAGATAAGCCGCATAGCGGGGGTAAAGTACAAAGAGGACGAGCGATCCGACGTATCTATCCGCGTTATAACCGACCATATACGCTCGGCGACGTTTATGACCTCGGACGGCATACGCCCGTCAAACGAGGGTCGCGGCTATGTGCTCAGACGGCTTATACGCCGCGCGGCTCGCCACGGCAGACTGCTGGGCGTCAACCGCCCGTTCTTATACGAGATATGCGACGCGGTGATAAATGAGAATAAGACCGCCTACCCCGAATTAGAAGAAAAGCGCGAGTATATCAAGAAAGTGATAAGGACCGAGGAAGAGAGCTTTGCTAAGACCGTCGAAAAGGGCATGCAGATACTCGACGAGTTTATAAATCAGCTTTCCGAGGAGAACAATATCAACCCCGTACTAAGCGGAGAAAATCTCTTTAAGCTGCACGACACCTACGGCTTTCCGATAGACCTTACGAGAGAAATTCTCGAAGAGCGCAGCATAGGGATAGACGAGGATAAATTTAAGCAGCTTATGGAGGAGCAAAGGCAAAAAGCGCGCTCTAACCAAGCGTTCAAGGGAGGCTGGGACGAGGCTGCGGCCGACGCGATAAGCTCGCTGACCACCGAGTTTGTGGGGTACACTACGCTAAAATCGGACAGCACGATAATCGCAATACTTAAGGACGGGGCGTCGGCGGAGACCTGCGGCGAGGGCGACGACGCGGCGATAGTGCTCGATATCACGCCTTTTTATGCCGAGAGCGGCGGTCAGGTCGGCGACACCGGTACAATTATCGCGGGAGACAATGTGCTCAGCGTCATAGATACCAAAAAGACGGCGGCGGGACAGTACGTCTGCTACTGCCATGTAGACAGCGGCAGCTTTTACGTAGACGACAAGGTTATCGCCGAGGTGAACCGCGAAAAGCGCGAGGCCACCATGCGCAACCACACCTGCGCCCACCTGCTGCAGGCGGCGCTTAGGCAGGTGCTCGGCGACCATGTTCATCAGGCGGGCTCATATGTAGACCCGTACAGGTGCCGCTTTGACTTCAGCCATTTCAGCGCTATGACTAAGCAGGAGATAGCCGAGACCGAACGGCTCGTAAACGAGGCCATACTCAAGGGTATGCCCGTAGTGACCGAAGAGCTGCCGATAGCCGAGGCTCGCAAAAAGGGCGCTATGGCTTTATTCGGCGAGAAATACGGCGATATAGTAAGGGTCGTGCAGGCGGGCGACTTTTCGACCGAGTTTTGCGGCGGCACTCACCTAGACAACACCGCAAAGGCGGGGCTGTTTAAGATAATCGCCGAGTCCTCGGTATCCTCGGGGGTCCGCCGCATAGAGGCGGTGACGGGCTATGGCGTGCTCGACGCGCTGGAGCAGTCCAACGCTATGGTGGGCTCTGCGGCGCAGATATTTAAATTATCCAACCCCTCCGCCCTTATACAAAAGTGCGAAAATCTTATGAATGAGATGCACGATATGCAAAACGAGATAGACCGTCTTAACCGCATGGTATCTGCGGGACAGCTAAAGAACATCCTCGACGACCCGAGGGAGGTAAACGGCATTAAGCTGTACTCAGCTATGCTGACGGGCGTTACCGGCGACAGCCTGAGAAAAGCGGGCGATGAGGTAAAGAATATCGGCGGCTCATATATCGCGCTGCTCGCGGGGACCGACGGGGACAAGGGCAACTTCTTATGCGTATGCAGCCCCGACGCGGTGGCAAAGGGCGCTAACGCGGGCAAGATAGTAAAGGAGATATCCGCTATTGCGGGTGGCAAAGGCGGAGGTCGCCCCGACAACGCTATGGCGGGAATAGCCGACCTTACCAAAATAGACGAGGCTCTTATGGCGCTGGAAAGCGTTGTCAAGGCTCTTATCGGCTGACAGAAAGGAATTATTATGGACTGCGTATTCTGTGGGATAATCTCGGGGGACATCCCCTCAAATAAGGTATACGAAAGCGAGAACGTGCTTGCCTTTAGGGACATCAACCCCATGGCTCCGGTGCACATACTTATTGTACCGAAAAAGCACATCAGCGGTGCCGACGCCCTTGATGAAGGCAACGTCGGGGTGGTTAGCGAGATAATGCTCACCGCGCGTATGCTTGCCGAAAAGGAGGGTCTTAAGGACGGCTGGCGGCTTGTCACCAACGTCGGCGAGCACGGCGGACAGACGGTAAAGCATCTGCATTTTCATTTATTAGGCGGCAAAAAGCTGAGTGTGGAGCTTGCCTAAAGGATAAAAATATATGAGGCAGAAATTGGCGTATGCGGGGTTTTCATATCTTGGCGCAATGATTTTTGCCTCTGTTTTTATTTCCTACAATGCGGACATAAGCGTTTATATCACCATAGCGCTGCTGATAATATTTGTGCTGTCGGTGGTACTTAAAAAGCCTATACCCGCCGTGATAAGCATATTTGCGGCTATAGGCACGGCGGCATTTACGATAAGCTTTTGCGCGCTAACGGCACAGCTTAGCTTTGCCGACGGAAATATCTATAATATTGACGCGGTCGTAAACGAAAAGTGCGAGCTTGGCAACGACCTGTCAAATTATATCCTCGAGTGCGGGTCACGGCTCGGCAGGGTAAAATTTATCCTCACCTCGGACGATATAGACGTTACTGTCGGCGACAGGATAAGCTGCTCGGTAAAGTTTGAGCCGATAAAGAGCGGCGCGTTTTCCTCCGACAGCTATTATCTCTCGCGAGGGATAGCGCTGAGGGCTATGCCGCGATCAAGCTTGACTTATACAAAAAGCGACAAGAATTTCCTTAGCGTTATTCTCTCCTACCGAGACTATCTGTCCGACATTATCGGCAGGAATTGTCCCGACGAGGGCGGCGCGCTGATGAAGGGGATATTTCTCGGCGACAAGAGCGACATTTCCTATATCGACAGGTACAATATCAAGGCGGCGGGTGCGGCTCACCTGACCGCGGTATCCGGTATGCATATGACCATGCTGATACATATCCTTAACGCGCTTTTGATGCTATTGGGGATAGGCAGGCTGCCGAGGACAAGGACGGCGCTCACCCTCGCGGCGACGGTACTTATGATGATATTCTTCGGGCTAAAGGGCTCGGTAATGCGCGCGGGGATAATGCTGATAATTCACTACGGCGGCGAGCTGTTCTTTAGAAAGAGTTCCTGCCTTAATTCGATAGGTGCGGCGGTGCTTATTATACTGACCGCAGACCCGCTCGCGGCATTGGACGCGGGGCTCGTGTTCTCGGCGGTGACGACTATAGGCGCGGGCGCGGCGGCTCCGGCACTGTCTAAGCAGATAAAGAAGAAGATAACGCGCGGCGAGAATATCACCGACGCGGTATGCTGTTCGGTATGCGCGGCGTTATTCGCGGTGCCGCTGTCGGCGGTGTATTTTAATATGCTGCCGCTGTACGGGATATTCGTATCTTTGGCGTGTGTACCTTTTTTTACCGTGAGCCTTATATTTTTGCTGCTGTTTGCGCTGACGGGAGGAATGCTCGGGGTATTGCTTATCCCTGCGCACATATGCTGTACGGTGATGGACAGGATATTTTCTTTTGCGGCGGCTCTGCCCTGCTCGCACTTTGGGGTAAACGACACTGTCAAGCTGACGATAATAGCGGCGGCGGGGATAGTATTGCCAGCCTACGCCGTATTTAAAAAGCACCGCATTATCACCGTCGCGGCGGGGAGCGCATCTGCCGCGATAATAACCGCGCTCGTTATGAATATCACCAACGACGCGGACGCGGTGAGGGTGCTCCCCTACTCCGACGGTGAGAACGGCTGCGTGCTTATCATAAGCAAAGAGTGCAGCGGCGCCGTCATAATAGGCGGAGGCGACAGAGCGGCGCAATTGCTCTATTCTGCGGTGCTCAGCAATAATATACGGCGCTTAGACTTTTTACAGCTTGCCTCCGATGAAGAAAATTCTATCGGCGTGTATAAGGACATTTTTGCCGATATGGCCGAGGTAATTTTGAGCGAGAGCGAGCGGTACTATGAATTCTTAGGCTACGCCGATACGATAACGGCAGATAACGACGTGCTGTACGCTAACTTTTACGGGGTGGACATATGCGCCGCAAAGAGCGCCGTAGACGGGTATATCCCCGATATAGGGATATATTCGGATAAAGGCGACGTGTGCGCGGACATTGAGATGTATTTTGATAAAGACTGTATGGACGGGATAAATCTCTACTACAATGAGACCGTGATAAATATATATCCCGACGGTTCGACAAGGATAACGAAAGGAGGAGATCTGTATGACGACCGATGAGAAAAAGCTGTCCGCCGCGCTAAAGGGCGGTAAAACAGCACGAGTGTATTACTTTTACGGCGAGGAGGTCTTTCTCACCGACACCTATACAAAAAGAGTACTTTCTAAGACGGTCGGCGAGAGCTCGGACGACGTTAATCTTGTGAGGTTCGGCGAGAGCTTTACCACCGAGCAGCTCGCCGACGCGGTAGAGAGTATGCCGCTCTTTGCCGAGCATAAGGCGGTGCTGATAAAGGATATGGACTGCGAGAAGTTTTCGGACGACGACATTAAGGCTATAGCACAAACGCTGTCGGACGTCCCGAGCGAATGCACCGTGATATTCTCGCAGACGGGCATACCCTTAGAGGCACTTAGCAAAAAGAAAAATAAGGCGTTTATAGATACCCTCTCGCGGCAAGGCAATACCGAGGTATGTAAATTCTCCTCGCTCACCTCGTCTAAAATAGCCGAGCTGATAATTAAAAAGGCGGCTAAAAACGGCTGCTCGATAAGCAGACAGAATGCAATTATGCTCTCCGAGATGACGCTAAACGACCTTAAGCTGTGCTCTAACGAGACCGATAAGCTGTGCAGCTATGTGCAGTCGGGCGAGATAACCGCGCAGATAATAGAAAAGCTTGTGATACGTCTGCCCGACGCTAAGGCGTACTCTATCGGCACCGCGATAACCGCGCGCGACCGCAAAAAGGCGTTTATGCTGCTCGACGAGCTGTTCAGTCAGCGGGTCGAGCCGATAATAATACTCTCCTCGCTATCAAGCGCGTACATCGACCTGTATCGCGCCATGTGCGCAAAGAGGGCGGGCAGGACCCCCGAGCAGACCGCCTCTGACCTTAGCTATCCTAAGAACCGCGCTTTTCTTGTAGGCAAGGCGTTCAACTCGGTGTCAAGGATGCGGCAGGAGGACGTTAGGGCGTGCATATTACTGCTCAAGGACGCAGACCTAAAGCTAAAATCCTCGGGCGGCGACGGGCGCATAATACTCGAGCAGACGATAGCGGAGCTGTTTTTATATGCAAGATAAGCGGATAAAGACCGATATGGCGATAATCGTCGAGGGCAAGTACGACAAGATAAAATTGTCCGAGCTAATCGACGCGCCGATAATCACCACAGACGGCTTCGGCATATTTAAGAATAAAGCTAAGCGCGAGATGATAAGGACGTTAGCTGATACCTGCGGCATAATCATACTCACCGACAGCGACGCGGCGGGCTTTAGGATAAGAAATCATATCAAAGGCTTTGTAAGCGGCGGAAAGATAATAAACGCCTATATCCCGCAGATAAAGGGCACCGAGCGCCGAAAGCATATCCCCTCCCCCTCGGGTCTGCTCGGAGTGGAGGGGATGGACGCGGAGGTACTCGCCTCGGCGCTAAAAAAGGCGGGAATAGACGACGGCGGCAGAGAGGATTTTCTCGATAAGGCGCGCTTTATGGAGGACGGTCTTATCGGCGGAGAAAATTCGCACAAGCTCAGGCAAATGCTGCTAAAAGAGCTCGGCCTGCCCGACCTAATCAGCACTAGCGCCGCTATAGCCGTACTTAATCGGATATGCACCGAAAAGGACTATCTCGCCGCACTGAATAGGGTCAGAAATGACGCGCAAATAATCCGAAAGGAATTTTCATAAAATGGTATTTTCCACGCCTGTCTTTTTATATCTGTTCTTGCCGACAGTGCTTATACTATACTACATCTCCCCTACTAAATTTAAGAACGTTATAATCCTGCTCAGCGGGCTGGCGTTTTATTCGTGGGGAGAGCCCGTCTATGTGGTGGTAATGGTGCTGTCGACCATGATAGACTACTGCGCGGGACTGGTCATGAATAAATTTGAGGGCAAAAAGGTGCCGCGGCTTATCTGCCTGATAGTATCCATATGTATGAATATCGGTTTGCTCGGGATATTTAAGTACGGCCCGTTTATCCTCGAAAATATTAATGCCATAGCGGGCAGCGAGATATTCAACGTACACGATATATACTTATTTGACCTAGATTTTCTGCCGATAGACCTATTGCCTATCGGGATAAGCTTTTTTACCTTTCAGTCTATGTCTTATACTATCGACCTGTATCTCGGCAATGTCAAGGTGCAGAAGAACCCGATAACCTTTGCGGCGTTTGTTACGCTGTTTCCGCAGATAGTGGCGGGACCGATAGTGAGATACAACGACGTTGCGGCGGAGCTGGAGGACAGGTCGATAACGCTGGACCTTGTCTATGACGGGATAATAAAATTCATTATAGGATTGTCTAAAAAGGTGCTTATCGCTAACAGCATAGGCTCGCTCTGGACGGCGGTAAGCGCGGGGGACTTCGGCGGGCTGTCGGTGCTGGACGCGTGGCTCGGGATATTGGCGTATACGTTTCAGATATACTTCGACTTTTCGGGCTATTCGGATATGGCGGTGGGGCTGGGAGAAATTATGGGCTTTCATTTTCCGAAAAACTTCGACTATCCTTATATGTCAAAGAGCATAAGCGAATTTTGGCGCAGGTGGCATATCACGCTAGGCGCGTGGTTTCGCTCGTATATATATATCCCGCTGGGCGGGAACCGCAAGGGGCTTGCTCGCACGGTGTTCAATCTTGCGGTGGTGTGGACGATAACCGGCATATGGCACGGAGCAAGCTGGAACTTTGTGCTGTGGGGAGCGCTTTACGGCGTGCTAATTATCTTAGAGCGGCTGTTTTTGGGCAAGATACTGCAAAAGCTGCCCGCCGTTATAGACTGCGTATATACTATGCTGCTCGTTATCCTCGGGTGGGTACTTTTCAGCACGCCCGACCTGCCCTCGGCGGGGGCGTACATCGCGGCCATGTTCGGCGGCACGGGGATATTGTGCGACGACGCGGCGCTCTATCACCTGATAAACTACGCGGTGATATTTATTGTGTGCATAATAGGCTGCACCGATATACCAAAGCGCGCGATAGAATACTTGCGCGGCAAGGCGGCGTATATCATCAATTACGGCACCGCGGCGGCTATGCTCGCTATGATGTTGCTGTGCACCTCGTATCTTGTGGACAACAGCTACAACCCGTTCTTGTACTTTAACTTTTAGGGGGCAAAGGTATGAATAAAAAAGACGCATACAAAGTGCTGACTGTCGGCGTAATTGCCGCCGCCGCGCTGATAATCCCGATATCCACCTTTATCAAATCGGCAAATATGCCCGCTAAGCCGTTCAGCGAGACCGAGAACCGATATCTCACCGTTATGCCCGAGTTCAACTCCGACAATTATTTTGACAAAAGCTTTATGAACGATTTTGAGAGCTGGTTTTCGGACAGGTTTATCTTAAGAGAAGAATGGATAAACGTTAAGAACAACGTCGACCGCCTGCTCGGCCGCACCGAGATAAAGGACATCTTTACCGTAAACGGCAGAATGATGGAGGCGTGGAAAGGGTACGACGAGAAAAATCTATCCGCTAACCTTAGCGCTATGGAAGTATTTGCGAAAAATCACCCCGAGCAGAGCGTATTCTTTATGCTCGCTCCCAACGCTCAGGAGATATACAAGGACACCCTGCCCGCCTTTTGCGGGGCGGGAGACCAAAAGAGCTTTATCTCAAAATGCTATCAGACCGAGGGCGTACACGGGATAGATATCTACAACACGCTTTATTCCGCGAGAAACGATTATATCTACTACCGCACCGACCACCACTGGACCAGCGCGGGGGCGTACGCCGCATACTGCGAGGCGGGAGAGAGCATGGGGTATACCCCCTACGGGATAAATCACTTTAATATCGAGCACGCGTCGGACAGCTTTAGGGGGACATTGTACTCTAAGACGCTCGACAACAGCATTACGCCCGATATAATAGACTTTTATATCCCGATAAACGGGAATATAAAGCAGACGCTGACGGTGGACGACGGCGAGGAGGTAAAGACCTACGACAGCCTTTATTTTCGCGAGTATCTGGATAAAAAGGACAAGTACTCGGCGTTTCTGGGACTTAACGTGCCGATACTCGAGATAGACACCCAGCTGCCCGAGGACGTGGACAAGGGCTCGCTGCTGATATTCAGAGACAGCTATGCAAACTCGATAATCCCCTTTCTTACTAACCATTACAGCAAAATTACCGTGCTCGATCTAAGGTATATCAATATGCCGCTTGCCGATTTGGGAGTAAATGTAAATCAGTACGGCTCGGTGCTGTTTATGTATAATGTGATAACATTCAGCGCGGACACTAATGTTAAAAAGCTGACATTCCTTGACAGCAAGACGGACGATAATTGACACGTATCTGAGATTATGATATACTAAAGCTATGAAAAGGATAATATCTATTGCCGCTGTGTGTATATATGCGGCAATATTATTGACGGGGTGCAACGCAAAGCCGCGCAGCTACGGCATATTCTGCTTTGACACATATATCACGCTGACACTGTATCAGACCGACGGCACGCATACCGACGCGGACATATTCGGCGAGTGCCGCGAGCTGCTGACCGCGCTGGACCATAATCTCAGCGCGCACACCGACAGCGGAGAGCTATCCGACATAAACGCCGGCGCGTATGCTTCTCCCGTGAAAGTAAGCGCCGACACCTACGGGCTAATTAAGCGCTGCGTCGAGCTGTCGCGGCTGACGGACGGGGCGTTTGATATCACCCTAGGTGAAATATCAAAGCTGTGGGACTTTTCGTCGGAAAACCCCTCCCCTCCCGATAACGACACTCTTAAGGCTCTCGCGGGGCAAAGGAATTATGAGAATATAGTGCTAAATGACAAGGACGGCACTGTCGCATTTACTAAGGACGGGTTCTCGCTCGATTTAGGCGCGGCGGCTAAGGGCTATGCGCTTGCCTTCCTTAAAGAGCGGATAAAGTCGCTCGGAGTAAGCTCGGCGGTGGTAGATTTTGGCGGCAATATACAGACGATAGGAGCATTTCCGCCCGGGGCGGAATACTATAGCGTAGCCGTAAGCGTCGACGAGACAAACGCCGCGATAGGCCGATTAAGGATAGGCGAGATGTGCGTGTCCACCTCTAACGCGTCGCGCAGGTATTTTGAATACGAGGGCGAGCGCTATCACCATATCATAGACCCCTTTACCGCATATCCCGCAAAGAGCGATATCAAGAGCGCAACGGTGCTGTGCGAGGACGGGCTGAATGCGGACGCGCTGTCGACGGCATTTTTTGTAATGGGCAGCGACAAGGCCTTGGCACTGTGCGACAGCCTGTACGGCGTGGAGGCGGTGCTGACGCTGAATGACAACAGCGTGCGGCTGTCAAACGGCGCACGGGAGATATTCTATGAGTGAAAGAAAGAAAAAGGCGCTGCTGATATCGCTTATACTCCTGCTGCTGCTTGCGGGGATAGTCGGGGCGGTGATATGCCTGTCGCTTAAGGGCTCGGGCGTGATACACATATACAGCGAGGGAAAGCTCGTGCGCACCGTGGACTTATCCGTCGGGGGCGAATACAGCTTTACTATCACCAACAGCCGCAATAACACTAATACCGTCACGATAAAGGACGGCACGATAAGCGTCACCGACGCCGACTGCCCCGACAAGGTGTGCGTAAATACCGCGCCTATCGGCGACGACATACACCCGATAATCTGCGTGCCTAATCAGCTGATAATCAGCCCCGAGGGGGCGTACGAGCCATGATGACGGTAAAGAAGCTTTGCTGTGCCGCGCTTATGGCGGGTATATCGCTGGCGCTGTTTGTGATAGAGGCGGCGCTGCCGCCCATTGTCCCCATCCCCGGGGTAAAGATAGGGCTTGCGTATCTGCCGATAATGCTGATAATATTTATCGGCGGAGAATGGAATATTATCGACGCGGCGCTCATCTTGGCGGCGAGGGTGCTGCTCAGCGCGCTGATAGCGGGCAATCCGACGGCGCTGTTATTCAGCGTGTTCGGGGCGGTGCTAGCAATGCTGACCATGTGGGGAGTAAGGGCGTTTATTAAGGATAACAGCGCGGTGATATTCGCGGGGGCATTGTCCGCCGTGGCACACAATATCGGACAGCTGTCCGCCGCCATGCTGATATACGGAGCGGGCGTGTGGGCGTTCTTGCCTTTCCTGCTGATATCGGGAGTGATAAGCGGGCTGCTGTGCGGCATTGTGATATTCTTGCTGATAAGAAATCCGCTAAAGCCCATAAGAGAATTAAAGGAGCTTAAGTAGTGGATAATGACGTTATCGAGTTTAAGCTCGTGATAGAGCTAGACGACGAGAAGCTCGACCGCGACAACTGGGAGATAGAGGACACCTACAGGATAGTGCGCGGTATATTTGATAAAAACGCCGACCTGCACCCTGTCGATAACGACGACGGCGAAATAATCTATATAAGCTATTATGGGGCAAAGAACGGCTACAGCGGTATCGGCGGTGGCGGCATACGGTTATATGACAGCTGGCTGCGCCCGTACATAAAGCGTATGGAGTGGCATAATTTGATAGATGGTACCATGGAGGATTGTCTTGATATCCTCAATTAGGAATATAAATAGATAGGAAAGTGTATATGGACAAAGAAAAGATAGACAGGATAAATTATCTCGCGAGGCAGTCTAGGGTAAGGGAGCTGACTGACAGCGAAAAGACCGAGCAGACTCTGCTCAGAAACGAATACCGCGCTATGTTTAAGAAAAATCTGATGTCCGAGCTAAACAACGTATACATCGAGGACGAAAACGGTGAAAGGCGCAAGCTGATAAATGATGATAACACCGCTGAAAAGTAACGTAACGGACAAGCTGTCGGCGCTCTACTCCCGGAGCGCTAAGTTAAGGATAGCCACCGACGACGGCTATAATATACTGTGGCAAAGCCATACAAAGAAAGAATGCACCGTCACCTTTTACGATATCGGGGGCAAGGCTCCCGAGGACGGTATGATACGCAAGGTATTTGTCGACGAGCTGTGTATGAGCGCGGAATGTGAAGCGGTAAATATCGACGGCGAGACGCTGTTTATGTGGACGATACACAGCGCCACCGAGCTTGCCGCGCAGATAAATTGTATCAGCAGCTATAAGGATATCGCCTTTCTATTCAACACATTAAAGTCAAATATTGACGAGTTAAAGCAATGGATAGAGGATAGGACGGATATGATACCCGACTGCGGCAGACAGCTTATCAGCTGTGACGCTATGACCGAGCAGGTATTTATCTTAGAGAGAATAAGCGCGGTGATGTATGACAGGAGGCAGGAGCCGTTAGACCTGTATCACCTTGTTTTGGGTACGGCAAGGGCCTGCAACAGATTTCTCAAAAAGAGGGGTCACCGTATCTCGATACTAACTATGCAGGCGCAAACGCTTATGAAGCTGCTTATATGCGGCGAGCCGTTAATGCTGTCCTCGGCGCTTTTCTGCCTGATAAAGCGGGCGGTCTGCTATTCGGGAGAAAAGCAAAATATGCTGTTTATGTCCCACAACGAGAAAAGCATATCAATTACCACAAGGTATATGGTAACAAAATCATCAATTCGCAGCTATATAACCGACGATTTTGAGCTAAACTCCGCAAAGCTGTATATCGAGCTTATCGGCGGCAGATTGATACTTAAGCGGGATAAATACAGCGAGCGGATAAAAGTCACATTGCCGCTGTACGAGCAGGAGGACACATTTAACAGCTCTAAGCTGTGCCTGTCAAGGAGCGAATTTGACCGACTGGCAAAGGTAATATTGACGGGTATTAATTTTTAGGGTGTTTTTTTCTTTCTTTCACAGCGCTGTCATAAATTTTCACTATAATTAAGCCATATAGCCGAAAGGAGAACCGTAATGTACAATATACTTATAGCCGACGATGAGCAGAATATACGCGAGGTAATACGCGAGTACGCCGAATTTGAGGGGCACACCGTGGCCGAGGCGGCGGACGGTATGCAGGCGGTGGAGATGGCGAGAGAGCAGGACTTTGACATCATTATCCTTGATATTATGATGCCGAGGCTTGACGGCTTTTCGGCCTGCAAGGAGATACGAAAGTTTAAAGACACGCCCGTGATGATGTTATCCGCACGCAGCGAGGAGTACGACAAGCTGTTCGGCTTTGAGCTGGGCGTGGACGACTATGTGGTAAAGCCGTTTTCGCCTAAGGAGGTAATGGCGCGGATAAACGCTATTATAAAGCGGCACCGCTCGGGCGGCGAGCAGCTCGGCGAGACGGTAAAATTTGAGGGGCTGGAGATAAACTTTACCGCGAGGGACGTAATTATAGACGGCGAGAAAGCTAACCTCACCCCTAAAGAGTACGACCTGCTTTTCTATCTTGTAAAGAATAAGAACATAGCGCTCACCCGCAACAAGCTGCTGGAAGAGGTGTGGGGGTATGACTTTTTCGGCGACGACCGCACCATAGATACGCATATAAAAATGCTCAGAAACAATTTGGGGCCGTACCGCAAGTTTATCGTGACGCTCAGAGGAATGGGGTACAAGTTTGAGGTTTGAGCCTAAGAAAATAAAAGAGGCGTTTTACAGCATACGGTTTAGGGTGTGGCTGATGTTTATCATCTTTGCATTGCTGATAATCGCCTTTTTGTACATCTTTCAGGTGGTCATGCTGGGGTCGTACTATCAGCATATGAAGACGATAGAGACCTCCGACACGGTGAGCAGGATAAGCAATACGTGGCACGACGCTCCCGAGGAGCTGTCAAGCACGGTGACGAGCCTTTCTAAAGAGCGCAGGCTCTATATCGAGGTATCGGACAGCAATAAGGTCTATGCGCGCAGCAACTTTTTCAGCAAGACAAATCAAGAGATAGCCATGATAATAAACAGCCTTGACGAGGAGCAGATGGAGCGCTATCAAAACGGCGAGGACGTGTATTCTATGACCACTATGCCGCGCTCTAAGGACGGCGAAAAGGCGATAGTGATGATCTCCACCATAGCCGAGCCCGACGACGTAAACGAGGTGTATACCTCACACGGCAAGGTAAGGGTGTATATCTTTAATTATCTCGAGCCGATAGGCACGACCTCCGAGATAATATACAGCCAGCTCAATCTCACCGCGGTGCTGATAATACTCGCGGCGTTTGTAGTGTCGGTATTCTTCTCTAACAGCATAACAAAGCCGATAGTGCGTATCTCGCGCTCGGCGCTTATGCTCCCGCAGGGCAAATTCCACTTAGACACCAAAAAGCACAGATTTTTAGAGATAGACGAGCTTACACAGACGCTTAACGCCGCGTCGGACGAGATAGCAAAGTCGGACAATCTGTCCAAGGAACTTATGGCTAACATCTCGCACGACCTGCGCACCCCGCTTACTATGATAAAGGCGTACGCCGAGATGATAAGGGACCTCTCGGGCGACAACCCCGAGAAGCGCGAAAAGCACCTAAAGGTCATAATCGACGAGACCGACAGGCTGTCCTCACTCGTAAACGACATACTCGACCTGTCTAAGCTGCAAAGCGGCGTAGCGGAGCTGCACCAAGAGGTGTTCGACTTTTCGCAGCACCTAAAGGACCTGACCTCGCGCTTTTCATTGCTCAACGAGGTGCAAAATTATAAGATACTGTTAAGCTGCGAGCCCGATATCTATATCAAGGCCGATATCACTAAGCTCGAACAGGTGGTCTACAACTTTATCAACAACGCGATCAATTATACAGGCGACGACAAGACGATAAAGATATCGCTGTACCGCAAGCCCGACAATATCGTCCGCTTTGAGGTGCAGGACAGCGGCGTGGGCATAGACGAGGAAAACATTAAATACGTCTGGAACCGCTATTATAAAGTAAAGCGCGACGGCGAGACCCACCAAAGGGCGGTCACCGGCAGCGGGCTCGGGCTGTCGATAGTAAAGGGTGTACTCGATATGCACGGCTTTAATTACGGAGTGGACAGCAAGGTGGGCGTGGGCAGCACGTTCTGGTTTGAGTGTAAAGAGTATAAGGAGAGCAAGAAGAGATCCTGACGCTAGGCAAAATAATATCCCCGTTCACTTAAATGAGCGGGGATATTGTGTTAATTAAAACAATAATTATTTATTGCCGCCAATAAATTATCACTGCCCATAATACCGAGCCGGGATATTTGAATGTCAAAAAGGTCGATATAAAGCGGAAGGAAAGAGAAGCTTGAGGGGAAAACCATCAGGGTTTTCCTCTCAAATCTGATCAGTGACTTTTTGACGGCAATAATTATTTATTGCCGCCAAAAAGTCCGCCGAGCTTGTCCTTAATTCCGTCGAGCGATACCTTATTCTTAACGCCGTCGACGATATTGTTTATCACGTCGTCGGGCAGGTCTACGCCGATAACGCCCTCTACAGCCTTAACGGGCTCGGACTTGAATTGCTCGGCGAAGTTGGGGTCGTCTTTTACCTTGCCTACTATCTCGTCTATCTTTGCCTTGATGTCCATTGTCTTTTCTCCTTTTCATTATGCTTTGAATGAACGTATGTTCATCTTAGTTATTATTTTATCATATATTGAGAAGAAAATCAAGAGTTGACTTTATTATAATTAAATGCTAAAATTAAAGAAATAGAATTTACGTAAAATTAAAGAAATAAAATTTACGGGAGAAAGTATGTACCGGCAATATAAAACGGAAGGAAAGAGGAGTTTGAGGGGAAAACCATCAGGGTGTTCACCCTCAAGTTTGATAAGAGCCGCTCGCAGAGCGGCAAAAATCGAGGAAAGCCGCTACAGCGGGTGGTCGATTTTTTGGCAGCTTGTCGGAAAATCTGACCGTAGGGAGGGTTTTTCGACAAGCTGAATGATGTACGATATTATCTTAATAGGGCTAGGACCCGCGGGAAGTATTTTTGCACGGTGCATAGACAAGCGCTTTTCGGTGCTTGCGATAGATAAAAAGACGGCCGACGGCTTTGCAAAGCCGTGCGGAGGTCTGCTTGCGCCCGACGCGCAAAAGGCTCTCGCCGAGCTGGGGCTAAATCTGCCCAAAGACGTGCTCGTCGACCCGCAGATATTCTCCGTCCGCACGCTCGACCTCGACAGCGGACTTGTCAGAAATTATCAGCGAATGTATATTAATCTCGACCGCAGGAAGTTTGACCTGTGGCTAATGTCGGGGCTGCCCGAAAACGTGACCCGCGCGACGGGCACCGTTACCGCCATAGAGCGCGCCGACGACGGCTATACGGTAAAATATGCCGCAGGCGGGCAAGAATTCACCGCCCGCGCGAAAATTTTAGTAGGTGCTGACGGGGCGAAATCCGCCGTAAGGCACTTTATCTGCCCAAAGCTTAAGACGCGCACATATATGTCCATACAGCAGTGGTTTAGCGAGAGCAACCCCGTGCCGTTTTATTCCTGCGTGTTCGACAGCGAGAACACCGACTGCTATTCGTGGTCGGTGTCAAAGGACGGCAGCTTTATCTTCGGCGGCGCGTACCCGATACAGGGCGCACGCGCGGCATTTGAGCGGCAGAAAGAAAAGCTTGCCGCTATGGGGGTAAAATTCGGCGTACCGCTGCGCACCGAGGCGTGCCTTGTACTCAGACCCACGGGGCTGAAAAGCTTTTGCTGCGGGAAAGATAACGTCTTTCTTATAGGCGAGGCGGCGGGATTTATCAGTCCGAGCTCGCTAGAGGGCATAAGCTCCGCAGTGATAAGCGGGATAAAGCTTGCGGAGGTATTAAACGCCGCGCAAAGCTCACCACAGAGCCGCTATAAGCGCAAGGTTAGACGGCTGCGGCTGAAATTAGCGGCGAAAAATCTCAAAAACCCCTTTATGTATTATCCCCCATTGAGGAAAATAGTTATGAAGTCGGGGATAAAGGCGATAGATGTAAAATAACCGAGGCGAATTACTCTCACCTCGGTTATAGCTTTATTTCTTAGGTTTTATCCCCGAGCGGCGAAGATAATCTCCGGTATACGAGCCCTCGGTCGCGGCGACCTGCTCGGGGGTACCGCAGGCTACTACCGTGCCGCCCTTATCGCCGCCCTCGGGTCCCATATCGATGATATAGTCGGCGGTCTTTATCACATCGAGGTTATGCTCTATAACGAGGACAGAATTGCCGCCGTCGGTGAGCTTTTGCAATACGTCTATCAGCTTGTGTACGTCCGCCGCGTGCAGTCCCGTGGTCGGCTCGTCGAGCACATACAGCGTCCTGCCCGTAGCGCGGCGGGAGAGCTCGGCCGCGAGCTTTACTCTCTGCGCCTCGCCGCCCGAAAGGGTAGTCGCGGGCTGACCTATCTTGATATAGCCGAGTCCCACGTCGTAAAGCGTTTTCAGCCTGCGGGCTATCTTCTCGTGATTTTCAAAGAAGCTTACTCCCTCCTCGACCGTCATCTCGAGCACGTCGTATATATTCTTGCCCTTATAATGCACATCGAGGGTCTCGCGGTTATAGCGCTTTCCCTTGCAGACCTCGCAGGGGACGTATATATCGGGGAGAAAGTGCATCTCTATCTTATTTATCCCGTCGCCCTCGCACGCCTCACAGCGCCCGCCCTTAACGTTAAAGGAAAAGCGCGCGGCGGAATAGCCTTTCATCTTAGCGTCCTGCGTCTGCGCGAACAGCTCTCTTATATCGTTGAATACCCCCGTATAGGTCGCGGGGTTAGAGCGCGGGGTGCGCCCTATCGGCGACTGGTCAATGGCGATTATCTTATCGAGCGCCTCCGCGCCCTTAAAGCTGTCGAATTTCCCCGCGCGTATCCTTGCGCGGTTGAGCTTAGCGACAAGGTACTTATAGATTATCTCGTTTACGAGGGAGCTCTTGCCGCTCCCGGATACGCCCGTCACGCAGGTAAACACGCCGAGCGGTATCTTTACGGTGATATCCTTAAGATTGTTCTCCGCGCAGCCCGTGACGGTTAGCCAATTCTTCCCCGTCTTTCTGCGCTTAGATGGTATCTCTATCTTTTTCGCTCCGGTCAGGTACTGCCCCGTTATCGACTCCTTGCAATTCATAATATCCTCGACGGTACCCGCGCATATCACCTCGCCGCCGTGTATGCCCGCGCCGGGGCCTATGTCCACTATAAAGTCCGCCGCGCGCATGGTGTCCTCGTCGTGCTCGACAACTATAAGAGTATTGCCCAAGTCGCGCAGCCGCTTTAGCGTAGCTATCAGCTTGTCGTTATCGCGCTGGTGCAGGCCTATGCTCGGCTCGTCGAGGATGTATAATACCCCCATTAGGCTGCTGCCTATCTGGGTGGCAAGGCGTATGCGCTGGCTCTCGCCGCCCGAGAGCGTCCCCGACGAGCGGGACAGCGTCAGATACTCGAGCCCCACGCTTTTTAGAAAGCCGAGGCGGTCGCGTATCTCCTTAAGTATCTGCTTTGCTATCATCATCTCACGCTCGGACAGCTGTATGGTATTGACAAAATCCAGCGCGTCGGATATGCTCATACGGCAGAATTCATTTATATTCTTCCCCGCGACCGTCACGCATAGCGCCTCTTTGCGAAGTCTCTCTCCGTGGCACTCGGGGCACTCGCAGTCGGACATATACGCGCTGAGCTCTTCTTTAGCGGCGTTGCCAGTGGTCTCGTTATAGCGGCGCTCGAGATTGTTTACCACGCCCTCAAACTCGGTCATAAATACCCCGCCGCCCTGGTCGCGGCTGCGCGATACCTTTATCTTCTCGCCGTCGGTGCCGTATAATAACACGTGCAACGCCTTTTCGCTGAGCTTTTCCACGGGGGTATCCACCGAGAAGCCGTAATGCTTTGCAAGCGCGTCAAAGTACATCTGCGCTATCGTACCCGTGCTGTACTTCCAGCCGCTGGCGACGATAGCGTCCTGCTTTATCGAGAGCGTCCTGTCGGGGATAATAAGGTCTACGTCTATCCTGCGGAATACTCCGAGCCCCGTGCATGTAGGGCACGCGCCGAAAGGATTGTTGAACGAGAACATACGCGGCACGAGCTCTTCCATGCTTACCCCGTGCTCGGGGCAGGCATAATTCTGCGAGAATAAAAGCTCCTCGCCGTCTACTATGCTTATCATGATAAGCCCGTCCGAAAGCCCGCCCGCGACCTCTATGCTGTCGGTTAGGCGTGAGCGAATGTCGGGCTTAATCACAAGGCGGTCGACTACCGCCTCGATATTGTGCTTTTTATTCTTATCGAGCTTAATGGTCTCGGATAGGTCGTATATTATCCCGTCCACCCTGACGCGCGCAAATCCCTTTTTGGCAAGGGACTCAAACTCGCGGCGATACTCGCCCTTTCTCCCGCGCGCGACGGGTGCGAGTACCATAAACTTGGTCTTCTCGGGCAGAGTCATTATCTTGTCGACTATCTGGTCTACGGTCTGCTGACGTATCTCCTTTCCGCAGACGGGACAATGCGGAGTGCCCGCGCGGGCGTAGAGCAGACGCAGATAGTCGTATACCTCGGTCACCGTCCCGACGGTAGAACGCGGGTTCTTGGATGTGGTCTTTTGGTCAATGGAAATAGCGGGAGAAAGCCCCTCTATGCTGTCCACGTCGGGCTTGTCCATCTGCCCCAAAAACATCCTCGCATAGCTCGAAAGGCTCTCGATATATCTGCGCTGGCCGTCGGCGTATATCGTGTCAAAGGCGAGCGACGATTTTCCCGAGCCCGACAGCCCCGTCATAACGATAAGCTTATCACGCGGCAGCTCGATATCTATATTTTTAAGATTGTGCTCGCGCGCGCCCTTTATAACTATTTTTTCAATGCCCATAGCTGTCCTATTTCTCCTGTGAAAGTTCTTTTATCTTATCTCTTAAAAACGCCGCCTGCTCAAAGTCGAGCACCTTAGCCGCGGCTTTCATCTGTGCGGTGTATTGTTTTATCATAGCCTCGCGCTCGGCCTTGGTGAGCTTTCTCTTCTTGCCCGAGTGCTTATCCTTTGCCCCGGATATCTCGAGCACCGCGCGGATGTCCTTTACTATCGTCTTGGGGGTAATGCCGTGCTCGGCGTTATAGCACATTTGTATCTCGCGGCGGCGGTTGGTCTCGTTCACCGCGTTTTCCATACTCTCGGTGACGGTATCGGCGTACATTATCACCTTGCCGCCTGCATTTCGCGCCGCGCGCCCTATCGTCTGTATCAGCGAGGTCTCGCTGCGCAAGAAGCCCTCCTTGTCCGCGTCGAGTATCGCTACGAGCGACACCTCGGGCAGGTCGAGCCCCTCTCTCAGCAGGTTTATCCCGACTAGCACGTCGAACACGTGCATACGCAGGTCGCGTATTATCTCCATACGCTCGATAGAGTCTATGTCGTGGTGCATATAGCGTATCTTTACGCCCATTTTCTCATAATACGCGGTGAGATCCTCCGCCATCTTCTTTGTTAGGGTGGTTATCAGCACGCATTCATTCTTGGCGGTGCGCTCGTTTATCTCGCTGTACAGATCCTCTATCTGCCCCTCGACGGGCTTTATCTCCACGAGCGGGTCAAGCAGCCCCGTCGGGCGTATCACCTGCTGCACCGTCTGCGAGGCGTGTTCTTTTTCAAAGGGTCCTGGGGTAGCCGATACGTATATCGCCTGATTTATCATCGAATAAAACTCGTCAAAATTCATCGGGCGGTTGTCGTACGCGGACGGCAGTCTAAAGCCGTAATCCACGAGGTTCTGCTTTCTCGCGCGGTCGCCGCCGTACATCCCTCTCACCTGCGGCAATGTTACGTGGCTCTCGTCCACAAACAGCAGAAAATCCTTAGGAAAGTGGTGCATAAGCGTTATCGGCGAGCTGCCCGGCGCTCTGCCCGCAAGCACGCGGGAGTAGTTCTCCACCCCCTTACAGGTGCCTATCTCGCGCAGCATCTCCATATCATAGCGGGTGCGCTGCTCTATGCGCTGAGCCTCGATAAGACGGCGGTTGTCGGTAAAGTACTTTACCCTGTCCTCCATCTCCTGCTCTATCTCTAATAGCGCCGCGTCGAGCCTGTCCTTTCCGACGATATAATGCGAGGCGGGGAAAATACATATGTGCGAGAACCTGCGCTTTACCTCGCCTGTCACAACGTCTATCTCGGATATTCTGTCCACCTCGTCGCCGAAAAACTCTATCCTTATCGCCCTGTCCGAGGTGCTCGCGGCGGGAAATATCTCTAATACGTCGCCCCTTACTCTGAATTTATTGCGGATAAAATTCATATCGTTGCGCTCGTACTGTATCTCGGTCAGCCGCCTTATTATCTCGTCGCGGCTCTTTTCCTGCCCCTCGCGCACCGAGAGCATATTCTCGCGATAGTCCTCGGGGCTGCCGAGGCTGTATATGCAGGACACGCTGGCGACTATTATCACGTCGTTACGCTCCGCAAGAGAGGCGGTCGCGGAGTGGCGCAGGCGGTCTATCTCGTCGTTTATCGCGCTGTCCTTTTCGATATACGCGTCGGTGGCGGGTATATACGCCTCGGGCTGATAATAGTCATAGTATGACACAAAATACTCCACCGCATTCTCGGGGAAAAACTCGCGAAACTCGCTGCACAGCTGCGCCGCGAGCGTCTTATTATGTGCGAGGACAAGCGTCGGCTTGTTGATGTTGGCGATAACGTTAGCCATAGTAAAGGTCTTGCCCGAGCCCGTCACGCCGAGCAGCACCTGCTCTTTATCGCCGCGCAATACGCCCTCGGTAAGCCTTGCTATCGCCTCGGGCTGGTCGCCCGTGGGTTTGTATTCACTTTTCAGCACAAACTTGTCCATAATTAAACTCCGTATCTAAACAAATCGGCTATAACACGCCATATCAAAGGGTAAAATGTTAATCAAGATCTTCTTTCCAGAAACCTAAGCCCGCTTCGGCACTCTCTTCTGTGCTTGTGTTCATTATTGCAATAATATGCAATCCTATGTGATCTTGTTTAGGATAAGCAGTACAATCAACGAAATCAAGCGTGTAATTGTTCCCATTATCGCAAACTATATCATATACCCTATAACTAAGATCTTTATATATCCATTCGCCGTATTCTTTGCTTCCACTTGTTGACGGAAAAGAAATTCTTTTGTAAGAGACATGTTTACCGTCATATACTTCAAACAACTCGTTAAATTCTTCGTCAAAATTTTCAGACTCTCGGACATGCGGACTGAACATCATCTTTAGGGCGTCTTTATCGTCTTCGTCAAGGCAGCGGATGACCTCTTCGCATAGTGCCACGCATTCCTTGTGCTCCTCGCTTTCATGACTGGTAGTCAGATAATCATATAAATCGCCGGCTTTTTCGACAGCATCGCAGCCGCTGAGCAAAAATATTGCAATAACTAAAGGGGTCAATAAAAGGAGCTTTTTTGCCATTTATTTCTTCTCCGTTCGGAATGTGTGGTGCGCCCGTACGGACGCACCACATACTGCCGATATTGATTATTCGCTGAATACCGCGCCGGTATTGGAGCTTGTGACGAGCTTAGCGTATCTCTTGAGATAGCCGTCAAGCTGCTTGGGCGGTAGTATGCCTTTCTTCTTGCGCTCTTCTATAGTCTTTTCGTCAACGAGCAATTCTATCTTGCGGTTGGGGATATCTATGTGTATCTTGTCGCCCGACTCGATAAAGGCGATAAGACCGCCCTCGGCAGCCTCGGGGGAAATGTGTCCGACCGCCGCGCCGCGGCTTGCCCCGCTGAAGCGCCCGTCGGTTATCAGCGCTACGCTGCCGTCGAGCCCCTTTCCTACGATAGCGGCAGTGGGTGCGAGCATTTCGGGCATACCCGGTCCGCCCTTAGGCCCCTCGTACCTGATAACGACCACATCTCCGGGGATGATAACATTATTCATAATAGCGTCTACCGCCGCCTGCTCGCCGTCAAATACTTTAGCCATACCCGTAAAGTCCATCATCTCGGGCTTTACCGCGCCCTGCTTTACTACCGAGCCGTGCTCGGCGATATTGCCCGAAAGTATGGCGATACCGCCGTCCTTTCTTATCGGCTTATCGCAGGTATGTATGATTACGCCGTCCGCGTCGCGCGCAGCCTTTATCCTGTCGGCTTGAGTGCCCGATACCGTGAGCACGTCCTCGTTTATATGCTTGCCCTTGGCGAGCTCTTTTATTACTGCCTGTATGCCGCCGACGTCGTTAAGGTCGGTGATAAATATATCGCTCGCGGGATTTAGCTTAGCGAGCTGCGGGGTGACGCGGCTCATAGCGTCTATATCTTCAAGCTTGATATCCACTCCCGCCTCGTGCGCTATTGCAAGCAAATGCAGTACCGTATTTGACGACGCGCCGATAGCCATATCGGTGGCGAGGGCGTTAAGCATATTCTTCTTTGTAATTATATCCTTGGGGCGGATATTTTGGCGGACAAGCTCGACCGCCCTCTCGCCCGTCTCTTTAGCAAGTCTGCGGCGCGCGGAATTAACAGCGGGCTCTGTACCGTTAAACGGCAAAGCAAGCCCGATAGCTTCCGTAAGGCAGTTCATAGAGTTAGCGGTGTACATACCCGAGCAGGAGCCGCAGGTCGGGCAGGCGTTGTTCTCATAGTCCTTTATAACGTCGTCGCCTATCTCGCCGTTAGAATACTGTCCGATAGCCTCGTATATCTCGCTGTAGCCTACGCGCTTGCCCTGCACCCGTCCGGGGTTCATGGGCCCGCCGCTTACGAATATCGAGGGCAAATTCATCCTTGCCGCCGCCATTATCATGCCGGGGACTATCTTGTCGCAGTTTGGGATAAACACCGCGCCGTCGAGCGGGTGCGCCGTCAGCATAACCTCTATGCTGTCCGCGATAAGCTCGCGCGAGGCGAGCGAGTATCTCATACCCTTATGGTTCATGGCAAGGCCGTCGCATACGCCGATAGTGAAGAATTCAAAGGGTATGCCGCCCGCGTTTCTTATCCCGTCCTTTACCGCGCGGGAGATCTCGTGCAGGTGCGAATGTCCCGGGACATAGTCGCTCGCGGCGCATACCACCGCGATAAACGGCTTATCCATCTCGCTGTCTACAAGTCCGAGTGCCTTTAACAATGCCTTGTGCGGAGTTCTGTCCACTCCGCTCTTTATCAGGTCGCTTCTCATTTTCTTTTCTCTCCTGTCATTTATTTTTGCCGAGCATAGCGCTGCCGATAACTCCCGCGTCGTTCGCGAGCGCGCACATAACTATCTCGGTGTTTTTGCTGCTGTTCTTTGAATATATCTGCTTTGCGACCGCCTTTTTAAGCGGGATAAGCAGATTGTCCCCCTCGTTGCATACTCCCCCGCCGATACAGAGTATATCGGGCTGGAAGATATTGATAACGTTAGCTATCCCGCAGGCGAGGTATTTTATATATTTATTTACGACCGCCCTGCCGTACTCGTCGCCGAGCTTTGCGGCGTTAAAGGCGGTGCGCGCCGATATTTTCCCTCCGAGCTCGGCAAGCTCTTTGAGCCTGCTCTCGGGCTTTAGCTTTATCATCTCGGCGGTCATACGCACAAGTCCCGTCGCCGAGGCGTACGCCTCAAAACATCCCTTGCGCCCGCAGGTGCACTCCCACCCGTCCATCTCTATGACGGTATGTCCTATCTCGCCGCCCGCAAAGTTAGAGCCGCTGTATATCTTTCCGTCAATGATGATACCCGCGCCTACTCCCGTGCCGAGAGTGAGCACGACGGCGTTTTTAGCGCCCTTTGCCGCTCCCGCGATATATTCGCCGTAAGCAGCGGCGTTAGCGTCGTTCTCAAGGTATACCTTGACGTTATAGCGCTTTGCGATGTCCGCGCCGAGCGGGACATTCTCCCACCTGAGATTGTTAGAATAAAGCACCTGTCCGCCGACGGCGTCCATTGTCCCGGGGCAGCCGACGCCTATGCTCTTTAGCTTATCGGGGGTGAGCCCCGAAAGCTCTATAGCGCTGTCCGCCGCCTTAAATAGATTGTCGAGCGCCGCCGTGTAGCCGTTCTTGGCTTCGGTCTTTACCGAGGCGGAGGAGAGCATAACGGCGTTCTCGTCCACTACGCCCGCCTTGATATTGGTGCCGCCTATATCTATACCGAGGTAATATTTCATATAGCCCTCTTTTCGGTCATAAGTTATTATCTGTCATTTAACGTCGGTCACTATCGCCGTCAGCTTTCCTTTCAGCGTATAATCGCCGTACCCTGCGGGGATGAAAAAGCTGTCGCCCTTTACCGCCCGTACGCCGTCTATTTCGCCCTCGCCGTCAAGGATAAGGACAGAATTAAACGAGCTTTCTGATGCGCACAAGGTAAATTCGCCCTCGACCTCGAGCTTATTTACATTAAAATATTCGCACGAGGCGAGCAGGGTGCGCACCGCACCGTCAAGCCTCTCGGGAGAGCCCTTGGGGGTGGTGGGGTATTTAGGCGGGACGGTCTCGGTGACCTCTATCGCCTTTTCTATATGGAGCTGGCGCGGCTTTCCGTCGGCTCCTACTCTGCCGTAGTCATAGACGCGGTAGGTGGTGTTGGAGTTCTGCTGTATCTCGGCGATAAGAATGCCCTTTCCGATAGCGTGCAATGTTCCCGCCTCGATAAAGAATACGTCGCCCTTATGCACGGGGACGTTATTTGTCACCTCGGTAAGGGTGTTGTCCTTTATCCTGCGCTCAAACTCCTCGCGGCTTATCTTATCCTTAAAGCCGTATATAAGCTCTGCGCCCTCGACGCAGTCGACTATGTACCACATCTCGGTCTTGCCGTACTCGCCCTCTACCCTCAGCGCGTATTCATTATTCGGGTGTACCTGCACCGAGAGATTATCCTTAGCGTCGATAAGCTTTATAAGTATCGGAAAGTTCTCAAACCTCTCACATGCCGTGCCGAGCGCGCCGCTGTTTTTTGCGAGATAGTCCGAGAGCGTCATACCGTCAAAGCTGCCGCCGTCGATAACGCTCTGCCCGTCCTTATGGCAGGAGAGCTCCCAGCTCTCCGCTATCCTGTCCGCGTCGGATACCTTGCCGTACTCTTCGCGCAGGCGGTTGCCGCCCCAGATATAGTCCTTGCAGGGCGCTTTAAGCTTTAATAATTCCATACTGTTACCTCCTAAAAACGTATGATAATATTCTATCACATTTTTAAGAAAATGTCTATCGCTTTATAGACTTTTTTTAAAAAATATGTTATATTTAATAAAGGAGATTTTTTCATACCGATATAGGAGGTAAAATTATGACACAAGCGATAAAGCAGTCACTGACTAACCGCGCGCAAAAGGTAATAGCCGCGCTGGAAAAGAACAATATGAAGGGATATCTCGTCGACACCCCCGACGAGGCAAAAAAGCTTATTGCCGAGCTTATAAAGGATGACAAGCTGATAATGTCGGGCGGGTCTATGACCTTAGCCGAGACGGGCATACAGGCCTTTCTTAATGAGAATTATAAGGGGATATATCTCGACCGCGATACCTGCCCGCCCGAAGAGATACCCGCCCTTATGCGCAGGGCGTTCTGCGCGGATACATACTTTGTCAGCACTAATGCGATAACCGAGGACGGCGAGCTGTACAACATCGACGGCAACGGTAACCGCGTCGCGGCTATGATATTCGGTCCTAAGCAAGTCATTGTTGTCGCGGGGCTGAATAAGATAGTCACCGACCTTGACGCGGCGCGCGACAGGTTAGATACGATAGCCTCGCCCGCAAACTGCATACGGCTAAAGCGCAATACCCCCTGCGCCGTCACGGGACACTGTGCTAAATGCAAATCCCCCGACTGCATATGCTCGGACTTTGTGGTGATGGGACATCAGCGCGACAAGGACAGGATAAAGGTGATATTTATAGCCGACGAATACGGATATTAATAAGCGTAAGGAGCATAAAAAGCGGCAGGCGGTTTTTACACCGTCTGCCGTAATTTTATTTATCCGCGGCTTTTTTATTAGCCGAGTGACAACACCCGCACATCGAACAGCCCGCGCACGAGCCGCCGCATTGGCTTTTGCCCTTTTTCTTATCCCTCACCATGACGACTATAATGACAATCACTACCGCCGCCACGGCGAGCGCTACTAAGAGCGTAGATAAATTTTCCACGATATATCACCCCGATTTAATGGGTCTTTACCTTAGCGGTGAGCTTTTGCGACTCTTTATAGGGTCTTACCAGCAGGAATATCATGAGCGCCATAACCGCAAGCGCCGCGATAAGGCCTATGACGTTTATCCCGCCTGTGAATACCGAGCCTATCTGGTATACCATAAGGGCGACCGCATATGCAAACACGCACTGATACCCGATAGCGAACCACGTCCACTTTGCGCTGTTCATCTCGCGCCTTATTGCGCCGATAGCCGCAAAGCAGGGCGCGCAGAGCAGATTGAACAGCAAGAACGAATAGCCCGCAAGCTGCGACATCCCCTCAAAGTCGAGCACGCCGAACACGCCGACGACCTCTTCTTTAGCGACAAGACCCATAATTGTAGCTATCGCCGCCTTTATCGTGCCAAAGCCGAGCGGTGCGAACAGCCAGCAAACGGCGTTTCCTATTATGCCGAGTATACTGCTCTCTATCTCCATCTCGGGGTCGAATACGAACGCTCCGTCGACTACGCCGAACACCGAGCCCGCCCATATCACGATAGACGCGAGGACTATAATTGTGCCCGCCTTTTTGATAAACGACCAGCCGCGCTCCCACATACTCCTTAGTATATTGCTTACGGTCGGGAGATGGTATGCGGGTAATTCCATAACGAACGGCGCGGGGTCGCCCGAGAACATTTTTGTCTTTTTAAGTATGATACCCGATACTATGATAGCCGCCGCGCCGACAAAGTACGCGCTCGGTCCTACCCACCACGCTCCGCCGAACAATGCGGAGGTTATCATAGCGATTATCGGCAGCTTTGCCCCGCAGGGGATAAAGGTAGTGGTCATTATCGTCATCTTGCGGTCGCGGTCGTTTTCTATCGTACGTGACGCCATAATGCCCGGTACGCCGCAGCCCGTGCCGATAAGCATAGGTATAAAGGATTTGCCCGAAAGGCCGAATTTGCGGAAGATCCTGTCCATTACAAACGCGATACGCGCCATATATCCGCAGGACTCAAGGAACGCGAGGAACATAAACAGTACTAACATCTGCGGGACAAAGCCGAGCACCGCTCCCACGCCCGCGACGATACCGTCTATTATCAGGCTGTACAGCCAGTCGGCGCAGTTTATCGCCTTGAGCCCGTTTCCTATCAGCACAGGGATACCGGGCACCCATACGCCGTATTGATCGGGGGCGGGTACCTCCTCGAGCACGGGGTCTACTGTCTCGGATACATCATATCCCGCCTCGGCGAGCGCCTCGCCGTAAGAGCCGTACGCCTCGTCAAAAGCGCCGAAGTCCTTATCCTCTATCGCGCCGAGTATCTCGTCCGCGCCGACAACGCCCGCGTTAGCCGCGGCGCTGACCTTTTCGCTAAGGTCTGCGGTGAAAAGGTTCTCGTCGGCGTACTGCCCTACAGCCTCTTCATATTCAGACACGCCGATATTGAATAGGTGCCATCCGTCGCCGAAAAGTCCGTCATTAGTCCAGTCGGTGACCCACGTCCCGACGGTGGTTATCGAAATATAGTATACCAAAAACATTATCACCGCAAAGATAGGCAGTGCCGCAAAGCGGTTAGTAAGCACCTTGTCTATCTTGTCCGAGGTAGACAGCTTGCCCGCGCCGCGCTTTTTATAGCAGCCTTTCATTATCGACGCTATGTATACGTATCTCTCGTTAGTGATTATGCTCTCCGAGTCGTCGTCGAGCTCAGCCTCGGCGGCCTTTATATCCTCCTCGATATGAGCAAGCTTGTCGGCGGGGATATTCATCTGTGCGAGAGCCTTTTCGTCGCGCTCGAATATCTTTATCGCGTACCAGCGCTGCTGCTCCTCGGGCATATTATGTACCGCGGCCTCTTCTATATGAGCGATAGCGTGCTCGACCGCCCCCGAAAAGGTATGCATGGGCACGCACTTTTTGCCCTGAGCCGCCTCGATAGCGGCCTCGGCGGCCTCCATTACTCCCGTGCCCTTTAGCGCGGAAATCTTTACTATCTTACAGCCCAGCTCGCGAGAGAGCTCCTCTATGTTTATCTTGTCGCCGTTCTTCTCGACAACGTCCATCATATTGATCGCTATTACGACGGGTATGCCGAGCTCGGTCAGCTGGGTGGTGAGATAAAGGTTGCGCTCGAGATTGGTGCCGTCTACTATATTGAGTATAGCGTCTGGGCGCTCGCCTATCAGATAATTTCTCGCCACGACCTCTTCAAGCGTATACGGTGACAATGAGTATATGCCCGGCAGGTCGGTGACGGTAACGCCCTCGTGCTTTTTGAGCTTGCCCTCCTTTTTCTCCACCGTAACGCCCGGCCAGTTTCCGACAAACTGGTTAGAACCGGTAAGGGCGTTGAACAGTGTGGTCTTGCCGCAGTTAGGATTGCCCGCAAGGGCTATCTTGATATCCATCGGTTATTATTCCTTTCTTTATATTTCTGTTTTCGTCAAGGCGTTAGTATCGGCTAACCGCCGTATAATAAGCGCCGCGGCGCTTAAGCCCTGACGTTATTCTACCTCTATCATCTGCGCGTCCGCTTTTCTAAGCGACAGCTCATAGCCGCGCACGGTGACCTCGACGGGGTCTCCGAGAGGTGCGACCTTGCGCACAAATATCTCTACGCCCTTAGTGATCCCCATATCCATTATGCGGCGCTTTACCGCGCCCTCGCCGTCGAGCTTGACTACTTTTACGGTCTGCCCCACGCCGACGTCCTTTAAGGTCTTCATATCAGCTTTCCTCCTTGATAAAATATATGCCTGTCCCTAAGCGGCTATACCATTATTTTTTGCGCCATTTCGCTGCTGATAGCCACACGGGTCTCTTTGACATTAACTATTACATTCTGTCCGAGAGAGTTTATCACCGTGACCGTGCCCCCGACCACAAAGCCGAGGTTCTCGAGGTGCTTTTTGACCTCGGGCTTTCCGCCGACCTTTTTAATAATATTTTCCTCTCCGACAGTCGCAAAATTGAGCGGCATCACAACAATTTCTCCTTTGATGTATTAAATTAGTATAGACTAACTGTTATGGCTTAAAAATAGTTAGCACTTACTAACCACTAATTATTATATACTCTTATCGCCGAATTGTCAACGGTTTTTTTGCAAAATCTATGCAATTCGTCAAATTTTTTAAAAAGTTAGCCGTGACTAATATCTTTTTGTGCAACTTTTACAAAAAGCAATTTTTGCCCCAAAATCAAACCCGTTGTCAAAAAGCTTGGCAACGGGCGGAGATTATTTTGTACTTACACTGTCGAAATAATCGGTAAGCTTTGGGGAGAAAAGCGACAAATACACGCATACCCCCATAGCGGCGGTAAAGATGATATTAACGATAAGAAATGCCGCAAGCAGCGGGTCGCCGTAGCTGTCGGGATATGTGAGAGCTATCACCGAGAAGATAAGGTCGATAAAGCATATTACACAGCTGCTTATACCGAAAAGAGCCTTTACGGCGGTCTTTTTTACCGCGCATACGCCGCACACCGCAGACAGTGTGAGCTTTAGCGCCGACAATACGATAAGCACTATTATCATAATAAACAGCTGCTCGGGCAGGGCGGTATCCACCGTCGCGGGGATATACGACGCCTGCCCGCCCGTCGCATTGGGCACGGACAAAAACGTGAACACCAGCGGGTGCAGTCCGCACAGCGCGTAAAATATCCCCGTAACCACAGTATCGGCGAGCATAGCGACAACGCAAAACGCCATACACAGCTTGCCGCGCCTTATCGACTGCCGCTTATCGGTGAAATATTTGTCGATGAGCTTTTGCTTTTCGCCCTCGGAATATTCTTCGTCGCCGATATATCCGTCATCGCGCATAGATTACTTGTCTTTCTCTTCTTTCAGCAGGTCTCTTATCTCGGTGAGGAGGACTACCTGAGGATCGGGCTCGGGCTCGGGAGCGGGCTCTTCTTCTTTCTTGCGCCTAAACTTGCCTATCACCTTAATAAGTATAAATACCGACAGTGCTACCAGTATAAAGTTGATTATCGTCGAGATAAACGTGCCGTACCCAATAGCCACCTCGGTGGTCGGGTCGATAAGGCCGTCCGCGCCGACTACCGCCTCTTTAAGCACTATCTTGAGGTTGGAAAAATCTATGCCGCCCGTAATCATACCTACGGCGGGCATAATGATATTGTTTACCAGCGAGGTAACGATAGCGGTAAACGCGGAGCCGATAATAAGACCTACGGCAAGGTCGACAACGTTGCCGCGGGAGATGAACTCCTTAAACTCGGTAATGAATTTGATCTTAGCTACCTTTTTTATGCCGTCCCCGACAATATTCTTTTTTTCGCTCATTTATGAACATCCTTTCGTAACTTTATTGCTCTGACTTGTCAGTCAAAGCTTTATCTGAATGACTCGAGATATACTCGAAGTCAATTCTGCCTGTGTCCGCGTTTGCGGCAACGCATTTCACCCTTACCCTGTCACCTATGGTAAAGGTATGCTCGCTGCCCCTTAGCGTGATATCGTTCTCGTACTCAAATTCTTCGTCGCTAAACTGCGAGAGGTCTACCCTGCCCTCGACGGTGTTGTCCAGCGCCGCGAAAAATCCGTGGTGCAATATCCCCGTTATCATAGCGTCATATTCCTCCGAGATGTGAGAGGACATATATTCGGCGGCGTAATAGTCGTCGCACTCGCGCTCTGCCGACAGGGCGCGCAGCTCGGTTTCGCTCGCGCGCTGTGCCGCCGACTTGGCAAAGTCGGTATATTTTTTCTTTATCTTGTCGGTGGGCAATTTTGCGGCGTATTCGGTAAGAATACGGTGCACCGCAAGGTCGGAATATCGCCTTATCGGAGAGGTAAAGTGCGCGTATTCTTTCATAACCAGCCCAAAATGCCCGATAGGCTCTTCGCTGTACCTCGCCTTAGACATAGACCTGAGCACAAGCCTGTTTAGCAGCGGGCTTATCGGGTCGTCCTTGTATTTTTCGAGCAGGGCGGCAAGATCCGCCGCAGTGGAGCAGGAGCAGGTAATATTTAGGTTAGCGAGCGTACTTTTCAGCTGCTCGAGCTTTTCTTTGGTGGGAGGCTCGTGGACGCGGTAGACAAACGGAAGCTCGTTTTCCATGGCGGTCTTAGCGGCGGCGTTGTTAGCGGCGAGCATAAATTCTTCTATTATGTCCTCGCTTATTCCTCTGTCGGCGGGCTTTACCCCGACGCATACGCCGTTTTCATCGCAAATTATCTTAGTGTCAAAAGAGGCTATCTCGGGCGCGCCGCGCTCTATCCGTCTATTGTGCAGAATGTCCGCAAGCTCTCTCATGGTCGGCAGTATATCGGCTACCTCGCGGTACTTAGCTTTGATATCGTCGTCCGCCGTGCCTAAGAGCAAAGCGTTTACCTCGCTGTATACGCCCTTTACCCGCGAGCGTATCACCGATTTAGCAAAGCGATAGTCCGTCAAAACTCCGTCAAAGGATATCTTCATAAAGCAGGAAAACGCAAGCCTGTCCTCGTTGGGGTTCAGCGAGCATATCCCGTTGCTGAGTTCTTTTGGCAGCATAGGCAGCACTCTGTCGGCGTAATATATGCTTGTCCCGCGTAAAAACGCCTCGTCGTCGAGCGGCGAACGCTCGGTGACATATCGGCTGACGTCGGCGATATGGACGCTAAGCTCGTAGCAGCTGTCGGTCTTTTTGAGATAGACCGCGTCGTCTATATCCTTAGTGTCCGCACCGTCTATGGTGAATATCGGGATATCGCGCAGGTCGACGCGGGAAGAAAGCTCGCCCTCGTCTATCCCTTTATCGTTAAGATACTTTGCCTGTCTTTTTACCTCGGGCGGAAACTCGGCGGGTATCGCGTTTACCTCGATATACGCCTCTGCCGAGGCCGCCGCGGTTCCGTGCGAGCCCAATATCTTCTCTATAAAAACGCGGTGCTGAGAATGGTGCTCTCCGCGCTTGATTATGGAGAACAAAACCTTGTCCCCGTCGGATATTTTATCCGCGTCGCTAAGCGGCATATCCGCATAAAGTATCTCCGCCCAGCCGCCGTCGGGGATAACGCGCAGCAAGCCGCCTCTTTTATCGACGATACCGCTGAACAGCCTGTCGGTGGGCTCGAGCAGGGTTATCACCTTAGCGGTGGCGTTGTGCTGCTCGGTCTTCTCTTTCAGCATACGAGCGAGGACGGTGTCGCCCGTGACCGCGCCCTTTAGCGCGCCGCCCTTTACAAAATATTCCTCGCCCGAAAGCGTATTTGAGATAAAGCCGTATGTCGCGCTGACTGATACCACCTGAGCGCTGAAAATGGCCTTTTTATTTTTAATATAATACTTATTTTTATTATTCTTGATTATGATATTATCGGCGACCAAACAGCCCGCGGCCCGTTTGAGATTAGACATATGAGCCTTTGACAGCTTTGTGGTCAAAAGGATATTTTTAAGCGAGATACCGCCGCCGCTCTCATATATAAGCGCAAGAATTATCGACTCGTAATCCAAAATTTGCTCCCTCTCGTCATTTTACACTCCTAATAAGCTTAGTATATCACAAAAAGCTTTTTATGTCAATTGCCGCCACGGACGGAAAATACACTTATTGCAAATTTTTACAAAAAGGTTGACTTGACGGATATATTATGTTAAAATATATATAGCTACAGGAGGCGATGACGTGCCGGATATATATAAAAACGGATACGACAACTTTAAAATAATGAGCTTGCTTTTTGCCGCGCAGATAGTGCTCGGGGTATTGCCCGCGATACTGCTTGCGGTATTTGTATGCTGTCAGCTGTACACCGAGCCGGTTATAGGGTACGTGTTTATAGCGCTTATGGTGGCGGGCGCGGTGGCAAACTTTATGATATCAAAGCGCTACAACGTGCTATTGTCGGGCTTTCGCGGGGAAAAGACGCTTATGCGCGCTATTAAAAAGCTCGGCAGCAGCTACACGGTATTTGTAAATCTGCCTGTGCGATATAAAAAGAACCGTTCGGAGATAGATATGCTGCTTATCTGCCCCGACTATATCCTCATTATCGAGGTAAAGAACCACTCGGGCAAGATATACGGTCAGCACAAGGACGAGACGTGGCTGCAAAAAAAGGTCTACCGCGACGGAAAGACCACCGAGACCGTTATGCAAAACCCCTTAAAGCAGCTGCGCAGGCAGCGCGATATCTTTAAGAGCATTCTCGCCGCTAACGGTATAGACTGCTGGGTGGACACTATGCTGTACTTCTCCTCACCTCAGGTAAAGCTGTATCTCGACCTTTTCGACAACGACAACGTATGCTCTAACGAGAAAGAGCTGCTGGAATTTTTAAAGACGCACAAATCTAAAAATCCTCCCAGCGCCGAAGAGGCGGAGAGGATAAAGGCGTTATTTAAAGAGGTTTAAGGAATAGCAAATCGCCCCGTTTTCGGGGCGATATCTTTTTTCAATATTACTTATACAATCTGTCGTATGCAGCGGACGTGCCGCCCGTTCCCTCGAGCTTAGACGCGCCGTACTTGCCGTCCTCGCGGAAAATATAATACCCGTCGGAGAAAAGTCCGACGACCTCGTCATACTCCGACGTGACCGCCGTAAACTGCGTGTCAACCAGCGTCATCTTACCGCTGTCGCCGCATACGACCGCATATCCGCCGCTGAATGGGGTCGGCTGCTTAGTCCACTGTGAGCCGACAAGCGCGCCCTCGGCGTTTACAAAGGAAAAATGCTTTCCGTCGGGGAGCCCGACACAGCCGAACTCCTCGGAATAATCCATAGCCGACTTGTACATGGGATTTACGGTGTATTT
>CANQED010000010.1 GCA_947594425.1 uncultured Ruminiclostridium sp.
TTATTTTCTTAAATTCTTCAAAAGAATTTCAAGGTAATGTGTTCTGTATTGTTCAATTTTCAAGGAACCTCCTGCCTTCTCCTTTCGGAGTGACAGCTTTTTTATTTTATCACACTTCTTCGAGTTTGTCAAGCACTTTTTTCAGTTTTTTTAAACTTTTTTTCTTTTTGACTTACTCCCGAGGCTCTGAGTCCTTTCGGCTACCCCTCTCAAGCGTGCCTATCTATTATATCACATCTTCTTACTCTTGTCAACGGGTAAATTGACAAAAATTTCACTTAAATCATTTTTATTTTTCGACAGGTTTTTGGGCATTTTTACAATATGTCTTTCAACTGCCCTGTTTTTCCTCCTCAGACAGCTCGGAGATTATCTTGACAAAGCTGTCCACGTCGGTAAAGTCGCGGTACACCGAGGCAAACCGTATATACGCCACCTTGTCGATATTTTTAAGTCTGCGCAGTACAAGCTCGCCTATCTCATCTGAGCTTACCTCGCGGCGAAATTGATTTTTCAGCTCGGCTACGATATCCTCGACCATTTCTTCCAGCGTCTCTATCTTTACCGGGCGCTTGACCGTGGCACGGCAGAGCCTGTTTATCAGCTTATCGCGGTCGAACGGCTCTAAGGTCTTATCCTTTTTCACCACCATAAGCGGGATATTCTCGACTATCTCGTATGTGGTAAACCTGCACTTGCACATAAGGCACTCTCTTCTGCGGCGTATCCTGTCGTCCGCAGGGCGCGAGTCGATTACCTTGCTGTCTTCATATCCGCATTCGGGACATCTCATAAGATCACTCCTTTTTATTATTAAGCGTTTGGCGTTCGCTTATCATTTTTTTCATAACCTCGGCGCAGTCTGTCAGCTCATCGTAGGATGAATAATTCTCCCTATACAATTCCACTATCATCGCGCCGTCATAATTAAGCTCGTCAAGCCGACACAGCAGCCGCTTAAAATCAAAGCTGCCGCTGCCTATCGGCATACAGTCGGATATCTCCCCGCCGTCGCTTACGTGCAGATGCGCTATTTTACCGCCGAGCGCGCTTATCAGGTCAAACGGGTCGACATTGCTGCGGCGCGCCTGCTTTAAGTCAATGACAAATCTCACCTCGTCGCCGAGCTGCTCAGACATAATTTTAAGAAAATCGACGCTGCTCGACTTGCAATAGCTGACATTTTCCTGCACGACGGTTATCCCGTATTCTTTGCCTATCCTGTAAAGTCTTAAGTATTTTTCGAGGTACAATTCGTCGGGGACCTTAGAGCTTAATATCGCCCCGTGCAGTACAAAGATCTTTGCGCCGAACATATTCATCACTTCAAAGTACCGCTTATACATATCTATAAGATAATTTGTGCGGCGCTCGTAATTTCCGAATAAGAATAGCGTCTCCATAGGGGAGGAAAACGGGTGCATAGATATGACGTTCATATTATAGTCGCTTATCGTCCGTTTCATATCGCAAAGCAAGGCTCCCTCGAGCTCGTCGGGAGAATTTATAAATATCTCCACGTTGCCGACATTGCGCATAGCGAGCTGCTTTAGCGCTTTCTCGGTCTCGAGCGGATAAAGGCACGCGGTGGATATCCCTACCTCCATTTTCACTCCTCCTTTTCGTATTTAAGTCTTTTCGATAATTCCCAATAATCCGAGGATATTAATTATGGTCGGGGCAATATACACTATCAGCAGTACCGCGCAGGTAAGCGCGTATACCCCGATACGGCATATGCCGTCTAATTTCAGCATAAGCTTTGAAAGCTTTTTGCGTATAAGCAGCCACAGCACGAACAGCCCCACACCGCATATGCTTATGATAAGTCCGAGGTCAAAATTCTTCGGGGTAAAATACAGCCGCACGTCGTTGCTCCCGTCACTGAGCTTTACCGCCATAAATCCGGTAAGCGCGCGGTACAGCTCGGTCTTTTCGCCGTTAATATACGCGGTAAAGCCCTCGTCATACGGCACCGAGATATACAGATACTGCCCCTGACGGGCATTTTCGATGTGTCCGGTAAGCTCTCTTCCGTTTACGTCTATCTCGGCGGTATTCGCCCCATCTATCAGCTCTTTCAGCTTAGCATGCGAAAGCCCGTACACGCCAAAGCTCTTGCAGAATACCTCTTTGCGGACGGTAACGCTGATACTTACGGTCTCGTTCTCAAATGTGCCGAGCTCGAGTATCCCGTTGCTGTCCTGCGAGGGATAAGAGGTCGTAACATACTGCCCGTTTACATATACGCCAAAGCTGTTGTTTACGTGCTCGGTAAGCCTCCTCGACACCTCGTCAAAGCACTCAAAGTACAGCGTCTGCTTTTCTTTTACATCAATGACATAATTAAGCGAGGCATACTTATTGGGGTCGTTCATTACTATCATACTGTACAAGCCGCTGTTGTATACCGAGGCGTTCTTAGTGCCGGTATACTTATACTCTGTAAACAGCTTTTCGGACGATCCGAGCAATACCGACGCGAGGTACTCTTGTATATCCGCTCTCGGCGCGTCGGGCAGCTCGGTATGCTCCGACATATCCGCGTCGGTGATAATTCCGAGCGGCAGATAATATTCATTGCGCTTTATCGCATAGTTATCATCACGATATACATACTCTCCGCCCTCGCCGAGGGTGTACTTATGCACGGTGTACTTTACCGACATCAATGCGTCGGTGAGCGGCGTGCCGCCGTTTCCCGTCACTTCCATCCAGTAAGACGAATAACCCATCTTTTTCATAGCGAACATATAGTCCTGCGAGGTCAGCGAGGTATAATGCGATATGGCGTTGTACCCCATACCGCCGATAAGGTTAGCCTCGTAATATTTTCTCATCGACTGAGCGTTTTTTATCCGATAAAAGTCATCGTCCTGCGGTATTTTATCCTCGAGCGCTATCGCCTGATCGTATGTGGTAGGAGTAAACGCGGCGCTGACGATGTATACATTGGAGTTAAACACGCAGGTTATCACCGTCATTATCGCTAATGCGGCGCAAAACGGCTTGTAGGAGAGCTTTTTTGCCACTCCCGCATAGAGTATAAATACAAACGCCGACAAAAACAGCACGGACGCCGAGAATATCAGCAAGAACGAGTACATATTTCCGTGCAGGGTCGTCGGATAAGCGTCAATATAGCCCTGCAGGGTGTAAAAGTATATCACGCTCCCGACCCCGATAAGCACGCATATCGTATAGGCTATCACCAGTACCGCGCGCGACGAGCGCTCGGCAAAATCCTCTTTGCGGACTAATGAAAGCTTAGTCGCCGACACCGCGAGCAACAGCAGTATCGTAATATATCCGTACCGCACGGGGAAAGACATATAATCACCCGTGTGCCACATTTTATTTATCGGCTCAAAGACTATAGGTATGCTCATCAATATCAGCAGCGCGGTGTAAAATTTGCTGTCAAAGGTTATCCTGCGGGCGAAAAACAGCACCAGCACCGCAAAGCCGAACATAGTGCAGAATAACAGCGGCAGAGCGGTATATATCTCGCTGAACACCGAGCTGTGCGCTATGCCGTACAGCACATCCGAGCCCCTCGCCGAGCTCAGATACTGTGTAAAGGACGGCAGCCATACCACTGCGGACATCACCGCCGCGATAAAGCACCCTATCGCAAAGCGCGGGGCTATGCCCTTAACGGCGGGCTTTTTGCGCTTTAAAAAGATATACACGCCAAAATACAGCACCGTAAACAGCACTACCATATAGCTAAGATAATAATTAAGCGCCAGCATACCGACAAGGCACAGCGTCAGCCCGACATTGTTCTTATTCTTAGTAAGCGACCTAAAGGATATCATCAGCAGCGGGAAAAAGTACATCACGTCGAGCCATACCGTATTCTGATAAAACAGCATAAGGTACCCGCCCAAAGCGTACATAACGCTTAACAGCACCGAAAAATACGGGCTGAGCTTTTTATGGCACACTCTGAAATATATCCCCGCCGTTAGCGCGCACAGCCCCGCCTTAATTACCGTAAGCAGGTTCATAAATACCATCATATCCGCCTTGTCTACAAGGCAGCATAAGAAGGTCAGCGGGCTTGATATAAAGAACAGGAATACGCCGTAAAAGTTCATACCCGAGGCGTTTTGCATATTGAGGAAAAAGTCGCCCTTTCCCGCGAGGATATCCTTAAAGTCGAGTATCAGCGGCACGACCTGCTGACGCATATCGCACCACGCGAGCGTCTTGTCACCAAAGGGATACAGCTCGTTAAAGGCAAATACCCCGAGCAATATCAATATTACCGCTACGGGCGAAACAGTCAAGGTAAATACAGTCTTTTTATCGATATTTTTTATACAGCGAAAGCGGTCTTTTTTATCGGTCGTTGTCAAAGCTATTCCTCCATAACAGGGTTGCGTGCTTGCCGAAAATCACCGCGTTTTCGGTAAGCTTAATTGCCGCAATTTATGCGGCAATACTTAATTGCCGCAATTTATGCGGCAATACTTAATTGCCGCAATTTATACGGCAATACTTAATGCCGTGTGATCTATTCGGCAATAAATGCCGCCCAAAGGGCGGCATTATTATAACAGGTAAAATTAAACCATAAGCTTCTTTGAGTCGCGGGGAGATACCGTACTTGCGAGCCTGTTGCCCTTTGAGTCGGTCTTTTTGCCGCTGTCGTCGGCGCCCGTATAGCGTCCCTTGCCGAATTTCTCCTGCCAGAGCACCCACAACGGACCCGAAATGCACAGCGAGGAATAAGTGCCGAATACAAGTCCCACTACCATAGGTATCGCAAACGACATTATCGAGGTGACGCCGCATATCGCGCAGACAACGCATATCGACAACACCGCAATACCCGTAGTCAGCGTGGTATTTATCGAACGCCTTATCGACTGGGTTATGCTCAGGTTTACGAGCTCTCTTAAGCTGAGCGAGTCGCCGTACAGCGTGCGGTTCTCACGGACGCGGTCATAAACGACTATCGTATTATTTATCGAGTTACCGAGGGTAGTAAGCACCACCGCCATAAAGTTAGCGTCTATCGGGAAGCGCGCATACACAAACACCGCGTACACTATAAATATATCGTGCATAAGCGCCACCAGCGCGAATACGCCCGCCGACAGACCGCCTATCTTCTTAAATCTGAAAGCGATATAAATTACCAGCAGTACAAACGAGAACAGTACCGCTACAAGGCACTTAAGGAAGAATTCAAGACCCGAGCTCGGGTTTACGTCCTGGCTGTCTACAAGTACAAGGTTGTTATCGGCATATGTGCTCTTTAGGCTGTCGGTGAGCTCGTTTTGCCTGTCGGCGGTAAGTCCCTCGGACGAGGCAAAGGAGATTATCACCGTCTCGAGTGAGCTGTTCAGCGCCGAGCCCGTCGATACCGTCACCGCGCCGTAGCCCTCGCCCTCGACGGTGGACTTTATCGCGTCGGTGTCGAGCGTCCCCTCATAAGAGTAGGTCAGCATAGTACCGCCCTTAAATTCTATCGCCATCTGCGTACCGAATATGATATTGAATATTATCGTGACAACGAATATCACTATCGGTATCGTAAACAGTATCTTTCTGTGCTCGATAAATTTCAGAGCCTTTTTATCATTCATTTACAGCACCGCCTTTCTTAGCCCTCTTGCCGCCGTAAAGCACGGGGTTGCGGAACGCCTTGAACCTCGATATAGACATTGTCATCAGTCTTGCCGCGAGTATGCCGAACAGGAAGTTCAGTATAACGCCGACCATCAGCGTATAGCCGAACGAGTATATCGTACCCTCGGTAGACGCGCCGAACATAAAGAATATCGGGGTAAGTATTATCGAGGCTAAGCTGTCGGGAGTGCCGAACGCGCCCATAAGGATTATCGCCACGATGACCATCGTGATATTGCCGTCGAATATCGCGCTGAAAGCCCTCTTATAGCCAGTATATATCGCAAGGTCTATCGTCTTGCCGCTGTTTATCTCTTCTTTAATTCTTTCGCCCGTGATAACGTTAGCGTCCACGCCCATACCTACCGCAAGTATGATACCCGCGATACCCGGAATAGTAAGCGTAAAGCTGTTAGAGAACGGGAAAAAGCCCGTTATCGCGCAGAACGTGCCCGCCGCCTGACCGATAAGCGCAATTACCGCGATAACGCCCGGCAGTCTGTAAAACGCTATCATAAATATCGCTATCAGCGCAAAAGCTATCACTCCCGCGAGCGCCATAGCGTCGCGTGCGCCCGTACCGAGCGTAGGAGATATCGTCCTAAAATTAGAAGTCTTAAGCTCAAAAGGAAGCGCGCCGCCGTTTATCTGATTAGCGAGCTTCTGTACCTCTTCAACGTCAAAGTCGCCGGTTATGACTGCCTCGCCGTTGTCGATATGCGCGCTTACTCCCGCCACCGATATGCACTCGTCGTCCATAAAGGTGGAGATATAACCTTTATTCTCGAGCAGTCTCTCAGTCGCCTCGGAGAATGCCTCCTTGCCGCTGTCCTTAAGCTTTAGGCTGACCATATACTCATACTGAGAGTCGCTGCCGTTGACGCGCTGGTATACGGGCTCGGCCTTTTCTACGTCGCGGCCCGATATGATAAGCGGCAGATCCTCATAGCTCTCGTCGTCCGTAAGGGTAGATGCGTTGCCCTCGCGGAATGTGAGCAGTGCGGTAGCGCCCAGCTCGTTTACCGCCTCTTCGGGGTCGAACGAATCGTCCTCCGCCTGCCACGGGAAACGCACTATTATCTTATCGCTGTTGTAGTCCAAAAACAGCTCGTAGTCGGTGATGTTCTTGGCTACCATACGCGTTTCTATTATCGAGCGCGCCGCGTCTAATTCTTCATTAGTAGCGTCATAATCATCGGGCGAGGTAAACGTTACGTCAACGCCGCCCCTTATGTCTATACCCCAGCGAATATCGCCGACGCCTCTTACTACAGTGTCGGAAAAGTCACCGTAAGGTATGTGTATCCCGGCAAAAACCAGACCCGCGAATGCCAATATAAGTATCAGCACTATAAAAAACACGGGCTTTGCAACTCGTTTCAATTACTTCACTCCGTTTCTGCGTCCTACGCATGATATGATTTCATACATTTTTAAATTATACCATACTTTTGTCCGACTGTCAAGCGTTATAATACCGCAATTTTTACCCGCAAAAAATTTGATTTTCCTTAGCCGATATGTAAACTTAAATATGCACAAATTACACGGTGAAAATATGTTGAAAACGACAAGGGAAAAGCGCCCGGACAATGAACATATTTCTTGACATAAATGATTAAGGATGTTATAATAATTTATAGAGAATATGCGAAAATTTTAAGCGAAAAAGTCAATACAATGAAATCATATGATCAAAAAGGAGGGTCTGCTTTGGTAATCAGTTTAGGTGTTTTTACTTACATATTTGCCCTGCTCGTTCCTGCGGTCGCGTTTGCAATAACCGCCGTAAGGGGTCACAAATGGGCAAAATGTATTGTCGTCGCCGGCATTTCGTATTGGCTGACCGTATGCATGCTGTCGGACATATTTCCCTTACACCTTTACGGGGAGAGCATTCCTCTTATCCTTGACGACTGGACGTGGTTCGGCTTTATTTATCCTCCGTTTTACGGATTTCCGCTTTCCTTTGACTCGGTGCTTACCATACTGCAATTATATTGGCAAGCGTGGACGTTCGGTCTTATTCTCGGCTTTATCGCCACACTCGGCATACAATTGCTCCGCAAGCCTATCCCGATGGTGCTGTTTGCGCTCGGCTCTCAGGTGCTTTTGATACTCGCAAAGATCATTCCCTGCATTATTACCAACGGCAGAAACAGCGTGTGGGACGTATCCGAGACTATACTGACCCTCATTTTTTATCTTGTCGGCTATGCCCTTGCAATAGCGGTAGTAAAGCTCATACCGAGCATTACAAAGCTTTTTGACGGCAAGCGCCCGCCGAGAGCTCCTATCAATTCGGAGGACATTTAGCACATATTATGAAGTACCTGACTATATACAAAAGCGTTCTCTTATCATGGCTAAAGCACAATCTGCGGCTAAATCTCACAATTATTATAATAAGCGTTTTGTCCGTGCTCGCGTTTGTGACCTGCTTTACATTCAGCGCCGCGACGGACAGCGCCGTGCGCTTTTATACCGAGGATCATTATGCCGTGGGAATAAATCCCGCGCAGTACGACTATCGGCAGCTTTTCTTAAATTCTTTCCCGAAGATAAAATATATCGAAACGGACTATGCTAATGCGGGAGAGTTTTATTACAGCGACGGTGAGCATAACAGCATACGCGCGTACCCGTTCTATGTCCGCTTTCCTAAAGATTTTGAGCAGCTTACCCCCGCGATAAACGAATATTATCAGCTGACCGACGGCAGAGAGCTCACCGACGAGGAGGCGGGCGCGTCCGATGTAATAATAGCGTCAAATAGCAGTATGCTTAAGGTCGGGCAGAAGATAACCGTCCCCTCGCTCGACAACGCCGAGCTTACGGTAATAGGGCTCGCGGACAAATTTATCCTGCCCTACGGCTTTTATGCTAAGCACCCCGAGCTGTCTATGCCGAGCATAAACGTAATATTTGACAAGCCCCTTTCCGATGAGGAAATATCCGCAGCGGCGAACGTCCTCGGCACGCCCGTAGCATTGATAAAGGGCGAGCCGAACGGCTCGACGGCGGTCGGCTATATCATAGCTCTCGGCGCGGCGGTGCTGTCGGCGGTCTTTTCCGCGTTGCAGATATTCTTGCTGTTCCTGCACCTCGCGTCTAAGTCGTACTATCAATTTTCGGTATTCAGGATAACGGGGTGTAAAAACACCGCGCTCGTCTTTATTATGCTCGCGGTGACATTGACATATATACTCGCGGCGTTTTTGCTGACGCTGCCGCTTATCGCGCCGCTTAGCAATATTCTTTCCCTATGCGGAATGAACGGCATAGTCGGCATACGCGACATAATACTGTCGTTCGTAATATTCGCGTTGGCGGTAATGCTCGCGGTACTGCCCGGCTATATACGCTCCGCTAACCGCTCTATGCTGAAAGGGGGCGCGTGATATGAAGCTGCTGTCCCTTATTAGCTCGGTATTTTCGGGCAGGAAAAAGATAACCGTGCTGACAGCTATTAGCGTGTACCTCATCACCCTGCTGTTCAATTACTTTTTCGCCGCGTCATATGATTATATCTCTTTACGGCAATACCTTTTGCGTGGAGATTATGAAAATAAGCTCGCTGCGGTGCTCATATCCTCAAACCTGCCGCTCACCGACGAGGCGATAAACGCTCTGCTTGCCCCTGTGGGCTTTGATAATAGCTGGGAGTACGCGCTTAGCGCAAAGGCGGGGCTCCTTTCTCCCGACGCGCCGATACACAATATCGAAGAATACGACGAGTACGAATACGAGCGTATGATCTCCTTTGACCCATTTACGGGCGAGTCGACTGGCGCGGACTATTCCGCCGACCATACTCTTGTAACGTACACCCGCGAGCCGAGCGAGTTATTTGAAACGTCATACACGGGGCAGCTCCCCGATATAAATACCGACACGGGCGGCATGGGCGATAGTATCCCCGTCGCTGCGAGCTTTAACAGTCCCCTAAATATCGGCGACACCGCGCAGTATAATTATCGCGGAAAGCAAATCAGCGTAACAGTCACCGCAAAGTACACCGACGACTATCTCTCGATATTTGCCGAGAGCAACGGGCGCGCGGGGTTAGAGCCGCACGGCAGCTGGCTTTTGACCGACAGGGAGATAATGTACAAGTACGGCGTCGAGCCGCGCCCCGAGGAGCAAGAGCCCTACACCGTCCCCGAGGGCAGAGAGGATATGGGCGAGTACTACAATCAGATGATATACGTCACCGCCGAGAATATGCCCTATGTCGAATTTGCCGACAGCCTGTCTAAGCTAAAGGGCGACGAATATTATACCGTCACCGAGATAGGCGGTGCTATACCGTATGTGGGCGCTCTCGACAATGACAACACGCTGATAATAAACAGCCTGCCGCTGTTTGTGCTGATATTCTTGATAGGCTCGGTAGGAGCGGCGGCTAACGGATTTTTGAACCTCGACAGCCGCAAAAAGGCAATGGCGGTATTTGATATCTGCGGCATGCGCACTAACATTGCCGTATTGCTGATATTCGGCTGCGAGGCTATGGTGACGCTAACGGCGACTGCCGCTGCCGTGATAACAGCGGCGCTGTTGCAGCTGATACTGCCCGTCACGCTGATAAGTCCGCTCGGCGGGATAATAAGCTCGGGGTATATAGTGCTTTTGTCCCTTATTATGGCGGCGGTGCAAACAATATCCATAGAGCATAACGACAGTCTTGATGTGATAAGGAGCAGCGAAACGCTATGATGATACTTAATAATGTCAATAAAAAATACAACCCTCGTACAGACATAGAGGTCCACGCGCTAAAGGATATCGATCTTAAGATAAGCGACGGAGAATTTGTCGCAATTATGGGCGTGTCCGGCTCGGGAAAGTCGACGCTGCTTCATATCCTCGGCTGTATGGACAGGGCGACCGACGGCGAGTATATCCTTAACGATTATAATGTGAAAAATTACGGCAAAAACGCCCTCGCCCAAATACGCAACGAGGAGATAGGCTTTGTCTTGCAAAGCTTCGGCCTTATGAACGACAAGACCGTCTATGAGAACATCTCCTACCCCCTGATATTCAACCCCGCAGTAAAGCATAAGCAGATGAAAAGCCTTATCACCAAGGCCGCCGAGGATGTAGGTATCGCAGAGCTCTTACATAAAAAGGCGAGCGAGCTCTCCGGAGGACAAAAGCAGCGCACCGCGATAGCCCGCGCCATAGTTAACCGCCCGAAAATAATACTCGCCGACGAGCCGACCGCGGCGCTGGATAAAAAGACCGCGTTTGAGATAACCGACCTGTTCCGCGCACTTAATAATAAGGGCAGGACGGTGGTGATAGTTACCCACGACCGCGCGGTCGCAGAGCAGTGCGACAGGCTGATAGAGCTCGCCGACGGTAAAATGATCAGCGATACGCCGATAAGATAGCATAAACCCTGCCGATTTTAATTCATTCGGCAGGGTGATATTATATACAAAAACCCTGCCGCGTTTAAGCGACAGGGCTTTGTTATGCGAATAGCAGAATGTTAAGTTCGATTACTTTCTCTTCTTAGCAACTATAGCTGCGCCTGCTGCGAGAACTGCAACGCCTGCAACTACTGCGATACCCTCTGCGCCGGTCTCGGTGCTGGGCTTGCTGCTGCCGCCAACCGCAGGAGCCTCGGTATCAGCGGGAGCCTCGGTATCAGCGGGAGCCTCGGTATCAGCGGGAGCCTCGGTATCAGCGGGAGCCTCAGTGTCTGCGGGAGCCTCGGTGTCTGCGGGCTCTTCAGAACCGCCTGCTACGGTAGCCTTACCAAGCTCGTCAAAGCTTATAAGAACGTTGCCTGCCTCGTCAAGAACCTCAAGGCTGTTTACGGTGTAGTAGTTAAGAGTGTCGCTCCACTGCTGGATAAATACCTGGCAGCAACCAACTTCATTAACGCCGTCATCGGTAAAGGGGTTGTCAAAACCGGTAGCAACTGCCTCGTACTGATAATCGCCTATCTTCTTAAGAGAAACAGGGTTGTCGTTGCTGGTATCGTCATCGGCATTCGGGTCGGTGTTTACGGTCTCGCCTTCAGCGTTAGTGTATTCCATGCCCCAGAAAGCCTGTGAAGGCCAGTTGTACTTGTTAAAAAGATCGCCTTCTAAGCCGATGTCGCCGCCGTTCATACTAATACCTACAGCGCCGCCTACTGCACCCTCAAAGAAAGTGTAGCCGAAATCGGGATCTTCGTCAACGGTAAATACTACTCTTACACCGTCGATCTTAGAAAGATCTACGCCATAGTCGACAGCGGGCTTGTTCTCGTCGGGATTGCCGGTGTTGTAAACCTGAGCCAACCAGTTGCCGGTGCCTATCGAAAGACCGGGATCAAGGGTCTCGCCCTCCTTAATGTTCCAGTCTGCGCTTGCGCTGACAGCCAGAGTGCTTACAGCTACAGAGGCAGTCAGAACAGCCGCTAAAATTCTTTTAGTGTTCATTTTAAGTTCCTCCGAAAATAATTAAATTTTGCTTGGCCGATGATACACCGACCTTTAATTTAGTATATCATTTCTCGCACATAAAAGCAATGTAAATATTAAACAAAAAAGCAGGAATATTTTTATGGCTTTTAAATAAAAATATTGCCTGTTTTCTTGCTTAATTTAGGTAAATAATTTTTAGTCGTCGGGGTGGGCGCGCTGATAGGTCTTAAGTATATCCTCGGCTATCTCGCGCTGGGTCTTTCTGAGGTCCATTGCCTGCTTTTGTATGTGTCGGTGCGCCTGCTCCTCGCTGAGCTTTAAGTACTCCATAATAGTCGCCTTTGCGCGGGATATAATGCGCGCGTCCGACAGCTTTTGCGTCAGCTCGGCGTTCTCATGCTCGAGGCGCGAGACGTTCTGTCTCGCCACACCCGCGTTTTTCAGCGTCTGTATAAGCACCGCGCGGGTAAAAGGTCTTGCCACCACGAACGCCCCGGTAAAGCGTATGCGCCGCTGCGCCTCGTCGGCTATCTCGCTCTTAGCGAGTACGACTATCCCCGCCCCGCATTGCCTCGATACCTCAGCCACAAGGTCAAGGCCGAACTCGTCGCCCAGCGGGGTGGATATTATCACCGAGTCATATATGGAGAGCTCCGCCGCGCGCGCCTCTACGCCGAGCGTAAGCGAGGTGACCTCGTATTCCGCCCCGCTTAGCAGCTGCGCTATGCCGTCGCATATGTCCTGCGTCTTTGCGACAATAAGTAGCTTTTTCATCCAAAGACCTCCGTAAAATGACTCGTGTTATATTTATAGTATACTATATTTTTTGCGATTTGTCCATATGCTTATTAATTGTTGGTGTAAAGCTGCTTGTACGGGCTCGCGGTATTTGGCGTGAGCTTAAAGAAGCGGGACGCGAGCAATTCTTTAGCGTCATAGCCGAAGTGTGTGCAAAATTCCTCCACATACTCCTTTATTATCTTCTTGTCCTCGTCGGTCGCGGTCTCGCAGCATACCTGCACGGGCAGCCCTCTCGGGGGCTCGTCGCCGCGGATAAAGATATACCCGCCGTGCATACCCGTCCCGCAGAACGACCCTACCGGAACGGAAGCCTCACACCCTATGCCGAGCACGACGATAATTCCGCCCGCCTGATACTCTCCGAGAAAATCCCCGACGCTGCCGCCTATGATTATCTTGGGGTACAGCTCCTTGTACTCTTTCATATGTATGCCCACGCGATATCCCGCGTTGCCCTTGACATATATTTTGCCCGAGCGCATAGCATAGCCCGTGGTGTCGCCGCAGTTTCCGTGGACGATTATCTCGCCGCCGTTCATAGTGTCGCCGATAGCATCCTGCGCGTTACCGTATACGGTGATGGTGCTGCCGTCGAGATACGCACCGAGGGCGTTCCCGGGGATGCCGTGTACGGTTATGCTCTTGTTGGACGCTCCGCAGCCGATATACCGCTGACCCATAACGCCGCTTACGTCTATATCGGTATCGTCCGAGCCCGTTATTATCCTGTTGAGCTCGTAATAATCATACTCCTCGGCATTTATTACCATAATGCGTCCCTCCTCATTCCTTTACGGCAATGCCGCCGAGCTTTTCAAGCCTGCGCGCCCTGCCGAACATAAGCATCTGCGGGCTGTCCTTCATAATATCGGTGTCGACATTGTCCAGCGGTATGCGCTCTTTTATCATCGAGGTGTATATCCCCGCGCGCTTTACGTCGCCCATAAGTATATAGCCCTTTAGCAGCCCGTCCTTGAATACGAGCTTTTTATATCTCTCATTCTCGGCGTCCTCCTCGACGTACTCTTCTCCGTCATAGCTGCCCGCCGTGATTATATGCAATCCGTAAAAACCGATAGCGTTCATAGGTATGGCGTTTTGATAGTGAGCCTCGGCTCCCGCCATATTCTTCCCCGCGACCTCGCCCTGCATAAACGCGTTGGGCAAGAGTGCTAGTATCCTGTCGGTATCGGTCGAGCAGTCATGGCTCACCGTGCAGTCGCCCGCCGCGTATATGTTCTTTAGGGTGGTGAGCTGGGTGTCGTCGGTGATTATGCCGCGCTCGACCTTTCCTCCCGCCTCGCTTATCAGCTCGGTGTTGGGTCTTACTCCCACTGCAGTGATAAGTATATCAAAGTCTACCGTGTCCCCGTTAGTAAGCTTTGCGCTGTTCGGTGAAAATTCCTCGACGCTTGTATTGAGTATTATCTTGGTGCCCTTGCTCTCGATATGCTTTTGCATAATTTCGCCCGCACGAACGTCGAGTATGCTCGGCAGTATCCTGTCCGCAAGATCGACTACCGTAATATCCGCGTTGAGGTGGTGCAGCGCCTCCGCCGCCTTAAGCCCGATTAGCCCCGCGCCGATTATAAGCACCTTAGTATTCTTCTTTACTTTCTTCTTAATAGCCTTAGCGCTGTCCCACGTCATAAAGGTAAAGCTGTTCTTTACCTTGTCGAGCCCCTTCATGGGCGGGATAAACGGCTTAGAGCCCGTCGCGACGAGCAGCTTGTCAAAAGCTATCCTGTCGCCGCCGTCGAGCACAACGCTGTTTTTCTCTATTTTCTCGGCTCTGCGGGAAAAGAGCACATCGACGTTATTTTCCTTATAAAAATCCTCTCCGCGATAATACATCTTATCGTCCGCGACCTTGCCCTCAAGCCAGTAGCTGATAAGCGGGCGTGAATAGGTGTGGTGCGGCTCGTCGGTGATAATGGTTATGCCGCCCTCTTTGTCGTATTCTCTTATCCCCTGCACTGCGCCTATCGCGGCGGCGGAGTTGCCGATGATAACATATTTTGTCATTGCCGCTCCTCCTTATCTTTCTTCAAGGACTATCGCCTTATTAGGGCAGCCCTTTACACAGGCGGGATCGCCGTTATTATTCTTTACGCAAAGGTCGCACTTTTGTATGACCTTAGAGTCCTCCGATATGACGATACAGCCGTACGGGCAGGACATAACGCAGGTATAGCAGCCCACGCAGCGGCTCTCGTCGCAGGATATCACCCCGTCCTTCACCGAGAGCGCGCCGGTTATGCACCCCTTTACGCAAAGCGGCTCGTCGCAGTGGCGGCACTGCACCGCAAAGCTTATGCCGCTGCCCTCCTCGACCTTAATCCTCGGTATCGGCTTTTTGCCGCCCGCAAAGGCCTTTATCATATTCGGCGCACCGCTGTTAGCGGCAGCGCAGTAGTATTCGCACAGGTGGCACGCAAGGCACCAATCCTCGTTTACATATACTTTTTTCATTGACGGCACCGCCTTTCTTACTGTCCAGCGTGCTGTATACCCAGCACCTCAAGCTCTTTTTCGGTAAGACCTATCCCTCGCAGCATAAGGCGGTTGCCGCGCAGCGCCTCTATCGAGTTTATACCCATACCGCCCATCATTTCCTTTATCTCGTGATCCCACGCGTGAACAAGGTTAACAAGCCGCTTATAGCCTATCTCGGGGTTTAGCCGCTTTACAAGGTCGGGGCGCTGTGTAGCTATTCCCCAGTTGCACTTGCCCGTCTGACAGCTGCGGCAAAGGTGACAGCCCAGCGCTAACAACGCCGCCGTACCTATATAAACAGCGTCCGCGCCGAGCGCTATTGCCTTTACCACGTCCGCGCTCGAGCGCACCGAGCCCGCTACAACTACCGACACCTCGTTGCGTATGCCCTCGTCGCGCAGTCTTTGGTCTACGCTCGCGAGCGCAAGCTCTATCGGTATGCCCACGTTGTCGCGTATGCGTGTGGGCGCAGCGCCGGTGCCTCCGCGATATCCGTCTATCGCGATTATATCCGCGCCCGAGCGCGCTATGCCCGACGCTATCGCCGCTACGTTATGTACCGCGGCTATCTTGACGATTATCGGCTTTTTATAGCAGGTCGCCTCTTTTAGCGAATATACCAGCTGACGCAGGTCCTCTATCGAATATATATCGTGGTGCGGCGCGGGCGAGATAGCGTCCGCCCCCATAGGTATCATACGCGTCTTGGATATGTCCTCGAGTATCTTCGCCCCGGGCAGGTGTCCGCCTATACCGGGCTTTGCTCCCTGTCCCATCTTTATCTCGACAGCCGCGCCCGTCTCAAGATAATCCTTAAACACGCCGAAACGTCCCGACGCCACCTGTACTATCGTGTTAGGTCCGTATTTGTAAAAATCTCTGTGCAGACCGCCCTCGCCGGTGTTGTAGTATATCCCGAGCTCGGTCGCGGCGCGCGCTAAGCTCTCGTGCGCGTTCTTGCTTATCGAGCCGTACGACATAGCCGAGAACATAATAGGCGTAGAAAGCTCAAGCGTCGGGGATATGTCGGTATTCACCGTGCCGTCCTTATTGAACTTGACATTGCGCGGCTTTTTGCCGAGAAATACCTTTGTCTCCATAGGCTCTCTTAACGGGTCTATGGGAGGGTTGGTGACCTGCGAGGCGTTTAGCAGTATCTTGTCCCAGTACACGGGGTACTCCTTGGGATTGCCCATAGCCGACAAAAGCACTCCGCCGCTGTCCGCCTGCTTGTACACCTCGGTCATTATCTGCATACTCCAGTTAGAGTTGCGGCGGAAGGTGTTGGGGTTGTCGGTTATCTTAAGCGCCCTCGTCGGGCAGATAGACACGCATCTTTGGCAGTCCACGCACTCGGTGGGGTCGGACACCATAACGTCAAGCTCCTCGTCATAGGAGTGTACGAGGTTGGCACATTGCCTTGCGCACGCCTGACACTTAATGCAGCGTTCTTTATCACGAATTACCTCAAAAAGAGGCTGATAATAATTCAATGCCACTTTGCTTCTCTCCTTTACTTGTCGTTGAGCGTCACAATGATAGGCTCGCCCCCGCGCGGCGACCAAACCTTGTCGGCGTCGGGGCAGATAGCGCGTATAGCGCATTCTTCGCTTGCGAGATATACCATATCGTCCTTCTCGGCGGCGACCATAGAGCGCAGCTTAAGTCTGTCGTTAAGCGCCATAAGTCCGCCGTCAAAGCCGAGTATTATCGAGAACGGCCCGGTCACTAATAGGCTCGAGAACACGTTGCGGAAATATTTAAGCTTTTTCTTTTCGCTCTCGGAATATTTTCCCGAGTCTATCTCCGTCCAGAACGGAGCGGCGATTATCTTAGCTATATCCTCAAAGGAGAGCTTTTGCTTGCGGTTTAAAAAATCAAATATGTAGGTGATGACCTCGGTATCGGTGAGCAAGTTGCACTTGTACCCGTACATCTCGATATAACGCCTGTTCGCGTCATAGGAGGAGATCTCCCCGTTATGTACTATAGTATAGTCGAGCAGGGCGAACGGGTGCGCGCCTCCCCACCAGCCGGGGGTATTTGTCGGATAGCGCCCGTGCGCCGTCCACGCATAGCCCGCGTATTCGTCTAAACGGTAAAACTCTCCGACGTCCTCGGGAAATCCCACCGCCTTAAATACGCCCATATTCTTGCCGCTAGAAAATACGTACGAGCCATGTATGCGGTCGTTTATGTTTATAACGCACTGCGCGACAAATTCTCTCTCGTCGAGCTGGCTGCTCGCAAGCTTAGTCGGCAATGGAGTGAGAAAGTATCTCCAGATAAGCGGCTCGTTAGTGATATTCGGGTGCTTTCTGGTGGGAATTCTCGACAGGTTGACCACGTCAAAATGTCTGTCGAGAAAACGCTCTGTCTCTACCCTCGCGTCGTTTGAGTCGTAAAAAATGTGAAAGGCGTACTGCTCCTTGTACTCGGGATATATCCCGTACCCCGCAAAGCCGCCGCCCAAGCCGTTTGAACGGTCGTGCATATAGGATATGGACTTTACTATCCTGTCACCGCATATGCGCTTTCCGTCGCGGCTGATAAAGCCCGATATAGCGCAGCCCGACGGTATCCTTATCTGACCCTCTTTTTCAAGCATAAGCTCACTCCTTTATCGGTAGGTTAGTCTTAATTACTCGGGCATACATTTTAAAATAATGCGTAAAGGGAAAATTTTGCAACATTTATAACTAAAAACTTCAAATATGCAGGCGCCCTAATTTTAAACGCCATATCAAGCCCGATATTCTTTCTTTCTTGTCCCGCAATTCGCGGAAAATTTGTCGGAACACTGTTATTATAACACAACTATATTCCCGTGTCAATAGATTTTTGCAAGAAAAAATAACAAATCTTGCAAAAATCTATACGCTCGCATTAAAATTTATGAGCTTTGGCGGTGAAAAATGAGGATAACAGGCTAAAGCTTTTGGCAAAACAAAATCCCGTAAGCAGAGTGCTCACGGGATGAAACGGTATATTCTAATGCCACGTTTAATATAAATACTCATATTATATACATTTGCTTTGCATGATTAAGTTTTACTGTTCTTTTGTGCCCCGAATTCAAAGCACAAGCCTAGATTAGTATGGCGTTCCAAAGAATGTAATTTTTCCTTTATATACTTCCAAGATTCTTTGTAATCAAGCTTGACCGAGAAGTCCGAATTGGAAATGAAATCTAAAAACTCCGGCACTTTATCATGATAATTTTTCGCAAATTTCAGCGAATCCCTTTCTTTTTCCAAATCATCACTATTTAATTTATTATATAACACATGGTCTAAATTGCATGACATATAAAATACTCTGTACGGAATTTTCCATATTTCGTTTTGAGCGTACAATTTGTTTAGATTTGAACTTTTTTGTTCGTTGCGTCGCTCTATTCCCGGTTTGTTGTTAGTTCGGATCTCTATGTCACTATAAAATACTCCGTTTACTGATTCATCTTTTATAACATGATCTTTCGGAATATATGCCCCATCCGTATCAACAATATGAATTATTTCCATGAAATCGCTTTGATTAAAGTGATTTTGTTTTGCATAATGACGAACAACATTTCCTATTATTGAAATAATGGGGGCGTCAACTCGTTTTTCGGTCGTAATGTCACAATGCATTATATGAACATATACGGCGTTCTTGTCAAATATTTGACTGAAGATAGCGCCTAAAGCATCATCATCGGATGGGCCCTCAACAATAACAAATATAATTTTTTTATGAGCCACCTATTTCACCTGCCTCCCTAAATGCAAGTGATATTTCGCTGTTATTTGTCGGCTCATACACCGTTTCACTCTGTTCGCCAAGAACTATATCGCGGTAATAAAAATCACGCAGATTGTTGTGCGCCTTGACGCTTGTCAACCTTATATATCTATTATTGGGATTAGTCGTAGAGAAAGCAATAAACCCTCTATCAACCGTTTCTAAGGGGCGGAAGTTATGCGAAGTGAAGATTAACTGTCCCTTTCCCTTCTCAGAAATAATTCTCAAAAGTTCACCTAATAGATACTCAAATATTCCTGAATCAAGCTCGTCTATAGCTACTGTAAATGACGAATTATTATAAACGACAATCAAAAGATAAAGAATTGATATGATTTTTTTGATACCTTCCGATTCGTATTGAAGAAGGATTTCTTTGCTGTTCTTTTTGGAGGTAAGCTGTATTTTGCACCCAACAGTTTCATCATTTAGCAGTTCTTCTCCTAAATTCCTAACATTTATTGTAAGCCCCGGAACAAGCTGCATTAACACTACATTCATTTTGTTAATTACATTTATAACAATGTGAAGCAATTGTTTGGGTATCATGGTTGTTCCGTTCAGACTTATCATTATTGTTCCAACTGATATGCGTTCCTTTTCATCATACTTAATGTTGAGAGGTAACGCGTTTAATGTAATCAACCCCGATTTTGATGTATCAATAACAAATAATTCAAAATTTCCAAATAAAACAAGGCTTTCAATCAGTGAGAGGATATATGTGTCGGTACATTTTCCACGCAAAACAGTTAACAGCTCTTTTGAAAAGATAAACGACCTGGAAGTTGCAGAAACATATTTTTTGGTTACTAATAGACTTGTATATAAGTCCTTATCATCACCGATAAGCGCCCGATACTTAGTTACCGGAATAAACACTCCATCAGTTCGCGTATCAATAATTGATTGCATTCTGCGAGATCCGCTGCTGCTTATTGAAGAAAAGCGAAGGACTTCGTTGCATACAACTACGTTAACTTTTTTCAAGGTTTCTTCTTTATGTTCTATATTTACAGTTGTATCATCAATCTCTCTGCATATGCCAAATTCATAAAGCACGGTATATTCTGTATTTGTATCAGAATTATTCACTTTAAATTCAAACTTGAAATTTGCCTGATATGCATCCACGTTAATATAATCAGCGTAATTTTCAGGAATGGGGTTTCCTGATAATACATATTTTAATAAGGAAAGAGCATCAATTAAAGTTGTTTTTCCGGAGCCGTTTTGACCGTATAAGCCAAGTATGCTGGCTTTATATGGTTTCCTTGTGTTTTCTAAACCAAGCTCACCAAATTTAACATTCTTGAAATTGTTGATTTCAATGCGCTTAATTCTTACAAATGAGTTTTTCAAGATAATTACTCCCTTTCTTCAAAATAATAATAACACAATTCTAATTGAATGTCAATAGAAAATCAAAAATGAAACATTATGTTCCTTTTTTAATGTTTTTTCTTAAGAATATCTAATGTAATCACTTTAATCGACATGTTACTGCTTTGTACAAAAACCATGATGAATTATTTGTAGCAATTTACCTCTACTTGATATAATTATTTTCAATAAAAATGCAAATATACCATTTAATCTCTTTTAATTTCATAGAAAATTTCCCAAAATCAAGATTTTTTTGAAAATGGGAAATAGAATTTATAATGATGTTACAGCGTCACCCCTATTATGTATATTTTCGCCCGCATTAGACAAGCTGAAGCCCGACGGCAAAACAGCCGTCGGGCCTCTTAACGATGTGTTACTTGTTGGAATTCTCGTAGGATTCGATCATTTTCTTTACCATCTGACCGCCGACGCTTCCTGCCTGCTTTGCGGTGAGGTCGCCGTTGTATCCGTTGTCCTTCAGAGGTACGCCTACTTCGTTAGCAGCCTGCATCTTGATGCCGTTTAATGCCGCCTTGTTTCTGTTGTTGCTGTTGGACATAATTATTCCCTCCAATATTTATTGCGTTGATGCAATGTCTTTTGACCTTGCAAACATATTATGTTCGACAGTGTGATTTTTATTACTTGTAAATTTTGGAGAAATATTTTTTAATTCGGGTGTAACAAATCGGCAAAAAATCGGATTATATATATGAGGGGACAAAACTAATAATATTTTTTAAAAGGTGACACTATGCTTAAAATCAAAAACATTTCAAAATCCTATTCGGACAAGCCCGTATTAAGCGACATATCCTTTACGGCAAATAAAGGCGTAAACGTCATACTCGGCGCTAACGGCGCGGGAAAGACCTCGCTTTTATCGATAATATGCGACGTCGTCCCGCCATCTTGCGGAGAGGTGTTATTTAAGGGCGAGAATATCCGCCAAATGGGCGAAAGATACCTTAAGACGGTCGCGCAGGTACATAGCAGAGAAAACTTCTTCGGCGTAAGCACGGTGATAGATTATATGCGCTACAGCGGGCGGCTCAAAAGCATACCGCCAAAGGAGCTCGACGCGGCGTGCGTCGACGCATTGCGGCTGCTCGGCGCGCTACCGTATAAAAGAGTACGTCTGCCTAAGCTGTCTGATGATATGCGCCTTAGAGTATTCATAGCGCAAACCGTAATGACCCGACCCGAGGTGATAATATTTGACGAGCCCGAGTTTAATTCGCCGCAGGGCAAAGAATTAAAGGCGGTGATACGGGACCTTGCGGCAAACGCGGCGGTGCTCGTGTCCTCCCACAATCCCGAGGATATTAAGGATATAGCGGACAAGCTTATTATTCTCGACAAAGGAAAATTGCTCTACGAGGGGGCGATAGACGGCTTTAGTGATAACATTACGGATTTTTACCTTGAAAAGATAGGAGCGAAAAGGTAATTTTATTGAAAAAAGGTATTGAATTTCTTTTTATTATATGTTAAAATATAGAGGAAGTTAAAAACGGAGGTGTTTTATATGACTCATATCAAGACCGTTAACAAGGCTAACTTAAAGCAGACTGCCGCAAAGGGCGGCTGCGGAAAGTGCCAGACCTCGTGCCAGTCGGCCTGCAAGACCAGCTGCACCGTCGCTAATCAAAAGTGCGAGGCTGTAAAGTAAGTCTTTTGACCGACGTGACGCCGCACGGCGTCAAATGTAAAATAAGTGCCGCCTGCAAACGGCGTTTGCAGGCGGCGGCTTTTGTATAGAAAGGAAAGCTATGATACATAAATATAAGCAAAACGGGCATTATGTCGTGCTCGACGTTTGCAGCGGAGGGGTGCACGAGGTCGACGAGCTTGCTTATCGCCTGCTCGACTATGCAAAGCCGCCGTTTTCGGACAGCTGCCCCGATGATATAACCGCAAAGCTGTCGGATTTCTCCCCCGATGAGATAAACGAGTGCTATCTCGAACTAAAGCAGCTTTATGACGAGGGTATGCTGTTCACCGACGACGACTACGAAAAATACGCCGATATGGCGTTAAACGCCCCGATAAAGGCTATGTGCCTGCACGTATCGCACGACTGCAACTTAAGGTGCGGCTACTGCTTTGCGCAGACGGGCGACTTTGGCGGGGACAGGATGCTTATGTCAAAGCAAACGGGTATGAGGGCAATGGACTACCTTATCGCGCACTCGGGCGACAGGGTGAACCTCGAGGTGGACTTTTTCGGCGGCGAGCCGCTTATGGCGTGGGATACCGTGGTCGAGACGGTAAAATACGCCCGCAGCATAGAAAAACAGCACAATAAGAACTTTCGCTTTACGATAACCACCAACGGCATATTGCTCGACGACGAAAAGATCGAGTTTATCAACCGCGAGATGTCCAACTGTGTATTATCCCTTGACGGGCGCAAAGAGGTAAACGACCGCATACGCCCCTGTATTAACGGCAAGGGCAGCTATGACGTGATAGTCCCCAAATTTCAAAAGCTCGTGCAGGGCAGAAAGGATAAGGATTATTACGTGCGCGGCACGTTTACTAAGTACAACCTTGATTTTGCCGAGGACGTACTGCATATAAATTCGCTCGGCTTTGAGCAATTGTCGGTAGAGCCCGTGGTCGCGGACCCGTCGCTCCCGTACGCGATAACCGAGAGCGACCTGCCGAGGATATTTGACGAATACGACAGATTAGAAAAAATAATGGAGGAGCAGAAGAAAGCGGGCGAGCGCAAATTCAACTTCTTCCACTTTATGATAGACCTAAATCAAGGCCCCTGCGTGATAAAAAGGCTGCGCGGCTGCGGCTGCGGAAACGAGTACGTCGCCGTAACGCCCGACGGGGACATTTATCCCTGCCATCAATTTGTCGGGATAGAGCAGTGGCGCATGGGCAGCATATTTACCGACGAATTATCGCGGGAAATAAAGGACAAATTCGCGCGGCTGCACATCTACAGTAAAGAGGGCTGCCGCGACTGCTGGGCGAGATTTTACTGCAGCGGCGGCTGCAACGCCAACAGCTTTATCTACGAGGGCGATATACGCAAGCCGCACACCCTCGCCTGCGAAATGCAGAAAAAGCGCATAGAATGTGCGATAACCCTTAATCTTTGACAACAGGAGGAAGTATGGACGAATTAGAGAATATTGAAGAAGTCGAGGAAGAAGTCGACGAGGAGCTTGACGACTGCGAGGTAGTGACGCTTACCGCCGATAACGGCGAGGAGACCGAGTTTGCCATACTCGACGTCGTGGACTGTAAAGGCGAGCAATACGTAATAGCACTGCCTACCGAGGAAGAAGAGGAGGGCGGCGTGGTTATCTTTCACGTAGAGCCCACCGACGACGACAACTGCGACCTTGTCGCGATAGACGACAAGCCGACGCTCGACGCGGTATTTGAGGTCTTTAAGCAGCGCAATAAAGACAAATATAACTTTGAATAATTAATTCGACGGAGAGCGGTTCAATTCGGCTCTCCGTTTTGTTTTCTGTAAGTGATATTTCATATGTGGAAAATAAAACTAATTCGTGAATAAAATAGTCTTTTTCACGAAAAAGCAATTGACAGAATACCGCTTTGATAGTATAATATAGTGGAATATTTGTGTCCTTATACGATCGGGGCTTAAGGCAGGTGAACGGCGGGCTGTGAAAGGCTGGATATTGATAGTAGACGACGACCCCTCTATACTCACAATGGCTAATAACATACTAAGCGAAGAAGGCTTTCGCGTTAGCTGTATCAAGTCGGGCTCAGCCGCGATAAAGTTTTTATCGTCTAACCGTCCCGACCTGATACTTCTTGATGTGCATATGCCTAATACCGACGGATTTCAGACGCTTGCCGCGTTAAAGCGCGAGCCTAACGCCTCGGATATCCCGGTGATATTCTTGACCGCGGACGACGACGCCGAGACCGAGACCCGCGGACTAAAGGCAGGGGCGATAGACTTTATCAAAAAGCCGTTTATGCCCGAGGTGCTTTTGCTCAGGATAAAGCATATACTCGAGCTTACGCGCCTGCAGGCGGATCTTGCCCACGAGGTAGAAGAAAAGACCCGCGAGGTCAAGGCTCAGCACTCTAAGCTCGAAAGATTGTCTATGCAGATAGTTATGGCGCTCTCGGGCGCGATAGATGCAAAGGACACCTACACCAACGGCCATTCGGCGCGGGTGGCGGATTATTCGCGCAGGATAGCCAAAATGGCGGGCCTGTCCGACGAGGTGCAAGACGAGATATATATGATAGGGCTGCTTCACGACGTAGGAAAGATAGGCATACCCGATACTATTATAAATAAGCCCGACCGTCTGAGCGACGAAGAATACGGCATAATGAAAGAGCACCCCGTGCTGGGGGAGAAGATACTGCGGTCGATACAAGAATTTCCTAAGCTTATCACCGGAGCAAAATACCACCACGAGCGCTATGACGGAAAGGGGTATCCCGACGGTCTTAAGGGCGAGGATATCCCGATAGAGGCGAGAATTATCGCTGTGGCGGACGCTTATGACGCTATGAGCTCTAAGCGCGCATACAGAGGCGTTATCCCGCAGGAGATAGTCCGCGCGGAGATGGCTAAAGGAAAGGGCACGCAGTTTGACCCGCTTTTCGCGGATATTATGCTGAAAATGATAGACGCGGACACAGAGTACCGTATGAGAGAGATATAGGCAAGAAAATGAGCAAGCATTCGAGCGACCGTACAAACGACCTTATTGTGCTGATAAGCTATACCTTTGCGGCGATAGCTTTATCGGTCAATATTTTGCTGCTCGGAAATGAAAATTGGATGGCAATACAGCTCGCGGTGGAGCTTGTTATCTGCTGGATAATACATATCAGTGCTAAGGCTAAAGCCGCCGAAAAGTGGCTGTATCTTATCCTCGGTATGTACGGCTTGGCGTTTTACGGGCTGCATTCTTACGCCCTGCTCTCCCTTGCGCCGATAGTGATATGCTTTATGGCGCTTTATTACGCGGTAGAAAGGTACAATTTTATCCCGATATGCGCGGCGGTATATTTTGCAAGCCTCGCGGCAAATCTTATATTGCATATTAACAGCACGGATTTTTCCGCGCTTACGATAGCGGGGCTTATTGTGGAGAGCGCGGCGGTGCTGCTTGCCGCTTATCTTATAAAGCTGCTCAACGAAAAGCGCGCGGGACGGATAAATCAAACGCAGGAAATAATAGCAAGCCTAAAGGAAGAAAATCGCCGCACCGAGGACTTTCTTACCAACGTATCGCACGAGCTGCGCACCCCGATAAACGCGGTGACGGGGCTCAGCGCCATATTGCTTAAAAACGAATTAGACGATGAAAAGCGCGACAGCCTTTTATCCATACAAAGGGCGGGATACAGGCTTTTCGGTCAGATAGAGGACATACTTGACTACACCGAGACCGACGGCGGCAGAGTGACGGTAAGCGAGGAAAATTATATGCTCGCCTCGCTGATAAACGACATTATATCCGAGCTCGGTATTTCGGGCAAAAAGGACGGGATAGAGCTTATCTTTGACATAGACGCAAGGATACCCGCGGTGCTTATCGGCGACAGCAAGAAGATAAAGAAGATAATTAGGCACCTTATCGATAACGCGATAAAGTTTACCGAAGAGGGCGGAGTGTATGTGCGGCTGTACGCGCTGCGAAAGCCGTACGGCATAAATCTGTGCATACAGGTAAAGGACACCGGTATAGGCATGGACGCGCAGAGCCTGTCTAAGATAACCGAGAGGTTCTATCAATCGAGCGCGGGGCGCGACCGCCGCAGCGGAGGTCTCGGATTAGGTCTTCCGATAGTATACGGTATGGCAGCCGCCATGGAGGGCTTTGTCCATATAGAGAGCGCGGTCGGCAAGGGCACCGAGGCTACCGTCAGCATACCGCAAAAAATCGCCTCGGACGAACCCGGTATGAAAGTAAACGACCCCGCCGAGCTTTGCCTCGCCTGCTATCTAAAGCCCGAAAAGTACAAGCTGCCGCAGGTGAGAAAGTTTTACGACGGTATGATAAGCAATATCGCCCTCGGACTTGATATAGCCGTACACAGAGTTTTCAACAGGACCGAGCTTGAAACGCTCGTGAAGATGTATCGCCTCACGCATTTATTTCTCGCTAAAGAAGAATACGGCGAGGACCCCGATTATTTTGAAAACCTCGACAATTCTATCCAGGTCGTGGTGATAGCCGACGACGGCTATACGCCAAAGGAGGGCAGCCGAGTAAAGGTGCTGTACAAGCCGTTCTACTGCTTTCCTGTGGTCAATATACTTAACTCCGCGCCTAGCGGCGAATACGGCGGGCATGAGCGTATGATATGCCCCGACGTCAGGGCGCTGATAGTAGACGACGAGCCTATGAACCGCGTAGTCGCCGAGGGCATACTTAAGGACTACCGTATGCAGGTAAAGACCGCGGGCGGCGGCGCCGAGGCGATAGCGATATGCGAAAACGAGGACTTTGACATTATATTCCTTGACCATATGATGCCCGATATGGACGGAGTCGAAACGCTAAAACGCCTGCGCGGGCTTAAGTCCGACTCCTTTACCGCGATAGCCTTTACCGCCAACGCCGTCAGCGGCGCGCGGGAGATGTTCTTGCAGGAGGGGTTTGACGACTTTTTATCAAAGCCTATAGAATATCACGACCTCGACCGCCTGCTCAAAAAAGTCATCCCTAACACAAGAATGCTGCTTATTAAAGAAGAAGCTGCCCCCGACACGTCCGCGCCGTCGGGCGACGACCCGCTCGCCGCGCTTAACGAGGCGGGGATAAACACCTCGGCGGGGCTTTCGTATTGCAGGAATGATAAAGAATTTTATATAAAGCTGCTGCAAAAATTTGTATCCGACGCGGATGGCAAAATAGCGGAGTGCGACCGCCTTTTCGGCGAAAACGATATTGCCAACTACCGCATACAGGTGCACGCGCTTAAGAGCACCGCTAAGATGCTCGGCGCGGACGCGCTTTCCGAAAATGCTAAGGCTATGGAGAACGCCGCAAAGGATAACGACGCGGAGTATATCGCCGCGCACCACCGTCAGCTTATGGAAGAGCTTAACGATACGGCGCACAAGATACAAGGCATAGCCTTGACGGGCGAGGACGACGAGGAGCAGGACAGCACCTCCGAGATTTCCGCTGAAGAGCTTGTAGAGCGGCTTACGGCGCTGAGAGAATTATTCGACACATATGAGGCGGACAAGGCACACACTTTGATAGACAAACTCGACGGCACGTCCGTCGGCGGCGTATCTGTCAAAAAGCTGCTTGCCCCTATCAAAAGCGACGTAGAGGATTATGAGTACGAGGCGGCGGCGCAAAAGACCTCCCTGCTTATAGCAAGGGCGAAAGGCGGTGTGCTGTGATGAAGCCTATAAAATATATCAAGGATCACATCGCGGGGTCGGGGTACTCCTTACAGGAGAGGCTGTTCAGGCTTATCACGTTAGTGGGGCTTATCGGTCTTGCGCTCGGCATAGCGGTGGGGTGCTTTTCGGGCGAGAGCCTTATCAATCTTATCGCTATGGCGGCGGGATTTGTCGTGCTTACGGTGATAGTGGTAATAATCCTGCGCACAGGTAAAATACAGATAGGCGCGGTGATAGTATCGGCTATTGCGCTGTATATAGTGCTGCCGTTTAATTTTCTCACGGCGGGCGGAATATACGGCGGCGGACCGATATGGTTCATACTCGGCTTTGTGCTCGCGACCATTGTCGTCGAGGGTAAGGCAAAATACATACTGCTTATCGGCGGGTACGCGGTGTTTATCGTATGCTACTGCATAGCGTACTTTTATCCCGAGCTTATCGGTCAGCACACGCTCGAGATGGCGTACATAGACTCTCTTGCGACGCTGACTGTAGTGACGGTAGTCACCTGCGGCATGCTGTTGTTCCAAAATTCCGTTTATCGTGAAGAAAACGAGATGACCCGCAGGCAGAAAAAGGAGATAGAGGAGCTTAACCGCGCGCAGAACCGCTTTTTCTCCAGTATGAGCCACGAGATACGCACCCCGATAAATACCATTATCGGGCTAAATGAGATGATAATGCGCGAGGACGTATCCGACGAGGTCGCGCAGGACGCGCAGAATATCCGCAGCGCGGGCAATATGCTTTTGTCGCTGATAAACGATATACTCGATATGTCTAAGATAGAGTCGGGCAGGATGGATATAGTCCCCGTCTCGTACGACGTGGGCGCTATGCTGTCGGATATAGTCAATATGATATGGGTGCGCGCTAAGGAAAAGGGCTTAGAGTTTCAGGTAAACGTTGGGGAGAGCATACCCGCGCACTTATACGGCGACGAGGTCAGGATAAAGCAGATACTGATAAACCTGCTAAACAACGCGGTAAAGTACACTTCCGAGGGCGCGGTGTCACTCTCGGTACAGTGCCACCGACGCGACAACGATATTATGTACATCACCTATTCGGTCAGCGACACCGGAATGGGGATAAAGAAAGAAAATCTCCCCCACCTGTTCAGCGCCTTTAGGCGAGTTGACGAGGAAAAGAACCGCTATATCGAGGGTACGGGGCTCGGGCTGTCTATAGTAAAGCAGCTCGTTACCCTTATGGACGGCGATATAGAGGTAAACAGCGTATATACCAAGGGCTCGGACTTTGTGGTGACCCTCCCGCAAAAGGCGGTAGACGATAAGCTTCTCGGCGAGCTTGACCTCGAGAAAAAGCGTAAGTCGGGCAAAGAGCGCTATCGCGCATTATTTGAAGCGCCAAAGGCCAACGTACTTATAGTCGACGACAACGACGCTAATCTTATGGTCGCGTCAAAGCTGCTAAAGGACACTAAGGTAAATATCGACACCGCGTCTAGCGCGGCGGAGTGCCTTAAGTTGACCGAGCAGCGCCGCTATGACGTGATATTTATGGATCACCTTATGCCCGTCACCGACGGCGTGGAGTGCCTGCATATGATACGCGCGCAGTCGGGAGGCCTTGATAAAAACACCCCCGTAATAGCTCTCACCGCAAACGCGGGCGGCGAGAACCGCGAGCTGTATAAAAGAGAGGGCTTTGACGGCTATCTGCTTAAGCCCGTAAGCGGCGCTCAGCTCGAGGCGGAGCTGCTAAAGCACCTCCCCGCAGAGCTAGTGATATACGCCGACCCCTCAAGCTTTAAGGACGTTGTGGTAGGCCCCGTGCTAAGCCGCAGCCGAAAGCTGCCGATAATGATAACCACCGACAGCGTCAGCGATATCCCCGCCGCATACGCCGAGCAGTACCGCATAGCGGTCTTGCCCTATCACGTGCTTACCGAGGGCGGCGACTTTAAGGACGGCGAGGAGATAGAGACCGACGGCGTGCTCTCTTACCTTGCGGATAAGAATAAGCAGGTGCGCTCGGAAGAGCCCTCAGCCGCCGATTATGAGGCGTTTTTCGCCGAGCAGCTGACTAAGGCTCACCATATCATACATATCGCTATGGCGAAAAACGCAAGCAAGGGCTATGAAAAGGCGTGCGAGGCTTCCGCGTCCTTTGACAATGTCACGGTAGTAAACTCGGGTCACCTGTCAAGCTCTATGGGCATGATAGCTCTCTACGCCGCAAAGTATGCCGCGGACGGTATGGCGATAAACGACATACTCGGCAGGATAGAAATACTAAAGGCAAAGACGCACACCTCGTTTATTATGGGCAGTACCGAGTACCTTGCGCGCTCGGGTAGAATATCTCCGAGGATAAGCGCGATATGCGAGGCGAGTATGCTGCACCCCGTGATAAAGCTTGCAAAAAGCAGCATGAAGGTCGGGGCGGTGCGTATGGGCTCGCGCAGCACCATATGGAGAAAATATATACGTTCTGCCCTGCGCTCACCCGCAAGGATAGACACACGGGTGTTATTTATCACCCACGCGGGGCTAAAGCCCGAAGAGCTTGACGATATAGCTCAAAGGGTAAGCGGGCTTGTTAAATTTGAGACGGTCGTATACCAAAAGGCGTCGCCCGCAATATCGATAAACTGCGGGCCTGACAGCTTTGGTCTATTATTTACAGAGAAATGACCGACGGAGGCATATTATGAACAAAATGAAAGGACTTGTGTACTTAGCGGCTATGGCAATGCTGCTGGCGGGCTGTTCGTCCGGGCAGACCTCGTCGCCGCTAAAGGCGGGGCAGTCCGACGCCGAGTACATCAAAGAAAAGGGCACGCTTATTGTCGGGATAACCGATTATGCGCCTATGGACTTTAAGGATGGGGAAAAATGGACTGGCTATGATGCGCGGCTGTCCGAGGCTTTTGCCGATATGCTCGGGGTCAAAGCCGAATTTGTCGAGATAGACTGGGACAAAAAGACCGAGCTGTTGCAAAACGGCGAGATAGACTGCATATGGAACGGTATGACAAAGACCGACGAGCTGTTAAGCGAGATAGACTGCTCCGACCCGTATCTTTTAAACGGGCAGGTAGTAGTTATGAGCGCGGACAACGTCGACAAATACACCGACATAGAGCAGTGCCAGCACCTGTTGTTCTCGGCGGAGAACGGCTCTACCGGCGAGGATATGATAAAGCAGCTCAAATACCGCTATACCCCCTGCGGCAATATGAAAGAGACCCTGCAAAGCCTCAGCGACGGCAAGGCGGACGCTGCGGTGGTAGATATAATTATGGCGGGGTATTATACCTCGGGCGAGGGCGAATTTTCCAACCTCGGCTATAAGATAAGGCTCAATGATGAAGAAATGTGCATCGGATTAAGAAAGGGCTCAGACCTGACCGAAAAGGTAAATGATTTTCTAAAGGAAAAGACCGACGACGGCACCTGCTCAGCGTTGGCTAAAGAATACGGTATAACCGACGCGCTTATCGGCGCGGGAAAATAAACGGAGGAAGCTATTATGAAAACGATACTTGTGGTCGACGACGACAATATGAACCTTGCGACGACCAAAGAGGTGCTTAGCGAGAAGTACAAGGTCATCCTCGTTAAAAAGGGCCAGCAGGCGCTGTCCTACCTTGCTAACGGCGAGTGCGACGTGATACTGCTCGACATCAATATGCCCGAGATGGACGGCTTTGAGGTCATGAGGCGTATCCGCGAGATAGACCAGCATAAAAACACGCCCGTGATATTCCTCACCGGAGATACTGATTCTCAGACGGAGGCGCGCTGCTTTAGAGAGGGGGCTATCGACTTTATTGCTAAGCCTTTTATCCCCGCGGTAATGCTGTCGAGAATAGGTCGTATCCTGGAGATAGAGGACCTGCGCCACAACCTCGCGGATAAGCTTGAACAGAAGATACGCGAGGTATCCGATATCAAGAATAAGTCCAGCCGCGACACCCTGACCGGCCTTTGGAACCGCGAGTACACCGAAAAGACGGTCAACAGTATGATAGACAGCGGCGTCACGGGCGCGCTAATGATGATAGATATGGACAATTTTAAGCTGATAAACGACAACTACGGGCATATCGCGGGGGACAGGACGCTAAAGATGTTTGCCGATACGCTGAGGGACTTTTCGGTGCCGGGGGACATTTTGTGCCGTATCGGCGGCGACGAATTTGTCGTATTCGTAAAGGACGTCACGCTTAAATCAAAGCTCGGCGAGCGCGCGACAGATATAATAGAGGACCTTTGCCGTAAGATAAAGGAGAGCAAATTTGACACCGACACCTCGGTATCTATAGGAATAGCCAAAGTCCCCGAGGACGGCGTAGAATTTTCTAAGCTCTACAACGCGGCGGACAAGGCACTCTATTATGTAAAGCAAAACGGCAAAAATGCCTACCACTTTTTCTCGGATAAGCTCGCCGCCGACAGCGAGAGAGAGGAAAAGCCCGTCGACCTTAAATACCTAAAGGAGCTCATGACCCGCGCGGATAAAGGGAGCGGTGCGTACCTTATGGACTTTGACAGCTTTCACCACGTATATAACTTTATCCGCAGGTTTATCGACCGCAGCAAGAGAGACGTGCAGACATTGCTCTTTACCATAAGCGACAGCCCCAACACTGTATCCGACACGAGCGAGATAGAAACCGCCATGCAGATGCTCGAGCGCTCGATATACACCTCCCTGCGCAGATCGGATATATCCACCCGATATTCCAGCCGACAGATAATAGTTATCCTTATGGACGCCGACAGCATAAACGGCGATATGGTCGCAAACCGCATAATATCCAACTTCAACAAGCTTTACAACGGCAGAAAGGTAAATATCGACTACGGTATCGCGCGGCTTGACAGCGAGATAAATAAGTTCTGATATAAAATAAACGTACGGCTGAAATACAACCGTACGTTTTTATTTGCTGAAAATCACACTCTGCTTCCGATATACTCTTGCATAGCAAGCTGTATATTTTTATAAGTCGACCTGCTGAGCGGTATGCTTAAGCCCCCGCTAAGCGTAATGCTGTTATGCGTTATCTGCGACACGCAGTCTAAATTAATAAGATAGCTCCTGTGCAGCCTGATAAAATTGTGAGTCGGCAACAGCTGCTCAATGCCCTTTAGCGTGCCGCGGCAGTTTTCTTTTTCTCCGCTTACGGCATAGACGGTGATATCGTGGCCGAATATCTCGCAGTACATAATATCGCTGTACGGCAGATACACTGTGCCCTTTGAGGTAGAAATGCACAGCCTGCCGCGCTCTTTTTTGGCGAAAAATCTGCGCATAGCCTCGCCGAGCTTTTCAGTGCTCTCGCCCTTAATAAGAAAATGCAGCGGCTCAACGTCAAAGCTGTCCGCCGCCTGCTCTTTATGCGAGGTGACGAATATTATTTCGCTGTCTATATTCTGCCTGCGCATCTGCCGTGCAAGCTCTAATGCGCCGCCGCCTAATACGGTCTCCATGATAACAAGGTCAAATGCTCTGTCGGCGTGCAATGCTTTGTCAAATTCTTTTGCGTCGGTATAATACATTAGGCTGTACTCGGTCTGCCTATCGTCCATTATCTTTTTGACGTCCGAGCAGATAGCTCTGCAAAACACGGCGTCGCCGTCGCAAACTGCGATCTTGTACACGAGTATCCCACCTTTAAATGTATCGCTGTAATAATTGTACCATATCTTTTATTTTATAGCAAGGTGAGTTTACGTCGGTTTATGTGCCGTCGATTTCACGAAATGTACATTTTTGAACATATATTATCAGGTTTGCGAAAAAATTTTCCACCACGGTCGGGATTTTTCACCAAATAATAAAAGGGTGCGCGAACACACCCTTTTTAATGTATAAATTGTAAAAGGATCAATAAGCGGAAATGTATCTCTTCAGATCCTCGGGGTTCTGGCACCTCGATCTTGCGACCTGCTCGGTTATCTTGCCCGTGCGGACAAGTCTTGCAAGGTCTTGGTCGAGCGAGAACATTCCGAGCGCCTTAGATGTCTGGATGGAGTTGGGTATCTGGAATATCTTACCCTCACGGATAAGCGCCGAGATAGCGTCGGTGCAGAACATCAGCTCGAGTGCCGCGATACGTCCCTTTCCGTCGGCGGTAGGAACGAGCGTCTGAGATATAACGGCTACGAGGGAGTTTGCAAGCTGGGCACGTATCTGTCCCTGCGAGTGAGGGGGATAAACGTCTATGATACGGTCGATGGTCTCGGCCGCGCCCGTGGTATGCAGGGTGGACAGCACAAGGTGTCCGGTTTCTGCGGCGGTAACGGCTGCGTTTATCGTCTCAAAGTCACGCATCTCTCCGACGAGTATAACGTCCGGGTCCTCACGGAGAGCCGCACGCAGCGAGCCCGCGAAGCTGTCGACGTCCGCGCCTATCTCACGCTGGTTTACCATACTCTGCTTATGGGTGTGCAGATACTCTATAGGATCCTCTACCGTGATTATGTGGCAGTTCTTGTGGCGGTTGATGTGGTCTATCATTGCCGCAAGAGTGGTAGATTTACCCGAACCGGTAGGCCCCGTTACAAGCACAAGTCCTCTCGGTCTTAAAGCAAATTCGCCCATTATCCCCGGCAGCATAAGATCAGACAGGGTAGGTATGTCGTTTCTGAGCAGACGCATAGCCACCGCATGATAGCCGCGCTGTCTGTAAACGTTGACTCTGTGACGGTATCCCGATGAGGACACATACGAAAAGTCGGTGTCAAGACCCTTTTGGATAGAAGCCTTATGCTTCATAGAGGTTATCTGATTGATAATGTTTACTATGATGGGCTCGGTGCAGTCGGGGTACCCGCTGAGCTTTTTGATACTGCCGTGAAGTCTTACTACCGGCGGCAGTCCCGCCGTAAAGTGCAAGTCCGAGCAGCCGAGCTTTCTCGCCTCGTCGAGGATCTTGTTTATGTCCATCATGTTGTTGTTAGCATTGTTATTTTCCACGGTATTTTTCTCCTTTAAATTTATACAGAATAGGTAGCCTTTACAAGCTCGTCAAGTGTGGTCGTGCCCGACAGCACCATTTCGCTGACGTTATCTCTAAGCAGCTTAGTGCCGTTCTTGACCGCCTGATTTCCTATCTCCTCGGCGGTAGCGTCGTGGGAGATAAGCTCTTTTATATCGTTAGTTGTAACGATTATCTCATGTATCGCCGTTCTGCCCTTAAAGCCGGTATTGTGGCAGTTGCGGCAGCCGCCTCTGTGAGCCTGATATATATCGACGGGCTCGGTCTTTCCGACAAGTCTCAGGTCGGCGGGGTCGGTCAGCGTTATCCTCTCCTTGCAGTCGGGGCAAAGCAGCTTAACAAGTCGCTGTGCTATTATCCCTATCAGCGAGGTCGCCACCATGTACGGCGCAACGCCCATATCTATAAGACGCAGTATCGTGCTCGCAGCGTCGTTAGTATGCAGGGTAGACAGCACAAGGTGTCCCGTTATCGCCGCACGTATCGCTATATCGGCGGTCTCGCCGTCACGTATCTCGCCGACCATTACGACGTCGGGGTCCTGACGGAGTATAGAACGCAATGCAGCGGCGAATGTAAGTCCCGCCTTTGCGTTTATCTGGACCTGATTTATACCGTCTATCTTCTTCTCGCACGGGTCCTCGACCGTCACTATGTTTACGTTAGGCTTGGACAATTCGCCGAGTGTTGCGTACAATGTAGTGGATTTTCCCGAACCGGTAGGCCCCGTTACCAGCATAACTCCGTGCGGGCAGCGGATTATCTGCTTAAACATCTCATAATTGTAAAGCGTCATACCGAGATCGGTTATCTTTCTTGTCTTTTCGTCCGCGGTGGAGAGTAGACGTATAACGCACTTTTCTCCGTATACGGTCGGTATCGTAGACACACGCACGTCAAGGTTTACGCCGTCTATCGTCATACCGAAACGTCCGTCCAGCGGGATACGCTTCTCGGCTATATTCATACCGCCGAGTATCTTTATACGCGTTATCAGCGAGTTATGCACGGCGGGCTTGACGTTCATCTGCTCTATAAGCTCGCCGTCGACTCTCAGTCTTATCCTTGTTCTGTCCTTAAACGGCTCGATATGTATATCCGACGCGTTCATATGGAACGAGGTCTCTACTATGGTGTTTACCAGCTTTACTATCGGGGCGTTGTCGATACGCTCGCCCGACTCGAGCTCTTCTTCCGAGATCTCGTTGCCGCTGTACTCCTTGTTGAGTTCGTCCATAGCGTTGGACACCGTCTGCTGAGAGTACGCCTTGTTGATGGTCTCGTTTATCGCGGATTTGGTCGCGAGCATGGCATGTATTTCCATGCCCGAGATGACCTTCAATTCCTCGAATATATAAAAGTTTATCGGGTCGTTCGTCGCCACGGTCAAGCGCTGACCGCTCATCTGAAATGCAACGCAGCAGTTCTTCTTGGAGATATCCTCGGGTATCTTCTTTACCGCCTCTATGTCTATCTTCGTGGTGGTAAGGTCGATAAACGGCACCTTTAATCTTATCGACAGCGCGTGGGCGAGCTGCGTCTCCGAAACGTACCCTAGCTCGAGCAGCATATCGCCGAGCTTTTTTCCGGGCGTTTCTCGCTGCTTTGTCAGCGCGTCCTGAAGCTGCTCATCAGTCAAAAATCCGTTTTCGACAAGGATCTGACCTATAGGTATATTCTTCATTCTCTAAGTTGGACCCCCTGTAAATTTTCCCTTATCGGAAAAAGTAATTCTATATTTAAAAGTTCCCGTCGGCAGAGGTTGAAATTTATTCGTATTTATGGTAAACTATATAAAAAGAACCGAAAGGAAGTATCAATATGACCGGCATAATAGCCTATGATGTTTGTATGTGTGTCATCGTGTTCATATTCGGCACGGTGATAGGCAGCTTTTTAAATGTGGTGATATACCGCACCCCGCTGCATATGTCCATAATAAGCGGACCCTCTCACTGTACCACCTGCGGTACGCGCATAAAGCCCTATGACCTTATCCCCATACTAAGCTGGTGCATACTCGGCGGAAAGTGCCGCGCCTGCAAGGCTAAGATCTCCGCGCGCTATACCGTGGTAGAGGCGCTGACCGGAGTGCTTTTCCTATTAGCGTATATCCGCTATTCGTTATCGTATATGCTGCCGCTGTCGATAATACTGTTCGGCGCGCTTATCTCGCTGAGCTTTATCGACCTTGACCATATGCAGATACCCTACTGGTGCACGGGGCTCATAACCGCGCTCGGTTTGACCAACATCGCGATACAGACCATAAGAGGAAATGCCGACGTATGGTGGCAGCACCTCGCGGTAGCGGGGATATGCGCCGTTGTGACGGGGCTGCTTGCCCTGCTCGGAGGGCTCGGCGGAGGCGATTTTCAGCTTATGACCGCCTCGGCATTATTGCTCGGGATGAATATCATCCCCGCGGCGTTTATCGGCATAATACTCGGCGCAATATACGGCATTAGCGTAAAGATAAGCACCAAGGACACCGTTAAACAAAAGACCGCGCTTATCACCGACAATTATCTTTCGTGGCTCGGCGAACATTCTCCCGACACCGAGAGGATAATCATGGGCGAATATGAGGACGGCAGCTGCAAGCTGACCTGTTACGAGCTTGACGGCAAGGCTATGAACGAGGTCGAGAGCGACCCCGACCTTGTAGACAAGCTTACCGAGGTGTTCTCGGATATCCCCGCGAATAAGGAATACATATTCCGTATCACGTCGAAGAACGGCGTCGTCGAGAAGCTCAGGGTACAGCGGCGTATAGCCTTTGGCCCCGCGCTTAGCGTCGGTATCGCGGCAGGTATGCTGTACGGGCAGGAGCTGCTGGCGCTGTGGATGAATATGTTCGGTATCGCGGCATAAAATATTAACGATATTCAGCCATTCGGGGCGACCCGAATGGCTTTTATCTTTTTATCACGGAGTGGGCGCGGGTGTTGCGGGCTCGGGCGTCAGCGAGGGCGCTGAGGTAACCTTAGTGTAGTCCTTGATCTTATAAAGGATGACCACGCCGCTGTCCTGAGGATGAGCCTCTACGGTGCTGTCCGGGTTTGTGGTGTAGAACACGCCGTCTATCGAGGGGTCAAACTTGCTGAACTGCAGGTTTATCAGCTTAAACATCGTCGCACGCTCGGATATTATGATATTGCCGTCCTCGTCGTAGGGCGTAATGCCCATATGGTACCACTTGTCGGCGGAGGTTGACGCGCTGGGGCTTTCTACGGAATAAAAGCTGTATTTATAATGCGCGTCGCCGTAAAACTGATCGTCAAACAGCCTGTACGATTCGTAGTCCTCGACCCTGCTTGCGTATTCTCCATAGTTTTCTATGCTGCCCAGGTCGTACAGCTTTCCGTCCATAATGATGATGGCATAAAGCTTTTCTATACTGGGATCGTCACGGTCGGCGAGCTGACTGGTTATCGTGGTCTGGCTTGCGGAGGGATCCATTTTGCCGTCCGCGTCAAGCGCATTTAACGATATATCAAAGTTTGTACTGTTCGCCATTCTGTCAAACAGATACTGCGATATGGTATCGGTGGTGATGTTGATATTTACGTCGCCCTGCAGGCTCTTGATAATATTATTTACAGGGGTAAACAGCATCATCACCGCGCCCATAAGTATCGCGGTCAGCGCCATAGCGATAACCATCTCGACAAGGGTAAAGCCTTTTGATTTAAAAATCTTTTTCATCTTCGCCCTCCGTTACTCCTTTACCTGAACAGTACCCTTCTTGACATTATAAACGCCTAAGGCGTTGATATTTTCTACAAAGGTCTCGCTCTTGTCTGTGCTTGGGGTATCGCTGTTCAGAAAATACTTCTCAAAGCTGCCGTACTCCGCATAATCTGCATCTTTTATCTTAAATTGAATGTTAAAGTCGTAGCTTTCCTTAGCCGTCTTATCCTTAGGCAAATTCATGCGGATAGTCTGGCCGAGTATCAGGATGTTAAGATCCGACGACCCCGCATTAGGCCTAAATTCATAAGCGGACGCGGGCAAAGCCAGCTTTATCGAATTGATACGCATTTTCCCTAAGATCTTATCGGGATCGTTAAGCTTAAATTGCAGATTGATCGTATGAACGCCGTCGGTGACGGTATTGCTTGCCTCTTTAACATAAACGCTCTCGAACCCTCTCGAACCGTAAAGGTGCATATAGCTTTTAATTACCGAGAGATTTTCTGCGTCGGGGTCGGACGAAGATTCGGGAGTGGACGACGTCCCGAGACTTTCATCTAAGCTGTAGTTAAAGTTATTGAGCTCTAAACGCCCGTCGGCATCATCATTAACGCGATTTACCGTACCCGAGACGCTCATGCTGCCGCCGGTTATGGGATTGCCGTCGGGATCGAGAAAATCTACGGCAAAGTTAAATGCCTCGCGCTCAGTAAGATTATTCTTCTTGATGAGATTTTCAAGCTGAGCGTCAAGATCCTTGTCGGCTCTGTCGTTGACGGTGTAGGTCTGTATAGAGAGCGCAAGCAACTGCATTACAACGGTCGCCATAAGGGCAAATACCGCTATCGCTACTACGCACTCTACCAGTGTAAAGCCTTTTTTATTGCGCAGGCTGCATAACTTTTTAATCATTGCGTTCTCCTTTCATTAATTGTAGCCGAATTTCTTCCATGCGCGGCCTAACTGTCCTCCGCCGGCTCCGCCGATGATCTGATTAGAGCCTGTCTGACCCATCAGATTAGCGAGGTACTTTCCGCGCTCTTCCTCTTTTTCCTCGTCGGTAAGAGGTGAGCCGTCGTCTTTAGTGTCCTTGACAAATCTGTCATAATAATCGTACACCGCACAGTAAAACGTCATGGGCTGAGAAGATTCGAGGTTAAAATTAGAAACTACCAGACCGCCAAGGTACGCTTTGTTTGATGCACCTGTACCGCCGCTCTCATTAAACTGCATATAAGGCGCGTATATCAGTCCTGCAAAAAGCGTATCTGACGTAGGAAAGTTTATGCTTATGTTTTTATCGCTTGAAGCAAGAAAGATATTGTTGTGGAGATATAAGCCTTCGTCTGAGTATGTTTTTATCAGATCTTTATTAAATAAACCTTTCTCTTTATCAAACTTATTGCTGTTATTTATAAAATCATTCAGGTTACTGGTAGCGTTTTGAGCTATATCAAGGTCTTCTGATCCATTTCTTAGCTCCTTATACAGAGCATAATGTCCTATAAAGCTACCCCCATTACCAACAAAGGTTTCACCGTTAGGTATGAAGAATACTACACTGCCTTTACCTTTTACCATAACGTGGAAGAAATTAGTGTTACGATTTCCGTAATCATCGGCCACCGTATCACAGAACATGAATGCGTTCAAATCGCTTTCTTGGTAGGTCTTTTCCTCGGTTTTTGTCCCGAGTAAGGTGGGAGTCATCCCCAGGCCGCAGCTCGGGCAATTTTGATACCAGCTCATATCACTGCGTTCAAACGTCACGTGACATAGGGGGCAGGAATACTGATATGTGGTCACCTGTATGGCCTTGCCTGCCTGAGCAGGAGTAAAAGATCCCTTTTCCTCGTCATAGATTCCGTTAGGCTTAAGCATGATATAAACATCCTTAAATCCGCCTGCGCCGTCCGCGGTATCTATTATCAGCGCGGAGCCGTTGCCTTGCTTAACGTCAATATCCTGAATAATGAATTTGTCATTATCCTTTGCGGACAAGGTATAAGTTTTATCGTTTTGTCCAAATTCTATAGGCGTAACCGGTATATACGGATTACTTTCGTTCTCTCCCACGTGGAACAGCTTGTCGAGCTGCCAGTCGATATACTTGTTGTTGCCAAGGGTTTCTGTAATGTTCTGGGTCACAGTAGCCATAGACTCGCAGGGATTGGTATCGCCGGCTTTGCACGGCCATATATCCGAGTATCCGTGTACTCCTCCGCTCTCAGCCGCCGTGTCTGCAATTATCTTTTCGATAGCCTCTTCGACCTTGTATATCATTGTGCCATTTTCATTGGTGATATTAAAGTTTATATCGGCCTGTATCTTTTTACCTTTAACATCCGCCTTAGGATCATTAGCGACATTAGCCTTATTGCCGTCATAGTAGAAATTGCCGCCTACGGTAAGGGAATTTGCGATCTCGCCTATGGAGTTTTTATTGAAGCTCCTATCGATAAATACATCGCCGTTTACATAAACGTCGCCGGATACTGTCGTATTACCGAATAGAACCAAATTGCCGTTTACGTAAACCTTGTTATTTTTGTTGTCCTGAGCTCCCGAATAGTAATCACCTTGGATATAAAGATTAGCATTTGAAAATGTGTGAGCTCCTGGGGTCTGTATAACGCTGCCGCCTACTCTCACAGTTCCGCCGTTAAAATCCAAAATCTCAGCGCTCTGCTCGGTAAGATAAAGATCATTTCCAACAGTCAAGTTGATAGGCTTAGGGGGACTATCCAACTTTACATTTTTATGAAATTTCATAGACCCCGAAGTTATAATATCCGCTTTTAGAAAAACATTATCGCCTTCGCCTCCGACCTCGGTGTACTCACAGTCGAAGAACAACTCGGATACTATGTCTTTGCTCTGGAAAAGTGTATCGTTAGGCACATATCCTGTCGAGGTGAAGAACCTCGAGAGCGACGCAGCCTCGCCTTGCGCCTCTCCCTCTTTCAGCTCACCGACGCTGGTGACCACCTGTGTCTCGCCGTTTACGACCGACTCGGTGGTTATGCTGAGTATAGCAGAATCCGCGCCGCCGCTTATCTTGGTTATCGTAACGCTGACATTGCCGGTGCCTGCCGGAAGATCGGTGATGTTGGTCTTTATCGATTCACCCTCAGCAAGCCCGATGGCCGCCGATATAAACTTATTATTCGGGTCGGCCGCTATATAGTCGGACACCATATCGTTTATCGAGATGGCGCTCTGGTACGCCTGCTCGCTCGAATACTTAGCCTCGACCTCTTGACGGGCCGAAGCCACCGCGTAATACACCGCCGACGCCATTACTATCATAACGGACATTATAGCAAGCACAAAGAACAGCACGCTGCCCTTGCTTTTGCCGAGCCGCTCTTTCGCCCTGCTAAGGCGGTCATGCGGCGTCAAATGTTGTTTTTTCAGCATTGTATTCCGTCCTTTCTCTAAAATGCTTTAATCGGCACAAAAAGCCCTGTGCCTTATGGCAGGGCTAATCGTGCGAAATTACTCTGTCTGTGAGGAATTTCCGAAAGGATCCGCAACCGGCTCTATGCAGTACAGCTTAACGTTAAAGTCCATGCTGTACTTGCCGAATTGTTCGGTGCCCTGAGCTGAGGACGTTGCCTCCGAGCTTGTGTCGGAGGTCTCCTCCTCGGCAGACTCCGTGGGTACGTTGCTTGCGTTGCCGTAAGCGTTGATCGTTATATCGGCAGATTTGTCAGTAAGCTCAAACTCAGCGCCGTTTAAATAGGTGGCCTTTCTCTGGGGCTTGCCGTCCGCGTCGACTATTGTGTCGTCATATACGCCCTCGTTGAGCATATCCGCAAAGTCGTGCAGGTTTTGCAAATCGTCGGAATATGCTGTAAAGGATACGTTAGCCACACCGACCGTGACCGGCTCGCTTATCGCAAGGGCGAGAGCCATAACTTCTTTAGCGTAGTTTATCAAATCGCGCTCGCTCATATTCTCAACATCGATGGTCTCTTCGGCCGCGCCGCCTATTACCGTGTTGGAGAAGTCCTTTAGCGGATATGTTACCTCAGACGGAGCGAATACCGATATCGAAAGAGCCTCAGTCGAGAACGGCGAAAGATCTAATCCGCTAATGCGTATATCCTTGCCCTTAGCTATAAACTGACGCATTATCTCGTCTGCGTCCACGGTGGTAAGGTCGTTATAGAAGCCGTCCGCGAGGTCCTTACCCTCTTCGTATGCGGCCTTGATGTCGCTGTCTATCGTTTTCTCACGCTCTAACTTCTCGAGTATCGAGCTGTAATTCGACTGCGCGGTCGCAAGATTTTTATTATTGACGTCTATATTGTTGAAGTTAGGAAGTATAAAGACAAATATGCCGACTCCCAAAATAACCAGTACCAAAAGTACTATGATTATTATTCTTTCCTGTTTGCTCATTTGCATAATTTATCTCCCCTTCCTTATTCTGCGGCAGATGAGGTCTCATCTGTGCTCTCGGTGCTCTCTTCGGCTGAGCCTGCGCCCTGCTCGTCGATAAGCTCTTCAGCGCCGGCCTTATCGGTAGCGTAATCGTTGCCCGCCTTAAGGTTCATCGTCAAGCTGAAGCTTACTAAAACCTTATCGGCGTCGCTCGCAAAGTTGTTGCCTTGCGTATCCTTTGTCACGCCTCTGCTTACGTCATAGCCGTAGTAGTTCATCGCGATATTTTGGAAATACCCTTGAGCCTCAAGAGCCCTTACGTACTGTGACGGCTGAGCCTCGCTGTTACACAAGAACGACGCGGACACCGAATAGCCGCTTATCTGCACGCTGTCTACAAGCACAACGCCCTTAAGCGCGTCTCTTGTCTCTTTCGGGGTGATGTCCTCTATGCCCTCCTGAGCCTCCATCGGCTCGCGCAGGTACTTATATACATCGGTGGTCGCCTTAGGCATAAACTCGAATATGTAGTCGGCGTTTCGTATGGTGTTGCGGTAGCTCTCAAAATTAGACAGTACCGTTTCTCTTTCCTGTAGGGCGGTCAGCCTGTTTTGAAGCGCGGGGTCGTCTATCTGCGCCTGTACATCGGCTGTCTGACCCTTTATATTGTCGTTTATCATAGTGATGATGACGTTTGCTATTATCACCGCCGCTATGCTGCCGAGCGCCGCTCCGCCGAGAGCGATAAAGAAGGTATTAAGTCCTTTCTTCTCCTTAGCCGCGGTAGAACGCAGCAGATTGATATGCTCGAGCTCTTTATTTACCTTAAACAGCGAGCCTATCGCGTTGGCGTACTTTGTAAATTCAAAGTCCGCGCGGGTTGCTACGCTGGTCGGCATACTCAGTATGTGGAACGGTACGTTGAACGGTGCGACCGCGTTTGTCAGGGAGATAAAGTCGTTTATTTCGCCGTAGAACATTATCTCCTTTATCGGCTTCATATCCTTCCTTTGCTGGAAGAACTGGAACATTCTGAACAGGTTGTCGCTTACCGCCTGATTAAGATAATCGGGGGCGTCGTTGTAGTCAGCGGGGTCGATATTGAAGTAACGCGAGAAGTTGAGCACGTTCTCATCATAAAGGTTGATATTAAGGAAGCCCTTATCGACCTGCACCAACATCAGCGGCATAGAGCCCGAGAGCTTAGGCGTGTTCTGGATAAGACGCGATATCGAGTTGTTGGACACGTTTACCGCGCTGAGCTTTAGTCCGAGGTGGGTGAACAGCTTAACGTATCCGTCGACCATTCTCTGTGGGCAGGCGGTCGCGAGCACCTTTATCATGGGATTGTCGTTCTCGTCCTTAGCCTCGCCTACTATAGTATAGGATATGTTGTAATCGTTAGATATGCCCATATTGCTTCCTATCATCGCCTCGATAGCGGCGGAGTTGGAGATCTTTTTGGGCTTAGGAAGCAAAAGCTCCCTGTAAAGTATCGCGGAGGAATTTATCGATATGATTGTCTCTTTCTCCTTGATGTTGCGCGAATTGATAATATCGATTATCTCGGCCGCGACCATAGGTACGTCGGATATGTAGCCGTTGGAGATAAGTCCCGCGTCTATATCGCGAAAATCGACCTCTTCGATCTTGACCTTGCTGCCTTGCGCACTGCCGCGCACGAGCTTGACTTGTCTGTCGGTAATGTCTATTGAAAGCATAGTTTCGTTTTTTCCTTTCGTATTTTAACAGGAGCAAACCGCTCCGAATGCAGTCCGTTACTGGTTGGCAATGCCCGCCATTCCGCCGTAGAGTATCGGGAAGATACCCGCTAGTATGGTACCTATCATAACACCCATAAAGATTATCATGACAGGCTCGAGCATCGATACAAGATTTGCTATAGCGGTGTCCGCCTCTTCGTCGTAGAAGTCGGAGGACTTTTCGAGTATCGTATCAAGCGAACCTGATTCCTCGCCGACATATATTATCGAGATAAACATACTGTCGAATACGCCTGTGCGCCCTATTGCGACCGAAAGCGCCTCGCCTCGCTTAACGTTCTCGATAACGTCGTCGAACAGCTTGATAATGTATGTATTGCCGAGCGTGCCTATGGATTTTTCGATACACTCGACCATTTGCAGACCGCTTGCGAAAAGATTTGACATGGTGCGCGCAAATCTCGCGGTATATACCGTCCTGAGCAATCCGCCGACCTTAGGGATCTTGAGCAGCATCTCGTCCCATTTGAGCTTTGTGGACGGCGTCTTTAAGAACAATACGAAAAATATGACTATTCCTATTATCGCAAGCACCAAAATGTACCAGTAGTTTATCATAAAGTCACTAATGGCAAACATCGCCATAGAAAGCGGCGACATAGTGCTCGGGTCGGTTATCAGCTGACGGAACATCGGCATTATCAGCACGAACATTCCGACGAACATTACAAGCAGCATACAAAGCAGTACCATAGGGTATATCATCGCGCTCTTGACCTTGTTTTTGGTCTTATTGTCCTTTGCATAATGCTCCGATACACGGTTCATTATTACGTCAAGGTTACCTGAGACCTCGCCCGCGCTGACCATACTGCAAAACAGATTAGGGAAAACGCCCGGCTTAGTCGCAAGTGCCTCGGAGAACGAACGTCCCTTTTGCACCTCTTCGTAGATGTCCAGCAGCACCGCTTTTTCTTTTTTGTCCTCCTGCTGAGCCTGCAGTATCTGCAGCGCCCTGACAAGACTTATGCCCGCGGTAAGCATAGCGGCGAGCTGACGACAGAATATCGACAGATCCTTTGTGTTAAATTTGTATTTAACATCTGCGGATTTGCCCTTTGATGTATCCCTATAGGATGTACAGAAAAGTCCCCTCTGTCGGAGCTTTTCGATGAGGTCCGCCGAATCCTCGGCGTTCTCTGTTCCTTTGACCCTTTTACCGTTGCTGTCGGTGGCCATATAAGAAAATGTTGCCAAAGCCTCTCCTCCTATCATGTCCTTTGACCCGTCGTTTTGTGACAGTGTCAAAAAGGCAATTCATATGATTATACTCATTATAACATATTAAAACGTGAATAGCAAGTAAAGTTTGATGTCATAACAAACAATTTTATTCGTGATTTTTTATGAAATTTTTACTAAAGATTTATAAAATTTTGCCGTTTCACCGTTTTTTGAACACTAAATACTGCAAAATCGAAATCAAAGAAGCGTTTCAAGCGCCACCTCTATCATATCGGTGAGCGACCTTTCGCGCTCCTCGGCGCTAAGGTCCTCCGTGCCCTTAAGCGGGTCGTTGGATATAGTCAGTATGCAAAGCGCCTTCTTTTTTGCATATGCCGCATTCATATACAGCGCCGCCGCCTCCATCTCCACCGCGAGCACCCCCATACGGCTCCACTCCGCGAGGCTGTTTGACGCGTCGTAGTATACCTCGCAGGTAAGGACATTGCCGACATGAGCGGTTATCCCGCGCTTCTCGGCGGCGGCCTTAGCGCCCGCGAGCAGTCCGAAATCCGCCGTCGGCGCAAAAGTCCCCGGCAGGCGGTACTGACGGTCAAAGGTCGTATCGTGGCACGCGCCCTCGGCGAGAACGATATCGCGCGGCTTTACCTCGGGGACAAGGCAGCCCGCCGTGCCTACTCTTATAATAGTATCTACATCGTAAAAGCCGTACAGCTCCGAGCTGTATATCCCGATAGAGGACACCCCCATACCCGAGCCCTGCACCGATACCCTTTCGCCTCGGTAAAGCCCCGTAAAGCCGTACATACCGCGTATCTCGCTGTAGCATACCGCGTCGCCGAGAAAATTCTCGGCGATAAATTTAGCCCTCAGCGGGTCGCCGGGCATAAGCACCTTTGGGGCTATCTCACCCTTTGCCGCTCCGATATGCGGCGTGTGAATATCAGACATGATCAGGCTCCTTCCCGCCCCTAAGATATCGGGGCAGCAGTGATTTTTTACATATATTAGAAATAAAAGTCAGATTTAGGCAAAAATTTCATCGATTAAAAGGAAAAAAGGTTACAAAAATGTTACCATTTCACCTAAATCACCGTTTCATATCATAAATTATACACCTTTTTTAAAAAAATGTCCAGTAAAATTTAAACCTGTCGCAAGTTTTTTGGCACAGCTAACGAAAATGTGGACGCAGACGCATTTTTTCCGTATTTTGCTCTTGACCAAAATGAAAACATTATGTATAATAGGCTTTGCGGACGGAAAAATAATATCGACCGCAGGATGTCAAACCACAAGGGTTTTAAGGAGTGTATTTATTATGAAAAAGATCATTGCTTTGATCGCAGCAGTAGCTATGATAGCAGCTACCGTTACCGCTTGCGGCAACAACAATAACAGCAGCGCAAGCGTAGGCGGCTCTACTTCCGTTTCTGACAGCAAGTAAACCGCTGAACATCAAAAAACCGCCCATTGAGGCGGTTTTTTTATTTATAATTGAACCTTTCGATATCAAAAATCGTCTATATAAGTGAAACCGGTTTTCACTAAAATAGGTCAAAGGAGGCGAAAGAATGGATGAATTTGAAAAGCTGCTGAAAGCGGAAAAATCGTCCGTAGAGCGTTTTGTGCGATATAGGATAACCGACTATATTTTATAACAGCCGAAAACAGCGGTGCAAAAATCTCAGAGCGCTCGCCTTGGCGAAAAGCCGCACTGTGGTCTTTCCCTCTTGCTTTCATCCGAAAAATATGCTAAAATATATTTAGCTAAAATTTTGCACGGTACGAAAGGAGACGGCAATGGAATTAATTTATATAATCTCGCTTATTTGCTCGGCGGCGAGCGTGGTAATGCTTGTATGGCTTTTTATAAAAAGCAAAAACAGCGGCACAGAGGAAGTTGAGGAAACGGGCGGGGACGACGAGCTGGCTAAGATAAAGCAGAGCATAGACCTGCTTAAGCAGCAGTACGAGACCACCGGCAATCTTCTCGCTAATCAGCAGAGCACGCTTAACGAGACCGTGGTAAAAAGTATTTCGGCGCTCGGCGACAATCTGCGCGGGTCGCTTTCCGAGCAGCAAAAGGCCGCTAATGAAAAGCTCGCACGGCTCGAAACCGAGCTTGAGCGCATACGCACGGGTACGCTCGACTCTCTCGAAAAGGTACGCAATGCTAATGCCGAGAGCATGGAAAAGCTGCGCACCGAAAACAGGCAGAGCCTCGACAAAATAAACGACACCGTAAACGAGAAGCTGCAAAAAACGCTGAACGACAGGCTGACCCAGTCGTTCTCGGCGGTTAACGAGCGGCTCGAGCAGGTACATAAGGGATTAGGCGAGATGAAGACCGTAGCGTCGGGAGTGACCGACCTAAAGAACGTATTGTCTAACGTAAAGACGCGCGGCATTCTCGGGGAGATACAGCTCGGCGCGATACTCGAGGAGATACTCTCTCCCGAGCAGTACAGCGCTCAGCAGACGGTAAAAGAGGGCAGCACCGAAAAGGTCGACTATGCGGTAAAGCTGCCCGGAGCAAACGACGGGGAGTTTATATATCTTCCTATAGACGCAAAATTTCCGCAGGACAGATTTTCCGACCTGCTCGCGGCGTATGACAGCGGCGACCCCGACCTTGTAAAGCAAAAGCGCTCCGCCCTCGACGCGGAGATAAAGCGCTGCGCTAAGAGCATACACGACAAGTACATAGTCCCGCCGTACACCACCGACTTTGCGATAATGTTTTTGCCGTTTGAGGGGCTGTATGCCGAGGTGATAAATATGGGACTGGTCGAGCTGTTACAGTCGCAGTATAAGGTAAATATCGCGGGTCCGTCCACTATGGCCGCAATGCTGAGCAGCCTGAGAATGGGCTTTAGAACGCTCGCCATACAGAAAAAGAGCGGCGAGGTCTGGAAGATACTCGAGGCGGCTAAGAAAGAGTTTGACAAGTTCGGCGAGGTGCTCGACTCGGCGCGCAACCGCCTGCGTCAAGCAGACGACGAGCTCGAAAAGCTGATAGGCACCCGCACAAAGGCTATCAGCCGCAGCCTGAGAAGCGTAGAATTGCTGAGCGACAGCGCCGACAGCACCGACCTTTTAGACGAATAGTATTCATTCTTGCCGACGGGGAAATTATAGCTCCGTCGGCAAGGTTTTGATATATTTTCTCTTGACAAAATCGGGCAAAAATGCTATTATATATACATACATAAACCGAGATCCGTTATTAACGGATAATTTTTTTAATATTTTCGGGGAAAAGCCGAAAATAGTGCCGAAAGGAGAAAAATATGGCGTTTATTTACAGCGAGCCCTCGCATACCTTTGGCGAGTATCTTCTCGTCCCGGGGTATTCTTCGTCGGAATGCATACCCGCTAACGTATCTTTGCGCACCCCCGTGGTAAAGTTCAAAAAGGGCGAGCAGAGCAAGATCTATATGAATATACCCTTGGTATCGGCGATAATGCAGTCGGTATCCGACGACAAAATGGCGGTAGCGCTTGCCCGCGAGGGAGGGCTCTCGTTTATCTACGGCTCGCAGTCGGTCGAGGACGAGGCGGCTATGGTAACCCGCGTAAAGAGCTATAAGGCGGGATATGTAAAGAGCGACTCTAACCTTTCTCCCGAGATGACGCTTAGCGACGTGCTGAGTTTAAAGCAGAAGACCGGTCACTCGACTATGCCCGTTACCTCAGACGGCACGGCTGACGGCGTACTGCTCGGCATTGTGACGGGGCGCGATTATCGCGTATCGAGAATGGACCCCGCCACTAAGGTAAAAGAGTTTATGACCCCCCTAGAGAAGCTGATAACCGCTCCCGCCGACACCACGCTAAAAGAGGCGAACGATATAATTTGGGAGCACAAGCTCAATTCTCTGCCGATAATAGACGATAAAGGCGTACTTAAATATTTTGTATTCAGAAAGGATTATGAGCAGCACAAAGAAAACAAGAACGAGCTGCTCGACGATAAAAAGCGCTATATGGTCGGCGCGGGCATAAACACCCGAGATTATGCCGAGCGCGTCCCCGCACTTGTTAACGCGGGAGCGGACGTGCTGTGCATAGACAGCTCAGAGGGCTTTACCGAGTGGCAGAAGCTGACTATAGACTGGATAAGGGCGCACTATGGCGACGATGTAAAGGTCGGTGCGGGCAATGTCGTGGACAAGGACGGCTTCCGCTTTTTGGCACAGTGCGGCGCAGACTTTATCAAGGTCGGCATAGGCGGCGGTTCTATCTGTATCACCCGCGAGCAAAAGGGCATAGGCAGAGGACAAGCTACCGCGCTTATCGAGGTGTGCGAGGAGCGCGACAAATATTTTGAAGAGACGGGTATATATATCCCTATCTGCTCGGACGGCGGCATAGTGCACGATTATCATATGACGCTCGCGCTCGCTATGGGAGCGGACTTTATGATGCTCGGCAGATATTTCTCCCGCTTTGACGAGTCCCCCACAAACAAGCTGTTCGTAAACGGCAGCTATGTTAAAGAGTACTGGGGCGAGGGCTCTAACCGCGCGCGCAACTGGCAGAGATACGATATGGGCGGCGACGCAAAGCTCTCGTTTGAAGAGGGCGTGGACAGCTACGTGCCTTATGCGGGCAGCCTAAAGGACAACGTTACGCGCTCGCTGTCAAAGGTACGCTCGACAATGTGCAACTGCGGCTGCCTTAATATCCCCGATTTTCAGAAGAACGCACGGCTGACACTTGTATCCTCGACAAGCATAGTAGAGGGCGGCTCGCACGACGTTATTCTTAAAGAAAACCGCGGAGGCCGCACCGAATAAAGCTTATATATAACACAACTCCCCTCGTAATTGCACGAGGGGAGTATTTGTATGCTTAAAAGTAACTTTTACTTAAGCTGAGCTCCGTCCTTAAAGGCGTCTCCGACCTTGTCGCCGAGGCGGATATACGCGGCGTTAGCGGGGTCGAATATGATAGCGTCCAGCTTTTTGCTGTCGATATTGCCGTCGGTGAGTATGCTCTCGTCGGCGCTGACGTTAATTATCTTGCCTATAACAATGCCGTCCTCGTTAAATTTAACAAGGCTGCACTCTAGCGTAAGCGGCAGCTCGTTTATTATGGGCGCGTCGACGTTCTCGCTCTTTGTGACGGTAAAGCCGGACTTTTTCATCTTGTCGGGGTCGGTGTTAGCCGACACTATGCCTACATAGTCGCAGGGCACAACGGTCTTGGCGGTGGCAAAGCTTACGGTGAACGCGCCCTTGAGCTTGATGTTGTCGGTGGTCTTGTGCGCGCTGAGGCTAAGCATAACAAGGTCCGCGTCATACTGACCGCCCCACGCCGCGTTCATTACGTCGGGGCTGCCGTTCTCGTCATATGTGCCTATCATAAGCACGGGCTGGGGGTATACCCACGACTTTACGCCAAAATTCTTTCTCACAATTAATTCCTCCTAAAATTTATTTACGGGCAGTCCGCCCTATTATTTACAAATTTACGCCGCGTGGCTGTTTATCCTGAGCGTCTTTTTGATACCTAATGCGGCAAAATACGCGAGCACCACGCTGACCCCGTCTTTTATGAGAAAAGGCGCGGACGCGGTAAGAAATCCCGCGAGCGGGTCTACCCCCGCGACAATGCAAAACTGCGCCGTACCCAGCAGGTGGCAGGCGATAAGCCCCAGCATACCGAAAGCGATCCTCGCGGCGTGATTAGACACATTTATCCCGCAAAGCGCCGCCATAGGTATAAACCCGATTATAAAGCCGCCCGACATCCCGAGCACCGACGCTAACCCGCCGTGAAAGCCCGTAAACACCGGCACGCCTATCGCGCCTATCAGCATATATACCGTCATAGATACCGCAGCCTTTCCGCTATAAAGAAAGTACCCGCAAAGCGCCACCGCAAAGGTCTGGAGCGTTATCGGCACCCCGCTAGGCAACGGCACGGTTATCTGTGACAATATAGTCACTATCGCCGTAAAAAGCGCGCACAGCACTATAGCCTTAGTCTTTTCACTGTCATATATTTTGCTCATAGTATACCCCTCCCTAAGATACTCTTATTCTATCACATTTCAGGCAAAAAGTCAATCTCGGCTATGTCTTTAAAATCCGACAAAAGATATAATTTTTATTGACACGGCGCAAATAATAGGGTATAATGGATAATGGGTTAATGTATAAAACAATAAATATAAGAAAAAGTTTTTAAATCGGAAGGAAAGAGGCGTTTGAGGGGAAAACCATCAGGGTTTTCACCCTCAAGTTTGATAAGTGCCGCGCACAGCGCGGCAAAAATCGAGCAAACCCGCTACAGCGGGTGGTCGATTTTTTGGCAGCTTGTCGGAAAAAGTCGACCGTAGGGAGAGCTTTCGACAAGCTGAATTGTATAGAGGAGGGGAATTTTATGGAAAAGCGTGTCTTATTTATCGCGTCTGTCGTAAAAAAGCACATTTTGCAATTTCATATACCCTACCTCAAATGGTTCAAAGAGCGCGGCTATATCGTCGACGTCTGCGCGGGTAACGACTTTGACCCAAAGGAGAAAAAATATATACCCTACTGCGACAATTATTACGAGACGCCGTTCTACCGCACTATAGCGACCGCCAAGAATTATACCTCATATAAAGAGGTAAAAAGGCTTGCGGACAAGAATGAATACACGCTGATACACTGCCACACGCCGATAGCCGCCGCCATAGCGAGGACCGCGCTGAGAAAAAAGCACAAAAGCGGCACTACGGTCTTATATACCACCCACGGGTTTCATTTTTACAAGGGCTGCCCTAAAGTATACAAGCTGTATTACCTTGCGGAAAAATATCTAATAAATTATACCGACGGTATAATCACAATAAACAGCGAGGACTACGACGCGGCCAAAAAGATATGCGAGGGTAAAAAGTGCAAGGTGTTTATCATCCCGGGCATAGGCGCACAGCTTGACAAGGTAACGCCCGCGTTTTCAGATAAGCGTGCCGCCCTGCGCAAAGAGTTTGGCATACCTAACGACGCGTTTCTTATAATGTCAAACTCGGAGATAAATCAGAACAAAAACGTCGAGCTTTCGGTCAGGGCAGCGGCGAAGATAGACGGCGCGTATATGCTCGTCTGCGGAAACGGCAGTATGCTTGACAGCTGCAAAGAGCTTGCAAAAAGCCTCGGGGTCGGCGACAGGATATTATTCGCAGGCTATCGCTATGACGCTAAAAGGCTGCTCGGAGCCGCCGACGCGTTTATCTTCCCCTCACGCCGCGAGGGGCTGGGGATGGCGGCGATAGAGGCTATGGCGGCGGGTCTGCCGCTTATCGCGGCCGCCAACAGAGGGACGCTCGAATACGCCGAGGACGGGGTAAACGCGCTATTGTACGCGCCCGACGACTTTATGGGCTTTTGCGGAGCGATAAGGCGGCTGAAGGACGACCGCGAGCTATGCGTAAAGCTTGGAGAAAACGGCAAAAAAACCGCGCAAGCCTATGAGCTGTCAAACGCCGTAAGGGCTATGACCGAAATATACGAGCAGATGCTGCCCGATTGAGATAGGGGAAAATTTTGAAAGACAGATATATAAGGGTGCTAAGCAAAATACCCGCGCTGTCGGACGCTGCGCAATACGCGGGGGACGATGCAAAGGACGATATTTTCTCCCTTATCACCGCGAGGGTCACCGCGCCGGTGCTCTTTTGCTATGTGCTTTTTATCCTGCGTCAGGCGCAAAAGCTAAAGCTTAAAAGAATATATTTCCTCGCCCGCGACGGCTATATCCTGCGGCTTATCGCAAATGAGATATGCGAAAAGAATAATATAGATATAGACATCCGCTATCTATACTGCTCGCGCTACTCGCTGAAAAACGCGCTGTACTATCTGTGCGACACCCCCGAAAAGGCGGAGGAGAGCGGGATATTCGGCAGATGCGCGCGCCAGTCGGCGGCGAATACCCTGCTTAGGGCGGGATTTGACCAAAATACAAGAGAAGCGATATATAAGGATATAGGCTATAGCGGCGACGAAGAAAAACATATGGACAACCGCGAGTTTGATGGGTTTTGCGAAAAGCTAAAGCAAAGCGAGCTTTTTTTGCGCCTGCTTAAAGAAAACGCGCGGGACAAATACGACATGATACTTAGGTACTTTGAGCAGGAGGGGCTGTTCGAGGATGTGCCGTATGCCTTAGCGGATACGGGCTGGCTCGGCTCGATACAAAGCGCCTTTGAAAAGCTCAGCGAGGGCAGACGTGCAGTCAAAAACGTCGTCGGCTTTTATTTCGGTATGTTCAAAAACGTAAGCGGCGAGCACTATCGTACATTTTTATTTTCGGGCGCAGACGCGCACAAGACCGTGCCGCGCTTTTGCAACAATCTGTTCGAGTGCTTTTGCTCCGCGCCGCACGGTATGACCGTCGGGTATTATGAAGAAAACGGCGTTATAAAGCCCTCTTTATCGCCCGAGCGCCCCGCCTCGGCGGCTCTCGCTAATATACAATGCGATACAGCCGTGCGCTTTGCTAAGAGCGCCGCCGCGCATATAAGTGAAATAGACGAAGAATTATCCCGCAAAGTATGCCGAGAGCTGCTTTCTCGGCTGATGTACAAGCCGACCTATGACGAGGCAAGGGCGCTGTCGGCGTTCACCTTCTGCGACGACGCGACAGAAAAGGACTTAGAGCCTATCGCCGAGCCTTGCGATAAGGACAGCCTTAAAAGCCTGCTTTTTATAAGAAGAATGCTCAACCGCGCAAAGGGCGCGAGCATATACCCCGATAAGGGCTTATACTGGCTGTACGGCACTATCGCGCTCAGCGATATCAAATGTAAGGCGATATACAGATACAGCGTAAGAATGTGGGAAAAGCTCAGGCTGCTGAGAGAAAAGAGGAGCGTATGCCGCTGATATCGGTTATTATGGGCGTATACAACAGCGACCCCGACAAGCTGAAAAAATCGGTAAACTCCATACTCTCGCAGACGCTCGGGGATCTCGAGCTGATAATCTGCGACGACAATCCCGAGAGCGCGGACTTTAGCTTTCTGCCGAGCGACCAAAGGATAAAGATCATATCATCGGGGAAAAATAAAGGACTCGCCCGCAGCCTTAACGCGTGTATCGCCATAGCTGAGGGAAAATATATAGCGCGGCAGGACGACGACGACTTTTCCGCGCCGGAGAGATTTGCCCGCCAGACAGAATTTTTGGAGCAAAATCCCGACATAGCGTTCGTCGGCAGCGACTGCGCGCTTTTTGACAAGGACAACAACATCCATAACGAGCGCAAAATGCACGCAAGGGTGGATAAAAAGGACTTTCTCTTTAACTCGCCGTTTATCCACGGAAGCGTGATGTTCAGGCGCGAGGTGTTCGATACCTGCCGCTATCGCACGGTCGGGCGCACCAAAAAATACGAGGATTATGACCTGTTTATGCGGCTGTACGCCGAGGGGTACAAGGCCGCCAACATAAACGAGCGGCTGTACTACTTCTACTACGATACAAAGCTTCGCTCGGTGTCCTTTGATATGCGGGTGGACGAATACAAGGTAAGACGCAACGGCTTTAAAAAGCTCGGGCTGTGGCCGAGGGGCTTTTTCCACGCGCTTAAGCCGCTCGTACTCGGGCTTGTCCCCGCGCGTATGCAGATGGGACTTAAAAAGGCGTTTAAAAAGGTTTAGGGGTAGATATGGGACTAAAGCTCAAATTATACGAATTGCTGGTAAACCGCAAAAAGCTGATAAAGACCAAATATGAGGCATATGTCGCAGCCCAAGGAGGAAAGGGCGGCATAAAGACATGGCTGTATCTACTGCGCTTAAATTTCGGTTACTATATCCTGCACGACCGCAGCACCGAGATAAAAAAGCCTAAGCGCAAGACCGAGCTTGTCCCCGCCGAGAGCGAGCTGTATAATTCAATAACCGCAGAGGAGCTTGCACAAAAATTATCGGGGTATGACGTGATATCCTTTGATATCTTCGACACGCTTATTTTCCGCAATGTTGAAAAGCCTACGGACGTATTCTACTTTATCGGGCAGGCGCTGGGCTATCCTAATTATAAAAAGCTGCGCCGCGACGCCGAAAAGCAATCCCGCGAGCTAAAGCACGCCGAGTGCGGCAGCTATGAAGTCGATATCTACGATATAGCGCGGCGGCTGTCCGCGCTGACGGGGCTAGACGAGCAAAGGATGATCGACGAGGAGCTTATCACCGAGAAAAAGCTCTGCTTTGCCAACCCCTATATGAAACGGGTCTGGGAGCTTTTGCTAAAGATGGGGAAAAAGCCCGTTATATTAAGCGATATGTACCTGCCCGCGACGCTTATGGAGCAGCTTTTAGTTTCCTGCGGGTACAGCGGGTGGGATAAGCTGTACATTTCCTGCGACACAAAATGTTCTAAATTTGACGGCAGCGCGTACAAAATGCTTAAAGAAAAGCACCCCGCCGCGCGTTATGCCCACGTCGGCGACAATCTCTCGAGCGATATAGAAAAAGCAAAAGCGGCGGGCATCGACGCATATCTATCCAAAAATCCCGCCGACGGCACGGCAAAGCTGCGCGCCGAGGAGATGTCCCCCGTGATAGGCTCGCTTTGGGCGGGAATAATAAACTCACATCTGCACTATCCCCAAAGGCACGCCGACAAATACTACGAGCTCGGCTATATATACGGCGGGCTCTTGGTGTATGGGTACTGCTCGTTCATTGACAGATATGCAAAGGATAAAAATATAGACAAGATATTCTTCCTCGCCCGCGACGGCTATATCGTCAAGGAAATATACGACAAATATTTCGGCAATTTTCAGACCGAGTACATATACTGGTCGAGAACTGCCGGTTCTGTCATATCCGCGGAGTTTTTTCCGTGGGATTTTGTTGAAAAATATATATTGCAAAATGTTTCATCTAGTGATATAATAGAGATTATTGCGGATAAGGCGGGCTTATTGCCGCTGATAAAGGACTCCGGGGTAGATATGTCAAAGCCCCTTGATGTATCGGCGGCAAATAAGCTGAGCGAAGTGATATACTCTAACAGGCAGAGGCTTCTCGACTGCTTTAAGGAGGAGAAAGCCGCCGCGGGTACGTATATAAGGGACAAGCTCGGCGACGCGCGCAGGATACTGACCGTAGACTGCGGCTGGGCGGGCAGCGGGCATTTTTCCCTGTCCGCGCTGATAAAGCAGATATGCCCCGAGGCGGTCACCTACGGCGCGGTGTGCGGCACCAATAACGCCTATCACGCCGAGAGCGACACCGCCGACGTACAGCTTGCCGACGACAGCCTGCGCTCATATTGCTTTTCGTCCGCATTTAACCGCTCAATATATGAGAGCCACTCGCCTAAGCTCGGGCACAATCTTTATTTTGAGATGCTGCTTTCAAGCGAGGAGGGCTCGCTGTTAAGATTTGAGCAAAAGGGAGAAAAGGCGATACCCATCCTCTCGGATAATCCGAATTCCGAGTATGTAAGGCGCATACACGACGGGATAAGGGCTTTTGCCGAGGATTATCACGGTATAGGGTATGGATTTGCCGACCTAATAAGCGGCAATGACGCGTATGCGCCGTTTAAGACAGCCGCCGCAGACAAAAGATATTTCGGATATTTTAATGAATATATACACGAGGAGCATACTTTAAGGAGGAGATGATAAACGGATGCCGGATAACTTCAACATAGACGACATACTTGCCGAGTATGCCGACGGCAAAAATACCGCCAAAGCATCCGACGGCACACAAGACAGTAAAATAACAGCACCGACGGAGCAAAAGCCCGCCGAGCATAACAATATACAGACGACAGATAATAAAACAGAGCGTCCCCGCAGACCTCGTCCCGAGGGTGCAATGCCTAACGGCGAACGTCCCCGCAGACCCCGTCCCGAGGGAGCGCCTAACGGCGAACGCCCCCGCAGACCCCGCCCCGAGGGTGCAGTGCCTAACGGCGAGCGTCCCCGCAGGCCCCGTCCAGAGAGTGCGGTGCCTAACGGCGAGCGTCCCCGCAGACCCCGTCCCGAGGGTACAGCGCCTAACGGCGAGCGTCCTCGCAGACCCCGCCCAGAGGGTGCGGCACCGAACGGCGAACGTCCCCGCAGACCTCGTCCCGAGGGTGCGGCACCGAATGGCGAGCGTCCCCGCAGACCTCGTCCCGAGGGAGCACCGAACGGCGAGCGTCCTCGCAGACCCCGTCCCGAGGGTGCAGTGCCGAACGGCGAGCGTCCCCGCAGACCCCGTCCAGAGGGTGCACTTGCCGAGATAAAGCGCCCGCGTATGCCGCTCCCCGAGGCACCGTCAAAGAAAAGGCGGAAGAAAAGCTCGCAAGGCTCGGGCGATAAGACAAACACGGTCAGATTTGGCGGCGTAGGCATTTTTGCCAAGATAAAGCAGTACAGATTTTTATTTGAAGAATTGACCAAGCGCGACTTTAAGAAAAAATATAAGCGCACCGCGCTCGGCGTAGCGTGGAGCGTTATCGCGCCGTTTATGAGCTTTCTGATATATCTGTTCGTGTTCTCATATCTGTTTCAGAGAAATATTCCACACTATACGATATATTTATTGTCAGGTACACTGATGTACTCTCTCTTTACCTCCTCGACCACCGCGGGGATGTTCTCTATGTACTCAAACGCGGGAGTTATCTCTAAGGTAAAGGTGCCGAAAACGATATTTTTATTATCGTCAAACGTCGCGTGCATATTTAACTTTCTGCTGACTATGGTGGTATTCTTTGGGTTTGTCGCGTTTGACGGGCTGCCTTTTGGACCGCATATGTTTGCCATAGCGTATCCTGTCGTTTGTATGCTTATATTTAATATAGGCGTGGGGTATATTTTGTCCTCGCTGTTTGTATTTTTCCGCGATACACAGTATCTGTACAATATATTTACACAGCTGCTGATGTATCTGTCGGCAATATTCTACACGATAGACCGTTTTCCGGAGAATTTGCAGATAATCTTTTTAGCAAACCCGATATATCAATATATTCAATATGTAAGATCTGTGGTAATAAACGGGGTGATACCCGGCTTTACCACGCATCTTATATGCTTGGGATTTGCCCTGGTCGCGTTCGTGATAGGCTATATAGTTCACAAAAAGACAGAGCAGAAGTTTATATATTACTTCTGATACGAATGGAGCTATAGAATGATAGTTGAAGTAAAAAACGTTTCCATAAAATACAAGTCCGGCAATTTTCGGGATATAGGTCTTAAAGAATACTTAGTGCGCAAGATAAAGGGCACATTGACCTCCACCGAATTTTTGGCGGTGGACAACGTCAGCTTTACGCTCGACGAGGGTGACTTTTTAGGCATAATCGGCACGAACGGCGCGGGAAAATCCACCCTGCTAAAAGTCCTATCGGGCGTTATGCCGCCATCCTCTGGCTATGTAGAGGTAAACGGCAGAGTAGCTGCCCTGCTCGAGCTCGGCACGGGCTTTGACGGGGATCTCTCGCTTAAAGAAAATATATATTTAAGAGGAGCGATACTCGGCTATACAAGAAAATATATGGATATGAAATATCAGGAGATACTTGATTATGCCGAGCTTACCGAATATAAGGACAGGCTGTTTAAGCAGCTTTCCTCGGGTATGAAGAGCCGCCTCGCGTTTGCTATCTCCTGCCTTGTCGAGCCCGAGATACTGATACTCGACGAGGTCTTAGCGGTCGGCGACGGCGCGTTCAGAGTAAAAAGCGAGCACACAATGAACGAGATAATCAAAAGCGGGAGCGTCACCATACTCGTATCGCACTCTACAGGACAGGTAAAAAGAATGTGCAATAAGGTGCTGTGGCTGGATAAGGGCAAGCAGATAGCCTTCGGCGACTCTAAGACCATCTGTGACAAATATGAAAAATACCTTAAGGCAGTCGCAAGTATGAATAATAAGGCATAATATGGCAGTATTTTTAATAGACTTTGAAAATGTAAGGTCCGACGGCCTTGCGGGCGTAGAACGTCTTAGCAAAGAGGACAGGGTGTATATCTTTTACAGCGAGCACGCCAACACCCTGACCTTTGGGCTGTACCGCAGCCTTGTAAAGGCGAGCGCCGAGATATACACGATAAAGGCGATAACCGGCGCTAAGAACGCGCTGGACTTTCAGCTCGTATCCTATCTCGGATATATGATAAACGGCGAGCCCGACAATACCTACTACATCATTTCCGACGACAGAGGCTTTGAGACGGTCGCTCAGTTCTGGCGCGAGAAAAAGGCCTCGGTCGACACCGCTAAGACGATAGCCGCCGCGATAGACGGTATGACCGCAGACAAGACCTCCGAATTTATCCGTCAGGCGATAAGCGAGCCGGAAGAGCGCGAGTTTGTGCTTAAGTGCATCCGCGAGCTTTCCACCAAGACGGGTATAAATAACCGTATCGCCAAAAAATACGGCACTACCCGCGCCGGAGAGATATATAAGCTGATAAAGCCGCTGCTTAAGGATAAAAAGGGGGACTAAATATGAGAGCACATACAATACCCTCTTTACCCAAGACCGTCCTGTCGTATAATATCGGGGAGAAAGCGGCGGCGCTCGATAATATCGCCGCGCGGCTCGGGATAAAGCACGTTATAATTCCGCTCGATAAGGCGGGAGAGAGCATAGGATACCTTGCGGGGTATAAGGGCTTTTCCCAAAATAACAGCAGCGAGAGCACCGACGCCGAGTGCGTTATCCTCTCGGGCTTTTCCTCGGCGGACATGAACGAATTGCTTAGGGCTATGCGGTCGGACAATGTGATTATCCCGCTTAAAGCGGTCGTGACCGAGCATAATCAAAATAAAAGCGTCAAGTGGCTGACGGCCGAGCTTCAAAAAGAACGTGCGGCAATAGAGGCGGCGAAGAAATGAACATACAGATATTCGGTAAAAACAAGTGCTTTGACACCAAGAAAGCGCAGCGATTTTTTAAAGAGCGCGGGATAAAATTTCAGTACATAGACATTTTGTCTAAGGGCTTAAGCCGTGGGGAGCTAAACAGCGTAACCGCGGCGGTCGGCGGCATAGATAAGCTAATCGACGAGAACAATAAGGACTACGCCATGATAAAGTACCTGCTTGACGACGCTAAGCCCGACAAGCTGGCAGAATGCCCGCAGCTGTACAAGACCCCCATAGTACGCAACGGCAGACAGGCGACCGTCGGCTATTGCCCCGAGGTGTGGAAAGAGTGGGAGTAAAAGTATATTAAATGTCGGCTCGACCGACATTTTTTGTTATTGTGCAAATTTTTTTTGCAAAAAATTTTTTGTATAGGGCTTGACAAATCCGAAATACGGGTGTATAATTTAAATATCGATTGAGCTCTATTAAATGTTACACAATTAAGCGGAGGTATTAATATGAACGTTTATGATTTTACGGTAAAGGCGCAGGACGGCAGCGAGGTGTCCTTATCGGATTATAAGGGAAAGGTGCTGCTGATAGTCAACACCGCGACGGGGTGCGGTTTTACGCCGCAATATGACGAGCTTCAAGACTTGTACGAGCTGCACCAAAAGGACGGGCTGGAGATACTTGATTTTCCCTGTAATCAATTCGGCGAGCAAGCGCCCGGCAGCGACGAGGAGATACACAGCTTTTGCACGGGGCGGTACGGCATAACCTTTCCGCAGTTTTCCAAAATAGACGTAAACGGCGAGAACGCCGACCCGCTGTACAAGTATCTTACGGCTAACAGCACCTTTGAGGGCTTCTCGGGGGCAATGGCGCTCGTGCTTAAGCCTATAGTCAAGAAGATGGACAAGGACTATAAAAATAACGGCAATATTAAATGGAATTTTACCAAATTTCTCATAGACAGAAACGGCGAGATCGCCGCGCGCTTTGAGCCTACCGAGGCGGTAAGCAAGGTAAAAGAAAAGGTCGAGGAGGTATTGTGATGTTTCACTATGACTACAAGACCGAGAACACCTGCTCGCAGCTTATCAGTCTGGATTTGGACGGGAATGTGGTGCATAATGTCAGCTTCATGGGCGGGTGTAACGGCAATCTTAAGGCTATCCCTATACTTATAGAGGGGCTTACCGTGCAAGAAATAGCAGACAAATTATCGGGCGTTATCTGCCGACCTCCTGCGCAGACCAGCTCGCAAGGGCGGTAAAAGCAGCCTATGCGGCCGAGCAAGCGGCGTCGGACAGTTTGGAGGGATAAGTATGAATATCGCGGTAAGGTACTATTCGCGCGGCGGCAACACCAAAAAGGTCGCCGAGGCTGTCGCAGGCGCTGTCGGTGTCAAAGCAAAGGACGTATCCGAGCCGCTCGGCGAGGATGTGGATATATTATTTCTCGCCTGCGCGCCGTACGGCTTTGATGTAGACGACGAGGTCAAAAATTTTATCGGCGGTATAGACGTATCCGTCGGCAAGGCGGTGATAATAAGCACCTCGGCGATAATATCCTCTACCCGCAAGTATGTGGAAAAGCTTTTCGCCGCAAAAAATATCCCCGTGGCAAAAGAAGAATTTGCCTGTCGGGGAGAATTTATGATACTTCATAAGGGCAGACCTAACGACAGCGACCTTACAGCCGCCGCAGATTTTGCAAAAAAGCTTATAAAATAAGGGAAAAATATACGAGGCTTTAAGCGAAATGACTTAAAGCCTCATTTATTATTTCTTATCCAGCTTAAACCCCGTTATCATAGCCTCGGTCACCTTGTTGCCCAATTCATCGCAGACCTTGATGAGATAACAGCAGGTGCTGCGCCCGTCCTTGACGCACTCCGCCTCGGCGATAAGCCGCTTGCCTTTTGCCGTGCCGACAAAGGCTATGTTGGAGTTTACCGACACGACGGCGACATCTCTCTTCCAGTTAGACGCGACCGCAAATGCAAAATCCGACAGCATAAACGGCACGCCGCCCATAACTCCTCCCACCGCGTTAAGGTGCGAGGGGGTTATGTCAAGGCTGACCCTTGCATAGCAGTCGCCAACGTCGTCTATGACAGCGCCGTTCTCGGTGGCAAATCGGTCGTTTTTGAAAAAATCGCGTATTTTTTCAAGATCCTTTTCCATTTTCATTACCCTTTCTTTTATTATTATACAAAAACATCCCCACAGCGGCGGCGCAAATGATGATATACCCCGTCACGCTGAGTAGGTCGGGCAATTGCGAAAACAGGAAAAATCCCATGACCGCCGAGAATATCACCTGCGAATAATCATACACGGATATTTCTCTCGCGGGGGCGAATTTATACGCGGCGGTTATCGTAAACTGTCCGCCCGCCGCAGCCAGCCCCGCGCCGAGCAGTATAAGCCATTGCATAGGGGTCATATAATGAAAATCGAATATCAAAAACGGCAATGTCACAAGGCAGGAAAAGCCCGAGAAAAAGAACACCACATACGACCCGCGCTCGCCGCGGTTGGTGAGCAGCCGCACGCAGGCGTACGCCGCACCCGCGCCCATCCCGCCTATAAATCCGAGCACCGAGGGCAAAAGCTCCATATTCGTAAAGCTCGGCTTTATGATAAAAAGACTGCCTATAAACGCCGCTATTATCCCCAATACCTGCACGGGGGCAGCCTTTTCTTTTAAAATGAAGATAGAAAACACCACAGCGAAAAACGGCGACATTTTATTCAGCATAGACGCGTCGGACAGCATAAGATGATCCACCGCGTAAAAATTGCACAATACGCCCACCGTGCCGAACACCGCCCGTGCGATAAGCGCGGGCAGGTTCTTTTTACTGTGCGGCTTTATCGGAGCTTTTTCCTTAATAAGTATCACGAGCGCGAAGAAAAACGCCACGAGATTGCGGAAAAAGCTCTTCTGCACCGACGGCAGATCCCCCGCCAGCCGCACAAATATATTCATAAACGTAAAGCAAAACGCGGAGAGCAGTATACATATTATGCCCTTATACTTGTCGGGCAGAGCCTTAGCAGATGTCATATTATACGCGCTTTACGCCCATTGTCACCTTTTCGCCGTTTATATCCCACTCAGAGGTATAGCCCTCGACGCTGCCTGTCACAATGTCGTCCGCGAGCGTCTCGTCGGCTATCTGCGCGCGGTCACGGGTCAGTATATCCGCTATTTTCTCACTTCCGGAGCAGTAGATAACTATTCTGTCCATGACCTCAAAGCCCGCGTCCTTGCGCATAGACTGCACCTTGCTTATTATCTCGCGGACAAAGCCCTCTTCTATAAGCGCGTCGTCGAGCACGGTGTCGAGCACCACGGTATAGCCCCTGTCGCTAACTACCGCCGAGCCCTCCTTCTGCTTTTCTTCTATAAGCAGATCCTCCTCGGCTAAAGTCACCTCGCCGTCGGGGAGAGCAAGCGTCAGCACGCCGAGGGATTTGAGCTGCTCCATAGCCTTAGTGCCGTTTATCTCGGAAAGGGCGGCGCGTATATCGTTAACCCGCTTTCCGAACTTAGCGCCGAGCGTTTTAAGCTGCGGCTTAAAGCTGTAATCGGTAAACTCGCTTACGTCGTCGGCGAAAACTATATCCTTAATATTAAGCTCGTCCTTTACTATATCCGCAAACATAGACTCGAGCGTCTTTTCGCCCTTAACGGTGAGCTTGCGCACGGGCTGGCGGTTCTTTATGGCGGCGGCGTTTCTTGCCGCTCTGCCGAGTGTTACTACGGTAAGCACCGTCTGCATCTCGCTCTCGAGCTCTTTATCCGTAAGAGAGGGGTCGCTTACGGGATAATCGCACAAGTGTACGCTTATCGGGGCGGTCTTGTCTATCGAGCAGACAAGATTGCGGTAGATATCGTCACAGATAAACGGCGTCATGGGCGCGGACAGCTTAGCGACGGTGACTAGCGCGGTGTAAAGTGTCATATACGCGTTTATCTTGTCGTCGGTCAGCTCCTTAGCCCAAAATCTCTCGCGGCTGCGCCTTACATACCAGTTGGACATATCGTCCACAAACTCGCTGAGCGCCTTAGCGGCCTCGGGTATGCGATAATTGCCGAGATTGCCGTCCACCTCGTCGATAAGGGTATTAAGCCGCGACAGCAGCCACCTGTCCATTGCCCCGAGTTTTGACGGGTCAAGCGTGTACTTAGTCGCGTCAAATTCGTCTATATTAGCATACAGCACATAAAACGCGTAGGTGTTCCACAGGGTGGAGATATACTTCCTTTGTCCCTCGGTCACCGCCTTGTCATAAAAGCGATTAGGCAGCCACGGCGCGGAATTGGTGTAAAAATACCAACGTATAGCGTCCGCTCCGTGCTTAGCGAGAGCGTCGAACGGGTCGACCGCGTTGCCCTTGGATTTGGACATCTTCTGCCCGTCCTTATCGAGCACAAGTCCGAGCACGATGACGTTTTTATACGGGGCTTTATCAAATATCAGCGTGGATATCGCGAGCAGAGAATAGAACCACCCACGCGTCTGATCTACCGCCTCGGAGATAAAGTCGGCGGGGAACTGCTTTTCAAATACCTCTTTATTTTCAAAGGGATAATGATGCTGTGCAAACGGCATCGAGCCCGAGTCGAACCAGCAGTCTATTACCTCGGGTACGCGCTTCATCTGCTTGCCGCACTTAGGGCAGGTTATGGTAACCGCGTCTATATACGGGCGGTGCAGTTCGATATCCTCGGGGCAGTTGTCGGACATACTCTTAAGCTCTTCAATACTGCCTATCGCGTGGCGGTGTCCGCACTCGCACTCCCAGATATTAAGCGGCGTGCCCCAGTACCTGTTGCGGCTTAGTCCCCAGTCCTGAACATTCTCCAGCCAGTCGCCGAAACGGTTCTTGCCTACGCTCTCGGGTATCCAGTTGATGGTCTCGTTATTCTTTATCAGCTTGTCGCGCACCTCGGTCATCTTTATGAACCACGACTCTCTCGCATAGTATATCAGCGGGGTATCGCAGCGCCAGCAGTGCGGATAGCTGTGCTCAAATTTCGGCGCGGCGAACAGCAGCCCCTTAGCGTCGAGGTCCTTTAATACCATCGGGTCTGCCTTTTTGCAGAATACGCCCGCATAGGGGGTTTCCTCGGTCATCTCGCCCTTAGAGTTAACAAGCTGTACAAACGGCAGGTCGTATTTTTTACCTACCTTAGAGTCGTCCTCGCCGAATGCGGGCGCGATATGAACAACGCCCGTACCGTCGGTAAGAGTTACATACCCGTCGCAGGTGACATAAAACGCCTTTTTATGCTGCTTTTCGCAGATAGGCACCGCACAGTCGAACAGCGGCTCGTACTCTTTATACTCAAGGTCCTTGCCTATATACTTTTCCACTATCTCATAGGGCGCGGTCGGCTCTTTTCCGAGTATGGTCTCGCACAGCGCCCCCGCAAGATAATAGGTATACCCGTCGGCGGTCTTTACCTTAACGTATTCTTCGTCGGGATTTACGCACAGAGCGACATTTGACGGCAATGTCCACGGGGTCGTCGTCCACGCGAGTATATACGCGTCCTCGCCCTTTACCTTAAAGCGGGCTATCGCCGAGCGCTCTTTAATATCCTTATACCCCTGCGCTACCTCGTGGCTTGAGAGCGGGGTGCCGCAGCGCGGGCAGTATGGCACTATCTTAAAGCCCTTATACAATAGCCCCTTATCCCATATCTGCTTTAACGCCCACCACTCGGACTCGATAAAATCGTTGTCGTATGTGACATAGGGCTTATCCATATCCGCCCAAAATCCGACGGTGCGGGAAAAGTCCTCCCACATACCCTTATACTTCCAGACGCTCTCCTTGCACTTTGTGATAAAGGGCTCAAGTCCGTACTGCTCTATCTGCTCTTTGCCGTCAAGGCCGAGCAGCTTCTCCACCTCGAGCTCTACGGGCAGTCCGTGGGTGTCCCAGCCCGCCTTACGCGGTACATAGCAGCCCTTCATGGTCTGATAGCGCGGTATCATATCTTTTATGACGCGGGTCAAAACATGCCCGATATGCGGCTTGCCGTTAGCGGTCGGCGGGCCGTCATAAAAGGTATATGTCCTGTCGGTGCTGCGCGCGTTCATACTTTTGCGGAAAATATCGTTTTCCCGCCAGAATTGCTCGGTCTGCTTCTCCCTCTCCGGGAAATTGGGAGAAGTGGGTACTTTTTCATAAAGTGACATTTCTTTTGCCTCCGATATTTAAGATAAAAAAATTCCCTTACCATAACAGGATAAGGAAACCTTACAACCACCTATTACGTCATTCGATAAAATGCGCTTTCGTTAACGGGAAAGGACCGTTCCTGCCTACTCTCCTCGGATTTCAGCGGACAGCTACAAAGTGATATTCGGCTGCGTACCGCCTGCCGAACTTACACCGTCTTCGGCTCGCTGTAGGCTTTATCCGCAGCTTACTGTCTTTGTCACAGCCTTTATAATAAGCCTTTATAATAATAGTATTATACAATATTGTTTTGCCTTTGTCAAGAGTTTTCGAGCAGCTTTTTTCGCTCTTTATAGTCGGGCATAGCCATATATAGGGTATCATAAAACGCCTTTGAGTGGTCGGGGTGGAGAAAATGCGTCAGCTCGTGCGCCGCCACATACTCCGCCGCCCTTATCGGCACAAAAGCGAGCTCGGTATTAAAGGTAACCGCTTTTTTAGAGGGTATACAGCTGCCCCACCGCGAGGTCATTTTTCTTACCCGTATAGTGGGAAACTCTACCCCGCGCTCTTTAAAAAACGGGTAGACTTTCTTACTCAGCTCGGTCATTTTTTCAAGGCATAACCCCTTTATCACCAGCGCGGTCAGCGCGGCGCGCTGCTCGTATGTATTCTCGGTCACGGTGAGTATGATTACCCCGCCGAAAAGCTCCGCCTTAGCCTTATTTCCGAATATCACCGCTATCTTATAGCTCTCGGAAAACAATGTCAGCACCTCTCCGCTTACGTACTCGACGGCTTTCTTATCGGGCAGCTTTTGCATATGCTTTAGGATAAAATCCCCGCGCGACAGGACAAATTTATCTATAAACTCGGTCGTAACGTACCGAGGGGCGCTTACGTGTACGGTTCTGTCGGGGCGTATGCGCAGGTTGATATTCTTTACCCGCTTGCGCGATAGCTCGTATTCTATCACGCTATCGCCGAATTGTACTCTTCTCAGCATACTATCACCGCAAATAATTGTACCCCCTGCATCCGCTTTTGTCAAGGGGAAAAACAATTGTTAAAACTATCCAAGACGCGCCGTATATTATTGTATATAATAAATAAAATTCCGCATTTTATCTTGAAAAAACGCGGCAAAAGGTGCATAATATAACAGGTGAAACGATTACATTTTTGCTTTATATCATTTACACGAAAGGAATAATGTTATGAAAACAAAACGTTTATGTGCGGTGGCTCTCGCCTTAGCGGCGATAATGTCTATCACCGCGTGCAGCGATACCGCCTCTACCGACAGCACTTCTCAGCCCTCGGACAGCGGCTCCGAGCAGACCTCGTCGGGTGTGACCTCGTCGGACGCGACCTCATCTAATGCCGAGAGCACGGGTACTACCCCGCAGTCTAACTGGGAGTTCTCTCAGGTGGCTATGGGCGGCGGCGGCTTTGTCAGCGGCGTATTTGCGACTAATGAGGAGGGGCTGTACTATGCCCGCACCGACGTCGGCGGCGCTTACAGATACGATAAGGACTTAGGAAGATGGGTGTCGCTGTCCTACTGGGTCAGCGAGGACGACGTGGGACTGCTCGGCATAGACGGACTTGCGTTCGGCGATAAAGACCCCAACAGGCTGTACCTGCTCGCGGGGACGGAATACTTTAGTGGCGGCAAGACCTGCCTGCTGATATCCGACAACTACGGAGAGGATTTTGAGGTAGTTGATCTTACTACGATGATAAAGGCTCACGGCAACGGCATGGGCAGAGGCAACGGCGAGAGGATAGCGGTAGACCCCAAGAACAGCGATATCCTCTATATCGGCGGCAGGACGGGCGGCATGCTAAAGTCCACCGACGGCGGCAAGACCTTTAACGCGCTTGATATGGGCACAAACACCGCCACCTCTAACGGCAACGGCATATGCAGCATACTGATAGACCCCAACTCGGGCGACGACAGCAGCTGCTCTACCATTTATGCCGCAATATCGCGCATACAAGAGGACAATCTGTATAAGTCCACCGACGGCGGCGCAACTTGGACGGCTGTACCCGACGCGCCTAAGGGACTTATGGTTCAGCGTATGAAAATGCGCTCGGACGGCAAGATACTGTTGACCTACGCCAACACCGAGGGTCCGTGGAACAATAACCGCTCGAGCGGCCGCCTCGCGCTGATGGACCCCGAAACGGGCGCGCAGACCGATATATCCCCCGCAAAGCAGACCTTCGGCGACGTAGTCAGCGACCCCAACGACCCGAACAAGATGATGGTATGCACCGAGAATATTTACGCCGTTCAGCCCAACGGCAGCTACGGCGACGAATTTTATGTTACTAAGGACGGCGGCGCTAACTGGACAAAGCTCAATAACGTTATGAGCATGTCGGACGGCGGTATAGAATGGATAAACACCGCGGCTATCCACTGGTGCAGCTCTATGTGCATCGACCCTAACGACCCCGACAAGATACAGGTCGTATCGGGCAACGGCATATTTGCCTGCGACAATATCTGGGACGAGAAGCCCGAATTTTATTTCAATTCTAAGGGCATAGAAGAAACCGTGCCCTTTGAGCTGGTAAGCGTGCCGGGCGGACCGCTCGTCACCGCGATAGGCGACTATGACGGCTTTTCGCAGCCCGACGCCGAGACCTACGGCACCGTGCACAGCAGCGTTGCGGGCTCTATGCAGAGCATAGCGGTCGCGGCAAACGCCACCGATATATGGGCTAAGTGCGGCGGCGACTCGAGCACCCCGGGCTTTTGGTACACCGAGGACGCTGGGAAGACCTGGACTAACGTCAAGTCCTCTCCCGTCGAGGGCAGCAATATATCCTACGGCGGGTGCGTGGCGGTGTCCTGCGACGGCAAGACTATGTACTGGGCGCCCACTAACGGCACGGCTGTATACTATACCACCGATAAAGGAAAGACATGGACGGCCTCGACAGGCGCGCTGAGCGTGCAGAAGATAACCTGCGACCCCGTAAATCCCGACTATGTATACGCGTCTAGCACGGGCAGCTTTTACTACAGCGAGGACGGCGGCAAGACCTTTAAGGTAAATAACACGCTGTCGGTATTCAGCCTCGTAAAGCCTATTGTAGAACCCGGCAAGGAGGGCAAGGTATACTATGCCGCTATGGGACTTCAGGTATCGGAGGATCACGGCAAGACCTTTACCCGTGTAGAAAATGTTGCGGCCTGCCTCTCGCTCGGTCTTGGCAGAGGGAAGAATGACGGCGACCCCTGCACGATATTTATCTGGGGCAAGCCCGCAAAGGACGACGTTATCGGCTTGTACTGGTCTAAGGACGAGGGCAAGACGTGGGAGCGCATAACCGACGAGCAGCATCAGTTCGGCGGCACGGGCAACGGCGGATTTGTCTACGGCGACTTTAACGTCTACGGCAGAGTATATATGAGCACGGTAGGCTTAGGCGTAGTATACGGCGACGTTGTTGAATAATGAAATGCATAATATTTGACCTTGACGGGACGCTCTGGGACAGCTCGGAAAACGTCGCATTGTCGTGGACGGACACGGCAAAGCGTATCGGCGTGGATAAGAATTTTACCCCCGAGCTTTTACAAAGCGGCATGGGCAAGACTATGACCGAGCTTGCGGATATGTACTTTCCCGAATTTTCCCCGCAAAGGCGTATGGAATTATTGCAGCTGTGTATGGACAGCGAGAACGAATATATCTGGGCGCACGGCGGGGTCTTATTCGAAAACGAGGAGCAGACGCTCTCGGCGCTGAGGGCGAGAAATAAGCTCTATATAGTCAGCAACTGTCAATGCGGCTATATCGAGGCGTTTTTGCACTCGACGGGCTATAGTGGCTATTTTGACGGGCATATGTGCTGGGGAGATACAAGACAGCCGAAAGCCCGCACTATCCGTGCGCTTATCGAGCGCGAGAGCTGTTTAGACCCCGTCTATGTCGGCGATACTCAGGGCGACTGCGACGCGTCGTATGAGGCGGGCGTGCCGTTTATACACGCGGCGTACGGCTTCGGCAAAATAAGCACCCCCGAGAGGGTCATCGCCGTCGCCGAAAGTTTTATATCGCTGTCAGATATACTTTAGTAAATTTTACCCGCGGAGGTGTAATTATGGTAAATGTAAAAGGAAGATGGGCGCTGATAACGGGCGCGGCAAGAGGTATAGGCCGCCTTACGGCTGAGTTTATGGCTCAGCAGGGGTGCAATCTCTTATTACACTCGAGAGAGCTTTCTCACACCGAAAGCCTGCTTAACGAGGTAAAAGCCCTCGGCGTAGAGGCGTACGCCTTTGCGGCGGAATTATCCGACCTTGACGCGGTGGCGAAAATGCTCTCCGATATAGACGCGCTTAGAGTAAGGGTAGATATAGTTATGAACAACGCGGGCGTGCAGATAGCGTACCGAAACGAATATTTTAACACCCCCGTAAGCGACTATACAGAGAGCTTTAAAATAAACACTATCGCTCCCGCTATGATATGCTATCACTTTATGCCTAAGATGATAGAGAGCGGCTTCGGCAGGATACTTAATACCACCAGCGGCATACGCCTAGAGCCTCAGCAGGCGGGCTATTCCGCAAGCAAGGCGGCACTCGACAAGATAACCATAGACCTCGGCTCTACGGTAGAGGGCACCGACGTTATGATAAACCTCACCGACCCCGGCTGGTGCAGGACGGACTTAGGCGGTCCCAACGCGCCGAATGCACCCGAGAGCGCGATACCCGGCATAGCGGTCGGCGCATTCGTCGACGATAAAAAGTCGGGCAGGTACTTAAACGCTCCGTTCTTTACAGGCCTTACTCTCGAACAGGCGGTCGAAAAGGCGGAGAGAGAATTCGACAGCCCGTATAACAAGTGATAAATATACTATAAGTAATTATGCCGATAGAATTAATACCACAGCCGCAGTACATACCGATAGACGATATGCTGCGGCTGCGTTGTTTTAAAGGAAAGGACGACCCCGCCATACCTACCGCCCTAAGCTGGTACTCGGACAAGCTGACGGTGCTTATGAGCGAGGGCAATATAAGACCCTACACCCTGCCGCGCCTAAATAATATGTACGAATATCTGGGCGGCAGGGGCGAGCTGTACTTTATCGAGCGCCTTTGCGGGGGCGAATTTTGCCCGATAGGCGATACCGCCTTATGCCGCGACGATCTGCCTATAGTTATCGCAAAAGAATACCGCGCAATGGGTATAGGCAGGCGGGTGATACTCGCGCTATGCGAGCGGGCAAGGGCGCTCGGTATGGACAGGGTCCGCACCGCCGAGATATTCGATTTTAACATACCGTCGATAAAATGCTTTGTATCGGCGGGATTTTGCCCCGAGGAAAAGACCTCGCGGGGGCATAGCTACGCGTTAAAGCTTTAGCGCAGCAGCAAGGGCTGAATTTGCTTTTCGCAAAGCGCGGCGGTGATAGTGTCCTCTAGCCGCGACAAGTCGGCGACAAGCGAATTAGGCTTTCGTACGCAGTCGTCCTGAGCAAATGGCACAAAATAATAATGGCGATAATTCATCAGCGTGCCGATATTCTTAAACGAGCCCGCGAGAGCGTCGTTGGTGGCGACCGCGATAACTACGGGCTTTCCTCCGCGCAGGTGGCTTTTTACCGACATAGCGGCGGCGCCGTCGGTCATACTGTACGCGAGCTTAGCTAGGGTGTTGCCGGTGCAGGGGGCTACTACCATTATATCGGTCATATCCCTCGGGCCTATCGGCTCCGCGTCGGTGACGGTAAGTATTATATCCCGCCCGCAGATATTTTTTATGCGCTCGCGGTGGTCGGCGGCTTTGCCGAACCGCGTATCGGTAAATGCCGCATTGTGCGACATTATAGGTATTATATCATACCCGCTGTCTTTCAGCCGTTCCATTGCGGCTATAGCGGTCTTAAAGGTGCAAAACGAGCCTGTCAGACAAAATCCCACTCTGACGGGCTTTTTCTCACATTCCATATCATTCCTCTCCTTTTATGCGAAAATAAGGCTTTGCTATGTTTAACGCCTGACGGGCTATTATTCTCCCTGCGGTCAGCGGCGCTGTCTTAGCGGGCAGTCCCTGCGCGTTTATCACGTTTATCCCCTGCCGCTCGGCACGAAATACGTCTATCCCCGACGCGGAGGCAAGCTCGATATACACCGCGCCCTTTCTTGCCGCCGAGATCTCTTCTTCCCCGAAAACCTCGGCGGGAACGGTATTGTATATCAGCGAAAACTCCCCGATAATATCCTTTAGTGTGGGAAAGTCCGCCGCCCTAAGCCCGTTTACGTACGCTAGGGCGCGCTGCTCCTCGCTGCGGCACACCACCGTGACCTCGGCGCACAGCGCGCTGAGATATTTAGCAAGCAGGCGCGCTATCCTGCCGTAGCCCGTTATCAACACCTTTTCGCCCATAAGCTGAGTGTCTAAGGAATTTATCCCTATAGCTAAAGCTCCCTCGGCGGTGGGTACGGCGTTTTTTAATATAAGGCTCTCGGATAGATAATAATCCTCGCAGGCTATATCGTATTTTACGCACAGGCGGCTAAGTTCGTCACATATCATACCGCCGAGCAGCATTCCTCCCGTGCGGGCAAATTCAACGGCTCGGCAAAGCGGCAGAGCGCGGTCATACATAGGCGCGTTTATCGTCTTGCCGTCGCGCGAGCAGGGCAGTCCGAGCAATACGCAGTCGTACTGTCCGTTAGGCTCGGTATCGTGTCCCGCGACCGCAAACATATCCACCTCGGCCTCGCGCTTAAGCTCGCCCGCGGCATAGACAATGCGTTTATCCCCGCCAAGCACAAGTATTTTCATAAAAACACCTCTTTTGAGCAGTTTATGTGATACGCTCAAAATGTGTTAAAGGGGCAAAATAAAAAGTACCGACGGTAAAATCGGTACTTTTGGTATATTCTCTAAAAATCAATATCTGTTCATTCTCTGCGCTATCATCATAAGCACCGCCGCCGCAGTATTGTATATAGTCAATACCGAGGGCGAAAGCAATGTCATTTGCTTAAACGCCGTCATAAGCAGTACGAGCACCGCTCCGAGCGCCGCACAGCCTATCATAAGCACCGCAGAGAGTGCAAATGTCTTAGCGAGCCCTTTCGCGGTGAGTATCCCCTTAGCAAAGGAGGTAAACGTGCCGCCGCAGGACAGCCCGCCGCTTCCGCGCGAGGTGTACTTTGTGCATTCTTCGTATTCTTCGTGCGCGTCGTGGGGGAGAATTTTTATAAGCGCGGGGTTTAATTCAAACATCTCGGTCAGCTTTTCTACCGTGACGATAGAATCGGTGGTGCGGACAATTATCGCGGTATTTTCCTTTTGCAATTCCTGTAAACTGCTCTTTATCTCGGGATTGGCGGTCATGCAGATGATAAACATCGCCACGACCTCTCCGCCGACGGCGAGGTATACTACCTCGTCGCTGTCCGACGCGCAGTGCTTGCGCTCGGCTTTAGCGGAAGGAAGCTCGATATGGTGCGTCGACATAAGCGCGCGCCCGCCGAACATTACGCGCCGCGTTCCTATCCAGCCCGTAACGCCGCAGTTGTCCTCATATATGCAATTGTCTATCTTCTTTAACAGCTCCTTATCGCCGAGCGTCACATCGTAAAAGGCATAGGAGAGTATGCCGTCGGTATGTATCGCAAGGCTTGCCGCCATAACTATCGCCTCGTCTATATTTACCGTAGCGACGGAGTTCTTGCGCTGGCAGCATTTTACGCTGCGTATGACGGCGCTGCCTGCGGGGAAGAGGGTCTTAGCGTCGGTCATAACGGTATTTACGGCGGAAAATTCTTTTACCGCGTCATAGCCCAATAGCGCCGCGCTGCTCTTAACAAGATGCTTTGAGGTGATATTCAGCGGGCGGTTTATCATCAGCATAAGCGAGAAAGGCGCGGCTACCGTCACCGCCGCTATCGCCGCAGAAAACGCCCAGTACAGCGCGTTTTCCGACGGTATCTCCACCGCGAACTGCGCCCCGAAAGGATTAAAGAACGCTATAACGCCCGCTACTATCCCCGCGGCTAGCGCGCCGAGGACTATCTTGCCCGACAGCCTGTCCGCCGCGTCGTCGCAGTAGCTCGACTTAAGAAAATCGGTCAAAAATTCGGTCTTGCGCATTACGGCGAGCACGGGCATACGGTCGCTTAAGCCTTTAGCGAACATAGACGCCGAGGCGGCGTTCTCCACCGTCTGGGCATAGTATTTTTGGCTGTCGCCCGAAATAAAGCGGAAGTTGCGCTTTGCCCTGACTATCATATAAAGCTTTCCGGCGGTGTTGAATACCAGCGACACCAGCGCCGCCGAGATATATACAAACGTATGTCCCATACGGTACGGCTGCATATCAAACAGCGTCACCACTCCGCCTATAAGGGACAGCACCGCCGTAAACGTGCATACCGAGTCGCAGTCCGCGCGGCCTGTTATCAGCTTTACGGCCCCGTTGCTCAGCGCCGTCGAGCACACCGCAAAGCCGAGCACCCCGAGCACCAAATAAATGTACATCAGCGAGGATATGTCCGCGTATTTATTGATAAATCCGAGAAAATCAAGCCCTAATGTGTTGAATAAGTCAAAGTCGTTGAGCACTCCGATAATGACCGTTATCGCGGTTATCACCAGCAGTATGCCCATCCGTATTTTCAGTCCCTTATGGCTTGCGCAAAGATCCGCCCATATCTGACCCGTGCTGTCGTAGTCGTCGAATTCTTCTTCCTTTTCCTCGGGCTGCTCATCTTCTTCGCCGCTTTCGTCCTCGAGGACAAAATCCTTAAGCTTGTGCTTTTTCTCCGCGCCTAGCTCCGCCGCCTTTTCCTGCTCGACGGCGGGATTTTCACGGGGGAGCGCGCCTGTCGCCTCAATTATCTGCTTTTTATAATCGATATTCAGCGGGTGCGCCACCGCCGACGGCTTATTTTTGATATTAGTGAGAGTTATCGTGCGGTGCGCCTTAAGGTCGGATTTACGCTTTTCTTCGAGCGACTTATTCAGCTTGTCGAGCAATGATGTCTGCGGACGTACCTTGGTGACGTACTCCTTTACCTCGCCCTCGTCCTCTATCTTCTTAGCTATAGCGGTATCTGCGGGAGGCAGCTCTTTTAGCTGCTCGCGCTTTATGTCCTGCGTGCTGCCCGCGAATATATGGCTTACGTCGTCGCTCCCCTCGGGCTCGCTCTCCGCCTCGGAAAATACCTTTTCCTTTACCTCTATCGGGTTTACAAGGTCGAGCATATCGTCGGGGTCGGTATTCTCCCTCTCCTTTTGGAGTAAAAGCTCGCGCTTTTGCTCCTCCTCGAGCTGCTTTTCGAGCTGCTTTTTAAGCTCCTCGGTCTGCGAAAGGGGCTCTTCTTTCGGCGCTTGGGGCTCCTGCTCTATCGGCTCGGGTTCTTCCTCTTTGTCCTCGGTGTCTAAAAGCTCCGTCTCGCCGTCCGATATCGAGAACCTCTCGGTGTTGGCGAGCACCTCGTCGACCGAGCCCGGCTCGGCTATCTCGCGCGCCGCCGTCTGCTCCTCGTATTCGGACAAGACAGAGTCAGCCGATATATCCGTATTTGCGGCCTCGCCGCCCTGACGCGCCTTTTTCGCGTCAAGCTCCGCAAGTATATCATCTATGGAATAATCCGCCATACAATTATTTCCTTTCCCGTTTCTCCCTCGCACGGACATATTCGTACATCAATATCCCCGCGCTTACCGACGCGTTGAGAGAATTTACCTTTCCGAACATAGGCAGAGATACCGCCGCGTCGCAGCTCTCTCTTACTCTTTTGCCTAAGCCGTACCCCTCCGAGCCTATCACAAGCGCACAGGCTCCGTACAGATCTACCTCGGTGACGGGGGTGCCGTCCGCCTCCGCCCCGTAGATCCATATATTTTGCTCTTTAAGATATTTTATCGTATCGGACAAATTTGTCACACGCGCAATTTTTATCCACGCCGCCGCGCCCGCCGAGGTCTTGAACACGGTAGAATTAACAGACGCGCTGCGCCGCTTAGGTATAATGACCCCGTGAGCGCCCGCCGCCTCGGCCGTCCTTATTATCGCGCCGAGGTTGTGCGGGTCCTCTATCTCGTCGCATATTATTATAAAGGGCGGCTCGCCCTTTTCTTCAGCAATGGCAAGAATATCGTCTACCGTGCAGTATTGCGCCGCGGCTATACGTGCCGCCACGCCGCCGTTCTTTTCTGTGCCGCACATACTCGACAGCGTCGGGTGCTCTAAGGACTTATAGATTATGCCGTTTTCTCTTGCGAGAGAGGCCATCTCGGCGAAAAAGCGCGCGTCCTTTGCTATGTATATAACGTCTATCGGGCTTTCAGCGCGGACAGCCTCGGTCACGGCGTTTTTCCCGTATATTATCTCGGTGTTATCCGACATATCAAGACACTCCCTTTGCGCATATGATAGACTATGAGCGCTTTATCTTTTCTCCCGCCTCGGCTATCGCCGCCTCGAGCGCGTTTATCGTTTCTATATTGTCATCGATTTTTTCCTTAGCGGCATTTAGCTCCTGCTCAATATTCTTTATCGTCAGCTTTACGCCGCCGAGGACCTCCTCCGCGCTGCGTATGCGCCCCGAGGTCTGCTCCGCAAGAGTTCTTACCTCCTGCGCTATTACGTTAAAGCCCGCGCCCGCTTCTCCCGCGTGCTTTGCCTCGATAGAGGCGTTAAAGCCGAGCAGGGTCATACGGGTGGCGACATTTTGCACATAATTTAATACCGAGTCGGTCGAGGTCATAGTCCTGTCCGCCGCCTGAGCCTTTTTGCGCACGCTCTCAAACCGCGCCGCAAAATCCCTGAGCGCCTTTACCGCCGCAACACTTTGCTCGGATATCTTTTCATAATCGGCGGCAAGTCCGCTTATGCTCTCGGTGCGGGCGGATAGCTCGTCGAGCTCGCTCAGCCTGTCGCTTCCGAGCCTGCTTATCAGCCCCGATATGCGCAGCAATAGCTCGGCGTAGGTATTGAGCTCTTCCTTGCTTATTATTTTAAGCTCGTTCGCCGCGGGTATATAGTCGTCGGGGTCTACCCCTATCTTAGACGCTAACGCGCTAATTGCCGAGGTATCGGGGCGGTCGCTTAGCACCTGCCCTGCGGCTATAGTGCCTATCTGCTCGCCTCTGACGGTTACAGCCACGGCAAATTCCACCACCCCGTCAAATGCGGTATAGAATACGGGTCTGCCCGAGCGCGCGGCGGTCTGCCCCGCCCTAAGCGCGTCCTTTTTCGCATTCTCCGCCAGCCTCTGAGTGCCGCGTGTGTGCGCGCACAAGTCGGTCTGATTTAGCGATAGGATATTGACCCCCTCGTGGTCGTATACCGTCACCGCTAAACCTGCCGCGCGGGCGTACGCGTCCAAAAGCTCCTGCATTGTGCGGATATCAATAATATCGGTAAGTTTTATCTCGTTATCCATTTTTGCCGCTCCTTATTTTCGGGATAGTTAACATTTATCCGATTATAATTATATACTAATTCTTAATAAAAATCAAGAGAAAAGGGACAAAAACAGCAGTTTATTATACTTTTCTCGCATTTGGCTTTTGTGATATTATACAAGATGTCGGAGTCGTTTTGGTAAGTTATTCCGATTTTTCGAGCTATTTTGCCGCAAAATACCGTGCGGCACTTGATTTTGAGCGCAAATTATGGTATATTTATAATGTAAAGTCGGTATATCCGACAAAAACACTGACCCGACCTCTTTTATGTCGGGAGAACGGAGAAAAAAATGAGGATACTTTACGCGGCAAGCGAGGCTCAGCCTGTTGCGGCTTCGGGCGGGCTCGCGGATGTGGCAGGCTCATTGCCTAAGGCTCTTTGCGAGGAGGGTCACGAGGCGGCGGTAGTTCTGCCCTTATACGTCAACACGATAAAGCAGCAATGGCGCGAGCAGATGACCTATGTTACTAACTTTTATGTTCCCGTGGGCTGGCGCAGTCAGTATTGCGGACTGTTTACCGCCAACATAAACGGCGTTACCTATTATTTCTTGGACAACGAGTATTATTTTAAGCGCGATTACGGTCTGTACGGCTATTATGACGACGCGGAGCGTTATGCTTTCTTCTCCCGCGCAGTGCTCGAAATGCTTACGGTGATAGATTTTAAGCCGCAGGTGATAAATTCAAACGACTGGCAGTGCGCGCTTATACCCGTATACTATCATATGTTTTATGAGCACCACTACAAGCTGTGGGGGATAAAGCACGTATTCACCATACATAACATACAATATCAGGGCAGATACGGTATGGAATTGCTCGAAGAGGTGCTCGGCATACCGCGCCACTTTGCCTCGCTTATGGAATACGACCGCGACGTAAACTTTATGAAAGCGGCTATAGAAGTAGCCGACAAGGTGACCACGGTATCACCCACCTACGCGAGAGAGATACTCGACCCGTGGTTCTCTCACGGGCTCGACCGCGCGTTAAGAGATAAGCAGTACAAGACCTGCGGGTTCTTAAACGGCATAGATACCGATATGTACAATCCCGCGACCGACCCCGTTATCCCCGCTAATTTCAGCGTGGGGCGCAGAGCGGGCAAAAAGGTCTGCAAAGAAAAGCTGCTCGAAGAGGTCGGACTTCCTCAGGGCGACGAGCCGGTTCTCGGCATGATCTCCCGCCTTGTCGAGCACAAGGGCTTTGACCTTGTAAAATACGTATTCCACGATATAATTAACCTCGGCTTTAAGGTAATAATACTCGGCTCGGGCGAACCGCAGTACGAGTCGTTCTTTAACGAGATGAGGTGGAAGTACCCCGATAAGGTATCCTTTACCTGCGGGTATGTCCCCGACCTTGCTAAGAGGATATACGCGGGCGCGGATATGTTCCTCATGCCGAGCAAGAGCGAGCCGTGCGGGCTTGCGCAGATGATATCTCTGCGCTACGGCACGATACCGATAGTGCGCTCTACGGGCGGACTTGCCGACAGCATAATCGACTGCGGTGACGAGAACGGCACGGGTTATACCTTCCAGTCCTACAACGCGCACGATATGCTCGCCTCGATAGAAAGAGCAAAGAATCACTATTGGGACAAGAAAGAATGGACCAAGCTCGTGACAAGAGCCATGAAAGAGGACTTCAGCTGGAGCCGCTCGGCAAAGCTGTATATCGGTCTGTATAGGGAACTCTGCCCCGAGGATTAAATCCATAAGAAAGGGAGCTTAACTAATGCTTTTGGCAATATCCGCGCTGCTGATAGGCGCGGTGCTTACGGTGATGAATTATTTGGGCGTAAATATAAACGCCAACGTCATCACCTCCGCTGCCGTGCTTGTGGTAGGGTTTGCTATGCTGATAAAGGGCGCGGATCTCTTTGTCGAGGGCGCGTCAAAGATAGCCGCTAAATTTAAGATACCGCAGATAGTTATCGGCCTTACTATCGTCGCTATGGGCACATCGGCGCCCGAGGCGGCGATAAGCATAGGCGCGTCGTTCCAAAACGCCGCAGCTATCTCGGTCGGCAACGTCGTAGGCAGCAATATCATGAATATCCTGCTTATCCTCGGCATAAGCGGTCTAATAACAAAGCTTAAGATAAAGCCCAACACGCTTAAATTTGAGATACCTTTTGTGGTATTCATTACGGCGGCATTGTTAGTATGCGGCTGGATAGGCGGCGGACTTGACAAGATAGACGGCGTTATTATGCTCGTGCTGTTCGCGTGCTTTTTGGGATATCTGTTTTATCTGTATAAAAAGGGCGACAGCTCGGCGGCGGACGACGTACCCGAGCTTACCGACAAGGATAAGCTGCCCGTGCTGCTGCTGATAACCGTGCTCGGACTTGTCAGCATAGTACTCGGGAGCGACCTCACGGTCGGCGCGGCAAAGAATATCGCGCAGACGGTGGGCGTAGACGACCGCACAATTTCGCTGACTGTAGTGGCGTTCGGCACATCTCTGCCCGAGCTAATAACCTGCATAGCGGCGTCATTAAAGAAAAAACCCGACATCGCCATCGGCAATATCATAGGCAGCAACATCTTCAATATCCTGTTTGTGGTGGGCTTAGCGTCGGTATTCTCCCCCGAGCCGCTGGCTTTTGGCACGGCGTTTATGATAGATACCGCGGTAGCTATCGCGGCGGCTGTACTGCTCGGCCTGCTCGTGGTGAGGAAGAAAGAGTTGAGCCGCCTTTCGGGCGGGATAATGCTGCTCGCATACGCGGCGTACTTCGTCTACCTTTTCATACCTAATCCTATTTTGGCATAAAGTATAAAACTTCAGCCCTCGCGATAGATTTCCGCGAGGGCTGTAATTATTTGTTAGTATAAGCTTTAAACTATCCCCGTGCCGTTGCAATACTGGCACAGCCCGTTGCCGCCGCAGTTCTTGCAATATTTTGCGCCGCCGCAGGTATAGCATATCGAGTTACCTATCATACCCTCGCCTCGGCAGGAGGAGCACAATCCGTCTCCGTCACAGAACGAGCACACGCCCGTGCCATAGCATACCATACAGCGGCTGCCGGTAGTTCCGCCGCCGTTTCCTCCCGTGTTGCCGTCGGTATTGCCCGCGCCCTCAAGCTGACTTCTTTCGACAAAGCCCGACTCGCCCGCCATCTCGAGTATATGCGTGCCGTCGTCCATAGGTATCTCGGTCTTTACGTAAAATGTCGCTAACTGGCCCGAGGTATACCTGTACAGCCCTATATGCGTCTCGCCGTTCTGAAAGGCGCTGTTGCCCGCGGACTCTACATATTCGCCCGTGATAGCGTCGGCGAATACTATCTGACATCCCGCGTCAAAAGCGGCCTTATTATTAAATGCCGCGCCCTCTACGGCCGCCGTGCTCGGTATCACTACGCCGATAGTATATGTCCCGCCGTTAAAATTGAACACCGACATCAACAGCGGGTTGCCGGTTTCATCGGTGGTATAATAGAACATACCCTCGGTGATATTGCTGCCGTCAAGCGTCAAATACGAATTAGTCGGCATATCGGGTATCTGCGACCAGTCGTATTGCGTGCCCTGCTGTGCGGGAGCCTCGGTCTGCTCTATGGGTGCCTCCGTCTGCTGTATAGGAGCCTCCGTCTGCTCGGCAGGTGCCTCGGTTATATCGGCTTGCGCCTCGGTATCGGCCTGCTGCGACTGCGACGAGTCGGAGCTCTGAGAGGAGCTGTCGCCCCCTGCGTTGATATTTATGGTGCAGGCGCTGGTCAGCATAACGCACACCGACAGCAAAGCCGCCATAATAGCTTTTTTCATATTATTACCCCTTTCGATATAGTAGAATATGAGCCTCTTTCTATGAAGTATAGCATATCTGTAACATTTTGTCAATAATAAGACGGCCTTTTACGGCAGGTAAATTTTGATACAAATATGCCCCGCACTATCGATGCGGGGCAATATGTTATCCGAAAATTACGCTTCGCTTACCTTGCCGAACTCTTTCTTGACCGTTTCGAGCGCGGCGATAATGACCTTATCCATATCATAATACTTATACTCGCCGAGGCGACCGCCGAATATGACGTTCTCCTCCTTATCCGCGAGCGCCTTATACTTTTGATAAAGCGCGCCGTTTTTCTCGTCGTTGACGGGATAATACGGCTCGTCGCCGGGCTTCCACTCGGCGGAGTACTCGCGGGAGATTATCGTCGTCGGCTGAGTGCCGAATTCAAAGAATTTATGCTCTATTATGCGGGTAAACGGGGTCTCGCGGTCGGTATAATTTACCACCGCGTTGCCCTGATAATTCGGGGTATCCAGCTCCTCGGTCTCAAATCTCACGCTGCGGTATTCGAGATTGCCGTAGCAAAAGTCAAAATACGCGTCTACCGCTCCGGTATATACTATCTTTTCGGCTAAAGCGTCAAGGCCCTCTTTATCGGCAAAATAATCGGTATCCAGCCTTACCTCCGCGCCCTCGAGCATCTTCTCTATAATAGCGGTATAGCCGCCTATCGGTATGCCCTGATACTTGTCGTTAAAGTAATTGTTGTCATAAGTAAAGCGCACGGGCAGACGCTTTATTATAAACGACGGCAGCTCGGTGCAGTCGCGACCCCACTGCTTTTCGGTATAGCCCTTGACAAGCTTTTCGTAAATATCCCTGCCGACCAGCGAGATAGCCTGCTCCTCCAAATTCTTGGGCTCGCCCTTTATCTCCGCCTTTTGCTTATCTATGATAGCCTTAGCCTCGTCGGGGGTGACGATATTCCACATCTTAGAGAAAGTGTTCATATTGAACGGCATATTATACAGCTCGTCCTTATACCTTGCGACGGGAGAATTTGTGTAGCGGTTAAATTCCGCGAAACGTCCGACATAATTCCACACGTCCTTGTCGCTCGTGTGGAAAATATGCGCGCCGTAAACGTGGACGTTTATCCCACTGCGGTTCTCGGTGTAAATATTGCCCGCGATATGGCTGCGCTTGTCTATCACAAGGCAGGTCTTGCCGTTCTTCATTGCCTCATAAGCGAACACCGCGCCGTAAAGACCCGCGCCTACGATAAGATAATCATACTTTTTCATTATCGGTATTTCCTTTCAGTCTTATATCATATGAACTGTACGCACAGTTCGTTTTTACCTCTTTCGGGGAGAAGAGGGCGTTTTTCAGCCAATCTTTGCTGCGCGTCCTCTCGGCCTCGAGTATCTTATAGACCTTATCATAATCCACGGGCTTGAGCAGCTCGGTATTGCCCACTATATCGGACGGGTCGGTCACATACCTGTCCGTAAGCTCAAACAGCCCGAGCAGAGACTGAAATCTCGACAGTCCTCTCCTCTTATTCGCTATGCCGATAAACGGCCTTTTAAACACAATGCCGAAGCTGATACCGTGACAGCTGTCCGTTATCAAAAACTCGCTGTTTTTGATATAATACAGCCAGTCCTCCACCTGCACGTCCTTAGGTATCTCGCCCATGTCGCTCATTTTCTCGGTGTTGCCTTTTACCGTCCACGGAAAGCCGTCAAGCACGTTTATCAGCTTAAGCCCAAGCTGCTCGCTTACCCACTTTAGCGCCTTTTTCTTTTCGGGGGTGGGGTCAAGGATATAGGTGCAGATATACTTTTCGTCCTTGTCCGGTCTGTCGTTTGCCTTTGACTTTTCTGTAAGCTTTTCAAAGACCTCCCTATCTGCTACAAACACCGGGTCGAGCACCTGAGTGGCGTTAACGCCGTAAACGTCCTTGCATATCTTAACGCCGTCGGCCTCTCTTACCGAAATATGGTCAAAGCGCGACATATACTCGGATATCGTGCAGCGCTCGGCTACTCCCGCAAAATCGGTCGCGTGGCCGAAAGACGCGGCATACGCTATCTTTTTCTTTTGGCTCTGGACAAAATCGAAATAATACGACATACCGAAGTTCTTGCTAATTCCTCTGTTCCACACCTGATCGCTGCCCATAACAAAGGTGTCGACGTTTCCGTTCAATATGGCAAGCTCATTTAATTTGTATTTTCTGCTTATCTCATAATGCTCCTCGGCAAATCTGCGCGAGTGCGTCTTTGCCTGCTCGGGGTCGTTATCTCTTATAATAGGCTTGTCTATCATAATGACCGAAAGGCCAAAGCCTGTTATCACCTCGTGCAGCGCATAATAGGTCGCGATACTGCCGTAATTGCAGCCCGGCCATACGCCGTATATTCCTACGTCAAATTTTCTCTTGGTAGAGTATTCAAAAGCCTTATCCAGCGTAGCGCCCAGCCTGATATTCTTAAAGTACAGGTCGTGCGCGGGGTGAGTTTTAAACGAATGGTCAAAGGGCTGTCCGTGAGTTAAGATATAGTCGATATCGACCTTGTCGTGCAGCTTAAGCTCTTTGCTTATCGCATCTATCATAAACTGACCCTTTTCGTTGTTTATGACTACGATAGAGGTGCCCTTTCCGTCGGTCAGCTTGTTGTCATAATTTGCCACTCCCCAAAAGTCGGCGAGGGTTATATCGCCCTGACGCGGCAATTTGGCAAAGGTGCAGCGCCCGCAAGCCTTTCTTACCGATATACAGGGCAAAAAGGCCTTATAATACGGGTCTATCGAGCGGGTCTTTCTGTATACGCTGCCGTCCTTGTATTTTACGTTCATCTCGGTCGACCAGCCGAAATACTCCTTGCTTCTGAAACTGAGGCTCTCAATATTGTCGGGACCGCCGTGTACCTCGTTTATATATTGCTCAAAAAGCTTTGGCGAGGGGCTGCCGTGACACATCAGGTCTATGGTGTACAGCTTGTCGGTGCTTATCTTCTTAGCGTCAAGATAGGCGTACAGTCCCGCGGTCTGACAGCCACAGCCGCTGAACAATACCATAGTATCCTTTTTGAGCAGCTCGCCTATCTGGGTAAATACGGTATTAGTGTCCGTCTGCACATACTTTGACTCTCTGAGCTTTTGCATATCCTTTTCGGAGTTTACGAGCGTATGACGCAGTACGAATTTGTCGTCAAACGCCGCGCCGCAAACATATCCGCCGTTTTGCAGGATATATGACGAGATAAGCGAGAAAATAGCGCCCGACGAGCTTTTCATTCTGATATCGTCCTTGCCGTAAGAGGCATAGCAGGGCGGGTTGGGGTCATTTTTATAGGTGGGGTGATAGGAGGGGCATTTTTTAAGGCAAAGACCGCATTTAATGCACTTTTCGGGGTCTATGACAGGCTCGGAAAAGCCCTCGGCGTTATATTCCATCTTTATCGCCTCGGTCGGGCAAAGATTATAGCACGCCCCGCAGCCCGTGCAATACTCGCTCTTTAGATCCTCTACGGTCAGCGGGTCGGGGCGCACGGTCTTTATCGGCTCGGGCGCGGCGGGCTTAGGCTCGGGAGGATTTGCGGGCGCGGGCGGCTTTTCCTTATGCTGCTGAGGCGGAAAAGGATTATAAGTTTCCTCGTCAAAAAACGCATGCTTTGCCGCCGCAAGGGTGCGGTATATTCTTCCTCGTTTTCTCATATCCCTAAATACTCCTTCCAGAATTTTTCGCTTACAAGCTCGGGAAATGCCTTTCTGTAGGCGTCCTCCACGGCTTTATGGTGCTTCTTGTAATTCTTCATGACCTTTCTGTATCTCGATATCGCCGCAAAGCATTTTCTGCGGTTCATCACTCTCATACACGCGGTATTGTCGTTGGGATTTACCGCTATGAGCCGCTTTCTGCGGAAATTCTTTCCCGGCACGAAAAACCAGTCATAAGCGATTATCTCAGGCCAGTTTCTGAGCATAAAGCCCGGCAGCAGGTGCCCGTTTATTGTAGCGGCGTAGACAAGCTTTTTAAACAAATTGAGCCTTTTATAAGAATACGGGTCGCCCTTTTTGATATTGTATTCGGGCGGAAATTCTTCTATCGGCAAGAGCTTATCGTTTTTCGCCGCGTGCGCTTTCATTATCTCCTCGCCGTTAGCGCTCTTTAAAAATTCGGGCCCGCGCATAAAGTCCTCTATAGAGTCGGTTATCTGCTCGGCGTTATTATAGGCAAAGCGCGTAAGCTCTTTCCAGAACATCGGCTTTAACCTCTTAATAAAATCGACGTCGGAACATATCCCGCTCGCCGCCTGTATAATGAGGCTGTTTCTATGCACCTGATACAGCTCCATGGCGGCGTTGAATTTTCCCGCAAAGCCGACATGCCATATACATATGCCGTTTATCGTGATAAAGTCGGCGTTGTTCCTTAGGCTGAACTCCACGTCGTCGCCCCTTACGAATACCGGCAGCGGCAGACCGTTTTGTTCTATCGCGGTCATGGGTATACAGCAGAACCACCACCCCGCGTAGGAGTTATTCTTGCTCTTTTCCTCCATTTTTTCATTATCGAGCAAAGAGCCGAGCCCGCGCATATCGAGGTGGCTTTTCAGCGGTCCGTATGAGCCGTCCGCAACGTGCACATACCCCACGTCCTCGTACTGCATCTCTCTTATGTCATAGTCGAACATCGCCCCGCTGATAAACGAGCCGTAATATTCGGGCTTTACTATCCTGAGCAGATAGTATGTCCTGAATAAGCTCTCGGGCATTATCATAACGTCGTCGTCCATAAGCAGCACGTGGGTCGGCTTAGGGTCGTCCGACAGGCTCTCTATCATTCCGCGGGTAAAGCCGCCCGCGCCGCCGACGTTGGCGTTGGGCATTACGGTTATCCCGCTCCCGGACAGGCTCTCGGCGTCGAGCGTCCTGCCGTTGTCTATCACCTTTACGCTTAAGTGCCCCTCAAGGTCTGAGCCCTCACACAACGCCTTTTCTTTAAGCAGCGCTATATTGCGGGTGATGTATTCCTCTTTTTTAAAGGTCGTCGACACCATGGATAGGCGTATATCTCTCACCGCCTCGCTGTCGACCTCGGCAAGATACGCCCCGCCGTACAGCCTGAATTCTTCGAGCGCCGTTATAGAAAAACCCACGAGCGGCTTTTCGGTGTCGGGTATGTCTATTGTTATCTCTGTCTTTTCGCCGCTGTCGAGCAGCATCGTTAATAAGGACGAACAGTTGATATTCTTCGAGCTGCGATAGTATTCGCTTATCTCAAGCGTGCCCTTGCCCTTATATATCAATTTTAGCTTAAAATGCTCGGCGGCGGTATGCTTTTTCCAGTCGGCCGCCTGTAATGAATTAAAATATGTCGCAAAGTCGAGCACGTCGTACTTTTGTATGATATGGCAATTATCCCCCGCGTCATATATCACCGAGTGTATGCCCGGCTTAGAGCTCTTGTGCATTAGCTCCACATAGCTCCTTATATTTGCGTCAGCGTCATGCTGAAGTATCAGATTTTGCAGCTTAACTACCGTTTTGCTCATTATTTGTCGTTTTCCTTTCAATATATATTCCCGCTAAATGCGGTATTACGCGCCTTTTTTCTTTTTATTTGCGGCAAGCTTTTTCGCCTGCTCGTCGAGCGCGCGCTCTTTTTTAAGCTTAGCCTCTTTTTCCAGGCGCTTTTTCTCGCTTATCGTATTTGTGTACTCGTCGCAGACCTCGTTTATATCGCCCTGCATAACGACCTTGCCCTTATTGAGCCATACCGCCTTATTGCACATCGACTTTACCGTGGCCATATTATGCGACACAAAGAGCAGCGTAGTCCCCGAGGACAGCATCTCGTTCATCTTATTCATACACTTTTTTCTGAAAAGCACGTCACCCACCGACAATACCTCGTCGACTATCAGTATATCGGGCTTTACCATAGTCGCCACCGAAAAGCCCAGGCGCGACTTCATACCCGAGGAAAAATTCTTTACGGGACTGTCCAAAAATTCTTCAAGCTCCGAAAATTCGACTATCTCGTCAAACCGCTCTTCTATAAACTTTTTAGAGTATCCGAGCAAACAGCCGTTCATATATATATTTTCCCTCGCGGTGAGCCGGGGGTCTATCCCCGCGCCGAGCTCGATAAGCGACGCCATAGAGCCGTTTACCGTCACCGAGCCCTTATACGGCTTAAGTATGCGGCTTATCACCTTGAGCAGGGTGGACTTGCCGCTGCCGTTAGTGCCGATTATCGCCCACGCCTCGCCCTTTTTTACCTTAAGCGTCACGTCCTGAAGTCCCAAAAACTCCTGAAACATCAGCTCGTGCTTTATCAGCTTTACAAAATACTCCTTAAGGTTGTCTATCTTCTCGGTCGCCTTATTATAGCGCACCGTGACATTGTTTACCTCAATGATATATTCGGGTGCCTCCACCTCTCGTCCTCCTTATTCAAGCGGTCAGATATACAGTATGAACCTGTCTTGATTTCTCCTGAAGAAAAATGTCCCTATCGCGAACATAATTAAAGCGTACACCGTCCCGAGCACAAAATCCCATACGGTCACCTGCGCCCAGTACGGTATCTCGTCGAGCATAGGCGTCCAGATAAAATACCGCATCTGCTTTATATAAATATACAGCGGGTTGACGTATTCGATAATTTTCGCGAGATATGTCGCCAGCGGAAAGCTGCCCGCCGCGCTTTGAGCGTCACCGTACTCGTAAAACATACCGATATCGTAGAATATCGCCGAGCAGTACAGCCACATAGTCGAAAACGCGTGGTAGATGTACCTTATATCGCGGAAAAATACGTGCAGCTCCGCTAAAAGAAAGCCCAGCCCGAGCGAAAAGATATAGCCTTGTATTATAGCGAGCACCGCGCCTAAATTCCACAGCGAGAACAGCACTCTCCCGTCTATTATCGAGAAAAACGCCATAACCAATATCAGCGCGCCGAGGCTGAATACAAAGTCCACCATACATGCCGTTATCTTAGACATAGGAAACATAAATTTTGAGATGTACGTCTTTTTAAGCAGCGAGGTGTTTTCGGTTATCGCGCTTAGCGACTTGCTTACCGCAGTGTTTACAAATTCAAACATCGAGCGCCCCGCGAGCAGATATATCGGAAAATACGCGATAGATCTTCTGAATAAGAACGAAAACACTACCGCCATAATTATCATTATCAGCAGCGGATTAAGTATGCTCCATACGTAGCCCAAAAAGCTGCGGCGGTATTTGAGCTTGATATCTCTTGTTACAAGCTGCACCAGCAGGTCCTTATATTTGAATATCTCTCTGAACGAACCCTCGGGCGGGTCGGTCAGCAGCTTTTTTAAAGCCATTTGCTCCCTCCTCACAGCTTTAGTCAAAGCTATGATTTTTTCTCAGTCGGTTATAAAGTCCCGACGAAGATATCTTGTCCCACGTTTTTTTATTAAAATGCAGGCGGTTCATAAGTCTGAACGCCTTGTACTGCTTTTCGGCGAGGGCGTATGCGTCGGGCATACGGGTGCGAAAGCTCTCCATAATATCCGCCGCCATAGCGCGCCCCTTTTTGCGGTCCTTTTCTACAAGCAGGGCGGTCATGATATAGCTCAATAACAGCCCCTGCGCCTTCATGGCATAATATCTCCCCGCGGGGTCATCCTTGTCAAAGTCGGGACGCTCCGCAATAAGCCTGTCCAGCACCGCCTTAGTGTGGGATATGCGCTTTAGCTGATTTTCGTCGGATACACTCTGCTCGGTATCGCCCACGCGATAATTGTAGATAAATATATCCAGCGGCAGTATGCTCTTAGCATAACAGCAGGGGATGGTCGCGTACTCGTGATCCTCGTAAAACACGTGCTCGGACAGCATTATATGCTTTTTCATATAAAAATCCCTGCGGTAAGTTATCCCATGAAAGGTAAGGCTGCGGTCAAAGCTCTTCCACGCCGAGGTTATCTCGTCAAAGCTGTATGTTCTGCCGAATTCGGGCGGATAGCTCTTCCACTTTTTTATCTCGCCTGTCGTGACATTTCGTGTGATGTGATGAGTAAGCACCACGTCCGCGTCCGCCTTTTCGAGCTCTCGTATAAATGTGGGGAGATTTTCGGTCAGCACGGTGTCGTCCGCGTCGATAGGCTTGATATATTTGCCCTTTGCCGCCTCAAATCCGGTATTAAGCGCGCCGCCGTGCCCTTTATTCTCCTGCCTGATAAGGCGGAAAATATCGGGGTATTTATCGCAAAAGCCCTGTATTATCTCGGCGCACCCGTCGGGCGAGCCGTCGTCGACAGCGACGACCTCGGTCTTAGCCGCGGTATCGGGGTCGGGGCTTATCATAGAGCTCAGCGCGTCAAAGATGAATTTTTCGCAATTATAGCACGGCACGATAAAGGATAATATTTTCGTCATCCGCCGTCCTCTCTTTCAGCCTGCTTTTTTAGGAGGGTAAGCTTATTCTCTTTTATCCCCGCAAGCGTCGCCTTAAACGCCGCAAAAGGAGATATACTGTCCTTAAACTCTCCGCGCTTTCTTATCACATAATACGCCGCGTACAGAATAGACAGCCAAAATCCCATTATATAGCGGGTGGTATTTCCTCTGTCGATGAAAAACTTCTCGGTATAGCCGCTAAACCACGTCGACTGCTCCTGCGCGACGGAGGCTATAACATACGGCACATAGTATATCTTAAGCTTAGCTCTCTCGCAGTCACGCAAAAATTTGAGCTCCTCCTCCGCGCCGTTGCCGCTCCCTGCTCCCATAAGCGGGTCAAATCTCACCCCTGTGCGCATTAGGCTCTCCCGCCTAAACGATATCTGCCACGAGCTGACCTTAGCGGTCAGCGGAAAGCGCAGCCGTCTTATCTCATCCTTAAACGAGGGCGGGCGGTTTTCCATCTTGAAAATAATAATATCGGCCTGTCCGACCTCATTATATGCGGAAATTATCTTTTCCTCATAGTCGGGGAGAAATCTTTCGTCGTCGTCGCAGATAAGGCAAATATCCGCGTCAGAGCGCTCTATCGCCATATTGCGGCTCTTGGTAAGTCCTTTGTCGTCTACCGAGAACATACGAGCTTTGCCGCGCTCGGTGGGGCATTCGGCATAGCCGTCACAGCCGCATTGATTTATTATCAGCACGTCCCCCGTTATGCCCGACCGCCCTGCGATATCAAGGTTGGTCTGCCCCATACAGGAGAGCAGCAGCTCAAGTCTTTGTCGCTCCATATAAGCACGCAGCTTTCGTTACACTATAATTACCCTATTATAATTTGTATTATACCATATTTGGATAGTCTTGTCAACGGAAATTCTTCTATACGGCTAAATACCGCCGCAATAATATCTCTTATGTATATTTTTTAAAAATCGGCAGATAATTATGTCAAATAATTTTATGAAAGGAAAATTATTATGGAATTTATAAAAAAGCTCAATCCTTTTTACAAAATAGCGATAACGGCGGGGCTTATCTTCGCGGCTCTCGCGGCGTGCGTCGATATGACCGCCGACAAGACCGTAACGGTATATTCGCAAAAGGGCTCCGAGGGCGCGGAGGTAGAGGCGGTGCAGCGCGTGCTTGCCGAGCGCGGCCTTTTTACCGGTGAGATAACGGGGTATTTCGGCGACCTTACCGAGCAGGCGATATTAAAGTTTCAGCGTCAGCAGGGGCTTGAACAGACGGGTGCGGCGGACGAGGCTACTCTTAAGCGGCTCGGCATAACCATAGGGCAGACGCCCGACGCCACCGAGGCTAATATAGAATTGCTCGCGCGTATGATATCGGCGGAGGGGCGCGGCGAGCCGTATATCGGGCAGGTGGCGATAGGCGCGGTAATAATGAACCGCATAGAGCACCCGTCCTTTCCCGATACCCTCGCGGGGATAATCTACGAAAACGGCGCGTTTTCCGCGCTCGCAGACGGGCAGTTTAACGAGCCTATAGCCGACTCGGCATACGCCGCAGCGCGTGACGCGCTGAACGGCTGGGACCCGACGGGCGGCTGCGTGTATTATTATAACCCCTCTAAGACAGACAATCAGTTTATGAAGTCCCGACAGGTGCAAAAGATAATAGGCGCGCATTATTTCTGCATATAATAAAGGTGCCCCCGCTGTCAAAAACAGCAGGGGCATAAAATTTACGCCGTTACGCTTTATTTTCCGCTTTTTTATTCATTTTGATAAGCGGGTCGAGCACTCCCGTCTTGGCGAGCGCGAACAGCAATACCGCCGCAATTGCCGCGCCGATAACGGTGCTAATTCCAAAGGGTATAACGTAAGTAAACAGCGCCGCCTCGCTTCCGAGTACGAGCGTCGCTATCGGGTACGCGAGCATTGCTCCGAGCAGTCCCGTGCCTATTATCTCGCCGAGATAGGCAAACGGCACGCGAAACGCAAACGATTTTGTCGGGAATATGTACTTAAACGCAAGCCCGCAGCACAGCGCGCCCACCATACTCCCCGGGAAAGCGAGCAGAGTACCCGTACCGAGCATAAGCCTTATCGCCGAGGTGACAAACGCCATTTCCATAGCGTACCACGGACCTAGCGTCGTCCCCGCGATAACGTTTACCATATGCTGCACGGGAAAGCACTTTGACGCGCCTATCGGTATCGAAAATGTGCTAAGCACCACCGAAAGGGCGGTCAATACCCCCGCCATACACAGCTTGATTATCTGTGTTTTGTAGTTTTTCATACTACCATCCTTTCTAAAATAACACTCCCGAATACATACTCGGGAGTGATGTACGCTATATATCATTCCCTACGTTGGCATTATCCAAATCAGGTATCGGGTCGAAGCTTATAGCTTCCTCTCAGCCTGTTATACAAGCTCCCCGTGTATCAGCAGTGTTTATATTTCGGCGTAATTCTACCGCCGAATTTTATTTTATCACTCGAAAATTTAACTGTCAATACTGTTTTTTTGATAGGTATTAGATTGTATATGGTAAAATTTGTAATTTTAAGCAAAAAAGCGGCGCGGTACGCATTTTTTTATTGACAAACGGACGATTTTACTATATTATATTAATCAGAAAATGCAGAAAGGACGGTACGCGTATATTGGAAAATAAGATAAAGCTGTACGGCTTTAACAATCTCACCAAGACCCTCAGCTTCAATATCTATGACATATGCTATGCAAAGACCGCCGCAGAGAAAAAGGACTATATCAAATATATCGACGAGCAGTATAACTCCGAGCGTCTTACCGGCATACTGTGCGACGTCACCGATATTATCGGGGCAAACGTGCTCAATATCTCAAAGCAGGACTATGACCCTCAGGGCGCGAGCGTCTCCCTGCTGATAAGCGAAAAGGCGACCGAGGGCATGGAGATAGACCACTCCTGCAACAAGGGCATAGCCGACGGAAAGCCGCTTCGCCCCGCGCGCGGGCAGACGATAGCGGCGCACCTTGATAAATCGCACGTCACCGTCCACACCTATCCCGAATACCACCCCGGAAACAGCATTTCCACCTTTCGCGTAGATATAGACGTTTCGACCTGCGGGGAGATATCGCCGCTAAACGCGCTGGATTATCTTATCGGCAGCTTTGACTCGGACATAATAGCGATAGACTACCGCGTGAGGGGCTTTACCCGCGACGTAGGAGGGCATAAGCTGTTTTTGGACCACGATATAACCTCGATACAGGATTTTATCAACGATTATACGCTGACAAAATACAACGCCACCGATATAAACGTATATCAGGCAAATATCTTCCACACCCGCCTTATGGTAAAAGAGATGGATCTTAAAAATTACTTATTCAACTCCGATATATACGACATACCCCCTAAAGAAAGGCTTAGGATAACCGAGAACCTGCGCCGCGAGATGATAGAGATATACTCGGGCAGGAACGTATATTGATAATAAAGGAATGACAAGCTATGGCGGATCAGACCCGCGCCCCGATATACGAGGCGCTTAACAAATACCGCGCGGACAGGATAGTTCCCTTTGACGTGCCGGGGCATAAAATGGGGCGCGGCAACCCCGAGCTTACCGCGTTTTTGGGGCAGAGCTGCATGAGCGTGGACGTCAATTCGTCAAAGCCGCTGGACAATCTCTGCCACCCCGTATCGGTGATAAAAGAGGCGGAGAATATCGCGGCGGAGGCTTTCGGCGCGGGCAACGCCTTTTTTATCGTAAACGGCACTACCGCCGCAGTGCAGGCTATGATGCTCGCCGCCGCAAAGAGCGGGGACAAGGTCATTATGCCGCGCAACGTCCACCGCAGCGCGATAAACGCCCTTATACTCTCGGGCGCTGTGCCCGTATACGTCAACCCCGAGGTCAACCGCGAGCTCGGCATACCCCTCGGTATGACCGCCGAGAATGTCGAGCGCGCGATAGAGGAGAATCCCGACGCTAAGGCGGTCTTTGTCAACAATCCTACCTATTACGGCGTATGCTCGGATATAAAGCGGATAGCCGAGATAGCGCACAAGCATAATATGCTGCTGCTTGCGGACGAGGCGCACGGCACGCACTTTTACTTCGGCGACAATATGCCCATATCGGGTATGGCGGCGGGCGCGGATATGTCCGCGGTCAGCATGCACAAGAGCGGCGGCTCGCTGACGCAGAGCAGCTTTTTGCTCACCGCCCCCGGGATAAGCGAGGGGTACGTAAGGCAGATAATAAACCTTATGCAGACCACGAGCGGCAGCTATCTGCTGATATCCAGCCTCGACCTGTCGCGGCGCACCCTTGCCCTCCACGGCAAAGAGATATTCGCTAAGGTGCAGTCCTATGCCGAATATATGCGCAGCGAGATAAACGACATCGGCGGGTACTACGCGTTTTCTAAAGAGCTTTGCGACGGCGGGGCGTTTTACGACTTTGACATCACTAAGCTGTCGGTGCACACCCGCGATATAGGGCTTGCGGGGATAGAGGTATACGATATTCTGCGCGACAATTACGGCATACAGATAGAATTCGGCGATATAGGCAATATCCTCGCATATGTATCGATAGGCGACAGAGAATTGTACCTCGACCGCCTTATCGGAGCGCTAAACGATATCAAGCGGGTATTCTCAAAGGACAAGACCGGTATGCTCTCGACCGAGTACATAGACCCTATCGTGCGCATATCGCCTCAGCGCGCCTTTTACGGAAAGCATATCGCCCTTCCGGTAGAAAAGAGCGTGGGCAGGATATGCGGCGAGTTTGTTATGTGCTATCCGCCCGGCATACCGATACTGAGCCCCGGTGAGGAGATAACCCCCGAAATTCTCGACCACATAAGATACGCGGGAGAAAAGGGCTGCTTTTTGACGGGTACTCAAGATCTTAAGATAGAAAATATAATGGTTATGGACGAAAGCTGTACAGAATAAAAGAGGTATATTATGGAGCTATGGTTTACCGAAAATCACAGTGAAAACGTCAGGTTTTCCATTAAGGTGGATAAACCCCTGCACACCGAGCAGAGCGCCTATCAGCGCATAGACGTGTTCGACACGGCGGAGTTCGGCAGGGTGCTTACCTTAGACGGATATGTTATGATAACCGAGCGCGACGAGTTTATCTACCACGATATGATAGTACACGTGCCTATGGCGGTAAAGCCCGACACCAAAAACGTGCTCGTGATAGGCGCGGGGGACGGCGGCACGGTAAATCAGCTGTGCAGGTACAATTCTATAGAGAATATCGACCTTGTCGAGATAGACGAGGGAGTGATAAGGGTGTGCAAAGAGTATTTTCCCGCACTCACAAGGTCTATGGACGACAAGCGGGTAAATATCCACATAGCGGACGGGCTGCGCTTTGTGCGGCACAAAAAGAGCGAGTACGACCTTATAATCGTCGACTCTACCGACCCGTTCGGCCCGGGAGAGGGGCTGTTTACGAGAGAATTTTACGGCAACTGCTTTAATGCGCTGACAGACGACGGCGTACTCGTTAATCAGCACGAGAGCGCCTTTTACGAAAACGACGCTAAGGCTATGTGCCGCGCACACGAGCGGCTGCGCTCGGTATTTCCCGTACACAGAGTATATCAGGCGCATATCCCGACCTATGCGAGCGGGCATTGGCTGTTCGGCTTTGCGAGCAAGGGGCTCGACCCGATAAAGGACCTCGACGCCAACAGGTGGAACGCCCTCGGGCTAAAGACCGAATACTACAACACCGACCTGCACGTCGGCAGCTTTGCTCTGCCTAATTACGTAATAGAGCGCCTGAGCGGGAAAGGCGGCGCAAAATGACCGTCCCCGATAAATTTAAATACGGCTGCGTGCGCGTGGGGTACGCGCTGATCATAATATTTGTCGTGCGTATGCTTACGGAAACCGTGACAAGAATAGCGGCGGAGGCGGCGCTGTATTTGATAGCGACTGACGCGCTTGGCACGGATCATCAGCTTGCCCTTAATATCGGCAATTTTATCCTGCAAATAATACAGTATCTGCTTATGTACGGCGGCGGTATATTGCTGACCGCGTGGGCATTAGATATAAAAAAGACAGACCTCTTGCCCCTTGCTAAAAAGCCCAAGCGCCTCGGGAAAGCGGTATCGTGGGTCGTCCCGAGCTATGGCATGGGACAGCTCGTAAATATCCCCGTTATCATCATACTTTTAATAATATTCGGCTCGCCGCAGGAGGCGGGCGGGCTGTTTTCCCCGATAGGCTCATCGGCCATGCAGGTAAACAACGCCTTTGACGCGGTGTGGATATTTATCGAGACAGCCGTTATGGCTCCTATCTGCGAGGAGATATGGTTCAGGGGGATAATACAGACAAAGCTAAACTGCTGCGGCAGCGGCTTTGCGATAACCTCCTCGGCGCTGTGCTTTGCTTTGGCGCACGGTAATCTGCAGCAATTTTTCTACACCTTCGCGATAGGACTGTTTATCGGATATGTGAGATACGCGACGGGCAGCTTAGTGCCGACCGTCATTATCCACGCGATAATCAATTCTATATCGGCTATTATGATAATTTTGGTATTTAATCCGACATTTGTAGATATAATAAATAAGACCGCGGCGGGCTTTACCCTTTCTCAGGGCGAGAGCATGCTGATGTCGGCGGTAGCTCTTTACCTTGCGATGTGTATGATATTTGTCATCGTGGGTGTGTTCAGCGCTATAGGAAAGCTCAGAAACCGCAGACTTTACACCCCGATAAATAATTTTCCCATACTCGATAAGGGCGAAAAATTTAAGGCGCTTATCAAGACCCCCGAGTTTATTGTCGGCGCGGCGCTCTGCATAGCGTATATGTTCGGCTTAAACGATCTGGTGACCATGCTGGCGTACAGCGGGCAGTATTTTTAAGGCAGGCGAGTGGGTACGATAGACTTTTACGCATATTTCAGCGAGAGGTATAAGGGGCAGGACTTTTCCGAGCTGTACAGCCGCTCAGATATCACGGTGTCCGCCTGCCGCAGGGTTGCGCTTGACGCAGGTATCGCGATAATTGCGGCGGTACTGCTCGAATTTATCTGCACGTATATATTTTATTATATTGCGGTCGGACTGCTTAATTTAAGCGGCGACGAGCTTTACCGCGCGATAATTCGGCAAAGCTACGGCAGCATAGTGTCCTACCTGCCTAAGCTCGCGGCGTTCGGCTTTCTATACTCAAAATACCGCCGCGCCGAGCATTTGTTTACAAAATATCATACCTCCCCCGTGTGGCTGCTGCTATTGCTTTTAGCGCTGATAGTATTCGGTATGTGGGGGTCGAATATCACTAACGCGGTAAATCTGCTGCTGCAGATGCTTTTCGGTGCGGGCGAGATACCCAACGTAATGGACGCCGCCGCGCCCACCTCGCTGACAAGCGGGATAGTATCGCTGGTATACACGATGATAGTCGCCCCGATAGCCGAAGAGCTGATATATCGGCGGTTCATGCTCGGGTCGCTCAGGGTGATAGGGGACGTGCCCGCCGTTATCGTCAGCGCGCTGATATTCGGGCTTGCGCACGGCAACTTTGACCAGTTCTGCTATTGCTTTTTCGGCGGGATAATATTCGGGCTGTGCATGATAAGATACGGCTCGATTAAGTACAGCATAGCATTGCACATGGTGCATAATATGTTCGTCACGTTGGTATATTATTCCGACGTGATTGTAAGCGGGGGCGGCTTATGGCAGACGATAAGCGGCGCGCTGTCGACCGTCGGCTCGTATATAATATCCCTGTGCTATTATGCGGGTCCCGCGATAGCGCTACTGCTCGTGCTGTCCGACCTGCCGAGGCTCGAGAGAGTGAGCGGCGCGGACAGGTATAAAAAGCTGACGGTATTCTTCTCCCCCGTGTTTGTCGCCGGGCTTTTGCTTATGCTTATTTCTTTCATTTAGTGAAAAATTGCATAAACAGCGCCGTTATTTTTGGTAATAATGATAAAATTTCGATTAATTCCGCCTTATTTATTGACAACGAGTAAAAATAGTCCTATAATTATAATAACGATCCGCACACCGCGGAAATTATTGGAGGTAGAAAAATGGCTTTTTGCAACAAGTGCGGGGCTCAGCTCCCCGATGGCGCTAACGCATGCCCCGCTTGCGGAGCACCCGTAGAAAAGAGCGCAAGCGCAGCTGATATGGCTCAGAACATAATGAACACTACAGACGCCACCGCAGAATTTGACCCGAGCGATATAGAGAACAACAAGATACTTTCACTGTTCGCTTATCTCGGAATACTGTTCCTTATCCCGCTTCTCGCGGCACCCAACTCAAAGTACGCAAGGTTCCATACTAATCAGGGACTGGTGCTCTTCCTCGCCGATATCATATTGAGCGTGCTTATGTCGATATTTATGTTAATCCCCGTAGTGGGCTGGGTACTTGTCGGCATAGTAGGCGGTATACTCGGAATAATCTTCCTTGTACTTATGATCTTAGGCATAGTCAACGCCGTAACAGGCAAGGCTAAAGAACTCCCCGTTATCGGTAAGATAAAGATACTTAAGTAAGATTAAATGCTGATAGCAATAACCCGTGCAGTTCATTATGAACTGAACCAGTAAAAAAGAACAGTGACAAAAAAGACCTCCTATGGTATAATAGAAACATAGGAGGTTTTGTTATGGCAAGAA
>CANQED010000011.1 GCA_947594425.1 uncultured Ruminiclostridium sp.
TGCCCCCTTTCGTTAGACTTTTATTTTGGTGTATCTCTATTATACCATATTGTCTAACAAAAGGGGAGCAGTTCAGTCCGGGGGGAAACTTTTTTCAAAAAGTTTCCCCCCGATCTTAAACAGCCACAATATTTACAAGCTTGCCGGGGACGGCTATCTCTTTGCGGATGGTCTTGCCGCTAAGCTGATCTGCGACGGCCTCTTTAGCAAGGCGTATCAGCTCGTCCTTGTCGGCCGAGGCGGGGACGTTTATCCTTGCCTTTATTTTGCCGCATATCTGGACGGCGATTTCAACGGTCTGCTGAACGCAGAGCGCCTCGTCATACCCAACCCACTCGCTCTCGCAGAGTATGCCGAAGCCGAGCGTGCTGTACATCTCCTCGGTGATATGCGGGGCAAACGGGTACAGCAGTGTAAGCAGCACTTTAAGCTCCGCGCGGTTTATCCTGCCCAGCGAGGTTATCTCGTTTATCAGCGTCATCATAGCGGCTATCGCGGTGTTGAACTTCATAGCCTCTATGTCCTCGCTGACCTTTTTTATCGTGCGGTGCATGCTTGTCATAAGCTCGGGGGAATATTCGTCTCCGTCTACAAGTATATCTTTCAGCGCCCACACGCGGTCTAAAAATCTCTTGCAGCCCTTGACGCTGCTCTCGCTCCACGGAGCCGCCTGCTCATAGTCGCCCATAAACAATACGTACACCCTAAGCACATCCGCGCCGTATACGTCTATTATATCGTTGGGGTCGACGACGTTGCCCTTAGACTTGCTCATCTTATCGCCGTCGGGACCGAGCACAAGCCCCTGCGCGGTGCGCTTAGCATAGGGCTCCTCGGTCGGGACAACGCCTATATCGTACAAAAATCTGTGCCAGAACCTCGAATATATCATATGGCGGGTGACATGCTCCATACCGCCGTTATACCAGTCTACCGGCAGCCAGTACTTCATAGCGTCCATAGATGCGAGGCACTCGTCATTGTGCGGGTCGCAGTAGCGCAAAAAGTACCAGCTCGATCCTGCCCACTGCGGCATGGTGTCTGTTTCGCGCTTTGCGTCGTGCCCGCATTTAGGGCACTTGCAATTGACAAAAGACTCTATCTTAGCAAGCGGGCTCTCTCCGTCCGACCCGGGGGCAAAATTCTCCACGGGCGGCAATTTGAGCGGCAATTCGTCATACGGCACGGGTACCATTCCGCACTCGGGGCAGTGCACTATCGGTATCGGCTCGCCCCAATATCTCTGGCGGTTGAACGCCCAGTCCTTCATTTTGTACTGTACGCCCTTTTCTCCGCAGCCGAGCGCCTTAAGGTGCTCGAGCATCTTTTCGATAGCCTCTTTTTTGGTGGTAATGCCGTTAAGTATCTCGGAGTTTACCATCTCGCCGTCGCCTGTGTACGCCTCTTTGGATATATCTCCGCCCTTTATGACCTCGATTATATCTATGCCGAACTTCTTGGCAAACTCATAGTCGCGGGTATCGTGAGCGGGCACCGCCATAATAGCGCCCGTGCCGTAGCCCATCATTACATAGTCGGAGATATATATCGGTATCTCGCGGCCGTTTACGGGATTTATCGCGGTAAGCCCGTCTATCCTTACGCCCGTCTTGTCCTTAACGAGCTGGGTGCGCTCGAACTCGCTCTTTTTCGCGCATTCGGTGCGATAGGCGCAAAGAGCGTCATAATTCTTAAGGCTGTCCTTATACTTTTCGATAAGCGGGTGCTCGGGCGCGATAACCATAAAGGTAACGCCGTACAGGGTGTCGGGACGGGTGGTGTATATCCTAAGCTGCTCGTCAAATTCTTTTATCTTAAAATTGACGAACGCGCCGACCGACTTTCCTATCCAGTTTTCCTGCTGCAGCTTGATATTGGGCAAATAATCGACCTTTTCGAGCCCCTCGAGCAGCTTCTCGGCATACTCGGTTATGCGCAGATACCATACCTCTTTAGTCTTTTGCACTATCTCGCTGTGGCAAACGTCGCAGTGTCCGCCCTGCGAGTCCTCGTTGGACAATACGACCTTACAGCTCGGGCAGTAGTTAACGAGCGTCTTATCGCGAAATACCAGCCCGTGCTCGAACATTTTTAAGAATATCCACTGCGTCCATTTGTAATAGCTCTCCTCGGTGGTGTCTATCGTTCTCGACCAGTCGAATGAAAAGCCCGCTCTTTTGAGCTGTCCCGTGAATTTTACTATATTGCGGTCGGTGACCTGACGGGGGTGCACGCCCGTCTTTATCGCGGTGTTCTCGGTAGGCAGTCCGTACGCGTCAAAGCCCATGGGGAACAGCACATTGTACCCCTCAAGCCTGCGCTTGCGGCTTATCACTTCAAGACCCGAATACGCCTTGATATGCCCGATGTGCATACCCGCTCCCGACGGATAGGGAAACTCGACTAAAGCGTAAAACTTGGGCTTGTCGCTGTTATTCTTAGCCTCAAAGGTCTTATGCTCCTCCCAGTAGCTTTGCCATTTCTTTTCTATCGCGGGAAAATCATATTTGCTCTCGCTCATTATTATCTTTCCTTTCCTTTGTGAAATAAAAAACGTCCGCCTCTTTCAGACGAACGTAAGCATACGGGAGTCGAACCCAAGCCGGTTTTTACGGGCATCTTTCCGCCCATACTTCGTCGTCCTCGCTCGACATACATACAGTATGCCTTCGTTCGGTCTCCTCGTCTGGACGAAAATCTGCTCCGTAAAAACTGCTGCGCACCCCACGGCGAATGAATTTGAGGTGATTTTTGTCACTTGAGGCGCAGGCAGGCTGACGCCTGTCAAGACGAAAGGGGCGAAAAGCGCCCAAAGGCATCGTCGTGGGGCGGCTCGGGTTCGGCTCCCGTATGCTTATGCCCGCAGTACAACTCCGACCCATGCGCATATGCGCGTCCAAAGCGGCAAGGGGGCGCAGCCGCTAAGCGAATTGAACGGCCGCTCCCGTATGCCTTTTATCGGTAATATTATACACGGTTTTAGCGTTGTTGTCAAGTTTTTCGGTAAATTACGAATAATCCACCACGTCGAGCCATGTCAGCAATACCTCGCGCTCTTCTTTGGTATAAAGTCCCGTCGCGAGGGTGGACGCCGCCATAATGGGCAGCCATTCCTGCACGTACTTTTTGGAGGTGCCCGTCTTTTGGCAGAATAGCGTAATATACTTCTCGGCAAGCTCGGTAGACTTGAACGACAGCTTGAGATAAGTCTTGGCTATGTCCGCGCTGGCGTTTCCTATAGACGCGCCGACCCAGTCGATGATGTATACCTCGTCGCTGTCGGTGACGATTATATTCTCGGGACCGAAATTGCCGTGGCAGAGCTTTATATGCTTAGGCGCGCTGTCAAGGCGGGTCAGCAGCTCGTATTTTTTGATATGGTCGATAACGTCAAGGCTCTCTATCTGTGCGCGCAGGCTGTCCTTAAGCTTAGTCACGCCCGAAAGGGTATGCTCGTGTATATCGAGCTGTATCTCCACCATATCGTCAAGATAATCGTCGCGGTTCTCGGGCTCTTCGTCCATTATCTGAGCTAAGGTCTTGCCCTTGATAAACTGGCTCGCAATAGCCCATCTCCCGTCGTCCAGCCTGCATACCTCGGCGGTGCCGGGGATATTTATATCGGTCTCCTCTATCTTAGAGTTCATAAGCGCCTCGTAAAAGACTATCGTCTTGGGGCAGTCGGGCTTGAATACCTTGACCGCGTATTCGCCGCTCTCATATACATCGACAGTAGAGCCTGCCGATATTTGTTTTCCTAATTCAATGCTCATATGTTTTTCCTTTCTTTCTGCCGCCGCTGCGGGCGCGTATCGATACCTTTTATTATACACCGTCAGGTTGACTTTGTCTATAGTTTATCAAAAGATTTAACAAATTTGCAATAAATTATTTTGGATTTTTATGAAAAATGACGAAAATTTATCCCTCGGCAATATTCTTGTCGCCGATATTTTTAAGAATTATTGCAAAAGCCCGCCCGATATGCTAAGATAAGGTATATCGTTTTTTCGGAGGAAGTATGAGTACATCGCCTATACATGACTTTTTGACAAAATACGCCGACAGCGGCACTGTCAGATGCCATATGCCCGGGCATAAGGGCAAGGAAAACCCCGCCGACATAACCGAGATATCGGGCGCGGACAGCCTATTTGAGAGCGACAACGGCGGCGGCATAATAGAGCAAAGCGAGCGTAACGCCGCGCGGATATTTCGGTCGTACAAGACACTCTACTCCTGCGGCGGCAGCACCCTCGCCATAAACGCCATGCTCGCCCTCGCAAAGCTAAATAGCGGCAAGAGCGAGGTCATAGCCCCGCGGTACAGCCACCGCGCGTTTATCTCCTCGTGTATACACCTCGGGCTGTCGCCCGTGTGGGTGTACCCCGACGAATTTTTGAGCGCTAAGGTTTCCGCCGAGAATATTGAGCGGCTTATCACGCCTAATACTGCGGCGGTATTTATCACCTCGATAGACTATTACGGCGGTATGTGCGACATAGAGCCGATAGCAAGGGTGTGCAAAAGGCACGGCGTACCGCTGCTAATAGACAACGCGCACGGGGCGTATCTCGCGTTTTGCTCGGGCGGGCTGCACCCGCTGAGACGCGGCGCGGCTATGTGCGCCGACTCGGCACACAAGACATTGCCCGTGCTGACGGGCGGGGCGTATCTTCATATCGCGGATAAAAAATTCGCCCCCGACGCTAAGGAGGCAATGAGTATCTTTGGCTCGTCCAGCCCGTCCTATCTTATCCTAGACAGCTTAGACAAATTTAACGCACTGTATATGTCCGACCCCGATATTATCGAGCGCGTCTGCGGCATGCTCGATATGCTGAAAGCCGCGCTTAAAGCAAAGGGCGTGCCGCTGTATGACAGCGACCGTATGCGAGTTACCCTCGACAGCCTCTCGGCGGGCAGCTCGGGGATATCGACGGCGGAGATATTAAGGCAAAACGGCATAGAATGCGAGTACGCCGACGCGGCACGCTGTGTGCTGCTTTTCGGTGCGTACACCACCGCCGAGGATATTAAGAGGGTATACGAGGTCTTGACGAGCCGCGACATTTTTCCGAAAGCGACGGGGGTATCAGCGCTCAAATTTGCGCGGGTGGAAAAGGCCTTAGACCCGCGCGAGGCGTTTTATCTGCCAAAGGAGCTTATCGATATAAATAAGGCGGTCGGGCGTATCTGTGCAGGGATAACCGCACCCTGCCCTCCGGGCGTGCCGCTCATTATGCCGGGAGAAATAATAAGCGCAGAGGCTGTACGTCAGCTCCGCGCCCTAGGGGTAAAATATATACAAGTTTTACTTTAAAATTACGCTCAGCGAATTGTTATCCGCATAGTAGTATTTGTCGGAAGAATAGACCTTAAGCACATCGCGCGCGGTCTTATAATTGCCGAAAACGTGAGTGTTGGCGGGGTCACCCACCCAACAGCGCACCAGCATGCCGAATACCGTCACCGATACCTTTTTGCGCAGGAGATAATAATTTAGCCTGTTCTGCTCGAAAATATTCTCGCTCTCGAAAAATCTTCTCAGCCGCGCATACGACTCGATATAATCCCTCACGTCGCTCTTTTTGAGCGAGCCGGTGATACTGCCCGAGCGGCGCACATAATTGTACAGGTGATCCTTTATCACCGTTATCGTGTGGGAATAATAGAACAGCTGCGGCATAACGTTTACGTCCTCAAACTTTATCCCCACGGGGAAAAGTATATTGTGCTCGGTAAAGAGCGAGCGGCGGAACAGCTTGTTCCATACATAGCTGCGCAATGTCACGTCGTGCAATAGACAGCGCAGCATCACCTTTGACGGGTATACCCCCGCGACAGGCTTAAGCACGCACTTTATCGCATGCTCGCCGTCCTCGCTGGTATTGTAATAATTGCAGCACACTATATCCGCGCCCGTATCCGTTGCCGCGCCGTACAGCTTAGACAGATAGTCGTATGCTACAAAGTCATCGCTGTCGACAAAGGCGACAAATTCGCCCCGCGCGGCGGCAAGTCCCGTATTGCGCGCGGCGGACAGGCCCCCGTTCTCGCGGTCTATCACTTTTATAAAGCCGAAGCGCTTTGCGTACTCTCTCGCTATGTCGGCGCTGTGGTCGGGGGTGCCGTCGTTTACGGCGATTATCTCATACGGCAGGGATATGTCCTGCGAGCAGAGCGTGCGCAGGCACTTGTCGATGTATTTTTCTGTCTTATAAATGGGTACTATTACGCTGATAACAGGGGTTTTATTCATAATATTTCCTCCTTGTATGAAGTCTGTCTTAACTGTACTAATCACTGTAATACAATTATACAAGCTATTCATAAATTTGTCAATAGTTTTTTGAAAAAATTTTTAATAAAAATGTAATCAAATTATTTAAGTAGATAATACTCTTGTTTTACCCGTTTGTCAACGGTTTAGCAGCTTTAAGTTGTCCAAAAGCTGAAAATTTATGTAATTTCCCCTAAAATACAAGAATATTTAATTAAAAAATGTGAAGAATTTATTAAAGAAAGGGGATGAACGTATGACAAAGCGGCTCAAAAATCCCGCGTATATCGCGGTATTATCGGGGATAGCGTCGATAGCGGTAATGCTCGGGATATTATTCGCCTCGGTGATAAAGGCGGACGGGGAAAAGACGGGCGGAAAGCTGTTCGGGCTTATGTATCATCAGGTGCTTAAGGACCCTGCGGCGCATAACGACTATTGCGTTTCGCCCGACGAGCTTGAGAGCGACCTTAAATTTTTAAAAGAAAACGGCTTTGTGTCGTTTTTGCCCGAGGAGATGATAAAAATAGCCGACAGCGGCGCGCCCCTGCCCGAAAAGTCCGTGATGATAACCTTTGACGACGGGTACGAGACTATGCTCGGCTATGTTTTGCCCCTGCTCGAAAAATACGATATGAAAGCGACAATAAACATAGTGGGGGATTTTACCGACGAGTATACCGCCCTGCCCGATAACGAGAAGAATTTGTCCTTTGCCTATCTTACGTGGAATGAAGTAAAGCGGCTAAACGACAGCGGCAGGGTGGAGATAGGCAACCACACCTATTATATGCACCGCACAGGCTCTTCGCGGCAGGGCAGTACCAAAAATTATAACGAGTCGGAGGCGGAGTACAGGGCGGTGCTTTATGCCGACGTGCAAAAGCTGCAATTAAAGCTGTCGCAGCTTATAAACAAGCGCCCCGCCGCCTTTGCCTATCCTTTCGGTATGATAAGCGACGGCGAGCAGGAGATACTCGAGGGCGCGGGGTTCGAGCTGTTTATGACCTGCCGCGAACTGCCGAGCGAGATAGGCGGCACGCCCGTAATTATCAATCGCTACAACCGCGCGCACGGACGCCCCGCCGAGCAGCTGTATTCTCTGTATCTCTCTCAACTATGACGATATCGTATATATCGGCAAAGGGCAATACCGTATCCTCGCCGAGCAGCATAAAGCGCTGTGACGCGTTTATTAGGCTTATCCTGCCGCAGACGGTGAGATATTCGCCGTCGAGGTAATACTGCACCGTTATCCTGTCGCCCTTTTGCAGCTGTCTTAACAGGCGGTCGAGCCTGTCCTCCTCGTGGTCGGACAATTTTTTTCGCGGGCTTAGCGTAAGCTCGCGTTCTTTTTGTATCAGCGCCTCTTCGAGCCCTTTGAGCGCCGCGAAAGGCATAAACTGCTTTGCGCGCTCGGATATAGGCATTTCAGCTCTGTTCACCGCTTTTGTGACCTCCTATCTGCATATTTCTCTCGCGGGCGGTAGCCGCCTGCTGTAGGTCCATTCCTTTAAGCATAGAGTTTTTACCGTACTTTTTCTTTATCTCATTTATCGCCCGCTGCAAATTCTCCCCGCGCTCGTCTTTGCCGTCGTCAAAAAAGCCGCTCTGTCTTATCCCGTCGTCGGGGACGATGTTGTTAAAGCTTATACATATCCTGCGCACGGGAATATCGGGGCGCACCGCCGAGCGGTACAGCCTGTCCGCCTCGGGGATAAGGACGCGGCAGAGATTGGTCCGCCTGTCGAGCGCGGCGGCGGCCTTAGCGCTCGGCAGCCCCGCGGACTTAGTATACCCCACCGACACGCCGACCGACGAGGTTAGCAGCCCTTTCTCGGTCATATCGAGGCATAATGCCTCGGTCATCTCGCGCACTATCAGCGCGCCCTCTTCAAAGTCATAATCCCGCATAAGCACCTGTCCCGACGACAGGCAGGAGGACTTGGGGCGGTACGCCTTTATATCCGCTATGGTGACGGGCTCGCGCCCCCACGCGTGATCTATCAGCAGCTCGGCGTCTATGCCGAAGCGCTTGTATAATAAATTCTCGTCGGCATAAGCTATATCCCGCATAGTATATATGCCCATCTTCTCAAGGCGCGCCGCCGTGCCCTTTCCTACCCGCCAAAAGTCCGTCAGCGGTCTATGCTCCCACAATGCCGCGCGATAAGTGTCCTCGTCGAGCACCCCTATGCGGTCGGGAGAATGCTTTGCGGTGATGTCGAGCGCTATCTTGGCGAGGTAGAGATTAGTCCCCACCCCGCTCGCCGAGGGTATACCGGTATCCTCCGCGACCTTTTCCATCAAAAAGCGCGCCGCCTGCACCGCCGTCATATCCATGCGCTTAAGATACGGCGATATGTCTATAAACACCTCGTCTATCGAGTATACGTGTATATCCTCGGGGGAGATGTATTTTAGATACACCCCGTATATTTTCGCCGAATAGTCTATATACAATTTCATACGGGGCGGGGCGGTGATATAATCGATATGCGGGGGTATCTCGTACACGCGGCAGCGGTTCTTTACCCCCAATGCCTTAAGCGCGGGAGAAACGGCAAGGCACAGCGTACCGCTGGAGCGGGTCGGGTCGGCTACGACGAGCAGGGCGGTCATAGGGTCTAGCCCGCGCTCGACGCACTCCACCGAGGCGTAAAACGATTTTAGATCGATACATAGATAACTGCCCATACCGCGCTCCCTCCTCGTAATAGTGTATATCCCGATACCGCGATTATTCACATTCTAAAGGAAATAATAACACTTTGTCGGTACCATAAAAAGGACAGGGAGAAACAGCCGAAAAATTTAGGCTTTCTTATGGACAAATCACTAAAAAAGTGATATACTAAATATGATTAAAATTTTTTAAAAAGGAGGGACGGCAAGTGATCTATGAAAAGTCCTGCGGCGGGATAGTGTACAGAAAGTTTCACGGCAACACCGAGATACTTTTGATAAAGCATATCAAGTCGGGGTACTGGTCCTTTCCGAAGGGGCACGTAGAGGACGGCGAGAGCGAGGAGCAGACCGCCATACGCGAGATAAAGGAAGAGACAAACATCGACGTTGTGATAGACACGGGCTTTCGCGAGGTGGTGACATATTCGCCGCGCAGAGAATCGACTAAGGACGTGGTATATTTTGTCGCTAAGGCGAAAAGCTTTGACTTTGTGCCGCAAGAGGACGAAATATCGGAGATACGATGGATAGAGATAGACCAAGCGCACAATTTTTTATACTATGACAATGACAAGGTGACAGTATCAAAGGCAAAAACCTTTCTCTCATATATCAAGCAATAAATAAGCATTATCGATAAGCCTATATATTTTCCGAAAGGAACACATAAAAATGACATACGAACAGGCAATGACATATATAAACGGCTTTTCCCGCTCGGGAGCTCCCGTGACCGACCTTATTCGCTTTATCATACTTATGAAAGAATTAGGCGACCCGCAGGATAATTTTAAATCGGTGCATATAGCGGGCACTAACGGCAAGGGCAGCGTATGCGAGTACATCTCCCGCGCGCTCAGAGCCTCGGGAAAGCGGGTAGGGCGATTTACCTCTCCGTACATAACCTGTATAGAAGAGCGCATACAAATAAACGGAAAGAATATCTCCCGCCCCGCGTTCGCTCTGCTGTGCGAGAGGGTAAAAGCCGCCGCCGAAAAGAGCGGCTTTACGGGCTACTCGCAGTTTGAGATACTCTGCGCGATAGGATTTTTATACTTTTCGACCGAGCAGGTGGACTATGCGGTAGTAGAGACGGGGATAGGCGGGCTGCTCGACTGCACGAATATACTCGACCCCGTGCTGAGCGTGATAACCTCGATAGGTATGGATCATACCGATATCCTCGGAGATACGATAGAAAAAATAGCCGCTCACAAGGCGGGGATAATAAAGCCCTCCGTGCCGTGCGTGACCTCTCCCGACCAGCCGCCCGAGGCGCTGAAGGTGATAGAGGACAAGTGCCGCGAATTTTCGGTAAAGCTTGTCGTACCCGAAAAAGAGCGGCTAAAGCTGCTGCATATGGATATGTGCGACGTATTTTTTACCTACAAGGGGCAGAATTTTCACTCGATAATGTCGGGAAAGCACCAACTCAATAATCTTATGTGCGCCATAGAGGCGTGCGAGCAGCTCGGGCTTAAGTACGGCGATATATTTACCGGAATAGAAAAGGCGTCGCTCCCCGCGAGGATGGAGAGGGTACAGAGCGGCCGCACGGTATATTTTCTCGACGGGGCGCACAATCCGCCCGCAGCGACAGCATGCGCCGAGATGCTCTCATCTATGAGCGGCAGACCCGTATACGCGGTGATAGGTATGCTCTCCCGCAAGAACTGGCGCGGCACGCTCGATAAGCTGCTGCCCTGTCTGTCGGGGGCGGTGTTTACCGACGACTTTTCACCCGACGCGGTGCCGAGAGATACCTTGATACAATACGCGGGGGAGAAAATCAAGGACGTAAGCGGGGCGGACAGCCTATCCGACGCGCTCGCCATTGCGGCAAAGCGTACCGACTGCACGCTTATCGTGACGGGCTCGCTGTACCTTGCCGCTAAAGCCCGCGAATTGCTGTTAAATGAAAGTTTGGATACATAAATATAAATATAAAAGCAGCTTGGCGTAAAATCCTCCTAAAGTCGGATGTTTACGCCAAGCTGTCAAACAAGTTTATTTATAAGCCGAGTTATGTCGTGCGCGGTCATCTATCTTCGCCTTTCGTCGCCGAAAGGCTCTAGCCGCCTTAATTCGGGACCGCCGAGCAAGCGGTCATATCCCGAAACCAATCGGCGTTGCATCGGACAGGGTTTACAGGCAGAAACGGTCTCCCGCTCTGCGGTGAGCTCTTACCTCGCCTTTCCACCCTTACACCCCAAAAGAGGTGCGGTATATCTCTGTTGCACTTGCCCTAAGGTCGCCCTCGGCTGCCGTTAGCAGCTGCCCCGCTCTGTGATGCTCGGACTTTCCTCACGGATAATATATCCGCGCGACCGCACGATAAACTTGCATTATTATTTTAGCATACAACGGTTGTATTGTCAACCCGAAAGAAAGGCTGTGACCTATGTATAGGGAACAAATACAAAAGATATGGCTCGCGCTGTACGGCACGGGCATGGTCATATTGGGGATAGTTATACTTGTGCAGGGGGAGTTTTTGCTCTTTCCCGCCGCGCAGATAGGAGGGGCGGTCATAACGCTTAACGGCGTGCACCAGATTGTCCGCGCCTATGTAAAAAAAGAGCGTATCCCGCTGATAAGCGGCTTAGGCAATATCCTGCTCGGTCTGATAACTATATTCGTCCCCGGTATGACGCTCGGGCTGCTGACGCTCGCCTTTTCGCTGTATGTGCTGCTTAACGCGGTGGTAAAGCTGATAGATTTTACGGCGGCGGTGCGAAATAAGATACCGCCCGATGACATCTTCGCGGATTTTGCCGCTTTTGCGGGATTTATGATATTCGGGATAATTATGCTGTTCGGCTCGTTTTACTCTCAGCGTATGCTGCTGCTGATAACGGGCATATACTGCGTGCTGTACGGGCTTACTGAGATAAAGGACTTTCTCAGGGACGCGCTGCCTAACCGCGCAAAGACCGCCATACGCCGCAAGATAAGGATATCCGTGCCGCTGTTTATATCCACCTTTGTCCCGCTCGGAGTGCTGAAACGCTATCAGAAAAAGCTGGACGCGCGCGAGATAGATATTGAAGAGCTTATCGGCGAGGAGAAAAAGCCCGGCGCGGATGAAGCGAATATCCACGTGCTTATTCACGTATCCGACGACGGGGTAGGGATGATGGGGCACTGCGACCTGTACACCGACGGCGAGGTCTTATCCTACGGCAACTATGACGCGAGCTCAGAGAGGCTGTTCGGGGCGCTCGGCGACGGGGTGATGTTTACCGCCGACCTTGATACATATGTAAAATACAATATAAAATACGACAATCAGATGATATTCGACTACGGGCTGAGGCTGAGCGACGAGCAGATAGAGAGCGTGCGCAAGGAGATATCCCGTATAAAGTCCGCCGTATACAGGTGGAAACCGCCGTTTCAGCGCGCCCTCGAGCGCGGGGAGAAAGCCAAGCTGTCCGACTTTACGGACTATTGCAGCAGGCTGTGGGACGGGACAAAGGCTAAGTTCTACAAGTTTCGCAGCGGCAAGTTCAAGTCCTACTGCGTTATGAGCACAAACTGCGTGCTTATGACCGACAGCATACTAAGCAAGGCGGGAACGGACATAATAAAGATAATAGGCATAATCAGCCCCGGCGCGTATTATGACTATCTGCAAAAGGAATATTCCCTCGAAAACGGCATTGTGGTATCCCGCGATATTTACAGCAAGTACAATATCACGGAGGAAATTCAGGAGAAAATTGTGTAATATTAAAGAAAAATGCCGACGCGTCAGGGATTTTTTCTTATTTGCTTGTATTTTGTAAAACCTTGTGATATACTTATTCTGTATGAATTTCCCGTATAAATTTTTTCTAATTGCGAAAAGGAGAATACTATGAATAGAAAAATAAAAGTCGCCGTTTCGTTAGCGCTGTGTTTGGCCCTGCTTTCGGGCTGCAACAGCGCCGACCCTCAGATAGAACCCGCCGACGATAATACGTCTGCCGCCGAGCAGACCTCTGCTCCCGCCCCCTCAGACAGTGAGGACAGCTCCGCCGCTCCGTCCGAGAGCTCCGATACCGACTCTCCCGCCGAAGAGAGCTCCGCAGACGAAACATCCGAGGACACGACCGAGCCCGCACAGACAGGCACTCCGCTTACGGGCGTTGACGGCGTTATGACAAACGGACTGTTAAAGATGACCGACTCGGAGGGCCACGTATGGGGGATATCGCTGTACGGCGGCGGCACGGGCGACAGCTATGCGGCATCGCTCAATGAATTTAAAAAGGCGGTCGGTGACACCGTAAACGTATATAATATGGTGATACCGACGCAGGGCGAATTTTATCTGCCCGAGAAGTTCTCCAATATGAACGCGAGCCAGCTCAATTCGATAAACAATATCGCTAATCAGCTCGACGGCGTAATTAATATCGACGGCTACGGCGCACTAAAGGCGCACACGAACGAATATATATACACCCGCACCGACCACCACTGGGAGCCGCTCGGCGCATATTATGCGGCTAAGGCATTTTGCGAAACGGCACAGGTGGAGATAAAAGATCTCTCCACCTATACAAAGCATGAGGTGGAGGGCTTTGTCGGGTCGATGTATACGTTCTCTAACTACGACCCCGATATAAAGAACGACCCCGACGTATTCACCTACTATGTACCCTCGACCGACCACGTAGCGACCTATTATACCACTGATTTTACAGAGGACTATGACTCGAGATATATCGACAGCATATTTATATGGGATCAGCCGGTAAACGACAGCTATACGATATTTATGGGCGGCGACCAAAAGATAGTTAAGGCGGTCACCGAAAATAAAAACGGCAGAAAGCTCTGCGTATTTAAGGACAGCTACGGCAACGCCGAGATACCCTTCTTTATCGACGCGTTCGAGGAGATATATGTCTGCGACGTGAGATACTTTGACAACCTGTACGGTCCCGATTTTGTAAAGGACAACGGCATAACCGACGTGCTGTTTACTATGTGCACATTCTCAGCCGTAGGGGAGAATGCCGAGACCATGCGCGAAAATCTGCTCACAAAGAGGTAATAACAATGAAGAAACGCTTAGCGGTCTGCGCCCTGCTGATAGCGGGGATAGCCACAGGCTGCAATCAATATGAAGAAGCGCCCGTATCCGAGGCTGAGACAAGCGCGCCGCAGTCCGCGAGTATCGGCGAGATAACGACTATCCCGCCGCTCGTGCTCTCTCCCGAGAGCTCGACGCCCGCCGACAATACGACCCCTCTCGACACCGCTGCGCCCGATACCGTATCACCCGATACTTCCGCGCCCGACGTCTCCATACCGCAGAGCGAGCCGCCCTCAGAGAGCACCGACGCTACCACCGTACCGCCGATAGTTCTCGGCGGCGCAACCACCGCCCCCGAGACCGAGGCGCCCGCTACCACCGCCGAAACTACCGCGAGCGTGGACAAGAATATCGACGGCTATCGCCAAATTGGCGGGAGCGGCATACTCGTCGCGGGTATAGGCGACCATTATTGGGGGATAATGTTCTTCGGCGGTACATATGATTATTGCGACCTGTATGTAAAGAATGTCAAAGAGTTTCAAAACGCCCTGCCCGAGGTAAACGTATGCTCGATGGTGATACCCACCTCGGTGGACTTTTACAACCCCGACGATTATAAGGATTACAGCGAGTCGCAAAAGGACAAGATAGAATACGTCGAGAACGAGCTTAGTAAGAGCGGCGTTACTAATATAAAGGTATACGACGTGCTCGCCTCGCACACCTCGGAGCCGATATACGCGCGCACCGACCACCACTGGAAGCCGCTCGGCGCATACTATGCCGCGCAGAAATTCTGCAACGATATCGGGGTGACTATCTCCCCGCTCGAAAAGTATAAGGCGGTGACCTGCCCGGGATATGTAGGCTCGATGTATTATTACTCTGAGGACGAGCATCTTTACAACGACCCCGAGGACTATACCGTCTACTATTCGCCCAACGCCGACAAGCTCGAAACCACCTATTATGACGAGTATTATCAAAACGGCTATGAGAGCAATTTATTTATAGTGGACGACGCGAGCAGCTATTATCTGACCTTCCTCGGCGGCGACGAAAAGATAACGCACGTAAAGACCGACGTTAAAAACGGCAGAAATCTCGTCGTGATAAAAGAGAGCTACGGCAACGCGCTGATACCTTTCCTCACCGAGGCGTTTGAAAATATATATGTGCTCGACCTGCGCTATTGCGAGAAAAACGCGATAAAGTTCTGCAAGGACGTGGGCGCTACCGATCTGCTTTTTGCAAACTGCGCGTACACCGTGGCGGGCGGCAACTGCGAATATTTTGATTATATAAGAGAGCTGTAATGATGAAAGAGCTGAATTACCCCTTTGACAGCGCTTTGCTGTTAAAGAAAAAGCGGTCGCTGCGCCGCGCGCTTATCAGCGACGGCAGACCGCGCATAAAGAAAAAAATAGCCGTACTCGGCGGCTCTACCGCTAACGAGATAGCCGATATGACCGAGCTTTTCCTATTAAATAACGGCATAGAGCCCGAGTTTTATCTGTCGGAATACAATCGCTGGTGGCAGGACGCGGTGTTCGGCAATGAGGAGCTTGACGGCTTTGCGCCGGATATAGTCTTTATCCACACGTCCTCGCGCAATATCGTCGAATTTCCCGATATTAAAAAAGACCCCGCAGACGCGGACAGGCTGCTGAGCGCGGAGCTTGAGCGCTTTGGCACGGCGTGGAGCGGGATAAAAAAGAGATACGCCTGCCCGATAATACAAAATAACTTTGAGCAGCCGTATTTTCGCATAATGGGCAACCGCGACTTTTACGACAAGCGCGGGCGGGTGAATTTTGTAAACCGACTTAACTCAGCCTTTGCCGAGTATGCCGAGAGCGCCGAGGGATTTTATATAAACGACATAAACTATCTCAGCGCCTGCTATGGTCTTGACAAGTGGAGCGACCCCTCCTACTGGCATATGTACAAGTACGCATTGTGCGTGCCCGCGATACCCGACTTTGCGTATAATTTAGCGTCCATTATAAAATCCGTATACGGCAAGAATAAAAAGGCGCTCGCGCTCGACCTCGACAACACGCTGTGGGGCGGAGTAGTGGGCGACGACGGCGTGGAGGGCATAGAGATAGGGCAGGAAACGCATATGGGACAGGTATACGCCGAGTTTCAAAAGTACCTCGGACTTGTCCGCGACAGCGGAGTATTGCTGACGGTATGCTCGAAAAATGACGAGGAGAACGCCCTCGCGGGGCTAAATCACCCCTCGGGCAGCCTAAGACCCGACGATTTTATTATAATAAAGGCAAACTGGGACAATAAGGATCGCAATATCGCCGCCATAGCGCGCGAGCTTAATATCGGCGAGGACGCGATAGTCTTTATAGACGACAACCCCGCCGAGCGCGCGATAGTATCCGCGCAATTGCCCGACGTGGCGGTACCCGAGATAGGCGCGCCCGAGGACTATATACGGCGAATAGACCGCTCGCACTTTTTTGAGACGACCGCATTCTCGGCCGACGACCTAAAGCGCGGAGAGATGTATAAGCAAAACGCCGCCCGCGCCGCCGAGCAAGCGCAGTTTACCGACTACGGCGAATACCTTGACAGCCTTGAAATGACGGCGGTGATAGACGACTTTCTGCCGATATACCTTGCGCGTATAACGCAGCTTACTAATAAGAGCAATCAATTCAACCTCACCACCCGCCGCTTTACCGAGAGCGAAATGAAAGCGGTGTACGAGGACGACGGATATATACGGCTGTACGGCAGCCTTGATGACAAATTCGGCGAAAACGGCATAGTATCGGTCGTTATCGGCAAGATAAACGGCGACACGCTCGACATCATATTGTGGCTTATGTCCTGCCGCGTGCTAAAGCGGGAGATGGAGTACGCCATGCTCGACTCCCTCGTCGACAGGGCGAAAGCGCGCGGATTAAAGACGCTGACGGGCTATTATTATCCCACGCCGAAAAACAATATGGTGCGCGAGCTGTACAAGGACTTCGGCTTTGAGCTTATAAGCCGCGACGAGCATAACAACACGGTATGGAGGTTAGAATTAGACACATACGTCCCGAAAACCTCTCATATCAAGATAGAAAGGAATGATTAGCATGCAGGAAAAGGAAATATACGAGCGCTTAGACGAGGTGTTCAGAGACGTGTTTGACGACGACGAATTGACGGTAAGCGCCGAGACAACCGCCGACGATATAGACGACTGGGACAGCCTGTCGCATATCACGCTGATAACCGCCGTTGAGGACGAATTCGGCATACGCTTTAAAATGGGCGAGGTGTCCGGTATGAAGAATGTCGGAGAGATGGTAGATATAATAAAAGAGCGTGCGAAATAATTTTTGACGATTATAGCGATCCCCCTGTTTAAAAAACAGGGGGATAATTTTATATCAAGCTTTAATCCACAAGCTCAGGGTCAAAATCTTCTATCCACGGCAAGCCCCACTTATTCAGCGCGTCCATAAACGGGTCGGGGTCGAACTCTTCGATATTGTATACCCCCGCCTTTTTCCACTTGCCGCTCATAACCATCATCGCGCCTATCATAGCGGGTACGCCGGTGGTGTAGCTAACCGCCTGAGAGCCTACCTCTTTATAGCACTCTTGATGGTCGCAGACGTTGTAGACCTTATAATGCACCGGCTTGCCATCCTTTTTGCCGATACAGATACAGCCGATATTGGTCTTTCCCTTAGTGCGCGGACCGAGCGACGCGGGGTCGGGGAGTACCGCCTTTAAGAATTGGAGCGGCACTATCTCTCTGCCCTCGTACATAATGGGCTTTATCGAGGTCATACCGACATTCTCTAAGCACTTAAGATGAGTGAGATAGCTCTGCCCAAAGGTCATAAAAAACCGTATGCGCTTTATCCCCTTGATATTGAGCGCCAGAGACTCAAGCTCCTCGTGGTGGAGTAGATACATATCCTTTTTGCCCACCTGCTCAAAGTCGTATTCGCGCTTTATCTCCATAGGCTCGGTCTCTACCCACTTGCCATCCTCGATATAGCTGCCCTTTGCGGACACCTCGCGGATATTTATCTCGGGATTAAAGTTGGTGGCAAAGGGATAACCGTGATCGCCGCCGTTGCAGTCGAGTATATCTATATAATTTATCTCGTCGAAATAATGCTTTTGCGCATAGGCGCAGAATACGCCCGTCACCCCGGGGTCAAATCCGCTGCCGAGCAGGGCGGTTATCCCCGCCTCTTCAAATCTCTCGCGGTACGCCCACTGATACTTGTACTCAAACTTGGCGGTATCGGGGTGCTCATAATTGGCGGTATCGACATAGTCGGTATGCGTCTTAAGGCACGCGTCCATTATCGTGAGATCTTGATACGGCAGGGCGAGGTTGATAACTATATCGGGCTTTTCTTTTTCGATAAGCCGCGTCAGCTGGTCGACGTCGTTTGCGTCTACCTGAGCGGTGTTTATCACGGTCTTGGTGCCCTTTTGCTCTATGGCGGCCTTAAGCGCGTCGCATTTAGACAGTGTGCGGCTCGCTATGCAAAGGCGGTCGAATACCTCGCTGTTTTGCGCGCATTTATGAGCGCATACGCTCGCTACTCCGCCCGCGCCGATAATAAGTGCTTTTCCCATATACCCTCCTCAAAAGCTGCACAGCAGCACGCCGTAATCAAACGGCGACAATTCTATCCTGTCGTCCCCGCTGTTATGCGGGCTGCGGATTATCTCTATGTCGAAAAAGTTTACCCTGTTATAATCTGATATAACAAAGGTCTTGGGGTGCTTTGATTTATTTAAGAATATCACCGCCGCCTTGCGCGTGGTGCGGTCCACCCTTGCAAAGACGCATTCTTCGGCGGTAACGCTGATAAACTTGAGCTCCCCACGGGCGAAAGCCGAGCTTTGCTTTCTTATCATCGACAATTCTTTAGTAAACTCTATCAGCTCTAAATTTTCCTTCCCCCACGGATAGCCTCTGCGGTTAAAGGGGTCCTTATACCCCTCAAGCCCCGCCTCGTCGCCGTAATATATGCACGGCACCCCCGGCAGGAAGAACTGCAATACCATAGCGCACTTAAGCAGCGCGACTCCGTACACATACTGCGCGTCTGTAAGGTACCTCTCCGCCTGCCACTCGCGGTCATTCCAGCCCACATCGTCTCCCGCAAGACGGGTGATAACTCTCTCGGTATCGTGGGTGGAAAGAAAGTTCATCAGCACGTCCGCCGCGGGCTTAGGATAGTGGTCGAGTATCGTCATTATCCCGTCGGTAAAGGCCTTAGGGTCGGAGTGCTTGATATAGTTTATTATAGCCTCTTTAAACGGATAATTCATAACGCTGTCGAGCTGACCGCCTATGAGATAGCGGCGGCGCACGCCGTAGCTCTCTTTATTAGACGCGTCCTCCCAGACCTCGCCGTATACTATCTTTTCGTCGCCCTTAGCCTTGACCGCGCGGTGTATGTTGTCGATAAATTCGTCGGGCAGCTCGTCCGCCACGTCCAGCCGCCAGCCGCGCGCGCCGAGGTCTATCCACTTTTGAAGTATACCGCCCTCGCCGCAGATATACTCGGTATAGTCGGGGTTGTTCTCATTGACGTTGGGCAGGGTGTTTATTCCCCACCACGACTCATATTCGACGGGATAGCGCACAAAGCTGTACCAGCTGCGATAGCGGCTGTCGGGGTCGTTGTACGCGCCGCCCTTGCCGTATCTGCCGAATTTGTTAAAGTACTCGCTGTCCGCTCCCGTATGGGAGAAAACGCCGTCGAGTATAATGCTTATGCCTAATTTCTCCGCGTCCTTGCACAATAGGGAAAAGTCCTGCTCGTCGCCGAGCAGGGGGTCTATTCGCTCATAGCAGGCGGTAGAGTATCTGTGGTTCTCGTGAGATTCAAATATCGGATTGATGTACAGGCAGGTAACGCCGAGGTCCTTAAGATACGGCAGCTTTTGCCTTATGCCCTCGAGGTCGCCGCCGAAATAGTCGTTATTGCGTATTATGCCCTTTTCGTCGGGGCGAAAATACGGGGTGTCCTCCCAGTTCTCATGTATGACGCGGTCGTGGGGGATATTCTTATGCTTCTTGCCGCTGCGGTAAAAGCGGTCGGGGAATATCTGGTACATAACTCCCCCCTTTATCCAGTCGGGGGACATAACGTCGGTGCCGAACACCGTCAGCTGAAACATATCCCCGTTGTCAAGCTCGCCGATATTTGCCCCGCAGCGCTTGACATAGCGGCGGTTGCCGTCGATAGTCACCGCAAAATAATAATAGTGCAGCCCGACGTTATTAGGATTAAACGTGCATGTGTAGGTGCTGTAATCCATAGAGCTGTCGGACAATGTCAGCGGGACAAAGCGCTCTTTCTTTTCGGGCTGAAACATAACGAGCGTCGGGTCGGCAACGTGCCACGCCTTAGGAAACCGTAAGGTAAAGCACGCGGGCTGAAACTGCCTTATCGCCCCGAACGGGCTCTTATAATTTATATCAAAGCTGTCATAGATAGGTGGAGTCAATCGTAACCCTCTTTCCTCGGCTGTGCCGCAAAATCACACCCCGCCGCCGTTATGCGGCTGCGGGGCTTGTGCGATTTATTAAAGCAAGTGCCAGATATCGCGCGCGTAGTCGGTCACCGCGCGGTCTGCGGAGAATATCCCCGCCCCGCTTATATTCATAAGCGACATCTTGTTCCACTTGTGAACGTCCTTATATACCTCGCTCGCCTTAGCCTGCGTCTTGCGATAGCTGTCAAAATCGGCAAAGCACATATATCTGTCGGTGTGGCGCAGCGAATTAGCTACCTCTTCAAATGTCGCGCCGTTTATGCCGTCGTACATTCTCTGTAATACCGCCTTGATGACGTGATTAGAATTGTACAGCTCCTCGGCGTGATAGCCTCTTGCCTTAAGCTCGTTTACCTGCGGGGTATCCATGCCGAATATGAAGATATTGTCGTCGCCTACCGCGCCGTGTATCTCTACATTCGCTCCGTCGTAGGTGCCCATAGTCACCGCGCCGTTGAGCATAAGCTTCATATTGCCGGTGCCGCTCGCCTCGGTGCCCGCAAGGGAGATCTGCTCGGATATTTCGCTCGCGGGCATAAGTATCTCGGACAGAGTTACCTTATAGTCCTCGAGGAATACCACAGACAATTTCTCGTTGAGCTTGGGATTCTTCTTAAGCTCCTCGCCTATGCACCATATCATCTTTATTATCTGCTTAGCCATATAATAGCCGGGAGCCGCCTTAGACGCGAATATATAGGTCTTGGGAACTACATTAGCGTCGGGGTTCTGCAAGAGATAATTATAATCGGCGATTATATTCATAGCGTTTAGCTGCTGGCGCTTGTACTCGTGCAGTCTTTTTACCTGTACGTCGAATATGCTGTCGGTGTTAAGCTTAGCGCCCGTGGTATTGTACACATACTTAGCAAAGCGCTCTTTATTCTGCTTTTTGACCTCGGCGAGCTTATCGAGCACAGCCGCGTCGTCAGCAAACTTCTTAAAGTCCGCAAGCTTAGCCGCGTCTTTCTTAAAGCCGTCTCCTATGCACTCGCTGAGCAGGTCGGTCAGCCCCTTATTTGACGCGAGCAGCCAGCGGCGGTACGCTATGCCGTTGGTGACGTTCTTAAACGCCTTAGGCTCTACCGAGTACTGGTCTTTGAACACGTCTTCTTTTATTATATCCGAGTGCAGCTTGGATACGCCGTTGATAAAATGCGACGCCGCGCAGCAGAGATTTGCCATTCTTACCTTATTATTAAGGATGATGGACATTCTCGATACCTTGTCGCTGTCGCCCGTAAGCTCCCACAGCTTTGCGCAGTAGCGGTTATTTATCTCGACGATTATCTGATATATTCTCGGCAGTATCCTCTTCATAAGGTCTGCGTCCCATGTCTCCAGCGCCTCGGCCATGACCGTGTGGTTTGTGTAGGCAAAGGTGTGGGTGATTATGTTCCACGCCTTGTCCCACTCATAGCCGCAGTCGTCGAGCAATATTCTCATAAGCTCGGGGATAGCGAGGGTCGGGTGGGTGTCGTTTATGTGTATAGCCGCCTTTTCGTGCAGGTTGTCAAGGTTGCCGTATACGTTCATATGGCGCATAACTATATCGCCGACCGACGCGGCGCTCATAAAGTACTGCTGGCGCAGGCGGAGCGCTTTGCCCTCGAGGTGGTTGTCGTTAGGATACAGCACCTTAGTCAGCGAGTGGGCGATATTGTGCGCGCCGAGCGCCTGAGCGTAGTTGCCCTGATTGAACATAGCCATATCAAAGGACATACTCTGCGCCGCCCAAAGTCTCAGCTTAGCTACGCCCTTGCTGTCATAGCCCGATACATACATATCGTAAGGCACGGCGTTTACGGTGGTATAGTTGATGTGGTTTACGCTGTGATAATTCTCGTCCCACTTTTCTTCTATCTCGCCGTCAAAATGTATCTCTATCGTCTGATCGGGGGCGGGGACGAGCCACGCTCTGCCGCCGGGCAGCCATTCGTCGGGAAGCTCGGTTTGCCAGCCGTCTATAATTCTCTGCTTAAATATACCGTACTCGTACAGTATCGAATATCCCGTAGCGGGAAATGCGCAGGTAGCCATACCGTCGAGATAGCACGCGGCAAGACGACCGAGTCCGCCGTTTCCGAGCCCCGCGTCGGGCTCTTCTTCAAATACCTGCTCGCTCTTTACGCCCATCTTCTTGAGCGCCTTTTCTGTGACGTCCTGCATGCCGAGGTTGTACAGGTTGGTCTTGAGCGACCTGCCCATAAGAAACTCCATCGAGATATAATATACCTGCTTCTTGCCCTTAGAATCGCAGTCGGTCATAAACATATTACGCTTTTCTTTAAGATGCGCTACCACTATCTTGGATAAAGCGTTATATATCTGGGATATCGTCGCGTCCTCGGGATTAGTCTGATAATCAAGGCGGAGTATCTCCGCAAGCCTGTCATAAAGCTCTTTTTCGGTAAAAGGTGATTTCATCTTCGTACCCTCTCTTTTGTTTTTATTCTTAAAATTTATTATAAAGTATCGCTTTTTTTATTCTACCACATTCCCGCGCCATATTCAAGGCTATTTCGATATTTTTGTAAAAAACATTGTCAGATTGTATAAATATGACAGGTGCATTTTGGGCATAATGCCATAAAATTACCGATACGCCCATTATATGCGGATATTTTCGGCTATGCTATTGACAAGAGAGAGGTTATATGATAGAATTTAGATATGAAAAATCCCTTATCAAGAGCGGTTTACAGATTTGCTTATGCAAAGCGGGAGTCAGGCTCCGTAAACCCAGCAACCGTTTCCTTACGGAAAAATGGTGCTAATTCCTACGGGACGCGTTTTACGCGCCGCCGAAAGATAAGGAGCAGACCAATAAATAATTGGAAAGCTCCTATAGAGGGGCTTTTTTCAATGCGAAAATGCGTATTTAAACGCAAAAAATGTCTGCGAAAGGAAAAAGAAAATGTCAAGATACCTGTTTACCTCGGAGAGCGTCACCGAGGGTCATCCCGACAAGATCTGCGACCAGATCTCCGACGGCATACTCGACGCAATTTTAGCACAGGACAAGAACGCGCGGGTCGCCTGCGAGACGACCGCCACGACCGGTATGGTACTGATAATGGGCGAGATAAGCACCTCGGCGCATATCGATATACCCGGAGTTGCGCGCAAGGTGATAAGCGATATAGGATACGACGGCGCTGTCTGCGGCTTTGACAGCGGCAACTGCGCGGTGATAACCTCAATAGACGAGCAAAGCCCCGATATAGCTATGGGCGTAGACAACGCGCTAGAGGGGAGAGAAGAGGCTGTAGGCGATATAGGCGCGGGAGATCAGGGCATGATGTTCGGCTATGCCTGCAACGAGACGAAAGAGCTTATGCCGCTGACAGCGTCGCTCGCTCACGCCTTAGCGAAAAGGCTCGCCGAGGTGCGCAAGGACGGCACGCTGCCCTACCTTTTGCCCGACGGCAAAACTCAAGTTACCGTCGAATATGACGACGGCACACCGATAAGGGTAGACACGGTAGTCGTATCTTCTCAGCATACCGCCGAGACCGACGAGAACACGCTCAGGGCGGATATTGTCGAAAAGGTGATAAAAGCCGTTATCCCCGCGGATATGATAGACGCGGATACCAAGTACTTTATCAACCCCACGGGGCGTTTTGTAGTGGGCGGACCTCAGGGGGACAGCGGGCTTACCGGAAGAAAAATAATAGTGGATACATACGGCGGTGTAGGCCGTCACGGCGGCGGCTCTTTCTCGGGTAAGGACCCGACTAAGGTGGACCGCTCGGCGGCATATGCGGCGCGCTATGCGGCGAAAAATATCGTGGCGGCGGGGATAGCCTCGCGCTGCGAGGTGCAGCTCGCCTACGCTATCGGGGTAGCGCACCCGGTATCGGTATTTGTAGACACATTCGGCACGGGGATAAAGCCCGACAGCGAGATCGCCGACGCGGTAAAGGGCGTGTTCGATTTTCGCCCCTCGGCTATCATAAGCGAATTAAAGCTGAGAGATACGCTCTACCGCCCGCTTGCCGCATACGGTCATATGGGCAGAGAGGATCTCGGCGTGGCATGGGAAAAGACCGACAAGACAGAGCAGCTTAAAGCCGCTCTCGGGATATAAGGAGGAAATATGAACGAATACGGATTAGATACTTTAGCGGTACACGCGGGATACGAGACCGACGAGGCTACGATGTCGGTAGCGCCGCCTTTGTACCAGACAAACGCATATGTATTTAGGGACGTGGATCACGCGAGGAAGCTCTTTGAGCTCAGCGAGCCGGGCAACATATACTCCCGACTGCAAAATCCCACCGCCGAAATGCTCGAGCGCAAGGTAGCCGCTCTTGACGGAGGCAGCGCGGCTTTGTCCTTTTCCTCGGGGCACGCCGCTATCTTTAACGTAGTAGTAAACCTCTGCCAAGAGGGCGACGAGATGGTGTCCTCGATAAATATCTACGGCGGGGCGATAAATATGCTCGGCATAACGCTTAAAAGGCTCGGCGTGACGGTAAAATTCGTCGACCCCGACGACCTTGACGCGTGGGAAAACGCCGTCACCGACAAGACGCGGCTTTTCTTTACCGAGGTTATCGGCAACCCAAACGCCAACGTCTCCGATATAGAAGCTATCGCCGAGATAGCTCACCGCCACGGCATACCTTTTATGGTGGACAGCACCTTTACCACCCCCTATCTTTGCCGCCCGATAGAGTGGGGCGCGGATATCGTGATACATTCCGCTACCAAATTTTTGAGCGGGCACGGTCAGGTCATGGCGGGTATCGTCGTGGACAGCGGCAAATTCAAATACAAGGACAACCCGCGTTTTCCGCTCTTTAACGAGCCCGACGTATCCTATCACGGGGTGGTGTTCGCCGACCTCGGCGAGACGGCGTTCATCTCGCGGCTGCGCGCGCTTATTATGAGGGATCTCGGGGCGTGCTTAGCACCGTTCAGCGCATATTCTTGTATGACGGGCATACAGACCCTCTCGCTTAGAATGCAAAGGCACTGTGAAAACGCCCTCGCGGTGGCAAAATTCTTAGAGGCTCACCCAAAGACCGCTAAGGTAAATTATCCCGCTCTGCCCTCGAGCCCATATCACGCCCTTGCGCAAAAATACACGCCTAAGGGCTGCGGCGGCGTGTTTACATTCGAGCTGAGCGGCGGCAAGCAGGCGGGCATACGCTTTATGAACAGCCTTAAGCTGCTGCGCATAGTGGCTAATGTCGGCGACGTGCGCAGTCAGGTCATTCACCCCGCCTCCACCACGCACAGTCAGCTCTCTCCCGAGCAGCTAAAAGAAGCGGGCATCTCGGAGGGAAACGTGCGCATAAGCGTCGGCATAGAGGATATTAACGATATTATCGCCGATATAGAGCAGGCACTCGACAAGGCGTAAATTTTTTACAAACCGCAAAAAAACAGTAGACAACAAGCTAAAAATATGTTAAAATTATATTAAGTATATCAGCTGAGAAAGTCGGCTGAATAAATCGGAAAGGAATAATGTTATGAACAACATACCACAGGTAAAACTCGGCATAGCGGCAGTGTCCCGCGACTGCTTTCCGATGTCCTTATCGGAACAAAGATGTGAAGCGGTAGTAAGCGCCTGCAAGTCAAAGGGCATAGATATCTTTAAGTGCCCCACCACCATCGAAAATGAGAAGCATATGCTCGCCGCACTGAGCGAGCTGAAAGACGCGGGCTGCAACGCGCTGGTAGTTTATCTCGGCAACTTCGGCCCCGAGAGCAGCGAGACCCTGCTCGCAAAATACTTTGACGGACCGGTGATGTTCGTTGCCGCCGCGGAGGAGACGGGAAATAATCTTGTCGGCGGACGCGGCGACGCATACTGCGGCGTGCTAAACGCAAGCTACAACCTCGACTTAAGGAACGTCAAGGCATACATACCCGAATATCCCGTCGGCACGGCGGACGAGGTCGCCGATATGATAGCGGACTTTATCCCCGTAGCAAGGGCGATAATTGGCTTAAGCAAGCTTAAGATAATATCTTTCGGCCCGCGCCCGCAGGACTTTCTTGCCTGCAACGCCCCGATAAAGAGACTGTATGATCTCGGCGTGGAGATAGAAGAGAACTCCGAGCTTGACCTGTTCGAGGCGTTCAACAATCACAAGGACGACCCGAGGATACCCGACGTAGTTAAGGATATGGAAAACGAGCTGGGCGAGGGAAACAAGATGCCCGGCATACTCTCGCGCTTAGCTCAGCTTGAGATAACCCTGCTCGACTGGATGGAAGAGCACAAGGGCAGCAGAGAATACGTGGTATTCGCAAATAAGTGCTGGCCCGCATTTCAGACGCAGTTCGGCTGCGTACCGTGCTATGTAAATTCGCGCCTGACCGCAAGGGGCATACCGGTATCCTGCGAGGTTGATATATACGGCGCGCTCAGCGAGTATATCGGCACCTGCGTATCTAACGACGTTGTGACATTGCTCGACATAAACAATTCCGTCCCCGCAGACATATATAACGAGGGGATAAAGGGCAAATACGACTATACGCTAAAAGACGTGTTTATGGGCTTCCACTGCGGAAACACCGCGTCCTGCAAGCTGACCAGCTCGACTATGAAGTATCAGCTGATAATGCACCGCGGACTTGAGCCTGACAAAGAGCCCGATATCACAAGGGGCACGCTCGAGGGCGACATAGTGCCGGGCGATATCACCTTCTTCCGCCTGCAAAGCACAGCCGACGCAAAATTGCAAAGCTACGTTGCCGAGGGCGAGGTATTGCCCGTGGCTACACGCTCGTTCGGCGGCATAGGGATATTCGGCATACCGGAAATGGGCCGCTTTTACCGCAATGTGCTTATCAAGAAGCACTATCCCCACCACGGCGCGGTAGCTTTCGGCCATTACGGAAAGGCTATATTTGAAGTAATGAAGTACCTCGGGGTCACCGACATAGAGTACAATCACCCCAAGGGCGTTATGTACGAGGGCGAGAACCCCTACGCTAAATATTAAGTATCCTTGCGGAGAGCGCACGCTCTCCGCTTTTGTTATCCTGTAAATATGAAAAAAGCGACTTTTACTGAGCTTGCCGAACGGGTGCTGTTTACCGTATACCCGAGGCGCTGTCCCGTATGCGGCATACAGCTGCCGACCGAAGAATATATTTGTGCTAAGTGCGCCGAAAGCTTTCCTTATAAATATCATAAGGAGACGCTAAATGGGCTGACCGTGTATTCGGTATGCGGATATAACGAGCTTACAAAGAATATCGTGCTCGGGGCGAAAAATCAGCGCGACGGCGACAAGCTCGACTTTATCGCTTATGCCGCGTCGGATATGATGAAAACGCTCGACGCGGGCGAGAGCGCGGACGGCATTGTCCCCGTGCCGCAGCATATAAGCAAATATTTCACGCGCGGATATTCGCACACCGAGAAAATATCAAGACAGCTCTCCCGCCATATCGGAATACCCGTAATAAACGCGGTCAAAAAGGGGCGCGCCACCGCCGAGCAAAAGAGCCTCTCCCACGCACAGCGCAAATTAAATCTAAAGGGCGTGTTTTACGTAAAAGAAAACGCCGATATCAAAGGAAAGCGGCTTATCGTATTCGACGACGTATGTACTACGGGAGCTACTCTGCTCGAGGTATGCGCCTGCCTTAAAGAGGCGGGGTGCAAAGACGTAGTATGCGTATGCTTTGCCCGCGCGGGAAAAGAAAAGTAGGATAAGGCTTGACTTAAGGCGGCGATTTGTGGTACAATTAGTACCGAACACTCAATATATTGTGATTTTGCATAAAAAACACCCAATATTTTTTATGTTTCTAACAAGTAAAAATTGAAACTTTTTTGAGCCGACCGCCTACTACTAAATAGATGACAAAGCGAGGTGAGCCTATGGGCGGCGCAAGTCATGAAGAATACTTCAATCAGGTGTACGACCAGACCCACAAGGCGATCTCACGTTTTGTTGTAAGTAAATGCGGCAGTCTTGACGACGCCGAGGATATAATACAGAATGTCTACGCCCGCTTTTATAAGCGGATAACGCAAAAGGGGTGCGAGGACATCGAGAGCCCCGAGGCTTTCCTCATAAACATTGCTAAATTTGAATGTCGTACATATTTCTCGGGCAGGAAAAAGCGCGATAAAGTGACCTCCTTTTCGGACTATACCGAAGAAGAGATGGTAAAAATAGAAGAGGAAATGTCCCGCCCGCAAAAGCGCATGGAGGACGTCCTCACCGATAAGCTGCTTGCAAAGCAGATATTCGACGATATAATGAAGAGCGACAAGCTGACAGGGCAGATATTCTATCTGTACTTTGCGTGCGACATGAAGCTTGAGGACATAGCAAACGAGCTGGACGTAACGCTCTCGACCGTTAAAAATAAGCTCTATCGCACGATAGAGCGGCAGAAAAAGAAATTTAAGCTGTAGAAAGGGGGCTTTTTTGTGAACACCAAAGAATTTTACAAGCAGCTCATGGAAGAATACACATTCGACCACGAGAAGATCAAAAAAGCTGCCATGCAGCCCGAAGCGCCCGCCAAAAAGAGCCGCATACGCACCGCGATAATATCCGCCTCGGCAATAGCCGCAGCGCTTGCGGTAACTATTGGCACGACGGCTGTGCTGTCTAACGGCAATCCCGTGTCGGTCACTCCGTCTACGGTGACGGCAGAGCAGCGCTATCAGCTCGCCGCCGAGACCTACCAGATGGCTGACGAAGAATACGGCGACGAGGAGGAATACTTTTACGTCACCTTTAAGGACGAAAAGACCCCGTCGGATATGCAGGATATACTGCTCAGCGTCGACAACAGCGGCACAATCAAGGTGCTCACCCTGTATCTTTCGGATATGAACGCGGTGACGGGCAGCGACAATATTCGCTCTATGTTTGACGAGAATGAAGAGAATATCGCCGCCGTAAAGATACTCTGCCCCGGCAATCTGTACAGAAAATTGCAGGACAACGAGCTGATATATCTTGTAGAGAGCGGCGACACCTTTAAAGAGGACGCTTTTACGGTGCTGACCGATACCGATTACGATTATCAAAAGGATTATGAGATATACGGTCACCGTCCGACCGTAGGCGACACTACGCCTATCCCCGACCCCGAGGCTTAAAACATTAAATAATAACTTACCCCCGCAGTACTGCGGGGGTATTGCTGTATAGCCCTTATTCTTTATGCCGTCCCTCGGTCGGGGCGGTCTTTTGATATGTGCCGTCTGGGCGGCGGGTCTGGGACTCGTCCTCGGAGCAGTCGGCGATAGGCACTCTTGCGTAGACAGTGCCCGCGCTGTCGGAGAGTATCAATGTTTCGCCCGTCTTTAGGCTAAAATTCGTCTGCAACTTCATAAGCGAGTCGGACGCCTTGTTATTCTTGCACACTATAGTCAGCGTCTTATTTGCGTCCACCGTAACGGTGGGCAGGCTCCAGCGGTTTAGCGCCGCCTCGTTATCGGTTAGGTACATATCCTTTAGGGTCACGGCGGTATCGTTGGGGTTGTATAATTCTATCCAGTCCGCGTCGCCGCCCGTGTATACCTCGCTGACGTATACGGGCATATCCGACAGTGTCTTTTCGGCGTGGGCGGTGATATTTATCACCCCTTCAGCGTCCGCCATATCGGAGGAGATAGTTACAACGTCGTCCGTGACCTTTTCGCCGTTTATCTCAAAGTACGCAAACTTCCACCCCGTAAAGCTCTCGGCAGAGAGCGTAACGCTGTACGGCGTAAAATAATCGGCGGACAGCGTCCCGCCGACGGTGTCGGTCTGGGTGTTGAGCTTTATCTTTAAGCCGTTAGCGCCCGTGACGTTGACGGTGTACATCTCGTCCTCAAGCTCGCACACCTTGCGGATATCTCTTAATATGATATCCTTTCTTCTTAAGGCAAACTGTATTATCTCGTTGCGGCTGTTATTAAACGTATCGCGATTAGCCCAAGTAGAAGTCTTTCCGTTATCTAATGCGTAAAACTGCTCGCTGTCGCTGATATTGCATTTTTCCTCCAGCACCTTAAGGATATTAGCGGTAGAAAACGCCCCGCCGATAAGGTCGCAGATGTTGTTGGCGAGCTTTTCTCTCATATCCTCGCGCTCCATAAGTGCGCATACCAGCGCCGAGCCGCCCGCAGGGTGCGAGCCGTTCATTATCTTAGTGAGCGTAGCATTCCCGAACCCGTCCGAGTACAGCCCCCACGCAAATTCCGCGTCAAAGAACAGATACCGCCATTTACCGTCGAGGTAGGGCGAGCTTACTTCCTCGCCGTCGGACGCCTTATATCTCCACACCTTATAATTATTACCGGGCCAGTCGCGGTTGTCGATAAACAATTGCATAGCGAGGTACATCATATAATTGTCAATGTCCACGGCAGAGCAGAACTTCTCAAAATTCTCATCGCTTGTCAGCCCCTCTTCTTCGACAAACGCGAGTAGCTCGTTATACTCCTCAGCCTCGGCGGGGTCCTCTTCGTCCTCGATAGCGCCCTCGGCCTTGCCTATTATCTTAAAATTGTCCTTATTTCCTCCGTACTTGCTCTGAAGATAGCCGTTGCAGAAATTTTGATGCAGCCACGAAAAGCCGTAATACTCGCCGTTTAAGAACACCGCCGCAGGGGCGGTGCACTGCGCGTCAGGGAAGCCCGCCTGCTGCGCAAGCTTAGCGGACAATTCGTCGCGCACCCCCGCAAACTCGCGGTCGTTAGCGCCGTTTCTGAGCACAATGCGGTCATATTCGGTAAGCAGCATGCCGTTTTGGTCTGTCGCGTCGTCGAAAAATTCAAAGTGGAACATACCCTCGTCGGGGGTGTACATCCGCCTTGCGATAAGCTTCCACGATTTTTGGTCGGTTGCGCGGGAATAGCCGCCCGCGACGCGCGCGCCCGCCTGCTGCTCGATAAGCTTGTTTCCTTGATAGTCGTATACCTCCATATACATCGGGCGCTCGCCCGCCATGCCGCTTTGGTTCCAGTTGGCGGGGTCGGTGGGCTTTATCTCCGAAAAGCCGTCGTACTCGTTATTAAGCCAGTCGTCGCGTATCTTGCCCGCCACGGCTATGCCGTCGGTATAATCGTACAGGTCGTACGGGTCGGCGGAGAGGACAAAGACGTATGTATTCTCGTCAAAGCGCTCGAATACGTCCTTGCCGGTGACATAGCTCTTGGTGACTACCTCGGAGAGTCCGTCCTCGCCCTTTGCCACAGCCTTAATGGTGGTCGCGCCGACATTATTGCCCGCGCGGATATTTATCGCCTTTTTATAAAGGGAAGATTTTTCGGTCGGGTCCGAGCCGTCGGTGGTGTAGTATATCTCGGCGTTCTTATCCTTTGCGCTGAGCTCTACCGATATATCCTCATCATAAAATGTATCGGTGTGAGAAAAGGTGATAGGCAGGGCGTTTATCACAGCCTCCTCGCTCGCGCTGTCGACAGGGGGAGCGGGCGGCTGTAACAATTCGTTGCCGCTGCCCTCGTTTGTAGTATATATCCAGCCTAACGCGGCGGCAGCGCCGACAACGGCAAACACGCCGAGCAAGGCTAATCTTTTTGCTAAAGAAGTGCGCATATGGGGTATCCTTTCGATATAGACCTGTGATCGTATCTTTATTTTAGCAGAAAGACGGCATAAAATCAATACATATATTTAATTTGCCCGCAATTTTTTTGCAGAATAAAACCGCCCGCGCGCTCATAAATATTGTAAAGGATATTATCAGTGAAAGGCACGGGATCGAAAATGACGGGATTTTTGCCCGAGGGCAGAAAAATTGACGAGAGAGAAAACGTTCTTGCGTTGCGGGATATACGCTCTATAGAAAGAGCGGCCAAAAGCGGTATAATATGCGAGGCGGTCTGCGCGGTATGCGATACCGAGCACGACCTTTATGTAGATATGGGCTGTATGCGCGGAGTTATCAGCCGCAACGAGGGGGCGCTCGGCATAGAGGACGGCAGCACGCGGGACATAGCGCTTATCTCCCGCGTAAGCAAGCCCGTCTGCTTTATAATAAAAGGCATAGACCGCTCGGGCAGCGAGCCTATAGCGGTGCTCTCGCGAAAGTCAGCGCAGCAGCGCGCCGTAGATGAGTATATATCAAAGCTTGTCAGCGGGGACGTGATACCCGCGCGTGTGACGCACCTCGAGCAGTTCGGCTGCTTTGTGGATATAGGCTGCGGGCTGCCGTCCATGATACCGATAGACGCTATCTCGGTATCGAGGATAACCCACCCGTCCGACCGCTTTACCGTGGGGCAGGACATTTTCGCGGCGGTAAAGGGGCGCGACGGCGGCAGGATATGCCTTACGCATAAAGAATTGCTCGGCACGTGGAGCGAGAACGCCCGCAAATTCTGCGCGGGGCAGACGGTGTCGGGGATAGTCCGCTCGGTGGAGGATTATGGGATATTTGTGGAATTAGCTCCTAACCTCGCGGGGCTTGCGGAATTAAAAAGCGGGGTGTGCGCGGGCGATACCGCGAGCGTGTACATAAAGGCTATGATACCCGAGAAGATGAAGATAAAGCTTATTATAGTAAGCGCGCACGCTGTGGACAAAGCGCCGCCCCCGCCCGAATATATGATAACCGAGGGCAGGATAGACCGCTGGGTGTATTCTACCCCTCAGGCGGCAAAGTATATAGCGACGGATTTTGCCGCGCTGAGATAAATTAATACAAAAAGGTATGGACAATCCTTAATATATCGTGTATAATGGTATCAGAGAGGATGGTGCGCCATGAAAATATTATTTAATGACGGCTGGCAGTTTGCGCTGACAGAGCCAAACAGCGACATATCCGCAATAGGCGGGGCGAGGTGGTATGACGTAGAATTGCCGCACGACTGGCTGATAAGCGACAGCAGCGCGCTGTACAAGTCGGGCTGCGGCTGGTATAAAAAGAGCTTTACACTAAGCGAGAAAGACTGCGGCGGGAGCGTCGTTATCTGCTTTGACGGGGTATATATGGACAGCACCGTCTATGTGAATGATAAGACTGTCGGAGAATGGAAAAACGGCTATACCTCTTTTTCCTTTGATATAAGCGAATATGTACATGCGGGCGAGAACACCGTACTCGTAAGGGTAAATTATATCTCGCCCAATTCGCGCTGGTACAGCGGCGCGGGCATATACAGGAACGTATATCTCAGGCTTGCCGCAAAAAATTACATACTCACCGACGGAGTATATTTTAATGCCAAAGCGCCCGGGGCGCACTCGGGCGGCTGGCGCGTTACGATACAGACCGAGCTTAACGGGGACTTTGACGGGACGATAAAGCACACGCTGACCGACGGCCAAGGCAGGGCGGCTGCGGATATAAGCGGCCCCGTAGCGGGGGACACCCACACCGTGAGATTTTACATCGATAATCCCGAGCTGTGGGATATAGAGTCTCCGACATTGTACACTCTTACTACCGAGATATACGACGCTGACGGCGATTTAGCCGATAGGGCGAAGAATAAGGTGGGCTTTCGCTATATACGGTTTGACCCGGGCTCGGGATTTTATTTAAATTCACGCAAGGTAAAGATAAAGGGCGTGTGCATGCACCACGATCTCGGCGCATTAGGCGCGGCATTCAACCGCGACGCGGCAGAGCGTCAGCTCAAAATGCTGATAGATATGGGGGCTAACGCCATACGCACCTCTCACAATCCGCCCGCCCGCGAGGTGGTAGAACTTTGCGACGAGTTAGGGCTGCTTGTGGACGACGAGTTTACCGATATGTGGGAAGAGCCCAAAACCGAGTACGACTACGCGAGATTTTTCCCCGAGTGGTATAAAAAGGACGTTGCCGCGTGGATACGCCGCGACCGCAATCACCCCTCGGTGATAATGTGGAGCATAGGCAACGAGATACACGACACCCATAAGAGTGAGCGCGGGCTTGAGGTGGCAAAAATGCTGTGCGACGAGATAGCCGTACACGACCGCTATGCAAACGCAAGACCGACGATAGGCTCTAATTATATGGGGTGGGAAAACGCGCAGAAGGTAGCGGATTATCTTAAGCTCGCGGGGTACAATTACGCCGAGAAGCTGTACAGGCAGCAGCACGCCGACAACCCATCGCGTTGTATCTACGGCAGCGAGACCGCCTCTACCGTGCGATCGAGAGGCATATATCATATGCCCTACGACACCGCCCAGCTGACCCACTGCGATATGCAGTGCTCGGATCTCGGCAACAGCGTGGTAAACTGGGGCGCGTCGCCCTTTTATTCATACGCCGAGGACAGGGACTGCCGCTTTTCGGCGGGGCAGTTCGTATGGACAGGCTTTGACTATATAGGCGAGCCCACGCCCTACAGCAGTAAAAATTCCTACTTCGGGATAATCGACACGGCGGGCTTTGCTAAAGCGTCTTACAGCTTTTACCGCTCGGTGTGGAATAATAACAGCGAGCCGTTTATCTTTGTTATGCCCTACTGGGAAGCAAACGAGGGACAAGCCGTCGACGTTATCGCCTACAGCAATCTTCGCACGCTGGTGCTGTACGAGGACGACGTCGCGCACGGCATACGGCATATTAATCCCGAGACGGGTACAAGCGACGGCAAAAGGCTCTGTGCATGCTGGCGTATAAAATACTCGCGCGACAAGGTGATAACCGTATGCGGCTATCGCGGCAGCAAGCCCGACGGCGAGCCGACAGTAAAGCGGGTGCTGCGCGCGTTCGGCGACGCAGAGAGCATTGTGCTCTCTCCCGAAAATGATAAGATAAAGGCGGACGGCAGATCGCTCGCGTTTATCGATATTTCCGCCGTAGATAAAGACGGTAGGGAAGTGCCAAACGCCAACAACCGCATAAGGGTCACGGTGTCGGGCGCGGGGCGGCTGGTCGGACTCGACAACGGCGACAGCACCGACTATGACAGCTATAAGGGCGACAACCGCCGTATGTTCTCGGGAAAATTGCTCGCAATAGTACAAGCCACCCTTGACAGCGGGGAGATAATCGTCACCGCCGAGGGCAAGGGATTAAAAAGCGCGTCGACCGTATTATACAGCGAAAAGTGCGATATTCCCCGGGGAATAAGCGTGGTCCTGACCCCGCCGAAAGCCGAGTACGTCCCCGAGCTGCCGGTAAGGCGGATAGAGCTTATCGACAAGGGCAACCGCAGACTTTATCCAAAGCGCCCCGAGAGAAAAGTCCGCGTTATTTTGCACCCCGAAAACGCCGACTATAAGGACGTTACCTTTATGTGCTGCTCTGACAGCGGCGAGGTAATAAACTTTGCCGAGGCGGCGGATTATGACGGCGAATATGTGACCGTAAGGGCAAAGGGCGACGGCGATTTTCGCCTGCGCGCATGCTGCAATAACGGCAAGGACGCGCCGAGTGTATTCTCTGACCTTGAGTATAAAATAAGGGGTATGGGCAGCGCGGTGATAGACGCGTTCAGCCTAACCGCGGCGACGTTGTGCAATTATTCCGACCGACCGCAGAATAATATCGGCGGCGGGGCATACGGGCTTGACGGCAGAGCGGTGCTGGGCTTTTACAGTATGGATTTCGGCAGCGCGGGCGCGGACAAGCTGACGGTATATGTCGGCAACTGCTCGCCCGACAGGCTGTACGCGCGGCTTTATATCGGCGACCCCGAGAAAGGCGGCAGGCAGGTCGGCGAATTTGACCTAAAATATAATAACGGCTGGGACAAGGGCTATCCGCAGGAGTTCGAGCTGCCCGAAATTATAAAGGGCATAAACGATATTTATATAGAAATCGGCGGCGGGTGCATTTTCGGCGGGATAAGCTTCTCCCCGAATGAGCGCGCATATAAGCTGAATTTCGCCGCCGACTGCGACAAGCTGTACGGAGACGATTATTCGGTAGAGGGAAAGCGCGTGTGCGGCATAGGAAATAACGTCGTGCTGGAATACGGCGGCATGGACTTTAAGCAGGGCGCGGATAAGCTTACTATAACGGGGCGCACCCCGCTGGATCAAAACACGATACAATTGCGCACGACTGGCGCTGACGGCGCGCAAAAGACGCAGATACTCGAATTCTCGCACAGTGACGAGTATACCTCGATAACCTTTGATATAGAAACGCTAAGCGGGGTGAACGATATAAGCTTTGTGTTCTTGCCCGGGGCTAACTTTGATATGGAGAGCTTTAAATTTGAATAAACTAACGCCGGTTTTGATGAGAGGTCAAGACCGGCGGGTTTTATACCGTATTATTTATGTGTACCTTATAAAGCAAAAATGTCGTCACGGACGTAGTCCGCGACGACGTGGTGGTGCGTATATTATAACGAGCTTGATAAAATCACATTTTTACCGGTACAGAACAACCCATATTCAAACTCAACTTTACCGCATCGCACATTTTTGTTTTCAGCCGGACAGCAATATAATTAAGCCGCAAAGGAGGTATTGCATATGAAAGATAATTTAAAAGGGGTAGGAATTTGGGGACAAAAGCACTATCGATACTTGAAAGAAAACCATCCAACTACCATAAACGTTATGCGGATGAACGATACATTAAATTCGTATCTGCACAAAGTGAACGATCAGGCTAATGAAATGTGTTTTCAGTTGGTAAAACAACTCGCTAAGTAGGAAGGCGTCACAAAAGAAGTGAAACTCCGCGACCAATTGTCGCAGGGTGACGCCATGAACAGCATTCGTGACTGGGTCAATGAGTTTGTTCTAAACGAGGTTATTTTTGCATGACATTCCTTGAAAATCTTTGGTATGGAAACATCAACCCACACGAAAAATTACTGAGCGGAAACAGCAATTTCAAACACCTGCTCCACCTTACGGGCAAAAACCGTGATAAACTCACCGACATCTTCACCAAACCGCAAAGGGAGACTCTCGAACAATATGGCGAGATGTATCCCTACGCGGAACAAGCTGCGTTTAAATACGGGTTCGCGCTTAACGTCAGGCTCATAATGAAAAGCGTTTTTATAAAATCAAACAAATCCGAATAATAGCAAGGTAAACGGCCGCTTTTTAATAGATATCAATTATCAATATCTTACATTGTTCTATGTGACCTTGTCAATATTTTCAACTAGCATCTTTCTAAAGGCAGGGATATTTGCAAAGTTATCATCTGCTGGAACAACCTCTGTAATAATTTCTTCATTTTCTTCGTCAAATAACATTAGACCGACTCCATTTTCTTTGAGTGCACTAAGTAAAAGCGGTGTTATTTTTCTTTTGGGAAGACAAATGTATGACTTATCCGCTCCAAGCTTATGATTAATTGCTTGTTCAATGGCTTGACGCCATTTGCTGATTTTGAACTCAACTGATATTATTACACCATTATAATCCACCAGTATAACATCAATGCAACGAGAAAGAAAGGGAACTTCTTGTTTCACGGTTTTATACTGAGATAATCCTGATAAATAAGTAAAGCCTTTTGCCATCATTTCCGTTTCTAACATCTAATCATTCTCCTCGCTAAGATATCGATTAGCTATAATCGAATTCTTTGCTTCTTCTGGATATTGTTTATATACATACCGAAGCAGAGAGTCAAGTGATATTTTATTAATTTGAGCCTTGAAGGCTGTTAATTTATCAATTTGAGTTTGGGTAAAAAGTGGCCATATCTTTTCAGAAACATAGTTGAGACCGCTTTGAGACAATGAATATGACAATTCAAAAGAAACTTCATCTTCATCGAAAGACGCGTCATTCCATTCGTCAGTTTCATCAAAGACGTCTTTGCTTTCCACTTTATCCACTACAGAAAGCGGTATGCTCGTCTCCTTGGTTTCTACCATTCCTATTGCCTCAAAAAATGAAAGATCTTCAAACATTTGCCTGCTAAATGGGCCAAAAAAGTACGGTTCAAAAGAAGGAAGCTCTATTTGCAGTGTGTCTTCAAAAAAACGGGAATACAGTTGCTTTTCAAAAAGAAACATCATTTTAGTAAGTTTAGTTCGCCCTACGATAGGCTCATTGAAAACAGAACCAATGCCAGGTGAATATAAAAAAGCCAAAAGCAAATCTTTTCCATTCATTTCTTTTTTGTTCATGATTGACCTCCTAACCTTTCAAGAAAGTTGCTGAAGCCTTTATAGTTATATTTAACTCTTTCTTTGCCGAAAAAACTATTATATCTATATTCAGGTAAAGACAATCTTTCTAAAATCTGATTTACAGTATCATCAGAACAACGACTATCATTTAATACCAATCTATAATAGTTTGGATCGTTGGATTCAGTCAAAACTACAGTGATATCAGCTGAATCCTTTACGGATTTTTTTAACAAGCATCTCAATTCAAAGTCTGCGTCTGGAAAAGAATAACCAATAAAAACTATATGATCAGCTTCGCTTATATCGATAAATGCATTATGCCAGATGTTTTTTAGATTCAGATTTTCTAACGATTTCATAAACGTCGGCGTTATAATCAAACTTCTAAGCATGGGAGCAGCCTTATTATCTGAAAGTATGCAATAAGGACATTTAGCGCCTACGAATTCCTCATACGCAATTTCACTTTCATAGTCAGTGAAAATACGTCCACATTTAGGACATTCAAGCCACGCTAACGATCCATGCATTTTTAGAATTTTTATATTTTTATGTCCCTTTGCTTTGATATGTGTTGAAGGAATGTGCTTATCTGCATTTTTATAATCGTAGTCATAGAAACATAAATCCGGATATACTCTTTGCTGATTCTTGGAAAGATTCGAATTGTACTCTTTGCATTGACGAGCCAGAATACGTTCCAGCACATCATCCCAATTCATTGTAACAACAGCAAGAGTGTCTTCTTTCTGAGAAGATGAAAGCCGTTTGTTCAACAAATATTTAGAAAAAAGCTCATAATCAGATGCATCATGTGATTCATTTATAGCAAATGCCATGGCATAAATAATACACATTTTTAATTTGTTGTGTATATCAGCCATATTTTGCGGAGAAAATAATCTAAAGTGTTCGCGCTCGGTAGCCACATTATCAAAAATAGTAAACAAATCCTCAAGAGAAACATTGATAGATTTAACAATATTATAAGCTTTTTTTAATACAGCATCCTTTTCTATACGTTCGCTTACGCTATTCTCATTAATCAGATGTGCCTGTTCTAGTGCGATTTTATATTCAGTTTCCTTATCTGTTGTAGAGAAACTTGAAACAATAAAACTGCCAAGCTCTTGTCGATACTGGTCAAATGTTGAATAAAACGATAATAGTCTCTGTAGCCTTTCGTTGATTTCGAACGAAAGAAAATCATCAGATTGTGGGTCGTTAGATAAAGAATTGCGATCTAAAGAGAAAACATGCTTGAGTATGCCGGCTTGCGTTGGCAGGTTTGCCGAGGCAGAGGCTCCGGCGCCAAGGATAAATACTGTCTTTTCTGCGTCCATGTTTTTTATTCCTCCGCCTCTGAACATATTTCGTCCCAAATACTGATGTAGTCAAGTTCTCCTTCTTTGATTGAATGACATGCTTGGTATAACTGACTTTTATTTTTCAAATCATTAAGTAATTGCTTTAAATCTTTACGCTCGACCTGCAGAAATTCCATTTTCTTACACAACAGATAATGATAGAGGCAGTTTTGTTTAGTGTCAGATGAAGCTTTTTTTCGACGCAAAACATGGTTTTTTCGATGTATTTCATAAAATTCTTTGCTTTCAAATTCCATGAAATTGATCATTTCTTTTCCAATAATCTTTTTGCACTGAGAACAACCACAGATATCAGAAAAATACTTATCTGAACTTCCCCAGTTTTCTATGTTTGTGTCCAGAACTTTCGCGTATTCAAGAAGATAAAAAGCTTTTGTAAAGTCAAGCCGTCGATGTAACGGTAAAAAATAATACTTTGACACTGGTATGCCACCCCCTACAGGGTACACCATTCTGCTTTCACCGTATTCCAAACCATGAGATACGCCAGAAAGGAGCGACAACGATTTATGTGTAAGTAAGATTGAAAAATAACCTCCATACATATTATAAATCTGTTTTCGAGGCAATCCTTTTAGCAACGCAACAAATCCGTTAAGTTCCGCCTTTGCTGATTCATGCTCATTAAGGTCATCAATCCAAATTGTATACCCGTCGCATTCTAATATCGAATATGCTTTAACTATCTTGTTCAAAGAGCTTGGATCTGTAATAACGGATTTATTCAACACAATTTGAGCAAAAACTGGCAAGTTATTGCAATTATGTTTTGATTGAGCAATTGATATATTTGCTAATTCAATATTAAGAGAAAGCCATTCTTCCCAATAAGGGGCTTGATTGTCTAAGTAGAAATACGGAGCAATTAAAAACTTAGGACGCAGTTGGGGAATATTGTCAGATTGCCCCGGAGCAATATAGTCCAAATATTTTTGTAAATCTTGCTCTTGGACATGTTTATATACAAGATTATATTGGAATGAGAGAATCCGCTCAACAAAACTATCCTTATCAATTGAACTTCCAAAGTCACTGGGCACGAGCGGAATGCGTTGCTTGATTCTATTCATTGATAACCCATAGATATCAATGAGTTTTGCAATGGATTTTTTAATCGAATACTCATTTGTACTCTTTGACTTGCTGAAAAGTAGATCTATTTTGTTTTGAAAAGCATAAGTAATAGGATCGATAAAATATCCCTTTTCCTTATTAGAGAAGAACTTTTCGACTATAAATTTAGCGATTGCATTTGATACATAAGCAGCTGTGTTACCGTTAATGCTCAAATAATCAAAGGCGGAAAAAGCCTTCTCAAGATGCACTTTTTCGGCAACAGTACCGTATCGCAAAATATGAACTGTTTTATTATTTGCCATATTGTCACTCCTTTTTTCAAATAAACACTTCTATCAGCTTCCAAATTTTCCGGTTTGTCGCTCCTTCAGTTTATTAGGTGCTGGAGAGATAAAGCTACGTACCAACCGCTCGGATAAAGCCCCATTTTATATACGGTTATTCCTCGCTTTAATCCTTAAGCACTTCAAACGTCCTTGCGGTGTAATGATCAATGTTATTTTACTCACCGTCGGCTGTCATGTCACCTTTTTCTTCGATGATCCATATCTCTCTGTTTTCAAATCCGATTATATAATCAAAATATAAATTATTGCGATGGAAAGCTCAACGATATACAATATTGAAAACTCGGCACCCTTGTCACCGTTTTTATAACACCATTTCACGGCGTTATACCCTCTCACCAACGTTCAAACTCTACTTCCGCAACAGTGCGGTTTGGAGTCAAAAAATGTTATTTACATGACACTCAAAAGACGTTCTTTGTCAAAATTGCCGTAGAAGCGAGCTTCTTGAGCTGCTTATAATACTGATACAAAGGAATTCCCCCAATAACCGACAAGAACATCGGTTTCTTCTAAATCCTCTATCTGATCTACGCTGATACGGCTGAACGCCTCGATAATGCGGCCCTGTTATTGACAAGAAACGCATTATATTCGCGCAAAGAAATCTATCGATCAGTTTGTGCACAACTTCAAAATCCTTTTCTTCTTGTAAGAGCAGCAAAATTCCATCTCCGCCTCCATAACTAAACAAATACAGCGAATAGCCTACCTTAACATTATATCCCACTTTCTTATCTCCTTCGACAACGATGTCACTTTGTTTTATTTCATCAAATAGCATATTCTGTGTCAGCAAAGCCGTGATTTGCTCAAAATAAACTATGTCATCATGCTCTATTATATCAAGAAGCTTATACGAGGCAATGATTCCCGAAACCAAATGTTGATAACATTCATCCAGAGAATTTCATATACCATCCTCGTAAACTTATAAGTTATGCAGGATGTCAGAATAGTATATGTTTTTTGCCTTTGCAATTTCAACGTCTTCATTTTCAAGGCGTTTTATTCGCTCAGAAACCGCAAGCGCAAATCCCCAGGCTTCTCTTGTACAGCTCTGTACGCATTTTTGGTATTAATTCCAAAATATTTGCCTATCCTCAAGGTTGGATTGCCATAGGCCTTACTTTGCGAAGAATAGGGCATAACAAATTACTTTATTATTTTATTAATAATAATTATTTAGTGGGAATTTTTATGGGCGGCTCAGTATTAAACTGCGTAAACAAGCTTATGATGTTGGCTTTTTATTATATTGTTCTTTTATCCATATGTACACAGACTTAATAAATTCAAATTCTGCATTTGTAACACTATAGGAAGGCATATTCAATTTGTTTTGTAAACTCTCCACCCGCTCTATCCACTTTGTACGTGCTACCTTGCCACCACTTAACTTCTCCTCTTCCGGACGAGTTAGCAAAGGTTCAAACAGATCGGTCCAATGGCTCCCTACAGTAACTACTTCCTTACATTCTTTGAGCGTTATACAATCCCATACAGAAATAGTATTCGTTCCATCGCCGGAAGCAATACTGTCATAGTTTCGTTCATCAGCAATACCCTTTGCCCTCTTATAAATAGGTTTAGGAAGCGCTTTAATCTCCCAGTTTTCTCCATACTTATCCACGAGGACTGCCTGGATTGTTTGTTTAACCCAAACCTCTATTTCTCGTAGATACTTCAAAGAATCCGCATTATAGGTTTTTGCTTCGTTTTCCCAATACTCATTTAATCCCTCTGGGTTAAAATCAGAACGCTCCTTAGCGATTTCACGTTGAAAAGCTCTCCAAAATCTTGTGTCAGCTCCGCCACCAAAATATCCTCTTAGATCTTTTCGTTCCTGTTGTGTAAGATTGTTAAGATGTTCATTCAATGGATCAAGATAAAATGCCACTTGATTTATTAATTCTTCAGTCTTTTGCGTTTTTGGGAAAATTTCCTTACGATCTACAAGAAGATTTACAATGTCGTTAATCACACGAATAACAGCCTGAATACCTCGGTTAATGGTTAACATGCCGTCATTGCTGTCACCGCGTTCCCACTCTTTAATGGCAGCGTTTTTCACATACCTTAAACATGATTCTAAGAACGGATAAAGCAAATCGCAGGTGCCTTGGTTTGTCCCATCATCAAATGTACCGTCTCTAATAATACTGTTCTTCTTTCCAAATTGCGTCATGAAATTACATTTTTTCAACGCAGTTTGAATAGCTTCAACTGTAATACATTTAACAGAAGATTTTTCATCTTCGCCAATAACAACTCGCCCCATCAACGGAGAAGTTTCTTCTTCGCCAAACATCTGTGCAATTTTAGAGCGTAGCGCTTGACGGCGCTCATTATAATCCAAAGAGTCCCAGAGCATATCCGCATTTAGTATAACACGAAGATTTTTGGGCACAGCCTTCTGGTTCTCATTAATGTCCATAAACAACTTTATTTGTTCCTGCCTATCCAAATCAACGAAGGCAACTACAGGAATACTATTAGTAGTTGCATACTCTGAATCAGAATATCCGTACAAACGATGCTGTCCATCTATAATGTACGCGGAACGATACCTCTTTGGTAAATGCAACACTCCAAGCCGCGAATGTGTCCCTTCTACCTTTGTTCCGGACATATCAAACTGTAAGCCTTTGCCGCCGGAATCTATGCTGATAATCAACGAATTTGGGAAATAGCCACCGTTATTTATAAACTTCCGCACATCTGTAAGACGTTTCTTTTTTATCAATCGCTGATAGGTCGGCATCATGTTTTTATTTGCTTCGTTACGATGAAGCACATATCCGATTTTCAAAAGACGCTCCGGTTCAATTGAAAAAGAATAGTACTTGTGCCCTCCCATTTCGCCCTGTAGAGCAGAAATTTTATCATCCATATTTCGAATTTCTTGGTTTGCAAATAAATTACCAAGAAGCTGATATCGAGCACAAGTGCCTAAATGCTTTACCAACTCGTAATAATAGTTGATCACTGCATCACTAAAATGGACAATATCCCATTCTCGCATTTTTGCTTGGTCTGCCGGAGAGATAATGAAATTGTGGGTAGCCCAAATAAACTTAACCTTAGCTTTTGGAAAACGCTTTTGGGCTTCCCGACGCAACCCATCCATTTGACTGTGAAATGCCTCCAACGGCTTTTTAAAGACACCATCCTTTATGGTTTCAGCAGCCTTACACTCTACAATGATTACAGTTTCATCATCTGCGGCAAAAACATCAATTTGCTGAGTGATATTTGGATTCTGATAGTCGTAAGACATCTCAAAATGTCGATCTTTGTTTAGCTGTGTGAAACCGAGTTTAGCAAACAAACACCATACTCGATCCTCAAAAATCTCATCAAATTTTTTATTTTTACGCACACCAACAAATTTGTTGTTTTTATAACTCTTAAATTCTTCCCAGCCCTCTTCAATGAGTTCCGGAAGCGCAACTCGGCGCTCCTTGGATGCTATGAACGTTTTGCTTCTTAGAGTGCGAGCCCTTGTAAGAGCTTCATCTGAAACAATGTATTCCCATTTTGTTTTTGTCTCACTCATGATTAACCTCCGGTATGTTTGTGAAAATATACTCTGGGATTGCTGTACGCAATGCATTCCTGCCACCAATAAGGCTATTGCGTCGGAGTTTCACTATTCTGTCGCCCTGAGTTAAAAATATTTCACAAATTGTTTTGTGCGCCGCATTAGTCAAAATATAGAAAGCTCCCCTTTTTTTTATGTATTCTATAAATCGCTTTAAACGTTGCTGATCGTCCAGCGAAAAAAGTTTTTGATTGTAAGCAATAAATCCATTATTGTTATGCGAAACAGTATAGGGTGGATCAAGAAAAACTAAATCGTTTTCTTTAATGCGGTACTTGTTGACTTCAAAGTCTCCTGTATCAATCCGAGTGTTTTGCAATTTCGAGCTGGCAATCCTAATTCGATCAAGATCATAAGCCCAATTTGTGCGAAAACCGTATGGGACATTGTATCGTCCATTTCTATTAACGCGATATAGTCCATTGTATGATGTTTGATTTAAAAACAAGAATTTTGCGGCATTCTCAACTGTGTTTTCCCCGGTAATTTCTGTCCTAATTCTGTAATAATCATCTTCTGTATTGGGAATCTGCTTGAAGGATTCTATCAATCCTTCCGGGTTATCCCTCACTTGTATATATGTATTTATTAATTGTGAGTTGGCGTCAGAAAGATATGACTTTTTGGTATGATCCATTGAAAAATAAATGGCACCACCACCCAAAAATGGCTCATGATAGTGTTCAATATGTAGATTTCCCACAATAGTAGGAATGTGTGGGACCAGCCATGTCTTTCCTCCAGCCCACCGTACAAAAGGCTCAATAGCAGGCATCGTTTGTTACTCCGTTCCAATATTATCGCTTTTAGAAACATAAATGTCGTTATAAGGGGGTTGCGCATTTAACGTAACGCAAAAATCATTAATAAGTTTTAATTTACATAATTTTAGGACTGCTTTTTCGTTTTCCCATCTATTGAGAGATAAAAATGAAACTCCAAGATTAATTACAAATTTGCTCTGATTGTGCAAACTTTTTCTTCGAATTGCTTTGATTAAACAGCTAAACATAAAAAAGAGTACACTCCTTTGCAATCATTTAATATTATTATAGCAAATACATTGCAAAAAAGCAATATAATGTTTTAAAAAATCGAAAAATGGTGTGTAGCGTTACAATAGATGTGAGACCGAAAGATAAAATATACAAGGAAAAAGTGATCGATTTCTGTTAGAATAAAAATAACAAAACAATACTCAACAGAAAGGAATCGATCACTTTATGACAAGTATAGCACAGAATAATAGAAAATGCAAGAGGTATTTGCCGCATGAAACAATCACACGGATCCACGCAGTGGAGGCATACCGTCAGACAGGCGATATAGAGTATGTCTGCTGTAAATATCACATTTCTAAGGCTTCACTGATGCGCTGGAACAAGCAATATGACGGAACAAAAGAGTCTTTGGTGTCAAAATCCCACCGCCCGCTTTCTCCGCACCCAAACGCGCATACGGAGCAGGAACTTAAGTGGATAAAGGATTATCACCGAAGAAATCCCAACATCTCAATATGCGAGCTTTATGGAAAGCTACGCGAGGACAAAGCGTATTCACGCCACCCCGGCTCACTTTACCGCGTGTTTGTACGGCTTGGATTTAGGAAGAAAGCAGCTTCAACAAAGAAAAAGAGCCGTCATATGGGGAAATACGACACACCGACTTCGCTCGGGGAAAAATGGCAAATGGACGTAAAATATGTGCCAAACGCATGTTATTCCGGCGTTGACGGAGAGAAATTCTATCAATATACGATGATAGAGGAAGCCTCTCGAAAGCGATTTATTTATCCTTACAAAGAGCAAAGCGGCTATTCAACGGTGGATTTTGTAAAACGGGCGATAACGTTTTTCGGATACGCAGCAAATGTTATTCAGACCGATAACGGTGCGGAATTTACAAATTTCAAAAAAACTAAAAGAGTACATATTTTCGATAAATTCTGTAACGAATACGGGATAGTGCACAAGCTGATACGTCCGAGAACTCCGTGGCACAACGGTAAAGTAGAACGCAGTCACAGAAACGACCAAGAGAGGTTTTACAATTACTTAAAATTTTATTCTTACGAGGATCTTAAGATACAGATGAAGCGGTATTTACGGCGAGCAAACGATATACCGATGGCTGTTCTGGAATGGAAATCGCCACAGCAGCGACACAGGGAGCTGTACACCCGCGGCTGACAGCCGCCGACTGCGACAAGCTGTACGGGGACGATTATTCGGTCGAGGGAAAGCGCGTGTGCGGCATAGGAAATAACGTCGTGCTGGAATACGGCGGCATGGACTTTAAGCAGGGCGCGGATAAGCTTACTATAACGGGGCGTACCCCGCTCGATCAAAACACGATACAACTGCGCACGACAGGCGCTGACGGCGCACAAAAGACGCAGATACTCGAGTTTCCGCACAGCGACGAGTACACTTCGATAACCTTTGACATAGAAAAGCTAAGCGGGGTAAACGATATAAGCTTTGTATTCTTGCCCGGGGCTAACTTCGATATGGAGAGCTTTAAATTTGAATAAATTAACGCCGGTTTTGATGAGAGGTCAAGACCGGCGGGATTTTATATAAACAAAAAAGCCGTCACGGACTTCGTCCGCATCAAGGGGTCCCCACAAAGCCCGCTTTGTGGGGCAAGAGGGATTACTGCCGCCTGCGGCGGACAGTTTACGCTCATTTCTCAAATTGCTCTTGTTGCAATTCGAGAAATAAGCTACACAAGGGAGTGAGAGGTGACTTTTCCCAAAATGCAAAAGAAAAGTCGCCGCGAACGATACGTAGTCCGCATTAAGGGGTCCCCCACAAAGCCCGCTTTGTGGGGCATAAGGAGGAGCAAGGGAGCGGGCGGATGGCGCTTTTTGTTGCCAAGGGCAATAAAAAGCGTCGGAGCAAAGCGGACTTTGCTCCGGCGTGGTGCGGGGAAAGGGACTTGAACCCTCACGCCAATACTGACACAAGCACCTCAAGCTTGCCTGTCTGCCTATTCCAGCATCCCCGCAAATTGCATTATTTATTATAGCAGAACGGTTTTGATTTGTCAATAGTTTTTTTCAATTTAGGCGGGGGAAAATTTTTAAGCGGCGAGGGTGAGTGTTCCCGCACCGCCCTGTCGTATTTTGTCGAATAGCGTCGAGGGGGCAACTAAGTGCGGCTTTTTACTTCTACGTCGAAAAATGTCGAAAGTATCTCCTCGGGGGACTGTCCGCGCGCGCCGAGCTGCATTGCGGCGGCGGTGCTCATGCCTATGCTGCCGCCGTCGCCCTTTGTCGTAAATGAGAACAGGCGGTCGAAATAAGTTAGCTCAAAGCAGACCGAGCGTATGCCGAATATCGAGCAAAACTCCCAGCCCGACATATTTATCTTTCCGACGACGAGCGACAGGACGTTGCCGTCGGGGTCGGTCTTGATGTCGGTTATCCAATTTGAGGGGTCGGCAGAGAGCACGGCGGTCTTAAATCTCGCGAGGAATATCCCCGAAAAGCCGTCGGCGGAGAGCTGACACCCGCCGTCATAGCGCGGCTCGCTGCGGTCGGTGAGACAGTACAGCTTTTTAAGCCACGGCATATCAAGCCCGCAGCCGGCGGGGGCGATAAGCGCGCCCGAAGATATGCGGCATACGGGCAAAAATACCCGCTGCCCGTTATAGGATATATCAAGCGACATAGCGTATCTCGCGGCGGCGCGCGCCGTTTTCTCAAAGCTGTCGTAAGAAAAGCCGTAATACTCCCGCGCCTCGTCGGGGGTCATATACTCGACCGAGGGGAACACGTCGCGATTTAGCTCACCCTTTTGGTCAAGATAGATAAGAGAGGAGTACAGCGCCGCCGCCACGGCGCTAATTCCGCTGTCGTTTATTTCGGCGGAGGAGGAATAGTTTTTCAGCTGGGCGAGAATACAGCCCGTCAGATAATCCTCGGCGGGGTAGGAATTTTCCCCCACGATAAAGGTATCGGGAGGCACGGCGGGCTTTGGCAAAAGCAGCGGGATAAACGCAATAACAGCCGCGGCTGTCAATACCACAGCGGAAATAATCACAACTTTAACGGACATAACATTTCTCCTTATCGGGTAAAGTTGACAATAGGGAAAATAAGTGATATAATTAACAGTGTATATTCGTTTTGCAATAACGCGGACAAAGACAATATATAATATTCGCGGCAAAACGGCAATAGAACGGTGTAGAGCAAACTATCCTTAAAGGGGGATCTGAAAAATGAACGATAAAGAAGAACGCCTCGAAAGATTAAAGGCTCTGTGCGTGGAGTACGCGCAAAATACCGTCATACCTCCCGCGCTGTACGACAAGTACGCGGTAAAGCGGGGTCTGCGCAACTCCGACGGCAGCGGCGTTGTGGCGGGGCTTACGCATATATGCTGCGTACACGGCTATGTCATGAACGAGGGCGAAAAGTGCCCTACGCCCGGACAGCTTATCTACAGGGGCTATGATATAAACGATCTGGTAAAAGGAAAGACCGAGGACGACCGCTACGGCTTTGAAGAGACGGCGTTTTTGCTGCTGTTCGGCACTTTGCCGAATAAAGAACAGCTGGAAAATTTTAAGTCGCTGGTGACACATTATCGCGCGCTTCCGCCATATTTCGCGGAGGATGTGATAATGCGCTGTCCCTCGCCGAATATAATGAATAAAATGGCGCAGTCGGTGTTAGCACTTTATACCTTTGACAAAGCGCCCGAGGACAAATCTCTCGAGAGCGAGATGTTAAAGGCGGTATCGGTGATAGCAAGGCTGCCCGCGATAATGGTGACCGCCTATCAGGTTATGCGCCGCTATGTAAATAACGAGAGCATGGTCATGCACCCGATAAATCTCGATGAGAGCTTAGCGGAGAGCATACTTTCCACCCTGAGGATAGACCGCGAATATACTAAAGAAGAGGCAAAGCTGCTCGACCTGTGCCTTATGCTGCACGCCGAGCACGGCGGCGGCAACAACTCCACCTTTACCTGTCGGTGCGTTTCGTCCTCGGGGACGGACGCATACTCGGCGTACGCGGCGGCTATATCCTCGCTTAAAGGTCCTCGCCACGGCGGAGCTAATATTAAGGTGATGGAGATGCTGTCCTGCATAGAGCAAAATGTCAAGAACTGGGAGGACGACGGCGAGGTCGCCGACTTTCTCAATAAGATACTCGCTAAAGAGGCCAACGACCACAGCGGGCTTATCTACGGAATGGGTCACGCGGTATACACGCTCTCCGACCCGAGAGCGGTGATACTTAAGCAGGCGGGTATGAAGCTCGCGGCGGGCACCGAGCTCGAGCCCGAGTTTAAGCTGCTCGACAAGATAGAAAAGCTTACCCCCGAGCTCTTCGCGGGAGCGAGAGGAAATATAAAGACGATGTGCGCTAACGTCGATATGTACTCGGGACTTGTGTACAAGCTGCTCGGGATACCGACCGAGATGTACACCGCGCTGTTTGCCTGCGCGAGAATGCCCGGCTGGTGCGCCCACCGCATGGAAGAATTGCAGAGCGGAAAGCGTATAATGCGCCCCGCGTACAAGACCCTGTCTAAAAATAAGCAATACATACCTCTGTCACAGAGATAAACGAAAGAACGGTAGATATTTATGAGCAAGAATATAAAGCTATCCCCCATATGCGCCCTCGCGGCGGCGGTGCTGCTTGCCGCGGTAAGGCTGATACAGCTTATGACGGGCGTGGACGTACCGTCGGGGCTGTATACCGTAGGCGCGGACTTTATAAATATACTGTACGGCGTGCTTATGGTGATATGCGCGGCGGGACTGGCGGTGACGGCGTATTATGACAGCAAGCGCTATGACGCGGATATTTTCTCGCTAAGCTCTAAACGGCAAATGCTGCTCGGGTTTTTCCTCATTTTAGCGGGGGCGGCTATGGCGGCGACGCTTTTCGGCGAAATGTCGGACGGCATAGGCTTTGTGCAGATAATAGAGATCATCGGCACGGTGACATTGCTCGCGTTCGGTATGACGGTGATAACCGGCGGGGTAAAGGTATATATGTGCCTGCTCGCAGTGCTGCTGGTGATAGTATATATATTAAGGTGCATATTCTTTTACGTTTCGCACCCGATAATCACGGGTATGCCGCAGAATTTAATGATAATGACGGTATATGTGCTGACCTTGCTCTTTTGGATAAATTTAGGGCGAATAATCTCGGGCGGCGAGAAGAGGCTCACCCGCACGGCTGTGATAGCGAGCGGCCTTGCGACGGGCTGCGCGTGGTTTGCTTATGTATCAAGCTCTATGCTGCTTATGCTCTTTGACGGGGAAAAATGGCTAAAGCTCGCAAGCACCCCCGACCTCGAAATGATTATAGGCGGAGCGGTCCCCGCGCTTATCGCGCTGACTATGCTTATCGGGGCAAAAGAAATTGCGGGCGAGCAACACAATTCGACAAATACCGACAAGCCTCAATCGGACGATAAGGATAGACGTAATTCGACAAAGCCCGACACAGCGGTTTATGCGGATAAGGACGAGCCTATCTTGACAGACGAGGATGAAAATTTGACAGCGACCGACACGACGGTTATCGCTGATAATGAGCAGGATAATTCGACAGCATTCGACACAGATAACGCTGATGACAGCGGCAATTCGACAAATACCGACACACCCGACACAGGGGACGGAGTTGATAACGAGCCCGAGGACGAGCTCAAAGATGAGCCCGAAGACGATTCTAAAAAATACGACCTTGACGAGATACTGAAAAAGTATTCCAAAGAATAGGCTAAAGGAGGGTGACGGCTTTATGAGAAAAGCGGCGGCGTTAATAACGGCTATGCTGTGCTTTATGCTCACGGGCTGCGCCTTTGATATGTCGGCGGGCAATCTGCTGACCGCGCCGAAATTGTCGGACGAGCAGAGCGAGATATTCCGCGCCCTTACCGACAGCGCGGGTAATGTCGACCTGCGCTATCCGAGGACGGGAGAATACTTAAGCGCGTTTGTCATAAACGACCTCGATCATGACGGCACCCCCGAGGCGATGGTATTTTTTGAGCGGCACACGGCTGACGCGGTGCTAAACGATACCGCTCCCGCGGGGCTGCGTATAGGCTTTCTTGACCGTGAGAGCTCGGGGAGCTGGCGCAGCGTCTACGAGATGGCGGCGGACGGCACCGAGGTAGAGAGCGTGGAATTTTCTACCCTCGGAAGCGACACGCCAAAGGCGATAATCACCTATAACGCGCTAAATTCGCAGGAAAAGCTTATCTCTATAGTCGGCTTTGAGGATAACCGCCCCGTAAAGATATCGCGGCTGACGGTGTCGCGTATGCTGATAGCGAGACCCGACGAGGACAGGGGCGATATGCTGATGACCTTTACCCGTCCGACGCAGACTATGCCACCGCTATTTACGGTGTACGGCTATAACGACGAGGAGCATTTTACCATGCTCTACAATCCGATAACGCTGTCCCGCGAGATAGCGGACTATGACCGCATTACGGCGGGAAAATACGATATGAACGGCACGCCTATGTTCTGCGCGGCGATAGACTTTTTGCAGGCGGAAAATCAATACGCGACCGAGATGCTTTATTATAACGGCAAGAATTTTGTCACCTCGGACAGCTTTATGTTCGGCGGCAATCAGACAAGCTATATCCGCCGACAGAACGCCTACACCCCAAAGCTGAACAGCTGCGATATAAACGGGGACGGGCTGCTCGACGTGCCTATGACCGCGGTGCTCTCGGGATACGAGAGCCTGACCTACCCCGAGCAGGTAAACGCCGTGTGGTGGCTTACGCAAAAATCGGGGGAGATAAGCTCGGCGGCGTATACCTTTGTCGCGCCCGATAAGAGCTATATATTCACCTTTCCCGGCAGGTGGGAGGGGATGGTCACGGCGCAGATAATCCCCGAGGACAACACCGTCATATTCTGGCAGGCCGAAGAGGACGGCAGCCGCGAATACGCATTGACAAGCATACGCGCCGTAGACAAGGACAAAATGACCGACGATATGCGGACCGGCCTTGCTGACGACAACTTTGTCCTAATTACACAAAGCGAAGAAAAGCTGATATATGTACGCAATATCGAGTACCTCGGGCTGTCGCTGACCTCGGACGAGGTAAAGGCGGCGTTGTCCGTAGATGTACCCGAATAAAGGAGGGATAGGTATGAAAAGGATCCTTGTATGCGAGGACGAGGACGCTATACGCGACTTTGTGGTCATTAATCTAAAGCGCTCGGGCTATGACGTTATAGACGTGGCAAACGCCTCGCAGGCTATGGACGCCTATATACATTACGGCGGTATGATAGATATAGCATTGCTCGATATAATGATGCCGGGTATGGACGGCACGGAGCTTTGCCGCTGGCTGAGGCAGAAGAGCGACACTATGGGCATAATAATGCTCTCTGCTAAGAGCCAAGAGGTGGACAAGATACGCAGCCTAACTCAAGGGGCGGACGATTATGTGACAAAGCCTTTCTCCCCGACCGAGCTTGTAGCGCGTGTCGACGCGGTATACCGCAGGGTCGCCGTAAGCGGAGCAAAGACCGAGGACAAGGGCAGGACGCTTATCTCGGGACCGTTTTCGATAAATACAAAGAGCAGGCTTTTTACCAAGAACGGGCAGAATATCGAAATAACGCAGGTTGAATATCAGCTGCTCGAATATTTTATGGAAAATTCGGGGTCGGCGCTGGACAGAAAGAGCATACTGACGCATATCTGGGGCGACGCCTATTACGGCGATGATAAGATAGTCGACGTAAATATCAGGCGGCTGAGAATGAAGATAGAGGAGGACCCCTCTAATCCGAGATATATCTCGACGATATGGGGCTTTGGGTATAAGTGGTGCGTGGACGAGCTTGCCGCCGCGGGAGAATTTTCTTCAAACAGCTTGATATAAGGCTAAAATCGACTTTCCGTTTGCCCGCAAAAGGAGAATGACTGTGGCAAGAAGAAACACTATCGCCAACCGCTGGTTCTTAAAAAGCTTCAGCGTGGTCATAATCGTGCTCGCGCTGCTCGACGTGGTGCTGTACTGCGTGCTGAGGACCTACTACTACAGCTCGGCGGAGCAGACGCTGCGCGGCGAGCTGAATGTCATATCCTCGGTATTGTCGCGGTATTACGCCTCTAATACGATAAATTCAAACGCCGAAATACGCCGCACGGTCGAGAGCTTTGACAAAAAGGATCGCATGGAGCTAATGGTGATAAACTCCGATGACGAGGTCATTATCACGTCTAGCGGCTTTGCCCCCGATAAGGATTATGAGATGCCCGATCTTTTGCTTGCCAAAGACAGCGCGCAGGGGGGCGGCGTATACGAGGGCTATCAGCCTAACGGCGAAAAAGTCATGGCGGTCACTATGCTGATAGATATACCCGACGACAATTATAACGCGATAAGAGTTATAACCTCGCTGTCGAGGATAGACCTTCAGCTCGGTATGCTTATGCTTTTTATAATCGCGGTAAGCTGCGCGGTGCTATTGCTTATGCTTATGCTCGGGCTGTACTTTATACGCTCGATAGTCCGCCCGCTCAGGACGATAAGCAAAAACGCCCAGCTTATAGCGCGCGGCGACTTTTCCGCAAGGATAGAGCCGCCGACCGACGACGAGCTCGGCGAGCTGTGCGAGGTGTTCAATTATATGGCGGGCGAGCTGCAAAACTCCGAGAGCATAAAGAACGACTTTATCTCCTCGGTGTCGCACGAGCTGAGAACGCCGCTTACGGCAATTAAGGGCTGGAGCGAGACGATAGCGCAAAACCCCGAGGACAAGTCCACCGCCGTCAAGGGTATGAATATTATCTCGGAGGAGACGGGCAGGCTATCGGATATGGTGGAGGAATTGCTCGACTTTTCTAAGATACAAAGCGGGCACTTTAGGCTGAATAAAGAGAATATGGACGTGTTCGCGGAACTCCAAGACGCGGTGATAATGTTCTCCGAGAGGGCGAAAAAGGAGCACAAGGAGCTCTTGTACGACGACTCGGAGCAAATAGCGATGATATACGGCGATCGCAGCCGTATGCGTCAGGTGTTTATAAATATCATAGACAACGCGGTAAAATATTCCCGCGAGAACGGGCATATCTCGGTATCGGGGACGGTGGCGGGCAATTATGTCACGGTGACGGTAGAGGACGACGGCTGCGGGATAGCGGCTGCCGACCTGCCTAAGATAAAATCGAAGTTTTATAAGGCAAATAATACCGTGCGCGGGTCGGGTATAGGGCTCGCGGTGGCGGACGAGATAGTCGCCGCGCACGGCGGACAGCTAAATGTGTCGAGTGAGCTTGATAAATACACGCGCGTGGAGATAATCCTCCCGCTAAAGACAGGCAAGACAAATCAAAAGGAGCAAAATGAGCAATAAGGACAACGCGATAAAGACAAAGGTCGGAGGGCAGGCGCTTATAGAGGGCGTTATGATGCTCGGCCCGAAAAAGGGCTGTATGGCGGTGCGCAAGCCCGACCGCACGATATATACCGAAGAATGGGAGCTTAAAGAGAAAAAGTGGTATAATAAAGCGCCCTTTATACGCGGCTGCTTTAACTTTGTTTCGCAGCTGAAGGACGGGTATAAGTACATTAATAAATCGGGCGAGATAAGCGGTATGTTTGACGACGACGAGGAAGAAAAGCCGCAAAAGGCAGAGCAGCCCGACAGCGCCGCTGATACCGATAATGCGCAGGAGGAGAAAAAGACCGACGGGCTTACTACCGCGATAATGATAATATCGGGTATACTCGGCGTGGCACTCGCGGTAGCGCTGTTCGTTATGCTGCCGACCTTTATATTTACGGGGATACAGTATCTGTGCGGGAGCACTGATATATCGCCGTTTCGCTCGCTGATAGAGGGCGTGCTTAAAATAGGGATATTCATCTTCTATCTGTGGCTTACATCCAAGATGAAGACCATGAAGCGGCTGTACATGTATCACGGCGCCGAGCATAAGACGATATTCTGCTATGAGAACCGCGAGGAATTGACGGTGGAGAACGTGCGCAAATATCGCCGCTTTCACCCGCGCTGCGGCACGAGCTTTATCTTTCTGACGCTCGCGATAAGCATACTGGTATACTCGATACTGCCGATAAACAGCGAGATGTTTGTGGCGGCTTTCGGGGTGTCAAAATTTGTCGGCGACCTTTGCCGCATAGTGTGCAAGCTTATTTTCCTGCCGATAGTGGTGGGCATTTCGTATGAGCTGATAAGGATAGCGGGAAAGTACAATAATCTGTTTACTAAGATAATATCCGCGCCGGGGCTTGCTATCCAAAGACTTACTACCAAAGAGCCCGAGGATGAGATGATAGAGATAGCGATAGCCTCTATGCTGCCGGTACTGCCCGAGAAACCCGAGGACGCGCTGTGGTGATAAGCGCCGCCGCGCGGGAATTGTCCGAGCGGCTGAAAGGCATATCGGACGAGCACGCCTTTGAGGCGCGGCAGATAATAAAAGAATACGCGGGCGATAGGCCGACCTATGAGGAATTGCCGCCTAACGCATGGGACAAGTGTCTTGAGGCTGTACGCCGCAGAGAGACAGGCGAGCCGCTGCAATATATTTTCGGCAGGTGGGAATTTTACGGGCTGGATTTTTCTGTAGGCGAGGGAGTGCTTATCCCGCGCGCCGACACCGAGACCGTGACCGAGCGTGTGATAGAGCACCTTAAAAAGCACGGGGGCAAATTTATCGACCTATGCGCGGGGTCGGGCTGTATCGGGATAGCCGCGGCACATTACAGCGGCTGCGAGGGCTGTCTTATAGAAAAGAGCGAAATTGCCGCGCGTTACGCCGAGGAAAATATACGAGATAATAAGCTCAGCGACCGCGTAAGGCTGATAACGGGCGATATTCTCGATACCGAGACTGCGGCGCTTTTTGAGGACGAGAGCGTCAGCGTGATAGTATCTAATCCGCCCTATCTTGATAAAAGGGATATGGCGACGCTGCAAAGAGAGGTAAGCTTTGAGCCGCCCAGCGCGCTATATGGCGGGGAGGACGGGCTGGACTTTTACCGCGGGATATTTCCGCTATGGAAAAGAAAGCTGTGCCGCGGCGGGATGTTCGCCGTGGAGATAGGCGACACGCAGGCAAAGAGCGTAGAGGAGCTTATGACGGCGGCGGGATTATATCCAACGCTGTACAAAGATATGAATGGGCGCGACAGGGCGCTGACAGCGATAAAAGAATAAGCGTTGTACTGTTTATCGTACAGCAATTATATTATAATATTGTCAGTACATCAAGAAAGGAAATACGACAATGGCAAAGAAGAACACTAAACCTACACCCTCGGTAAGTCACCCCACGACCCCCGAGGAGAAGAAGAAAGCGCTTGACACCGCTATGGCGCAGATAATCAAGAATTACGGGCAGGGCTCGGTAATGTTTTTAGGGGCGGAGAATAATAAAAAGCTCAATGTCGAATCCGTGCCGACGGGCTCGCTGGGTCTTGATCTCGCGCTCGGCATAGGCGGACTGCCTAAGGGGCGCATAATCGAGATATACGGACCCGAGTCGGGCGGAAAGACGACCGTCACCCTGCACGCGATAGCCCAAACCCAAAAGCTCGGGGGGCAGGCGGCGTTTATCGACGTAGAGCACGCGCTCGACCCGACCTATGCCAAGACGCTCGGAGTGGATATCGATAATCTGATAGTATCTCAGCCCGACACGGGCGAGCAGGCGCTTGAGATAATAGAGACGCTCGCGCGCTCGGGGGCGGTGGATATAATCGTCCTCGACTCGGTGGCGGCAATGGTGACTAAGGCGGAGATAGACGGCGAGATAGGCGACTCTTTTGTCGGCGTACAGGCAAGGCTGATGTCGGCGGCTATGAGAAAGCTTACGAGCGTTATATCAAAGTCTAATACAGTAGCTATCTTCATAAATCAGGTGCGTGAGAAGATAGGCGTAATGTACGGCAATCCCGAGACGACGCCGGGCGGCAGAGCGCTGAAATTCTACGCGAGCGTGCGCATAGAGGTGCGCAAGGGCGACAAGATAGTCGACGGCGGAGAGATAATCGGATACGTCACTAAGTGCAAGGTGGTAAAGAATAAGGTCGCGCCGCCGTTTAAAGAGGCGCAGTTTGATATGATATTCGGCGAGGGCATTTCGCGCCTCGGCGAGATACTCACTATGGGCGAGGAATTAGGCCTTATCAAGAAGAGCGGCGCATGGTTCAGCTATAACGGCGAGCGTCTCGGACAGGGCAGAGAGAATACGAAGAAGTATCTCAAAGAGAACGACAGCCTGCGCGAGGAATTGGAGAAGAAGATAATCGAGAATATGGAGAAGCTCGATATGTCGCTTTCTGACGACGATGACGACGGAGAGGGCGAGGTAAGCACGGAAGAAGACGTTATAGAGGAGAAGAAGCCCGCCGAGAAGAAAAAGAAGAACAGCGTGGTAGTTGAGGCTGACGGCGACTTTGAAGAATTTTCGCCCGAGGAGCTTGACGGCTGATGTCATACAGCGACAGCGAGCGCATACGGGCAAAGCGCAGAGCGTTATACATTCTCGGGGCGCGAGATCACTCTAAAAAAGAATTGTACGACAAGCTGATAAAGAATTATCCCACCGACCTATGCGATATGGTCGTGGATATGATGGAAGAGCTCGGGTACATAGACGAGGAGAAGTACGCCGAGAAGCTGTACAGGCAGTATATGAATAAGGGCTGGGGCAAGTCGAAGATCCGCTTTGAATTAAGGCGGAGGGGCTTGCCCGACAGCCTTATACGGGAAAATGAGGAAGAGTACGAGAGTGAGGACTTTATCGAGAAGATAAAGGAGCTTATAGAGAAGAAGTATTTGAGCAAATTAGACTTTTCCGACCGAGACAGTGTTATGAGGGTCACCGCGGCGCTTGCCCGCAGGGGGTACGGCTATGAAGATATCAAGCTTGCGCTGTCTATGGTGGAGGAAGAGCTTGAAGACGAAGAATAATGTTCCACGGGGAACTTTTGCCTTAGAATTTTATCCGAAAGGAATGTAAATAGATGTCAGATGTTATAAAGGTCGGCATGGTGTCCTTAGGCTGCCCTAAAAATCAGTGCGACGCCGAGCTGATGCTCTCAAAAATACGCGACGCGGGCTTTAAGATAGTAAACGAGGCGGGGCTCGCCGACGTGGTGGTGATAAATACTTGCGGCTTTATCCAAAGCGCAAAGGAAGAAGCAATAGAAGAAATAATGGAGGCTATCAGCCGTAAAAACGACCATATCAATAAAAAGATCATCGTCACCGGATGCCTCGCCGAAAGATATTTAAATCTAATGGACGAGGAATTTCCCGAGGTGGACGCCGTGCTGGGCTTAGGCTCTAACGACAATATCGTAGAAACCATAAACTCCGTTATGCTCGATAAGCGCGTTATCGCCCCCTCCGATAAGTCCGCCCATAATATGGAGGGCAAGCGTATGCTGTCCACTATGCCGCATTACGCCTATCTCAGGATAGCCGACGGCTGCTCAAACCGCTGCTCATACTGCGCTATCCCGCTTATACGCGGCAATATGCGCTCGCGCACTATGGAAAATATCCTCGCCGAGGCGGAAGATCTGGCTCAAAAGGGCGTAAAAGAATTAGTCGTAGTCGCTCAGGATACCACCGCGTACGGTCTTGACCTATACGGAAAGTACGCCCTGCCCGAGCTGCTCAAAAAGCTGTGCAAAATAGACGGTATAAAGTGGATACGGCTGCTCTACTGCTATCCCGACCGTATAACCGATGAGCTTATCGATGTGATAAAGACCGAGGACAAGGTGCTTAATTATCTCGATATACCCATACAGCACTGCAATAAGGATATACTTAAGGCTATGAACCGCAAAGGGGATGAGAATACCCTGCGCGAGCTAATTAAAAAGCTTAGAGATAATATCCCCGGTGTCGTGCTTAGGACAACTCTCATGGTAGGATTTCCGGGCGAGACGGAGGAGCAGTTCACCGAGCTTGCGGAGTTTGCGAACGATATGAGGTTTGAGCGCATGGGCTGCTTTGCCTACTCGCAGGAGGAGGACACCCCCGCCGCCGAGATGGACGGTCAGCTCGACGAGAAAGAAAAGCTCCGCCGCGTCGATATCCTGACCGACGAGCAGGAGATACGCATGGGCGAATATTACGCGGGGCTCGTGGACAAGACCTTCGAGGTGGTGTGCGAGGGCTATGACAGATTGTCGGAGATGTACTTCGGCAGAAGTATGCACTTTGCTCCCGAGATAGACGGTATGATATATTTTACCTGCGGCAAGGGAAAACGCGCGCACACCGGAGAATTTGTCGAGGTAAAAATTACCGACGTACTGGACAATAATCTGCTCGGTGAACGGGTCTGACATAAGGAGCACGTTATGAACTTTGCTAATAAGCTGACGCTATCGAGAATAATACTCGTACCGCTGTATGTGTTGTTTATGCTTACAGCGGGAATAATCCCGCAGAATTATCTGTGGGCGGCTATTCTTTTCGCTGTTGCAAGTATAACCGACCTTTTTGACGGTAAAATAGCAAGAAAAAATAATATGGTCACCGATTTCGGCAAATTTCTCGACCCGCTCGCGGATAAAATATTGGTGATAAGCGCGCTTATCTGCTTTGTTCAGCTTGGTTGGTGTCCCGCGTGGGCTGCGGCGCTCATCACGGCGAGAGAATTTGCGGTGTCGGGCGTAAGGCTAGTCGCCGCAAGCAGCGAGAAAAAAGTCGTTATCCCCGCTAATATCTGGGGAAAGCTAAAGACCGCGTCGACTATGGTCGCGCTCTCGGCGATAATGATACTGCATATACTTACCGACGCGTCGATAATATCCGCCGATATGCTGCCCATACAGCTTATAAGCGATATACTTATATATATTTCCTGCGCGCTTACGGTGATTTCGGGCGTTAAGTATATTTGGGATTATAGAGAGCTGCTGAAAAGTAATTAAATTTTTCAAAATGTATTTACATTTGACAAAAAAATAAGTATAATATAAGTGAAGCCGTAACAAAGGAGTGATAATATGGCTGAAAAATCAAATACAAGTATGACTATCCGAATGGATAAAGAGGTCAAAAAAGAAGCTCAAGAACTTTTTGAAGCTCTTGGAATGGATATGACTACAGCAATAAACGTGTTTTTAAGACAGGCTATTGCTTTTAGAGGAATACCATTTGAAGTTCGCCTTGACGAGCCTAATATGACTACTTATTCAGCAATAGAAGCCGCCGAAAAGAATGAAGAAATATATGGACCTTTTGACAGTGTATCGGATCTAATGGAGTCACTCAATGCTTAAACCTGAATATACCGGACAATTTAAAAAGGATTATAAATTAGCTATTAAACGTGGCTTTGATTCAAAAAAATTAGAAGTGGTCATTGATTTACTATGCAATGAACAACCTTTACCTGAGAATTATAAAGATCATTCTCTTACAAATTCAAGAAATTATAAAGGTGTAAGAGAATGCCATATTACTCCCGACTGGTTGCTTGTTTATAAAGTTTCAAAACAAACATTGATTTTAAGTTTGATACGAACAGGAACGCATAGCGATTTATTTTAAATACTTTATATTTCCCCGCTCTGCGGGGAATTTTAATTCTATCAAGATATGTAAAAATAAACACAAATGCTATCGCTTTAGCTATTGACATTTTTTCGATTTTATGATAGTATAATATTGATTATCGAATTTTTTTCGAGCGTATATAATCAAGTATGAATTTAAGATAACCGACCGTAAAAATACAGAAAGGAGAACACAAAAAAATGTGTTCATATAATTCTTTTGCGGATATATTTGAAGAAGTCAAGAAAAGACTTACTCTTTCGCCTACCGCAATGAAATTATGGATAGAACCGTTAAAGCCGCTGAAGCTGAATAATAATCAAGTATTGCTTTATGTGGCGAGCGACTTTGCGCGGGATATGGCGGTAAACAGCTTCGGCAATATACTGACGGACACCTTTTCGGAACTTTTGGGCTTTGAAGTAGAGCTTAAAATAATGTGCGACAATGAGCTTACGCACGAGCAGAAGCTGCATTATGGGCTTGAGACCCCCGAGGCGGAAAAGGAGCTGGAAAAAGAGCTCGAGGACGATTATGTGATGAAATCCCGCCTGTCAAAGAGCGAGGCTGAGAGCAATTATAAGCATACCTTCGATACCTTTATAGTAGGGGATAATAACAAGCTCGCATACGCGTCCTGCAAGGCTATAGTACAAGAGCCCGGCACTAAATTTAATCCCCTATTCATATACAGCGAGCCGGGGCTCGGCAAAACGCACCTATTATCCGCGGTAAAGACCGAGATGGAGCGTCTGCACCCCGAGATGAATATTATATACACCACAGCGGACACCTTTACCGACGACTTTGTATCCTCTATACGCTCTAACCGCACAGAAGAATTTAAGGCAAAATATCACAGCTGTGATATGCTGCTTATCGACGATATACAATTTATCTCAAATAAAGTGGAAACTCAGCAGGAAATGTTCCACACCTTTAACTATCTCCACAATCAGAATAAGCAGATAATCTTTACCTCCGACCGTCCGCCAAAGGAGATAAACGGCGTGGAGGAAAGGCTTATCAGCCGCTTTGAATGGGGACTGCTCGCGGATATCGCCCCGCCCGAATACGAAACAAGGGTGGCTATTATTAAAAGAAAAGCCGAGCTTTTCCACCTCGATCTATCGGACAATGTGATACAATTCTTAGCGGACAAGCTAAAGACTAATATACGTCAGCTTGAGGGTGCGATAACCAAGATAAATGCCTTAGCGGTAGTGACGGGCGTCACCCCGACGCTTAATATAGCGCAGTCGGTGGTAAAGGATATTCTGTCAAATCACGAGCCGATACCCGTCACGGTAGAAAAAATAATAAACGAGGTGGCAAAGATATACAGCGTCGACCCCGACGACATACGCTCGTCAAAACGCACCTCGCAAATTTCCACCGCAAGACAGGTAGCTATATATGTTGTGTCGAGAATAACGGGGCTGTCCTATTCGTCTATCGGCGAAGAATTCGGGCACAGGGATCACTCGACCGTAGTATACGCCATAAATAAGGTGAGATCCATCCTTAATAACGATCCGTCCTTTAAAGGAATGGTAGAGGACATGATAAAAAATCTCGGAAATAATTCCGTATGATAATTCAACAGGTTTTTAGTTTTAAACAGGCAAAAACTTTTTAAACAGTTTAATGTTTAAAAAAATTGAAAATGTCGAATTATTTTCGACATCATTAAAAAATTTTTCCCATAATTTTTAACAATAAAAAGACCGTTTTGTCCGTTTATTAAAGAGCCCGTACAAGCTTTTCAACAGTTTGTACCGCCCCCACCGTAACCACCGAAATAATATAATATATTATTATTTCTTTTTAGCGCTGCGCGCTTTTAAATTTAAGCTTAATGGTTTAAAACCGGAAAGGATATAAAAATGATAAAGTTTACCGCCGCTAAGCAAGATATAGTCGACGCTTTTGTAACCACAGCTAAGGCAGCCTCGTCAAAATCGGTCATAGCCGCATTAGAGGGAATACTGTTAAGTCTTAAGGGTAATACCCTCACGGTCACGGGTTATGATCTCGAGCTCGGAATAAAGACCGAGATCACCGTAAACGGCGAGGAGGACGGCGAGCTTGTTATGAACAGCCGCCTTATCTGCGATATAGTGAGAAAAATGCCCGACGGAGATATTAGCTTTGAAGAAAAATCGGGGCTTAAAATGAACCTTTCCTGCGGGGATATAAAATACTCCGTTATGGGGATGTCGAGCGAGGATTATCCGCTCATCCCCGAGCTTTCGAGAGGGGACAGCTTTGATATATCCGAGCCTTTACTCAAAAGTATGATAGGTCAGACCCTATACGCGGTGTCCACAATAGATACTAAGCCCGTGCTTATGGGCTCAAAATTTGACATAAAGGACAACGAGCTCAACGTTATCTCGGTAGACGGCATAAGGATAGCGCTGCGCAAAGAGGCGCTGCTGCACGAGGACTTTGATTTTGTAGTGCCGAGCAAAACTCTTAACGAGCTGTTAAGATTACTCAGCGACGACCCAGAGAAGATAGCGTCGGTGTCCGTCGACAGAAATCAATGTATATTCAAGATAGATAAATATACGGTATTCTCGCGCCTGCTTGAAGGGGATTTTTTCGATTATTCAAAGATAGTAGGCTACAGCTCGGATAAAGAGGCTATAGTCGGCGTACGTGATATGATAGAGTGCGTAGAAAGGACTATGCTGCTTATCACCGACAAATTCCGCGCGCCGGTAGACCTTACTTTTGAGAATAATACGCTCGAAATAAATTGCGAGACCGCTATCGGTAAGGTCGACCAGAAGATAGATATAGAGTATTCTTCCGAAAAGACCGAGATATCCTTTAACGGAAAATATCTTCTTGACGCATTAAGAAACGCGGACTGCGACAAGGTAAAATTTTACATACTCACCTCGGGAGTACAGGCGCTTAAAATACTTCCGCCCGAGGGCGACAGCTTTATGTTCCTTGTAAGTCCCGTAAGAAGACGCTGACATATTTTGAAAAATTATGGAAGAAAATATTACCGCCGAGAAAACCGAGCAGGAGCTTAAGACCGAAGTCGAAAATTCAGATACTGCCGAAAATACCGTCGATAAAAAGCTTATCAAAAATCAATACGGCGAGGATTTTGATATATTGGAATATATTGATAAGCACGACCCGAAAAAGACCAGCTTAAAGAAAAGTCATTTACCCTTTGTAATAATGCTTGTATTTATTGCTCTGGGTATAATTGCGGTGTTGTTCTTATACGGCCTGTTTGGTAAAGTCACGCCCGCCGAGCCCTCTATCCCACAGCAGCCGCCTATCGCGGGCAAATGGGAAAATGAAAACGGCGAGCTGATGAATATCACCGCCGATACAATAACCCTAAACGGCAGAGAGATGCATTATACCCTGCAAAAGGATAACGTGCTGGAATTAGAAGCTAACGGCGAGATAATAAACGCCACCTACCGTATAGAGGACGATCTGTTATTTATACTCATCCCCTACGGTGAAGAGGTAGTGACGCTTGAATATGCAAAATATGATGGAAATAATAGTTTAGAGGATAATAGCTTAGGATGAAAATGATAAATGTTAAACCTCCGTTTATAAAGCTTGAACAGTTTTTAAAATTCTGCGCCGCCGCTCAAACGGGCGGAGAGGCAAAGCTGCTTATACAGCAGGGCGATGTTCAGGTAAACGGAGAAGTATGTACAATGCGCGGCAAAAAGCTGTACAACGGCGATAAGGTGACTATTGACGGCGAGTGTTATTGCTGCGTCATTGATTAATTTCGTAAGGCAAGATGAGGATAACTAAATTTTATCTTAAAAATTTCAGAAATATCAAGGAGCAGGAGTTCATATTCGATAAAAATATGAACATATTCTGCGGAGACAACGCGCAGGGCAAGACCAACATATGCGAGGCAATAAGCCTTTGTATGGGTCCGTCGTTCAGAGGAAGCCGCCCGAGCGCGTTTATTCCTTTTAACAGCGAAAAGCCCGATACAGTGATTAGAATGAATTTTACCACAAGCTTTAATACAGAGAGTGAAAATATTATAGAATATACTATGAGTAATAATAAGCGGGAGATAACCTATAACGGATTGCCGTTAAAAAGCGCTATGGAATTATACGGAGTGTTAAAATATGTGGTGTTTACTCCCGACCACCTTGAGCTTGTGAAGGGCGAGCCAAAGCAGCGCAGAGAATATCTCGACAGCGTGGCCATGATGCAAACGCCGGTGCATTTAAAAAAGCTTTCGAGATATAACAAAGCGTTAAAAAATAAAAATAATATACTGTCCGTAATAACACCCTACGACGATCTAACGCTTATAAAGCCGCAGCTTGACAGCTGGAATGAGGTTTTAGCGGGAGAGGGGCTGAACGTCACATACGGGCGGCTTAAATATTTTTCACAGCTTGAAAGGATAGCGTCTCAGCTTTATGAGGGCTTGTCGGGCGGGGAAAAATTGGAAATGAAGTATTATTCGAGCATATTCGACCGCGACGATCTTAAGGCGGAGGACGTGGCGGGATTATACGCCGAGTATTATAAGCGGCTGCAAGGCGACCTTGACAACGAGCTTAAATATAAATATACCACCCTCGGCGTACATCACGACGATATCAATTTTAAAATAAACGGGGAGAATGCCAAAGAATTTGCGAGCCAAGGGCAAAAGCGCAGCACCGCGCTGGTATTAAAATTAGCGGAGGCGGAGATAATACGCGGCAGGAGCGAAACGCCGATAATGATACTCGACGATGTATTAAGCGAGCTTGACGACAATAGAAAAGACTTTATTCTTAATCATATAGTAAATTCTCAGGTATTTATTACTTGCTGTAATATTTCTGACGTGAAAAAATTGGACAGCGGCAGGATATGGAATGTGAAAAAAGGTGAATTTGAATGTATATCCACATAGGCGGCAATATCAGCCTTGACGAGAACGATATAATCGGTATCTTCGACATAGAAAAGACCTCGGTCAATAAGACCGTGAACGAGTATCTGTCCAAACTGCAAAAGCAGGGCAGGATATATTATGTATCGTACGATATGCCTAAGAGCTTTATCGTCTGTAAAAATACCGTGTATATCAGCAATGTCTCGGTGATGACGCTGAAAAAAAGGGCGTCATATAATAATTATTCCGCGTAAAGGAAATGACCTTTTTCGCGGATTTTTTATCGCATTTTGGGGCTTATAATCGCTTAAAAATATTGACTTTTTGCCTTATTTGATGTATAATTAAATATAGTATAAAATGCCCGCATGCGGCGTTTTTTTGACCCTGTTTAAATGAATACCGGAAAGGAAAAAATATGGCTGAAAATATCGAAAATGAAGAAATACTTATCGAGGGCGAGATAAAGGATATAGAAAATAATACTTTCGTCGACCACGAGTACGGAGCTAACGACATTCAGGTGCTCGACGGTCTTGAGGCTGTGCGCAAAAGGCCGGGTATGTATATCGGCTCGACGGGCGAGAGCGGACTTCATCACTTAGTATATGAGATAGTCGATAACGCGATAGACGAGGCGCTCGCGGGCTTTTGCACCCAGATAGATGTTAAAATTCTGCCCGGGAACGTGATAGAAGTAATAGACAACGGGCGCGGCATTCCTACCGGAATACACGAGAAAGAAAAGATATCGGCGGCAACCGTGGTATATACCGTGCTGCATGCGGGCGGCAAATTCGGCGGCGGCGGATATAAGGTATCGGGCGGCTTGCACGGCGTGGGCGCGTCGGTAGTAAACGCGCTGTCCGAGTGGCTCGAGCTTACCGTATACGACGGAAAAGACATACACTACCAGAGATTTACTAACGGCGGTCACTATGACGAGCAGATGAAGATAATAGGGCAGACCGATAAGACGGGCACTCAGGTCAAGTTTAAGCCCGACGCGACGATCTTCCACACGATAGAATTCAGCTTTGACACATTGCTTGACAGGCTGCGCGAGCAGGCATTTCTCAACGGCGGACTTAAAATAACGCTCTGCGACACACGTAACGACGACGATATCCGCTATAAGGAGATGCTGTATGAGGGCGGTATAATAAGCTATGTGGAATGGCTGCAGAAAAAGCGCGGGGCGGAAGCTCTCCATCCCGACGTGGTATATATCGAGGGCTTGCTTGAAAATATATCGGTAGAGATAGCCTTTCAGTACAATACCGACTTTAACAGCGAGACATTCCGCTCTTTTGCTAATAATATACACACCATAGACGGCGGCACGCACGAGGTATCCTTTAAAAAGGCGCTGACTAAGGTGGTAAACGACTTTGTAAAGACATATAAAGAGCAGCAGGCACAGCTGAATAAGAAGTCTAAGAAGAAAAATGACGAGGCTAAAGAGTTCGTCCCGCTGAGCGGCGAGGCTATCAGAGAGGCCATAAACGCGGTAATATCGGTAAAATTGCCCGAGTGTGAATTTGAGGGGCAAACAAAGGGCAAGCTCGGCAACCCCGAGGTAGGTCCCGTGGTATATAAGATAGCCACCGAAAAACTGACCTATTATTTTGAGGAGCACCCCGACACAATAGCCGTAATAGCGCAAAAGGCTATAAACGCCCAGGCGGCGCGCGACGCTGCCAAAAAGGCTATGGAGGCGAAGAGAAAATCCGTCTCGGACGGCGCGGGACTTCCGGGTAAGTTGGCGGACTGCTCCGACACCGACCCCGAAAAGACCGAGATATATATCGTCGAGGGAGACTCGGCGGGCGGCTCGGCTAAAAACGGGCGCGACCGCAGATTTCAGGCTATTCTCCCCCTGTGGGGCAAAATGCTGAATGTCGAAAAGGCAAGGGTGGACAAGGTCTACAATAACGATAAGCTTTCACCGGTGGTAAAGGCGCTCGGTACCGGCGTAGGGGACGAGTTTGATATAACCAAGCTGCGCTATGGCAGAGTAGTTATTATGGCGGATGCCGATGTAGACGGCTCGCATATACGCACACTGCTGCTGACGTTCTTCTTCCGCTTTATGAGGCCGCTTATAGAGCAGGGGCACGTATATATCGCACAGCCCCCGCTGTTTAAGGTATCGAGGGGCAAAAAGGTAAGATACGCGTTCAGCGACGAGGAGAGGGACGAGTATATCGCCGAGCTCTCGGGAGAGAGCGGTGGAAAGGTGGATGTTCAGCGGTATAAAGGTCTCGGTGAGATGGACCCCATACAGCTGTGGGAAACGACAATGGACCCCTCGGTAAGGACTATGCTCAAGGTGACTATGGAGGACGCAGCTCGCGCGGACGAGATATTCTCCATACTTATGGGAGATAAAGTCGAGCCGAGAAGAGAATTTATAGAAACTAACGCAAAATACGTGACGGATCTTGATATTTAACAGGTGATTTTATGGCTGACGAAAACTTAACGCAAGATGAGCAGATAGACCAAAAGGAGCTTTTAAGACAGCGCAAAGAGGCGCAGATAGAGCGGCAGAAAAGTCAATATATGACCGACGCGGAGGAAAAAGAAGAGGCTAAGATCAGAATGGAGCAGGAAAAGGAGCTTGAGCAGAAGCTTGCGCCTTTTGTCTCAGTGAGGAAAGTAGCGGTATTCTTGTGCGGGTTTATGTGGCTGTTCGCGGTGTTCTGCCTGCTGTCGGGGACGCTTGAGATGAGGCTGTTTTTGCCGATGTGCCTTGCGGCGGTATGCTTCGCCGCGGGGATAAACGTCCCGATATTCTTTCTTAAAAAGCAGATAAGGGACGGCATAATATCGCTTATTGCGGCGATAGTATGCTTCTTGCTCGGGATATTGATATTTGTTTTGGGATAGGATGGCTTATGGAAGAAAAACTTTTAGAGATAAGGTATAATATGACGCTCGACGAGATAGCGGCGGGCTTTAAACAATTTTGGAATAAGTATCAGCTTAAAAGGACGATAATCTTTACGATAGTGTACGCGGTGGCGTTTGTGCTCGGCGCGGATATGGTCATAAGGAACCTATCCAACGTATACGGGTATATAATTATGGGTATCGCGGCGGGTATGATCTTTTACAGCTGGTATCGCCCGGTGCAGATAAAGAATAAGATGCTCGATACGCTTAGCTCGCTTGCGGAGGAGAATTATATCACGGAGATATACCCGTCGAAAATAAGGATAACGACCTGCATAATAGACGATACAGCGGAGGAAAACTCGGATAAGGTTGAAAATTTCGACACCGAGGAAAATTCGGACGATACCGGCGATAATTCCGATACAGCGGAAAGCTCGGACGGGGCGGAGGATAATGCACAGAGCGCCGAGCCGACCACCGAAGAAGTATCGGAATACAGCTTTGCGACGGATATGTTCGACGCGATAGAGAGCGAGCAGATGTTCTTGCTCTTTGTAAACAGGCGGCTCATTTATATTTATCCCAAGCGCTGCTTAGAGCCTGACGAGCAGGACAAGCTTAGAGAAATTCTTAAAAGCAAGGCTATACTGTAAGCATAAAGAGAGGATATAAGATGGATACGAACAAGAAAGAATTCAGCACCACGAATGAAAAGCTGATACAAGTAGATATAGAAAGGGAAATGAAAGACGCGTTTCTCCAATACTCTATGGCGGTAATAGTATCGCGTGCGCTCCCTGATGTGCGCGACGGCTTAAAGCCTGTTCACCGCCGCATAATCTACACGATGAATGAATCCAACAATACCTCCTCTAACCCCTACCGTAAGTGCGCGTACACTGTCGGCGAGGTTTTGGGTAAATATCATCCTCACGGCGACGCGTCGGTATATGACGCGCTGGTTAGGCTTGCGCAGGATTTTTCGATGAGATATCCGCTGATAGACGGCCACGGCAACTTTGGCTCGGTGGACGGCGACCCGCCCGCGGCTTATCGTTATACAGAGGCGAGGATGGCGAAAATAGCGTCGGAGCTTTTGCAGGATATAAACAAGGATACGATAGACTGGGGCACCAACTACGACGATAAGCTGAAAGAGCCAACGGTACTGCCCGTAAAGATACCTAACCTCTTAGTAAACGGCGCTATCGGTATCGCGGTAGGTATGGCGACGAATATACCGCCGCATAACCTTAACGAGGTATGCGACGCGCTTAAGGTACGGCTGCATAATCCCGACTGCGGCTGGGACGATATACTTGATTGCATAAAGGGTCCGGATTTTCCGACGGGCGGAATAATTATGGGCTACAGCGGGATAAGAGCGGCGTATTTTACCGGACGCGGCAAGCTGATATTAAGAGGGCGTGCCGAGATAGTCGAGGACGGCAGTCAGACCAAGATAATAATAACCGAGATACCCTATATGGTAAACAAGTCTGAGCTGCTCGAAAATATGGGCGTGCTTAAGAACGAAAAGCGTATAGAGGGCATTTCGACTATACGTGACGAGAGCGACAAAGATGGTATGCGTATCGTCATAGAGCTAAAGCGCGACGCTAATGCGCAGGTAGTGCTGAATAAGCTGTATTCATTCACCCAGCTGCAAAGGTCTGTGGGCGTAATTATGCTCGCGCTGGTAAACGGCGAGCCGAAGATACTTACGCTTATGGAGATACTGGATAATTATATCGGCTTTCAAAAGGAGATAGTTACCCGCAGGACGCAGTATGAGCTTAAAAAGGCGAGGGACCGCGCGCACATATTGCAGGGCTTTTTGCTTGCGATAGACAATATAGACGAGGTCATATCGATACTGCGCTCGTCTAAGAGCATACCCGAGGGAAAAGAAAGGCTGATAGAGCGCTTTAAGGAGGACGATCTGTCCGCGTTGTTAAGGCGCGCTATGGGTGAAAATTACCGCGAGGTCAAATTTGAGCACGAGATAGGACTAAGCGAGGAGCAGGCGGAGGCTATCGTGCAGATGCGCTTGGGCGCTCTGACGGGGCTTGAGCGGGATAAGGTAATATCCGACCTCGCGGAGATAATGGATAAGATAAGCGAATACTTAGATATTCTTTCGAGCGACGAAAAGATAAGGGAGATAATCTCCGAAGAGCTCGAAGCGGTAAAGAAGAAGTACGGCGACGAGCGCCGCACGGCTATCGAGCCGATAAGCGGCGAGGTGGATATCGAGGATCTTATCCCCGAGGAAGAATGCGTACTTACATATACAAATATCGGATACATAAAGCGTCAGGCTATGGACGTATACAACATACAAAAGCGCGGCGGTAAGGGCGTATCGGGAATGAAGCAAAGGGAAGAGGACTTTGTGGAGGATATGTTTATCAGCTCGACACACGACAATATATTGTTTATAACCAACCTCGGCAATATGTATAAGCTGAAATGCTATGAGATACCCGAGGGCTCTAAGCAGAGCAGGGGGACTAATATAGTCAATCTTTTGCAGCTCAGCGAGGGCGAGAAGATAGCGGCTATGATGAAAACCGCCGATTTTGCGGAGAATAAGTACTTTATATGCGTCACTAAGCAGGGCAGGATAAAGAGGACGCCGCTAAGCCAGTACAAGAATATAAGAAAGCACGGGTTAAGGGCGATAACGCTTGAAGAGGGCGACGAGATAGCGGCGGCGCACCTTACAGAGGGCGACAGCTCGATAATAATAGCGACACGCGACGGTATGGCGATACACTTTACCGAGGACAAGGTAAGGAGTATGGGTCGTATCGCGCGGGGCGTGCGTGCCATAAAGCTGCGCGAGGGTGACTACATTGTCGGCGCGGCTAAGGTATACGGCGACAATATGACGATACTAACCGTGACGGATAAAGGAATGGGCAGGCGAACAGCTCTTGACAGCTACCGCTTGCAAAACCGCGGAGGAAACGGGCTTAAGAACTATAAAGTCAGCGACGAAAAGGGCTATGTCTGCGGGATACGGTCGATACAGACCGACGACGATGTTATACTCATCAGCACGGACGGAGTTATCATAAGGATAAGGGCGAACGACCTTAGAATTATGGGCAGATATGCGACGGGCGTTAGAGTTATGAGGCTTAGCGGAGAGGACAAGGTGGTGACCTTTACGCGTACGGAGCATGACGAGAGCGCGGACATTGAGGAAGTCGAGCAGGCGAGCGAGGAGGATATAAGAGCCGCCGAGCTTGAGGAGCAAGGAGAGGCTATCCAAGAGGACGAAGAGCCTATCGACGACGAGGAAGAATAAATACTGCCTGAAAAATATTTTAGAGGGGGTAAAAACATTAAGGTTTTTATCCCCTTATGTTTGGAGAAAAATCCTTCTGAGCAAATTTTGATAAGAGCCGCTATGGAATGTTCTACGTGGAACACTTGAAAAGGAACGAATATGTATAATGCCGAAAAATACAACGTAATAGTAATAGGAGCAGGTCACGCGGGCTGCGAGGCGGCTTTGGCCGCGGCAAGGCTCGGCTGTAAGACCGCCGTGTTTACGCTTAGCCTCGACGCTGTCGCGAATATGCCCTGCAACCCATGTATCGGCGGCTCGGCTAAGGGTCAGCTCGTCAGAGAGCTAAGCTGCCTCGGTGGCGAAATGGGCAAGGCAGCCGACGCTACTTTTATACAGTCGCGTATGCTGAACAGAGGTAAAGGCCCCGCCGTGCACAGCCTGAGAGTGCAGAGCGACCGCGTAAAATACCATACCTATATGAAGTCCGCCCTCGAAAAGACCGAGAACCTCGATATAAAGCAGGCCGAGGTCACGGATATTAAGGTCGAGAACGGCAAGGTGCTCGGCGTTGTTACCAAGCTCGGGGCGTTTTATTCCGCCGACTGCGTGATAATTACTACAGGTACATACCTCGGCGGTAAAATACATATCGGCGAGATAAACTACAGCAGCGGCCCCGATAACGTCACCGCCGCGAATGCGCTGACCGACAGCCTAAAACAGCTCGGCGTGAATATCCGCAGATTTAAGACCGGCACTCCCGCCCGCGTCCACCGCCGTTCGATAGATTTTTCGGTCATGGAGGAACAGCCGGGCGACGAGTATATAACGCCGTTTTGCTTTGATAATGAATTTGTGCTTGAAAATAAGGTCAAGTGCTATGTCACTTATACCAACGAGAATACGCATAGGATAATTCTCGATAACCTCGACAGATCGCCGCTGTACGCGGGGAGAATTAAGGGTGTAGGCCCTCGGTATTGTCCGAGTATAGAGGATAAGATCGTAAGATTTTCCGATAAGCCGAGGCATCAACTCTTTGTCGAACCGATGGGGCTGGATACCGAGGAGTATTATCTTCAAGGGATGTCAAGCTCATTGCCCGAGGATGTACAGCTTAAATTTTTGCGGACGATAAAGGGGCTCGAAAATGTGGAGATAATGCGCCCCGCATACGCGATAGAGTATGATTGCTGTGACCCGCTGGAATTGTACGCCTCGCTTGAATTTAAAAAGATAAAGGGCTTGTACGGAGCAGGGCAGTTTAACTGTACCAGCGGCTATGAAGAAGCCGCCGTGCAGGGGCTTGTCGCGGGGATAAACGCCGCGCGCAGCGTAAAGGGTTTGTCGCCGTATATCCCCGATAGGAGGAGCTCGTATATCGGCACGCTTATAGACGATCTTGTGACAAAGGGCTGCAGCGAGCCGTACAGAATGATGACGGGCAGGAGCGAGTACAGGCTTATTTTACGCCACGATAACGCGGAGGAAAGGCTGCTAAAGACAGGCAGAGATATAGGGCTCGTCAGCGAGGAAAGATATTCTGAATACTTGCAGCGCAGAGAGCTTATCGAAGAAGAAAAATCCAGGATAGCAAAGCATGGCGTGCCGCCACTGCCGCAGGTTAATGAAATGCTCGAAAGCAAGGGCACCTCTCCGATATCGCAGACGGTGAAATTTATCGAGCTATTGAAAAGACCGCAGATAGGGTATTATGACATTATATCCGCTCTCGGCGAAGAGCCGAGGCTGACGCGCGAGCTTGCCGAAAAGGCGGAGATAGAGATTAAATATGAGGGCTATATCAAGACGCAGACCGAGAAAATAGAGAAAATGCAAAAGCTCGAGGACAAAAAGCTGCCGCCTGATACCGATTATTCAAAGATCATGGGCCTAAGGCTCGAGGCAAGGGAAAAGCTGAACCTGCATAAGCCGCTCAGCATAGGGCAGGCGGCGAGAATATCGGGGGTAAATCCTGCGGATATATCTGTCTTGCTTATATGGCTTGAGGGAGGACGACGTGGATAAGGCAAATTATCTTATAGAGGAATTTAAAAAGGTCGATGTTACTATAACTCCCGAGCAAGGCGAAAAGCTGACGGCGCTTTATGAATATATGGCGGAATATAATAAAAAGGTCAATCTCACGGCGGTGACGGGATTTGAGGACGCCGCGGCAAAGCATTTTGTGGACAGCATACTGCCGTTTGTGCTTTTTGAGCCGAAAAAGGGCGCGAAATTTATAGATATCGGCGCGGGCGCGGGGTTTCCGTCCCTGCCGCTGATGATATACCGCGAGGATCTCAAGGGCACACTGCTCGACGCGTCGGAAAAACGGTGCACGTATCTTGAGCAGGTATGCGGGATAATAGGCTTAAAGCCGCTTATAGTTCACGCACGGGCGGAGGATTATGCCGCTAAAACCCGCGAGAGTTTTGATTTTGCGGCGGCGAGGGCGGTAGCGGCATTGCCGGTGCTTAGTGAATATTGTCTGCCGTATGTTAAGCAGGGCGGGTATTTTTACGCGCTTAAATCGGTGAATGAGCGCGCGGAGGGCGCTGTAAACGCGATAACCGTACTCGGCGGGAAATTGCGGGATACGATAGACTATAAAATCTCAAACGGCGACAGCAGGCGACTTTTTATTACAGAAAAAATATCGCACACTTCGCCAAAATACCCGAGAAATCCCGCCGCGATAAAGAAAAAACCGCTGTAAAAGAGCGAATAATGGGATAATCCCTCGTTTATTGATGATAAACGGGGGATTTTTTGTATGGAAATATCGGGAAAAGTTTGTTATTATTAAGAAAAGGACAACCCTCTTAAAACGAAAGGACGGTCAAAATGGGAACTATATTCAAGGCAAAGGAACGCGCGGGCATGGTAGTGGAATTAGGCACGGAGGAGATTTACCCCAATCCGTACCAGCCGCGCAAGGAATTTGACATTGAAGAGCTGACGGGACTTGCTCAGAGCATTAAAGAAAACGGCATATTACAGCCGCTTACGGTGAGGAGGACCGAGGACGGGAGATATGAGCTTATCGCGGGGGAGCGCAGGCTGAGAGCCGCGAGGATGGCGGGGCTTAGTACGGTGCCTGTCATAATTTCGCAAAAGACCGCTCAGGAATCGGCGGTGCTCAGCATACTTGAAAACATACAGCGCAGCGACCTAAACTATTTTGAAGAGGCGGAAGCTATAAGAAAGCTGATAGACTACTACGGACTTACGCAGGAGGAGGTGGCAATAAAGCTCGGAAAGGCGCAAAGCACCGTCGCAAACAAGCTGCGTTTATTAAAGCTGTCGCCCAAGGTCAAGAAAGCGGCCGCCGAGTACGGATTAAAGGAGCGACAGGCGAGGGCGCTGTTAAAACTGCCCGAGGATATGCAGCTCGAGGCTGCGAAGAAGATACATGCGTGCGGGTATAACGCGGTGCAGACGGATAGGTACATTGAAGAGCTTTTGCACCCAAAGCCGATAAGGCGCAGCCGCAGGTGGTTATTCAAGGAGAAGCTGCTATATATCAACAATATTAACAGGACAATCGACACAATGAGAAAGTCGGGGGTAGAATTTCACTCGAGCAAGAAGATAGAAAACGGGTACATTGAATATATAATAAGGATACCGCAGGACAGCCCGCCCGCCGATGTTCCACGTGGAACTAAGGAGCAGGCGGAGGGATAAAAAGAATAAGCTAAAAGCCGTTTATTTCAAACGGCTTTTAGTTTTATCTCTTGACAGCCGAGCAAATTAGCGGTATAATTATTATCAGCAACAAAAAAGGAGAAAATATGGGAACAATTATTTCGGTAGTAAATCAAAAGGGCGGGGTAGGTAAGACCACCACCGCCGTTAATGTCGCCGCTTCGCTCGGTCTAAAGGGCAAAAAGGTATTGCTCGTCGACCTCGACCCGCAGGGTAATTCCACCTCGGGTTACGGTATCGTTAAAAAATCGCTCGAGGTCACAAGCTATGACGTGGTTATGTCGGATGTCCGCCCGCAAGAGGCGGTCATAAAGACGCAGTATAAAAACGTCAGCATAATCCCCGCGACCGCTAAGCTCGCCGAGGCGGAGATACACCTTTTGCAGCTCGAGCAGAGAAATCACCAGCTCAAAAAGGCTTTGCTCCAGCTAAAGGACGATTACGACATCATCATAATTGACTGCCTGCCGTCGCTCGGTATTTTAGCTATAAACGCGCTGACCGCCTGCGATAAGTTTATTGTCCCCATGCAGTGCGAGCATTACAGCCTTGAGGGGCTCGCGCAGCTGCTCACCACGGTAAAAAAGATAAAAAAGAGCGCTAACAAAAGCCTCACCCTTATGGGCATTGTGTTCACTATGTTGGACCGCAGACTGCTGCAATCCAACGAAATTATGAGGGATATAAAGGATAATTTCCCTCCCTCGTCGATATTTAACACCGTTATCCCGCGAAATGTCCGTATATCCGAGGCTCCGAGCCACGGTATGCCGATAATATACTACGATAAAAATTCTAAGGGCGCGGACGCATATCAGCGTCTTGCCGCCGAGATAATCAAAAGGCTCGGCTGAGCTGCAAAGGAGGTCGAAAAATGGCGAGGAATGTTTTAAAAAAGGACTTCAACAGTCTTTTTGACGATAACAGCTTTGAAGAAGAAGAGAGCGTACAGACGGTCCGCGTATCTGACATAGAGCCGGACAGGACGCAGCCCCGAAAGAATTTTGATATCGAGGCGCTGAAGAACCTTGCGCAGTCGATAAAGCTTAACGGGCTTATACAGCCGCTATTGGTAAGGCCCACCCCGGACGGAAAATATCTGATAGTAGCGGGGGAGAGGCGCTGGCGCGCCTGCAAAATGGCGGGCATAACCGAGGTACCGGTATTTGTTCGTGAGCTTACGGACAAGCAGGCTCACCAGATGATGCTTATAGAGAACCTACAGCGCGAGAACCTAAACCCCATTGAGGAGGCTAACGGCTACAAGGAGCTTATGGACAACTACTCTATGAGCCAAGAGCAGGTAGCCGAGGCGGTAGGAAAGGCGCGCTCGTCGATAGCAAACGCTCTCAGGCTTTTGACTTTACCAAAGGCGGTAAAGGAGCTTGTGGAGAAGAACGAGCTGTCGGTCGGACACTGCAAGGTGCTTTTAGGGCTTAAGGACAAGCGCAAGCTTGTCGATCTTGCGTACCGCGCGGCAAATAACGAGGTATCGGTGCGCGAGATAGAGCGTATGGTAAAGAACGCCGACCGTCCCGAAAAGGAAGAAAAGCCTAAGGACCATTTTTATACCGAGACCGAGATAGCATTGTCAAAGGCGCTCGAGACGCAGGTTAAGATAATTCCGGGCAAGAAGAAGAGCACGATAGAGATAGAGTTTTACACCAAAGAGGATCTTATCGATATCGCCAACCGTCTTGCGAAATAATGTTCCATGTGGAACAATTTATAAGGATAGGAGAATTTATATGATAGACATTAAGTTTTTGAGAGAAAATCCCGACGCGGTCAAGGAAAATATCAAAAAGAAATTCCAGGACGAAAAGCTGCCCCTCGTCGATAAGGTCATCGAGCTCGATAAGCAGCTTCGCGCCGCTCAGCTTAAGGCCGATACCCTCCGCGGCGACAGAAACCGCCTTTCTAAAGAGATCGGCGGGCTTATGGCTAAGGGGCAAAAAGACGAGGCCGAAAAGGTCAAGGCTCAGGTAAAAGAGTTCTCGGACGAGCTCGCCCGCCTCGAAGTCAGCGAGACCGAGCTCGGCGAACAGGTCAAGAGCATTATGATGACCATCCCCAACATCATCGCCCCCGACGTCCCGATAGGTAAGGACGATACCGAAAACGTCGAGATAAAGCGCTACGGCGAGCCCGTCGTACCCGATTTTGAGATACCCTATCACTCCGAAATTATGGAGAGCTTTAACGGTATCGACCTCGACAGCGCCAGAAAGGTCGCAGGCAACGGCTTTTATTACCTTATGGGCGATATCGCAAGACTTCACTCCGCCGTCATCTCCTACGCGCGCGACTTTATGATAGACCGCGGCTTTACCTACTGCGTACCCCCGTTTATGATAAGAGGCGGCGTAGTGACGGGCGTTATGTCCTTTGCGGAAATGGACGCTATGATGTATAAGATAGAGGGCGAGGACCTCTACCTTATCGGCACGAGCGAACACTCTATGATAGGCAAATTTATTGATACTATTATAAATGAGGACGAGCTGCCCTATACCCTCACCAGCTATTCTCCCTGCTTTAGAAAGGAAAAAGGCGCACACGGCATAGAAGAACGCGGCGTATATCGCATACATCAGTTTGAAAAGCAGGAAATGATAGTCGTCTGCAAGCCCGAGGACAGCGCCGAATGGTTCACTAAGCTGTGGCAGAACACCGTCGATCTCTTCCGCTCTATGGATATCCCCGTGCGCACCATTGAGTGCTGCTCAGGAGATCTCGCCGATCTAAAGGTAAAATCCTACGACGTCGAGGCTTGGTCGCCCCGCCAGAAAAAATACTTCGAGGTCGGCTCCTGCTCTAACCTCGGCGACGCTCAGGCGCGCAGACTTAAGATCCGCATCAAAAGCAAGGAAAAGGGCAATTATTACGCCCATACCCTTAATAATACCGTCGTCGCTCCACCGCGTATGCTTATCGCTTTCCTCGAAAATAACCTAAACGCCGACGGCTCGGTCAATATCCCCGTCGTTTTAAGACCGTATATGGGCGGCAAGGAAAAAATCGAAGTTAAAGCTAAATAATTCTCGGTCGGCTGATTTAAGATCTCAGCCGACCTCAGTCTGTAGAAAAAGGTCAATATAAAGCGGAAGGAAAGAGGAGTTTGAGGGGAAAACCATCAGGGTTTTCACCCTCAAGTTTAGATAAAAGCCGCTCACAGAGCGGCAAAATCGAGGAAACCCGCTACAGCGGGTGGTCGATTTTTTGGCAGCTTGTCGGAAAATCCGACCCATAGGGAGGGTTTTTCGACAAGCTGAAATAGATAATTTATGGTAAAATATATCCCACGCACCAAAGTCACTTCTTTAGCTGAAGAATGGAGGACAGTATGCTTAAAATATCCGAACTGTATAAGCAATACGGCGCTTTTAAAGTGCTCGACGGCTTGGAGATGAATGTTAATAACGGCGACGTTTACGGCTTTCTCGGCAAAAACGGCTGCGGAAAGACCACCACGATGAATATTGTCGCCAATATCATTCATAAGGACAGCGGCAAAATAGAATTTGAAAAAGAGCAGCCCGTTATAGGCTACCTCCCCGAGACCCCTATGCTGTATGGCTATATGAACGCTTATGAGTACCTAAAATATATCGCCGCCTGCTGTAAGTACAAGGGCGACATAAACGAGCGCATCTCTCAGGTGCTCGACCTTACGGGTATGACCGAGAGCGGAAAGCGGCAGATAAAGGGCTATTCGCGCGGTATGAATCAGCGCGTCGGGATAGCGGCGGCGATATTCAACCATCCCGACCTATTAATTCTCGACGAGCCGACCTCCGCGCTCGACCCGCAGGGAAGAGCAGAGGTTATGAACATTATCACCCGCCTCGCCGAAACGGGCTCGACTATCATCTTGTGTACGCATATCCTTACGGACGTCGAGCGCGTCGCTAACCGTATCGGCATTATGAAGAACGGCAGAATGGCGATAGAGGGCAATATCGCGGACATTAAGTCCGATTTTCAGTCGCGCACAAGATCGTTTCTGATAGAGGCTTTCTGCGGCCCGCAAAAGGCTATGCCCGTTATCAATGAGGCTGTCGGCGGCAAGTTTACCTTTGACGGCAAGACAGGGGTATTCGAGATACCCGTATCGGCCGAAGTGGACGAGGGCGCTTTTGCCGCGGGGCTGTTAAAGTCGCTCACCGACAACGGGGTAATACCCTCGCGCTTTGAGCTAAAGACCAAGACGCTCGAAGAGATATATCTTGAGACGATAAACTGACAGGAGGGATATTATGTTTAAGGCAGGGCTTAAAAAAGAGCTTATGTTTTTCTTGCGCGGGTTCAGAGTATGGGGCTTGCTGCTGATAGTGCTGGGGCTTGCCGCCTCGTATCCCGCTATGATGAAAATGCTCGAGGTCATGACCGAGCAGGCACAGGATATGCTCGGCACCGATATGCCGGGTTACGGCGACATTATGCAGTCTACGGGGCTTTATGCAGCCTCGTCACCCGGACAAATGGGATTTTTTATGGGAGTGTCCGCGCTGGTGGGAGCGGGTATGCTTGTTACAATGCTGCTGTTTATGGGGGCGGCAGGCGGCGAGCAGAAAAAGCGCTCCATCATCATACCTAACTGCTCGGGGCTTACCCCCCACGGCTATGTTCTCCCTAAATTTGTCCTTTACCCGATCTTGACGGTAATAGTGATGTTTCTCGGCACGCTTCTCGCGGGACTGGTGTCAAATCTGCTTTTCGGCAATTCGGTGACAATGCAGGATATGCTGTTCAGCGGGGCGTGCGTCGCGGGGTACGGGCTTTTTGAGATCTCTCTGTTTTTTATGTTGGGAATTTGCCTTGGCAGACCCGGCATAAGCGTCGCGATAGTATATCTCGGCAGCGAGCTGCTCGCTATGCTGATAAACGGCTTTAACGCCGCAAATTACAACCCCTACGCGCTGTATAATATGATAGGCGTGCCGTACGAGCAGGCGGATATGAACAATTTCACCCTCAGCATAATTGTCACGGTCGTTTTGTCGGTCATCTTCTGCCTTATCACCCTTATGGTCGCGGGGCTGAAAAAGATAGACAACTCCGAAATGCAGGCTAATCTCTGATATTTTCGGCGGAAAATTCGCAAGCTGTTCAATAAAATAACACGCATCCCGTAATCTCAAAATTTGTGAGGTTACGGGATTTTTAATTTTATTTATGAATACAAAACGGGCAGACCACATCTGCCCATAATTTACATAAATTTATTCTTTTGCGAAAAAATGCCGTTCGCTGTACAATATATAATAGCACATAACCGGCGAAATGTCAACACGAAAAAGGAGAAAAAGTATGGAAAATATTTATCTGCGCAAGGACGGGCGATATGAGGGACGGCTGTCTGACGGCAAAAATCGCAAACTCCGCTATTTTTACGGTAAAACCCGCGAAGAAGTACAGCGAAAAATGCAAGCATTTAAAGACAGTCAAAGCTACACCCGCTCGGGGCTGACGGTGAAATTTCTTTTCGAGGAATGGCTCGAGGCGGCGAGCGTTCGGCTCAAGGAATCCACGGTCGCAAACTACATAGGCAAGGCGGTGACCCATATCCTGCCCGCTTTCGGCAGCACAAAAGCAGACGAGTTGTCGCCGCGACAGCTTAGGCAATTTATTGCCGACAGGCTGCAAAGCGGCTTGTCCTCGAATTACGTCGCGGACATAGTTATCCTGCTAAAATCAGTAATGAAATACGCCGCCGCGAGGTACAATATTCGCAATTCTATCGCGGAAGTCGTGCTCCCAAAACGCAAAAAATCACAAGTACAATTGCTTTCAAAATCGCAGCAAATTCATTTACAACATTATCTTGCCGAAAACCCGTGCTTGACCTCGGCAGGGGTAGCATTGTCGCTTTTTACCGGCCTCCGTATCGGCGAATTATGCGCGCTTAAGTGGTCGGATATCGACCTTTCCAAGCGCACGATTTGCGTTACTAAAACCATTCAGCGGATACGCACAGATTGCGGCACTAAGCTCATCATCACCGAGCCGAAAAGTAATTCTTCCGTCAGAGAAATTCCCATTCCCGATTGTATTTTCGGGATTTTTAAGCGGTTTTCCGCAGATAATGACTGCTATTTTCTCTCCGCCTCACCTAAGCCCATAGAGCCCCGCGTAATGCAGTATCGCTTTCAAAAGCTTCTTAAAAAAGGAAACCTGCCGTCGATACACTTCCACGCGTTGCGCCACATGTTCGCCACAAACTGCGTTGAAATGGGCTTTGACGTTAAGTCGCTGTCCGAAATACTCGGACATTCCGGCGTGGAAATCACGCTGAACAGGTATGTACATTCCTCAATGGAGCGGAAAAAGCGCTTTATGAAAAAGCTGACTTTCGCGGCGTGATTGCCGTCAAAAATTGAATTTTCTCCCGCCCTTAAGATATTTTCGCAAAAGAATAAATTACAGAACCAAATATATTTTACCAAAAACACAGCGATATGACAATGAACAGGAGAGAGAAATGACGCAAAAAGCCTTAGGAAACCGCCTGTTTTCCGATTTAATACGCGACTGGCTTGCCTCCGCAAAAGCGAAAGTCAAGCCGAGTTCTTACGCGCAATATGTTAAGCGCGCCGAAAAGAACATCCTGCCCTATTTCTCGGGTACAAAGCTTCGGGATATTACCTCCGAAAGCGTGCTCGGGTTTGTACAGCATTTGCAGTCGGAGGGCTACAATGAAAAATATATCTACGACCTCACGACGCTTTTAAAATCCGTGCTCAAAAGTATCACACGCACCTACGGCTACCCCGACCCCACGGTCGGGATGGAGGGGCTTTTGACGGGCAGGGAACACGTCGACATTCCGCGCGAGCCCGTCTACGGCGAGGAGCTCTGCAAGCGGCTTATTGAGGTGCTGAGCACCGACCCCGACCTCACCAAGTGTGGTATATTGATGACGCTTTACACGGGGCTTAGAATTGGCGAGCTCTGCGCACTAAAGTGGGAGGATATCGACCTTGATGGCGGCACGCTGACTATAAAGCGCACGATACAGCGCGTATCCACCGAGGAGGGCAGCGTCCTTATGACCACCGAGCTCGGCAAGCGTGCGCGCGAGATACCGCTCCCGCAGGCTATGCGAGGGGTACTGTTCGGCTTTAGGACAACCCCCGACCGCTACCTTTTGTCGGGGACGACTTCGCCGATAGAACCCCGCACAATGCAGTACCGCCTGCGCGCCTTTCTCAAGAAAGCATATTTGCCCGACATCAGCTTCAGCGAGCTGCGCAAGCTTTTCATAAAGCGCTGCCTTAGCCGCGGGGCGGACGTGACTGTCCTCGCGGACGTCTTAGGCAACGCCTCGGTGCAGAGCGCGGCGGCGTATTGCGAGAAGCCGACTATGCGGAGCAAGATCGAGGCGGTAAATCTCATATCCAAGGAAGTCAGCTGATGAGCGGGCGGGATAATTTTGCGCTGTTTGATATCCCGCTTAAGCCGAGGATCGAGGGCACGGAAAAGCTTTACTTCCACAAGGAAAGCAATTGCGTTTCTTTTAACACATTTTTCGGCGCGATTTCGGTCGAGAAAATCAAGAAGTACACCTCGATTTCGAGCCTCAAATTTAACTTTGATATAATCGGCGAATTTCTTGCCGAAATACACACAGAAGAAAGCTTAGTCGCCACCGCGACCCTTTCCGAGAGTGGCGGCATAACGGTAAAGCTTTCCGACATCCCGAGTGGGGCAAAGCTCCTTTACCCCGCATTGTACGCAAATGAAAGTAACAGCGAACTTAAAAGCTTGAGTGTTTCGGCATCGTATACGCCGAGCTTTGCCACTAAATGTGCGATCATCACCTGCACCTACAAGCGCGAGGAGCAGGTGAAGAAAAATATTGCTTACCTGTCCGATAAAACGGACTGCAATATTATCGTGGTCGACAACGGGAAAACCCTCTCGCAGAGCGATTTTCCCGAGAGCGTCCGACTGATATCTAACGCGAATAATGGCGGCAGCGGCGGCTACAAAAAAGGTATGGAAGAGGCCTTGCAACTCGGCGGCATTACCCACTTTCTGCTCATCGATGACGATGTCGAGATAGATTACACCGCCGTGCAACGGGCGCTGAGCTTCGCAAGGTGTCTTAAGCCTGAGTATCAAGACCTTTCTGTCGCGGGGCCTATGCTGTATATGGACAAGCCGACTTATCAATTCGAGGCGGGCGGGCACTTTTACCCGGACGGCTCACAGCGCGGCTTTGGGCACTTTCTCGACCTTGCAGACGCGAAAAATCTGCTTCTCAACGAGCAGGAAAACGCGATAAATTACGGCGGCTGGTGGTTTATGCTTATGCCGAGCAAATACGCCGCAAAAGGAAATTTCCCGCTGCCGTTTTTCATGAAATACGACGATGTCGAGTACGCTCTGCGGTGCAAACAGCGCATAATCACGCTGAACGGCGTGGGGATCTGGCACGAAAAGTTTGAAGCCAAGTACAACTCTACGGCCGAGTACTACAATGTGCGCAATTATCTGCACTTATGCGAGATGTATGCGGAGAATTTTACCCGCAAGAAAGCGCTGAAATTTGCGAAAAAACGAATCAAAGACAAGCTCTGCCGCTGTCAGTACAAAATGGCCGAGGCGGCTAAAAGAGGCTATGAGGATTATCTGAAAGGCTTAGATTACTTGCAAAACCTCGACGCAGAGCAAAATCACAAGGAGCTTTGCAAGCTGAATTACGAGTATCTGACGTACGACGAAATCGAGCGGCGCTACGGCGTGAGACCCGCCGATAACACCTTTTACCCGCCGTGGAGGATAAAACTCGCGGTCGACCCGACGACGCGCAAGAAATACGTTTTCACCGATAAATTTTACGACAAGCCGTGGCAGTATTTGTTTACAAAATACGCGGTGCACTGCGACCCGGATAAGAATTGCGGGTATGTGACAGAGAGAAAAAAGACCGTATCCGGTCGACAGGCTTAAGCCGATAATAATAGGTTTTAAAGGAGACAATCAAGTGAAAACCGCCAAGCTGCTGATTTGCTATCATAAGCCCGATATTTTGCTTAAGGACGAGATAATGACCCCTATCCATGTCGGGCGGGCGAACGCAAAAAAGGATATGAAGCCCGATGACCCTAAGCTAAAGTGGCTTCTTGACAATATGATAGGCGACGACACGGGGGAGAATATATCGCTGCTCAACCGCACCTACAATGAGCTTACCGCACTGTACTGGGCGTGGAAAAATTACGACAAGCTTGGCGACCCCGACTATATAGGTCTTATGCACTATCGGCGGCATTTTGTATTCAACGAGGGCGAAATAAAGGTATACGAGATACCCGATATGGAGTCCGAGCACTATTTTGAGGCGCTCAATTACAGCCCTGAAAAGCTGATAAAGGATCTGGAAAGCTGCGATTTTGCCTGTCATTTAGGCAAGGTGGACGGAATATACAAGCACTATCTCGCTAATCACCGCATTGAGGATATGGAGCTTGCACTTAAAATACTTAAGGAAAAGTACCCGAAATATGCGAAATATGCCGACGAATATATGAGGCAGGATGTGGGCAATTTTTGCAATATGTTCATCTTCCCGAAGAAGATGTTTTTTGAGTATTGCAAGTACATTTTTGACATTTTGGAAGAATTTCGCCGCAGAGCGGATATAAGCGAAAAGCGGTTTTTCGTATCTGAGCGGCTCACCGGAATATTCATTTATGAAAAGATGAAGGAGGGGCTGAAATACAAGGTATACCCCATAAATTTTGTATGCGAGAAAATAAATATCCCGATAGCGTATCCGATAAATAAGGACAACCTGTTTGCGACAGAGGTTTCTATTGTCTCTGCGCTTGAAAGAGCAAAAAAGGGCACATCATTTACCTTTTACTTAATGCACGGCGGCGATATTACCGACAAAGACAAGCAAAAGCTTAATAAGCTGTCCGAGCTTTATGATATTTGCAAGATCGAATTTATTAGCTCAGACCTTGAGCAAAAATATTATCCGCTCGAAATATCGGAGCACCTGCCTAATGTCAAAAAGCTGATATATTTTAACGAAAAAACGATAGCTATGCACGACCTCGGAGAATTTTACCGCACATGCAGCGTGGACGATTATTATATAAGCGGGCTGCCCGAGGACGTGGCAACGAATGTTTCTGCCGACAGAAAATTATCAAATGATATCTTTGTTATAAATGCCGACCGATTTAGAAAGCACGAGATATACGACAAGGCTAAGCCCTTTATCGACAGCAATAAATCGCCCGTAAATATCCTTAATCTTTTATGTGAGGATCAGATAGGATACTTTGCCGAGTGGTTTATTACCGGGGCGGGAAAGGTAAAGGAATACGACCTGCCGATTTTTTCAAAGTACAAAAACCGCGGGCAGTATCAGCTTGAGGCGACATGGCGACCTGTATTATATTTCGGCGAGAATGAGCCGTGGGCGAATATCCAGGGCGTGTACAGCAACTTTTGGTGGAATTATGCGGTAAAAGCTCCGCTGTTGTTTAAATTTCCACATGTGGATATAAATTCGGCGGTAAAGCAGCTTGACGACCAGCAAAAGGAGCTTAATCGTATAGGCGAGATAAATAGGAAAATGCGGGAGGACGACCTTATTATCCCGCTGTCTGTGCCTAACGTCGACCCGCTGACGGTATATGTCGACAATGATCATGCCGCCGAGGCGGAAAAGCTTATTGTTTCAAAAGAAAAGGCGGCGGATAAAGCGGTCGAGATCACAAACGAAACCGTAAAGAACAAATATATAGCCATCGGGACAGAAGAATACGGAAATTTGTCGGCCTTTGGCAAAGCGAAGATATATTTAAAAACATACGGCTTTAAGCTGACCGTGCGCAGAGCGACCGAAAAGCTGTTCGGAAAGAAAAATTAAGAGGTGACAAAGTTGGCAATGGTATCGGTGCTTGTTCCGGTTTATAATGTTGAGAAATATCTCGCTCAATGCCTGAACAGCATAATAAAGCAATCCTTTTCGGATATAGAAATTATATGCGTCGACGACGGCTCGACCGACAAGAGCCCTATTATTCTTAAAAAATATGCCAAAAAGGACAAGCGCATAAAAATCATAACCAAGCCTAACGGCGGTCTGCCCTCGGCGAGAAACGCGGGGATAGCCGCGGCGACGGGGGATTATGTGGCGTTTGTGGACTCCGACGACTATATTCAGCCGGATATGATAAAAAAGCTGCTTATGGCGGCGATAAGGGACAACAGCGAGATAGTCATCTGCGGAGCCAACGTATTTCCGCGCGACCCGGCGCCGAGCGGCTGGCTGGATTGGGTGCTGTCACCCGAGGACGCATATTACAAGACGGGTGACGAAAAGCTGCTCTTTGAAAATCACGCCTCGCGACCTTTTATCTGGCGGACGTTTATGAGAAGAGATCTGCTCAGCAGAAATAATTTCAGGCTAAACGAGGATATCCACGTCGGCGAGGACAATGCGTTTCAGTTTAGGATATACCCTAAGGCAAAGGGCATAACGCTGATTTCCGACAAGCTGTACAATTATCGCTGGTACCGCGAGGATTCGCTTATGAATTCTATCGTGTATAAAAATGTCGAGAAGAAGTGCGTTTCTCATATCAAGCTTATTTTGCATATCGCAGAAGAGTGGCAGAAGTCGGGCGATATGGAGAAGATGGGCAGGGAGTTTATAAAGTGGAGCGTGGAATTTTTATACGACGATTTTATAAAAATGCCGCTGAATACGAGGATAGAAAACGCTAAAGCGCTCGCCGATATGTGGACGAAAGCAGGCTTTTTCAGGTATCAATACAGCTATCCCGATTATATACGGGATATGTTCAGATATTTTTACTCTGTGGCGGAAGAAGCGCCGCAAAGCTGCAAGGTATCTATGATCATCAGTGCCGACGGCGACTACAGCTATTTTGAGAATACAATAAAAAGCTGCCTTGGGCAGAATATGCGGGATATAGAGCTTATTATTGTAAATAACGGCGCGTCCTCCGCGACCTATTCGATTATCCACAAATATCTCCACAAGGATAAAAGGGTCAGGGTGTACAACACCGTAAAGGGGCATTTTACCGACGGGTACAATATAGGGATAGAAATATGCTCGGGCGAGTATGCGCTTTTCGTTCACCCGGACGACTGGCTCAAAAGCCCCGACGCTTTGTCCGAATGGGTCGGCGAGGCGGCAAGAAATAACTCCGATGTATGCCTATGTCTGTATAAAAGCTCCGACAGCGCGTGCTATTCGGGCTCACCGATAAAGTCCGACGAGGACGAGGCTGATTATTATCTCGACTGCGAGATAGGAAACGCGCTGTTTAAGACCGATTATATAAAAGCGGCCGAGTTGGAATTTGAAGATTATTCCGTCGAGAGCGGAAAGGTATTCCTCGCCGAGGCGGTCTTAAGCTCGTCAAGCAATTCCGTTATCAAAAAGTCGCTGTACATCTCGCGCAACGTATATAAGCAGGACTGGATACCCACCGAGCAGTGCGTTAAGGTGCTAAAGTCCTTTGCGGACAGACTGGAAATAGCCAAGAAATACAACGCGGTGCAATTGCACAATAAGGTATTCTCTCTGCTCGTAAGCGATTATTATATGAATATTCTTGTAAACAACACCCGCCCGTATTTTATGAAGCTTAACGATTGCCCTAACGGCGAGAACAGCCAGAGCGAGACCCTCGAACAGCTGCTGAGGATACTAAGCCTGATAGACCCCGCTATGCTGCCCGAGCAAAACGGCTCGGCGCCCGCCGTCCCGCTGCTGTTCTCTAAATTCGTCGACGGCAGACATAAATACATAGCCGACGTGTCGGATGAGTATGTGAAAGTTTGATTTAGGAGGAAAACCCCATGTCACAGACAGTTAAAGCGGTGGATAAAAACATCTGCACCGGCTGCGGTGCGTGTCGAAATATATGCCCTATAAACGCCATAGAGATGAAACCTGACAGCGAGGGCTTTTTATGCCCCGAGATAATCAAAGATGTATGTATTGAATGTGGACGGTGTTACAGCATATGTCCGTCAGTTCAGCCGGTAAATAAGCCTTCGGCTCGCAGCAAGATATTCGCCGCTTATTATGATGATGAAGCAAGGATGAAAAGCTCTTCGGGCGGGGTATTTACCGCTTTAGCAAAGTATGCCTTTTCAAAAGGGGGTTCGGTAGTCGGTGCAGCGTGGACAGAAGAACATCGGGTAAAACACATTATAATAAATGACGAATCAAATCTCGACAGATTAAGACGGTCAAAATATATGCAAAGCGAAATAGGCGACACCTTTCGTAAGGTAAAAGAATTGCTTGACAAGCAGAGTTTTGTGCTGTTTTCGGGTTGTCCGTGTCAGGTTGCCGGCCTTTACGCTTATCTGGGTAAAAAGCCTGAAAACCTTCTCACAGTAGATATAGTATGCCACGGCGTTCCGTCCCCCCTTGCCTTTGAAAATTATCTGAAGGATATCGCTCAAGGCAGAGAAGTCACAGATATAAATTTTCGGGATAAATCCCGCGGTTGGGGCTCAACGAGCAATATCTCATTTTCAGACGGGACCAAGTATTATAAGGGCTGTAATGACGACCCGTATTATATAGCGTTTTTAAACGGGATAAGCACAAGACCTTCCTGCGGCACCTGCAAATATGCCTCTCCCGTCAGGATAGGCGATATTACTTTAGGGGATTTTTGGGGAGTATCGGAAATAGACCCGTCGTATAACGATAATAAGGGGACAAACCTTGTAATGCTCAATTCCCTAAAAGGAGAAAAAATTTTTGAAGAGATAAAAGACAGATTTAATTTGGTTCGTGAAGTCCCCTTTGACGCGGCGATAGAGTTGGCCAAAAGACGCAACGGGCAGCTTATTGCACCACGGCCCTCTCATAAAAACAGAAACAGGTTTTTTAAACTTATGGAGGAAGACAACTTTTCAAAAGCGGTTGCTCAAGCGGCGGAAAGAAAATTTGATATCGGCATTGTGGGCTGGTGGTATAACGAAAACTATGGCGGAACCCTTACCTATTTTGCCCTTAACCGAATACTGAAAAGTATGGGTTATTCTGTGCTGATGATAGAAAAACCGTCCGGCGACCCGAATTATAAGCCGAATTATTCTACTATACCTCGAAGATTTGCCAAGAAATATTATAATATCAGCAAAAATTATCATCCGAATAAAATGGGCGTTTTAAACGGCTTATGTGATACTTTTATATCCGGCTCGGATCAGCTTTTTAGCCCGTACCTCTGGGAATATTCGGGTCCGCCGTATTATCTTGACTTTGCCGCTCCTAATAAGAATATCATTTCTTACGCTTCATCCTTTGGCAATTCATACGAGGGAAGCGAAAAATTTAAAATGACGGTATCGTATTACCTGCACAGATTTAACTCCCTTTCTGTTCGTGAGGATTACGGAGTTGAAATAATGCGGGATAATTTCGGGCTCGACGCTAAAAAGGTGCTCGATCCGGTCTTTGTATGCGACCCGACAGAGTATGACAAGCTTATTGAGCAGTCAACCGTTGAGATAAAAGAAAAATATTTCGCAAGCTTCATACTTGACCCTGATGAGCAAAAACGAAATTCTATTGTTTATATAGGCAAACAGCTTGGGTTGCCTTATGTTAATCTTATTCACGCAATGGATTTTGAGCAGAACACAAAAAAGCTTGGACTTGAAAATGTAAAAGCAAATGCGGATATTGAGGATTTTCTGAAGTACTACAAAAATGCTGAGTTTATAATCACCGATTCTTTCCACGGAACATGCTTTGCTATAATATTCAGAAAGCCGTTTATATCTATAGCAAACAAGCAGCGCGGCACGGGACGGTTTATTTCAATGCTCGGCGAGCTCGGTCTTGAAGACCGTATGGTATACGACGCTTCGGAAATACAGAAAAGACCCGAGCTATTGCAGCCTATAGATTATCTAAAAACAGAGAGTATATTAAGAACGCTGAAAGACGACTCGTACAATTGGCTGAAAAATGCGATAGCTCATCCTGCGTCCAAAGCAAAAAACGAATTTCAGCTTATGGATATGAAGCAGAACATCAATGTCAACCGAATGATATTGATGCAGCAAGAAATAGATGAGCTTAAACGCAGAGTAGAGCAGCTGAATAAAATGCTTGAAAACAGGTGATCTTGGGGAATGGAAATAAAGCGGACGTAAGTGCAATGACAAAATTTGACCAAGCTTGCCGGAAGAATAATATATCCGCCTAAAAAATTAAATGATCTTTTTATGAGGTTTATTATGTCAAACACAATAATTTCTATAAAGCCTGCTTGCACCGGCTGTGGGGTATGTTCATATATCTGCCCGAACAGTGCGATTGAGATGAAGTCGACATTTGAGGGATTTTCTTATCCTTATGTCGACCCGGACAAATGTGTGATGTGCGGAAAATGCTGCGAGGTATGTCCCGCCGTAAAAGACGTTGAGCAAAGCGAGGCAAAGTGGTATTGCTTTGCCGCGGATGATCATACCCGATGGATATCGGCGGGCGGCGGTATACTTAACGCATTGATAAGCCTTGCCCGCGATGATGAGACGGTGATCTATGCTCCTATTTTTTCGAAGGATCATTTGAGCGTCAAGCACAGAAAGTTAGAGACTGCCGACGATGTGTCTTTGATATGCGGTGTGCCGTATGTGCAGAGCAATGCGCATGCGTGCTTTCCCGAGATAAAGGAGGCGCTCGAGGATAATAAAAATGTTTTATTTATCGGGACTCCTTGCGAGGTCGAGGGAGCAAAGGCGTATTTACAAAAAGAATATGATAACCTTATTCTTGTAAATACCGCGTGCGGCGGCGCAGCCTCTCCTTTTGTATGGGAGGAGTTTGTAAAAAGCAGAGAGGGATATTCCAAAATAAAAAGATTGGATCTTGGCTCTAAAGAGCTTTATTGTGACGAGTCTATACGGATCAACTTTGAAAATGCCGCTTATCAAGAGGTGAAAAGCGGAGATTGGCTGACAAATTATCATAAAGGGCTTTTCCTGCGCAAAGCTTGTTATGGCTGTAAATATAATTTATGCGGCAGCTCGGGGGATCTGACGATCGGCATTTATTATCCCGTTTCAAAAAATGACGGAAAAGGCTGGTCATTTGTAGGGGTAAATTCCGAAAAGGGAAGCTCCTTGTGGGAAAAATTGCAGCAAATTCCAAATGTCACGACCTCGCCGATACCGCCGGACGCTGTCGAAAAATTAAAAAAATATTTTTCCGTACCGAATATGCCCGAGGATAGGCAAAAATTTTTAGAATTGTGCTATACTCACGGGTTTAATAAGGCATTAAAAACGATAAACGGAAAGCCGGACGATACAGGCTTTACTAAAAAATACATCTTGGATTATCACGCGGGCGACCCTTTACCTTGGAAGATATTAGATCCTGTCGTTTGGACTAAAAGAGAATTTGACAGCGAACTGTATTTGCTTTCTAATGGGGACAAATGGAAAAGGATCTTCCTGCCTCTTAATTGCACCCTAAAAATGTCGACACAATACCACTATAATTTAAAATTAAAGATGAAGACCGACGCCCAAGAGGTAAGACTCATGTTCGCAGAAAAGGCCGAGGCCGATTCTGTTTGCCCACTATTGCACAAGATAAGAGCGTATCAAAATGATACATGGATGATCATATCCGGGACATATATTCCGACCACCGATATATTGAAGTATTTTATGCTTACCAGCACCGACTTTACCGGCAAGGATCCATATATATGCTTTGACTGGATAAGAATTCGGGAGGAATGATATGGCAATTATGGGCAAAAAGGTCTGGGCGGTGGTGTGCGGCGCTATCCGTCAGGAGTTTGAATTATACTCTGTAATAGCCTGGCTTTGCGAACAGCGCGCAAATGATCTGATAGACGGGATAGTTCTGTCTACATGGGTCGGTGAAGTAAATCAAATCACCGGCTTGAGAAATAAGCTGAGATTTTTAGATATTATATTGGTAGAATCTGCTCCGTTTGAAGATAAAATTAAGATAAACCTTAATTATACTCGGCAGGCCGTACAATTTAATGCCGGTTTAAATAAAGTTCCCGATGACGTTTTTGTGTTAAGATGCAGAACAGATTTTTGTATGAATTCATTGAATAAACTACAACCAATATTAGACGGAAAAGTAGATTTATCGGTCAGAACATACGGCAATTTTAAGCCTGATTTAAACTATCGTATTGCCGTAATGGACTATTCTGTATCTGCCCCTTTTGTTTTGAGAGATAGTTGTTTTTTGGGGTATAAAAGTGATTTACGTAAGATGGTGTCATACGAAAATATTTATATAAAATATATGGATTATTTAGCTCCTGATTGTCTGTTTTTTCTAAATATATATCGTAACGAAATACCGTTGATAGATGAGTTCTTAACGATAGTTGCCTATTGGTCTTATAAAAATCTGCTTAATAAGAAATACTCTGTATTTAAGAATAAAGATATTGAGCTGCCCGGAATAATGAATAAATTCTATGCTGTGTATTTTATTTTGCTGTATTGCGGCTTTTACCTATGCGAACAAAACGACGGTTTATCGGAAAATCAAATCGTCGATGCCGCCGATATATTTTCTTGCTCACCTTCTTTCGTTACTATAACATGGGTGACCAAGCTGAAGAATTCGGATATTATTGATAGAATTATAAGTGGAAATATTGCGCAGACGCCGCTTAATAAAAAGCTGTATGCTGAAATTTTAAAAAATTCCGCACCGAATTATTTGATCACAAATCATTTTACCAAAACGGATTATAACGAAACGGCAGAGTTTGGCAAAAAATATTTTCACATCGAGAAAGATAAGTGGCTGAGGGATTTTACACAAATCAATATTACAAAACATAACTTTATGAATTTTGACCAAACAGTAAAAATATTATTCTCGGATCTGCCTGCCGACAGCGATTTTCCGACCCTCTTTCATAAGATACTGACGGGAAATAAATATTATGAGGGAATTATAAATAATCTTGATGAATTAAAGAAATACGATATGCAGATCTATGAAACTGCATTGTTAGCCTCATCACGAGGCTTAGCTTCTAAAACGCTTAACAGAATTGCCGTTATGCTGTACAACGGCCGGATAAGCGAAAAAAATAAAAAAGCGGCGGAGTTTATTTTTAAAAGGTACGCGATAAGCAACAGCTTTTTTAACTGGCCGATGGACGCCGATAAGATAGAGGCTTTATACCTGTATGGAAAGTATGCGGAGAATTTGAATGACGACACTCTTTCGAGAAATTTTTACACCTTCACCGTACAGCAATTTCAAATTGAAAAGAAGGCGGTCTTTGGCAGTTATACGGACGCCGTGGTCGAATTGATAAGAGAAATTGCGGACACAAAGCGGGAGGACGGTGCACAGGACGCATCGATCAGAGCTATGAAAGAATTTCTTGGCAGAATAGATGATCATGAAGAAAAAATAAAGGAGGAATAATTTATATGACCCCCGATCAACTTAAATGCATACAGATGAGGGACTGCTTTTACGCGGGATATTCCATGCCGCAGTACTGTGTGGACAACGGGATAAAAAATCCGCTGATAGCGTCATATGACCCAGAGTTTTTGTGGGAGTTGTATGTGCAGTTTCGCTATGACAAAAGAATTATGCCGAGGTTCTGCCGAATAACGGGCGAGGCGGTAAATGTCTCGCACAGCGTGGCCTGCGTTTTGGGCGGACAGCGGTTTAGTGCGATAAATTTCGGCGATATCGGCCGATATGACAAGATAATTATGCTCACCACCAACCGCTTTAAAGAGCTGCCTGCCGATAAGACCGTATATTTTGATAAGCTGCTCGGACAGGTCATACAGTACGTCTATTCGGAGAGACCGCTGTACGAATATATTAATTCTCACACCGGCGTCAATGTCGTGTTATGTAATGTTCCGATGATGAAAAGCGGCGAGCTTTCGACCGAATACGAGCAATTCGTCGCCAAAAAGAGCATACATACACTGCGCGCCGAATTGAAGAACAGGGGAGATAAGACGCTCAAGACGCGGTTTGACGAATTTGGCTACACAAACGACGAGGTGTTCTCTATCCTCGCATTGTCCGACGCGAGGACTAACCCCGACGGGGCGAGCGACCTTATCGATAACGACCACCCGCTGGTGATGATACACGACGGCGTTCGCAAGACCGCGTACCAAGACGGCGAGTACAAAAATACCGTATGGTGCATGGGGACATGCACGTTTTACGGTATCGGCGCGCCCTATGATAAAACCATCGAGAGCTATTTGCAAAAAATATTTAATGATAAAGGGCATGAGTATCTTGTGGAGAATGCGTCGCAGTTTTACGCGGGGCGGTATCAGGATATTTTTTACAATCTCAACCGCCTGCCGGTCAAAAAGGGCGATATCGTCCTGATATGTCTGCAGGGGCTTCGCGCTCGCGGGATACCGTTTTTTGATATCAATCACATATTCGACCGACCTCACGACTACGGCGAGGTGTTTTCCGACAGTTGCCATATAAATGAGCGCGGCAATAAAATTGTGGCGGAAAAGCTGTATGATTACCTCGCGGAAAATAATTTCTTCAAGGAGCATAAATACGATATACCCACAAATTT
>CANQED010000012.1 GCA_947594425.1 uncultured Ruminiclostridium sp.
GTTACCTGTTTACACAGGCAGCTGAGAACATTGTATCATAAATTTGGGCGCGTTGCGCCCGACGGCTTGCGCCGCCCGCGTCTGACGGGTCAGCCGCAATTTATGGTATAATCAACTTATTGAGAACTGTCCGATAATTCGTAGTTTATAAAACGAGGAAAATATGGTCAAGTTTGTACATTTATTTAAGAATTACTATTTGTGAATATCTTTTATTGGAATTATTGCATTTGTTATTCAAGAAATTCCATATATTGTTATGCCTTTAATAAAGCCAACATTAAATCCCATAATGAATAAACAGAATGAAATTCCTTGGATAGAGAAAATACAAAGTATATTTGGTGTGTTATCTATGTTTTTGTTGATCCTAATAGTCAGAGACGATAGTCCTTTATTTTCAATAACCACACCAAAAGAAATAATATTTTTTCAGTAACTATTCTAATGATATTGATAAACTTTGTAGGGTGGACATTTTACTACCTCGGTTATCAATATAGTTGGTTAATTGTAATAAGTCAATTTGCAGTTGTTCCGTTATACTATTTGTTTTTTGGATTATGGAAAAGCAATTATTTATTAGTTGGCACTGCCTCAGTATTTTTTATTATTCATACTATTAACGGTTATTTAAAATTTATGGTAAAAAAGTGATTTACAAATTCCGGTTTGTCGAGTTCACAAATAAACCGCCAACAAAATTAAAGCGGCACAATTTCAAACCGTGCCGCTAAATTTTTTCCATAATTCTGCTTTCAAATACACCGACCCGTTCTTACACAGCTCTATTTGCCAATCGATAAAGCCTCACAACAGCACACCGATAGAATGTTAATACATTTTTCTTGCTTTCGGGCATAAAAATGCCGCAGGTCTAATCAAATTCTAATACGGTTCTAATATGAACGGCAAAACCGTGTTTTCAGCTGTCAAAAGGCTTTGCGGATACAGGGCGGGTTCTTTTGTCACTCTCTGACACAAAAAACCGACCTGCTAAGGGTCGGTTTTTGCTTTTGTTATGCGGAATGTCGGTGGGAGGGGAATTTAGGGAGAGGGGGTTTGCTTCTATGCGATCTATTGCAGACAGAGCTACGAGCGTCTGTACCGTTATCGACAGGCGAGGTTTTACCTTTATACAATAAAATCAACTATCAATCCCGTCACCAGCGAGTACGCCATTACAAACGCGATATACAGCAAAAACCGCTTCATACCGAGCACTATCTTCAGCGCGCCTAAATTCGTGATTTTCGTGGCGGGGCCCGTTATCATAAACGCCGAGGCACTGCCCATGCTCATACCCATGTCGAGCCATTCGCGGATAAGCGGAATTGTCCCGCCGCCGCAGGCGTAGAGCGGAACGCCGACGGTCGCCGCCATAAGCACACCAAAGCCCTCGTTCGCCTCGCCGAACAGCGCGGCGAAATTTTCTGCGGGGACATACCGCTGAAAAAGCGCGGAAAGCAGTACCCCAAGCAAAAAGTACAGCCCCGTAGCCTTGATATTCCTCCCTAAATTAAAACCAAATCGCAAAAACAGGTTCGGGTGGGTGTCGCGGCTCGCCCTCGGCTCGAAGCCCTCGAAATTGAAGAACGGCTTATCCTTGTAGAAAATATGCACCACGATACCCGCGACAATTCCGCACACCGTGCAGGACACTATGCGAATAACTAATGCGGTCGTGCCTAAAGCGGCGGAATACATAATAAGCTGCGGATTAAGCAGCACGCTCGACATCATAAACGCCGCGAGCCAATCGTGCCGCATACCGTGCTTTGAAAAGGACGCGGCTATCGGGACAGTGCCGTACATACATAGCGGCGAGGCTATCCCGAGCAGGCTTGCGGGTACTACGCCCCACAGCCCCACTTTTTATCCCGTATGCGGTCAAAGGCTCTGTGGATAGTGTCCTTTGCAAACACCGATACCAAAGAGCCGACGACCATACCGAGTATCCAGTACCCGACAATTTGCCTTAGCTGAATATCAAAGTAGTACCACACATAGACGAATTCGCGCTGTAGTACCTCAAGCACTTCATTCATCTATCTTGACCAAGCTGTAATGACGGCTGCCGAGTCCTATCTCCTCGGCGTGCTCGAGCGTATGCAGACCGTTGCGGGACTCTATTCGCTGAACAAGCGACGCACCGTCGCCGTCCTTTTGCTCATAGATAAGGTCAATGCACGCCTGATCCAGCGCAACGGGATCGGTGGAAGCTAAGATGCCGATGTCGTGCATATCGGGTTCGGCGGGATTGCCGTCGCAGTCGCAGTCCACCGACAGACGGTTCATCACGTTGACATATACGATGCGCTCGCCGTTGCTCAGATAATCGGACACGGACTTTCCCGCCTCCGCCATTGCCTCTAAGAAAGCGTTCTGCTCGCCGCCCCAAGCGTTGGTTTTGCTCGTGCCGCCGCTGTGTATCCACGCCTTGCCCTCGCTTGAGCCAAGACCGATAGAGATATTCTTGATCGCTCCGCCGTATCCCGCCATGGAATGACCTTTGAAGTGGGAGAGCACAAGGTAATAATCATAATTGCCGAAAGCCGCGCCGACATAGTTTTCTTTAAGGACCGAGCCGCCCTCTACGGGCAATGTCATAGAGCCGTTTTCGTCCAGTATTTGAAAGTCGGCGATGTCGGTAAAGCCGTGATCCTTTGCGACCTGATAGTGCATAGCGGTCTCGCTGCGAGAGCCGCCGTAAGCGGTGTTGCACTCAACGATAGTGCCGTTTACCGACTGAACAAGGTCTTTTATCAGCTCGGGGCGAAGATAATTGCTTGCGGGCGGCTCGCCCGTGGACAGCTTTACGGCAACTTTTCCCGTGGGCTGCCAACCGAGCGCATTATACACCGACATCATTCCCTCGGGGGAAATGTCCGATGTCATATACACGGTCGGAGCGTCGGTGTTTGTTTGACCGCCCGACGTGGTGCTTTCGCTTGTATTGTCAGTTGAATTAACGCTCGCGGAACTTTCACTTGCACTGTCGTTTGCGCCGCTGTCTGAGCTGTCGGGCGGAGTGACACTGCTTTCAAAATCAGTATCGGGATTTACATTATACGATATATGCTCCGAAGTGTCGGAGCCGCTCTCTACAGGCGCGCTCTGTGTGTCACAGCCGGTGAATGCCATTGTAAGAAGCAATGCAAATAAAGGCAATATACGTCTTCTCATACTTTGAGCCTCCTTATTTTATAAGCTTTTGCCGAGGTCATACGCCGCCTGCATATATTTTGAGTGCCGCGTCATTGACGGCGTGCCGCAGCCTTTGCCGAGAACCGCACCCTTATCGTCAAAATTCAGATAGCGCACAAGGGTCTTATAATGCGCTTCAAGCGAATCAAAAGTCCAGCCGTCTGCATTCCACGCCGCAGATATAAGTGCGGACTTCATATGCTTTCGCTGAATGCTGCTATTGAACGCGCAAAAGCGGTCTATCATCGTTTTCAGCTGTGCGCTCATTCCGTAATAATATAGCGGGGTTACGAACACTATCATATCCGCAGCCAATATCTGCGGGCATATTAAGTCAACATCGTCATGCTGACTGCACGGTCCCTCGTACCCGCAATGAATACAGCCCGTACACGGGTGAATATCCGCGTGCGCGGTGTCAATAACCGCAACTTCGTGCCCCGCCTCTTTTGCGCCGCGGATAAATTCGTCGGCGAGCATATTAGACGAGCCGTTTTTGTTCGGACTGCCCTCTAATACTATGATTTTCATAAGCTGTCTACCCACCTTTTAAGCTCGGTTTCCGACAGCTTGCCGTTCAGCAATTTTCCCTCGACGATCTGCGTATCTGCGGCAACAGAGCCTTTCAGGCTGTCGACAGTTTTCCCGAAACCGCTTCCGCCGGAAGTTGCGAACAACACGATCTTCTTGCCCGAAAAATCATAGTTTTCAAGAAAACTGTTGATGATAGTCGGCGCGACATACCACCAAATCAGAAACCCGAGAAGAATCGTGTCATACCCCGCAATATCCGCGCTTTTATCGGCAAGCGCGGGGCGGCTCGACTTGTCGCTCATTTCAACCGAACTGCGCGACTTCTTGTTCATCCGGTTGAGGTCAGGCTGCGTGTAAGGAACGGCGGGTTGTATCTCGTAAATGTCCGCGCCCGCCGACTTTGCAAGCGTTTTAGCAACTTCCGCTGTTCTTCCGCTTACTGAAAAATAAGCTACTAAAATTTCACTCACATGCATCACCTTTTCCTTTCTTTTTTTATCTTACTGTATATTATTTTCACCGAGCCACTTTGCAATATCCTCCGACAGCCCGCTCCCGCCCGAATAATGCACCGACAGCGGCTCTCCCATGACCGCGTCGGGCGCGAGTTTAGCTATCGCCGTAAGGCTCTGCCCAAAGCGCCCGCCGCCGTGGGAGCAAAACGGGATGATCGTTTTCCCCGAAAAATCGTATTCCTCAAGGAAAGACGCTATCGGCATGGGTATTGACGCCCACCAATTCGGGTAGCCGAGAATTATCGTGTCGTACTGCTCGAAATTTGCGACCTTATTCTTTATCTCGGGTCGCGCCTGAATGTTTTGGTCGTGCTGCGCCTGATCGAGCACGGTGTTATAGTCGTCGGAATAGGGATTGACAAGCTCGATCTCGAAAATATCCGCGCCCGTCTGCGACTGTATCTCATGCGCAATGCCCCTCGTGTTGCCGCCCCAAGAGAAGAACGCAATAAGCGTCTTGCCGCCCGTCTCGGGTTCCTTACCCGTCTCCGCGCTGACGATGCTTCCCGTGCCGCTTACGGCGTTGCGTACAAGCCGTATGCCGAGGTTGAAGCTGCCCTTGTCCTCGGGCAAAGCGGCGCGGTACGCCGAGCGCATATTTTTCGCAAAATCGTTCCACCCGCCGCCGCGATAGACGCGCCTTGTTCCCGTTTTAGGACCCGTAGGGTCAACGGTATCTGCGGTATCGTATTCTCCGTAATAGTCCCACACCCATTCGCTGACGTTGCCGTGCATATTGTACAGCCCGAACCCGTTAGGTGAAAAGCTGTCCACCGCGACCGTTGTCTGACGGTATTCGCCGGGCTTTGTCGTGAGGTTACCCTGCGAGAAATAGTTATCCTCGATCTCGTAAGGGTAGTGACCGTAGTAGTTGGACTCCTCGGGGCTTATGGAGGTTTCAGTGTTGAAAGGCGTGGTCGTTCCCGCGCGGCAGGCATACTCCCACTCCGCCTCGGTGGGCAGACGATAGCCGTTAGCACTCTTGTCCCATGTGACGGTATCGCTGTTGACCGTATAGGCGGGCGTGAGGTTTTCTTTCTCGCTGAGCGTGTTGCAATACGCCACTGCGTCCAGCCACGACACATTCTCTACCGGCAGATCATCACCGTCAAAGCTGGAGGGATCGTCGCCCATTACCGCCGCATAGTCGCTTTGCTTGACTTCATAGGGGCTCATGTAAAAATCGCTGACCGTCACGGTATGCTGAGTTTCATCCGCCGAGCGCCACGGTTCGTCCTCGGGACTGCCCATTTCAAAGCTGCCGCCCTTGATAAGTACAAAACCGTCGTTTACGGGTAAAGGCTCCTGCTCCGGTTCGCCTATGGTTGAAGAACTTTCTGCGTTTAAACTGCTGACTGTATTTGAACTGTCAACAGTCAGAACGCCCTGCCATGGCTCTGTTTTCGCGGGCAAATTCAGCTTTACCACGACAAGCGCCGCCGCAATCGCGGGAATTGCAAAAGCCGCCGTCTTCCAACCGTAACCTTTTTTCTTCTCGGATTTTTTGACCTTGCAAAGCAGCTTGTTAAGGTAATGCGCCGCCGCCGCGAACAGCACTATCATAGCTATCGTTTCGGCAAAATGCACGACCGCCGCCTTTGTCTCGTCGAACATCACGAAGTGCGTCTGCAAAAACAGATAGCTCGGCACCTGCTGCGCAAAAAACGCATAAACTTCATACGCTGACACAGCGGCCGCAAGAGTGCGAAGTACCCACGTCCTCGATTTGTTCTTTTCGGAAAGGTGAAGCAGCTTTCTGCCAAGTCCGAATAACTGCTCCATATGCAGACCGAGGTGTGCCGACATCAGTATAAGTCCCCAGTACGAGGCGAACAGGTGGAGCTGCCGCGCCAAAAGCATTCCGCCGCTGATATGCAGAAAGCTAAACACAAACCCCGACATCATGATCCCGCTGACAAAGAGTGCAATCATATCCGCAAGGAGCAGCAGATCAAGCGCCGTACCGAACGCACGGGACGGGGTGTATTTGCCTTTGGGGAAGCTTTTCCACCACCCGAAATTTAGAATATGGTGCGCAATAAACAGCGCGAGCATACCCGTCCCGAGCCATTCGTGAATCTCCTGTCCGATCAGCACTTCCGCCATCAAAAGCGGCAGAAGAATTATCATAACAAGGTCAACGATGCGTTTTACAGTTTGTTTCATCAGTTCACACCCAGACCATTCGCCCACGCGAGTATCTCATCTTCCGACGCGTCGGCGGAAAAGCGCTGTCCGCTAAGCCACTCGGCACCGCTTGCCGCTGAGCGCGAAGCGCAGAATCACTGCTGCCAAAGCCACTGCTTGCCGAGGTGCAGAACGCCGCTAAGGTTTTTCCCGTAAAGTCATAGCTCTCGATAAAGGTGCTCATTATCCGCGGTGCTTCGCCCCACCAGATAGGGTAGCCTATAAGCACTACATCGTACTGTTCCATATTCTCCACCGAGCCGGATATCGCGGGGCGGGCCGAGGGGTCGTTCATCTCCACAGAGGAACGGCTCTGCGAATTGCCATAGTCCAGATCCTCGTCCGTATAGGGCTGCTCCGGTGTAATTTCATAAAGGTCAGCGCCAAGTCCGTCAGCTAATTTCTGCGCCACACCCTCGGTGTTGTTGGTCGCGGAGAAGTAGGCTACAAGCACCTTGCCGCTCTCGCCGTTTGGCTCTAAAGCGGAGCTTTCGGCGGACTGCTCACTTTGCTCGGATAAAGGTGAAGAAGCCGATGTATCGGAGCTTTCCGAATTGCTGTCAGTTTCCGTTGTTGTGGAAGAGCTTTGAGAAGTTTCCGCGCCTTGCGAGGGTTCGACATTATTGCCGCTTGAATTGCCCTCTCCCGCGCAGGCGGTAAGGCACAGCGACATAACAGCCGCCGATATAAGTATCAAAAACTTTTTCATTTTCATTTCAAACCTCCGTATTATTTTTCATCTACCGATTTTTTGAAAGACAGGCATTTTCCGATAACATCGCCCGTTTTCAGATACTGATAAGTCGGAAACTCAAACAGCACGGGTTTCAAGGTGCTGTAGTTGATCTTCCCGTCAACGTCAAGATGTTCTTCGTCAACATAGGTGTTGTCTATCGTACAGATGAAGCTTTCAAAATTCGGCGTTTCGTAAATGTCAACAACACTGCACTCCAAAGTCAGCGGCGCGTCGGCAATTATCGGCGCGCCCGACTCGCCCATCTCGTAAGAAAACACATCCGATTTGTCCGTCTTATTTCCGCTTGTCGAGCCAACATAGTCCGCTTTTGACAATATATTTTCATCGACAAGGTTTATTGACAGCTTTTTCGTTTCCTTGATTTTTCCGTTAATAAAGTGCGGCGAGGCGAGGCTGACCATAACGCGGTCGTGACCTATTATTCCGAGATGTCCGACAAGCGTCCATGTGGGCTTATCGCCGTTCATTGCGCCGATCACCGTTATAGGCATGGGATAAAGTGCAAGCTTTGAACCGATATTTTTCTTCATAGTATCTTACCTCCGAATTTCTATTCTGACATCGTGTCAATATAAAGTATACCACTATTCTGACACGGTGTCAATACACTTTTTTAGTTTTCTTCTTTCTTTCACAAGATTTTCACATTTCTTGCTTTCGGGCATAAATGCCGCAGTTATAATCAAGTTCTAATACGGTTCTAATGTGACCGGCAAAACCGCGTTTTCAGCTGTCAAAAAGCTTTGCGGATACCGTGCGGGTTCTCCCCCCTTACGGCACCAAAAAACCGACTTCGTGCGAAGTCGGTTTTTCCTTAAGAAGATCGGGGTCTTCCATTATCGCCTGAGCAAGTCCCAAGCGTTGGCGTATACCGAGGGAGAATTTCCTGACGCGTTTTTTGTCGTCGGGATCTAAGCCAACGCTCTTTATCGCGTTTTTAATTTCCTCCCTGCCTATTTTTTATTTATCGCGGCGAGGAATTTTAATTATTGTACGCCGAATAATTAGGGAGAAAGCCGGGCGTTTCTATTATTACGCCGATATTTTGGGGAACGTCGGCGTCTTTCCCGACGACCTTGCCGTTTACGGTTATTTTCCCCGACGTAAGCGGCACGATACCGCATATGCACTTCATCAGCATAGTTTTTCCGCTGCCGTTCCTGCCTATCAAGCCGTGGACTTTTCCTTGCTCAAAGCTCACGCTTACTTGATTTAAGACGGTCGCGTCCTTAAATTTTTTACGACGTTTTCGATTATTATCGCGCTGCTCAATTACATACCCTCCTTTATGTCAAGGCTTTTCTTTCTCCCGAAAATAATTATTCCCGCTGTCAGCGTTAAGACATGAACGCCTTGATTTTTTCTCCATCGGCATAGCCTTTGTCATAAAGACGTTTCATATTTGTCGGGTCGCGGGACAGCGTGCTGACGCCGCAGGTGTCGTCAGGCGCGACGATCAGCGCTTTTCCTTGCCTTGCATATTCCTGTGCAAGCGCAACGCCCTCGTTGTATCGGTTTGCTCTCTGCCGCAGCTTTTCCGCCGCATGGGGGTATTTTTTGCGGATACGGGCAGCCAGCTTCTCGTCCTGCTCGGAGGTTCTAAGGACATTTTCCGGCTTGGTAAGCAATACGACCACGCGGTCGCAACCTAAAGCAAATGCCTTTTCTATCGGGACGGGATCACCGAGTGCACCGTCATAATATGGCGTGCCTTGAATGAAATACGGCTTGCAGACAAATGGGATGGACGAGGACGCTTTAAATACGTCGTAGTTATCCTGTCGTATATCCCGCTTGTCAAAATACTTTGCCTCGCCGGTTTCGGCATTTGCCGCCACTACGATAAATTCCATCGGATCATCACGCAAAGCGGTGTAATCAAGAGGATTTTCACCATCGTGATTGCTGAGTGTGCTGTAAACATAGTCCATGTCGATAAATGATCTTTTTCGTATGAAATTTCCCACACCGGCATACTGTTTCCTAAGAGCGTATTCCGTATAAAAGGTAAAGTTTCGTCCCCTTTGACCTGCTATATATGAGGCAAGATTTGCACTCCCCGCCGATATGCCGATACCGAGATCAAATCGAATATTCTTATCCAGACAATAGTCCAGCACTCCGCAGGCATAGATACCTCGAAAGCCGCCGCCCACATCTATAATGCCGATTTTCATAGTACACCACCTCGTTTTATTTTACAAAAACAACTCGTTTTCTTTTCTGGCAGCGCAGGCTTTTTTGATTGCAAGAGCAGGCGCACGTCCTCCAAACGACGGTATGGCTATAACGACCATATCCTGCTCGGAGATCTCGCATTTGCCAAAGTCTGCCTTTGCGTCGCTCAAATCTATTTTTGTCGGGTTTTTGTCCCAGTGTTTTCCGATGATATCGGCAACTTTTTCTGTGCCTCCTGTGGGACTGAGTACGATCTCTGCTACGTTCATAAAAAATCCTCCTTAAAGTTTTTTCCGAATAAGGCTGATACAGTCGGCCAGCGTTTTCTGCGCAAGCGCACGGGAAAATGTATCTTCGACCTCCGTGAACATTTCGGTCAATACCGGTTTGATATGCCGCCCGACGATACATTTGTCGCTTGGATTTTGATGAAGGTCAAAAATGCGAGGCATTTCTGTTTCGTTGACAGCTTGATAGATTTGCAGGAGCGTCAGTTCCTCCGCTTTCGGCTTTAGGGCAAACCCGCTGACGCCGCGGCGACCTTCAACGATGTCCTTTTTCTTGAGCAGACCGATAATTCTCCGAATGTAGCTGGCGTTAGTCCCGACACTCGCGGCAATTTCCTCCGAAGTGAGCGGCTTTTCCGATTGGGAAATCAAAATCAGCGTATGAATGGCGGAAGAGAATTTGGTATCCATCAGCAATTCACCTCATAGGTCACGATATACTCAGTCTGATCGTCTGTTTCTAATCCGGGATCTTCAACGACAAACCGCCCGGTGATCCCCACTTCCTGCAATGTCAGATCAAAATGTGCAAGCGCAATTCCTATATCTACTTTCTGTATATCTCCCAAGGAATTGTTTTGCATGGCCTTTGCCTTTTTCTCATAGAAATGCACCCTGTTTTCGCAGACAACGGCTCTACAAGGCTGCTTGTTTCCGGCGGAGGGCGCAAGCCGAGTCATCTCAAGCGCATCCCGAAAGATACCGGCTCTTTCCGGGCTTAAGCTCTGAGCAAATGAATTTTCAAAAAACAGAGTATCAAAAGGAAGACGCTCATCGGCCTTGATCCCTTTTCTCATCAGCCTTTCTCGGACGGATCGCTTTTCCGACGGATAACCGATGGGGCTAGCAACCGGCATGACCTCGGTATCCCCGACATCCATCGCTTTCTCAAAAGCGCCGCGGCTTATCGTCGCGGCAAGCATGACTGTGCCGATACCCAACGATACCGCAAACAAGCAGAACTTTTCTAAGCTGTATCCATATGCGATTTCAGATTGGGGGATACGGCTGACCTTCGCGGCAACATATTCATCCGTCCCGATGATCACTGGGCTAGATAGACCGTATTTCTTCGCATCGAGGACCCGAAATTCTATCGGGATAGCAAACGGATTATCTACTTTTTTGAGAAACTCATCCAGCTTTTGTCTGTCTTCAGGGGAAATAGGCTCTCCGCTGAATGTTCGTACACTTTTTCTCCTGCGAATAATTTCTTTCACGGAAGTATCCATAGTGACCCGCTCCCTTCTTGTATAAGTATCTGATACAAGTACATTATACACAACTCAGTAAAAATTGTCAAGGGATCAGTAAGAAAAACCGGGCGTTACCCGATACATCTTTTACACCGCTTAAAGCTTCGGTCCATTCTGAAATCAGCTCATCACAAAAACCGGAGTATAACACTTACCTTATTTTTTTGTATCAATTGGTGCTCACGACAGGGAGAAATTTTTTGAATTGACCTTTTTTGCAAACCGAACCCCCTGATTTGCAGCAAATCAGGGGGTTCTACGATCCGTGTCCGCCATGTCTCGGCGCCTTTTAATTATGTTTATTTGTCTTAGGAACGTTTCTTTTTGATGAACAGCGCGACGGCCAACGTGAAAGCGGCTGTCACCGCTAACGCCGAATGGGGTGAAACGCCTGTAGACGGATTATTTGCATTATCGCCGTCTGCGTCAGTTGAATAGTCGGTGGTCTCTTCCGGCTTGGAGGTCTCTTCGGGAGCCGTTGTTTCCTCAGGGCTTGTGGTCTCTTCGGGAATTGTCGTCTCCTCAGACTTGGCGGTCTCCTCGGGGCTTGTGGTCTCCTCGTGAGATGTTGTCTCCTCGTGGCTTGTAGTCTCCTCGGGAGCTGCGGTTTCCTCGGGGCTTGCGGTCTCTTCGGGACCGGTAGTATCCTCGGGCTCATCGAAAGTTTCTGCGTCGGCTATGATATATATACTGAAATGGTCGGTTTCAAAACTGAAAGTGTTGGAATTACCGTCATATTCAGCGTTCATATCTTCAAATCCGTTTCCATTAATATGCAGAACTTTTTCCGTGCCGTCAACACCTGTCGGAGCAGCTATCGTAACCTTTACCGTACCGTTTGGCTGCACTTCAAATTTTCCGTTATATAGCAGTCTGATGTCATATGCCTTAATTACGGAAATATCCGATCCGCTTTCAAAGTCTTGTACGAGATTATCGTTATCCGCACTTTCAACATCCAGCACTATATATCCGTTATTGAGGGAGTGATTTTCGCCGTTATCGTCGCAATAATCCACACTATCCGCGGGCTCTATGCTAACTTCATTATTCTTTATGCTGCCGTCTTTTCCGATAACGGTTTCCGATCCGTTAGGTGAATACACAATTCCGCCGTCCGCAATTGCAATATTCCCGTCCTTATCAACGGTTACCGTTTCGCCTGTAACAATTGTATCTTCGTGCAGAACTCTGCCGTTTCCCGATACCGTTATATTTCCGTCGGGCGTTACCGTTACCTCGTCACCCGAAACTGTTGTGTCCTCGATAACGACTTTGTCAGCGGTGATAGTTCCGTCTGGCTTTACTGTGCCGCCGTCGGGAAGAGTTATCGTCGTGTCACCGCTTTGGACTGTTCCGTTTCCCGATACCGTTATATTTCCGTCGGGCGTTACCGTTACTTTATCGCCCGAAACAGTTGTGTCTTCGATAACGACTTTGTCTGCGGTGATAGTTCCGTCTGGCTTTACTGTGCCGCCGTCGGGAAGAGTGATCGTCGTGTCACCCGTCTCAACGACGCTGTCGCTCGGAACCTTAACATTTCCGCTTTCGTCGACCTCCACGCTGTCGTAAGCTCCGTCGGGGAGTGTCACCGTGGTCTTGTTTCCGTCATTATCCTCGATCTCAACATTTTTACCGTTGTTCGTGATACTTCCGCTGTCCGTCTCTACGGTCTCTCCCTCTTTAAGGTCGGTCGTACCCGACGAGGTATCCGATGTTACCACCGTCTTTTTCGCTGCAAAGGACGTAAACTGATTATCGGTAGCTTTGGTGCGAATTTTTACCGTGTACTCCGTTCCCTCGGTCAGTCCCTCAAATGTTCCGCCGTCCTGCCATGTCGTTCCGTCGATCGAATATTCGCAATTCGCAATTTCCGTTACCGTTATCAAATTCTGCGTTTTTGTCACCGTAATTTCGAAAATATTCGGCGCAGCGGGCCTCGGCGGGATGATAACGTTCTGAACTTTTCCTACAGTATGGTTATTATCCGCGGCATAGCGGAATTTTACCGTCAGGCTTTCGCTTTCGTTCCAGCCGACTTTTTTAAGCGACATATTTTCCGCACAACCGAGCCATGTTTCGCCGTCAATTGAATATTCTATATTTTCGCTTGTAAAAAGCGTTTCGCCGATATAATCGATTGTAACGTTTGGCTCTTCGCGTTCGACAGCGGAGATTTCCCACGCAAGCGTAACATTTTCCGCGCCGTCAAGTGTGTAATTGCCATTGCCGAGCGATATGATCTCAGCGGTATATTCACCTACGTCCGTCGCCTTGTTGTTTTTATATGCAATATTCAACGTGTCGCCGTTGACCGTGTTCATTACCTCTGCCGTAACGGTTTTTGCCGTGCCGTCGTAAATAAACGTCGTTTCTTTCTGCCACTCTATTTCGGCGATGAGCGGATCTATTGTCAGAGGATCTGCAACCCCTACAGTATAGTTATCGCTTAAAACGCCGTTTGCAAAAAAGCTTACGGTATAACAATTCGGCTTATCGTTCGGGTCATAGCCGTACGTCCCCGCATCTTTACTGCCGAGGGTCAATGTTGCCGTTACCTTCTCGCCGTTTACGCCGCCGTCAAGCTCGATTTCGCGGGTCGTCGTCCCGTCATAAGTATATTTCTTTGCGGGAATATCAAGCCGTATCCGCGAGATATCGCCGCTGCCTTTTATCTCGTCCTTTTCAAGTTTATAAAATTCGCTTTGCTCTCCGGTAATAGTTAAGCCGAAAGCAGTAACGGTTTTTGCCGTTCCGGCATTTGCGTTGTCAAATTTACAGCTCTCCGCTGTTATATTAACGTCGTCTCCCTCTACAAAGCCGTCGGACGTAAATTTTGATTTGCAATCCGTATTTCCGTCATAAGGCTTTGTGATATTACCGTCAAATTCGGCCGATATGATTTTAGGATCGACTATTACCGTGATTTTATAATATCCGCTTTCGTTGACATTTGTAAGATCTTGGTCACCTGCAATTACACCTTGAATTTCATTTTCCCCGATCTTAAATCCATTTTCACGGGATATTTTAACGGAAATAGTATATTCTTTAGGACTTGTGCTCTCTTCAATGACGGTTACATCACTGACCGTCACACCATTGACTTTCAGATCACAATCTTCCGGCAGAGATATGACTGCTATTTCGGAGTCCAGACTAATCGGACGAGGAGGTTTCATTTTAAACAATGTAAAATCACCGTCATCGTCATATGTATAATGCGGATAATCTATTGCAAGTTCATTATTTTCCGTAACTACAACTGTGTAGCCCTCGCTTGCAAGCTCACTGCTTGGTGTGAATTTATCTGCAGACCGGGCGGCAAATGCTCCCGTTGCAAATACGCCGCGGTTCGCCATATAGATCTCATACGGCTCTTTGCTTGTAAGCTCGCCGACTATATTGATCGGACAACCTCTAACAACACGTATCTCACCATCTATTTCGGCGTCGCCTGACAGATCGAATGTCACATCGCTGACGCTTATAGCGCCGCCGACGCCGAATGCGGCATTGTTTGATATTATTGTGCCGCCTGTAACGGTCAATTTACCTTCCATCAGCATTATGCCGTTACGTACATCACCGCATATGCTGCCGCCGTTAATAACAACTTCAGTCGAATTACTGCCTGACGCATTATCGAATATGCCGTATGTGCCTGTTATGCTTCCGCCGTTTACCACCAGTTTTCCGGCATTAGCCTCTATGCCGCACATACATTCATTGTTGCCTATGGTACCGCTGTTTACTGTAAGAGTGCCCCCACTTCTCACAGAAGCATATCCGTTTACCGTTGTGCCGTTTAGTATAACATTACCGCCGTCATACGATTGTACCGCGCAATTATGTTCTCTTACGATAGTTACATCGTTTAATGTCAAGGTCCCGCCGTAGCTTCCTACCATAACATTATTGATACTGCCCTCTCCGCTATCGTCATAAATGTCAAGATCGGCTTCTTTGTTAAGCACATAAAGCCATGCCATATCCGCCGTAAAAGTTATTTTCTTTCCATTCAGGCAAATTTTTATATCCTCATCGCCCTCAATTTTAACCTGTTCTTGACTGATAGTAACATCTGCCGTAAGATAATAGCTTCCGCTTTCGGTGGGCAGAGCGTCGGTATCGAGCCAAGGAATAAATTCCGTACCGTCCTCGTGTACATGGTCAGAAAGATACAGCTTTGTTCCGACTTTTACAACGGTGTAGCCCTCCGGAGAAATGAAATTGCTCTCGCTTGCGTAGCTTTCATCGCTCAATTCGGCAAATAAGCCTGTTCCGTCGTAAACTGAAATTTGGCAATTAAATGACGGGTCAAGCGGAGAATCTATTTTTATTAGTGTTGAATCATAGACAAATATACTTTCTATTGTCGGGTTTCCGGAAAGATAGAGTTCAGAATCACTTTCAATACTTATATTATCAGTATTACCATCAAAATAACCGCCGGATATATTCACTTTACTGCCGTAAAGATACAAATTATATGATGATGTAATTTTACCACCGTATATATTAATAGTTCCGCACCTTAAAATACCATCGTAAAAATTTATTGTTCCGCCATATATATTTAATGTGTTGCTATCCTTAGTCCCATAATCATATTGGGGAGCGTCGGTATCAATTTCTTCTATAGACCCCATTCCTTCCGTATCGTCATTATAGATCGAAAGTGTGCTGTCTTCCGTAAATTTAAAAAAGTCAACACGATGTCCATTAAGACAAATTTTTACGTCCCCATTTATAGTTAGTCCTTCATAAGAATCGCCGCTCAAATCTTCAGTTAAATAATAATTACCGGTATATAAATTACCATTATTTTCATAAGTAAGCGGCTCGAACGTGATACCATCGTGAATATGCTGCTCCAACTCTAAAAGATCAATTTCGTCCTGTTCCGTTTCCTCAGTCTCGTCCGCAGCGGAAGTTTCCGTTGCCGTATCCGTTTCGTCTGAAATTTCTCCCTCCGAAACTGTCGTCTCCGCAGGGATTTCACCTGTCGCCGTTGTGGCTTCGGTCTCGGCAGGCAGTTCGGTCACGAAAGCTTCAGCAGGCTCATCAGTCTCGGAGGGCTCGTCTGTTCCGTCAGGGAAACCATCCTTATCCGTCGTTTCCGAATTAGGAGTAATTACTCCCGATTCAATATCCGTCTCAATGTCATTATTTGTCGCAGCCATTTCCGCCGTATCAGGGCCCGTTTCAACGGCGAAAGTTCCCGTTGGCACGGGAATTAACAGCATAGACAAAGCAACTATCGCGCTTGTAAGTCTGCATAAAAAAGTCCTTTTCATGGTATTTTCCTCCTTGGAACAGCGATATATCACATAAAACTTAAGCAAGACGCCCGCCTCTATAGCTGCGGGGTAAACATTTCGTAATAAGCAGTGGATACGCATGCCGCTTAATTCTTAGTGCCACAGCTGCGTCTTACGGCATAAGACGGTAATTGTCAAAATGCAGCTTTGCAATGTAATGACATGGGCAAGCTATTTATCGAGCGCATATTTTACACTTTAAGTTTATGCAAATATCTATATATAAATAAATATATCACATTTTAAAATAATTTGCAATAGGTATATTGTAAAAAATTTATTTATGCGCAATTTTTTGTAAAATAAATGAAAAGAGTGGCGGTAAACATTATAGTCCGCCCGAGCCAACCGATGAATATTGATTAGCTTTAAGATATAAAAAAAGCAAGCGTATGCCTGCTTTAGTATTTTGATAGTAGATATCACAGTAGATAAGACCCTGACAACATTATGCCGATAAAATTTTAATAAATTTTTCTGATTTTCGAGCAGCGGCTTTATTGTCGGGTGACATCATATCAAGCAGAATGTCTATCCCGCCGTTTTGATATATAACACCATATTTAATGGGACGTTTTCGGTGCATAAGGTGCGACGGCGGGTTTATTTGCCGCTTTTTCTCCTAAAAATCATCTTCGGCTGTCGCGCGCAAACTTTTTCAGCTAACGCCGACAGGCTGCTCGTCATCTTTCGTATCAGCGGACCGAGCACCCACATTAAGCCAAAGTCCCGCGAAAAACAGCGCGGCGGCTTGAACTATTGCGATAGCAATACCCTTAATGTATATAATATTAAAACTATATTCAATTGTCGCTACAGCGTAATATATTATGTAATAAATCAAAATAATTAAACTCGGCAAAAACCATAAATGCTTTATAACAGCGTCAGCTTTTCTAAAGCTTAATATAAGCATTAATAACAACACGGCATAAGCGGCTATCGACAGTACAAATATCTTGCCTATCGTCGAGTGTTCCTCTCCCAGCGCGTCATAATTTCCCATTATCAGGTTCATAATGTACGGTATCGCGCTAAATAAAACAGTCGCGGCCGTTCCGACAGTCAACGCTGTTTTGCTCTTACGAAACAGAGCGACAATGATTATTATCAAAGAAACATAAAACATAGCGTCTAATATCAGAGAAGCGACGTTTATTCCGTATTCGGGAAATGCCCTAAGATCCTCTAAGCGATAATACACGTCCTCGCATAAAGTTAAAACCGTATACACCGTGAAAAGTATCGCGGATATCAGCGCATAATTCTTTTCCTTTTTTGCTATGTCCATATTCATTGTCTCCTATCAACCCGACCTTTAGGGTTTTTATTAAATTAATTTTATAAAAAAATTCATAATTTTTGTCCCAAATTTACTTTTTACGGATTTATATTTACAAAGGCCCTTAAATCGGGTCGAAAAGTTTGGCTCTGCCGATGATCAAATATCAGCAGAGCCGTCAGTATGAAAGGTATGGTATTAAGATGAAAAAATTTATTTCTATTCTTTTGGCACTCTCATCAATGATTTGTGTATGTTCGTCATTAGCTTATGCCGCTCAGCCCGACATATCCGAAAATGATACTATTGCAGTCGACGAGGTCAACTATACGACGGGCGAGTATGAGCCTCAGACCTCAGATAATAAACCTGTAAAATCAATATTATCTTTTTCAAGCAAAATAGCTACTTGCACTACAAAAGTCAATTTGACGGTAGAAGGCAGAAAATGTACATATATATACCAAACCCTGCAAAATTATAACAGTAAATTCGGTTATTGGAAAGATACTACAGAGTGGAAAAAAATGGTTCCTCTAAAAGCCGAATTCACACTTACAAATTTATCATCTTCCATATCACCAAGCGGCAAATATCGTCTGAAAAGTGATGTGACAATTGAAATGTCAAACGGAACGGAAACGACCCGGTCTTATTACAGCCCTATATTGACAATATAATTTCTTCTTATATCAGTCACGAACAACTATAGATTCCGCGAGACCAATCAGTTCTTCATCAGTAATATTATAGTCAAAAAAATTAATATCAAATTCATATCCGTCATATACCCAAGAAATAGACGTCAAGTTATCTTCTCCGTCATCATATCTGCAAATATATGCAATATCTGAGTCTTTTACAGACACCTTATAGATATCAAACCCTACGTCGACACCCATATTACTGTTTACACTCTGCGAAAATGAAACCTGAGCACCGTTATGATAATAATCTAATTGGACAGAATGTTCCTCTGTTCTTTCATCGACAAGCTCATAGCCTGTTTCGGGCGGAAGCCAGTACTGCTCTTCAATAGTATCCTTTATCCCGTAGTCCAAAAAATGAAAATCAAAGGTATCGGACGGCTGATAAAACTCAGACGGATCGGCCTCGTAGGTAGTTATCATTTCCGCAAGCCTCATTATCTCCTCTACGGATATTTCCTTTGCATATATATCGAATATATATCCGTCCTGTACCCACGTCAGCGACTTGTCCTCACTGTCTGTTTCGGTGCAAAGCACTCCGTCGCCGCCTTTTATCACTACATCATGAAAAACAACATCGCTGATATCATCCATAAACAAACCGGTACCGGAGACGTATTGCCCAAAAGATACAAGCTTTCCGTTTCTGTCGTATTCGATACAGTTCATCTGTTGATCGTACATTCCTCTTTCGACAAAAGTGCAGCCGCTTTCCTCAGGCAAGCAATAAAATTCATCCATAGCAATTTCGGATTTAATATCATACTTTGAATAATCGACATCTAATACCGTTTCATTATAAGTTATGCCAAAAGAATGACTGCTTTGGGTGTATATATTAAATTTTCTTATTACAGCATATCCTGCGCCTGCCGCTATACCGAGAGCTGCCAATACGGATATTGCGGTTATAAGCACAGCCATTCTCTTTAGCGGCATATGCCTGCGCTTTTTGATATAAACTGTATTTTCGAGCTTTTCATATTTTTTGGCAAGTCTTAAAACGCTTTTCTTCTTTATCTTGTATACTAAAGAAAAACGGTGCGGCTTTTCTTCGGACGTAAGGTCATATTGTGAAAAGTGCTCGTCTGCGGTCTCGGCAAATGCCTGCATTAAAAGTTCATTATAAGTCATACAGCCACACCTCGCTTTTCCTCTATCTTCTTCTTTAATTTCTGCTTTGCGCGGTATAGCTGCTTGCGTACGGTGTCATAAGGCAGGTCAAGCATATCGGCTATATCTTGAGTTGACTTTTGGCGAAAAGCAGAAAGATACAATAATTCATAATCCTTATCCGACAGCTCGGATAAAGCGGCCTTTATTTCTTCTACACTTTGAGCGGACAGCGCGATATCTTCGACAGACATTCCGTCAGACAGCTCAAAATGTTCGTCTATATCTTCCGTAACGACCCTTTTCTTTTTATTATAAATTTTGATAGCGGCGTGCTTAACGGATACGATTATGTATGATTTGGTTTCATAGCTGTCTGCCGCGCCGAGCTTTGACAGGCTGCGGCTTTGTATAAGATTGATAAACGTATTATGCACCGCGTCCTCCGCGTCTAATTTCTGATGAAGTATCCCAAAAGCAATTTTATACATCATTTGACTGTAGCGGTTATACAGCTGCTCGATAAGCGTCTTTTCCTCGGGGGTGTCCGCCATTGACATATTAAACGCCAACATATTCTCACCTCGACCAAAATAATCATCCAAATACATTATACAGTATTTTTAATTTGTTGTCAAATCATAGTTCGTAAAACTTCTATCACTTACCAACGGTCGAGTTATATATGAGAACCGCCCGAGATAATTTTGCCGCGGCGGATAACGCCGCACAATAAAGCAATAGACAGCAAATATAACTTAAAGAAAGCGAGATAGATCAATATGAAAAATCGCAAAATTGAATGTGTTACGAAAAAATATATCGAGGACACGGATCTGTTTTGGAATATAGAAAACACGTCAAATTCGGGTTTTATTATACCTATAGAAAGATATTGTTCCGATCCTGAGGTGTTTTGTGAAGCATATCGCTTAGTAGGAGAACAATTCAAGCTGTTTAATAAGATATCTCGGAGCAAAAGCTCTTTTACCGATATGGTGAAATTACAACTATACGAAAAGTATAAAATGATATTTGAGGGCAAATTCAGCTATAAAAGCTTTTGCGAGTTTTGCGGCAGCAATTTTGATAGCTTTAGCTTTATAAAATGCGGTTATAAAGATCGAAAAATGCTTGTATATGACACAACGGCTCAAAACGCATGTATTTTGACTGCTGTCCCTCAATATCAATATATAGAAAAGCATCTTAAGAAAAATATCATCTCATACCGATTTATATCTAATAAAATTACAAAAATCGGGAACGAGTGGAAATTGACGGACGAATTTTTTAAAAATTTTTAAAATTTTTTGTCCCATTTTTAAATTAAGAGGATTATAATTTATGAACCCCGGGGGAATTAAAAACTATCTTTTAGGAGGCAAGAATAATGAGATAGCATTTTAACCTTTTAAGCAATATATTAATCTAATTAACTCAGCAAAAAGGAGAGTGATTTTATGAAATTTAAATTTAAGGAAAAAATCAAAAAAGTTATTATGGCGTTTACCGCATTATCTGTCGTATCTACAACAGCTATCGCATTAACTGCGCCGGCAGGAGCCGCGACATATTTTACAAATTATACGCCAAAAATCAAATACGACAGTAATAAAAATATAGATTACTGCTATTTTACCAAAGGAAGCAGTACGGTCAAACTTTCTGCGGGAAAATATTTTGTAAACGGATATAGCACCTGCTCTTCGCATAGTACCTCTCCGGAATTGTCAGGAGCCACATGCGGATGTTATGATGGTGCATACCAATGCTATGGGTTTGCCGCATTTATGTACGATGGAGTATTCGGCAAAAAATTATCAAGCTCATACACATATGAATTTGGATGGGGCACGATCGACAACGACTACTTGTTTGTAACCGAAAATAATTTAAAGCGTTTTGCAATGGATGTGCCGATAGGAACTCACATAAGAGTGAGAACCGCTAATAACAATCAGCACTCTCTGATTTTGGCAGGCAGGACAGCAACGACCATAACCGTTTATGACGCTAACGGCGGCGGCTCTAATTCAAGCCTTTTGGAGTCGGGCTCATCTAACTACACAAACCATTGCCAAATAAACAAGCAAACCTTTACCTATGCTAATTTTGCTAAAAGATACCCCCGAATTGATTTCATAAATAAAGGAGTATAAACAGCTATGAGAGAATTGAGAAAGCTTTTATGCATTTCGCTTGCGGCGGCGGCGGCAGCAACTATGATATCAGGCTGTGCGCAGTCCGAGGAAAACAGCAGCGCTCCGGAATCGAGCGTTACCTCTCCCGAAACTTCCGCGACGCAGGCGAGCGACGTCGAAAACCCCCAAACCGAAAGCGAACCCGAAACTTCCCAAACAGAATCGGAAGACACCGATCCCGAGATCGATGACGATCCGTTCATCGAGGATGAATACAACGACCTGCCGGAGCATTACACCGAGGACATTGAAAATGAGATGTGCCTCGAGGACGGCACGATAATAAAGCTCGCCGATCTTGAAGTCGACCCAATGTTTGACAGCTCGGACAACTCGACAAAATCTTATATGATGAACGGGGCGATAACCGGCTATGAGTACGAGCCCTTTGACGATAACAGCGTGAAAAATCCCGCGAATTATGACCTCAATAATCAATTATACCTTAATGCCGAGCGCGACGAGTACTACAACAACAGCTACCTCTTAAATAAAAAGACCACCCTGAAAGACGGTGATAAGATAGGCGATAAGGGCTTAGAAATAGACACTATCACCATGAGCGTACAGCCGCATATCTTTTTAAGCCATACGCTTCATAAAAAGGTAAGCTTCGGCTATGATATAATGGACAACACGGTAAAGCTCAAGGGCTCGGTCGAGCTTAAGGGCATACTGTACGAGGATAGATACGGCGCAAATGAGCCCGGGTCGGAAGAGGCCGAGCAATGGGGGACGGGGCAAACCGAGGTATGGTTTATGCCGTATTCAGAAGAATATCACGACGCGGTGCCTTATATCTTCGCTTTGCCCGATATTCAGAATACGTTCCTACCGTTTACGGCAATTTATAACTACAGCAATATAAGCTACGATCCGCAATATGCTATAAGCACCTCAAACCCGCCTATATATCTCGGGTATATAAATGACGGCAAATTTACCACGGACGCTCATTCTCCCGACGAGGAAAGCGACGTTATCAAGGCTGATTATTTTACCGACGAGGCTTTCATTAAAGAAGCGACCTTAACGCTCAGCGACCTTACCTACACCTTTACCGTGCGCGGCGGTGCGTGCCGGCTAAGCGCATATGCGGTATCGGTGGATAATATAACCGATCTTAAATAAAAAGAAAGAAGTGATAAAAATGAAAAAACTTAAAAAAATTCTCGTATCCTTGACAGTGATCACGGCTGTAATTTCTTCAATATCTTCTATGGCTATCTCCTCAAGCGCAACTCAAGCGATATATAAATCCGATTCAGGATATAAGTACACCGCTATGGGAGCAACGCACGGGGTTACAATGTCCTATACCATTGACCAAAACAATCAAAAAGCCACAGCAAAATATCAATTTGACACCGGCTCCATCGTTCCCAACGGAACAAAAAAGATTACGATTTACGGCGAATATATTCTGCCAAAAAGAGACGGAGCTACTTCTGTAAAGACATTGAAAAATTCTGCAAACAAAAATTCAACCACATCCACGCTGTCTACATCAATAAGCGTACCCGATACAGCAAAATCGCAAGGTTATAAGCTGCAATATGTTGACATTGCCATAGACTGCACTTCGGACTCGTACACTGCTTTTTGGATACCGAGCTACAGATAACATTTTCTAAAACTAATAAGCTTTTACTGACAGATATTTAAATACAATATCAAAAATTCCTCCGTCAATTTGACGGAGGAGTTTATTAGAATAAATCAAACGGAGAATAATTATGAACAAAGCATTTAAGATAACCGCATTATCGATGCTTGCCGCTGCGGCAGTCCTGACTGCTGCCTGCTCTAAAACGCAGACAGATAATTCTGCGCACATAACTCACCTTTACGGGACTACATACAACGACGGTGAGCTTATAGTGACCAATGACGCAAAGCTGAGCTTTTTGCAATACTCCGATATGGAAACTATAATAATGTGCAATCAGATAAACTGCGAGCATATCAATTATACCACCGACGAGGGGCTGCCCTGCCTTGCATATGGGAAAGAAAATCTGCCGTTTTTATCGGGAGAAAAGCTGTACTGGCTCATAAACCTCACCGAGACTCAAAACGGCAAGCCTGTAGATTATATGGAGCTGCACAGCTCGGATCCATTCGGCACCTTAGAAAAAACCATTTGCCGTATAGACGGGCTGTCCTGCGACTGGACGACAGAAAGCTGCATTAAAAACAACACGCTGATGTTCTTCCCGTATGAAAGCGTATATGACGAAAACGGCGCGAAAACCGACGAAATGATATATCACTTCGGGGTATTGGATATTTCCAGCGGGAAATTTACCGATTTCGGCGCGACCGAGGATAATCAGACCGCGCTGCTCGGAATGTATGACAACAAGTTATACTTTAACAACTCGGTATATGATATGGCGAGCGGCGAAATAGCGGAAAATAAGCTTGTTCATGACGCCGTTTCGGTAAGGATGACCGAAAAATATTACGCCTATAATACGGAAAACAGCGTGGAAATAATCACTCCCGACAAGGAGGAAAATATTATACTGCGCGGAGAAAAAATATCCTATGACTGTATGATAGTGGGAGATCTGTTATTCCAAAAAGACGAAAATAATTGGTACTATTACGACCTTTCGGCGGATGATCCCGTAAAAAAGAACATTAACTACAAAACCGGCGTTTATGCTCAGGTCGTCGCGGAATATGAGGACAGCTTTATTCTTAACGTGCTTGATCCCGACACTCGGACAGTCGTTAAGGAAAAGGCTGCTAAGTCCGATATTCTCGGCGTATAAGAGGTGCGACATGAAATACAAAGCTGTTATTTTACCGCTTATCGCCGCACTTTTGCTTGCAGGGTGCGCAAGTACAGAAAGCACAAGCGCTCCCGTAATATCTCAGACGGAGCTTATAGGGGAGATCTATCACGGCGACGAATATTTTATATTGGACAAAACCGACACTTTTGCTGATAAAGACGGCTGCGCTTATGACAGTGAGAAAAAAGTATGGAACGCTCCGTTTGCCGTCGGGCGGAAAATAAATGACACGTTTTATGCCGACGACTTAAAATCGCCTGACGAATTTGGCTCAGACGGACATTATAAAGGCGAACTGCCGAAAAGCGAGGACGAAAAGTTAGTCACGCTGTCAGTGGGAGATATCACTTCGGGTGGGCTGACCGTCACCTCGGCACATTCTTCAATAAAAGAAATGCTTGAATACGACCGTGAAAACGGCACCTCTAAGCCTGCCGTATCGGAAATACTTTCAAGCGATATGACGCTGAGCGGAGAGGCAGAGCTTGAGGGTGTTATATATGTTGTACTCGGCGAGGATATGTATATAGCGGAGGAAAACACCGTGCTGTTTTTCCCGTATCCCGAAAGTCTCGAAAAAGCTCTCGGCTTTTCCCCAAACATAACGGGGGATATTACCGAAACATTTCTAACCTCAAATACATCTAAAACAAATGTTTGTCTGTGCGGCGACTGTGTATATTTTTATGTTGGCAATACCGACAGCTGTGATTGGCTGACCAAAGACTTTGATACAAAACCGTTCGGCATAGCAAAGTTGACGGTGAGCGATCTAAAGCTTTCGTGGCAGGACGACAGAATGGACTTATTCAGTGCCGATGTAATAAAGGCAGAAAACGTACAAGCTATACGATAAAGGAAAAAAATATGCTTACTGTTACTGATCTCAACAAGCATTACGGCAAAAAGCAGGCGCTTGCCGATCTTAATATGACGTTCGACGTCGGAATATACGGACTGTTAGGCCCTAACGGCGCGGGAAAATCCACTCTGATGAACATTATCTCGGATAATCTTGCACCTGACAGCGGTTCTAAGATATTATGGGACGGAGAGGATATAACAAAGCTCGGAAGCCAATTTCGCGCCAAGGTGGGATATATGCCGCAGCAGCAATCGCTTTATGACAACTTTACCGCGCGACGGTTTATGATGTATATAGCTGCGCTGAAAGGAATACCCACAAGATCCGCGCGCGAACAGACCGAAAGCCTGCTGAAAAGCGTAGAGCTTGACGACGTCGCGGATAAGCATATCGGCAGTTTTTCCGGCGGTATGAAGCAGAGGGTCTTAGTGGCGCAGGCGTTGCTCGGCGACCCGAAATTGGTATTGCTCGATGAGCCGACGGCAGGACTTGATCCAAAGCAGAGGGTCATAATACGCAACCTTATTCATTCCATAGCTAAAGACAAAACCGTATTAGTAAGTACGCATATCGTTTCGGACGTGGAAAGCATTGCGGATAAAATAATAATTATGAAGCAAGGGCGTATTGCCGCAAGCGGCAGTGTAGAAGAGCTTTGCGCCGCGCTGCCCGAAGAATGCCGTGATCTCGAAAACGCATACATGAAGTATTTTCCCGATGAGAGTACGGAGGCACTCGCAGATGAAGATAATAGGGTATGAACTATACAAGCTCGTAAAGAGCAAATTGACCGTTATCCTCTTTGCGGTACTGTTTACGCTAAATCTCGCCTCGGCGCTAAGCTATGATCCCGTCGAGGGTGTGCCGGACGAATGTATACGCCGGATACAGCGTGAGTATCTTATTGCCGACAGTCAAAGTAAGCTTGAAATTGCGAGAAATACGGCAAACGAATATATAAAGAACAACGCCGCGGAGCTTATTTTTCCGGATAAGACATTTGAGGCAGAGCTGGAGAAGACGAAAAATTACCAAGATACAATGACCCGCTTAAGAGAGACTGCCATGCAAAACGCCAAGCCGACTGTCTTTATGAAAGCAGGCAGCTTTGAACAGCAAAGCAATTTAAATCTTGCCGCAGCGTATGAAAATGTATCGGATAATGTTCCGTCATATTACCCTACATACGGTACACAGCTTTATATAAACAGCGAATTTACCGATATTTTAATGCTGCTGCTTATTCTGACGGGCGCGGTCGTGATCTGCGGTCGGGATAAAATGAACGGTATGGCAATAGTGATAAGGCAGACCCCAAAGGGCAGGATCTATACTGCTGTCGGCAAGCTGTTTTCGATGCTTACACTTACTGTAATTTCGGGGGCGGCGCTTTACGGCTCGCAGCTTCTTGTCGGGGCGGTTCGATTTGGCTTAGGCGATCTTTCCCGCTGCATACAGTCGATACCTCAGTTTATACTATGCAACATTGATATGACTGTCGGGCAGTATCTTATAATACATTTCTTGATCAAGGTCGCGGCGTTTTGTGCCGTTGCAGCTTTGCTTATGATGATCTGCACCTATTTTAAAAGCATAATTCTTTTCTTCACCTCGGCGGCAATTATCGGCGGTGTATCTGTGGCGCTGTATCTTACTATTGAGGATATTTCCGCCTACAATTCTTTTAAATATCTTAATCTTGTCTGCCTTACTCAGCCTCAGCATTTGTTTTCAAGGTATCTTGACCTGAATATTTTCTCAAAACCGATAAACACACAGACCGCCTGTCTTGCGGCTATCGGTGTGATCCTTGCGGCTGCCGCCGTGTTTTATTGTATGATATTCTGCACAAGACGTGCGGCGGGCAAAGGGCAGAACAACCTTATACCCAAGCTGCAAATAAAGCGAAAACTTACCGCCGATCTTTTTATAAACGAATGTTATAAAGTTTTTATATCGAACAAAGCTCTCGCGGTGTTTGCGGCTTTAGCCGTTATCCAATTATACGGCTTTTTTAATATGACCGCCGAATACGATTCCGACCAAAAGAGATATGACAGTTATGTTGAGCAGATAGGCGGCGAGGTGACCGATGAAACTTTTACCTTTCTTGAAAATGAACAGCTGATATTTGAACAGGTAAATCGGGAAAGGGACGAACTTTTATCTCGAGAACCGTCCGATAACGAGTGGGGATCGTATGCCGAGCAGCTGCGGCAAACGGAAAATAAGCTTAAATATAAAGACGCATTTGATAAAATTTATAATCATGCAGAGTATATTGCAAACAGCGATAAAAATTTGCAGATAGTGTTTGAGGAAGGGCTTTCCCGTTTGCTTGGGGTAAACGGCACGGATCACGATATACTAATGGCGCTTATAGCTATGCTTGCGCTCGCGCTGTGCATTTCCCCGATATATGCAGCGGACAGGCAAAAGGGAATATCCAAGCTGCTGCAAACCACCGTAAAGGGGCGCGGCAGTCTATTTGCGGATGACAGTGTAATAGGAGTGATATTATCTCTTTTGGTGTATTTTGCTGTTTGGCTGCCCGAGCTTATCTTTGTGATAAACAACTACAGGATAGAATACCTCGACGCTCCTGTGCAAAGCATTAACGGGCTTGAAAATATAAGCGGAGATACTACTATACTGGGCTATATCATTTTGGTATACCTGCTGCGCCTTATATCGGCTGTCGTGTGTGGTTTTGCTATGCTTTGCGTGTCAAGGCTCTCCGCAAATCTTATTGCGGCACTGTCGGCGAATATGCTGTTATTTGTCCTGCCGCCTTCATCAAGCCTTGCGGCAAGCGGTGCGGCAAAAGTTTGGATATCCCCGTATATTGCGGGCACACCCGCAAGAGATGCAGATCTTGCAAATTTGGCATTTACCGTCGCTGTTATTCTGCTTATATGTGCGGGAGGAATGTTAGGCCGCAAATTATTACGATCATAAGCATGCGGGAGATGATATATTCATTAAAGAAGCGACCTTACCTACACCTTTACCGAGCGCGGCGGCGCGTGCCAACTTTCCGCATATGCGGTAAAGGCGGAGGATGTCAGCGAGCTGAAATAAGGGATACTTGTTAAAATATAATAGCGCCGATAATGACGGCGCAAAAGCTAAAACCGACTTCGAGTGAAGTCGGTTTTGTCTGTCGAAAAAGGTTTTAATAAAAAATATCATGCTAAAATATTCTGAAGAAAAAGACGGGGTTGCACTGCCGCCGTTCGGCGGACAGTTTACGCTCATTTCTCTTATTGCTGTCGCAATCCGAGAAATAAGCTACGGGGTAAAAACATCAGGTTTTTGCCCCCATTTGAGATAAGTTTCAGCTTCGGAAAACACCGCAAGGTGTTTTTCGACAAGCTGAACCGACTTCGCGTGAAGTCGGTTTTTTATTTTCAAGGTCAAAGTGCAGCAATACATCTACAGCATCGTTAAAAGCTGCTTTCGCTTTTTCTCGAACTCTTCTCCGCTTATAACACCCTGCTCATACAGCTCATTGTATTTGTCTATCTCGTTCGCGGCGTCGAAAGGCTTGCGTTCGTGACCTAATGCGTCTATAATGACCTTTATCGCGTTCTTATTAGGCAAGCATGCTATATGTATAGTTGCAAACGGCCAAAGTAAAAATCCGTATAACCACCATACAGCAAAACGGTATCCCTTTACCTCGGCGATATTTGCCGGAATAATTGCCAATGCAGCGGCTATTGCTAAATATATAATGATATAAAGAAGATATTTCCAATCAAACACAAAAAGCACCTCTTGTTGTCGTTTTTAGTCTAATATGACTATTTCAATTTATATTATAATCTAATTACGCTTATTTGTCAAGCTCTTTTAGTCATTTATGGTAATATTTTTTAAAAGGGGGTATTCTTATTCCGTTTTATCAAAGAATAAGAGATCTGCGCGAGGACGCGGACAAAACGCAGTCGGATATCGCGGATTATCTGTGTACTACAGCGCAATATTATGGGAAATACGAGAAAGGCGAAAGAGAGCTGCCGTTTTCGAGGGCGATAAAATTAGCCGAGTATTATGGTGTCAGTTTAGATTATATCGCGGGAAGAACGAATGTAAAAATGATCCGCTCCGACACAACGCTTACCGAGGACGAGGCAAATATGCTTGAGATGTTTCACAACCTGTCCGAGCGAAATAAAGGAAAGGTCGAGCTGTTTATCAGCCAGCTTTCGGGGAAAGTGTGATGTGATATAAAGGTTCACATAACACCCGCCTGCTGCGGCTGCGGAAGGCTTAAAGAGAGATATACGTTTAAGAACTATAAAAGCTGCCGTAATCTATCGACAGCTTTTTTAATTATTCGTTTTCATTAAGCAGAAAATCCGAAAGCTTTACGATTTTTACCCCGTCTACATTTCCCACAGCCAATTCGTCCATTGTCACTACATATTTTGGATAGTGGTCTTTTATCTCCAAGAGGTTAGCGATCTCTCTGTCCGAATTTTCGGGGAGACTGCGGCAGACCTGCACATAGAGCCGCTCGTCTCGGCGCACCGCCGTAAAATCTATCTCCTTTGTTTCGTTCTTTCCGATATACACCTCATAGCCGCGCCTTAACAGCTCAAAATATACTATATTTTCGAGCATAGCGCTGACGGATCTTGGGTCAAATCCCATTATGCAATATTTAAGCGACGCGTCGGCGAGATAAAACTTCTCTTGGGTTTTAAGCACGGCCTTTCCCTGAAGGTCATACCTGCGGCAGCGATAGATTATGAACGCCTTTTCCAGCCACTCGAGATAATTATATACTGCCTCTACCGAAAGAGAACGCCCCTCGCTCTTAATAAATTTTACGATAGAATTTGCGGAAAAGGTTTTACCGACGTTCTCCACTACATATCTCACCACGCGGTCAAACAGGTCGTAATTAGTTATCTTGTGACGGCGCACAATGTCGTTGGTTATTACCGAGTGATATATCCCCTCGACTATCTGATACGCTGTGCCGTCGTCAAAATCTCCGAGCGCGACCATGGGAAAACCGCCCGTTCTGATATAGTCGTTCATAAGCTCGTCTATAGATTTGCCGCTTGACTTTTTAAACTCGATATATTCCGCAAAAGACAGCGTAAATACGGGGATGAGTATATATCTGCCGCTTAAATAGGTGGATATCTCACTTGACATAAGCTTAGCATTAGAGCCCGTGACATATATATCCGCATTGTGATTTTCTAAAAGGCTGTTGACGGCTTTCTCCCAGCCCGATACCTCCTGCACCTCGTCAAGCAAAATATAATATTTGCCCGTGCGGGTCATCTGATTTTTTATCGAGTTATACATCTCCTTATCGTTAAGCTCGATATCGAGCTCTTCGGATGTGTACCGCACGGTTATTATATTCTCCTGCGCGACCCCGCTCTTGCAAAGGTCATCGTACAGCATATCAAGGATGGTGGATTTGCCGCAGCGGCGCACCCCCGCCAATATCTTTACAAGCGGGACGTCACGGTATTTTTTCAATAAATCGATATAATAAGGTCTCGGTATCATATTATCGCCTCCTATATATAGTATACCGAAAAACTTTTGAAATATCAATAGTTTTTACCGAAATTCCGAAAAAACTTTCATAAAATCAATAGTTTTTTCCGAAATTCCGAAAAAACTTTCCGAAAATCAGAAGTTTTTATCGAAATTCCGAAAAAACTTTTCAAAATTATAAGGTTTTCTCTCTCTGCATGGAGCGAATATTTTTGCTGCAAAAAAAATTAAATTTTTTTAAATCCACTGTAACAAATCGGGCAAAAAAAGGATTATATAATTAGAAAAACTTTTTTGCTTTAATTTTATCTTTAAGGGAGGCAAAAAATGCAGCTTTCAATTTCAAACCTTACAAAGTCCTATCGGCACAAAAAAGCCCTCGACGGGTTTTCGCTGACGCTCGGCGAGGGGGTGTACGGCATACTCGGTCCTAACGGCGCGGGTAAGTCCACCCTCATAAATTCTCTTACCGGGATAATAAAGCCCGACAGCGGCAACATCTCGTTTAGCGGCAAGAGCGGCGGCGATTATCTTTCGCACCTCGGATTTTTGCCGCAAAATCAAGATTTTTACCACAATTTTACCGCGCGCGAACTTATACTGTATATGATGAAGCTTAAAGATTTCAAATGCCCCGACCCTAAGGGCTATGCCGACGAAATACTGAAAAAGGTCAATCTCTACGACGACCGCAATAAGAAAATAGGCGCGCATTCGGGCGGAATGAAACAGCGGCTGGGTATCGCTCAGGCTATCATAGGAGAACCCGAGGTGCTGATATTTGACGAGCCTACCGCGGGGCTTGACCCTAAGGAGCGTATTCGTTTTCGCAACGTTATCTCTTCTCTTGCAAACGATAAGATAGTTATTTTAGCGACCCATATCGTCACCGATATAGCCTTTATCGCCAAGACGGTGGTGCTTATGGACAAGGGTAAGATCATCCGCACGGGAACGCAGGGAGAGCTCTGCGCCGAGCTTTGCGACAAGGTGTGGGAGCTTGACGCCGATTATGATACCGTTATGCGCCTTATGAAAGAAAGCCGCGTCAGCAACGTGTTAGGGATAGACGACTATTACCGCGTAAGAGTGATAGACGACGACAGACCCGACGGCGCGGTAAACGTACAGCCAAACCTTGAAGATGTCTGCATCTTCCATTTCGGGGAGATGTGATATGATACTTTACGAGCTGAAAAAATACATACTTAAACCCTCGGTATTTGTCTGCTTAATAATATTTGCCGTTGTGAACTTTGTAAAATTTTTCGAGCTGTACTACAATTTCGGAGGAGGAAGAGGTCAGCTTGCGGATAACAGCGCCGGTGCGGGCGTTATCGAGCTGTATGAAAAATACGGCGGGACTATCACTGATGAAAAGATAGCGGGGCTGAAAGCCGACCTTGACTTTGCCGAAAAGAGCTTTGCCGAAAACGGCATTACCGAGGAAGCAAGCGACAAGTTTTACACCGGGTACGCTTACGGCGACAAAAACATGATAAGCGCTATCATCAAAAAATACCAAAGTGCGATACTTTATGAAAACACCGCGAACGAACTATCGCAAAAGGCGGACGATAACGCGAGATTTTTCGCGGGCAAGAATGATTATGAACAGCGCAAAAACGAGCTTATCCGCGACACCTTCGGCGGGCGGTATATCGGACAATGCGTGAGAAGCAACGGGTGGGAAACGCTGTTTGACTTTAAGTTTTCCGCTATACTCACCATGCTGCTTATCGCGCTTATGCTCTCCCCGATATTTGCGGGAGAACGCGCGGACGGCTTTGACCGACTTATAATATCGTCGGGAAAGCGCGGCGCGGCGATACGCTCAAAGCTGCTCACGGCGGGGATCGTCGCGTTTACGGTCACGCTGATATTCTTTATTTTAGATGTGAGCTATACCTTTACGGTGTACGGGCTCAGCTGCTTTGACGCGCCGCTTTATGCGATATATCCTAACGCCCCGCTAAACGTCACTTTGCTCGGAGCGTTGGCAACGGCGTTTATTATGAGGCTTGCGGCTATGCTGTTTATGGCGGCGTGTGTTGTGCTTATCTCCTCGTTTTGCAAAAACACCGGCGCGGCGCTTATCATATCGGTGCTGTTCGGCGCGGCGCTTGTCGTGCTGACCGAGCTTTTGCCGAGCGCGTTCAACCCGTTAGAGCTTGTATATTCGAGCGAGTTTTTCTCAAATTTTGACACGGTAGATCTTTTCGGCTTGCCGTGCTTACAGCTGTTTGCCTCGATAGGCTTTACGCTGCTGCTTACCTTAGCCGCGGGAGCGGTTACGGCGATAAGGGGGCTTAGATAATGGTACTTTCAGAGCTTAAAAAGCTGTTTATAAAGCAGCACGTTTTGCTATTAATTATAATTATTTCGATAGTAAAGGTGATCACCTCGCTTAATATGTTCGCTCCCGATTATAACGGGCTTTCTCCCGAACAGCAGAAAAAATATCTCGCATATATAGACGAGCTCGGCGGAAAGCTCGACGAAAGCAAGGAGGAAAAAATCGTCCTGCTTTACGCCGAATATCAGTCCGCCGCCGAAATGTTAAAGCAGGTGCATGATAAATACGTCGCGGGCGAATATGCCACCTCGGAGGAATATTTTGCCGCTATGCGGGAAATACCCGAGATAGCGGAGGACGCCGAGGCTATAGAAAAGCTGTACGCCGCTTATGAAAAGATAAGCGAAAACGAAAGCGGTATGCTGCTCGCCTCGGACGCGCCGATAATGTCGGTCGGCATGGAGTACCCGCTTATGCTGCTTATCTGTTACATATCCGCCGCCGCGTTCTACTACGAGCGCAAAATGGATCCGCTGTCGCTGACATCCGTAAAGGGCAGATCCGCCTGCGCGGGAAGATCGTTCTCGCTGTTTTGCGCGGTGGGGCTTGCCTGTGTGATATTCTTTATAACGGAATTTTGCGCGTTGTGCGCCGAGATAGGCACAGACAGCCTTTTCGCCTCGGTGACCAGCCTTGAGAGCTTTGGCAGGTCAAATTACCCCGATATGAATATACTCACCTGCTTTTGCCTAACACATCTGCTTAAATTTATCGGCTGTCTGCTGACTGCGGCGACCGGCGCGGTGATAATGAGGGCGGGAAAGAATTTTGCGGCGGCGATATTTACCCCCGCGGCGATACACTTTATATGGGCGTACCTCTTTTCACAAAAGGATATCGAGTTCTATTCCCCCTATTCGCTTATGCAGGGCGGGGTGTTCTTTCAAGGCGACGCTGAATACCGCACCCATCTTGCTATTCCGTCAGGGCAGACTATAGCGCTCGCCGCAGTGTCGATAGTGCTTATCGCGGCGGCGTGCATATATCTTACAAATTCATACAAAAACCGCCGTATGCGTATCGGCGGCGCGGCGATAATTACTGCGGCTGTTATGCTGCTCGGCGGCTGTTCGGCAGCTTCAGGCGGCGATGAATATGCAAATATCGCCTATGATGAAGCCTACGGCGGCGGGTATTATTTTAAGTGCCAAGACATATTAGCCGACGCGCCCGTATCAGACAGCTTCAGCAATACGAATGAAGACGATAAATATATTATCGGCACTAAAATAGAGCAGTACGACGAATACGGGAAAATCGTCTGCGATCAGATAAACCGCGAGTTGTTTACCAACGGCGGTACCATACAGGATATATCAGTCTGCGGCGGGTATCTTTATTATCTTTTCTACGACGGCGATGGCAGCAAGATAGGCAGGATAAGCCTTGACGATTATTCCGACGACGTAATTTATTCGGGCGGGTACTATCCCGACTTGACGGCTTATTTTGATTTGTTTTTGTTCTATGAATCAAGCGACGGTAAGCTGCCCAAGCCGAATAACTTTATTGCGGCTGAAAGCGGGGTCATCTTCCACACCTCTAATGAAAACGGCGAGGCGCTTTACAGCTTAGACCCGTCAAGCGGCAGGATCTCTTATCTGCTTGAGGATATAATGATACCGGCTTACGCGTTAGCGGGCGGAAAGCTGTACTATATAAATTCCGACGGACATCTTACGTTATTTTCCGACAATAAAAAGACTAACGTGTGCGACGGTCAGTATAAGGCTATGTGTGCGTATGACGGAAAGCTGTATCTTGCGGGCGGACAGGGTATGTTCTGCTATGAGATAAACAGCGGCACGCTCGAAAAAATATCGGATATTACCGAGATCGTCGACCTTAGGATAGCAAACGATGTGCTTAAATATAAAATTTACGGCACGTCGCAGTGGGAAGAATTAAGCCTCGGCTCCGACGCGGCAGACAGTACCCCAAACGCCACGGAAACGAGCACCGTTCCCGCCCCAGATGAGGAAGTGCCCGACAGCTCCGATATGAGCGGCGACGAGCCCGCCGCACCCGGCAGCATTTACGATTACGGTGTCATAGGCTACATAGACAAGGAGCAAAAGCACCTGCTGATGCAAAGGCGGCTTCCCACGGACGGGGATCCAACGATGTATGAATTTGCGGTATACGACACCGAGAGCAAAAAAATAATAGGCACCCTCGAAAACGACTATGATGAATACTGCTATTATGATGATTATATATCAATATCCTCGTTAAACTTAAACGGTCCCCAATCAGAAACCACATTCGCTTTATACGATTCGTCATTAAATAAAATAAAGATGATCGAGGGAGATGTATGGACGCTTCCGATATACATTGACGACAAGGATATATTTATCGGCCTGTGCCCCGAAAAAAACGACGACGGAGAAAGCGTTTTTAAGTTGGCAAGATACGATAAGGACGGTAAGCTGATAGATTATATCAAAGACTGCGATACGTACGTTCCGGTGAGCATTGTATCGGTAAACGATAAGCTGATATGTGAGTCGCAGCACAGCGAATACGGCAAAGGTGAGTTTGTCGAAGTAATGAATTATGACGGCAGCGATTACCGAAGATGGCAGATATTTGACAGCACCGAATATCATTACGTCGGACAACTCGGTAAATACGTCTACTTTTTGCCGAACCTGATAAAAAACCCCAAGGACGGCCCCGGAAAGGTGTATTTTTACGATACCGAGAAAGATGATCTGATTTATGTGGACACCGTGACAGAAGAAGAGGCGGGAAGTTCTACGGCCACTCCCGACGGGAAGTATCTTGTCACCTGTTATGTGGAGGAAAAGGACAGAATAGCTCAGCAGGAATTTGTACGTTTTTACGATATTGAAAAGAATGAGCTTGTTTACACCTACAACAGAGGAAAAGACAAAATAGAGTTTGGACTTGCCGGAATAACGGCATATTTTGACGGTGTAAGGGTGTATTCCCGCGACGGAAATTATTTTCTGAAATATGAGGATCTGGGATTATATTAAAAAGGAGGACGTTTTATGAAAGCGAGAAGAATTATCGCCGTGACAGCGGCGGCGCTTTGCCTTACGGCTTGCTCGGACGGGAGAGAGATCTCCGACGTACCGAGCGCGACGAGTTACGAGCAGGCTCAGCCGTCAGAGATATCAGAGCCCGACAGCTCAATCACCTCGACAGGCATAACACCCGACGGTACGGATGCGGGCATGGACGAGCCTACCCCGTCAGGAAGCATTTACAGCTATACTATCATAGGTTACATAGACAAGGAGCAAAAGCACCTGCTGATGAGAAGACGGCTACCCTCGGACGACGGTTCATCGATGTATGAATTTGCGGTTTACGACACCGAGAGCAAAAAAATAATAGGCACGCTTGAAAACGACATTGAGAGATGTTGCTATTATGATGATTATATATCGCTGCCCTCGTTCAACGATCCCCAATCAGAAACCACATTCGCTTTATACGATTCGTCATTAAATAAAATAAAGATGATCGAGGGAGATGTATGGGAGCTTCCGCTATACCTTGACGACGAGGATATATTTATCGGCGGATATTATGTAAAGACCGCCGACGGGAAAGGCGATTATAAGTGGGCAAGATATGATACCGACGGCAAGCTCATAGACTTTTTCGATGACGAAAATAAAGAATTATATCCTGCGCCCCCGCCTTTGGCGGTAAACGGAAAGCTTATATTTCAATCTACGGACGAAACTAACGAGAGCGGAGAATTTGTCGAGATCATGAATTATGACGGGAGCGATTACAGAATATGGCAGATATATGACGAAATTGAGTATCACAAAGTCGGTCGGCTCGGCAAATACGTCTACTTTTTGCCCGATAATATCAGTGGGCATGAGGGGATACCCGGAAAGGCGTATTTTTACGATACCGAGAAAGACGATCTGATATATGTAGATACCGTCACAGAGCATGAGGTGGCAAATTCAACGGTCAGCCCCGACGGAAAGTATCTTGTCACCAATTTTACGGAATTAAAAGACAAAATTCCGGTGCGAACATTTATACGCTTTTACGATATAGAAAAGAACGAGCTTGTATACACCTATACTAAAGAAGATGTGCAATACGGCTGTATGATAAATGCGTATTTTGACGGTGTGCAGGTGAGATCCCTCGACGGAAATTATTTTCTGAAATATGAGGATTTGGGGCTGTAATAAACGGCATTAGCTGTTAAATATTAAAAGGAGGAATTTTTTATGAAAGCAAAAATAATCATTACTATGTTAGCGGCGGCAGTCTGCCTTACGGGCTGCTCGGACAGCAGGGTGACCTCGGGTGCGGCGAGCGACCCGTTTGCGTCGTCGAGCGACGCTGTCGAGGCGGAGAGCAGTGCTATAGAGGCGGAGAGCAGCGCGACCGAGGCACAGAGCGACACGACCGAAAGCGCGGCTGCGTCGGAAGAGCCCGAATTAAGCGACAAGGATTATGAGGAGCTGTTCGGGAAATATCAATCGGGCTATGCGGACTTTGGCGACAGGAGCTTTGAGTACAAGGACGGTGTGATAGAAAAGTCATTCACCGCCACGACCAAAGGCAACGAATACGATGTAGAATACGGCTATATGGCGTACATAAACGGCATACCGCAGAAAATAAGCCTAAACGGCGGCGAGCCGCAGGAAATGGTGAGCGTCACCCTGCCGCCCAATACCGAGCAGAAAATAACGCTTGACATTAAGCCTTCGCTTACCGAGGATATTAAAAGCGAAAAAGAATTGCAAGTAAAGTTTTTGAGCATATTTAATCCGTCCTACAAGCCGCAGGGGCAGTATGTGGGCTTCGGTAACGCCCATAACGGCACAGCCGACGGCAAACAAGTCATACAGCCGGACGGCTCGGAGGAGAGTATTTCGGATATGAAAACGACTACCGAGTACGAATCGGTCGCTATTACCAAAGAGGTAAAGAAAAAGTATTCGCTGGGCGATATGGACGCGATCGGCTATATCATGATAAGCGACGGCACGATACCGCTTAAATCGGGAGAAAGCTCCGCCAAGACCGATATACTTATGCTCGGCAATACGGCTAACACCTATCGGGTATTTTTGTACAAAAATCACGAGCGGATACAAATAAACGGCTGTGACTGCGCCGAAATGAAGGTAGAAAACGGCAAGCTCAGTATACTCAGCGTCGAGATACCCGACGTACAAAACCGCGATATCCTTTATGCTGTGGCAATACCCATAGACGACACGGAAAATATCATCAATCTTTGCAAATCCGGCAGCGCTCTGATACTCAGCGAGGACGATCCGATCTACAAGTATGTTCAAGAGCTCGAAGAGCAGGAGCAATAATTCGGTGCTCGGAAACTTTGCGGCAGCGCGGATATATGAATTAAAGCAATAAGGACAAAATGCCCCTTTTTGCCAGACTGTACGGCTTATACCAAAAGCATAGTCTGACAAAAGGGGCGTTTTTATATGCCCCTCAGTCTGTAGAAAAAGGTCGATATAAAGCGGAAGGAAAGAGTTGAGTTTATGCTGCCGCCGTACGGCGGACAGCTTACGCTCATTTCTCAAATTGCTTTCTATCGCAATTCGAGAAATAAGCTACGGGGAAAACCATCAGGGTTTTCACCCTCAAGTTTAGATAAAAGCCGCTCGCAGAGCGGCAAAATCGAGGAAACCCGCTACAGCGGGTGGTCGATTTTTTGTCAGCTTGTCGGAAAATCCGACCCATAGGGAGGGTTTTTCGACAAGCTGAGGGGCGTTTTTATATGCCGCTTTACTCAAAATGTCAATTCATCACCGTAAATGTACATTTCACGCCAAATTTATTGACAGTATATTTTTGCAATGATAGAATTATCGTGAGTATTTATGGGCAGTTTTATATTTACACGATAAAGCATAATTTTTGCTCAAGAAAGGAAAATTATATGAAATTTAGGTCAAAAAAGTATTTACGCTCGTCTGTTGCGCTTACGCTTGTCGCGGCGATATCGCTTGCGTCATTGACAGGCTGCGACAACACCACGGTCGAAAGCTCGACCAATCCGCCCGATTCGACATCGTCGATGTCGACAGCAGAGCCGAGCGGGGACGAAACGGCGGCGTTAGCTCAGGCGACTTATGTAGAATGGAGCAGCAGCGGAGAATACACCACAACGCTTACCTCCGAGGACGCGGATCTTTCCGACGTTGAGGCCGAGGACGTGTTGGTGTTTACTATTCCCGTATCCGAGACCGAGACGGAGAGTGAAGAGGATCTTCCCGACCCGATAAGCTATCCCGTAAAGTCGGTCAATAAGAACGGCGACGCGCTCGAGATAACCTTCACCGACGACAAGGCGGCCGAAAAATCGGCGGACTGCTACATAATCAGCATAGATAAGAAGAATTTAGGCGCGGCGGTGCTGGTGGATTATCCCACCCCCGAGGTGACGCTTGAGGGATAGGGCATACTTGTCTCGGACGAGGATCCCGAGATAGTGCTCACGCTCAGCAGCGGGCTTTTCGCCGCAGAGGTTAAGCCCGAGCAGATATCCCTTGCGGGCTCTTTCTCCGAGATGGAAGTAGCAGAGGTCACCCCGAGCAGTAACAAGCTTACCGTTAAGCTGAGCGGCAAGGCCGAAATGCCCGACGGACAGGGCGTTTATGTAGACGGCATAATCGGCATAAACCCCGCCGCCATGGAAAACGAGCACGCCTCAGCCTCGGTAAGAGTGCCGATACTTGAAAGCCTTACTATGTTTGACCCGAGCAAAATGACGGTCGACGACGATACCGTGACCGTGCCGCTTAATGTGATAGGCGAGGAGAACATAGACAGCATAACCGCGTCTGATATTGTATTTAACAGCACCATTATAAATGACGACGACGAGGAAGAAAGCCTCCTCGCTGTCACCGTAACGGCGGTAGAAAAGGCCGACGATACCACCCTTAACGTCACCATGACGGTAGCGGGTGCAAAGGATAAGAACTCCGCCGCCGCGATACTCGACGGCAGGACGGTGACTTTACGCGGCAATGCGTTTACGGCTAACTTCCACGCGGCGAGCATTTACCCGCTCTTCGACTATGTAGAGGAGGACGGGGATAATCTCAAGCTCGGCCTTATAGTCGGGGCGCAGAGCGGCACGCTGTCAAGCGATTTTTCAGCCGAGCAGATAACTCTCGGCGAGGACTTTGCCGACGGTACGATAATATCGGCAGAGCGCACCGACGATACCACGGCGGCGGTCACCGTATCCGTACCCGCGAACGGTCAGACCAAGGAAGAATTTTATTACAACGGCTCCGTTATATTAAAAGAGGGCGCGCTAATAAACTCTTGGGGCGACAAGACCGAGTCCGAGACCGAATATATTCGCTCGTATACGCAGGACAGCGTAGGCAGAACAACAATGGGGGTCTGGAGGGTGGAATTATATTCGACGCTTGCAAGCAGGCTCGGTATAGCAAACGGCATTATGGCGGGCGCTACCGCAGTTTTCGCTATAACCACTCTCGCTTTAGAGCTAAGCGGCGCGGTAAAGACCGCCGCTCAGCAGGTGATGGAGATAAACGCGGGCATTAACCAGAATTTAGAAGACACCTTTGACGTTATCAAGCAGAACAGCAGCATTATAGACGACGTTGAGGACATTATGCTTCTGAAATACTTAAATGATTTCAATCTCAAGCTCGCTATGCTGAACACCTACGTTCAGAAATTCAGCCATTATTACTCCCCCGGCATGCTCAAGCTGCTCGGCTATGAGGACGGCTTAGAGGAGATAAACGAGGACGATCCCATCGACGTAAAGGTAGCTAAGCTAAAGCAGAGAAAAGAAGTCGCTCAGGCGGTATTCGACGCGGAGAACAGCAGGGACAGCAATATCGCGCACTATTTCCGCGACTATTTCAGCACCTACACCACCATGAGAGAATACTACAATTACGTTTGCTCGATGCTTAAATTAAAGGGCGCGAACAACCCGATAAACGCATATTCAAAGCTGCTGTCAAGGACCACCAACTTTGACACCACCGCTTACAGACTTAAGAGAAATTACGTTGACACGATAAGAACGTCGCTAATTATGGGATATGCGAATATAAGTCTGTTCAATCTGCGGTCTACCACTATAAAAAGTGACGGCAGCATCAAGCTGCGCGCGGTAGCCTCGACCGCAAACGAGGACTTTAACACAATTTCCGCCGAATGCGAAAAGGTGCTCGAAAACCTCGACGGTATGGGCTTGACAGAAGTAAAGACGGAGAACGACGTGACCTATTATGATAAGGTCTACTGCTACACCTTCGGCGTATATGTAGACTCGCTCGACAGCGAGCACAGCGATATATTCTGGGCAAAAACATGGAGAGGCAAGGACAAGGACGGTATAAGCGTAGACAACGCCAAGACGGCTTACGCTAAAGGCGGCAGCGTGTTTGTATATTCGCACAATGCCGATTATCAGCAGATAATAAATGACAGCGTGATCGCTCCGGATTATATGGGGCCGTATAATTACAACTGGGGCGAGGAGTTCTTCTCGCAAAAAGCGCCCGACGGCTTTGACAAAGACGCTATCTACGCGGATAAGACCGAGGACATCGTAGCCGCGTCCGCCGAAAAGTTCGTAAAGCGTATGAACGGCAGGACACTGCGCGAGGAGATAGAGCTTGCGGGAATACCCGTAGACAAGGATATTTTTGAAAAGACCGAGGGTCTGCCGTTATCCTCGACTATCGTATACAGTCAGCAGAACCGCCCGGGCTCGGGAATATCATTAGACTCCGATTATGATATAACCGAGGCTACTACCTATATGAATATGGTAAAGTGGGACGACAAATATATGACAAAATTAGTTCCCGCTTCTACAAGAAGAGTATACACCGCGCACTGGGACGAAATAAACAAGAAATGGCACAATGACTGGTGCAGCTCTAATAAGACAGGTATAGGCGGTATGACCGCGGCAGAATATTGCAAATATCAGGAAGAAACTTATCCCGATATGAAGCTCGGCAACAAGAACCTTATCCCGATAGTGCGCTGGGTAATTCAGACCCCCGGCGAGGACGGCACAAGTCCCGCACGTGATTATGCCATGTATATGGTAAATTCGGATGAGGACGAGAAGCCGACGGAGAACACCGAATCGGGCACGTCCGAAAGCGCGGCTTAAATAAGGAGGGTATGAAAAGTGAATTATATCAATAAAAGCAAGCTTAAGAGAATAACCGCATTAGCTTTAGCGGTGGTGATGTCGGCACAAATATTTACCGGCTGCTCCGACACCGCGACAAGCTCCGACACCGGGTCGGGAGCGGTTTCGAGCACGCAGTCCGAGACCTTGTCGGACGGCGTGTCGGATACATCTTCCGATACGACCGATGAAGAAAATGACGTTATCGAGGCGAGCAGCGTCGAATTTAACGAGAGCGGAGAGTACGCCACGACGCTTACCTCCGCAGAGATCGACCTCTCCGACGTTAAGGCTGAGGACGTCACCGTATCTTATGATATTGTAGACGTTGACGGTTACTTAGACGCACAGGAAAAGGCGGAGCAGGATTACGAGGACGCTTTGAACGCTTTGGCAGAAAGCGTGTTAAACTCGGAGGAGGATGAGGATCTCAGCGATATGACGCTTCCCGAAGTCGAGCTGATAGATATCGAGAAGTATGTATCCTCTAAAAATGTCGAGGTAAAGAGCGTAAGCGCCGAAAAGGATAAGTTAGAGCTGTCCTTTACCGACCACGACGCTGCAACCGAGCTGACGGGCTATTACACGATCAGCTTAAATAAAAAGTATAACGACGAGGACATTACGGTCGACCTCAGCGTTAATTTTAAGGAATTTCAGCTTACGCCTAATATAGAGTATGTACTGTCTAACGCCGAGGAGACAAGGCTCACCCTTGAGCTTAACGACGGGTCTTTCGCGGATAACGTTACTAAAGACGATATAACTCTCTCGGGCTCGTTTGAGGATATGAAGATAGACGGCCTCAGTTGCTCGGGCAAGAACCTTACCATGCAGCTTGTCGGCAAACCGACAAAGCCCGACGGGCTCGCCTACGTCGACGGCGTCGTTTCGGTAAGACCGCAGGCGGTAAAAGAGGCGGGCAACGAGATAAGAGCTTTCGTTCCGATAGAGCTTGTTTCTAACAGCTTTGACGCGTCCACACTTAAGGCGGACGGCGACAAGGTGACCGCCGAGCTCGAGCTTATCGGTACCGCAAAGCCGCTCGACGAGCTTAAAGCCGAGGATATCAAGTTTGAAAACGACGTTACGGTCAATGAAGTTAAAAAGGTAGACGACACCCACGTCAAGCTCACCATGACGGTAAACGGCACAAAGGACGCAAATTCGGCGGCGGATATCTTAAATGACCAAAAGCTGACGATAGCCGACGACGAGCTTACCGTATCTTCGGCAAAGGCACACTTCTACCCCGTATTCGACGCTATAGAGGCGGACGGCGACGATCTTAAATTTACGATCATCGCATACGTTGAAAACGGCTCGTTCTCGGACGATATAAAGGCTGAGCAGGTAACGCTCGGCGAGGACTTTGAAAGCGGCAAGGTCGTATCCGCCGAAAAGCAAAACGATACCACCGCCCGGATAGTCTTTACCGTTCCCGCAAACGGACAGACAGCCGAAGAATTCAGCTTTGACGGCAGCATCACCTTAAAGGCGGGCGCGATGAACAGCGCTTGGGGCGACGCCTCGGACGAAGATTATACCTATTCGAGAAATTTCAGCATGGAGAGCTTGGGAAGAGTAGGTATCGGCGACTCCTTTTTCGGCGCTAATGCTCAGTTTAGCATTGATTTCCCGTTCGGCGGTATTCCGGGCGGCACTGACCTGATGACTATCAATGCCCTTTTTAACACGCATTATGAGTTTTTTTCACGCATTGACGGCTCCAGTACGGAAATTTGGGCTTTCCGCAACAGACTGAACGAAATTGTCAGCCGAAACGTCATACCGGCCGATATGGATGTACTCAGGTCGCAGACAAGTGCGATCTCTAAATTGAGAAACGTTGTGAATGTTCAGTATGTGGGTATGGCGATGAACACCTTGGGTCTCGGTCTTATGGCGGTATCGTTCTGCTCCGACCTCGGACTTTTCGGTGAGAATAAAGAGGCTATTGACGCGTTCAAAAAGACCGAGCAGAGGACTGCGGAGCTTAAAGAGGCAGTACAGGACGAATATCACAGGCTGTGCGGGCTTAAAGAGGCGGCGCTGCGCAGCGTAGTGACCGAGTTTGAAGTAAGGCTCGGCGACCTGCAGCAGTACATCGACATCTGCCGCGCATATTTTAACGAAAAATGCTGCGACGACCTCGGTGTTGAAATGCCGGATGTGATCCTTCCGGACGAGACCGCGTCACAGTTCAGCTATGACTTATCCGTGGCTCTTACCGACGCGTGCAGAAATAAGGACGCGGGATACGAAAGCTATCAGCAGGACTTTAATATGCTGATTAAGCAGTTTGACCTCGTTTGCAATCAGCTGCTGCTGAGCGACGGGGGCGACCCGCTGACCGCGTTAGATCAGGCTTATGCTAATATAGACAACTTCTCCACCACCTCTTACAGGATAAGAAAGGCTTATCGCGCGAGCGTAATCAGCACCCTCGAGCAGGCGATGAACCTTATCCGCTGGTACAAGCTCGCAAGCTACAAGTTTGAGACCGACGACGACGATATGCTGGTCATCCATGAGGGTGAAAACGGCGAAGAGGATTATTACATCCTTGATGAGGATACGGTAGATACTACCGACGAGGATCTGTACGACGATGCTGTAAAGCGCCTCGTCGATATGCCTATCTATGACGAGGACGACAGCCTTGCCCAGTATGAAAAGGAATACGGCTTGACTCCCGACCCCGCCGAGAGCGCCGAAACCAAGATGTTAAATTCCGACTACTACAATATGTTCTATAATATTCTGACCGGCTATGGGGCTAAAACCGATCAGGACGCTCCTTATGCACGACAGATCGCCGCAAGAAATTATCTCACGCGTTATCCCGAGGAGCTTGAGGCCATGGAAAAGGAATATACCATCAATATCGAAAACAAGGACATCTCGGATTATTCCAACGAGTTGTTCTCCGAAAGAGAATCCTGCTCGCAGATGGCGAATATAACCGTCGACAACGATTATATCGCTACCTCCTACGTCACCGTAAACGACAACGAGCCTAACGGGCACTGGTCGACCGACTCGTATAAGGAGATACTCACATATTTCACCACTCCGGGCTCGGTAGTCCAGCGCGAGAAGAAAGAGGAAAAGCCCTACTGCTACTCGCTGAACACAACGATAAGCGCGGTGGATAACTGCTATACCTCGGACAGCCAGTTCAGAGCTTATACAAACTACACCGACTTGCAGGTATCAGAGTTCTACAACAGGCTGAATGACAGCGGCAGGACATTGCTCGAGGAGCTTACCAACGCGGGCGTGGTAATAAGCAAGGATTACGCCGATCTGTCGACGGCGCGCGGCGAGGGCGGCGACAACGAGGATCCTAACAACCTGTACGGTATTGCGCTTACCCACAGCTCCGGCAAGACCGGCGGACTTATCAAGAAGTCGTGGAACACCTACGCTAACCTTTGCTACTGGGACGCAAAGAAAAAGGACGACATCTGCAAAAATCGCACTATGGTATGGCACGGACGCAATAATACGGCGGTAAATAAAATCGCGGTGTTAATTCCGTAAGTGCTGACATTTTTCCATGGCAGGTGTAAAATATTATAAACAAGGGCGGATAGAAACCGAGGTTTTTATCCCGCCCTATGGTTTTATGGGAATTAGAGCCGATAAGAGGAGCAGCCGTGAAGTTAAGAAATCTCAGCGTTAAATTAATAGCTTTACTGACAGCGGCGGTAATGTCTGCCGCGGCACTATCGGGCTGCTCTATGCCCAAAATCGAAAGCAATATAACCGACAGCACGACGCAGAGCCTCGCCTCGGGTGAAAGCACAGCGGAAAGCGACCCCTCGGGCGAAAGCGATACCTCAAGCGCAGTCAGCGCAGAGCCCCTCGACAGCCGCACCGTGCTGATATATATGTGCGGCTCTAACCTCGAGACGACTTTCGGCGCGGCGACCAAAAATATAGCCGAGATGCTGTCAGTAAAGCTCCCCGACGATGTAAACGTAGTGATAGAGACCGGCGGCGCAAAAAAGTGGCGGGGCTATGACATCCCCTCCGATAAGCTTTGCCGCTATTTGATAAAAAATGGCAAGCTGATACCGCTCAGCAAGATAGAGCGCACGAATATGGGCTATAAAAATACATTCGCCGATTTTTTGGAGTACGGCTTTGAGACTTTCCCCGCGAAAAAGACCGCCGTCATACTGTGGGACCACGGCAGCGGCTGTATCAGCGGCATGATAAGCGACGAGAATTACAGCGGCGGCTCGCTCGGCATAGACGAGATAAGCTCGGCGCTAACCGACGCTATTCAAAAATATAACGCTAACGTCGACCTTATCAGTATGGACGCATGCCTTATGGCAAATTTTGAGACCGCCTGCGCGGTCAAGGACTGCGCGGATTATCTGCTCGCCTCTGAGGAGATAGAGCCGACGGGCGGCTGGGATTATAAGGCGCTGCTCAGCGCTATAGCCAAGAATAAAAACGCCTCCGCCATGGATATAGGGAAAGCCGCCTGTGACGGATTTTACGATAAATATTCCGACTTAGCGGACAGGTACGCCACGCTGTCGCTTATCGACCTTTCGCAGATGGACAAGGTGTCGAGCGCATTTAACGACGCGCTCGGCGCGCTGCTGCAAGACGAGATAAAGCTTAAGGATATACGCACCGTCGCCGACAGCGCAAACCACGCCTGCAAGTGCGGCGCGTACTCCGAGCGCACCGGCTATTCTAACCTAATAGATATGTCGGACTTTGCCGAATATTACGGCAGCATGCGCGGTAATGACGATTTTGCCGACATCGTGTCAAGCTGTATAGCTTATTCCGTCGCCGCAGGAAATGGCGAGGAGCACGACGGGTTGTCATTTTATTACCCGCTAAATTACAACGATAAGAGCTTTGAAAAATACTACAATGATATATGCGACGTCCCCGCCTATGAATCGTATCTTAAGCAGGTGTTCGAGAACATTCCAGAAAACGCGATAGAGTTTAAGGACGTATCGGTGACCGAGGACGGCGCGCTTAAGGTCGAGGTGACGGACGAGTCTTTGCCGTATATTCTCGATAAGCAGTATATACTCTTTGAGATACCGGTTTTTAACGAAGAAGCGCTCGAAGATCACAGTAAATTAAATCTGTTCAGAATGATCGGCGTTGATAATGATATCGAAACTCTAAACGACGGCAAGACGTATATAAGCAATTTTAGGGGAATAACCCTAACGCTGAACGGGGTGGAGCTGTTTTACAACTATATAGGAAAGACCCACGACAGCTATATTTTTGAAGCACCCATGATAGTAAACGGCAAGTCCTCCAACCTGCGCTTTGCTTTCGTATTCGACGAAGACGACTTTAATAACGGGCATTATGAAATAATCGGGCTGTGGGACGGTATCGAGTATTCTACAGGTATGCTTGATAAGGGCTTTCAGCCGTTAGAGCCCGATGACGTCGTCGAGGTATTCGACATTACGGCGGGCAGCACCGTATCCGACGATGACGATGAAGATGACGATGATACTATAAAAGTGCCGAAAAACCCCGACGGCTACACAATTACCGAAGAGCCGCTGAAAGGCGAGTATTATCTGTACAAATTCGACCTGATAGATATCTACGGCAGGCCGTCCGAGCAGCAAATAAACGCCATTTTCCGTATGACAAAGTCGTATGACGAATTAAAAGAGCACCCGCTCCCCGACGGAGAATACGCCGCTGAGGCTGTGGCGGTGTGGGTGGAGTGATAAGCCGCGCCATTTATTGAATTTTTTTAAAAAAAGTGAATTTTTAGTGTTGACAAATGCAAAATTTTTTGGTATAATAAAGTGCGTTATGCAGAACAAGAGCCACTAGCTCAGGCGGCAGAGCACCTGCCTTTTAAGCAGGGTGTCCCGGGTTCGATTCCCGGGTGGCTCACCAGCGCGACCCCGCACGGCAAGCCGATTTAAGGACAGCCGGGCGGGGACAATTTTTTGTTACGGTGAACACATACGCGCGAAAATGTAATGCAAAATCACGCTTAAGAGCTGCGGATCAGACGTGCAGCACTGTTAAATCGCATTACATTTCTTAAGCAGCTGTTCTACAGAGAATTTGATTTACTTCTGAATATTTTTCCTTTCTGTTTTAGCAGCGCTGTATGCTGAGCTATTTACAGAATGACTGCTTTGATTTTTTTCTTTGGTGCAAAAATAGGATTATTCTTGCAGCGTCATATCTCTCGCCTTTTATAGAATGTTATAGATAAAGCCCATGACATAGCGTAAAGCCCGCACCCGACAAGAAACAGGCACAGCAAAAGCGTATTCAAATCAATTTTGATAATAGGGTTTTCCGTAAACAGATTGGAAACAATCACAGCGCCTGCGCAAAATAGCCCGACAATAACAAAATAAACAATTCTTCCTTTCTCTGTGCCAAACTTAAAAATAAAAGGCAGACACAAAGAGACGGAAAAGAACATCAATATGCTCATCGCAAACAGTATCACGAGCAGGCGCTCCGAATTGAATGTTCCGCCCGCGGCCATTTTGACCGTCTGTATGATACCTGTTGCCAGCAGAATTGCAAGCATGGTCAACAAGCCCGTCAGATATTTGCAAGACACGAGCTGCCCTTTTGTATAAGGCAGCGTGCCGCTGTATCGAGTCCAGCCGTTGCGTTCGTCATAGCTTTGAAGAGTGATTGGTATCATTACGCACAAAAGGCATGGGTAAAGCACAATGAATAAGTTATAATCGCTTACGCAGGAGAGCGCAAGAAACACGACCGTAATCAGCAAATAAGCCCGACAATACTTTTTTATCAGAAACCATTCTTTTATAAGCAAACCTGTCATTTATACCGCCTCCTTTACCATAAACACAAACAGTTCCTCAATGCTGACAGGGCTTACTCTTACGCCGCTCGGCATAGCATTTCGCACCACAAGTGCCTGTGTGCCGTATGGATTTTTCTTTTCAAATTTGATCGCATTCGGCGGGAAATTACGGAGTTCTTCCTCCGTGCAATGGATCATACCGTATTTGGCAAGCAGCCGGTCTTTCTCCTCGCAAAGCAGTAATTTCCCTTTGTGCAAAAAAGCCACATAATCGCACAATTTTTCAAGATCACTGACAATATGAGAGGATATTAAAACGGCGTGTTTTTCTTCTCTTGTAAAATCCATCAGCATTTCTACGACCTCATCTCGCACGATCGGGTCAAGCCCCGATGTCGGTTCGTCAAGGAGCAAAAGGCGCGGATCGTGAGATAACGCCACTACTATTCCCAGCTTCATTTTCATTCCGCGGGAAAAATCCTTAAACGGTTTTCGTTCCGGCAGCGACATCTTTTTAATCAGCGATTGATACCGATCCTGCCTCCAGTTTTTGAAAGTGTGACGCATTACCTGCCCAACCTGTCTTACCGTGAGGCATTCGGGAATACCGATGTCGTCGAGAACGACCCCGATCTCTTCTTTTAGATCGATATTCTCCGTATTGTCCTTTCCGAGCAGGGAGATACTTCCGCCATCTTTATGGATCATATCAAGAATTAGCTTGATCGTTGTGCTTTTTCCGGCTCCGTTTTCTCCAACAAGTCCCATAATACAGCCTTCCGGTAAAACTAAATTTAAATGATCAAGTGTAAAACCGGAATACGATTTTGTCAAGTCTTTAATTTCAATTGCATTCATTCTTGTCCCTCCATACCGAAATTGATCATTTCAATAATATCTTTCTTGCTCAGATTGCATGTTGCGGCAAGCTTTATAATCTCGTCAATGTGATCTTCGATCTTTTTTAGATTTTCTTCTCGCAGCAGCTCCACATTCTTTGGTGCCACAAAGCAACCTTTCCCCGGAACTGTATAAAGAAACCCGTCTTTTTCGAGCTCTTCATAAGCCCGTTTGGTTGTAATAAAGCTTATCCGCAAATCCTTCGCCAGTCCACGAATTGACGGCAACATCTCATCTTCATTTAATGAGCCGCTTATAATTTGACTTTTGATCTGCGAATAGATCTGATCGTAAATCGGCGTTCCGCTTCGATTGTCGATTAGAATATGCACACAGCCACCTCAGTAAATATTGTATATATTTATTATATACAGTTTAAACATCATTGTCAATACCTACTTCGGATATTTCATCTACGGACGGTGTCGATTGTGCCAAAAAAGAACACGCGAATATATTAGAATGTGCTATAATTGAACTATAGGGGGTATATTTATGTTCAAGGAAAATTTTTCTCATAATTTAAAATATGCAAGAGAAAATAATAAAATGTCGCAGCAATATGTAGCAGACATTATAAAAACATCGAGAACTAATATATCAAAATATGAAAACGGGCAGTTAGAGCCTAATATAGAAACTATAGGTTTATTAGCCGAATTATATGAAGTCAGTATAGACTGGCTCTTTGAAAATAAAGAAAAGAATTGAGGTAAAAAATGAAAGAATTATAGTTCGGGCTAAGACGGTTTTATATTATATGTTCTACCCCTATTGGCTCACCAAACAACTGCCGAACGGTTTCCCCGTTCGGCAGTTGTTTTTTTATGCTGTGAGTATATCGCTCTATTTGCTTTTCTTCCCCCTAACCGCCGAGTCGAAAAACTCCGCCGCCTTAGCCATAAGTTCACCGTCGAGCTCGTGGTAGAGGTGCTTGTCCCCGTTTTCGGCGTAAAAGCTGACGCGCTGTGCGCGCGTCCCGCTGCCGTGGTATTCTTCGATAAAATGGTTCTCGAGGTCGGCTTTATGCCGTATCGAGTCGTCGCTGTTCATAGAATTGTGCCCCTTATTCTTTGCGGAGATAAAGGATATATTGGGGGTCTTGGTGACGTTGGACAATACGCTGTTTTTAAGGCTGATAACGTCGTCGTCGACGCTGTGGAGTATCATTATCTTCGCGCCGTTTGCCTCGGCGCGCTTTATCCCCTGCTCGGCGGTATAGCGCGAGCGCTTGCCGAACTTTATCCGCTCATACAGCTTTATATACGGCGAGAGCATATATACGAACCTGCCGTACATCTTAGCGCCCTCGTCGAGCAGCATATCGGTCGTGCGGTTAAAGCCGCTCTGCACAAATATCCCCTTTATCTTAAAATCCCCGTACAGGCTGACGGCGGACACCGCGTAGCCGCCCCAGCTGTGCCCGAAAAGCAGTATAGGCAGGTCGGTCTGTATGTACCTAAGCGCCGCGCTTAAATCTATCGCCGACTGCGGCAAACCTCTAAGGTTCTTTCCGCCGCTCATATGGCTGCCGGTATTGTCGTAGGCGAAAATTTTATACCCCCGCTCGGCAAAATACGCTATCTGCGGCAGATAGCTCAAATGCCCGTCAAATATCCCGTGGGCGAAAACTATCAGAGCCTTAAACTCTTTGTAATTTTTATTATAATAATAACAGCCCGTATAGCTGTATTTTTTCTCGGAGGGAAATGTCACCGACTGCGCGATAAGGTCGGGATAGTCCGCCGCGTCGGGCAGCAGGGGCGTTTCGTATATCTCGTATCTTCGACCGAAAATGCCCTCGTACATAATAGCGACCACGCACATTATTATTAAGAATATAAGCACGGGGATAAGCAGCAAGATCCCGACCGAGATAAGAGTTACCGTAAGCGTATCCACGGCGTAAAGTCCCCCTTAAGCCTTTCTTTTTCTGCGGCTGTTCTTTTCCCAGTGCTCTATGACGCGCATATTAGCGCGCTCTACCGCGAGCGAATCGGGCGGAACGTCCTTTGTTATCGTCGAGCCTGCGGCGGTGGTGGCGTTCTCGCCGACCGTCACAGGGGCGATAAGATTAGTATTGCAGCCGATAAAGGCGTGATCGCCTATCACGGTGCGGAATTTGTTTATCCCGTCATAATTTGCGGTGACGCACCCGCAGCCGAAATTGACGTCCTTGCCCACATCGCTGTCGCCCACATATGTAAGATGTGCTATGCAGGTATTTATGCCGACGGTAGAATTTTTCACCTCGACAAAATCCCCTATCTTTACCCCGCTCAGCAAATGCGTACCCGGGCGGATATGCACAAAGGGTCCCGCCTTTGCGCCCTCGTCTATAACGGAGTCAAAAGCGTGCACGTTGTCGAGCGTCACCCTGTCGGCTATCCTGCAATTTTCTATATAAGAGTTGGGTCCTATCGTGCAGCCGCCGCCGATAACGGTATCGCCCTTTATCACGGTATTGGGCAAAATGACCGTATCGCGCCCGATTTTTACATCGGGGGAAATAATGATCCCGTCCGTCAGCGGGATATCCGCGCCCTCGCTCATTAGGCGGCCGAGTACCTTATCCCGCGCGGTCTTATTAAGCTCGGACAGCTGCGCGCGCGAATTAGCCCCGAGCACCACATCCTCATTCTCGGCGGTATATACACCGCGCTTATCGAGCAACGCCGCCGCGTCGGTGAGATAATACTCTCCTCCCGCGTTGTCGGAGGTTATTTTATCAAGGCAGTTAAGCAGCTTTTCGGGCTTGAACCAGTATATCCCCGAGTTTACTTCATTTATCTCTCTTTGCCGCTCGGTGCAGTCCTTTTCTTCGATTATCGCGGAGAATTTTCCGTCCTCGCGGTATATCCTCCCATAGCCGAACGGCTCGGGTATCACCGCCGATATGACGGTTATATCGTTGTCCTCCCCGCGGTGAGCCGAGAGCGACCGCTTTATCGTATCATCGTCTATAAAAGGCGCGTCGGCGCAGCAGATAAACAGGTCGGCGTCTTGCTCGGCCGCCTTACGGATAAAGTCCTTTGCCTGCATAACGGCGTGAGCGGTGCCTTTTCTTTCGGTCTGCTCGTATGCGGCATAATTGCCGCGAGTATTGAGATATTCCTCGAGCGGCTCCTTCTTGCTGCCGACTACTACCGCGATATCGTCTATTCCCGCGCTTTCGACGCTGTCGAGCACCCAGCCTATCATGGGCTTAAACAACACGTTAGCCATAGCCTTAGGCAGGTCTGAGCACATACGCTTTCCGTCCCCTGCGGCGAGGATAAGGCAGCAGGTCTTTTTTGCCAAAAATATCATTCCTTTCGGTATTTATCAATTAAATCTATGCGAAAATTGACAGAATATGAGCTTTATTATTTAGGTTCATTCCCGGTAGGGCGTGAGGTAAGGAAAGCTATCGCGCGATCTATCGAGCTGCGCACATGCTCCATATCGGCGTTGTGCAATTTGCCCGCGTTGCGGTAGTCAAAGCTGTTGCAAAACTCGTTTACATCGCTCCCGAGCTGCTTGGTATAATTTTGCATTATCTCGTCGAGCGTCTTTAAAAAGTCGGGGCGCTCGTTTTTGGGCATCTTGAGCGCGCTTTGCTCGATAAGATAATGATAATGCGGCAGGCAGAAAAATTCCTGCGTGCGAAACATATTCCTAAACTTGCCGTCCTTTACATACATTGTAAAGACGGTATCGAGCATATGGTCTATGCCCCACTGCACCTTAGAGCATACAAAGCAGCTGTGGTCGAGCTCGGCGGCCTTTTTCGCCTTATTGTCCTTAGAGGCAAAAAGTCCCTTTTTGTCGATAATGCCGCTGCGCACGTCCTCGAGGTGGCTGTTGAGCATTAGCGCGAGCGAAAGTCGGTTATTCTGCTTTAACAGCTGGGTATAATGGGTATGGCAAAAGCCGAGCCTGTTGGTCTCTATCCTGACGTCGGGCTCCATCATTGCCGCGCCCATTATGTACTCGCAGATATGCTGCTCTACGGTATCTCTCATACGGCAGATAGGGCAGCCCTCGCGCGGCTCGAACACCTCGTTTACGGGGATAGTAAGTATGCTTTCTCTCATATTTTGAATTTCCTTTCAGAGAATTTTTAAATTTTCTCTTGTAATTTCTCTGTTTATATTGTATTATATAAAGAGGAAATAATCAAGAGTTTTTTTAAAATTGAGAGGAATTTTTTAAAAATGGATTATGAATTTGTCAGCAAAAATTTTGACCCGCGTCTGATACTGTTTTGCGGGCAATGCTTTCGCTGGCGCGAGGACGGGGACGGCTTTTTCGGAATAGTAGGCGAGCGCGCCGTCCGCCTTACCAAAAGCGGGGACACTATCACCCTGCACGGCATAAGCGAGGAGGACGTGCCCTTTTGGCGCGAATACTTCGACCTCGACACCGATTACGGCGGGATAATAAAAATACTCTCGCAGGACGGCTTTATGCAAAAGGCTTGCGCGGAAAAGGGCGGCATAAGGGTACTGCGCCAGCCGCCGTTTGAGACGCTTATCAGCTTTATCATATCGCAGAATAATAATATAAAGCGCATCACGGGGATAATTTCCCGCCTGTGCGAGAGCTTTGGGGAGAAAAGGGACTTTGGTTATATTTTCCCCACCGCAGAGCAATTGAGCGGTATCACCGCAGAGCAATTAGCGCCGCTTAGGGCGGGATTTCGCGCAAAGTACATAGCCGACGCGGTAGAAAAGGTAAACAGCGGGGCTGTAGACCTCGACGAGCTGTACGCCCTAGACGCCGACGCCGCCCGCGAAAAGCTTAAAAGCATTAAGGGCGTAGGCGACAAGGTCGCGGACTGCGTATTGCTCTTCGGCTATCACAAGATAGAGGCTTTCCCCCGCGACGTATGGATAAAGCGCGCGGCGGCGGCCATCTACCCCGACGGGCTGCCCGACTGCTTTCGCGGATACGAGGGTATAGCGCAGCAGTATATGTTTGACTATGTACGCACCCACCCCGAGTGCGTAACGATAAAGGAAAAGTAATATGGTACATATAGGAAACGACTGGGACGAGCTGCTAAAGGACCAATTTGACAGCGATTATTATAAGACCCTGCGCAGATTTCTTGTCAGCGAATACAACAATCACAGGGTATACCCGCCCGCCGACTGCATATTTAACGCGCTTAAATTTACCCCCTACAGCTCGGTAAAGGCGGTACTGCTCGGTCAGGACCCCTATCACGGAGCGGGGCAGGCGCACGGTCTGTGCTTTTCGGTGCAAAAGGGCGTACAGCCGCCGCCGTCGCTGCAAAATATCTTTAAAGAACTGTACGACGACCTCGGGATAAAATGCGACCCGACCTGCGGAGATCTAACCGAGTGGGCAAGGCAGGGGGTGCTACTGCTGAACACCTCTCTCACCGTAAGAGAGGGTATGCCTAACAGCCATCGAGGCAAGGGCTGGGAGCAGCTTACCGACCGAATAATCACGCTTATAGACCAAAAGACCGAGCCTGTCGCGTTTATTCTTTGGGGAGCTAACGCCAAAGCTAAGCTCCCGCTTATCACAAACCCGATACACGGGGTGTTCACCGCCGCCCACCCGAGCCCGCTGTCGGCGCATAACGGGTTCTTCGGCTGTCGGCATTTTTCGGCGGTAAACGGCTTTTTGTCCGCGAACGGCATACAGCCGATAGACTGGAGATTACAGCGGACATAAGGGAGGAATTGTATGATATGCGTTACGGGAGATCTTCACGGAGATCTCGAAAGGTTCAAGTCGCCTAAGCTCAAAAAGCTTAAAAAAGGCGACGCGCTGATAATATGCGGCGATTTCGGCTGTATATGGGACGGCGGCAAGAAAGAACTCAAGACGCTCAAAAAGCTCGGAAAGAAGAAGTACAATATACTGTTCGTAGACGGCACGCACGAGAATTATGACCTGTTGGAAGAATATCCCGAGGAGCAGTGGTGCGGAGGCACCGTCCGCCATATAAGCGGCAATCTGCGGCAGCTTATGCGCGGGCAGGTGTACGAGATAGCGGGCAAAAAGATATTCGCCTTTGGCGGAGGGCAGAGCGACGAGAACACCTCGTACCTCGAGCCCGACGACGAAAAGCACTGGCTGCACGAGATACCCTCGGACGAGGAGCTAAAGCTCGGCGTCAATAACCTGCTGAAAAATGATAAAAAGGTAGATATGATCGTCACCTATGAGCCGCCCGCGCGGCTTGACGAATTTATCGATATAGGAAAGACAAACCGAAACCATATAAACACCTATTTGGATAAAATTCTCGAAAATGTGGAATTTAATATGTGGTACTTCGGAAAGCGTCATATCAACAAGCTTATTCCCCCGCGCTATCAATGTCTTTTTGACGCGGTGGAATTTGCAGATAAACAACGGCTGCCAAAGCCGAAAAAGGTAAAAAAGGAGAAGAACAATGGCTGAATTTAAGTACGAGATCACAAAAGAATTAGGCGTGATAGGCGAGAGCGGCAGCTACAGCATCGAGCTTAATATGGTAAGCTGGAACGACCGCCCGCCTAAGTACGATATACGCTCTTGGTCGCCCGACCACAGCAGAATGGGCAAGGGTATCTCGCTCACCGAGGAAGAGATGCAAAGGCTCGTCGAGCTGTTTAACGCGCGAGACGAAGAGGACGAATTCGACGTGTGATCTTTGCGTAAAAGTACCCCGCGATCATCTCACGGGGTGTAGGTTATACTCCATATAACGAAAACCCCCGCGAAATGCTCCACGGGGGTTTCTCATTCATACATTGTCCTTCGTTTCGCCCAAATTGGCGGAAGCTGTCAAAATTACTTGTTCTTCTTCTTAAGAACGATGCCGCTAACGGTAAGAGCGCCTGCTGCAAGAGCGGTAGGAACTACGGTGAGAATAACACCGGTACCGGGGTTGCTGTCGCCTACGGTCGCCTGGCTGTTTGCGCCATCAGAAGCGCCGACCTCAACGTCTGCTGCAAATGCAGCGGTGGAGCAAGCCGCAACGGCTGCTATGCAAGCTATAGCTGCTAAAATCTTTTTCATCGTTATATCCTCCTTATATTGTCCTTCATATGTAAATTCGTTTTACATCTAAGCAGTCTATATAAACCGTAAAAAAGTTTCAACTTTTTTATTTTTCTTTTTTCTTATCCGACCGCTTACATTGCCGTAGTCGGGCGGAGATATTAAAAAGTTTCAGAATAATAAAAATTTTTTAAAAAAAATAAAAGCGTTAGAGATTTTAGCTCCAACGCTTAAAACTATTCCGTCTTTTTCTTTTTGCTCCTGAAAATAAACAGCTTGCTGAAAATATAATTGAGCACAAGTACCACTATATTGGACAGGACCTTTATGCAAAATTCGTATATCCCGTTTCCGACCGCGGGGAGGTCTACGAGCAGATACATTATTATAAGGTCTACAAATAATGTGAACAGCCTTGCCGCGTAAAAGGACAGCGCCTGCATAAATATCTTGCCCGCGCCGCTTACCTTGCTCTTAAATACCCATATGCGATTGGTGATATAAGCAAAGGTCACCGACACTATCCAGCTTATTATATTCGGCAACACCGTCGACGAGTCCCCGTCCGAGAACGTCAGGTGATACATCCACTTAAATATCCACGGCGCGCTCTCTTCGGTGGGAAAAACAGTGCGCACAATAAAGTACGTCCCTATAGAGACAAGCGTCGTCAGCGCCCCGAAAAACACATAGGATATTATCTCGCGGTATTTTCTGTACAATTCGCCCCACTGCTTAGGGTGGAGCGCCATAGTGACTATCTCTTTAATCATTATCCATCATATCGGGTATGCCGTCGCCGTCGGAGTCAACGTCAAGATCCGCTCCGCCCGAGCCGAGCGCCGCGCCGACCATATCTCTGCCGCGCACCATATACTTGTCGTACTGCGCCTTAACGGCGGCGTCGAGTATACGCTTGACCTCGCGGGGGTGCCTTATCGCGGTTATCTGCTTTTCGGGTGTGTCGCGGTCGCGCGCGATAACGATTATAGTCCCGCAGCCCACTATACGCTGACCGAAAGGAAAACGCATATTCTTATCGGTTATCTTGTACAGGTCTATCTCGTCCTCTTTGATATTGAGCAGACCTACTTTAGTATAGAGCGAGGTCTCGGTCAGGATATACCGAGTAAGCGATATCGGCAGACCGCAAATGCACTTCTTGCCTGTCCAGAGCACCTCTCCGTAATTTCTTTTAAGCTTCTCCATATTAGCCATAATTATTTCCTTTCTACCACCGCGGGGTCTCGTGCGGACACTGGCGAAAAGCGTACGCCGCCCGTATCTCGACAAAGCAGCCGCACTTTGCGCACATTCCGTTGATAAGCTCGTCGCAGCCAAGGCACTTGTCCAGCCTTTCGCGATAGGCGGCGCTGTCGGTCCTTTTCTCCTCGGGGATAAGCGCGATATATTCCTTTACGGCGGCATAGGCTTCGGCGCTAAGCTTCTCAGTGAGGCACCTTTTACACAAGCGCGAGCTCAATTCCATATCGCCGCCCCCTTTTAGGATATTGTACCATACGGCGGTAAATAAATCAAGAGAAAGTGCAAAATTTATTATATTTGCCCGCCCGCTATTGATTTTTCTATTGCTTTGGGTTATACTTTTATATATAAAGGAGAAGTGACTATGGAAAAGACATACGACGCGGTGATATTCGACCTCGACGGCACACTCTTAAACACTATCGACGACCTCGCCGACAGCGCTAACGCCGTGCTTAGCGGGCTCGGATTTGCTACCCACAGCATAGAAGAATATAAATATTTTGTCGGAAACGGCATACCTAAGCTTATCGAGCGCTGCCTGCCGCCCGACCGACAGGATATGCACGAAACGGCGCTTAAGCTTTTTACCGAGCGGTACTCACTCCACAGCCGTGACAAGACCGCGCCCTACCCGGGCATAAAAGAGGTCATCGCCGAGCTAAAGCAAAGCGGTATCCCTACGGGGGTAATCACCAACAAGTCCCACCCGATAGCGTTAGATGTGGTAAAATATTATTTCGGTGACGCGTTCGACTATGTGAGAGGTCTCGACGATACAATAAAGGCAAAGCCCGCGCCCGACGGCGCGTTATCGGTGGCGAGCGCGCTTAAGGTAGAGCCCGACAGGGTGCTCTACGCGGGCGACACAAAGACCGATATGCTCACCGCGCAAAACGCGGGGTTCTCGCCCTGCGGGGTATTGTGGGGCTTTCGCCTAAGAGAAGAGCTCGAGCAAAACGGCGCGAGGTACATAATTTCCCGCCCCGAGCAAATTTTGGACATAATTTTCGGCAAAGGGGCAGAATATGAGAAAACAATATCTGGAAGTCGCTAAAATAGTCGCCCCGCAGGGGTTTTTCGAGACTTTTCGGCAAAGGGGCAGAATATGAGAAAGCAGTATCTTGAAGTCGCAAAGATAGTCGCTCCGCAGGGGTTGAGGGGTGAGCTCCGCGTGCAGTATTACTGCGACGGCCCCGACTTTTTCAAAAAGCTCAATAGGCTGTTTCTCGGAAAGGACAAGACCGAACTGCCGCTCTTATCCTCGCGCGCTAACGGCAATCTCGCGGTGCTTAAATTGCAGGGCATAGACGACCGCGAACAGGTGACCCCGCTTGTCGGCAAAATGCTGTATATCTTTCGCGAGGATGTGCAGCTTGAGCAGGGCGTGTATTTTCTGCAAGACCTTATCGGTCTTACGGTAAAGGACGCGGACAGCGGAGAGGTATACGGCACCGTCGACGATATATATCAAAACGGCGCGGCGGACGTATACTCTATAAGGACAGCGGACGGGCGGCAGCTTATGTTTCCCGCGATACCCGAGGTACTTATCAGCCGCGACATAGACGCGGGGGAGATACTGATACGCCCGCTGAAAGGGCTTTTTGACGATGAGAATTGACATAGCGACGCTTTTCCCGGATATGTGCCGCTCCTTTTTGTCCGAGAGCGTGATAGGCAGGGCGATAAAGGGCGGACACATCGACATACGCTGCCACAATATCCGCGACTATGCGGGAAATAAGCACAACCGCGTAGACGACAAGCCCTACGGCGGCGGCACGGGTATGCTTATGCAGGCGCAGCCGATATACGACTGTATCACCGCTATAAGAGAAGACACCGCCCCCGACCGCAGGGTGATATATATGTCCCCGCAGGGCAGGCCGCTAAGTCAGCAGACGGTAAAAGAGCTTGCCGACAGCGACGGATTTATTATACTGTGCGGGCATTATGAGGGGGTAGACTGCCGCGTGCTCGAGGAACTAAAGGCCGAGGAGATATCGGTCGGGGATTTTGTCGTGACGGGGGGCGAATTGCCCGCGCTAATGCTCGCGGACGCGGCGGCGCGGCTTATCCCCGGGGTATTGCCGAACGACGAGGCGTACGAGCAGGACAGCCACTTTGACAGGCTGCTCGAGTACCCGCAGTATTCACGCCCCGAGGTGTGGAGGGGCAGGGCGGTGCCGCAGGTGCTCTTATCGGGGGATCATAAACTTGTAAAGCAATGGCAGGACGAGATGAAGCTCGCCGTCACTTTAGCAAAGCGCCCCGACCTGCTTGTCGACCGCAGAAATAACGGAAAGCCGCTGTCAAAATACGTGCGCTTTGCGGTAAGAGACGAGGGACTGCCCGAGGATATATTCGCCGCGCTGACAATGCTTTCCAAAAATAAGGCACTTAATTCCAAAGAAAAAAAAGTATTTGTGAAAATTGACAAATATTTCAATGAGTTTCTTCCCTTTCCGAAAGAGATAAGCGGCGAGAAATTATTCACTTACTACAAAACCGAAAACAGGGATATTGTCGATATGTGTTTATCGCTCTGCGACATTTTCACGGCGCACGAAATCAAAATTGATATAATTTATTCCGAAATTGTAGGCAAAATTGTCCGCGAGGACGGGTACAGAGCCTTTTGCAAAGAATGACCGCCAAAGAAAAATTTAACCTCTGATAATGTAACGGTTGAAAAAATCTGTGTATGTTAAATATTTATCAATTGTTTTCTTTGTGCAATTATCACAAAAATCGGGGAAAAAGGCAATCGGTATTAAGCAAATGTGAAGAATAGTTGCCGAAAAAATGACAAAAAGTAAAAACGCTGTTGACGAACCGCCTTATTATCGCTATACTATTAACTGTAGGGCGCTTTACGACTGTATACGCCTTACTGATTAGGAAAGAAAAAGCAAATCGAGGGAGGTTTTTAAGATGTTTGTCAAAGAAGTTAGCGTGAAGAACCAGGTAGGTCTGCACGCAAGACCGGCAACCTTCTTCATCCAGAAAGCCAACGAATATAAATCATCTATCTGGGTTGAGAAGGAAGAACGCAGAGTAAATGCTAAAAGTCTTTTAGGCATTCTTTCTCTCGGGATCGTTGGCGGTACTCCTATCCGCATAATCGCCGACGGCACAGACGAGCAGCTGGCTGTAGACGGACTGGTCAAGCTCGTAGAAAGCGGATTTACCGAATAATTGAATATCTGACAACATGGCCGCCGTATATATATCGGCGGCTTTGGACTGTCGAACAACTCCGCGATACATTGCTAAAGCGATAGTACCGCGTATTTCTATAATGCTCCCGCTCGGTAATTTAGATCTGTGCGGGTTTTTTGCTATGAAAGGATATGGTGAAATTGCACAAAAAAGCGCTCGCGTCTTTAGCGGCGGGAATACTGCTGTTAAGCGGCTGCTCGCCGGATTATTCTTCAATAGAGGGCTATAACGCCGTATCCTCCGCGCGCACGGCGTACTCCGAGCTGTACAGCGCGCACCTCACGGTCACCGACCTTGACAGCGGGATAATGCAGCAGGAGCTTAGCTTTCGCTATGACGAGGCGGACAGGCTGATATACAGCTATTACGGCACCGACGGCGATACCGTCTACCGCGAGTACCACGACGGCTATTCTTACAGCTACACCGACGCCGACGGCAATTGGGTGACGATAAAGGAGGGCGAGGACGGCTATCGCGGCTATAACCGCATAGCTAAGATGTCTATGACCGACGCGGGCATGATATTCTTAAAGCCCGAGAGCATAACCCAGAGCACCGCCGAGCAGGACGGCAGCGACCTTGTGATAACCGCCGTCTACCGCGTAGAGGACCTCGGCGAGCTAATCAAAAATCAGCTCGGCGAGAGCGGCACCCTCACCGAATTTAAGGTGATATACACCATAAATACCGCGGGACAGTGCACTAAGGTCGAGCAGATAGGCAAAATGGACAGCGGCGGCGAGGTCAAAAATATCGACTACCTGCTTAAAATCGACAGTATGAACGACGTAGGCAAGGTGGACGACCCGAGAGAAGATAGCGATACCTCAGACAGTGACAATTCGTAAACAAAGGCTTGGCGGGATACCGTCAAGCCTTTTTGTCTGTCGAAAAAGGTTTTAATAAAAAATATCAAGCTAAAATAATCGGAAGAAAAAGGGGGTATGGGGGGTAAAAACATCAGGTTTTTGCCCCCATTTGAGATAAGTTTCAGCTTCGGAAAACACCGCAAGGTGTTTTTCGACAAGCTGAAAGGCTTGGCGTGATACCGTCAAGCCTTTTTGTATTCTTAATTGGCTAAATGCCCAAAATATTATGATAAATTGTGTGCAAGTTGTATATTGCTTTTTTGCTTAAATTAAGTTATACTAAACTTAGCGTTTTATTCGTTTTGTGCGTATGGTGCAAAATGTAAACGACTACACTAATTTTATTGGAGGATAATGACCAATGAGAAAAATGCTCAAGGTTGCAGCTTTTGCAGTTGCTGCAACAACGGTTTCAGCTCTCGCACTCAGCGCAGCAGCAGAGAGCTACAACGCTTATATCGGTTTCCAGACAGCTCCGTACTCATTCAGAAATGCTTGGAATGATGCTACCTACGGCAAGGATTCCGGCGTATTTGATAAGGTTGTCGTATGGGGCGGCAACGATCCCGAGACCTACCCCGACTATGCCGACAACTTTGTTGACGATATCGCAGGCGCAGGCAGCGCAGGATATGTTCTCGACGCTACATATGGCGACGCAGTTATCGACAAGGACGGCACTTACACCGTATCGATTAAGGATTTTGACTGGAAGCTCGACGGCAGCTCAGGCTTCAATCTGCTCTTTGTTGACACCGATATCCCCGCTGATTCCGGCGCGGTTCTTTCGGACGCTAAGGTTTTGATCGACGGCAACGTTGTTATAGAAGCAGCCGGCGAGATACCCACCTCCGATAAGATCGAAGAAGGCACTACCGTTAAGGCTTGCATCGATCCCGATCAGGTCAAGAACAACGTGCTCAGCATTCTGTTCATAAACAACTGGAACGACCAGCTCGAACCGTTCACCACAGGTGAGTACCCCACCAGCGAGCTCGCTGTAGAGTTCACCGTTAGCGGTCTTGACGGCGGCGACGCTGAAGAGCCCACTGATACCGAGGCTCCCGCTGATACCGAGGCTCCCACAGATACCGAGGCTCCCGCTGATACCGAGGCTCCCGCTGATACCGACAAGCCCGCAACCGATACCGGTGCTGAGGGCATCGCAGTTGCAGCAGGTCTTGCAGTTCTGGCTACCGGCGCAGCTATAATCGCTAAGAAGAGAAAGTAATTTCAGCTTCATCCGATTAGATATAAGCAAACAAATCGCCCTGCCGTGAGAAATCGCGGCAGGGCGATTTTGTTTAAATTTTGCTTGCAAACAGCTTGCATTTAGCTATCAAATATGGTAGAATAAATATAGGAGGTGAAAGTATGGCAAGAACGTCAAATATTTTTATCCGAGTAGAGCCCGAGATAAAAGAGCAGGCCGAGCAGGTGCTCGACAAGCTCGGCATACCCATGTCAAACGCCGTGGGGATGTTTTTACGGCAGATAGTTTTGCAGCGGGGTATACCTTTTGAGGTAAAGCTGCCCGCAGACGCTCCCGCGGCTTACGGCTCTTTATCGCGCGAAGAATTCGATACAAAGATAGAGCAAGGTTTAGCGGATATAAAGACGGGCAAGACCTATACCGCTGAGGAATTAGCGGATGAATTTAAAAGGGATAAAGGCGTATAAGCGACTTTCACAATATAAAAACTCCCGTAAAGCTCTCGCTTTACGGGATTTTGCTATCCAAAACTACTCATATCATTATCTTATGATACGTCTTTTTTCCTTTTTTAATAATAGCGTACTCGCCGACGGTTATCTGCGCGGTATCGTCGGTGATCTTTTCGCCGTTTACCGAGATACCGCCGCCGTTTATATTGGTGCGCGCGTCGCGCTTAGAGGGGCATAGTCCCGTTGCGACTAGAGCGTCTACGAGCTTAACCGTGCCGTCGGTGACAAGCTCGGCGGGCAATTTAGTAGTCGGCATATTCTCGCTGACGCCGCCCGATACAAAGAGCTGCTTTGCCGCGTCGAGCGCCTTTTGCGCCTCCTGCTCGCCGTGGACGAGCTTAGTCAGCTCATACGCGAGTATCTCCTTAGCCTTATTTAGCTGCGAGCCCTCCCAGCCCTCCATGTCCTTTATCTGCTCTAACGGCAGGAATGTCAGCATTTTAAGGCATTTTATCACGTCCGCGTCCGCGACGTTTCTCCAGTACTGGAAAAAGTCGAACGGCGAGGTCTTTTCGGGGTCGAGCCATACCGCGCCCTTTTCGGTCTTGCCCATCTTCTTGCCCTCGGAATTAAGCAAAAGGGTCACCGTCATAGCGTACGCGTCCTTGCCCAGCTTGCGGCGGATAAGCTCGGTGCCGCCGAGCATATTGCTCCACTGATCGTCCCCGCCGAACTGCATATTGCAGCCGTACTTCTGATACAGCATATAAAAGTCGTAGCTCTGCATTATCATATAATTAAACTCAAGGAAGGTGAGCCCGCGCTCCATACGCTGCTTATAGCATTCTGCGGTGAGCATACGGTTTACGCTGAAATGCGCGCCCACGTCGCGCAATAATTCGACATAATTAAGCCCGAGCAGCCAATCGGCGTTGTTTACCATAAGCGCCTTTCCGTCGGAAAAGTCGATAAAGCGGCTCATCTGCTTTTTAAAGCACTCGATATTATGGTCGATGTCCTCTTTAGTCAGCATTTTGCGCATATCGGTCTTGCCCGAGGGGTCGCCTATCATACCCGTGCCGCCGCCGAGCAGGGCTATAGGCTTGTTCCCTGCCATTTGCAGCCGCTTCATAAGGCACAGCGCCATAAAATGCCCGACATGCAGGCTGTCCGCCGTCGGGTCAAACCCGATGTAGAACACCGCCTTGCCGTTGTTGATAAGCTCCTTGATCTTGTCCTCGTCGGTCACCTGCGCGATAAGACCGCGCTGTGTAAGCTCCTCATACAGTTCCATTATAATTCCTCCAATTTATTTCTTTGTTCTAATGCCGCACGGCGCGCGGCTCTTACGGCTCTTACGCGCTTTACTTTACGCTTGCAAAGCAATGATTGCAATACGCCGTTTGCTATTATCGCGGGCACGGCAAAAAACAGCATCCCGAGAGTAAGGATCTTTCCTAGGTTCGGCAGATTGCCGAGCCCCGAATTTGTCCCGTGCCACGGGACGAGAATTTCTTCGAGAACGAAAGCCGTGATTATCGGCGCGAATGTACCCACGATATAGGCGTTTACCAGTGACAGGGGCGGCATATACATCTTATGCTCGGCGATATACCTTGCGACGCAGCCGAGCAACACCTGAGCTATCGCCAATAACTCCAAGGTGATGAATAATACGCTTCCTCCCCCTCCGAGGTAAAATGCAAGACACTGTATAATACAAAGTACTATCTCGACTATTACCCCCGCGAAGAAAAAGCCTACTATCTTTAATTTTCTGTACCTAAACTTGGGCTTGCCTTTAGCATTTTGCTGCGCCGTATCGGCTTTCGGTACGGCTTTATTATTATCTTCTGTAACATTTTCCTGCGCCGGGTGGGACAGGCTCACGGCTTTTCTGCGCTTGATATTACGCGGGCAATGTACTAATTGCAGTATACCGTTTATCACTACCGCGGGTATAGCCAAAAACAACATCATGAGAATAAGACTGTTTCCGAGGTCTGCCAGCCCGTAACCGGACGTTTGCGGTGCAATTATTGCTCCGTAGATAATAAACGCTGCTATTATCGTCACGACTGTGCCGATGACATATGAAAGAACAAGCGGCATGGGCGGCATATACATCTTATTCACGGCTATACGCCTTGCGGCAAAACCGAGCCCGACCTGCGCCGCCGCCAACAATACCATAACGAAAAAATATGTTATATACCCTCCGACAGGCAAAGCCAAAGGCGCGGTAAGCCACGGTATAATAAGCAGCACTATCTCGACTATGACCCCCGCGAGAAAGAAGCCCGCTGTCTTTAATACCCTGTGCTCGACCTTACCGTTCGTATCATACGGCGCTGTATCGGCTCCCGATACGGCGTTATTATTGCCCCGCGCCGAGCCCGACAGGTACATTACCTTTCTGCGCTTGATATTCCGCAGGCAAAGCAATACTTGAACTATGCCGTTTATCACTACCGCGGGAAAGGCATAATACAGCATCCAGCTAACGATACTCATGGTATTGTAAGGCTGCTCGCCGGCCCACGCGGGATCTATCGGATACCACGAGTAAAGAAAATTTGAAAAAACTAAAGTAAAGATTATCGGCGCGAACGTGCCCGCGATATAGGCGTTAACAAGCGGCATAGCCGACATACGCATTTTATTCTCGGCTAAATACCTTGCGGCAAAGCCGAGCACCACCTGCGCCATCGCCAACAGCTCCACAACTATAATAAAGAAAAAAGAACTTATAGCCGCGACAAAATACTGTATAAAATACATTATTATCTCGACCGCCACTCCCGCGAAGAAGAAGCATAATATCTTTATCAGCTTGTGCCTTTCGATCACTTTCATATATACCTCACATATACCAAAAAAGCCCTCTAAGAGCCTAAGCTCATAGAGGGCGAATTATCGCGGTACCACCTCAGTTTATCGGCACAGCCGACCTTGTAGCCTTAACGCGGCTTATTCGTGCGCGTCTTTCCCCGCGCAGGCTCTAAAGTGTAAGTCCCGCCCTGCCTTATCTGTCTTGCACCCTACGACAGCTCTCTGAAATATCGGGCATAGGCGGTTTTCTTTGTCACAGCCTTTATTCTTTAGAAGAAGTATATCATACTTTATACAATTTGTCAAGAGAAAAAGGAGAAAGCCCGCCTAAATTTGGCAATATTTTTTTATAAAAAAATGGTGACGTTTACATAAGACATTTTTTAAACCGCCCCGAAAATGCCTTTATACAGCCTCTTATTAACATTTTCCACCAAGTTTTCAACGGTGCGAACGCCCATTCTACCGTTTTTCGGTTGAAAGTCGCTGAGTTTTCAACACTTTCAACAGAAAAGCGGTTGAATTTTTGTTAAAATCTAAAATTATACCGTGCGTAAAATTCATATCAAATTACAGCTTCTCTAACTTTATACAAAATGGAAAATTTCTAACTCGACAAAATTCGCCTGCGACAAAAAATTATCAGAATTTTACAGCTCCTAAATCTAAGTTAAATTATGGAACAAAATTTTCAACCTTTAGGAAAAATTTTACGGGTTGCGGTATAATCGCGTTTATCAACATTTTCAACCGAGTTTTCAACAGGTAATTTGCCGCTCGGTTGAAAAGGGCGCAGTTTTTATCCCAAAACCACCCCCAAAACTTTAGCCGCAGGGTATAATTTTGCCCCAAAAGCACAATAATACAGCGTGTAATCTGTAAAAATTTGCTTTAAGGGGGAGCGTGTGTGCATACATCACAGCATGAAGCGGCAAAACTGCCCTTATCCTTGCTCGGGCGGCAGCTTAAACGGCAAAAGGGCAGGATAAGGGAATATATCGCCTCGCGCTTTCCCGAGAGGGCGGCTGCGGCGGACAGAAGCCTGCATTTTCTCACGGCGGACAATAAATTTTTATCGGTGCTGTGCCGTAAGGAGAGGTCGGGGTACCTGCCCGTCATCTTTACCGAGCTAAAGGACCTCGCCGATACCGAGGATATTATAAATAAGCTGAAAATAGCCTGCCGCACCGAAAAGCTATCCCTATGCGACATAGAATTTTTGCCGCTGCTGTATTCGATAGGGCTTGTGGGAGAATTGTATAATTATGCGAAAAAGCTCGACGACGAGGGCTTTTCCAAGACGCTCGACCGCGTAATATACCCGATAAAACCCGATATGGCGAGGATAATAAGCGAGTGCTGCCGCCTCGATAAAACGCTAAGCGAAAGCAAGGACTATCTCAGCCTTACCGCCGACAGCCGCAGAGATTATAGGATAAAGCTCGCTATGGTGGCAAACGCCGCCAACGTCGACGAGCTCAGACTCGCGGCGGGGTACCTCACCGAAGAGGCTAAGGGCGGCGTTCTCGGACGGCTTATCGACGAGGACTTTTATCGGGTGTTCCCGCCGCCCTCGGTCAAAAAGTACCTTATCGGCATAATAATGCCCGCTGTCGGGGCGGCCGCTCTGACGGCTCTTTTGGCGTGGAATTTATTCGCGCTGCTCCTTATACCCCCGTTTTATCTGCTATCTAAAAATATAGGCGACAGGCTTTTATTAAGGGTGTACCGCTCTCGGGCATTCGACCCCGCCAAGAAAGAAAACGGCGGCAGGATACCCGACGGCTCAAAGACGCTCTGCGTCATATCCACCCTGCTGACTTCATCTAAGGATATCGACGACGCAAAGCGCCGCGCCGAGGATTTTTTGAATAAGAACCGCACCGACAACCTACAGGTCTGCCTTTTATGCGACCTGCCGCAGGCTAAAGAAGAGACATCCCCGAGCGATGAGGATATACTTAAGGAGCTGTCAGGATATGCCGCCGCCCCGATAAGCAATATATCCTTTGCGCTAAGGCGGCGCACCTACTGCGCGGGTCAGGGCTGCTATATGGGCTATGAGCGAAAGCGCGGCGCGATAGAGCAGCTCGCACACTTGCTCATATGCGGGGAGAACAGCGGCTTTGACTTTTACGGAGAGCCGCCCGCCCGCCCGAAATACCTGCTCGCGCTGGACTATGACACCTCAGTGCCGATAGACGGCGCGGCGCGGCTGGTGTCCTATGCGGACGCGGCGGCTAACCGCCCCGTGATAAAGGACGGGAGGGTGATCGCGGGCTATGGGATAACAGCCCCCGCCTCTACCCCTAAGCTGTCCGCCTGCGTAAAGAGCGGCTTTGCCTCGGTGTTCGGCGGGTACGGCGGCAATGGCTTCAGTCAGTACGGGGTAAACGGCGACTTTTATATGCGTGTATTCGGAGAGGGCATATTCTGCGGAAAGGGGCTTATCGACCTCGACGCGTATTATGAATGCTGCCGCACGCTCCCCGAGAATAAGATCCTCTCCCACGATATACTCGAGAGCGGATTATTAAGATGTGCGTCGGTAAAGGAAGAATTTACCGAGGGGTTTCCCGCCGACCTGTCGGGATATTTTAAGAGGCTGTCGCGCTGGCAGCGCGGGGATATACAAAACATACCTTTTATATTCTCGCGCTTTGCGCCCGCCGCTCTCGACCGCGTAAAGCTGTCCGACAACGCGATAAGGGCGCTGTCCCCGATATTTACGCTGCTTTGCTTTTTTACCGCGTCGCCCCTTATACAGCTCCTTGCGGCTTTAGCGGCGGTATTGCCCTTTTTCCCCGTTATCACTAGGGGGAACGGCGGGCGCTTTTTGAGCGGGGTAGTCACTAACAGGCAAAGGCTTGTCTACCGCGCCTTAAGCGAGCTTATCCTGATACCTAAGAGCGGACTTTCGGCATTATGGGCGGCGCTTATCAGCGTGATAAGGATGATACGACGCCGTAACCTCTTATGCTGGACCACCGCCTTTGAGGTGTCAAAGTCGAAGAATAAAGCGTTAAGGACCGCGGGCGCGCTTGTCATAGCGTCGGCGGTATCATTGCCGGTGCTGTTTTTGTCGCCCGTGGGGTTTTGCTTAGGGATATTGTTTTTATCCGCAATACCGGTATTTATCGCCTTAGACGCCGAGCGCCCCGAGAAAGAATTTGTATTAAAAGAAAAGTACCGCGCCGAGCTAAAGGCGATAATGACCGAGGAGATGCAATATTATCTTAACTATGCCGACGAGGAGAACAATATGCTCCCGCCCGATAACGTGCAGTTTTACCCGTCTAAGGTCGTCGCGTACCGCACCTCTCCGACAAATATCGGTATGTATCTGCTGTCGCTGTACTGCGCATTAAGGGCGGATATAATAACGCGCGAGGACTTTTGCGACAGGGTATCCGCGGCGCTTGACAGCATAGAGAGCATGAGAAAGTATAGGGGCAATCTATATAACTGGTACGACACCCGCACGCTTTTGCCGCTCTCGGATTTTGTGTCGTCGGTGGACAGCGGCAATTTTATCTGCTGCCTTACCGCGTTAAAGCAAGGCGTAAAAGATGACTTTCCCGAGCTTTATGAGAGAATAAAGCAACTGTGCGAAGATACGCACATAGAGGTATTTTATTCGCCCTCGGCAAAGCTTATGGCGATAGGCATAGACGCGCGCACCGAGAAGCTGACCGAGAGCAGGTACGACCTGCTTATGAGCGAGGCGCGTATGACCTGCTATTACGGCATAGCGCGCGGGCAATTGCCTGTCGAACTTTATCACGCCTTGTCGCGGACTAAGGGGCGGTGCGGAGTGTATAGGGGCAGCCTGTCGTGGTCGGGCACGACGTTTGAATATTTTATGCCGCAATTGTTGCTCCCCGCGCCGAAGGGCGGGCTTATATACGAGAACCTCAGATACGCTCTGCACTGTCAGAAAAAGGCGGCGCATAAGGGGCTTTACGGGATAAGCGAGAGCGGGTTTTACGCGTTTGACAGACAGCTTAATTTTCAGTACCGCGCTTTCGGCGTAAAGGAGACCTCGCTTAGACCCGACTATTATTTTGATCCCGTATACTCGCCGTACTCGGCGTTCTTAATGCTGCCGTTCGACTTTTACGGCAGCTATAATCTGCTCGCCCTGTACCGCGAAAAGGGGTGTAAAAGCAACACTGGCGGCTATTACGAGGCGCTCGATCTGTCCAAAGAGCGCACCGACGGCGGCAGGACGGTAAAGAGCTTTATGGCTCATCATAAGGGTATGAGCATAATAGCGCTTTCTAACGTGCTTATGGACGGTATAGCGATAAAGCTGTTTATGAGCGATAAGGATATGAAAAGAGGAGAAGAGATGAACGAGGAGAGAATAACCGCTGGGGATACCTTATATAAGGACCGCCGTCCCGCCGTATCGTCCGAGGAGGTAAACAGGCGCGGCGGAGAAACAGACTGCGACTGCGGCTTTATAACAGGCTGTGATATGAGCGCGGCGCTTTTCTCCCCCGATATGGCGGGCGAGGGCGCGCTGATTAAAAGTATATGGCGGGGGCGGTCGCTTTTCTACCCGCCCGTATACGGGCAGTATGACAAAAACGAGCCCAAGCAGTCCTTTTCCGTAAGGATAAGCGAGGGCGGCGAGAGCTATGACCTACGGGGCGGAAGCTTTTCGCTAAAAGACGGGTACAGCAATAAGATAAGAGAGCTTACGCTTAGCGAGAAGATATCCCTGCACCCGCAGACAGCCTGTCAGACGCACATCTACCGCGCGGAAAATACGTCCTCGGTCGAGCGCAAGCTGTCGCTCGATATATATATCCGCCCCGCGCTCGGATATGACAGGGCGGTGACCGCGCACCCCGCATTTTCGGATATGTTCTTAAGCGTAGAATACGACGAAGAGCAGCGCATAATAACCGTCTGCCGCCGCCACAGGGGCAGCACAGAAAAGACCTCTATGGCGATAGCTTTCGACAGCGATATGTCAGTATGCTTTGACCGCGAAAAGGTAAAGCTCGGCGAGCCCGTAAAGGAAAATATACTCTCCTGCGTCCCCGCCCCGTGCGTGTACGTTTCTTTACCTTTCGCATTAAAAAAAGGCATGTCAAAGCGGATAAAAATGAATATCTGCTGCGCCGAAGAGCCTAACGACGCAAAAAAGGCCGCAATCGCCATGCGCGGTGATGATCAAGAATTTGCCGCTGCGCCCGACGCGTCGCCGCTCTCGCGAGTGACGGCGTTTAATATGCTGCCGTACCTCGTGTACGGGGGGAAGAACTTCAGCATAAGCGAGAAGCCGACAGGCACCTTTGCCGAATTATGGAAGTACGGTATAGACACCTCGCGAAGCGCGGTATGCTTTACGTGTGAAAGCGACGGGGACTGCCTGTTTACGGTGCTGAAATCGGCGCGGCGGCTTATAAACGCGGGGTTTGAGCTGACGCTTATCATATTATGCACCGACAAATATGAGCGGATAAAGGCGGCGGCTATGCGCTCGTTTGAGTTTGACGGGCGGGTCACGGTGATAGACAGTAACAATATGAGCGAAAACGACAAGGCGCTGCTGAAATATTTTTGCTGCTATTACGCCGACGTATCCGACCCCGTGCCGCGTTTTTCTGATACAAAAAAGAGCCTTAAGCGCCTGCCCGTAAAGACAGGAGAGAGGATAAAACCCGACGAGGGCTTTATCCCCGGAGGGTACGTTATCGACCACACCCCCGCCGTGCCGTGGAGCAAAGCCCTTGCTAATCCCACATTCGGCGCGCTGGTACACTCTAATTCGCTCGGCTTTTGCTGGGCTAAAAACAGCGCGCTTAACCGCCTAACCCCGTGGGATAACGAGCTAGTAGGCCGCGAAAGCGGGATAGGCCTATATATCTCGCGCGGTGGAAAATACACCGACGTTATCAAGAACAGCACCTGCGTATTTCGCCCATCGTCCGCACGCTATACCTGCCGCGCCGAGGGCGTGATATACGAGACGACCGCCGCCGTCCCCAAAAAAGGCATGGCTGAGATAATACGCCTATCCGCGCAGAACACCTCGGACAAGGATATATCGGTATCGGCGCTGCTGTACGCTAAGTTATCGGGAAAAGCCGTGACTGCGGTGCAGGACGGCTGTGCCACCGCGCGGATATTGTCGAACGACGGCTTTAACGGGATATTCTCGCTATACTCTAAAGGGGCGGTATACGGCACCGACTATGACAAGGCTATGTGCGAGAGCTTTGACGTTATCCCCGACGGGGACTGCCTCGCCGCGTCGGTCGGGATAAAGCTTAATGCGGGGCAAAGCCGCACCGTGGTATTTATCATCTCATATGCGAGCACGCATTGCCGCCCGAATAAGCTGCCCGAGGCGCTGACGGCTCTCGGGCGGGAGGGTATGCTTCACACCGACGATATATCCGACAAGATAACCTACGCCACCGGCAGTGAGACGCTCGACGCGCTGATGAATGTGTGGCTGCCCGATCAGATAATACACGGGCGGTTATACGCGCGCACGGGGTTCTATCAAAACGGAGGGGCTTTCGGCTTTCGCGACCAGCTTCAAGACGCTATGGCGGCGGCGTATATCGACCCCGATATTCTCAAAAGGATGATATTGCAAAGCTGTCGCGCGCAGTTCGAGCAGGGGGACGTTATGCACTGGTACCATATCACCGAGGAGGGAATAAGCGGCGTGCGCACCCGCTGCTCGGACGATATGCTGTGGCTGCCGCTCGCGCTGTGCCTCTATATTGAGCTTACTAAAGATGAGAGCATAGCCGCAAAGCCCGTACAGTACAGCCTTGCCCCCGAGCTAAGCGGAAAAGAGATGTACCTTAAGGTCGGCACAGGCAATGCCGCCACGGTGATAGAGCATTGCCTTAACGCCGCAGAATACGGATACAAGAGAGGTCCTCATGGGCTGCTCCTTTTCGGCGGGGGCGACTGGAACGACAGCTTTAACGCCGTGGGCGAAAACGGCAAGGGCGAAAGCGTCTGGCTGTCGATGTTCTACTGTATGGTATGCGACAGGCTGTGCGAGCTGCCAAGGGGGCTCTTATCCGACGCAGACCGCGACCGCTATCGCCAAAGGGCGGAGCAATTGCGCGAGAGGATAAACTCCTGCGCATACGAAAACGGCTATTATCTGCGGGGCTTTTACGACGACGGCAGTAAGCTCGGCGAGCAGGGCGCAAAGCACTGCGAGATAGACGCGCTGTGTCAGGCGTTCGCCGTGCTTGCCGACATCAACGACAAGGAGCATATCGACCGCAGCCGCTCGGCGATAAATCTTGCTATAGCAAAGCTGGTAGACGGCGACAACGGGCTGATACGGCTGTTTTACCCGCCGTTTTCGTATCAAGACAAGGAAAATAAAACGGGCTATGTCGCGGACTATCCCGAGGGCGTGCGCGAGAACGGCGGGCAGTATACCCACGCCGCCGTGTGGCTCGCTATGGCGGTGAATAAGCTCGGCTATCCCGACGAGGCAAAGCGCCTGCTGTCTATGCTGAACCCCGCTCTAAAGGACGAGGCGGTGTACAAAAACGAGCCGTACTATATGTCCGCCGACGTATACGCCCACCCCGACTGCTATGGGCGCGGCGGCTGGAGCCTGTACACCGGCGCGGCAGGCTGGTATTACCGCGCGATGAGGAATGTATATAGCAACAACGGACGGAGAACCGTATAGCTTAAACGTCAGGGATAATTTAATAGTATAGTATAATTAAGCTCAACGTAATGTTGGGCTTGCTTTTTTTAGGGGAAAAATGATACGTTCTGCGCACTCATAGAGTGACATTTGCATAAACACACAAACCGAGAGCGGTTAGAAAAACAGTGAATATTAAAAGATAGTGCGTAAAATATAACGCTCAGCTTTCCTAAAATATATTCGCTTACATTTTTAGAGCCTTTCGGAGGGAATATATATGTAGAAAAACAGGGCGAATTTCTGTATATGTATTCGTAAATGTCTGTGCGTGTAGGAATGTTAGCCAAAACTAACGTCTGTATAAGTAGTCTTATTTTTGGGAAAATTGTGCGCGCATTTTGGGACATTTTTGTATGAGGGAAATTAGGTGTAGTAGGGAGGGTGATTTTTGCTTTACGACGGGGTGATGGAGTGCGGAGCGGCGGGGGAACGAATGGGTGCGGCTGTGTCGGACAGAGTTTTGCACATGGTAGCGCAATGGCGTAAAACCCGCTTGTGGAGCGGAATAACGGGCAGGGCGGGGCTGAGCACGGCGGCTCGGCGGAAAGTGCGAACGGCGGGGATAGCGGCATATGCTGCACCTGTCTCGGCGGCGCACTTTGTAGCAATTTACGTGATTGTGCGGGCTGGGTAATGAGTACAGATGTACGCTGCCGCACATCGCTGTACATGCAAGGGAAGCTTCATTTATTTTTTCGCGCATTTGCTAAACTTGCGTTCGCCGCCATCTGTCCCACCCGTCCCACCCCTGCCGCCCTCCGCCCGTGTATAAGCCCGTACACGGCAGCTGGCGGGGGTATCAAGAGCACAACGCCGACACAGCGAACCGCTCGGGCGAAAAAATAAATAAAACTTACCTTGCATAAGTATTGACAACTCAAGTAAGTTGTGGTATTATAAAAGTGTAGATATCGCAGTTTTGGCAATTTATGCCAAAAACGTGAAATATTTTGCCGAAACATGGCAGAACGGAGGATTTTTATGAAGTTTAAAAAGATTTTCGCAGGGCTCTTATCCCTTGCGGCGGCGCTATTCGCGGTCTGCGCAATAACCGTGTGCGCGGGAGCGGAGAAATATTACGATTATTCTTACATTGTTCTTAATGATGGCACTGTTGAATTAACTCAATATGAAGGTAATAATGAAATCCTATTTCTTCCCGAAACGATTAATGATATGCCGATAACAAGTATTGGCAAAAATGCTTTTACTCGGTGCACAACTCTTTCTTCGGTAACTATTCCGGAAAGTGTAACTAATATAGGTGATTGTGCTTTTATGGGCTGCACTAATCTTACTTCAATTAATATTCCACATGGCGTTACAAAAATTGGTGAGGAAACTTTCAGCTCCTGCTCAAGCCTTAATTCAATAGATTTGCCTGATGGTTTAAAAGCGATAGGTGATGGCGCATTTTATCGTTGTAAAAGTCTATGGCGTATTTACATTCCTGATAGTGTAATAAGTATTGGCATTGGAGCTTTTGCTTCATGCGAAAATTTAGTAGATGTTAATATTCCGAATAATATAACTTATTTGCCTGAAAATATATTTGGTTTCTGCACAAATCTTACTTCAATTGATATTCCAAATAGTGTCACAAGTATTGGCGCCGATGCTTTTGTATCTTGTGACAATCTGGTATGGATTAAAATACCTGACACTGTGAAGAGTATTGGAGAAGCTGCTTTTGATGAATGCTTAAGTCTTGAATCAATAACTTTACCTAAAAACCTTTCCTCTTTGGAAAAAGACACATTTAGAATGTGCGAAAAACTTATCTCAATAAATATTCCTGATGGTGTGACAAGTATAGGAGATTGGGCTTTTGGCGATTGTATAAGCCTTGCCTCTATAAAGCTACCAGATGGTGTGAAAAGTATAGGAGATTGGGCTTTTAACGGTTGCTCAAGCCTTACTTCAATAAATATTCCTGATAGTGTGATAAGCATAGGAACATACGCATTTTCTGAAACTCCTTTTCTTAGCAGTCAGACCACAACGGTAAAGTATGCAGGTAATTGGGCAGTTGATTGCGATTATGATGCAGCTACTGCGACAATGACAATAAAGAACGGTACTATAGGGATAGCAAATAACGCCTTTTACATGAATAAAAATCTTACCTCGATCTCTATACCCGACAGTGTAAAAAGTATAGGAGATTTAGCTTTTAATGGTTGCTCAAGCCTTACTTCAATAAATTTTCCCGACAGCGTAACGAATATAGGTGAATTTGCTTTTTCAGGTACTCCACTACTTTATAACCAAACTGATACTGTAAAATATGTTGGAAAGTGGGCGATTAGCTGCGATAAAGATGTAACAACTGCAACAATAAAAAGTGGAACTATGGGATTAGCCGATAAAGCCTTTTCTGGTTGTAAAAGTCTTGCCTCAGTTACCATACCCGACAGCATGACGAGTATAGGAAATGACGTTTTTAACAGTTGTGAAAGCCTTAAAGATGTTTATTACTCGGGCTCAAAAGCACAATGGGATAAAATCGCTATTGATGAATATAACGAAGATTTGTTAAATGCGACTATCCACTACGGCAAGCATATCTCCGCCGACCCGATAATAGAAAATGAGATCCCTACAAACTGCGGCAATGACGGCTCGTATGACGAGGTCGTTTACTGCTCTGACTGCGGCGAGGAGCTAAGCCGCACGACCGTAACCGTTCCTGCCGCCGGCAAGCACACTCCTGCAGAGAGCGTTAAGGAGAACGAAGTCGAACCCACCTGCGGCGCCGACGGCTCATATGATGAGGTCGTATACTGTTCCGTTTGCGACGAGGAGATAAGCCGCGATACCGTGACTATCCCCGCTACCGGCGAGCATACATATGTAGATAAGGTCGTAGAACCTACATATGACGCCGAGGGCTACACCGAGCATACCTGCTCCGTCTGCGGTTACAGCTTTAAGGACACCTACACGGCTAAGAAGACCCTCCCCTCCCCCTCCTCCGTCACCGGGCTTAAGCTTAAAGGCAGAGCAGGCGACGCTCTCCGCATATCGTGGACAAAGAACACAAGTGCCGACGGGTATATAATCGATATGAAAGATGGCTCTAAGTGGGTGCGCGTAGCTAAGATAACGAAGAACTCCACCGTCGAGTATAGAAAGGATAAGCTTAAGGCAGGCACAGCGTACACCTTTAGAGTAAAGGCGTATAAGATGGACGGCAAGACCGCATTGTACAGCGGCTACACCTCGATTTCGGCAAGGACTAACCCAAGCGCGGTAAGCGGGCTTAAGCTTAAGGGCAGAGCGGGCGATGCTCTCCGCATAGCGTGGACGAAGAACACGAGCGCCGACGGCTACATAATAGAGATGAAAGTCAACGGCGCTTGGACGCGGGTCGGCAAGGTTACCAAAAACTCCACCGTCGAGTTTAGAAAAGCGGGGCTAAAGGCGGGCACGGCGTACTCTTTCCGTGTAAAGTCCTATAAAATGTCGGGCAAGACTGCTTTGTATAGCGCGACCAAGACAATATCGGTACGCACCAACCCGAGCGCGGTGAGCGGCTTAAAGCTCAAAAACTCCGCTAAGAATGCAGTCCGCCTGTCGTGGACGAAGAACACAAGCGCCGACGGCTATATTGTAGAGATGAAAGTGGGCGGCGTTTGGAAGCGCGCAGGCAAGATAACGAGCAATTCCACCGTTGAGTTTAAGAAGTCGGGGCTTAAGTCAAATACCTCGTACACATTCCGCGTGAAATCTTACAAGATGAGCGGCAAGACCGCGCTCTACAGCGGATATACGACGATAACCGTAAAGACGAAATAAGCGAACATAGACATAGCGAACCGTGGGCTGAATTTCAGTCCACGGCTTATTTTTCGCAGTAAATAGCGGTGTAAAAGGCGTACAGCCTTGGGATTTTCCACCAAAAAAATAAGCGTTTTGTCACATAATGTCTAATTTTAACGAAAAATGATATACATTGCATAGCTATTGACATTGGGCATAAAATGTGCTATAATTAAGCCATAATTCAGCCGCAAGGCGAAACGGAGGAGTATTTTATGAGGGTAAAGAATTTATTTGCGGGGCTGGTCGGCCTTGTCGCGGCGTTATTTGCAGTGTGTGCGATAACGGTCTGCGCGGGGGCGGAAGAGAGCGGGGACACCATAGAGGTCGACGATTATCTTTATCAGATATTAGATGACGAGACCGTTTGCGTATACAGTTATAACGGCAGCGCGGCCACGCTTAATATACCGTCAGAAGTAAACGGCAGAAAGGTAACGGGCATATATCCCGGTGCTTTTAGCGATAAGCCGAGCCTTGTCTCGGTGACGATGCCCGACGGTGTGACGGGTATAGGGGCATTTGCTTTTGATAATTGCGCAAGCCTTACCTCAATAACCATACCCGACAGCGTATCAAGCATAGATATGAATGCTTTTTACGGCTGCGACAACCTTAAAGACGTATATTATTCGGGCTCTAAAGCTCAGTGGGATAAAATAACTATCGGCACAAATAATGACAAATTGCTCAGCGCCTCTATTCACTGCGATCATGGCAAAGTCACCGCCCCCTCGGCCGTGACGGGTCTAAAGGTCAAGAGTCGCTCGGCCGACGCTCTGCGCCTGTCGTGGGATAAGAATACCACCGTCGACGGCTATATTATAGAGATAAAGAGCGGCAATTCTTGGACGCGGGTAGGAAAGATAACAAATAACTCCACCGTTGAGTTTAGAAAAGCCGGGCTAAAGGCTGGCACGGCGTACACTTTCCGCGTGTGCGCATACAAGATGGACGGCAAGACCGCATTGTACAGCGGGTATATCTCTATCTCAGCGCGCACCGACCCCTCCGCGGTAAGCGACTTAAAGCTCGCGTGGCGCTCGGGCGACGCTCTGCGCATTGCGTGGGCGAAAAATACAAGCGCCGACGGGTACATAATTGAAATGCAAAACGGCAGCACCTGGACGCGGGTAGGCAAGATAACCAAAAACTCCTCCGTGGAGTTTAAAAAGTCCAAGCTTAATGCGGGCACGGCGTACAGTTTCCGCGTGTGCGCATACAAAATGGACGGCAAGACCGCACTATACAGCGGGTACAAGACCATATCCGCGATGACCTCTCCGAGCGCTGTAAGCGGCTTTAAGCTAAAGGCGCGCTCGAGCAGTACACTGCGCCTTATGTGGATCAAGAACACCTCCGCCGACGGCTATATCTTAGAGCAAAAGAGCGGCGGCGAATGGAAGCAGCTGACGAAATTTGATAAAAACACCACCGCTGAGTGCCGCATAACGGGTCTTAAGGCAAGCACGGCGTACTCATTTCGCATAAAATCGTATAAGGAGAGCGGCACAAGCATATTGTACAGCGGGTATGTCAGCCTCTCCGCAAGGACCAACCCGACAGGGATAAGCGGCTTTAAGCTAAAGGCGCGCTCGAGCAGCGTCCTGCGCATTATGTGGGATAAGAACACCTCGGCCGACGGCTATATCTTAGAGCAGCAAAGCGGCGGCGAATGGAAGCGGCTAACGAAATTTGATAAAAACACCACCACCGAGTGCCGCATAACCGGTCTTAAAGCGGGCACGGCGTACTCATTCCGCATAAAGTCGTACAAGATGAGCGGCACGACAGCCCTATACAGCGGATACTCGACCCTTTCCGCAATGACCTATCCGAGCGCGGTATCGGGACTTAAGCTCAAAGCAGCGGCTAAGGACGCGGTTAGGCTCGCGTGGGATAAGAACACCTCCGCCGACGGCTACATAATCGAAATGAAGAGCGGTGATACCTGGACGCGTGTAAGCAAGATAACGAAAAATTCTACCGTAGAGTTTAGAAAAGGCGGCCTTAAGAGCAAGACCTCGTACTCGTTCAGAATAAAGGCGTACAAGATGAGCGGCAAGACCGCGCTGTACGGCGCGACTAAGACGATAACCGTTAAGACAAAATAAAACAAGGTGATATACAATAAACCGTGGATCGATAACAGTCCACGGTTTAATTCTTTTCTTTGTAGTATTTAACGGTGTAAAAGGAGCAGCGCCTTAAAATTCTCCCCCAAAATAGAGTTTATATTAAAAGTTTTTGAAAGGGGGTCTGTTCTGACCCCAAAAAGTTAGACAAAAATCTAAAAGAAAAATTATGCAAAGCGACTAAGAGAGATCTTGGTCGCTTTTGCTATGCAGCATTTAAGCGATAATCGACCGGCGACATTCCATCAAGCTTAAGCTTGATGCGCTTTGTGTTGTA
>CANQED010000013.1 GCA_947594425.1 uncultured Ruminiclostridium sp.
CAGCCGTCTGTGTAAACAGGCTGCCGCGTAAGCGGCGTAGATTTGACAAGTCAAATCTACCGGCTGAGGTTATTATACCATAAATTGCGGCTGACTCGTCAGACGCAGGCGGCGTAAGCCGTCGGGCGCAACGCGCCCGAATTTATGATACAATGTTCTCAGCCGTCTGTGTAAACAGGCTGCCGCGTAAGCGGCGTAGATTTGACAAGTCAAATCTACCGGCTGAGGTTATTATAACATGGCAGGATAAAAAAGTAAATGGTAGACGGGGGCTTAAATGATCAGAGCTTACTATCGGATAAACAGCTTGTAGGAAAATCCGACCATAGAGAGGGCTTTTCTACAAGCTGAAGCAGGAAATACGATCCCCTGCTTATTCCCCGTGCCACAGTTGCGTCTTACGGCGTAAGACGGTAATTGTCAAAGCTAAGCTTCGCACTGTAACGACAGGGGCAAGCCCCTTATTGAACATCCTCTCCCTGTCCCGCATATCATATCAATGGGAAAGAAATTTCCCTCAATACAAAAATGAAAGGCGCGGCGTTGTATGAACACAGACGGCGAAGATAAAAAGAGGGAAAAAACCGTAAAGATAGTCATAATACTCCTGCTTATGCTCACGGTATTTGTTCTCGGCGGGTTGGCAGGTCATTTTTTAATATCGGGGCGTGAAACAGGCTTTATCGGCGGGGTGGAATTTAACGTAGAAACCGACCAAAGCGTCGGCGGGGACAGTGAAAAGTCCCATCAGGGAGTGACTATTCCCGGCGTGGCGGCACTTGTAATTCCGTCTGACGAGACCGAGGTCAGCGTTAACTTTTTCAATCCCGAAGAAAACGACGGTCTTTACTATCTTACCTTTGAGCTCAAAGTGGAGATAGACGGCAGCTATCGCACCTTGTATACCTCCTCCTTAGTTGAGGCGGGGAAAAGGATAGAGAAAATATCCCTCTCAACTGCGCTTAAAAAGGGCGAATACAACGCCGTTATCCATATCCAGCCTTATCGCACGGACGGGCTTACTCCCACCAACAACGCGGACATTGTAGCCCGTCTGACGGCTGAATAGTATCTTGCAAATGGGGGATAAAAATGCTTAAAAAATTGCTGCTTGCTGTTGTTGTATTGGCGCTTACGCTTATCTCGCCGCAGGGCGTAAAAGCGGAGGAAATATCAAGCGGAGATACTGACAGCAGCGGCTCTATAAGCGTAAGCTATAACGCTGACGTCAACTACAAGGTGACAATTCCCGCAAGCGTTACCTTTACCGACAGCGAAAAAACCGTTGAAAGGGCGCTTATGGCAAGCGACGTTCTGCTTAACAAAGGCGGCAAGCTCGGTATCTCGGTAAGCAGCCTCAACGGCTTTAAAATGGTGAACGACAGCGGATATATAGAGTACGGGATGAAAGTGAACGGACATGATATCAACACCGAGGAGGATATTGTGATACTCACCGTGCTTGCGGGAGAAACCTCGGGCTGGGCGACCCTTGACTTTGAGACAGATCTATCGGGCGAACACGCCGAATATGCGGGCAGCTATTCGGATACTCTGACATTCACCGTTCAGGTGACGGGATAAAGCAAAAGAGAGCTTGCATAAGCTGCAAAAATCTGAGGTCCCACTTCGGCGGGACCTTTTGATTTTGTAAAGCAAAATGAATTTTCTTCGGGGAAATCGGGGAAAATTGTGCGCGGACAAAAGCTTTTTCCTAATGGTGTGTGATACCGATAAATAGATTTTGGGGCGCGAGCATAAAAAATACGCCCCTTAATATGGGGCGTATCGGGTGCAGCGTCAACTGCTGGCGGAGAGGAAGGGATTCGAACCCTTGTGCCTTTTGGGCAAACGGTTTTCAAGACCGCCTCGTTATGACCACTTCGATACCTCTCCGTATACAGCGTCCTTTCGGACAGCTATATTATTATACACTAAACGTCGGGATTTGTCAAGATAAAAAATTAACTTTACTCGCTGAAAATTTAGCCGCTAAATTACTATAAGTCCCTTTCCCGTGCGGGTGAGGCAGCGGCAGCCGTCGGCGGTTATGACGACCATATCCTCTATCCTAACGCCGTACATACCGGTAATGTACGCGCCGGGCTCGATAGTGACCACCATCCCCTCTTTAAGCGAGCCGGTAGAGTTAGGTCCCGCCGTGGGGGCCTCGTGTATTTCCAGCCCGACCCCGTGTCCTAGGCTGTGCTTAAAATATTCGCCGTAATTCCACGCGTCGAGAGTGCTGCGGGCTACGCTGTCGAGCAGCTTTCCCGAGATTCCGGGCTTTGCCGCCTTTTGCGCGTCGAGGTTGGCGGAATACACCGCGTCGTACATCTCGCGCATTTTGTCGGTGGTGTGCCCGATAGCCACCGTCCTTGTCATATCCGAGTGATAGCCGTCATAGGTCGCGCCGAAATCGAGGGTGAGAAAATCCCCGTCCTCTAACTTTTTATCGGTAGGGACGGCGTGCGGCGACGCCGAATTTGCCCCCGAGGCGGCTATTGTGTCAAAGGATATCCCGTCCGAGCCGTACTCGGCCATATAATAGTCGAGCAAGGCCGCGACGTGCTTTTCGGTCTGCCCTATCTTGATATTATTGAGCAGGCGGTCAAAAGCTTTCTCGGCTATGCGCTGAGCGGCGATTATCTTTTCGAGCTCTTCCGCGCTCTTTATCGAGCGCATTTTTGTAATGCTGTCAGACAGCGCATTGCTCTCGTCAAAGGTGATAAAGGCGTAATCGCTCTTATACTTATTCAGCTGCGAGAGGGTCATAGACGCGCTTTCTATCGAAAGGACGGTTATACCGTGCTTGACTAATAAATCCATCAGCTGGGTGCGCATATTTTCGAGCAAAATGACCTTGCAGTCGGTCACGCGCTGTCTTGCCTTTTCATAATAGCGAAAATCTATCAACAGATAGCTTTCTTCTTTAGTAATGAGGATAACTCCCGCCGACGAGCCGAAACCGCTGAGATATCTGCGGCTTATGTCGTCGGTGATAAGCGCGCCGTGCTTATTATTTATAAGCAGCCGCCTTAATTCCTCTATCCTGCTCATATATTTCCTCCAAAAGCCTTATTTCTTTTGTGAAAGCGCATAATCCAGCGCCATAGTGTAACTGTACGCGCCAAACCCCGCTATAGTGCCCCTGCACACCGCGGAGATGACAGAGTTTTCCCTAAATTCCTCGCGGGCGTGGACGTTTGACAAATGCACCTCGATAACGGGTATCTTTATCGCGGCGATAGCGTCCCTTATGGCATAGCTGTAGTGCGTCAGCGCCCCCGCGTTAAGTATCACATAGTCGGTGTCGGTGCGGCAGCTGTGCAGCTTGTCTACTATATCTCCCTCGTGATTGGATTGGTAAAAATCTATCGACGCTCCGCCCTGTTCGGCGCGCTGTCTCAGTCCCGCGTTTATGCTCTTTAGCGTTTCGTTTCCGTATATACCGGGCTCGCGCTCGCCGAGCAAATTAAGATTAGGTCCGTTTATGACAAGTATTTTCATATAGCCTCCCTTATGTATAGCTCTCATAGCATTTCTTCATCAAAGCCGCGTCCTCCGCCTGAGTGCCTGCGGATTCGCATATCACGCTCGCCGATAAATTCTTCTTGGCGAAAAGCTCCATAAGCGGCTCGTATTCGGGGCCGAATTGCTTATCGTCAAAGGTCAGGTGGCGCTTCTCCCCGCCCGAGGTATATTCTATCTTGGAAAAATGCACGTGCATATTAGACAGGCGGTCAAAGCCGAGCTTGTTCTCTATATGGTCGAGTATTTTCTCATAATCCGAGATAGAAGCTATCCCGCCGAGGGTGCGGGCGTTTAGGTGCCCGAAATCCACGCACGGCAGCATACTCTCGTCGAGGGTGCACAATTCCGTGACCTCCTCAAGCGTGCCGAGCTGATTTATCTTTCCCATAGTTTCGGGGCAAAATACGGCGCGTATATGCTCCTCTTTCATTTGCCTCAGCGCGCGGGAAATGGTATCCTTAGCATACTCCATAGCCTGCTCGCGCGATATCTTCGCGCAAGAGCCCGAATGTACAACTACCTTGACAGCGCCGAGCGCGTCTGCGGCGCGCATAGCCTCCATAATATAGTCGACGCTCTTTATCCGCGTTTCTTCATTCGTCCCCGATAAAGAGATAAAATAGGGCGAGTGCAGGGTGAGCAGTATATTATTTTCTTTAGCGAGGGCGGGAAGCCTGTCGTAGGCCGCCTGAGATATCCTCACTCCCCTGCCGCATTCGACCTCGTAGCCGTTAAGCCCTAAATTTTTCAAATATGCGGGAAGCTCGTCGGGGAATTTTTTATTGCCCCAGCTCTCGGAGTTTCCTCCCGGACCGAATGACACAGCCATAGCTATTTCCTTTCTAACTTAGAATAATCGCGCTTAAAAAAGAGGCTCTCCGCCCGTCTTTTAAGGCGAAACGTCCATGTGTTCTCAAGGTGGAACGGCTCTACAAGTATCGTAGTCACGCCCTTAAGATTGCCGCCGACTATATCGGTGAATATCTGGTCGCCGACCACCGCCGTGCAGCTTTTAGGCACGCCCATACGGCGTATCGCGCGAGTAATGCCGAACGTCAGCGGCTTAAAGCCGTTAGCGCAGAATTGCAGCCCGAGCTTTCGCGCGAGCGGGCTTACGCGCTTATTGGTGTTATTGGATACCACGGTCATCTTTATGCCCAGCGCGCGCATTTCGTCGAGCCACTGCATCACTCCCTGCTCGGGCTCGTGGTGCCCGTGCATAGACAGCGTGTTGTCCATATCCAGCACAAGCGCCTTAATCCCGTGCTTATTAAGAAAATCGCGGTCTATATCTAATACGCTGTTTATCCATATATGCGGTTTAAAAAGCATAACAGCTTCCTTCTTTTAATGATAAAAAAGCGGGCTCAGCTTGTCAAAAAATCGACCACCCGCTGTAGCGGGTTTACTCGATTTTGCCGCGCTATGCGCGGCTCTTATCTAGACTTGAGGATGAAAACCCTGATGGTTTTCCCCTCAAACTCCTCTTTCCTTCCGCTTTATATTGACCCTATTTACAGACTAAAGCGGACATAAATATGCCCGCTTTTTAATTGTCTGTTTTAAATTTTCGTAAAAAGATAAATTACTTATACTTGCGCTTGCGTGCAGCCTCGGATTTCTTTTTGCGCTTTACCGAAGGTTTTTCGTAGTGTTCTCTTTTACGAACCTCAGCCAAAACGCCGTCCCGAGCACAGGATCTTTTAAAACGCTTAAGCGCAGTGTCCAAGGACTCATTCTTTCCTAAACGAACTTCTGCCATCTATATCCCTCCTTTGCCCTGCGGCACAGGTTAAATACATACAATCAAACATTAAAAGATGTACGAATGTATTATACTACATATTTCCTAATATGTCAAGAGCAATTTGCAATAAAATTAAATTTTTCGTGAAAAATCACATAATAAGAGTAAAAGCTTATTGTCAAAGCCAAAGGCTCGGCTGTTAATATTTTACTCTCAATTAAAGCGATAAAATCACATCAGCAGCTCATACATCCCGCCGCACAGCTGGCGCAAAAGCGCGGGGGACATATCGGGGTTAGCCGCCTTTAGCAGCTCGGTGCGCTCGATATAGCTTACTATATCGACGTTGGACACGGGCTTTTCGTCCTTGCCGGAGATAATAACTTCAAGGGCGCGAGCCGCCTGAGCATAAAACAGCGGCTCATAAATGAACCTGTTCGGTCTTGCGCGACAGGAGGATCTGTCGGCGGCAAACTTGTCCGCAAGCTCGATAACATGGCAGCCCGTAAGCTCGATAAACATATCCTCAAAGCGCCTGATAAAGGCGTTCTTCTTCTCGGCGTCGCCGTCGTCGAACGGCTTTATCGTGCCGTCGAGATCGATGTAATTGAGCTTGTACTCAATGCGGCTGAGTATGATATTCTTGCCGTATCTGCCCTTAAGATAGTCGGCGGCCTTTGCGGCGGCGTCGGTTATGAATTTATCATCCAAATCGCCCTGCTCGTAGGGGATATGCTTCTCGTCGCCCTTGCAAAAGGCGTTGTAGAAGTTTGTATTCTCAAAGCCGTCGGGCACGGAATAGAAATTTTTATCCGAGCGGTACACGGCGTTGATGATGTCCGGGAAATCCACTATTATCCAGTCGCCGCTCTTTCCGAGCTTTTCGGAGAAGCTGCCGCTGAACTCTTTATAATATATACTGCTGCGGTCAAGGTAGCTTAGATCTGCCTCGGGCTTTTTGGTAAAGGCAGTCAGCGCCGAGCGGTCGGTGAGCAGCGTCCCCGCGGTGGCAGCGTCGCTGCCGCCTACAATGCGGGCAAGACCTCTGCCGCCCCACATATCTACCGTGACGGGACGGTTCTTCTCATAAAACGCACGGACAAGCTTTATCACGGCGGTCTTATTAGCCCCGCCGATATACATACGCGCGCATTTGAGATAAAATTCGAGGTCCTTTGCGGTAAGCGCGCACTCGGGTATAATACCCTGCTCGTCAAAGAATGCCGACAGCGCCGCCGCTATATCGTCCCTCGCCGAGAGCTTGAGCTCGATAAGCTTAGATATGTTGGGGTCGTCGAGCTTTTTGCGGCGAAGATTATTTATAGCCGTGCATACGGTCTTCAGCAGGCGGTTCTCGCCGAAGTCGAATTTAGTGAGCAGCTCAGCAAAGCCCGAATAGCCGCTGTCTTTCATTCTCGCGAGATCTTCAAAATTAGTTGCGATAAAGTCCGCCGAGGTGCGGCTTATTACATAGTCCGCGCTGTTGTTCTTATCAAAGAAGAACGACTTGTCGGAGAGCGTCCTTATCTCGTCAAAGCTGTCCTGTATCGCCGACAGCCACAGCCGCGAATACTCGCCGTTTAAGCGAGGGTCTGCGTCGCCGCGCGCCGCATAAAGCGCGATACGGGATATAACCTGCGAATACTCCTCCACGCGGTTTATCGCAAAGCAAGCGCCCGCCTTATTGACCTTTCCGCAAAAATGGCGCGGAACGTCGATAACGTACGGTCTTACTCTTTGTATAAAATAGTCCTGCATAGCGCCGAGCTGCCGCGCGTTTAGCGTAATGTCGAGCTCGGATACCATACCGAAGTTGGTCTTATATATGCCGGGGTCGGTCACCTTTACGAGTATCACCCTGCCCTCAAAGGCGGCGTTCACAGCGTCGATATATCCGTCGAGTGCGTGCTTCCACACGGTCTCGTTGGTAAAGTCGAGCTGGTGAAGCTTAGCCTTATATTTCTTGAAAAAGGGCGATTTTTTAAACGCCTTGCCGCCCGAATACATAACGCCGTTCATCTCATAAAGCGCGCTAGCGACGGTATAATACAGGTCGAGTATAAGGTAATCGGAGGGCTTTTCTTCCAGATATTCCTCAAAGCCCTTTGCGAGATTATAATACAGCGGCAAGGGAGCGTCGGCGTAGAATTTAGGGTCGGGCGCGGTCTTTTTGCCGCACATAGCCATCTGAGATATAAACAGGTGCGAGCGGTCGGTAGTCACATTCTCACAGTCGGCAAATAGTCCCGATATGAGCGACGAGCCGTTTAGCATAAAGGAAATAGGGCGCGGCTCTTCTCTGCGGCGCATAGGCAGTATCTTTTTGCCCAATTGCTCGGCTATCTGAGCACTTAGGTCGTCAAACTCCATGCGGCTGAAACGAGAGAGATTGCTCTCAAACAGCGGCACGGCTACTCTTGCCGCTCCGTAGGGTCGCATAGCATAAGGCATATACCCTATACGCGCGGCTGATACCGCATTATTATGCCTTTGCAGGGTGACGCAGATAAGCGCGCCTATGTTCTCATATTTAGTCGCGGGGTCGTTTCTGAGCAGGCAGCCGCCCGAATATGCCACGGGCACTTCTTTGCCGTCGTCGGTGGTTATTATATCAAACTCGCACAGTGCGTTTACTTCACAGCCGACGATAAAGTCCGCTCCCGCCGCCGCTATTTTTCCCGCAAAGGTACGCCATGCGGGCTTAACGGCGGGAGAATGCTTATCCGCCCAGTCGCAGAACACTATAACATACTCCGCGCCCTTTTCTCTCACCGAAGATACAGCCGCGTCGGTCTTTTTATTAAGCGAGGTATATACAAATCCCGTCTTTATCCCCGCTATATCAGCGACGATACCGTCGTTTATGATATTAACGGGGTATTTTGAAAGCGCTTTCTCCGCGCCCGAGGCGCTTTTGCCAACGCTTACAGCGTCAAGCCCGCATTCTTTAAACGACGCGGCGAGAAAGGACGGCGCGTTTGTGACGCTCTCGTCCTCGCAGGAATATAGACGGTCGTCGTCAAGCGTAACGTCAAGGCTTGCCGCCGAAAAATCCGAGGACATCAGCAGAGATTTAAGATAAGTAAAGGCAAAATCAAAGCTGCCCGAGTTATTGAACGCCTCTTTTTGCAATGCGGCGGAGGCGCATATGTCGCCGCCGAGCATAATGGTGCATTTATTATCGTTATTCTTAAGAATACCGTCGGTGTCGGTAAATCTCCCCTGCTCGTTTAATACGATATTTGAGCGCGGGCAGGTCATCTCGACCACGCGGGGCTTAACGCCCTCTTGAGGCGCAAGCTCTACGGGATCGGAAAAGTTGCTGAGCTTCTCCTCGCCGTCTATCATACGAAAGGCGCGCAGCTTTACGCTGAATTTGTCGTCTACCGAGATAAACTCACAGGGCGGCGCAAAGCAGTATTTTTCAAAGGTAAATCTGTCCGAGCCGTTCTTGCAGGTATATACCTTATAGCCGTCGCAGTCCCCGCCGTTCTCAAAGTATATCGCGGCGGAGCCGTCCTTGGCGTATTTTACCTGCAAGCCCGAGGGGGTTATCATCGGGCAGGCCACAGCTATCAAAGACTCGCAGAAAAAGTTGTCGGGTCCGTCCGCTATGCGAAACGCCTTTATTTTATAATCAACGGGTACGCCGTTCTTGCAGCCCGTAAATTTGACCGAGGTATCGGTCGCGGTTATCTGACCGCGAAAAACATTCTTCCCGTGCGGCGAGGTAAACACTCTGTAGCCGTCGGCGTGCTCGACCGCGTCCCATTGCAGCACAACGGTATTAGGAGCGGTCTTGACTGTCGCCTTAAACGCGGGACTTTTCGCACATAATTCTTTAAAGTTCATAGCTTACTCCCTTACGTCAGATATTATTGAGGATCCATTTTACAAACTCTGAGCGGTCGGCCGCCTGCTCGTCCTGTGCTCTTATGGCCGCCTGCTTTACCATATCGTCATAATAGCCCTTAAGCTCGTCAAAATGACGGTATACCGAGTAATACCCGCCGATATTGTGCTGTACGTCGTCTATCCTTACGCGATAGCTGTCGTGTCGCACGCAGAAGGTGTTTACCACACCGAGCGGATATTTAAAATACATTGCCGTTTCGGGATATAAAAATCCGTTGAGCATATAATGCACGCGGCGGAAGATAGTCCTGAGAAAATACTCGGCGTTAAATTTAGAAAGGTAGGACACCGCAAGCTTTTGCTCTTTTATCCTTGTGTACAGCTCAAAGGTCGCCATAAGCAGCTCTAAGAATGTGTGAAAGGTCGTGTCCTGCGTGTATATGCGGTTGAGGTTGTCGTTGGCGTTTTTGAGCCCGAAGCTTAAATATTTTTCCTGCGGGTCGTAAAGCGTCACCTCGTTTATCGAATAGGCTATCCAGTGGTCGCAAAAACGCGTGTAGCCGTTTTTGATAAAATAATCCAGCGCCCTCTTGGCGGCGTCGAGGTATTTTTCGTCCTTAGTAACACCGTAAGCCTTAGCTAAGGCAAATGTAGCCTCGCCGTCATAGTACACTATCCTGTCGCGCTCTTTTCTCTCATAGCTCGGGAAAGAGAGCACGTGATAATAGCTGCCGTCGGGCTCTTGCATAGTAAGTATCGAATTAGCCGCGCGGCGTATAATATCGGTGTATTTATCGGTGCCGAACACGTCCATATATGTCGCGAGCGTTATTATCATAACGGCGTTTCCTCCGAGCTTTATCTCGTTGGACTTGCGCTCGACAAGGTAAATATGGTCGTCGTCGGGCTGCTCGGTGCTCTTCAGCATATATTCTATCGTCTTATCTATCTTAGGCAGCAGCTTTTCGTCCTTGGTGGTGTCATACTGCATAATAAGGCTCCAGATAGTTCCGGTATGCCGAAGTATATTATAGGTGGTAAAATGGTCGTTTGTGACGGGGTTAACGCCGTAATCAAAGCGTCCGTTAGCGTCGACGCACGCCGAGATGTAGTCGGACGAGCTTGCTATTATGCTGCCGATGTATTCTTTAGTAAGCTCCCCGGTGACGCGCCTGCCGTAATTTTCTTCATCGGGATAAAGCTTATGCGTGCTCATATCGCTGTCGCATATATATCCTACCGTGGTAAATACTATCAGCCTGTCGGGAATAGAAGTGAACATATCGTTTTCGGCCCACGCAAAATATTCTCTCAGGCGCTCGAGATTAAGCGTCTTAGAGGAATAATTTATAAGCCCGCCGCAATTAAGCTGCGCCTCTAAAAGCGCGGTATGAAAGCCCGTATCAAAGGATATGCCCTTTTTATAAAAATACTCGCGCGAGCGCTTTATGTCCTGCCTTATCGCCGAGTATTCGGTTATCTGACAGTCGTTCATTATGTCGGCCTTGAGCCAAAGGGTGACTTTCTTGGTGTCGGATATATGCTTTCTCGCTTTGGCTGAAGCTCCCTCCCACGCCTGTTCGAGCGTAGGCGCGGCGCAGTTGAATACCGCTGCGCGTTCGGTTCCGTCGGTAACGGAAATAAATACGACGTTATCCTTAAATAAGGAGTTGAGCTTATAATTCTCGGCGACGTCGGCTATATAAGGATCGGCGAAAACAAAATCCTTTAACGCTTTCATCCTGCGGTCAAATTCAGCAAGCGGTGCAGGTCGGTTTGCCACGGTCATTCTCCTTTCGGTTTGTAAATATATGACAATATTGCCTCATCATAATCACTATTTATATCATTATAACACTTCTATACAAAAAAGTCAACTTTATTATATTAAATTTGTGAGTATTTCATGATTACATATTGACCAATCGGAGAAAATGAAGTATACTTAAGAGGGTGATAAATATTATGAACTATTCAAAATTTGTTAAAGAAAAAGCGCCCGAGATGATAAAGCTGCTCGGACATCTTATCGCGTACAAAAGCGTTATGGACACTCCGCAGATCGGTATGCCTTTCGGCAAAGAGGCGGCGGCAGCGCTTGACGCTGTGCTCAGCGCCGCTAAAAAGCTCGGCTTTGATACGCGTAATATCGACGGGTACTGCGGCGTTGCGGACTATCTGCCCGAGGGGTGCAGTGATATAAAGCTCGGGATACTGTGCCACCTCGACGTAGTGCCCGCAGGCGAGGGTTGGACGGTGCCGCCGTATTTTCTCACCGAAAAGGACAATAAGCTGTACGGCAGGGGCGCTACCGACGACAAGGGTCCCGCGGTATCCGCGCTGTACGCCCTTTATGCGGTAAAGACGCTCTGCCCCTCGCTAAAGCACGGGGTGCGGCTGATATTCGGGACTAATGAAGAAAACGGCTCGGCGGACATAGCGCATTATCTAACAAAGGAGAAAATGCCGCCTATGGTATTTACCCCCGACGCGGAGTATCCCGTCATCAACTGCGAAAAGGGCATGATAAGGCTGTCTCTCGAGGGCAAATTATCCGACAAGGTAAAAAGCATATCGGGCGGCGATGTGATAAACGCCGTACCCGCCCGCGCAAGGGCTATCGTCGGCGCTGAGTACCTCGACGTTTTGACTAAAGCGGCAGCGGGCATTTACGAAGTATCGGTAAGCTGTGAGGACGGCATGACGGCGGTAGAGTTTAACGGAAAAGCCGCTCACGCCTCTATCCCCGACGGCGGGATAAACGCCATAACGGGGCTTATCGATTTTCTTGCGCGATACATAAAAGACGACACTGTCTGCGCGCTGAGCCGCCTGTTTAAGTTCGGTCATAACGACGGGAGCGGCGTGGGGATAAAGATGTGTGATGACCAATCGGGCGCGCTGACTGCGGTGCTCAGCCTTGCTCACACCGAGGGCGAAAAGCTGGTGTGCGGCGTGGATATACGCTTTCCGCTGTGCGGCTCGCTGGATATGATACATAAAGGGATAGAGGGCGCGCTAAGCGGCACGGGGATAACCTTGTGCGAGTTTAACGGCACCAAGCCCCACTATACCGACCCGAGCGGCGAGCTTGTCAGCGCGCTTTTAAAGGCGTACAAGGACGTGACGGGCGAAGTCGGCGAGTGCATAGCCATTGGCGGCGGCACTTATGTCCACGAGATAGGCGGCGGGGTCGCTTTCGGCGTAGAGCACGACGGCACGGACTATCATATCCACGGCGCGGACGAATTTGTCCCGATAGACGAATTTATCCAGAATACAGTAATTTTTGCCAAAGCAATAGAGGAAATCTGCGGGTAAAAGCTTTTACTAAAGGCAATCTATAAGGCAATCTCTGCCGAAGATATTAGTAAGTATATTTGTCCTAAAACTCTCATAGATATATAACAGGACAGCAACGCTGTACTGTAAAAATTTGTGAGGGGGCATATGCTTTGACGCCGATATTTCATAAAAAGCCGGAGCCTGTAGGACGCGAGGAGCTTGACGACTACAGAGTGCGTATGACGTATCTTCAAAACAGGCTTGAAAAGGTAAGACAGCTTTTCGACTTAGAATGTGACCCCGAGAAGATAGACGCGCTGATATACGAGGAAAAGGCGCTTATGATAAGCCTAAACCACCTTATAAAGACCTCGCGCGGGATAAAAAGCGATATCGGTTGGGACGAGATGTTTTAATGGCGCTTATGATAAGCCTAAACCACCTTATCAAGACTTCGCGCGGGATAAAAAGCGATATCGGCCGGGACAAGATTTTTAAAAAGCACCGACGGCGAAATTTTAAATAAAACAGCGTCAGAGTATAGAGCAGATAGAAAATAATACGACGAGAAAAGAGCAGCTAACGCGAGATATTTTTATCCCGAAAATAAAAATGAAACGACACGCGAGAAAGCGAGAGAAAAGAAGAAAATCAAAGAGATACTTAAAGAAAATGAGATATATTTGAAATTTGTGCAAAAAAACTGTTGACAACCGAAAAAAGCTCGTGTATAATATAGAAGTTCGCTTAAAAGGCTATATTTTCAAAATAAAGAAAGGAAAAGAAAAATGTCAACTTATATGCCCAAGGTTGAAACAGTTGAGCGCAAGTGGTACATTCTTGACGCGGCAGGCAAGCCGCTCGGACGCGTTGCGGCTAAGGCTGCGCACATCCTCAGAGGAAAGCACAAGCCCACATTTGCACCGCACTGCGACTGCGGCGATCACGTTATCGTGATAAACTGCGCTAAGGCTGTTCTCACAGGAAAGAAATTAGAGGACAAGTACTACAGGTGGCACACCGGATATATCGGACATCTCAAAGAGGTCCAGTACAAGAAGCTTATGGCTGAGAAGCCCGAAAAGGCTATGCAGCTTGCTATCGAGGGTATGCTCCCCAACAACACTATCGGACGCAAGGCAGCTACGAGAATGCGTCTTTACGCGGGCCCCGAGCACAAGAACGCCGCTCAGAAGCCCGAAGAATACACACTTTAAGGAGGGATAACAATGTACGAGTCAAAACCTTACTACTACGGCACAGGCAGAAGAAAGCATTCGGTTGCAAGAGTACGCGTTTATCCCGGCAGCGGTACTATCACCATTAACGGTCGTGATATAGACGATTATTTCGGTCTTGATACTCTTAAGCTCATAACCCGTCAGCCTCTCGCGCTTACAGGCACGACTGACAAGTTTGACATAATATGCACCGTTTCGGGCGGCGGCGTTACCGGACAGGCAGGCGCTATCCGCCACGGGCTCTCAAGAGCACTGCTCCAGTACAGTGACGAGCTGCGCCCCGTACTGAAAAAAGCGGGCTTCCTTACCCGTGACCCGAGAATGAAGGAAAGAAAGAAGTACGGTCTGAAGGCTGCAAGAAGAGCGCCTCAGTTCTCAAAGCGTTAAGCTTTCGCTTTATTCTTATATTAAGACTTATGCACCCGCCATTCGGCGGGTGTTTTTACCCCCGCCAAACGGTGGGGGTCCACTTTAGCAAAAGCCTATAAAACAAAATAAGCTCAACCTGACCGTTGAGCTTATTTTACTTGGTTGCGGGAGCTGGATTTGAACCAACGACCTTCGGGTTATGAGCCCGACGAGCTACCCCTGCTCCACCCCGCGATATTACCTCTTTGTGAGTACTTATCAATTATAGCACATTGTTGATGATTTGTCAACCCCTTTTTAGAAAAAGTTTCGGCGGATAATATTGTTAAGTAAAATATATGTCGAAAATAGTCGAACGGTGTCGGAGGTTGCTGCGGGGTGAGATTTTACACAAAATATTAAAAGGGGCGCTAAGCAAGCGCCCCTATAATACATCAGTTGTTTGCTTTTTTCTTAGCCTCGATATCGGCGAGAGCCGCCTTTCTCGAAAGCCTTATTTTGCCCTGATTGTCGATGTCAAGCACCTTGACGATTATCTCGTCGCCGATAGAAACGACGTCCTCGACCTTTTCTACCCTGCGGTTCTCGAGCTCGGAAACGTGTACCATACCGTCCTTGCCGGGAGCTATCTCAACAAACGCGCCGAAGCTCATTATACGTACGACCTTGCCCTTATAGATAGCGCCTATCTCGGGGGGAGAGGTGATAGCCTTTATCATGGCTATGCAGTTGTTTGCCTTTTCGAGGTCCTGACCGCAGACAAATACGTTGCCTTCCTCGTCTACGTCTATCTTTACCTCAAAGTCTGCGCAAAGCTTCTGAATTACCTTGCCGCCCGTACCGATAACGTCGCGTATCTTGTCTACGGGCACCTTGGTATTGAGCATCTTGGGTGCGTACTGATTAACGGTCGGACGCGGAGCGGGGATAGCCTTAAGGATTATCTCGTCGAGGATGTAATCCCTCGCCTTGTGAGTCTTTGCAAAAGCGTCCTTGATTATCTCGGGGGTAAGTCCGTCTATCTTAAGATCCATCTGGATAGCGGTTATACCCTTGTGAGTTCCGCCCACCTTAAAGTCCATATCGCCGAAGAAATCCTCAAGACCCTGAATGTCCACCATAGTCATCCAGCGGTCGCCCTCGGTGATAAGTCCGCAGGAAATACCCGCAACAGGCGACTTTATCGGAACGCCCGCGTCCATAAGGGACAAGGTCGAGCCGCAGATAGAAGCCTGCGAGGTAGAGCCGTTAGAAGAGAGTACCTCGGACACAAGCCTTATTGCGTAAGGAAATTCTTCTACCGACGGGATAACGGGCTCAAGAGCGCGCTGAGCGAGTGCGCCGTGGCCTATCTCGCGGCGTCCGGGACCTCTGCTCGCCTTGGTCTCGCCTACCGAATATGCAGGGAAATTGTAGTGGTGCATATATCTCTTCATGTCTTCGTCGTCAAGACCGTCGAGCTTTTGGCTGTCGCTGACGGGTCCTAACGTGGTGACAGTCAGTACCTGCGTCTGCCCTCTGGTGAAGAGTCCCGAGCCGTGAACGCGCGGAAGCAGTCCTACCTCGGCGGCAAGCGGGCGCATCTCGTCCATGCCTCTGCCGTCTACGCGCTTTTGCTCGTCGAGCAGCCAGCGCCTAACGATAAACTTTTGCAGCTTGTATATGCACTCGTCTATCATAGCGCCCTGCTCGGGGTACTGCTCGTCATACTGCTCGTGTATCTCGTCCTTTATCGGCTGCAATCTTTCCTCGCGGATATTCTTGTCGTCGGTATCGAGTGCAAACTTCACCTTTTCGGTGTATTGCTCTTTGATAGCCTCGAACAGATCGTGGTCCACCTCCATTGAGGGGAAAGAAAACTTAGGCTTTCCTATCTGAGCCTGAATGTCCTTAATAAACGGGATAAGCGACTTATTTATCTCCTCGTGACCCGCCATAATAGCCTTTAGCATAGTGTCGTCGTCGACCTCGTTAGCGCCCGCCTCGATCATTACGACCTTCTTTTCGCTCGACGCGACGGTGAGCTGGAGATCGGACTTAGCTCTTTGCTCGGCGTTAGGCATAAGCACTATCTCGCCGTCAACGAGCCCTACCGATATACCGCCGATAGGGCCGTTCCACGGGATGTCGGATATAGACACCGCTACCGACGCGCCTATCATAGAAAGTATCTCGGGCTGAGTTTCGGGGTCTACCGCAAGCACGGTCATAACTATCGCTACGTCGTTGCGCATATCCTTAGGGAAAAGCGGACGCATAGGACGGTCTACCACGCGCGAATAAAGGATAGCCTTTTCGCTCGGTCTGCCCTCTCTCTTAAGAAAGCCGCCGGGTATCTTTCCTACCGAATAAAGCTTTTCTTCATAATCTACCGCGAGCGGGAAAAAGTCTATGCCGTCGCGGGGCTTGGGGCTTGCGGTGGCGTTTACCATGACCACCGACTCGCCGTAGCGTATCCAGCACGAGCCGTTTGCAAGCCCGCAGACCTTGCCCGTCTCTACGGTAAGCTCTCTGCCCGCAAACATAGTCTTGAATACTCTGTAGTTTTCAAACATTTTTGTTCCTCCTTTTTACGAGAAACAGCGTTAGCAATAAACTCAACGTTCAAATATTGACCGCTCAGTTTAATGCTAAAACCTGCTTCTCGTATAAATAAATTTGTCAAAGGGCGGAACAAAAGTTCCACCCTTTTGCGCTTTACTTACGTATACCGAGCTTTGCGATAATGGCACGGTAACGCTCGATATCCTTCTTCATAAGATAGTTGAGAAGGTTGCGTCTGTGACCTACCATCTTGAGCAGACCGCGGCGGGAATGATGATCCTTCTTGTGGGTCTTGAGATGCTCGGTAAGATCGTTAATCCTCTTAGTGAGAATAGCGATCTGCACCTCGGGAGAGCCGGTATCGTTCTCGTGGATACGGTTAGCCTCGATGATAGCAGTCTTTTCGTCCTTTAAAAGCATAATTACACCTCTTTTTTAATTATTCCGCCTCATAGCAAGGGGCAATGGTGTCTCTCCTCACGGAGCATACGCCGCACTGCCAAGAAACGGTGGCTATGTTTAAAACATAACAGGATTATTATATCATAACAAAACGGATTTGTAAAGGGCTTTTTTAAATTTTTTTCGCTATTTTAGACAAGCAATACGGGTTTTCATATAATAAATAATTATGAACAAAAATCGGAGGCGTACAACCTCCGATTTATAAAACTATATCAGCTTATCTTTTTAAGATTTCGCTTTTCGACGGTCTTTTTCTGAGCCTTTTTATCGCGGATAATCTCGGGCGGCTCTGAACCGTCTACCGCCTCGGCGGTGACTACCACTTTAGTGATACTGTCGTCGGCGGGAGAATTGAACATCACGTCGGACAAAACGTCCTCTACTACCGTCCTAAGCCCGCGCGCGCCCGTCTTTCGCTCGGCGGTCTTTTTAGCTATCGCTTTTAACGCGTCGTCGGTAAATTCGAGCTCTATCCCGTCGAGGCTGAAAAGGTACTTATACTGCTTAACGAGCGCGTTTTTCGGCTCGACAAGTATCCTTACGAGCGCCTGCTCGTCTAGATCGTCGAGCACCGCGATTATCGGCAGACGTCCGACAAGCTCGGGAATAATGCCGTATTTTACCAGATCCTCGGGCTCTACCTTGTGCAGCGCCTCGTTTATGCCGTTTTCCTGCTTGCCCTTAATTTCCGCGCCAAAGCCGAGCGCGGAGGAATTAGTCCTCGCGAGGATAGTCTTGTCTATCCCCTCAAACGCCCCGCCGCAGATAAAGAGTATATTCTTTGTGTCTATCTGTATAAACTCCTGATTAGGGTGCTTTCTACCGCCCTGCGGGGGGACATTCGACACCGTGCCCTCGATTATTTTCAGCAAGGCCTGCTGAACGCCCTCGCCGCTGACGTCGCGGGTTATCGAGGTGTTCTCGGACTTTCGGGTTATTTTATCTATCTCGTCGATATAAATGATACCGTGCTGTGCCGCCTCTATATCATAGTCGGCAGCCTGTATCAGCTTTAGCAATACGTTCTCGACGTCCTCGCCGACATATCCCGCCTGAGTAAGCGTGGTGGCGTCGGCTATCGCAAACGGAACATTAAGCACTCTTGCGAGCGTCTGTGCTATCATAGTCTTTCCTACTCCGGTAGGACCGAGCAGCAGCACGTTGCTCTTTTGCAGCTCTATTTCGTTTTCCTCTTCGGTGCCGAAAAAATTGCGCTTATAGTGGTTGTATACCGCGACGCTTATCATCTTTTTCGCCGCGTCCTGACCTATGATATAATTATCGAGCACCGCCTTAAGGTCGGCGGGCTTAATAAGCTTCATCTGCTCGGACTTGTCGGAGCGCTTGGTCTTGCGGTTAGCCTCCTCCTGCCCCATAAGCATCTGATAGGTGGTCAGTATGCAATCGCTGCATATGCAGCCGCTCGCGCCATAAATTATTCTGTCTACCTGATCCTCTGTCCGTTCACAAAAACTGCATCTGAGCATAATCGGGTTCCTTTCAATGAGTTATCTCTTTGTAATTACCTTATCCACAAGGCCGTAATCGCACGCCTCTTGTGCGGACATATAATTGTCTCTCTCGCAGTCCTTGTGGAGCGTCTCATAATCCTTACCGCAGTTTGCGGCAAGTATCTCCTCAAGATTGCGGCGCGTCCTTTCGAGATTTTTGGCGTGTATCATTATTTCGGTCTCCTGACCGCTCAGTCCCCCGCCGATAAGCGGCTGGTGGATAAGCACCTGCGAGTTGGGCAGGCAGAACCTCTTGCCCTTAGCGCCGCTCGACAGCAGAAAAGCGCCCATAGACGCCGCCATACCGACGCATATAGTGGAAACGTCGCACTTGATATAATTCATGGTGTCGTATATCGCCATACCCGCCGAGATAGACCCGCCCGGGCTGTTGATATAAAAGCTGATGTCCTTATCGGGGTCCTGCCCCTCAAGAAAGAGCAACTGCGCCACGACAAGCCCTGCGGTGACGTCGTTTACGTCCTCGTTGAGCATAATTATCCTGTCGTTGAGCAGGCGGGAAAAGATATCGTATGCCCGCTCTCCTCTGCCTGTTTGTTCGATGACGGTAGGTACTAAACTCATAAATATCGTCCTTTCTTATGCTATCAAGAGCTTTCCGCATAGCAGAAAGCTCCGACGGCAAAATTATTCGGCTGCTTTAGGTTCTTCGGCCTCTTCGGTCTTCTCGGTTATCTCGGCATTGTCGCGGACAAGGTCGTACGCCTTTTCTACGGCGATGTCCTTTTCTATGCTGCTTACGGGGATAGCCTGCTTTACCTTTTCTACTTCCATCTTGTAGTTTTCGGCCATTTCTTTATATTCGTTTTCGATGTCCTCTTCGGTGACGGTGATGTTTTCAAGCTCGACTATCTTTTCGAGCGCGAGACGGAGCTTTACCTGCTTTTCGGCGGGGACCTTAAAGTTCTCCTTAAACTGGTCTATAGTGGTGCCGGTAAACTTAAGATAATCCTCTACGCTTATGCCCTGATAGCGGTTTCTGTATTCCCAGTCGCGGACAAGGTCGTCCACCCTGTTAGAGATCATGACCTCGGGCACTTCGGCTTTCATAAGCTCAATAACTTTCTCGGAGAGCTGATTGTCTACGTCGGTCTTAGCGTGCTCCTCGGCGTGCTCTTCGAGGTGCTTGCGCAAATCGGCCTTAAGCTCGTCGAGGGTGTCAAACTCGCTTACGTCCTTGGCAAATTCGTCGTCGAGCTCGGCGTACTCCTTGGTCTTTATCTCGTGTATCTTGCACTTAAATACCGCGGGCTTGCCCTTAAGCTCTTCGGTGCTGTAATCCTCGGGGAAAGTAACGTTGATGTCAAAGTCCTCGCCGATATTCTTTCCTATCATACCGTCCTCAAAGCCGGGGATAAACTGACCCGAGCCGATAACGAGCGAAAACTTCTCGGCCTTGCCGCCGTCAAAAGGCTTGCCGTCGATATATCCGTCAAAGTCGAATACCGCGGTGTCGCCCTTTTCAAGAGGTCTGTCGGTGACGTCGATTATTCTCGCGTCTCTCTCGCGAAGTCTGCCCAGCTCTGCGTCAACGTCCTCGTCCTTAACAGTCTTGACGGTTTTGGTGACCTTTAATCCCTTGTAGTCGGAAATTTCCACCTCGGGCTTAACGGTAAATTCCGCCTTGAACGAAACGCCTGTGCTCTTGTCTATATTTGTGACCTCTACCTTAGGCATATCTACGACCTCGAGCTTGAGCTCGTCTATCACATCGGATACCGTCCTTTGGTACATACCGTTGACGGCCTCCTGATAAAATACGCCCTCGCCGTACTGCGCCTCTATCATCTTGCGAGTAGCCTTTCCCTTTCTGAAGCCGGGAACGGTTATGTTCTTTCTCTGCTTGAGAAACGCCGCCTGCACCGCCTGCTCAAATTCCTCGGCGCTTGACTTAAATTCGACCTCCACGGTGTTGGCTGCCGTCTTTGTGTTTGAAATAATTTCCATTGTAGTTCCTCCGTTTTTGCCGTCCTTATATCTTCCGTTTTTCCGCATACAGCGGCGGCCGAATTAGCTCAGGCATAATTTTTATTTTTATTCCTGTACAAGTACAGGTGTAAATTTAACATAATCAGCCGATACAAGCGTATAGCTTATACCGTCGCGGGTGCCTTGAAAGGCGTTTGCAAAGCAAAACGAGCCGTGAACGTGCCCGTAATAGCAGCGCCTTATCCCGTATTTTTTCATGACCTCAAGGATATAGGTATTTTCCTCGTCGTTATATATCGGCGGGTAGTGCAAGAATACCACCGGCTCGCCGCCGAGCGCTATTGCCGCCTTAATCGACGCTTCCAGCCTGCCCGCCTCGCGGTTAAGCAGCTTAAGATCCTGCACCGCGCCGTCGTCGTTTATCCAGCCGCGCGTGCCGCAGATAGTGATATTTCCCTCTCGATATGCGTTATTACTCAGAAAGGATATATCGTCTAAGCCGTTATCCGCCAAAAAGCGCTGCATCTTTGTGCCGGTAGTCCACCAATAATCGTGGTTGCCCTTAAGGATTATCTTTCGGCCGTTAAGCTGCTCGCTTATAAAGCGAAAATCGGGCAGGGCGTTTTCGAGCCCCATAGCCCAGCTTATATCCCCCGGGATAACAACGAGGTCGTCGGGCGACACAAGCTTGTTCCACTGCGTTTTGAGCCTGTCGACATAATTGCCCCAGCCGGGGAAAATGTCCATGGGCTTATCCGCGCCTAATGGCAAATGCAGGTCGCCTATCGTGTATATGCTCAATCAGCGCCCTGCTCTTTCACAAAGTCGAGCACCGCGCTCGGCATATCCTCCTTTGTCACCGACCCCGTAAAGCGTATCGCTTTATTTTTGGTATCGGAAAGCGCCTTAGGACACTGCGTACCGGTCAGCTTTTCGAGCTTAGCGATAAGGTCGAACTCGTCGGCACATTCTTCGTTGCCGCCGACCGCGTCATAGACCGCATAGCCGAATTTGTACGGGTTGGCGGTAGAGGCGATGACAGTCTTTGTATTGTCGCCCGTCGCCTTTTTATAGTCCTCGTATACCTTATAAGCTACGGCGGTGTGGGTGTCGCAAAGGTAGCCGTATTCGTCGAATACCTTCTTTATCGTCTGCTTTGTCTCATTGTCGTCGCACCAGCCCGCGAAAAAGCTCTCGCTTATGCGCTGCTTTACGGTATCATTTACCTCGTATCTGCCGCTTGCCTTTAACGAATTGAACCATTCGTTTATAAGCGCGTCGTTCTCGTCGGTCAGATGATACAGCAGGCGCTCGAGATTGCTCGATATAAGAATATCCATAGAGGGCGATATGGTAGTGTAAAAGTCCCTGTTCCTGTCATATACGCCCGTATTGATAAAGTCGGTCAGGATATTATTCTTATTAGACGCGCATATCAGCTTAGCTATCGGCACGCCCATACATTTTGCATAGTATGCGGCGAGGATATTGCCAAAGTTGCCTGTCGGCACGCAGACGTTTATCTTTTCGCCGTACTCTATCTCTTTATCCTTAATAAGCTGCGCGTAGGTGGAAACATAGTACACTATCTGCGGCGCAAGCCTGCCCCAGTTGATGGAGTTAGCGCTTGAGAATACCGTGTTCGCCTTTTCGAGCTTAGAAAGTATCTCTTTATCGGTGAATATCGCCTTTACCCCGTTCTGGCAGTCGTCAAAGTTGCCAACTACCGCGCTGACGTTTACGTTAGAGCCTGCTTGAGTGGTCATCTGCCGCTTTTGCATATTGCTTACGCCGTCCTCGGGGTAGAATACCATTATCGAGGTGCCCTCAACGTCCTTAAAGCCCTCGAGCGCCGCCTTGCCCGTGTCGCCGCTTGTCGCTACGAGTATCATTATCTTCTTGCCGTCGACGGTCTTTTTAGCCGAGCAGGTCAGCAGATACGGCAGAATTTGCAATGCCATATCCTTAAATGCGCAGGTAGGACCGTGCCACAGCTCAAGGATATATGTACCGCTAAGAAGATGGGATATTTCCGCGATATTATCGGTGGCAAAATTCTTATCATTGTATGCGCCGTTTACGCAATAGCGTATCTCATCGTCGGTAAAGTCGCTCAAAAACAGGCGAAATATCTCGTACGCCCTCTCGGCGTAGGTCATATCGCACATAGCGCAAAGCTTTTCTTTGCTAAGCTGCGGTATGCTGTCGGGGACGAACAGCCCTCCGTCCGCCGAAAGGCCCTTAGAGATAGCCTCGGCGGCGGTGATATTTACATTTTTATCACGAGTGCTTTTATAATTCATAATATATACCTCTCAAAACTGCGTCTGAAAGCCCGTGGTATCAAACGCGTCTTTATAATATTCAAAGTCTATGACCTTAGGGTCGCTATCACGTGAAATGACTACCTCGGCGATATCGTATCTCGGCTGAAGCTCGAGCCCGAACTCGGCAAAATAACATTCCGCCGCCGCGATTATGCGCGCCTTTTTGCGGTAGTCTACCGCGTCCACGCCGCTTACGAGGCTGCCCTGTCTGCGGGTCTTTACCTCGACGATAAGCAGCTTGTCGCCGCTTTGCGCGATAATGTCTATCTCGCCGCAGGGTCTGCGAAAATTGCGGGCGATTATCGTACAGTGCTTTTTTATAAGAAAGTCCGCCGTATAATCCTCGCCGAGCTTTCCTTTTTTAGCTTTGTCCGTCATTTTTGCTCTTAAAATATTTTACCAAAAAGCTTTTGCGGTGAATGTCCGACGCGCCGTATTTGTCGAGCATCTCATAGTGCAGCTTAGTGCCGTAGCCCTTATGCTTTTCAAATTGGTACTGCGGATAGCTCTCTGCGAGCTTTTTCATATATCTGTCCCTCGAGACCTTGGCGAGAACCGACGCCGCAGCTATCGACGCAGAAAGCGCGTCGCCCTTTACTACCGCGTCGCATTTAATATCAAGGTCGGGGGTCTTGTTTCCGTCGATAAAGGCTATATCGGGCTTTATCTTAAGCCCCTCGTATGCCCTTTTCATAGCGAGCATAGAGGCATTAAGGATATTTAGGCGGTCTATCTCCTCGACAGACGCTGTCGCTACCGACCACGCCGCCGCCTTGGAGATTATCTCGTCGTAGAGCTGCTCGCGCTTTTTCTCGGTGAGCTTTTTGCTGTCGTTTACACCATCTATGACAACGTCGGGCTTAAGTATCACCGCGGCGGCGTAAACGTCCCCCGCGAGCGGTCCTCTGCCCGCCTCGTCTATCCCGCAGATAACGCCGAACTGCTCGCGCATTATCCTGTCGAACTCATACAGACTCGATAGGTCGTTCGAGTGAGAATTTGCCAAGCTTACCACTCCTAAATTCGTCCAAAACGACAGCCGCCGCCCTCATAAGGTCGGGCTCGCCGCCCTGCACTAACATACCTCTTTTTTGCGCGATAACGGTAAGGTCTATCTTTTCGCCCGCGTCAACTTTATAACGCTGCCTGAAAGGCAGGGGGTAATTCTTATCGAGAAATTCCGTCAGCAGCGAGGCGACCTCGTATACGTCATACACGTCGTCCTTGACCGCGCCGGTAAAGGCGAGCTTAAGCGCGACGTCCTTATCCTCAAACTTAGGCCAGAGTATGCCCGGCGTGTCGAGCAATTCTATATCCCTGTCAAGCACCACCCACTGCTTTCCTCGGGTAACTCCGGGGCGGTCGGCGGTCTTGGTCTTAGAGCTTTTGGATAGGCGGTTTATAAACGACGACTTGCCGACGTTGGGTATGCCTACCACCATTATTCTTAAAGCGCTGCCGACAAAGCCCTTAGCCTTGCGGCGGGCGAGCACGTCGGACAATGCCGCGTGAGCCGTAGGGATAAACGCCTTAACATTCTTGCCGCTGCGGCAGTCGCAGACAACAGTCTTTATTCCCTGCTGCTTATAATGGCACGCCCACAGAGCGGTGATCTGGTCGTCCGCGTAGTCGCATTTATTAAGCAGTAGTATTCGCGGCTTGCCTGCGGCAAGCTCGTCTATTATCGGGTTCCTGCTCGACTCGGGTATTCGAGCGTCTACTATTTCCGCTACGGCGTCGACCAGCTTTATATCCGCCTGTATCATACGGCGGGTCTTGGTCATATGCCCCGGAAACCACTGTATATCGGGCAAATCGGCCATCACAGCGCACCAAACTTATTGAGCGGCCATACCCTAAAGTACGCCTTGCCCATAATATATCTGATATCTACCTGTCCGACCTCGGCGAGATTGCGGCTGTCCTTAGACTGATTGCGGTTGTCGCCCATAACGAACACCTTGCCCTCTTCTACAACGACGTCGGTGTTATCGGGAAAGCCCTGATCGAGATTGGTGGGGGTGCGGGTGTACTCCTCCTGCAGCGCTTCTCCGTTGCGATAAACTATCCCGCGCTCAAAATCTATTCTTATAGTATCCCCCGGAAGTCCGATAACACGCTTAACTATCGGCTTTCCTTGGGTTTTGTTTTCATAATCGATGAGCTTGTCGGCGTAGAGTATAACTATATCGCCGAACTGCGGCGTATAAAAAAGATCCGACACTATGAGCCTTTCGGAGTTTTCAAGGGTGGGGAGCATAGATGTACCGTCCACCGTAATAAGCCTTACGCCCAAAGTAAAAATTATAATAAAACAAAGCACCGCCGAAAAGACGCTTGACAGCCAGTCGTACATCTCGGAGAAAAATCCCGTCTTGATACCGCCGTCCTTTTGCATTTTGGGGGTCTTGTTGTCAGCCATCATAAGTACGCCTCTTTTCTTAAAAGAAAAATTAGCGAAACACTAATCAAATAAAGCTCCGTAAACGACACTGCCCATACCGTTGTATGGGCAAGGCGTTTTCGGCTGTATCGGCATAGGCAAAGCCTATCCCGAATTGTCTGTGGCGCTGCCTTACTGGATCTTGGACTTAACCTTGGCAGCCTTACCTACTCTGTCGCGCAGATAGTACAGCTTAGCTCTGCGAACCTTACCCTCTCTTACTACCTCGACCTTTTCAACGGTGGGGCAGTGAACGGGAAATACTCTCTCGACTCCGCAGCCGTGTGCAACTCTGCGAACGGTAAAGGTCTCGTTTACTCCGCCGTGCTTCTTGGCGATAACGGTACCCTCAAATATCTGAATACGGTACTTGTCGCCCTCGGGGATCTTAACGTGAACCTTGACTGTGTCGCCGACGTTGATTACAGGCGCTTCAGCCTTAATGCTGTCCTGCGCGATGAGCTTTAATGCATCCATTTTTCTTCCTCCATATTTTCGGGTATTCGTGCATCGGCTTTTCCGTCGGCGTATAAACGCCCGACAAACGCTTATTGCGTTTAATGCAGAGGACTATCCGTTTAATGTCTTAGCGCAAATGCGCTCGGCATTAGACACACCGACACCGCCCGCAAAAGGGCATAGCGATGACCGGCGGATTTCAAATGCTATAATATTATATCACCTTTAGACGCAGTTTGCAAGCCTTTTTTGTGAAATTTTCCTTATTTTTTTAAAATTTATGCCGTAAAGTGAAAATCATTCAAAATCAGTGCCATCCTTGCACAATATCCTCACCCTTTTTACGGTGGGAAAATCTAAGGCGCTGCCCGTATATTTCTCATACGCGTCGAATACGAGCGAGGGATTTACGGTAAAATCACAGCCCGACGGCAGTATAAGCGTAAAGCCGTCCGAATTTATCTCAGAAATACTTATATACGGCTTAAGGTCGAGCTCGATAACGCTCTTTTTGGTCTTTTTCTCGGCGATTATCTTATCGAGCGACAAAAAGCTTATAAACGCCTTTGCGTCGGGAAAATTAGTTATCTCGTACACCGAGCGGTCTATCTCGGTGTGCTTTTTTATCGGGGCGGCGGCTCTTATTATATGTATATCGTCGGGGAGAGCCGCGTCGAGCTTACGGGCTACGATATCATACGGGAGCGGCTCGTCGAGCTTAATATCCATAGTTTCGCATAAGCCCTCTATCCCGAGAGAAAGCGGAAGATTTACATTGACATAAGTATGCGGATTAAAGCCTTGAGTATGCCACACGGGGAGATCGGTGCGCCTCAGCGCGCGCTGGATACAGTTTATCAGGTCGAGCGCGGAGATATATTTTGCTCTGCCTGTCTTAGCAAAAAATATCCTTACGGGATAAGCGGCGTTCATATACTTCCCTCCCCTGCGGCGGTCGGCAGCCCGTTCTTATCAAAGCAGGGTCTGCCGAGGGTCTTGCTGAGCCCGCACCCCGAGCATTGCTCGCGGCAATTGGGCGTGGTCTTGCCCTCGTGCGCCTTTTTATTCTCGGATATGAGAAAATCTCTCGAGAACAGCATATCCATATGCTGCCACGGCATGACCTCGTCATATTCGCGCTTTCTGCACGCGTAAAAGGTCATATCAAGTCCGCAGGTGTCGAACGCCTTTGCCCACACCTCGGGCTTAAAATATTCTCCCCAGCTGTCGAGCTTGCAGCCGTTCTTCCACGCCTCGTAGATAACGGCGGAAAGTCTGCGGTCGCCGCGCGCGAGCACCGCCTCGAGCAAGGTGGTCTCGTATCTGCTCCAGCTTACGTCTATGCGCTTTCTTCCTTTTGCGCCGGTCAAATTGAGCAGGTGTATCTGACGCTCGTCCACCTCCTGTTTAGAGGCCAGCGGCTCAAACTCGAACGGCGTAAACGGCTTAGGGATAAAGGTAGAAAGCGACACGGATATGCTTATCCCTTTCTTGCTGCGGTTTTCGATAGAATAATACAGCTCGGTTATCTTATCGGCGAGCAGCTTTATCGCCTCTATATCCTCCATGGTCTCAGTCGGCAGCCCGAGCATAAAATACAGCTTTACCGAGCTGTACCCCGCCTCAAAGGCTATGCGGCAGCTCTTCATTATGCTGTCCTCGGTGATGTTTTTATTGATAACGTCTCTCAGCCTCTGAGAGCCCGCCTCGGGCGCGAATGTAAGTCCGCTTGCGCGCACGCTCTTTATCCGCTGTACGACCTCGTCGCTGAATTTGTCTATCCTGAGCGAGGGCAAGGAAAGATTTACGCCCTTTTTATCTGTATACTCGGTCAGCTCGCAGAGCAATCCCTCTATATCGCTGTAGTCGCTGGTAGAAAGCGAGGACAGGGACACCTCGTCATAGCCCGTGGACTCGGTGAGCTTTTTGATCTGATCTATTATCGTCTGCTTGGATTTTTCTCTGAACGGGCGGTAAATAAAGCCCGCCTGACAAAATCTGCACCCGCGTATGCAGCCCCTTAGCACCTCCTCGACCGAGCGGTCGTGGACTATCTCGGTAAAAGGCACTACAAAGGTATCGGGATAGTACGCCTTGTCAAAGTCGTCGATTATGCGCTTTTTGACCTTGGCGGGGGCGTTATCGAGCGGGGTGACGGCTTTAACAGTGCCGTCGGGGTTGTAGGCTACGTCATACAGCGAGGGGACGTATATGCCCTCTATTTGTGCGGCGGCGCGCAGAAAGTCGGCTTTTGTCCCGCCGCGTTTCTTATATTTTTCCGCAAGCGCCATAAGCTCGAGGTTTACCTCCTCGCCCTCGCCGAGGACGAACAGGTCGAAAAAGTCCGCCACGGGCTCGGCATTGCACACGCAGGGTCCCCCCGCCATAACTATCGGGAAGAGGTCTTTTCTGTCCTTAGCAAATATCGGCACCCCCGCAAGGTCGAGCATAGAGAGGATATTCGTATAGCAAAGCTCATATTGCAAGGTAAAGCCGATAAATTCAAAATCCCTTATCGGCTCAAGGCTCTCGAGCCCGTACAGCGGTATATCCTCTTTGCGCATAAGCTCTTCCATATCGGGCAGGGGCATAAATACGCGCTCGCACCAGTAGTTGGGCACGGCGTTTTTCAGCCCGTAGAGTATCTTCATACCGAGGTGGGACATCCCTATATCGTATGTATCGGGAAAGCAAAAGGCATAACGTATATCGACGGCGCTCTTGTCCTTAATTATCGAGCCTACCTCGCCGCCGATGTAGCGCGCGGGCTTTTGCACCTTTAAAAGTATCTTGTCCAGCTTGTCTTTAAGCATATATATCCGTCCTTGTATTTTAGACTTCAAATATATTTTACTACATTTTTTCGCTAAAGGCAAGAGCTATTCGATAAATTGTGCGATAAGCAGATACAATACCGCGAAAGCGAGCGACAAGCTGACCGCTTCTTTATAATAAAATGAATACAACAGTACGCCGACGATAAGCAGCACGCTGAACACTATGCCGAGCGTGCGCTTAATTATGACTGCCGCAGTGTAGCCGAAAAAGCGCACCGACACCGTCTCGAGTATCTGCGCCCCGTCAAAGCAGCCGAGCGGCAGCAGATTAAACGCGAGTATAAGTATATTCACCGCCGCGAACACCTCGGCATATTCGCTGTCGGGCAAGAATACAAGGCAGGACAACGCGGTAAGCAGATTTACCGCGCAGCCCGCGGATAATATGAACAATTGCTTTAAAAAAGAGCAGCCGTCGAGGTCTTTTCTTATAGCTATGCCTCCGCCGTAAAAGGTTATCTTTTCGGGCGGGACGCAGCATACCGCCATTGCGAGCAAGTGCCCGCCCTCGTGCAGCATACACGCGATAAGGCTCAGCACGGCTGTACCCTGCGTATCGACAAATACCAAAAACGCCACCACAGCGAAAAACGTAAAATCAAAGCACACCTTAAATTTATACCGCTTGGTCATAATTTCACCCCCTATGTACATTCTATGCCTGTACATTAAAATCAGAACGGGGCATATGAAAATCGACCCCCGAAGAACGGGGGTCGAAGTTGGTTATTAAGGTTTATTTAGATGAACCTTTTTTCTTTTTCAGCATGAGCGCTGCTGCCGCGGTGACTGCCGCTGCAAGTAATACCGTACGCACATCGGGAGATACGCCCGTTATCGGGTTGTCGTCGGGAGTGTCGGTAGCGGGAGGAGTGGTCTCCTCGGGCTTAGTGGTCTCCTCGGGTGCGGTGGTGTCCGCAGGCTTGGTGGTATCTGCGGGCTTGGTAGTCTCGTCGGGCTTAGTAGTTTCCTCGGGCTTGGTGGTCTCCTCGGGCTTAGTAGTTTCCTCGGGCTTAGTAGTTTCCTCGGGCTTGGTAGTCTCCTCGGGCTTGGTGGTGTCCTCGGGTGTGGTGGTATCGTCGGGTTTAGTGGTCACATCGTGGCTGTCGCCCGGAGTAGGAGTATCGGGTTCGGTCGGGGTAGTGGTATCCTCGGGAGGAGGATTGTCGGGGTTGGTAGGATCGTCGGGTTCGGTCGACGAAGTGTAGGTGTTTACAAATACGATACCCGTATTGCCCTCGCCGCTTACGGTGAGCGTGCCGTCCCCATCGTCTTTAACTTCAAATGTTACGGTGTGCTCACTTGTATCAAAGGTAAGGTCGCTGTCGCTGTCGAGCTGCTCCTTTACAGTAAAGGTAAAGGTGCCCGTCTTATGGAACGTTATGCCGAGGCCTCTTGTGCTGTTTTCTTTGTCAAGCGTGAGGTGGTAAGCGCCGTCGGGCTGTACAGCTATCTCAATTGCGCCGTCGGTCACCGCGTCGGGATCGTCGGGAGTGATAAGTACGGTAAATTCTTCTCCGTCCGTCCACTCTCTGCCGGATACGGTCTTGGATACCTCTATGGTACCGTCACCTGTCGCCTCGTAGGTGTTGGTGTACTTCTCCTCGGTATTAGTGCCCTTTACGATAGTGCCTGTGCGCTCTATCTCGTCGGGGGTGTAGCCGTCCGCGTCAGCTTCGACTATTTTATACGTCGAGCCTGCTGGCAGGTCCTTAATGGTGACTGCCTCGCCGTCCTTGAGGCGTACAGTGCCGCCGCTTGTGAGCGTTGTGGGATTGTCGGCGGTACTGTTAGTGCGGTCTACCGAGTACTCGCCGACGAGCCTCTCGCCGCTTGCGTCAAAGAGATCTACGGTAAATTCAAATACCTTATCCTTATCGGAGGTCTCGTTTGCCTTATCATCTACCTCCTTAGATATCGTGAGCGATCCGGGAGTCGGGTTGTAGATGTTGGTAAACTCATAGCCGTCGGTGTGTATTATTTCCTCTTCGTGGATAACGGGGTTAGCCTTAAGCGTGCCGTCGCCCTCGTCGTGAACGTCCACATCGATAATATAATCCTCGCCGCCGAATGCTATCTCGAATATTTCCTCATCGGTATTCTCGGTCAATTCAAATCTGTACAAACCGGTATGAGTAAATGTTACATTGTCGAACAGCGCTTCTCTTACATTGTCGCCCTTGCCTTTAGACTTAGCCGAATTAAAGGAAACGGTAATGTCATCGGGCATTTGGACCTCATTTTTATCTACTTCGGCGGGCCAATCAATAAGCTCAAGGTGGAAGCTGAACTCGTCGTCATCCTCAAAGTCTCTGCCGTCAATGGTCTTTATTACCTTAGGCGGCCAAATTCCGGTTGCCTCGTAATGATTGTCGAATACGATCTCATCTATGGCTTTTCTTTCTCCGTCATAGAACTTTGTATCAGCGCTGAGCACGCCGTCATTGTCGGTGACCACGACGCAGATATGGAATTCTGTCGTGCAGGGGTCTATGCTGTTAGGTATAGTATCGTCGATGACCTCGTATGCGGTAAACCAGTATTCGCCGGGCAGTAAAAACTGCAATGTGAAGCGGTCTGTCTTGTGCTGCTCTGTGGGCTGGTCAGTACCTCTTATGGTCTTTTCAACATCTGTCATACGGAAACTCGACATATCGGGAATATCCGCCTCAAGCGCAAAGTTGAACACATCACTGCCCAGCCAGTCTCTGCCGACTATCTTCTTCATAAAGTCGATATTGACGGTGATCGCGTTAGGCTCGTACTCGTTGACAAAGGTCATATCATCTCTGCTGTAGGTCACATCGCCTATTTCGAGATGTTTATTGCCGTATTCGTCGCTTACCTCTTTGACAACGACGGTAACGTCTATCTCGCTGCTGAGTGCGTGTACGCTTGTCGGGAGGTCTGACGTATCCTCGGTTATCTCAAAGATATAAGTGCCCGCCTTCTTAAAGATTATATCGCCGAAAGCGCCCGTTCTCATACCGCCCTCGCCGGGGTCAGAGCTCGTAATGGTGACTGTATCGCTATCGCCGCCATTAGCAAACTCGGCATTGTTTTTGAAATTAGCGCTTGTAGGCGTAAGAGTAAAGGTAAACTCGTCGGTGCTCTCCCACGGTCTGAGGGTAAGCTCCTTAGTTATCTGCAGCTTTGTCTTTCCGTCGAGCGTTGCAGGGGTGGGAGCATCGTACGTATTAGTAAATGTCATAGCTCCGTCGGGGTTAGACAAATCGTAATTGTTGGTAACTTTCGCACTAAGCTGTCCGGTGCCGTCGTCTGTAACTACTATAGTGACGGTGTAGCTGTTCTTGTCATAAGTGATATTGTCGTGAACAGTGCCGGCATTTCTTTCCGTAACGGTGTACGTATAAGTTCCCGCTTCGGTAAATTCAGCCTCGCCAAACTCGGCGGTCTTTTCCTTGTCGCTTCCCCTTATGACTACTGTCGCGGGGCTAAATCTTACAACGGCAGGATTACCGCCATCAGGTGTAATTGTAAAGGTAAATGTATCGGTATTGAGCCAGCCTCTGTCGCCGTCAAGTACCTTTTTGACGGTAAGCGCAGCATAAGTCTTGCCGCTTACCTTGACCGATTTTGCCTTATACTCGTTGGTGAAAGCGAGGTTGTTATCGGGGTCGGTGTAGGGTTCGCCGTCGGCTGTGATCTTGGCAGTCGCCTCAAGACCGCCCTCAAAATTATCGGAGACGGTGACGGTTATAGTGTATACGGTGTCATCATAAGTAATACCTGCTATACCGCCTTTTTCCTCTTTAACGGTAAAGGTATACTCTCCTGCCTCTGTGAAAGTCAGCGTGCCGAATTTAGCAGTCTTGCTCTCGTCAGTATTGCTTATCGTAACCTCATTCTTATCGTCGGCTATTGACCAACCCGTACCTTTAGATTTCTCGGTGTCGGAGTCGGGGGTGAGTGTAAATGTGAACGTATCACCGTCTATCCACTCTTTCCCCTCCGGTCTGCCGGATATCTCCTTGCTTACGGAGAATGTAGTAGATGCGGGGTCTGCGGTATAGGTGTTTTTGAACTCGGCGGCGTTATCGGTCTTTAAATCATTATATTCAACGTCAAATACCGGTTTGCCGTCTTCATTTGTGGTTATCGTGACAGTAAAGTGATACTCTGTCGTATCGTACTTTATACCGTTGTAAACATTGTTGACCGCGCCCTTGGGTATTACTTCTTTGATAATAAAGTTGTAGGTCTTGCTGTACTCGCCGTCAGAACCCTTTTCAAGCACAACGCCGTCAAACTTGATATTGTCGATGAGTACCTGCTTATCCTTATTATCATTATTTATAGTAAATTCTCCGCCGTTGGGCAGGGTGATAATTTTATCATCTATCGCCTTTTGGGTCTCTTCGTCATCGGCCTCAAGCACAAAGCCAAAGCTATCGGTGCTCTGCCATTCTCTGTCAAGGTGCTTAATTATGGGGATATCGACCTCTGCAGTGACGTCTACGGTATAATTGTTGGTGATCGTTAAATGATCTTCGATTTCTTCTTCGCTGTTTCCGGAAACTCTTTTTACCGAAGAAATATCAAGATGTCCGTTTTCGTCGACACTGACAGTTACCTTGACAGTGTAAGTTTTAGTGTCGTAGGTTATGTGTTTGTCTGTGCCTTCTTGCTCGGTAATCTTGAATTGATAGATACCCGCGGAGTAGAATGTCACATCGCCGAACTTAGCGATATGTTCGCCCTCGGTGCCGTCGGAGCCCTTTACAGTGGCGGTAGTATCTGTAGGCATAACTACCGGGTCGGTGACGCGAGTGTCGCCCGGCTGCATTGCATCTTTAACAAGCTCAATATTAAAGGTAAACTCGTCGTCGTCCGTCCAGTCTCTGCCGTTGAGTACCTTTTCTACCTCGGGGGTCCAATTGATATGCGACTTATTAGTAAAGGTAATCTCGTTCTTATCTTCGTCAACGCCGTTATCATCATCGGCAATGTCAACGGTATTCGTTACCGAATATTCCGCCTCAACAATAAGCTTGCCGTCTCTGTTTGCCTCCTTATCGGAAACGTTAAATGTAACGGTTACCGTCTTGGTGTCATAGAAAAGATCATCTTCTTCGGTCGCAGACTTCTCCGTTATGGTAAAGACATACTTTCCAAGCTTGTCAAAGGCAAAGGTTATATTACGGTTCTTTTTCGCTTTGTCTAATGTCACCGTGAACGAAGTGCCTTGTTCAACTTTCTCAGCAGTGCTCTCTGAACCCTCTACCGTAACGGTTGCTCCGTCCTCGACTGCCTCAGTCGGGGTGATTTCAAATGTAAACTCCTCGTCCGAGGCAAAATCTCTGCCGAGTATTTCTTTTATCAGCTCGAGGGTAATTTCGCCGGTAGCCGAGTAGATGTTGGTGTAAGTGATCTCGGCGGTCTTGTCTTTTGCTATCGTGCCGTTTTGTTCACCGGTAGGCTTGGAAGTATAGCCGTCCTCATCTTGCTCGGAAACGGTATAGGTAGCCCCTGCGGGGAGATCCTTGATGGTGATGGACTCGCCCCTGTGGAGGGTAACCGTAGCCTCACCCACATCGCCATTTTCATCAAAGGTGACTGAGCCTGTTTCTTTCGTGCCGTCGGCTTTAGTGATTTCGGTTTCAAATTCGCCGGTTATCGCCTTATCGCCCTTTAAGGTGACAGTGAAAGTGAATACTTTCTCGGTGTCGGGGTGCTCTTCGCCGTCTATATCGTTTATATCGTCCTGCACTACCTTAGTTATCTTGAGGTCGCCCTTTTCTATAATGCCGGAGATGCGCGCAAGTCCATAGCGCGACATGGTGTAGAGCGGGATATGCTTTTCCTTTTCAAGTCTGCCGGTGTCCTCGTTGTATGTGCTCAATACTCGGTCGCCGCGGTCGGTTGTGCCGAGAGAGAAATTAGCACCGGTTTTAGTTGTTTCAAACTTGAACGCTTCAAAGAAAGATAAAGCATCAGCCACTTCTTCAGAGCTTGCTTTATATGTTTTGGTCAGTATGTCAAATCCGCCTATAAAATATGACTTATCAGCTTTATCCCATGAGGTATAGTTATCTTTTTCTTCAGCTGTAAGAGCTATAAGCGGCCATACGGTTATTGTCTCTGTTCCGTCTTCGTTGCCCCACTTAAACGCCATCGGCTGGGAGAGCTCGGTGTAAGTATCATCAGGTACTATCTGATAATCGCCGATAGGCAGACCGTCGCCCTTGCCGGCGTCGGCGTCGAGCTTCCTGCCGTCCTCGGTGTATACGAGCGGAGCGAACACTCTGACGGTGCCGTCCTCGTCGGCGGCGAGCGCCGTTATATCGTTCATATCATATTTAAAGGTGAACGTTCCTACTTCTTCAGCCTCGCGATCATCATAAGTACGCATCAGCTTTGCTCGGTAGTTAAAGCTGTCGGCGAGGCCGTGCGTGCTCAGGTACTCGAGATCCTCCGCATCTAACTCCATGAACATCATTAGCTCGCCCTTGACGATGTTTGTGCGGAATGTACCGCTGGCGGTAAGACCATCCGTCTCGGATGTGGTCTCATCGCCGACAGGAGGCTTAAACTCGGGATCCCACTCGTATATGTTCTTGGAAGAGCCGCCTTCTGTTCCTTTCTCGTCGTGAACGTTTTCTTTGTTGTAGGTCTCGCGGGATTTGCCCGTGGGGGATTCTACAGTCTCGTCATCACTTATCGGGATGGGCTCATATGTTACCTCGAGCTTGGACTGGCGGGGCTCGGTGTCGGTGGTCGTGCCGTCACCGTCGGGGTATGCGGCACCATCTGCGTCCATATCCGTCCACTTAACGGTCAGCAGGCCGAGCACGTCTTTCTCGTGGTGAGCGGCTGAGCCGGTTTGATAATGCTGAACGTGGTCATCATCTTCATAAGAGAGGTAGAAGTAGGGTATCTCAAGCGCTTCGTCCTCTTTACCCTTTTCTACCAAATCTTCAAGCAGAGCTTTAAAGTTCTCCTCTGAAGATTTGCCCGCCTGATAATATGTCGGGTAGGTCTCGCCGCTTTTGCCCGTTACGGTTTTGGTAAAGTTATAATTCGCGTAGCGCATGAGGTATTCCCAGTACCAAGAATATGTCTGGGAGACGGTGGTGGGGTTCTCGACCTCGGTGGTGCCGATGTAGTCGCGGATTATCTTGCCGAGCTTGTCGGCCGCGCCGTCGGCAGTCAGCTTTTCGCCCATGTAGATGGTCTGCTCGCCGCTGGGCATAGCTATTGTGGGCACAGCTATATTAACGGTGGTACGCGGGAAGCCCTTAGATACCATTACCTTATCCTTTTCCACGCCCTCTTCTTTCTGGGTGTGAGTTGTACCGGAGGTTGCCGCTGTGTCGGTCTCTTTATATACGTAATTTTGCTTCTCGCCGTTGCCGTTGGTAAGAACGGCGTTGCCGCCGATAAAGTCATCCTTTGCGCGAACCTTGACGGTCGATTTCCACACGGACAGGCTCTCGTCACCCTTAACGCAGGAGGGTATGGTCTGGTCTACCCATTTGAGGTAGTACATATTTGCGTCTTTGTCGGAGTCAAAGTACAGGCGCGCGGTAGCGTTAGATTTCGGTGCGTCGGCGTCGTCCTCTGCGGGATTGGTAGGAACGGACGCGCCTTTGGGATCAAGGGTTATCAGGGCGTAGTTAGTATCACTAAGCTTTTTATCGCCGCTGACTTCTTCGGCAGTGCCGTCTTTGTCCTTGTAAATCTTAGGCTGATCGGATACCACATTGCCCTTGCTGTCGGTGACCTCAACCTTGCCGTCGGCGTTGAGGTGCCAAGTCTTTCCGTCAGTGTCAACAAGGTCAAAGCGTGGGTCGATGTAGTCTTGTACGGTGTATTCTACGAGGTCTTCGGAGATGCTGTCGAGTATCTTTTCAAAAGCTTCTTGCAGCTCGTCGGTATCGTTACCGGAATAGATATTCGGGATATCGCTGATATTAAGCTCTTCGCTGTCGTAAAATTCTTCGCCGAGAGTTTCTTCGTCATATGCCAACGACGCCAAGAATTTCATCGCTTGATCATAATCATGGCTACCCTCTTCAACAGAGCCCGCAGAAAGCATAACGCAGTATATGGTATAGCCATCTTCTCTCAGCTGTTTTGCAAGTTTGTATGCCTCGGTTTCTTGTATGGCTGTCTTTAATTCAGTCTCGCTCTCAAGCTTGCCCGACAATTCGGTATCCTTACCATCGGTAAAGAGGACTATGTATTTTTTGTTGTTTTCGCTGTCGGGTTGCTTTTTGTCAAGGTAAGTTATATAAGATTGAAGTCCCGTAGATGTATTAGTACCGCCGGTAAGACCGTAGTTGTACTGATTCATGCTATAGTCATGAATATTTGATTCAGCATAAGCATCGGAAGTACCGTCGCCTCTGCCAATATTAAGTATGCTGTTTTCTTCTTCGGGATCATTCGTCCAGTCAAGAAGAACAAGTTGACCATAATCAGACTCCCTTATTCCTCTATCGTCTATAGGATTTGTTACTTCTTTTGTCTTTTTCGCCACTGAAAAACGAACTGCGGACATATTCGCGGACGGGATAGTTTCGCTTAAGCCCGTAGCAAAAGTGCTGAGCGCGGACTGCAGTGCCTCGACCTTGGTATCTTCTTCATCCTTTTTCTCATATACATAAGACCAGCCGTTTCTGCCGTCTACACTTTTTGCGCTGGTGTTATCATTAGTGCTGAAAAAGCAACATAAATTTCCCTCTTCATTTATAAAGAATTTAAGCGGGCTGTTATCTGTAGGCTTATATATTACCTGCTGGTATTCATAATCGTTGCCATCGACCTTTTCTGAATCAAGAGTATCATATGTTTTATCTACAATATCTTCTAAAAGATTAAAGGAATGAGGGGTATCCTTACCCTGATAATGGAATACATAATGACCCGGGGTAGTTTTATCTCCACTTAAATCTTTATCATAATATGTTTGCAGATAACGAAATTCTTTAGATGTACCTATATCTTCAGAAATATAGTTGGCATAATAGTTGCTCATAAAACTTACATAATACCAGCCCTCGCGGTCTTCAACGTCTTCGGGGAGGTCGTTGCCTATGCTGGCGAGAGGAGTGTCGTCGCACATTGCGCATTTGTCGTCAAGTTGGGTGGTGGTAGTATCTGTTCTATTTAAATCTTCTTCGGCAACGAAAGTGCTTTCTGTATTATTACTTGTGCCTTCTCTGTTTTTATAGCTTTCTTGCTTTTTATTATAGCTATTTTTATCTTTTTGATATTCGTTATACAAATCTAAAACATCTTTATCTCCAAGTGCTGTTTTGTATACGTATACCTCATCTATAAATATATCAGAACCATTTGCATTGTCTTTAAGCCCGCCAAGTATTATATTCAAAGAGGAGGAAGGCATGTTTTTTACATTTTTAGTTGCTTTCAATTCCCCGTTTATATATGTTTTTATAGTAGAAGTGTTCGTATCAAAAACTAATGTTAAATATTGAGCGGAACCACTATTAGCCGTATCGCAAAGATCAAAAAACTTTTTGTCTGCGCCGGATTTACCGGTATATCCGCTGGAATTTGAGTTAAATATAGTTTCTGAACCTAAATCAAGTCTTAAATGACCACTCGAACCACCGCCTGCACGATAAATTCGATAATATTCATCTTTTGATTCTGCAGATGTCGGTCCTATGTATATCAATTCGTCAAGTTCAGGAGAGCTTTCTTTTGAATCAGTGAATCTATGCTTATTCTTCACTATCCTAAAAGATAGTGTAAAAGTTCCTTTAGTGTCAGGTGTAGCATCCAACATTACGGCATGAGAAATTGTACTACTGTTTCCGCCGTAAGTTACATTTATACCGTTTGAGCCTGAATGGTCAAGATCAGTTTTAGCGCCACTTGATCCACTACCTATAGAATCCATTTTTGTGCCTTCACTAAAAGAAACAGCACCTGTCGTTTCATCCGCTTGAACAGGAACAGTGTTGTATGCATAGTTATACGTTCCAGTTTCTTCATTGTAATTAGCTAAATTTAAGCCCCAGTCACGGTCATTTCCGGATGTAGAAGCCACAACACCATACTTAGCAAATCCATAATACCCTAACAGAGCTTCATGCGCAGGAAGTGCATAACCGAATTCCTCGCGCTCAACCGCCTCTGCTTCCTCTCCATCCCAGTAGCCTATAGGCACTTCTTCATTTGTATCCGAGCGGGGGTCAAAGATGTAATATGAATAATCTGCTATACCGAGCTTAGAATTATCGGTATTATTCTTATTAAGTATCTCAGCTAAAGCATCGTTTGTGAGTATGCCGTTTTCGTCTGCTATTTCTACTCCGCTGCCAAGAGCATTTTTGATATTGCCGATATCATTGCCATCGAGTTGGATAGGCTGAAGCTCATCGGCGGGGTTAGCCATCGACCCCGACGCGTCGAGTATCAGGCCTACATTAGCCGACGTAGTGCCGACGAACCATGCCTCAAGGCTGAGGTCAAACGTTCTGCCGTCGTTAACTTCACCCATAAAGGCTTCCATAGCGGTCTTATCAGTATGGAGACCCTCTTCGGTGTTGTAGTACTTGGTAAGCTCTTTGCCCTCATATTTGCCATCTTCAATTTCGCTGTTGTCATCAACGGGGTTAAGATTGCCATCATCATCTATGTATGCGTAGAAAGTGTCTTTCTGAGGATCATCAAATAAATCCGTTTCGCCCGAACCGCTTACAAGATCATTGTCCTTGTTGATACCTGCAACGTATAAGCTCTTGTTGGTGTAGAATACGTGGGATTTTACGAGGTGGATTCCGCCCTTTTCGCCGTGGATAATGAGCTTCTTTTCGCCGTGCGATGAACCGTCAGTGTCTTGTATATCAACCGCGGTATGACCGGCAGAGACCGAAAAGCCCGCAAATGCTTCATAAGCCTTGGAGCTGTCTTCTTCGGTAAATTCGTTTGAATAAATGATGAGGTCGCCCGTTTTGGTATCAAAAGTTGCGTAAACATCATGGGTTAATTCAAGATCCGTGGGCTTGTCGCTGCTAGAGTATTCGATATATGTATAATCAATATATGAATAGTCGGTTGTATCTTCGGTTTTTACATAAGATCTATAAAATAATGAGTAGTAATCGTCGGCTGTATTTTCGTGAATATAAGCGTCGATAACGATATCAAGCTTTTCCTCTTGATATTCGCCCTTTTCGTCGGTGGTGTGCCACTCGTTTATAATTACATGCTTATCGTTGCGAACGTCGAGCGATTCTGACGCGGCGCTTACGGACATAAGATCCGACAGCGACAGACCCGCCATTGTCGATACCATTATGGCAAAGCTGAGCAGCAACGCTGTAATTCTTTTACCAAAAGTCTTAACGGTCATTTTAATTTCCTCCTCGGGAATATAAAAAATTCGGGATAGAACACTTACCCACGATAATAATCAAGTAAATTATACTACTAAAAATAAAAAAAGTCAATCTTTTTCGGAAAAATTTTATGTAAAATATCTAAGGGGGTAATATTATACAAAAAACGGTATCGGAAATGTTTTCCGATACCGGTTTTTTGTAAATATTTAGCAGAAAGCCTTAATGTACTTGAAAATAAGCCTTTTCGGGGGCGAAAGCTCGGCGGCGAGCCGCTTTGCCGCCGCTCGGTAGGCGCTCAGCACGAGCTCGGGCTGTTCGTCGGGGTCTTTGGAATAAGCGCAGCGGCTGACGGTATCGATAAGCCCTTGCGGGTCGGGAACGTCGGGGAATTTTGCCCCGATAACGCGGGCGAGCTCGGTATCGCCGATATCGGTCGATATCCCGCAGTATTCGAGCATAGCGGTAAATCGGGCGAAAGCCGCGCGGGTAGACATACGGCTCAGCCGCCTGAGCAGCAGCTGCCGCCTGAGCGGGACTATTATTAGCAGTACCGCCGCCGCGCCCGCAATTATGATAAGCGCCGCCGCGAGGACGAAATCGCCGCCCGTGTTCGTGCCGCCGTCCGCAGTATCGCCGCCGCCCGCGCCGCTCTCGCTCTCGGCCGCGCCGCCGAGGCTGGGCTCTTCGATATTCCACCCGTGCTCGCGCAAGAGCTGACCGAGCACCCCCGTATCAAAGCCGGGATAGGTGACCATAGGCAGGCCGTCCGACGAGGGGGTGACCTCTATCGGCGTCCAGCCTTGATTTGGCAGGAAAATTTCCACCCACGCATGAGCGTCCTCATCGGTGGCGTAGCCGTGCCAACCGCCGTCACTCTCACTGAACGCCGAGGGCTGCACGAGGTATCCCGTCACATACCGCGCGGGAACGCCGTACATACGGTACATAAGCGCCGCGACCGTGGCAAAATGCTCGCAGTACCCGCGCTTGCTCTCAAACAGGAAATACTCCGCCACGTCCTCATTAAACGGCGTCCACCCCGGGGTAAGGGAGTACTTCGCGTTGCTCTGCAAGGTGTAGATTATGAACGCGGTGATGTCGTTAAGCTCGGTGAGGGGGTTCTCCTCCACAAGCTGAGTTAGACGCGGCAGGCGGTCTCTCGGCACGTATAGGTATTTGTAGTCGAGCCGCGAGATATAATTTTCCTCCGCGATAGAATATATGCTGGCGATATTCTGAAAGTCGGACTTTATATTGTCGGCGGTGATATTCATCTGCCCGGGCTGATAGAAATAGACCGAGTAGCCCTCGACGTTGCCGGAGCGGTGGGATATACCCTCGATGTCATTATATGCCGACATATTATAGGGCATAAAGTAAGTCGAATAGTCCCCCGATACGTGCTTTACGTTAAGGCTGTTAGGCTCAGGCTCGGCGGTGGTGTGCTGATTTAGGTGGTAGTACATATTGACCATATCGGCAAGGTAAACGTATTCGCCCTCGCTCAGGCTGTCCCAGCTGAACGTAAGGGTCGGCTCGCCTTCCTCGCCATAATAATCTATCAGCAGCGAGGTGTCGCCGAGATCCGACATATCCCCCTCAGACCATTCGCCGCCGAGATATTCTTTTCCGCAAAAGCCGCGCAGGTAGATGTTCTCGGTCGGCTGACGCTCGGCGGTTAGCTCTAAATGGCGCGCGCCGGTGCGGTAGACGTTGCCGCGGTTGACCGTGCCGCCGGTGACGGGCTGGGAAAGTACCCCCGCGAGCCCTCTCACCGCCGTGGTTAAAAGCCCCTCGGTAGCGAATATGACATTATACATCTGCTCGGTGAAAAACGACACCGCGGGCAATGCGAGCACAAACGCCGCCGCAGTCAGCACCGCCGTGACAATGCCGCAGCGCTGGAGCAGGGCGCTCTTATTGTCGGAAAAGGACAGCTCGCGACCTTTGCGCGCCTCGGCTATCCTGAATACCCAGAATACCAGCTGATACAGCAGGAAAAGCAGGGCGGTTATTTCGTTTACCTTTACGCCGAAAAGCGGGGATATCAGCAGCAGAGCGGTTGTCAAAAGGTACAGCAGCGCGTGGCTCTTGCCCGCCACCTCAAGCCCGAACATCCCGAGCGTCATAAGCAGCGATAATATCAGCACCGTGCCGGTCATATCGAGAGGGGCGTCGCCGCTTCCTCTTATTATCAAATACAATGCCATAGCCTGATTGCGGATAACGTCGCGGTTAAGCACGAGCATTAGTCCGAGCAATACCGTCAGCGAGATAGACACGCCGAACACAAGCCACTTGCTCTTCTTCCACATAAAATGAAGCGCCGTGCATAATACCAAAACCGCCGGGTAGACGACCATCGGCGAAAAGATAACGACCTCGGTCTGCGACAAAAACATAAGCAATGCAAAACTACCCGCAATAAGCAGGGGCAATGCCGCGTGGGTCTTGTCGGGCTTTTGCTCTTTAGCGGTGGTCTTTATTATCATTTGGCGCTTTGCGCCTTTATTTTTTGCCAAGAGCATACGCCCCCTTTCGCTAAAGTCAGACGAGCTTGTACTCCGCCTGCTCAATAAGAATTTCGGCCGTCTGAAGTATATACTGATCGATAATTTCGCCGTCAAGGACGAGCCGTCCCGCGGTATCTATAAGAAAATATTTCGCGCCGTCGGGTATGTTTGCCCTTAAATCGGGCGCTATCGCGGTATGCCCTATAATATATAGGCGGTGCAATACCTCGCGTATACCGTCGCCGTCGCTGACAGCGCATTTAATGACGGTTTTATTTTCCTCATCGTAATAGTGGATGTAAACCTCGGCGGAGCAGTCGAGCAGCCCCTTAGCCAAGGCGTACAGCATGGTATAATACCCGCTCGCCGCCATTGCCGAAAGGCTGTCAAAGCCGTTCATATCCGCGAGGATATGTATCACAAGCTCGCTCTCGCGCTCGTATTCTTTTATCCACAGCTCGTCACTCTTAGCGCTGACGTTCCAGTGGATATAGCGGCTCGGGTCGCCGGGGCGGTACTCTCTTATCTGCCTTATCTCGTCGTGGTCGTCCCCGGGGCGGTTTATGGTATAACTGCGGTCGAGCTCGTCAAGCCCTCCGTCCGAGGGGGCGTATTCAAACCGCATAGCTATGTCCTTAGGGAACACGGCGAGCGTCATCTTATCGTCGAGCTTACGACTAAGCCCCACAAGCGAGAGATAATCGTATATCCTTACCTTAGTGAGCCTAAGCTCGATTATCCCGCAGTAAAAGGGGTCTACGGTAAATTCGGCGTCGCTGTGTCCGTTGTCGCAGCTGCCGTAAAGCTTTCTTTTGTCGGGCTTTTCGCCGATATAATTCGATCTAACGGTAACGTAAAAGATCGCCATTGGCAGCCTCCCGCCGTAGCTTGCGGATATAAGACAGCTTATAGGCGAGCCGACGATACCCGTGGCGTTCTTTTTGGCAAAGCCGACGGCAAACCTCTTGGCAAAATACCACGGCAAAATAAACGACACTGCGCCGAATATCAGCTCCGCCGCCGCCATAAGCATAAGCGTCGGGTACTGATACATAGCCGCGAAATAGTAGGTCAAAAACGCAAGGAGAAGTATCATCGTCCTTTATCTCCTAAGGGCGGCCTTTCTACCGAGCGGAGTATCTGCGCAAGTATCTTGAGCCTGCTCGCGCCCTCGGCTCGTGCCGCAGAGCTTAATGTTATCCTGTGGGATACCGTGTAGTAAAACTGCTCCGCTACGTCCTCGGGGGTGACATAATCCCTGCCCGAAAGCCAAGCCGCCGCGCGGGACATCTTGACTAAGGCTATGGTAGCCCGAGGGCTGGCGCCGCGCTCGATATAGGGGCTGTTTCTTGTGGCGGCGACAAGCTGCACTATGTAGCGGTAAACGGTATCCTTGATATATATATCGTATATCTGCTTTTGAATGGCGAGCAATTCGTCCTTATCGAGCACCTGCTCGGCAAGCTCTGTCCTGCCGTGCTCGCTTACAGACTCCGCCATAGCCACCTCGTGCTCAAAATCGGGATAGCCCAGCGACAGATTTATCATAAAGCGATCCACCTGCGCGTCGGGCAGGCGCTGTGTCCCCGCCGTACCGATAGGGTTTTGCGTAGCGATAACGGTAAACGGCTCGGGGACATTGCGGGTAACGCCGTCGACCGACACCTTGTGCTCTTCCATTACCTCGAGCAGCGCGGACTGCGTTTTCGGCGAGGTGCGGTTTATCTCGTCGGCAAGCAAAAGATTGCAAAAGACTGAGCCGGGCTGATAGACAAATTCCTGCGCGTCGCGCTTATACACCGAAAAGCCCGTCAGATCCGACGGCATAACGTCGGGGGTAAACTGCACGCGGTGAAAATCCAGCCGCATAACGCGCGAGAAAGCGAGCGCGAGTGTAGTCTTTCCTGTGCCGGGTATATCCTCGAGCAATATATGCCCACCCGCAAACACCGCGAGCAGTACCTCGCGCACCTCGTGGCTCTTACCGAGGATGACCTTGTTTATCTGCTCCTCGGCACGCTTTGCTTTTTCGAGATATTCATTCATAGCCGCACCTTCTTTAAATAATCATGTGTAAATATTCTACCATACAATTAAATCTTTGTCAATCGAGGCGGTAAATGAAAATATACAAAAAATCCCGTACATACTGTCATTTTATTTTGGGTTTGGACATATAATCAAGCAGTATAAAAAGGGAGGAATTCTATTATGTTCGTTATGACTATGACCAAGCGCAGGCTATTGCGTGTGGTGACGCTGGTGCTTGTGCTGATAACAGGCGCGGCGATAGGGATATTTGCGGTGCTGTCCTGCGTCGATACAAAGGCGGAGAGCGTAAAAACGCCTATATACTGCGTCGACCGTGCCGACAACAAAATAAGTCTTACCTTTGACTGTGCGTGGGGGAACAGCAACACCGATATGCTTATCTCCATACTCGAGCAGGCGGGAGTAAAGGCGACGTTTTTCGTCACGGGGGAATTTTGCGACAAATACCCCGACGATGTGAAAAAGCTGTATGACGCGGGTCACGAGATAGCTAATCACTCAGACACCCACCCGCACCTAAAGGGGATGAACGTAAACGACCTTATCGCCGACACTAAGGAATGCTCGCGCAAGATAGAGATGATAACGGGAGCCTCTTCCCCGCTCTACCGCGCGCCCTACGGGGAGTACGACGACAAGTCGCTGACCACCCTAGAGGGTATGGATATGAAGGTGATACAGTGGAATGTGGACAGCATAGACTGGGATAAGCCCTCGCCCGAGACCATTATCGAGCGCACGACCAAAAATATCGCGTCGGGGTCGATACTGCTGTTCCATAACGACCTCGAAAACACCTCGGAGGCTTTGCCTAAAGTTTTAGAGAGCCTTATCGGGCAGGGCTTTGAGCCCGTAAAGGTATCCGAGCTGATTTACGCCGACAACTACACCATAGACGGCACGGGCAAGCAGATAAAGCTTGAAGAAAGCACGTCGACTATAGTATACAGCTCCGACCCCGTGATAAACTCGGCGTTCGAGGCGCTCGCGGACGGCTTTACCCGCGAGGACGTGGACAGACTTGAGGCGGAGGGTATGTCGGAGGAAATGGCTCAGCGCGCCGAGGCATTTCTCACCGAGGAGCAGATAGCGGCGATAGAAACGCTGTATTACGAGGATCTGCTCGACCTGTTCGCAAAGCTTAAGTCGGCGGTGTATGCAAAAGAGGACGGCTCGCAGACAGATATGCCCGAGCAGTCGGACGGCAGTGAACAATCGGGGGACGGCGAGCAGACAGAAGCTCCCGCGCAGACGGACGGCGACGTAATAGCGCAGACCGACCGCCCCGCTCAATCGACGGCGCAGACCTCGGAGCTGCCCACTAAGGACGGAGCAGTCCCCGCGGCGACCTCGACCGCGCAGAATGTAGCCGCCACCTCGGCACAAAGCACACCCGAGAGCACGCCTGAGAGCACACCCGCGCCAACTTCTATTGAGGAGAGCGCGTCGCCCGACCCCACAGACAGCGGCAGCGTACCCGCACCGATAATTATTGAGGATAAGAGTTATTCCGCCATAAAATAAGCTATGCCCGCCTGTGAAACCATCGCAGGCGGGCACGCTTTTGCATTAAATGCGGTTTAAATCAATCGCGCAGCTTTCTGAAAAGCTCCTCTATATTCAGCGGCTTAGTGATAAAGTCGTCCATGCCGCTGTCGATAGCTTTCTTTTTCTCCTCGGAGAAAGAATTTGCGGTGCAGGCGAAAATTTTGACCGTCTTAGCGTCCTCTCTGTCGAGAGCGCGTATCGCCTTAGCCGTCTGAAAGCCGTCCATCTCGGGCATAAGCAGGTCCATAAGCACAAAGCCGTACGTGCCGGGCTTTGACTCAGCGAACATACGCAGGGCGGTCTTGCCGTTATCGGCAAGGTCCGCCTCAAAGCCGTTGCTGCGCAAAAGCTCGAGCACTATCTCGCCGTTGAGCTCGTTATCCTCGGCTACAAGTATACGCGCGGTCGGCGCTAAATCGGCAGGTTGAGTGCCGCCGTGCTTTTGCACCTCGTCACATTCTTCACCGACAAAGGTAAAGGTAAACTCGCTGCCCTCGCCCTTTTCGCTGACGCAGGTGAGATCACCGCCCATAAGCCGCGCAAGTCTGCGGCTGATAGACAGCCCTAAGCCCGTGCCCTGATTGCCCTTAGACACGGTGTCGAGCTCTTGAGAGAACACGCCGAACAGCTTTTTAAGAAATTCGGGGCTCATCCCCTTTCCGTTATCCGATACGGTGATACGGGTGCTTATCTTGCCGTCCTTTAGCTTTTCTTGGCGCAGGCTGAGCCCTACCTTTCCGCCGCGCTGGGTAAATTTGCGGGCGTTGTCGAGTAAATTGAGCAGTACCTGCTGTATCCTGACCTCGTCGCCGATAATGTACGGATACGAATAGTCGGTATCTACGGTAAAGTGCAGCCCCTTTTCTTCCATACCGCTGCGCTCTATCGAGGTCACCGTCTGTATCATAAGCTTAAGATCTACGGGGTAGAGCATAAGCTCTAACTTTTGCTCTTGCAGCTTAGACGCGTCAAGTATATCGTTTACCAGCGACAGGAGGTAATTAGCCGTGACGCTCGACTGCTTTAAATATGTCCCGAGCTTAGCCTTGTCGTCGATAGTGCGGGTCATAAGATAATTAAGCCCGATGAGGCCGTTCAGCGGGGTGCGTATCTCGTGGCTCATAGTGGACAAAAAGCGTCCCTTTGCCTTAGCGTCCGCCCTGCTCTTAGCGACGCGCAGGCGCTGGTTTACAATAATTATCGCCATAACTACTATCACCACAAACAACACCCCGAGCATAATAACAGTATAGCGGTATCTGTAGATAAAGTCCTCAAAGGTGTCCTGATACTGATTTTCCATTACGCCCTGAATGGTGTAGCTGCCGACCTCGTCCTCGGTCATAAAGTCTATCGTTTTATCAAGGATATCTATAAGCAGCTGACCGTCCTCGGCGGACGAGCCCTCTCCCCCGTTAAAGGCTACCACAGCCGAAAAGCACAGCTTATCGTCAAGCCCTATCATGGGTATGACCTTAAGCTTATCGTACTTGGGCTTTGACAGCCAGTATTCGACAACGTACTGATTTTGTATCATAAGGTCCGCGTCGCCGCTGTCTACGGCGTCAAAGCAGGCGGGGATAGAGTCGTAATCTTTAATGGTGAAATTAGGGAACATTCGCGCGAGCACTTTCTTTAACGTCTGAGAGCCCGTCGACACAGCTACCGAAAGGTTGTCGCCGTATCTAAAGTCGAGGTCCTCTTTAGCGACTATGACCTTTCTGCTCGAAAGATAGGGCTCGCTGATAAGTATGCCGTTAGCGTTCTTATTTTCTTCATTGTATTCGACGCTCGTGATAAGGTCTACCCCCGCGTCGAGAAGATCGTCGTATGTTATACTGCCCATAGGCAGCTCGTAATAATCAAAATTAAGCCCCGATATTTCGCTGACGCGGTCAAAAATATACCGCGATATCCCCGAGCACTCTCCCTCGTCGGTAAAGCACACAGGTACCCTGTCTTGTATGTAGCCGACCTTAAGCGAGGGATGAGACGAAATATACGCCTGCTCCTGGTCGGTAAATTCGGGCGCATTTTTCTCCTCGGCAAATACTGTCAAGGAAAAGCACGATACGCTAACCGCAGCCGCCGCAAGCGCAGCCGCTAAGGCTTTAATAAATCTCGGCTTCACGGGCGTCACCTCCTTTAGGGCTTTAGCGAAATAAAATTATCCTTGATAGTAATTATACTCCCGTTGTCCTAAATTGTCAATAAAAAACCGCCGAGATCTATCTATAAATTAAATCAATATCTGTTGCAAATACCGCGAAAAAATGTTATACTGCTGTATGAAATAACGCTCATTTAACTAAAGAAAGGAATATGCACTATGTGGAAAGTCGGAGATACCGTGATAACCTCGCAAATGGCTGACGAGGTACACCAAAGAGCAAACGAGGAGTGGAGCATACCGTCGATAGCAGCTATGCTGATACGCGACTACGGGGTAAAGGAAGACGACGCCGAAAAGGTGGTAGAAGAGGTGCTGAGCCTGAATGGGTGAGAGGTGACTTTTCCGCGCTTGACAGGCGAGGCGTATTATGGTAAAATAATTGTATATGAGCTATACGAAAGGAAGATATATATGCTTGAATACGATGAATTGAAGATAGAATTTGACGGGTTGGAGCCCCAGCTTAAGGAGCTTGCGGCGGCGCTCGACCTCGAGGGGCTGAAAAAGGAGATAGCGCAGCTTGAAGAAGAGAGCGGCAAGCCCGATTTTTGGAACGATGTGGAAAATTCTCAAAAGGTATCGCGCCGCATTGGCGACTGCAAGAACATTGTCGAAAGCTATAATAAGCTTAAGCAAAGCTACGACGACGTAGTTACCATGATAGAGCTTGCGCAGGAAGAGGACGACGAGAGCATGCTGCCCGAGATACAAGAGCTCGCGCAGAGCTTTCGCACAGAGCTTGAGACGCAAAAGCTCGCGACATTGCTCTCGGGAGAATATGACAGCAAGAACGCTATACTCACGTTTCACGCGGGCGCGGGCGGCACCGAGGCTCAGGACTGGGTAGAAATGCTCTACCGTATGTATAACCGCTGGGCGGAGCGCCACGGTATGAAGGTGACGGTGCTCGACTACCTCGACGGCGAAGAGGCGGGGATAAAAAGCGCAAGCATACTGATAGAGGGGCGCAACGCCTACGGCTATCTCAAAAGCGAAAACGGCGTGCACAGGCTGGTGCGCGTATCGCCCTTTGACAGCTCGGGTAGACGGCACACAAGCTTTGCCTCGGTAGAGGTAATGCCCGAAATAGACGACACGGTGGATGTCGACATCAGCGAGGACGAAATCAAAATGGACGTATACCGCGCAAGCGGCGCAGGCGGACAAAAGGTAAACAAGACCTCGTCCGCGGTCAGGATAACCCATATCCCGACCGGTATCGTATGCGCCTGCCAGACAGAGCGCTCTCAGCACCAAAACAGAGAATACGCTATGCGTATGCTCAAGTCAAAGCTTATTGAGATAAAAGAGCGCGAAAACCTCGAAAAGATATCCGATATAAAGGGCGAGCAGCTGCAAATAGCGTGGGGCGCTCAGATACGCTCGTATGTGTTTATGCCCTACACTATGGCAAAGGATCACCGCACCAATTATGAAATGGGAAATATAAACGCCGTTATGGACGGCGACATAGACGGCTTTATTAACGCCTATCTTAAGGCGCTGAGCTTAGGGCAGCTGTAATGCTTAAGAAGAACGATATCATCACGCTCGACATATACGCGCTCACCACCCTCGGCAGCGGGATAGGGCGCAGCGAGGACGGCATGGCGGTGTTCGTACCGTTTACCGCCTGCGGCGACAGGATACGCTGCCGAATACTTAAGGTGAAGTCTGATTATGCATATGGAAAGGCGGAGGAGATATTGATCCCCTCCCCCGACCGCGTGCCGCAGGACTGCCCCGTGTACGGAAAATGCGGGGGCTGTTCGCTGCGGCATATTTCGTATGCCGCCGAGCTTAGATTTAAAGAGCAGACGGTAAAGGACGCGTTTGAGCGGATAGGAAAGCTGTCGCCCGAATTTTTGCCGATAATCGAAAACGACTTCCACGACCGATACAGAAACAAGCTGCAAATGCCCGCGGGGCTTGAAAACGGGGATATCGTGTTCGGTTTTTACGCTCCTCACAGCCACCGTATAGTTCCCTGCCATGACTGTAAATTGCAGCCGGAAATTTTTGCAAAAATAATCGACGCCGTGTCCGAATTGTGCGCAGAATGTGGGATTTTCCCCTACGAAAATAATGCAAAAATCGGCGGTCTAAGGCACATCTATCTCAGAAAGGGGCACTACAGCGGCGAGATATGCCTGTGCTTTGTCGCCGCGAAAGACAGCCCCGCGTACAAGACGGCGGCGCTGCGGCTCGCCGAAAAATTTGAGCAGATAAAATCGGTCGTGCTTAACATAAATCCCGATGACACAAATGTTATCCTCGGCGAAAAGCAGCGGGTGCTGTACGGAAAGGCGGAGATAAGCGATACCATCTGCGGCAGGACGGTGTCCTTGTCGCCGAAAGCGTTCTATCAAGTGAACACTCTTGCCGCCGAGAAAATATATAAGCAGGCAGAGGAATTCGCCCGCCCCGACGGGAAAATATTGCTCGACCTATACTGCGGCGCGGGGACGATAGGGCTGTCCATGGCGCACAAGGTAAAGCGGCTCATCGGGGTGGAGATCGTCCCCGACGCGGTGGAAAACGCGCGCAAAAACGCCGCCGCGAACGGCATAACAAACGCTGAATTTATCTGTGCCGACGCCGCTGCGGCCGCAAAAGAGCTAAACGCGCGCGGCGTTCGCCCCGACGTTATCATCATCGACCCGCCGCGCGGCGGCTGCGGGCAGTCGGCGTGTGAGCAGATAGCGGCTTTCGGCAGCGAGCGGATAGTTATGATATCCTGCAACCCCGCCACGGCCGCCCGCGACTGCGCGTATTTTAAGGAGCTGGGGTATATCACGGAAAAAGTACGGGCGGCGGATATGTTTAGTCGGACGGGGCATGTGGAGTGCGTGGTGGGGATGGCAAGGACTAAGGACTGAATGCTGAAAAAGTGCTGCTGAGACGTCACAAATAAAGCAATCAATAAAAGGAAACCCGCACAGACGGCTTGCAAATGGTTTGCGTCGTTTGTGCGGGTATATTATTTTAATACCTGTATAGAGGAGTAAATTCTATTTTGTCGGTATAGCCGGGTTGCCCGCTTAAGGTGTCGGTTTTAGCCATATCAGCTGACTGCCCGTTTATTTTTAATTTATATATATTATATTTTCCTTCCATACCCGGACCGGTGCTTGTTCCTACTATAGTACCGTTATCATTGTACAGAGTTAAATGCCATGCGTTATATTCTCCCAAAAGCTTAGCTTTCCCGTTTATCATTTTATAAACGTGATGAGTTCTGTCTGATTCGCAAGTGCCGTCTTGAATAATAAGCTCATCCTCCCCGTCGTTGTCTATGTCGACATATGCATATGAGCAATAATCACACAACTGTTTGTGATTATTATTGCAGGCTTCGTTATATTCATACAGTTTAGTGGAAAGATCCTCAATAGGGGAGTCAACGAAAGTAATGGGGATATCCATATCTTCCAAAAAGGATTTATCTAACACCCAATATCCATTAACATATGTTATATTTACCGGGAAAAAGCCATAAAACTTATCGGAGTTTATCTCATATGTGTATACTATCAGTTCATAACGAGATGAGCTATGTGATTTAATATAGATTTTATATTCGTGGTCGGGTAATATGCCGCCTATTCCCATGATGGCGCTTACATACAGCTTGCCGTTTTGCTCGACCCAGTTTTTGTATTGGATATCGAAAAGTTCCTCAATAACATCAGAAGTATAGTATTGGCTGCATAACTCTTCCAGATCATTTATAGAGTTTATTCCCTCGTAATTTATCCTTTCGTATTCCCATTCCTGATTATTAAGAACCCCGGTAAATGTATCTGATTTATCAGCGTAAGTGTTGTAATAAAACCAATCTCCGTTAAATCTTCCTGCACTCATTATAAGAGCGGCAATATCATCGTTAGTTAAGTCATTAGGATTTAAATTGTCATTTATTCCGTTTTTATCTACAGCTTCAACTCTATATGCTTGTGATTTTTTCGCATCTTCTTCACTATGCCAAGAAAATATAAAATTGATCTTATCGATATTGAAAGTGTACATATAAGATTCGTAAAAATCCGAATAGAAACCTTCGCCGGTAGTTTCATTTTGCAATTCAGGAAGCGTATAGTCGGTATTTACATTGTCGATCACAGTGTACGTACTTTCTTGGTTGTTAGACAGCCAATAGACCATGACAATTTTTTCTGTTCCGGTGTAGTCGTTCGAAAAATCGTTATCCATAAAGAAGAAAATAAGCGGGACTCTCCCATCGTCATAATATAACCCAAGAGCCGAGCCCTCTTCGTGATCTTGTGCTATCGAAATATCCGACCCATACATTTCTTTGATATCGTTTATGGTTTTGCCCAAATAATCTACCAGCTTAAGCTCCTCGTTTGCAATATTTCCGCCCTTAAAATCCGTATACACCTTAACGCTTTTCAGCCCGTAATACTTATTCCTTATTGTCGCTCCGATGATTTTTACGGATGTCTTGTATTCTGTTTTAGAGGCTTTTTTCCCGATATCCTTGACAGATATCAAGTATGTTCCCTCGTCAAGGTCTAAAGTGTACCCGTCCGCGCTGTTTATATCTTCGTCCACCACCGTTTTCGGCTTTAAATTATTATACGAGCCCGAAAGAGTGGATATCGTCAAGTGATAATTTCCGTATTTTTCACCATCCTCATCAAAGACATTCAAAACCGCGCCCGATAATACTGGCACATCCGGTGATTTTGCATAAACAGATGAAATATGCCCTTTAGGCTCCAAATTTTGCAGGAAAGTATAAAGCTTATGACAATTCCAATCAATATTAGCGATATCCTTTCCGACAAAACCTAAATTATTTGCTAAAAGCGCCGGCATATTTTTAGAACCTATATTTTGAGGAATATCGGAGCTTTTATCATAATATATCGGATCGCCGCCGTAATGTATCGTTACAAAGCCGACTAATACATCGGATACCCAGTCGCCGTGCACTCTGTAGTCCTTAATTATCGATGTGTTATCCGAAAGGACTCTGCTTTCATCTTTGAACGTTTCTCTGTTAGTTACAGCCGCCGAAACAGGCAGACCCAGTCCGTTAAAGGTGACGATGCCCTTTATCCTTTCTTTATCAAGCTTTAATCCCTGATAAGCCGCATGATAAGCTAAATTACCTCCGAGAGAATGCCCCGTTATGTAAAAATTACAGTCGGGGTAGTTTAACATCAGCGTGGACAAATATGCCGATGCAAATTTTGGCTGCGGGCTATGCCCGACTAACCCCTCGGCTATATCGTTTATCCAATCATCAAAGCCTTGAGTTCCCGTAAACGCCACAACGATATTATCATCAATTCTGAAAGCCGCCGCCTGAAATCCTTTATCGATGGTGCTTATAAGCTCCCACCCGTACAGCTCTTCTACACTTGCGACATTGCCGAATTCGTTAAATTCTCCGTTAAGCTTGACTTTTAACTGATCGGGCAGATCCTTTAGCATAACAGGAAAATTAAAAGTATAATCATACGGCAGCACATAAGACATCGAACAGAACATAGCGAGATTTCGGTCGGATATATCCCACTTTAACGGCGATTTATCCTTTGCGTCGGATAGCCCGTCGCCGTCGGTGTCGCTTGAGGTGGGATCGGATCTGAGCGAGATATAAGTTTTGCCGCCTTTGCTTACTATGCTTATTTCATCGCCGTTTTTCACACCGTCGCCGTCATAGTCGTCGCTTTTATCTCCGTCGGCGTTATAATTAAAATCGATACCGCATAATTCTTTTGAGCCGTTGCTGAGGACCAGATCGCCCGAAAAGATAAGCTCGCTGTAATAGTCGGATATGCCGTCGTTATTGCTGTCCGATTTATCGGTGCTTTCGGATATTTTAGCCCCTCGGCTCCACGCTCTGTCAAATTCCGGCTTGTTAAGAAGTATATATTTGGAAAAGTGCGTTACTTCAGCACTGACAACATCGTCGGATATCGACTGATTTTCAAGCTCCTCAAAAGCGCCGCTTTCTTCGTCAAAATAATATATCGCGGGTCTGAAATTATCCGAAACAGCTCCGAGAGAGGTGTTAAATTGAAAGGATATTTTTGCTTTGGAAATTTCGCCGTCAGATAAAAATTCATAAGCGGATCCTAAATATCCCGGTATCTGCGGATTCAGCAAAGGATCTTGCGAGGATATCTCGGATATTTGTATGGAAGAAGCGGTTTTGCCGTTTTCATTAACTTCGGCAAATGCCATAACGACGTTGCCGTCGGACGTCTCTGATTGTACTTTTATCTCGAAATTGTCATTGTATGTAAGCGGGTCAAACGAGTTTTCTTTTTCCCAGCCGTCGTCGGCTCCGTCTTTATCGGTATCCTTTTCAAGCGGGTCGGTTTTGGTTGTCTCAATTTCCTGCTTATCATCTAATCCGTCGCCGTCCGTGTCCGATAAGCAAGGGTCTGTTTTAGCGTCTATTTCGTCTTTATTTACGATACCGTCGCCGTCAAGGTCTTCATCTGCGTCGCTTATGCCGTTGCCGTCGGTATCGGCATTGAGAGGGTCAGTGCCTAAGACAGAGGTCTCCGCGCTGTCGCTCAAACCGTCGTTATCGGAATCCGCGGAAGACGCGTCTGTCCCTAATATTTCTTCGGACTCATCGGACAATCCGTCGCCGTCAATATCCGCCGCCTCCGACGACAAATCAAGCCAGCGAGCATACAGGGTACAGGAGCGCTCCACAGGGCTGAAAAGATCAAACCGCTTGTTAAAATCCTTGTCCTCGTACCACCCAATAAATGCGGCGTCATCTTTTTCGGTATATTCCGTAATTGCAAGCATATCTCCCTTTTTAACGGTTTTATCGGGTATTGAGCTGCCGCCGTTTGTATCAAAAGTGATGGTATATTCCGAAACGCTGTCAAGCTGCCGAAACGCAAACATCGCTCCGCACCAACACAATGCGGTTACAACAATTGTAACGGTACAAATTATAATGCGGCGTTTCTTTTTCGTTTTGTCCGTTTTCTTGCACGCTAAGATAATACAAATGATCGCCGCGGCAAGTATGATCAAAGCCGCCGCAGAAATTATCCGGCTTAAAATGCTAAAGATACTCATATTTTCTCCTATTATCTCTCACTTAATATTAATAACCGCACAAACGGTTCAACGGGGAAGTGCGTCGGTTGTGCGGCTTTTATGTCCTTGAAATATAAAATATAGAAAGATCAAAGGTCTTTGTTTAGTTTCCAGTATTCGGCTTGTGCAATTTGGAGCTGAGCGGCTTCATGCGCGGCGGAGATCTGTGCATATTGCGCAGCTCTTGCGGTGTTTTGCTCTATTTGTGCTGCCATCTGTATCGCATTTTCCATAAGCTCTTTATTCTGCGCTAAATTAGCGTTCATCTGAGCCTGCTGTAAAATGATATCCGTGTTCTGACTGATTGAATAATCCAGCTTATTTTTTATAGCTTCTAAATCCACATGCAGAAGCGCCTCGGAAATGGATTGTGACGAGGTAGACAAATAATCATAAAGATAAAAGACCGCATATAAGTTTCTGAAAGGTCCGGGAATGATATTTGGAGCGTATGCTTTTTCAAGCACGCTCTCAACTTCCTTGTACTCTTTATATGTATTACTCCTTATTGCTTGTCTTTTTTCTTTTAATGTTTCTTCATAGGCACATTTTTTCTTGTCGAGTCGCTTTTTTTCTAAGTATTCTCCGTATAGTTTTTTATAATCTCGATAATTAGATATCGCCACCAAAAAGCAAATAAACGATATAAGCAAGATAACAAAATATAAAAATATTGCGTTTGAGTCGATATAATTAGAGTTTGATATTGCAATAATAGCCATTATAATAAATAATATTAAAAATATTGTCGATACAACAATTCCAACTTTAGACCGTTCAATTGGCGGGTCTATTTGTCTTGGGATCGCCAGCCGGTTGATCGATTGATCTAAGTCATTAATATTTCTTCTTAGCCTTTCTTTTTCCATTTCCAAAGCACGAAGGTCGTACAAATGCATAAGTATTACGTCGCGGTTATATTTATTACTGTCGTTTGACAAAACCGAAACGTTTTTTTCTTCGATCTGGTTTTCATTTTGTATGTTATTTATCGGATTTCCGCACTTATCGCAAAAATTTGCGTCATCTCTGAGCTCTGCTCCGCAATTAATACAAAACATTTTTCCTCCTTAACTATCCGTCAAGCTTATTTTCGTCGTCTGTCATGGAAACCTGCGCTTCTGTCGGGGTTACGGCATCTACCGGTTTCCCACATGAGGTGCAGAAATTATCGCCGTTATACAGCGGTTTTCCGCAGTTAGAACAAACTTTTAAAGCCGTCGTCGTAGTTTGCACGGCTGTACTATTGTTGATTACAGGCGCAGGTGCCGAAGTCTTTTTTGTTATTTTCAGTGCCAGAATAAAGCAAACAATATGCAGTATCAGAGCGACATGAGAACCTATCGATATGGAACAGTCCTCAAAATCCGTCAACGCTCCTATTCCTTGCTGATCTATTATATTAACATAATTATATAACATCGAAACAGTACCGATAACTGATGATATTATCCCAAGAGTTTTGCAGCGGGCTATACCTGCTATCAGTGAGAAAATTGCGGGAATAAACGCCGACATTGTTAAGCAAACGACCCATTTTCTAAAGGCGTCCATGCCGTCTCTTTGGATATAATGCAGAACATCGCCGAAATTATCATATTCAGCGCTGCTGAATATTCCTCCCCAAACATCAAACATAGGAAGTATCATCACACATACCAAAAGGATAATGGATACTACCAACAATGAACCCGTTCCTTTTCGTTTGTTCGATAAAGCAGCAGGCGATTTTTGAACGGCATTTTGCTGCGGTGACGAATTATATACCGGCTGCCCACAATGGACGCAGAACGAATTGCCGTTCTCGATTTCTTTTCCGCACTTGGTACAGAACATGATTTCATCCTCCGCATTTAATTGGCTGTTAAGTATAAATCTGACAACGCGAACGCTGTACCACCCGCAACTGCTATATTGTCTTTTAACATTATTTTTAACGAATCTATATTTTTAACGTTTATATTAAAATCAAATTTATTTTTTTCCGGAGTTAACACTTGAGAATACAACAAATTATCATCCCCGTAAATATATAAAGTAGTATCAAAGTCATCCGTGTTGGGACTTTGAAGAACACCTGTAGTTCCGGAAAAGGTTTTATATTTGGAATCCAAATCATAAGTAGCAAACGCCCAGCTTTTTTCGGGAGTGCCATTCCATCTTGCAATCCATCCCTCAAGTCCGTTTTTGAAAACCTCGCCGTTTATTCCAATATTATCAAAAGATGCGTCATCTTCTAAAATATTGAGATGACTGTCACCTTGGTTTCCAGTATAACGACCAAATTCTATTCTTTCTAATTTGGTTAAACAAATCGGAGTGTCGTGTTCTACGGATTTAGCGAGAGATGTCAATTCTTTATTATCAGGCAAGATCACAAGAGCATTGTTTACAGTGGTCAACGCATCGGTGTATTCTTTTTTATTCATCAGATTTTGAACGGACTCTTTGATGTATTCAACATAATTTTCCTCTGATTTTGATTTTGCAGAAACAAAAGCCTCATCATCATTTGTTGCAATTGCCCTATCTAACAGGTCAAAAGCCTCAGCATAATCAAATTCATTTATTAATTCGGTCACCTGATTTAGTACGTCGGATTTATACTCTTCAAGAATATCGCTTTTCGCTTCGTCGAGCTTAGATTTATCGATATTTTCAGGCAAAATGCTTTCAGCCGTGTTTATATACGAGAGAGCACTTTCGTATTCTCCGAAAGATATGTAGCTGTCTGCCTGCTCCACAATATAGTCGATATATTTCGGATACAGTTCGTTAAGCTTGGTCTGCGCCTCGCTGTAATTCTCGTCAGATTCGGATATCTTGTTATATTCGGTTATTGCTTCTTCATAATCGCCGTTAGCGTAATAATCATTTCCGGCGCTGAACGCATTCCTTGATTCTTCTATGACCATCAATTCTTGTTTTTTACTTTCTGCCTGATCGTAGCCCATATTTGCAAGCTCCGTCAACTGTACGTCAGCGGTAGAATAATCTATTTCTTTATTATTATATTTTTCGGTTATCGAGTTTGCCTCGGCATCAAGTATCTCATCGATTTTTTCTTCTCCGCCTTCAAACTTCATGTCAGAAAGTGCGTTTAATTCATTTACGGCTTCTGTGTATTCTATCTCGTTGTTTTGAAATTTTGCAGCGGTATCATCAACTCTGCCGTTAAGCAGCAATTTAAGAATATTGTCCTGTATAAAATCGTCGGCTACCTCGTTGTTGTATTTGGATACCGCAAGAGAGTAATCGCCGTCATTCATTGAGTTATACACGCTGTATGCAGAACCGGTAAAGAAAATAACAACAGCGGTAATTCCCAAAGCGATGATAACGGTCATAACAATTATCAAAATTATTAATGCTTTTTTGCTCTTGCTGAGCTTTTTCTTTTCTTTCGGGGTTTTAGGTCCTTTTATATGCTGTGCAGGCGGTACATTTGCAGATTGGTATGTAGTAGGGGTATCGGTCGGGGTAGGTATCGGTGTTTGGACCGGCGTAGGCGTTGGGGTAGGTGCAGGCTGAGCGAATGAATGAGCTTCACTGTTCGGCACAGGCGTGGTCTCCGAAGAAGTTGCGATCGGCACACGTTCTCCGCAAGCCTCGCAGAACATATCACCATCATTTAATTTAGCTCCGCATTTTTCACAAAACATAATTTACAGCTCCTCTCTGCCATTTTGATAAATGGTCACTCATTATAAATTTAAATTAATATCATTCATGCCAGTAATAACTTTCCAAGCGCCGTTTACTTTTACACAATATACAGTAACATTTGTGGAGTCTTTGTCCAAGCTTCCTTCAATTATAGTTTTCATTTCAACACAGCACATTTCTTCGGCATTATCAAGATTTGATTTCTTGTATAGTAAGCTTAATTCGGCTAAGCTTTCGGTATCATCACTTGCGTCAAAAAACGATTTTTTGAACTTGTTAAGATTATCTTCTTTTTCGCTTTCACTCAAAGTAGATAAACTTACAACCTCGCAGGAAATTTTATAATCATCACCATAGAGTGACATATATTGTTCTTTTACTTTATCACGCTCCTCCGGATTATTGTATATCTCCTTAATATTTGATGTACCGTAGATTTCTTCAAGATTTTCTTTAAGATAAGAGTTGTTTTCAACCATAATGTTTACAGCTCCGTCCAAGTCCAAAGCAAAACAATCACACATGGTGTTATAGTCCAACTCTGTCGCAGCAACGAAATACCTTTTAGCGAGATCTTCCGGAGATTGATGTGAGCCCAAGTTTACAATAAGCAATATTGCACCAACTAAAATAACGATCGCCGCAATTACTATTAACAAAACTAACTTTAAGGATTTATTATTTGTCTTTTGTTGAACAGCAACCGTTCCGTCTTGATTTATGGGCTGAGAGGTTATACTTATCGGCTCTCCGCAGTAGCCGCAGAATTTTTCGTTATCTCCTATTTGTGCTCCGCATTTTTTGCATATCATACGTTTATGCTCCTTTCACTTTCTCACCGCAGCCTGAACAAAAGACAGCGGTATTTGACAAAATTTTATTACATTTAGGACAGCGAACAACGCTCTCTGAATTGTTGCTTAAGTTAGACTGATCTGTTTGTACCGGATTATTTCCTTGTTCCTTTACGACTTTGTTACCACAGCCGGAACAAAATTCAGCCTCAGCAGAAATTTCTTTGCCGCATATTGCACATTTAATGGTGTTTATTTGAACGCTTTGCTCAACAGAAGGATAATGCTTTTCTGCTTGGGATTCTGGGGGTGCTATTTTATTTCCGCAATTAGTGCAAAATGTCTTATCGGGCGCTATTATTGCACCACATTTGTTGCAAATATTTCCGCTTATGTTATTTTCTTCGTTATTTGTGCTTAAAGAGTCAACTCTTGCTCCACAGGAGTAGCAAAATAATGAATCGCTTAATAATTCTGAACCACAGTTTGGACAGATTGCCACTCCTTTTAAAACATTAAGCTGGCACTCAAATTCTTTTATATTTTTTTCGGCATTATCAATCTCTTTTATCATTGTTTCAAACTGTTCTTCGTATGTCTGCTTGTGTATCTCATAATACTTTTTCCCGATTTGTAAGTAGAAATTGTCTATCTTCTTTTTTTCATCTGTTATTAAACTGTTTATTTTTATGGACTCCGTCACGTTCTTTGTTTTCTGAACGAAGTTTTGTCCTGTCTGCGAAATTTTCTTGCCAACATTGTTAATTGTCGACATTTTACTATTCCTCCTAATAATTATAATTTTATTTCCTTACATGTATCATAAATAAAATCTCATTTGCTATCATCTGTATAATTTACTCAAACAGGAATATTACAAAATTTTCATTTTGTCCTATTCAAGCAAGAAAAGTGTTCTCATAAAGCGTTATTATTATATGATTTTTGAATAATTGTTGAAAAAACAGAATAGGAAATCAGGCCGTATTGAAAAATACACATAACGGTCTTAATTTTCTATATCTTTTTACGGTAAATTTTTAATTAAAAGCCTTGCTTTTTTCCAAAATATATGATACAATTAAAAAAATAATCGAATTACGCTGTTGTTTGTTGAAATAGATAGACAAAATGAAAATTATGTCTAATGCACCAGTCCCAACATTTCAAGCTGTCTTGTGTGCTCTTCTCCTGTGGAGATGAGATATATCCGTGTGGTTTCCACCGAGCTGTGTCCGAGCAGGTCGGCGAGCTTGACGATGTCGCGAGTAGCTTTATAATACACCCTTGCAAACAAATGCCGCAGGTTGTGCGGGAATACCTTTGAAGCCTGCACGCCCGCTTTCTTACACAATGACTTCATTTCCGCCCATATCTGTTTGCGGGAAATGCCTTTGCCGCTTTTGGTGATAAAGATCTCACCGAAAGCGATTTTTTGTTTTTTAGCATATTTAAGCAGCTTTCGGCACAGCTTTCCGGGCAGAAGTATCGTGCGTATCTTGCCCTTGAGCGAGATTTCCGCCCGCCCCGCGTTTAACGCCTCGATCGTGATGTATTTTACCTCCGATACTCGTATGCCGGTAGCGCCGATAGTTTCTATAAGCAGGGAAAGCCGCCTCTTGCCCGATCTTTCGGCTTCGGAAATCAGCTTTTCATATTCGTCTTTTCTCAAGCTGCGGTTTTCCTCCTGAAACGTCCTGCGCTGTACACGAAGATATTTTATTCTGATATTCAATCCCGCAAAGCGGCAGTAGGTGTTTATCGCCGCCAATATGGAATTAACGGTCGCAGGTTTGTACGCTTTTTTAAGCAAATGCTCCTTGTATAAAAGCACCTCGTCTTTTGATATCGCCTTGTTTCCTAACCACCCGAAAAACTCAGAAATATCACGCATATATTTTTCGATCGTCCCGACCTCGCGCTCTTCGCTTATCAGCCATTGCTTGAATTTGTTAATGCTGTCGGCTTTTGTGTCAATAATAGGCTTGCCCATTGCATTGCACCTCCTGTTTTTGCTTATTTTAATACATTTTTGGGGGAAATTCAAATAAGCACAAGCTTCTTGCAATCAGCGCATTTTTGGTGTATAATAATACTCGGATGATATGTGCCAAAATTGCTTGTAATACAGTGTTTAATCAGAGGATGATCATATGTCAGCACGCGGGAAAAGTATAAATCTGTTCTTAATGGACGGGGATGCCGGCGGAAGAATAAGATGCACACTTGCAAATTGGACAGGCGTCGCCTACAAGATACTGAGAACCGAGGCTGCGGGAGGATATGCTTTTTACCAGCCCGTCATATGCGGCGATGTTTGTTATAGGCAAGAGCGCCAATGGTCTGACAAGCTGGAAAACAGCTGACGGCAAAACTCTAAAGTCGCTGGAAATCGGCAAGGATGAATAGGGTTGAGACAATGAATTCCCCTCCCCTCGCATAACCGTCAAGGGTTGAGGCGATAAGATTTGTCGTTTCCGAAAAAATCCCATTTCATGCGGATTTACGAAACCGGTTTATAATATTCAGATAAAAGGGGCTTTCTAATGGTCACAGGCGGACTCAAAAATAAGATCGACGGGATTTGGGATATTTTTTGGTCGAGCGGTTTGACTAACCCCTTGACTGTAATTGAACAGATAACTTATCTTATCTTTATTAAAATACTTGATGACAATGAGCAGAAGAAAGAATCCAATGCGGCGGCTTTTGATATGCCGGTCGTCGATCCGATCTTTGACAAGAAACATCAAGACTGCCGCTGGAGTAAATTTTGCCATTTTGGGGCAGAAGCTATGTTCAAGAACATGACCGACAAGGTCTTCCCTTTTATCAAAGAAGAGCTTCATGCCGGCAAGGATACCGCTTTTGCAAAATATATGAAAGACGCGCTGTTTCTTGTGCCGTCTCCGCGTGTGCTGATTCGTGTGGTGGATATGTTGAACAGCCTTGACCTCAATAATAAAGACATTATGGGCGATGTCTACGAGTATCTGCTGTCTAAAATTGCACAAAGCGGCACAAACGGACAATTCCGAACACCTCGACATATTATCAAAATGATGGTTGAGCTTATGAAGCCGAACCTTGATGATATTATCTGCGATGAAGCCGTTGCGTGATTGATACAAGGATTTCTGCCCGTTTTCGTTAGGGCGTTTTACGATACATAGGAATTACCGCCTTTCTCACACCGAGGGGTGTGCAGAGGGCTTATTTTTTTGTCTCTCGGCAGCGAAGTCATCTCTCGTTTAGCGGTGCGGGGTGTGCAGACTGGATGGGCTTGCACACGCACATAACGAAAAGCCTTGTCCCGTAACGATTTGCAGGAGTATCGTTACGAGGGTGTGCAATAACGATAAATGATATGAAACGACAACAAATTGCAGGAAACCTATTGAAAAACGCATCAAAATCTGCTATAATACAGAATGGATTATTTTAAGAGTTCAGTTGGAGGTGCAGAGATGGCAGATGTCGCAAATGATAACTGGATAAATATAGATGAAGCCGCGGAATATCTCGGCGTTAAACCAGGAACCATTCGAGATTGGATTAGGAAAGACAAAGGCGTTCCTGCGCATAAAGTGGGCAAGTTATGGAAATTCAAGCGTTCAGAATTAGATGCTTGGATACAAAGTGGAAAAAGCGCCGAAAACTAATAACACACGGAAGGTAAACATAGTATGAGCAAAACGGTAAAATGCCTAAGCCTGTTTGCGGGCATAGGTGGTTTCGAAGTTGGAATGTCCCCTTGTGGTTTCAGGTTTACGAACACATTAGAGTGGGACGAGAATTGTTGCATTACATTGAATGCAAATAAGGAATTGACAGGGGCTTTGGAAGATGAGATTAAGCCCATTGATATTATGAAAATGGAGCCTGCAGATTTTTCAAGCGAGCAGGTGGATTATATTGTTGGCGGTCCCCCTTGCCAGAGCTTTTCTGCTGCAGGAAGACGAGCAGGAGGAGTTGCTGGAACGAGCGATACCCGTGGTACTCTCTTTTGGTATTACTGTCAATATGTAAAACATTTTCAACCGAAGGCGTTTGTCTTTGAGAACGTCAGAGGTATTCTCTCTTCCAAAAAAGGGGAAGATTTTAAAATAATCTGTGCTTCATTTGAAGAAGTCGGATATCGACTATATTGGAGAATTTTGAATGCAGCGGACTTTGGTGTTCCACAGCAACGTGAGAGGGTGTTTTTAGTAGGTATAAGGAACGACTTGAATGTTGCGTTTAAGTTCCCTCGTCCTACGCACGGCCCCGATTCCCCTAACAAGACTCCGTATGTCACTGTAAGGGAATCCATCGCAGACATTACCGATGAGAACGAGGTCGTTCCTCCGTACGGAGGTAAATATGGGGATCTACTCCCCGATATTCCGGTAGGAGAAAACTATAGATTTTATACGGAAGAAATGGGGCATCCAAATCCTCTGTTTGCTTGGCGTTCGAAGTTCTCTAATTTTTTATATAAGGTCGATCCAGATGATATTTGCAAAACGATCATCGCCTATCAGGGAAGATATGATGGTCCCTTCCATTGGCATAATAGAAAGTGTACTGTTGAGGAACTAAAAAGGATGCAGGGCTTCCCTGCAGAATACAATATTCCACAGAAATATGCGGAAGGTGTCAAGCAAGTTGGGAATTCGGTTTGTCCTCCCGTTGCCAAGCAAATCGGCATGGCCTTGCGATACCAAGTTGAAGGTCTGAGCGAATATGAGGTTCCTTTGCTGGAGCCTGACGAAGTATTGAGCTTCGACAAGATGAAGGGAAAACGTGCGAAAAAAACTCATGAAAAAAAGGTTACAAAGGTTGTAAATGATGCCCAGATGAGTATTTTTGACTATATGCAAGAAAAGCCAGAATATGTTGACGAAAAGAAACATCGCACATTTAATGGGCATAAAATTGTGTGGAAATTTGTCGATGGTGAACTTTTTGTGAGTATCGACAAATCGAAAGCTGCACCTGTGGCTACTATCGACCTAAACTTCTTTGGCGGAGTTACAACAAACTTGAAAAGGATAAAAGTGGATGCTTATCGTTCTGATGTACATGATGAGGATTTAACTCTTATGTGGAATGAGATACACAGGGCGATTAGCGAATATACGACTTATGATTCACTCATGCCCTTGTATGGACATTTTACAGAGCCATATCCTAAGTTTGTTATTAAGTTTTCATCCGATAGTTCGTGTGAAGCTATACAGTTTCAAAAAGTAGCTTTGGATGAAAAATACCGTACAAAGATTTTGGCGTTTTCAAAGTTTCCGATTGATGTTGAAGATTATGAAGAATACTTTGCAAGAATGCGCTCGATTGGTTTCGATGTACGAACGAATCAAACAAACAGAACGGTTCCGTTAGAGCATTTTAGAATTTGCTATCCTTTCACTTTACCGAGTGACTGGAAAGATAAAACGGAATGGGAATGACGCTTTTGGAGGTATAGTATGGATTCTAATCAGATAAGAAAAGAACTGGATGAGTTGATAGTGGAAACCGTGTCGTATGACCAGGATGCATTGCCAAAGCGTTTGTTATCATACTTGTCCATGTGGAAGTGGGGAAAGTATGGTTGGGTTTCTCCTGCAAGTTTGATGTATACAGCAGCATGGCGAAAGTATTATTACCCAGATATTGACTGTTGCAAAATATGGGCATCGGATGAGAATAATAAGCCGATTCCTGGTGGGTACAGTATTCGTTCCGAAGATGAGAGCATTAGTATACCTCTTTTAGCAAAGCACGATCTTTGCGAGGGTTTCTGCTCTCCCAATTCGGGAATGCAAGGTAGCCGTGCCATTGAGAAGATGCGTACACTCAAACGCTTAGACACTGATTTTGATTCCGCACAGAGGACACTTTTTGACCTTAAGCTATTTGCAAATATCATGAATGAAATCAACGATTTGCAGAGTCCAGAGCTACTGGAGTTGCTGAAGTATTTCATATGCACGGCGAAAGAAATCAAAGCACATAGGGATGAGGTAAATCTTACCCTTAACCAAGAAAGTGCAGCCTCGTTCGGGGTGTTGGATTTTTTGGCAGAGGTTCACGATCCTGAATTGACGAAGTGTGTTGTTGCGGCTTGTATGCAGGTCATTTTTGATAAGCATGGTATATCTATTTCGGGAGTCGATGATTACAAAACCGCCGCTGATGCACGGGCGGGGAAACCTGGGGATTTGACTGTTGAAAAAGACGGGAATCCATTACTGGCAATAGAGGTCAAAGATAAGACACAAAAAATTGACTGGAATAATATTGAAAGAGCCAAGAGGATAATCACAGCACATCCTGAGTTGAAGGGCTTTGTCTTCGTTCTTGAGAGCAGGGATGCCGCTACCAACCATTTGATTAATGAGATGGTCACATCTTCCCAATTAGCCACAGGCGAAGGAAAGATAATATCAATCATGTCGCTATTCTCTTTGTATCAGTTGGTTTTACCAATTGAATCAGAGAATGCAATTATTAACATTACAAGTAAGTTCATTACAATGGCTCCGGCGATTAAGCCAGAAACGAAGGAGAAATGGTTGGAAAAAATCGTTAATCAACCGCAGTAATGAGAGGAGGTCGCAGGATGAAGCGTATTTGCTTGGGAACAATGATTACGCTTTTATATCAGAGCCGTATGCGCAGTGCTGATAAAATCAAAACTGTATGCGGCGGAATTTTTGCGGCCTTCGGTCTTGACATTGATAATTTCAACAAGGAACTACCGAGCCATCTCAAGAGCGGACACGATCCGGCTCCCGGAGACTTAATTGATGCTGCGAGAAATCTGTCCATTGAGGATATTGACAGAGGTTTCGAGAAGTATGTCCTTCCTCTGATCCACAATGAGAAGCACGAGGCGGTCTTCCGCGCAATCAAGGATATCCTGCGTGATGATACAACTATTTTAGGCACAACTGTTGTCGGGAAAATGGCTGGCTTTGAGAAGGATAACATTCTGAACTATGAGTCCTTTGATGAGTCGGCGCTTCTCGCTAATGTCGTTACCTACGCAATCATAAGCACCGAGAACGATAAACTCGGCGCAAACATCAGAGAAATCGGAACGGGATACATAGACGGATTTGTGGGGACCGGCGAAAACATTTATTTTATCAGTCCTCTTGTCGACCAGGACCAGGTTTCCCCGTTAAAGCGGACTCTGAAGGACCCGATGTTCGACCGCATCTTTAAGAAGGCAACGGATATGACGATATCCGGCATGAGCAATCCGTCCAAGGCCTGCGTTTTCTACATTGATCCGAACAACTGCAAATTCAGATTCCGTGATTTGAAAGACTTTATCATAAACAACATCGGCAGCTATGTTTTTTCACGGGCGCAGATAAAGCGAATAACCGAGATGACAAAAAACAATACCGCTGTGGGATCAAGGGCGATGTTAAAGTTCATGCAGAAATACGGAGCGGATGCCGGGAATGTTCTCGGTGAAATCCTGCTGTTCATTTTTATGGAGCAGGAACTTGACGCGCCTAAAATCATGAGCAAAATCGAGCTTGACGAATATAATCGAGGCATTGTCAGCAAGAGCGATGGCATCCATCTCTTGTCGCTTGACCGTTCCGGCCAGCCTTTCCATCAGCTTGTTTTCGGCGCATCGGATATTGTGGGAGACCTGTCGGCTGCTGTTGACCGGGCTTTCGATAAAATCATAAAGATCGAAGCTCATGGGGATGACGAATTGCGGATGGTGGAAAGCACTACACAGTGGACGATTTACGATCCTGATGCAACGCAGTATATGGTTGAACTGATGCGTCCTCAAAAGGGCGGCACTTACAAGCCGGACATGGCATTCGGCGCATTTCTCGGTTATACAATTCAACTTGACAAGCCGGAAGCGGATAGCCAGAAATACAGAACCGCTGTCAAGAATCAGCTTATAAAGGATATCGCCGCAGTTCAGTCTCACATCACAGACCTTATTGTGCAAAACGGTTTAAGCGGGTACAGTTTCTATTTCTATGTACTGCCGTTCAATGATGCCCCTAATGAAAAAGTCAGTATCGTTAACGAGCTATTGACAGGGGGTGTTGTCTAATTGATTCAGATTCCAAGAAACGCCACTCTTGCGGAAGCGTTATATCGTGATATAGACAAGGACGCATATCTTCAGGAAATTTACGGGGATTTGCTTTATAACTATTCCATTAAACTATTCGGTTCAGGGCGTAAACCGAGAGAAATTAACATCAAGGATGCATTGCGGTTTTCTGACCTGCTGTCTAAATCGGCATATATTCCGACCGCTGATAGAGACAGGCTGTGGGGACAGGAAATAGCTATATTACTGCGCCTTTTATACCCGCAGAACGAGACAGTGAGATATTATCTTGGTTCATCACTTTCCGCTGTCGGTAATTTTCGCGGGCTTTACTCAAAGGCAGTAGGCGAATATATCAGTACCGACCTGCTCGATCAGATTTTTTATGAATACGATAAGGACGAACACAAGATTCCTGGGAAGGATGAAGAATACTTTTTTCACGATCAGATGATTGTCTATCGCGGGATGGATAAGAAGTTCTTCAGCTATTCCGGTCCCACTTCGATGGGAAAATCGTTTGTGGTGCAGACCTATGTGCAGGAGCAGGTAAAGAACGGCTCTACAGAAAATTACGCAATCCTTGTGCCTACAAAGGCTTTGATAAACGAGGTCAAGAGCAACCTGATAGGCGCATTGCAGGAGGTCTTGAAAGAGAAAAATTACCGTGTCGTAACCGCCGCCGGGGATTTGGTTTTACAGCAGGATCATCATTTCATTTTTGTGATGACGCCTGAACGCCTGCACCATATGATGATTGAACGGGAAAACATCCACATCGATTTTCTCTTTATTGATGAGGCACATAAAATCTCCGCTCGCGGCGGCAGAAGCACATACTATTTCAAGGTAATGACTCAACTGCGAAAAATGCAGCAGCTTCCTACGATTGTACTGGCTTCTCCAAATATTCCGAATCCGGAAGTATATCTGAGAATTATACCGGGCGGCGAGTTTGGCGAGATGAACAGGTTGGCATCTCGGTTCGCTCCTGTTTGCCAGTTCAAGTATTACTTGGATATCCCTTCCCGGAAAGGTTACTTCTTTAATGACTATACAAAAGAGCGTGAACTGTGCTATACAATCCCAGAGGGAAGCAAGCTAAGTGATATTGTCAGAATCGTTGGAAAGGACGGACAGAGCCTTGTATATTGCAGTTCGAGAAGGTCTGTCCTGGAAAACGCAGTAAGATATGCCAGCAACTTCGATCCTAAAAATGACGATAAGCTGAATGCATTGGCCGCGGAAATAAAATCGGAAGTGCATGACGATTGCTATCTTGCCGATCTTATTGTGCGTGGCGTTGCTTATCATGTGGGATACCTTCCTGCGAATATCAGACTGCGTATAGAGCGCAGCTTTGAAAATGGTGATTTGAGAACCATCTTTTGCACGAGTACATTGATTGAAGGAGTTAATCTTCCTGCGGACAATCTTTTTATTACAAGCTACAGAAACGGTCCCAGCAATATGGATGAGGTTGAATTCAAGAACCTCATCGGTCGTGTTGGACGTATAAAATATAACCTTTATGGAAATGTAGTCCTCGTGCGAGAGGATGATAAGCTGAAGGAAGATCAGTATACAAAGCTGTTGAAGTCGGACGTCCCACCACAGGAATTGTCCATAGATATAAAATCCAATGCGAAATATATGGATGCGCTTGTCCGCGACCTTGCTGACGGCGATATTGAAATGAGTTCCTGCCATGACGCTGCTACTGAAACCGACTTTGAAGCCTTGCGAAAATTCGGCCTTATTTATACGCGAGACTTGGCAACGGGAGATGTTACTCCTGTGACGGAGACTTTTGAAAGATATGTCGATGACAAGCAGAAGAAACGCATCCTGGACAACTTCCCTGTTGATCGGACAAGCGATGATATTACGCTTTCATATGACCAAGCGGAGAGTCTGCGTGAAGCAATCGCTAACGGACTCGCTTACCCGGAATTGACTGGCGAGGACGATGAGGTAGACTTTGAAAAACTCGTTGCATTCATGATGGAATTGCGAAGGCTGTTCAAATGGGACATCTACGAGAAACAAACCATAGGAAAACCTGGAACGCAGAGACTTGATTCGGTTATCAGATGGTACTCGACCATTCTTCTCCGTTGGATTCGCGGCAACGGTCTGCGTACCCTTGTGGGGAGTGCCGTGAGATATAAGGAGAACAATCCCGAAACGGGTGTCTGGTCAGGACAGTTTAAGGTAGCGGAACGCTACAATCCGAAGTCAAAATACCATAAAAACCTCGTGATTGCTGAATCATTGAGCGTCATTGAAAATGTACTGTTATTCAGCATTTCAAACTATTTCAGAAAGGTCTCTATGGAGTATAAGGCATTCCATCAGGTTGACCATTTTGACAATGACTGGTATGAATATGTTGAATACGGAACAACAAACCCGGATACGATATTCCTCCAACAGAACGGCTTTTCAAGAGAAGCGTCAATATTCATACAAACGCCATCAAACTATAACAAATATGTGACCGAGGTTGATGGCGAGAAGAAAACCAGACGCAGTATTCTCGAATGCGGTAATATCGGAGTAGAAACCGAAGCACAAGACATACAATTTAACATTCCTGAACTATTCGTGGATTAAATCCACCTGACGGCCTCCTGCCATGTGCGGGAGGTCTTTTTTTATGCCTTTTTTCAGAAAAAAGCATTTTCCCAATCCTCTCCCAAATCCTCCCCAACTCCCTCCCAAGTGAGCTTATTTAAGTCGCCATCGCCTTTGAATAAAATGAAATTAGCCTTAGAAACAAGGCAATTTCAAAGGAAAGCGAGGTGACATAAATGGCGAAAAACGGCAAGCAAACTTCAAAGGCTGTTGCTTCTAAAGCAAGCAAAATTTTGAAGGATGGACGCTACGGTAAAGACTCAAAGTCCGTTGCCGGAAGTGCCTTGGCTCAGACCAAGCCGGGGAAGAAAAAGTAAGGTCACTCTTTGATGGGCGGTGACAGATTAACCAATCAGCCCGCCCATCCCCTTCGGGGGAAAACTCCAAATCAAATCTCTTAGTCCGAATAGCGCTATAAGGACGGAGGGATGCATAAGAGTTCGGAACGCAGCGATAACGGCTGTGTTTGGAACGAAGATGCTCCCACCGTAGTTTCGTGCGCCTTTTTTCGGCTATCGGAGCCTGTGGTCATCTTCAACCGCAGGCTCTTTTGTGTCCCTCCGTACCGCTCGGACGGAAAGGACACTGCAATGAAGAACAACGATTCAAAGAAACGCAAGAGCGGGTTTAATCCCAACCGTACCTGTTATCTCACGGCGGACGGCAAGTATTACTGCTACGAACGCTGGGATGATGACGCAAAGTGTGTGGTTACGCAGAGACTTGAGGTCGGCAAAGACCTGTCGCTCGAACTGACCATCATGCTTGATGAGTCCGATCACGACATGGATCTGCAGGACCGCTATGAGAACGAACTGCGCGATCCTCTGTTTGATGCCAAGGTCAACAGCTACAAGGCCGATCCCGACAACGAGGATGCGGTCGATCCCTGGGACACGCTTGCCGACAAGAGTGGCAGCCCGGAAGATGCGATGTTTGCCGAGCCGGAGCCGGAGAATCCCCAGGTAGCGCAGGTGCGTCGCGTTATTGATGAGGAATGCACCGAGTCACAGCAGGACTTCTTCTTCGAGCATTTCGGCGAGGGTACGCAGCTTGAGGAGATGCGCCAGGCTGAAGCCGAGCAGACGGGCAAGCTGCCTTCCTCCGCAGCGATGACGAACCGCAAGAACAAGATTATCGACAAGGTGGCTAAGTCTTTCGGGGTCGAGCGTGTGAAACGCCACAAGTACCCGAAGAAGGACTGAGCCGTGAGCGGCTGCAGATACGGCGGTCGGAGTCCTCCCTGGCCGCACCTCTTCGGAGGGTTGAATTTCCCGGTAGTGAGTGAGGAAGGAAATACATCCATCCTCCGCAGCAATGCAGATCAGGAACAGGAGGACGAACCTATGAGATTAAAACACAAAGTACGAATCAATATCGCCGACAAAAGCGGCAAAAAGCAGGAAGTCCTGCAGAGCGAACACAGGAGCATTCCGAAAAGGCTGCTCACCTTTCTCTTCGGAGAATTTTGCGAGGTTCTCGTGCTGACGCCGGGTGAAACCGTGCAGGGAATCGAGATCAAGGAAATGCGGGGTGACGGCAATGAGTGAAAACATCGAACTGATGATGCCTATCAAGGCTGCTCCGTATGACCACCAGAAAAAGGCGTTTGCCTTTGCCTGCGACAAGTTCGGCGTATTTGACGAGCGCCTTAAAAGTCGAGGCACGGCTCTTCTGATGGAAATGGGTACCGGCAAAACAATCGTGAGCATTGCCGTGGCGGGATGTATGTACCAATACGGCAAGGTCAACCGTGTGCTGGTGGTCGCGCCGCTTTCCATCCTTGGCGTCTGGCAGGAGGAATTCGAGAAGTTCGCTGACTTCCCATATTCGCTGACCATCCTTAAAGGTACATCGGCAAAGAAAAAAGAGCAGCTGACCAAGCTGCCGGACGAGGGTTTGCAGGTCGTGGTCGTGAATTACGAATCGGCGTGGCGGCTCGAAAAGGAACTGCTGGCTTACAACGCCGACCTGGTGATTGCGGACGAGGCGCACAAGCTGAAGGAGAACCGTACCTCCCAGAGCAAGGGGATGCACCACATCGGAGATAAGGCAAAATACAAGCTACTCCTCACGGGTACGGTCATCACGAATCGCGAACTGGATGTGTTCTCGCAGTACCGATTCCTTAATCCGCAGATATTCGGAACATCGTTCTATGCCTTCCGCAACCAGTATTTTGACATGGGCGGCTATGGCAACCACACGCCGATTTTCCGTAAATGGATGACCGATGATTTTCTGCGGAAGCTCCACTCCGTGGCGTTCCGCGTGACAAAAGCGGAGTGCCTTGACCTTCCGGCGATCACTGAGGAAGTCCGTACCGTGGACTTGGAGAAGGACGCCATAAAACTGTATGACAGCATCGAGGACGAAAGCTACGCCGAACTGGACGAGTCGGAAGTCACCACGGCAAACATCCTCACAAGGCTCCTGCGCCTTTCGCAGATCACGGGCGGTCATCTTACCGATGACGATGGTGTGGTCAATACCGTGAGCCGTGCCAAGTTGGATGCGCTTTCCGACATTATTGACTCAGCTATGGCCGAGGATAAGAAGCTCGTCATCATGGCTCGTTTCGTGCCCGAACTGGACGATATCCAGGAGCTTCTTGAAAAGAAAAAAATCGGCTATGCCGTGGTTCGCGGCGGCGTGAAGGACCGAGACAATGAAATCCACCGTTTTCAGTATGACGATAAGTGCCGTGTCTTTGTGGGACAGATTGCGGCTGCCGGACTCGGCATCACGCTCACGGCGGCATCCACAATGGTCTTTTATTCCCTCGACTATAGCATGAGCAATTTCGAGCAGGCGAAGGCTCGTATCCACAGAGCGGGACAGAAAGAGAACTGCCATTACATCTACCTCGTGTGCAGGGGTACGGTCGACCGCAAGGTCTTATACGCGCTCCGGCAGAAAATGAACCTCGCAAAAATACTCGTGGATGATTACCGCAAGGGCAGGAATCCCTTTAAGAACTGACCTTTCACACAGGGGGTTGAATTCCTCGGTAGTAAGTGAAAGGAGGTAGTCACCGATGGAGAACACAAAAATCTTTGAAATGGCTGACAGGCTCAAGACTCTGCAGGAACAGAAGAAAGACCTCGAAGCGCAGACCAAGGCTCTGGGTGCGGAGATAGCCGAATTGGACGAGCAGCTCTCTGATGCCATGTCAGAAGCCGAACTTGACCGCTTCTCCCGTAACGGCAGCACGTTCTATCTGAAGAGCAGATTGTTCGCGTCTCCGGCATCCGGCCGCAAGGACGAGATGATGCAGGCTCTGAAAGAAAACGGATACGGCAGCCTGGTCGTGGAGACGGTCAACGCAAACACACTCGCATCCTTCATCAAGGAGCAGCGGGAAGCCACGGGCGAGGACGTCCCGACATGGCTCGGCGATACCGTCAGTACTTACGAAAAAGTGTCGGTCGGCATCCGCAAGTCGTAGGAACACCGATTCACTGCACCAATGCAAAAACCACAACTTATTTCATTTCATAGGAGGACATTGATCATGTCAGATAAGAAGAACACCGAAATCGCAGTGAACGAGGGTTTCGCTGCTCTTGCAAACAGAGACGTACTGAACGAGGCAATGGCGGACGATTGCCAGGGGCTTGAGTTTTCCTTTGACCGCGTGAAGCTGCCAGCAGGCGGCGGCACGGCTTTCGAGATTCCCTCCGCTGAGAGCGATGAGTCCGAGATGGCGAAGGACATCACCGGCGTTATCGTCTACAACCATCCGGCTTATGCCTACTACCACGACAAGTACACGGGCGGGAACAATCCTCCCGACTGCGGCAGCTTTGACGGCGTGACGGGCATCGGCACTCCCGGCGGGAACTGCCAGAACTGCCCGTATAACAAGTTCGGCAGCGGCGAGGGTCAGAGCAAACTGTGCAAAAACAAGCGTATGCTTTACATCCTGCGCGAGGGAGAACTGTTCCCCATCACGCTTTCCCTGCCGACCGGGTCGCTCAAGTCCTTCACGAACTATGTGAAGAGCCAGCTTTCCCGCGGGCGCAAGCTGAACCAGGTGGTAACGAAGATCACGCTGAAGAAGGCCACCAACGCATCCGGCATCGCATTCTCCCAGGCGGTATTTTCGTTTGAGCGTATGCTGACCGCCGATGAGCGCAGCGCCGTGGCGGGCGTGTCGGAAACGGTCAAGGTATATGCCGCGAACCTGACTCCGGCATCTCTCATTGACGATGAGCCGCTGGTCGATCCTGAAACGGGAGAAATCATCGAACCTTTGAAGTAAAGCACACGAAAGCCCGGAGGGGTACAACGCTCCTCCGGGTATTTCCCATAGGAGTGATTACGCATGATTACAGAATATAACTGTGTGACCACGGTGGACGGGATAAAGGATTACATCGGCGGCAGCGGTATTGTCGCTTTTGACTTTGAGACTGCTCCCGATGATCCGTACCGCGAGGAGGACAAGGCGGCTCTCGATCCCGCGAGGACGCATATTGTCGGATGCTCCTTCTCTGTCAAGGAAGGTACGGGCATATATGTTCCGATTGCCCACCGTGTCGGCACCAACATAGACAAGGACGCCTTTTTTGCATTTCTGACGGCGTTCCTCATGGATAAAAGCACCATAAAGATTGCCCACAACATCGCCTTTGAATCCTCAATGGCGTATGCAAGGGGCATCGTGATACAGGCTCCCGTGTACGACACGATCTGTGCGTCACAGATGAGCCTTAAAAGCATATACGAATTCCGCAAGCTGAACGAGAGCGGGTTGAAAAGGCTGGCGGAGGAACTGTTCGGAGAACCGCTCCCTTCATTTTCAAACGTTACGGACGGAAAGCACTTTGATGAACTGGACGCGCAGGATGAGGAAACCGTCCGCTACGGTTCCGCTGACTCCGATTTTGCCCTTCGGCTCTATCACAAGTTCAATGACTGGTTCGACCGCTACCTTCCGAAACACAGGTACATCGTGGAGGAGATTGAAAGTCCGACCGCCGTGTACCTCGGCATCATGAAAACAAACGGCATCCCGGTCAACCTTCCGCTCATGCAGGAACGAAAGGCAGAAGCGGAAAACGAGATGGAGCGCATTCGCAGGGAGATAGAGTTCATCATCGGCGATGTGAACATCGGCGCGAACTGCTCTACGCAGGCGTTCAAGAATTATCTGTATAAAGACCTGGGGCTGCCCATTTTGAAGACCACGGAAACCAACCGCGAGGCGGCTGACGATATGACCATGACGCTCCTCAAGGAGTGGTGCGATGAGAACCGTCCGGAACTGTCGGAGCTTTTTACGCTCGTGCAGGAGTACCGCAAGTGGGGCAAGATCAAGTCCACCTATATCGATGGGTACTTGAAATACTTAAATCCCGTGACGGGCTGCATCCATCCGGAACTGTTCGCCCTTTCAACGGATACGGGCAGGATGAACTGCCGTAATCCGAACGCACAGAATATGCCGAGAAAGACCAACGATCCCATCGGCGTCCGGAACTTCATCAAAGCGCCGGAGGGATGCCTTATCCTCTCGCTTGACTTTTCGCAGATAGAACTGCGCGTGGGCGCATTCTACTGCCGCGATGAGAGGATGCTCGACACCTACCGCAAAAACGGCGATATCCACGCCGCCACGACCAGCGTCATTTTCGGCGTGAGCTACGAGGAAGCCCAGGACAAGCATTCGGAAAATTACAAGGAACACAGGACGATTGCCAAAAATGTGAACTTTGGCACTTTCTATGGGCTGTTCCCGCGAGGGCTACAGAAGACGCTGAAGTTCAAGGCGGGGGTTGAAAAATCCGTGAGTGAGTGTGAGGAGATACTTTTCAACCTCAAGCACGGATACAAGGGTCTGACCGCGTGGCAGGAAGAGACGAAGGCAGAAGCCGCAAGGCGTATGTATTCGGAAACCTGGCTCGGACGGCGCAGGTACCTTCCCGGCATCACCTCGGATAATTGGGGGCAGAAGTCGTTTGCGGAGCGGTGTTCGCTGAACACACCTATCCAGGGGACGGCGGCGGACATCCTGAAACTCGCTATTACGAGGATACTTGCCGGACTGCCGGAGCGGGAATGGCTCAAGCCCATCCTTCAGATACACGATGAACTGACTTTCATTATCCCGGAGGACAGGCTGTCGGAAGCGGTGGCTTTTATCCGTGCCTGCATGGAAGAAAAGCCCTTCCCGGAGTTTGACCTTCCGCTGATTGCGGAAGCGTCTGCGGGGCCGACCTTTGGAATGATGGAAGAACTGGAGGATTGACTATGTACAAAAACAGCGAAGGCTACGCCGATCCGACCGCAGGGTCGGCGATGAGCCAAGTAATGAAGGAATACCGGCAGAAGCAGAAAAAACGCTATGCCGACAAGAACCGCAGGAAGATATATGTGGCTTCCAGATACGCGGGCGATGTGGATACGAATGTCGCGGCGGCAATCACATACTGCCGCCGTGTGATAGACGAGGGCTATATGCCGGTGGCGAGCCATCTTCTGTATCCGCAGATACTTAACGATAACGATCCCAATGAACGGGATCTTGGCCTTCTGTTCGGACTTGCGCTCCTTCGGATGTGCGATGAGGTGTGGGTGTTCGGCGCTATATCGCCGGGTGTCGCACAGGAGATCGAGGAGGCAAAACGGCTGAAGAAGCAGATCAGATATTTTGAGGAGGTGGGCGCATGAACGTAACGGTGACCGATGTACTCGGTTCTCTCTTTAATCCGACCGATACCGTCTGCTTCCGCGTTTTTGATGATAAGAAGGGCGGCGTGTTCCAGGGTTCGAAGCTTTCCTGCGAATGCGGGAAGTACAAAAGCATAGAAGAAACGCTCAAGAACCACAATGCCATGAACCGCGGCATCTTCTTTGTGGTCAACTACGGCGGGCAGGACGATGATTCCATTACGAGGATCAATGCGCAGTTCGTGGAAATGGACAACGACAGCTTTGACGAGCAGCAAAAAAAGATCGATGCGTTCCCGCTCCCTCCGTCCATGATTATGAAAACACAGAAATCCTACCATGTGTACTGGTTCATGGATTCGACCGCCAAGGTGGAGCGCTTCCGCATGATACAGACGCAGCTTGTAAAGCATTTTGACGGTGATCCGATGTGCGTGAATGAGTCGAGGGTCATGCGCCTTCCCGGTTTCATGCACTGCAAGAAGGACACTCCCGTGGAGGTGACCTGCGTCAGTTTCCATCCCGAACGCAAATACACGCAGGATCAGCTGTCGGACGTACTGCCGGAGGTCGACCTTGTACCCGTGGAGCGTAAGAGCGGCACGGAAAAAGGCATCGATCAGGTCATGCGTTCGTGTGTTTTCATGCAGCATTGCCGCGATGACGCGGCGTCCCTGTCGGAGCATGACTGGTACGCTATGATTACAAATCTCGCTCCCTTTGAGGGCGGCACGAAGATGATACACGACCTGTCCGCTCCGTATCCCGGTTATAGCGAGGGCAACACACAGAAAAAAATCAATCACTTCCTGGAGAGCGGAACGAATCCCATCACCTGCAAGACTATCTGTGAAAAGGGCTTCAAGTGTCCGAAGTTCACTGCCGGAGAATGCCCGGTGAAGTCCCCTGCGGCGTGGTGCTATCAGCCGTTGTCTGCTGACGATCTTCTCGACATTCTGCACGGCATCCCCGTGACGGGCGAGGCAATCAAGGACTTACAGGCGGCCAAGCAGTTTGTGTCGGATTATCTGTATAACCAGGATGTGGTAACGGCGGACGTCATCATCAATTCCGAAATCCGCGACCATTTCAAGCTGAAGGCATCGTTCCTTAAATCGCTGAATCAGGTGTTCAAGGATGCCAGCAAAGCGTACCAGGCAAGTAAGAACGCAAAGAGAGCCAAGGCTGGGACGGCGATACCCGACTGGTACGAGCCGACCGACAAGGGGCTGCGTTTCCTTCCGGGTGTGCTTGCGAAGGATATGTCGGACGGGCAGCAGGTATTCTATGCGGCGGAGCAGCACTTCAGCTACCGCGGAGGCGTATATGTCGAGATGTCCGAGATGGAAGCGCAGAGGCTCGTGCAGGAGAAGATGCTGATCCGCGAGACTAAGATGTCGCAGATCGTTGACGCTGAGAAGCAGTGGCGTCTCCTGGTGCAGAGGGACATCCGCGAACTGAACGCAAATCCCTACATCATCAATGTCCGCAATGGCTTATACAACGTGCTGGAGGATACGCTGACAGAACACACGCCGGATTATTACTCTACGGTGCAGCTGAACGTGACCTACGACAAAAAAGCGGACTGTCCGCTGTTTAAGAAGTTCCTTGCGGAGTCGATGGGCGGCGATATGGAGCAGGTCGGACTGATACAGGAGATGCTCGGATATTTCCTTATACCGGTCAACTCGGCGCAGAAGTGCTTTGTTATCGTGGGCGTGGCGTCTGCCGGAAAGTCGGTGCTGCTGCGCGTGTTGAACGATGTGCTTCTCGGCAAGCAGAATGTGTCCAATGTATCCTGGCAGGCTCTGAACGAGCGGTTCAAGACGGCGGAGCTTTTCGGCAAGCTGGCTAACATCTTCGCCGACCTGCCTACGAAGAACATTGACGATAACGGCATATTCAAGGCTCTTGTAGGCGAGGACTATCTGACCGTGGAGAAAAAGAACAAGAATCCGTTCTCGTTCCAGTCGAGCGCAAGACTCCTGTTCTCCTGCAACAGTATCCCGAAGAACTACGGCGATAAGTCGGAGGGCTTTTACCGCAGGCTCATCATCATACGGTTCAATCATACCGTGCCGCAGGACAAGCGCGATCCTGAACTGCTGGAGAAGTTCCGCATGGAGGCAGACGGCATTTTCCTGTTTGCTTTGGAAGGGCTGCGCAGGCTGATGAACAATCACTATGTGTTCTCCGAAACGCAGGTCAATGCGGACGAGCTGCAGCAGTACCGCGAGGAGTCGGATTCCGTGCTGTCGTTTGTGAAGGACTACTGCGAACTGGACGCTGAATATAGCGCCGGGTCCACGGAACTGTTCAACGCATATAAAGGTTACTGCGAGGAATGCGGCTTAAAACCGTACTCGCAGAAGAACTTCGTGCAGCAGATCACGGCGGCGTTCCCCGATGTGACAAGGGACATCGACCGCATGGCGAAAAGGCGCATTTTGACGGGGATAAGGCTCGGAGAGGTGCTGGGATGATGAATCCCGGCGGCCTTTCCACGAGCATCTTTGGAACACGAGAACACGTAGGAACACCAAAATCCTATCTCCCCATATATAATACACATATTTTTATATACCCTTAATTTTCACCACAAAAAATATATGAAAATAGGATTTCTCGTGTTCCATGTGTTCCAAGCGTTGAAAATACGGAGGTTTTAGGAACAGATGAAAGAAGCGGACATTGTAAAAGCGATCATGAAGTACCTTAAGACCGTGCCGGGGTGCTTCTGTTGGAAAGAACACGGCGGTATGTACGGGACGGCGGGCATTCCCGATATCATTGCCTGCATTGGAGGACACTTCTTCGGATTTGAGGTAAAGACCGATAGCGGCAAGCCTACGAAGCTCCAGGAAGCGACAATCCGTAAAATCCTCGCGGCCGGCGGCACTGCCTTGGTGGTGCGCTCGGTGGATGAGGTGCGAACCGTGGTAAACGGCTCCCTGCACTGATACAAAGATACATCGCTCCATTGCAACGATG
>CANQED010000014.1 GCA_947594425.1 uncultured Ruminiclostridium sp.
ATTACATTTTGGATATTGCGTGTGGCAATGGAAATTATTCTTCGTATCTTGCACAAAGAGGCGCTTCGGTTGTCGCAGGTGTGGTAGTTTCGGGTGCAATCGTAGTCGCGACTGTTGTTGTTTCGGGAGCGGTAGTAGTCGCAGCCGTGGTAGTTTCGGGTGCTGTGGTGGTCGCGGTGGTAGTTTCCGGTGCTGTAGTGGTCGCTGCGGCTGTTGTAGACGCAGGAGTATCTACCTCGCTTACCTCGGCGGGAGCGCTGCTGCAGGCGCAGGCTGACAGTAAGATAGAGATTGCCGTAAGGCACATAATAAACTTGCGTATCTTCATAATTTTCCCCTAAATATTAGTATTAGCGGTTTAACGCTTGATTTAAATATAACACATTTTACTTAAAAAAGCAATATGTAAATATCATATAGATTTACATTTAATGTATTGCCGATAAAGTCTTGTTTTTTGACAAAAAAGGTGATAAAATATATATTGAGGTATTATTGCAAAGGGGGGCGTAAATATGAACGCAAGGCTCGGCTTTTTGCGGGACAAATCGAATAAGCTGTCGCTTTCGCCCGGGGTATATCTTATGAAAGACAAAAGCGGCAAGATAATATATGTCGGAAAGGCAAAAGCGCTCAAAAACCGCGTCACCTCGTACTTTCACGCCCTCGAGAGCCACAATGCGAAAACGGCAAAGCTTGTCGACAACATCTACGACTTTGATTTTATCGTGACGAACAGCGAGCTTGACGCCTTAGTGCTCGAATGCAGCCTTATAAAGCAGCACAATCCTAAATACAACATATTGCTAAAGGACGACAAAGGGTATAATTATATCAAGATAACCCGCGAGGATTATCCGAGGATAACCTACGCGCTGAATTGTAAGGACGAAAACGCCGACTATCTCGGACCCTACACGGGCGGATACACCGCTAAGCAGGCGGTAGAGGAAACCAACCGCATATTTATGCTGCCCGCCTGTCATAAGAGCTTTCCGCGCGATTTCGGCAAGGAGCGCCCGTGTCTAAATTATCACATAAAGCGCTGTATGGGCGTATGCCGAGGCAAGATAAGCAAGGACGAGTACGCCTCGATAATAAGGTCTGCGGTGGATTATATGCGCAGCGGCAGCAAGATAAGCGTCGAGCAGATGACCGAGGAGATGAACGCCGCCGCGGAAAATCTCGAATTTGAAAAGGCGGCGCGGCTGCGCGACAGGATACGCGCGATAGAAAAGATGAAAGACGGACAGAGCATAATGTCCGACAAGGAATACGACTTTGACGTGGTGGGGCTTGCCCAAAACGCCGAGCTTGCGAGCATAGCGGTGATAAAATACCGAGGCGGCAGGATAACCGAAAAGGAGAATTTCTTTATCGGCGACGAATACGAGGCGGGACAGATGCGCTCGGACTTTTGCGTGGAATATTATTCAAAGCGCCCCGACGAGATACCTAAGCAAATATACGTCGACACCGAAATGGAGGACGCGCAGCTGCTCGGAGAATATTTCAGCGGGCTGTGCGGACACAAGGTCAATATCAGCGTGCCAAAGCGCGGCGAGGGATATTCCCGCATACTGCTCGCCAAACAAAACGCCTCTGAATACCTCGCACTTAAGGTCGGACGCACGGTTAAGGAGATAAACGCCCTCGAGGAGCTTGCACGGCTGCTCGGGCTGAAAAAGATACCTACCGTTATCGAGAGCTACGACATATCCAATATAGGTGAGGACGCGCGTGTAGGCGGAATGATAGTGTACCGCAACGGCAGACCCTATAAGGCGGGCTATCGCAAATTTGCGATAAAGTACGTTCAGGGGCAAAACGACTATGCTTGTATGCAGGAGGTGTTAGAGCGCAGGCTGCGCAGATACCTCGACGGGGACGAGAGCTTTAAGCCGCTGCCCGACCTTATATTGCTCGACGGCGGAAAGGGGCACGTTTCGGCGGTAAAGCAGGTGCTCGACGAGTTAGGGCTCGATATACCGCTTTTCGGGCTGGTAAAGGACGACAAGCACCGCACCCGCGCAATTGCCGCCGAGGGCGGAGAGATAGAGATAAAATCCAATAAGCGGCTTTTCTCTATGCTCACGGGGATACAGGACGAGGTGCACAGATTTTCGATAACCTTTCAGCGGCAAAAGCACAAGCAAAAGACCTACGAGCTCGAGCTTACCAAAATAAAGGGCATAGGAGAGGCAAAAGCCCTATCGCTGATAAAAGAATTTAAGACAAAGGCGGGACTAAAGCAAGCCTCCCCCGAGCAGATAGCCGCCGCGGCTAAGATAAGCACGGAAAAGGCGCGGGAGGTCTATGACTATATACAGGATAATTTTTAGCGATAAAGATGAAAATTAGGTGAAAATTAAGATTTTTCGGTAAAATCAAGGGACAAAAAAAGGAAAAAAGTCCTTTCCCCGAGTATATAATATTGAGAGCAAAAGAAAGGATACAAATATGCGAGTAATTACCGGCCTTGCCAAAGGCAGAAAGCTGAAAGCGCCCGAGGGTCTCGACGTGCGGCCTACCGCCGACGGGATAAAAGAGGCTATGTTCAGCTCGATACAGTTTGAGATAGAGGGCGGCACGGTGCTCGACCTTTTCGCGGGCACGGGTCAGCTCGGGATAGAGGCGCTCAGCCGAGGCGCTAAAAAGGCGGTATTCGTCGACAGCAGCAAGGACTCTATCGCATATGTAAGGCAAAACCTCGAGCACGTCGGCTTTACCGATAAGGCGGAGGTGATAAATATGCCGAATACGGCTTTCTTGCGCGGCTGTACCGAAAAATTCGATATAGCGTTCCTCGACCCGCCGTATCAGCGCAAACTTATACAAAAGTCCCTCCCTGCCCTGACCTCTCTTATGAAAGAAAACGGCGTGATAATATGCGAGCACGAGGCGACGCTGACCCTCCCCGAGGAGATAAACGGCTTTACGGCGGTAAAGACAAAAAAGCACGGCAAGATAGGCGTTACTATATACAGAAAGCCGACCGAAGAATAAAAGAAAGGGAAATATAATATGAAATTAGCTATTTATCCGGGCAGCTTTGACCCCGTGACATTCGGGCATATAGAGATAATCTCCCGCGCGGCTAAGATGTTTGACAAGCTTATTGTGCTAGTATCTGTAAATCCGCTCAAGCCCAACAGCTTTACCCGCGAGGAGCGGCTAGAAATGCTGAGCGAGACGGTGCAGGTCGAGGGCTTTGACAACGTCGAGGTGGACAGCTATGACGGGCTGCTGATAGATTATTTTAAGCAGCGCGACGCGGACGTTATCGTAAGAGGGCTGAGAGCGGTCTCGGATTTTGAGTACGAATTTCAGATGGCGCAGGCAAACCGCAAGCTCTGCCCTAAGGCGGAGACGGTGTTTTTAGCCTCGAAGAGCGAATACACCTACTTCTCCTCAAGCGTGGTAAAGCAGATAGGTATGTTCGGCGGCGATATTAAGGATTTTGTTCCCGAGTACATACTCGGCAGAATAGCCAACAGGCTGAAAAAGTGAAAGGACGGAAACGACTATGAGCATTGATGAGATTTTAGACGCTATGGACGAGGTGCTTGACAACGCAAAGCAGATCCCCTTTACCGGGGGAAAATCCACCGTAGACGTAAACGAATTCAGGGACTATATAAATCAGGTGCGGCTTAACCTCCCCGGGGAGATAAAGCAGGCGCAGGCTCTGGTAAACGACCGCAAGATAATAATCAACGACGCGAGAGCCGAGGCTGACAGCATCATCCGCAAGGCGGAGGAAAAGGCAAAAGAAATGGTGAGCGAGGAGGTCATAACAAAGCAGGCACAGCGCCGCGCCCACGAGATACTGACCCTAGCGCAGAGCAAGGAAAAAGAGATACGCAATATGACCAACGACTATGTCGAGAATATGCTTAGCCGCGTCGACGAGCTGTTATCCTCTAACCTTTCCGACGTAAGAAAGACGCGCTCTGCTCTTTCAAAGGGCGGTAAGGCTTGAGCTATAAAACGCTTAAGAGTAGCGCGGAGGCCTCTTTTACAGAAAAGCGCTCTGAGTTTATCGGCAGGGTCTGCCCCGTCACAAGCGAGGAGGACGCTATAGCGTTTATCAATGAAGTCCGCGCCGAGAACCGAAAGGCCACCCACAACTGCTACGCGTATATCCTGCGCGAAAACAACATCTCCCGCCACAGCGACGACGGCGAGCCGTCAGGCACGGCGGGCGCGCCCATTCTTGAGGTGCTCCAAAAGGCGGGAATTACCGACGCGGTCTGCGTGGTGACAAGATATTTCGGCGGCATACTGCTCGGAGCGGGCGGACTTGTGCGCGCCTATTCAAAGAGCGCCTCGCTCGCGCTCGAAAGCGCGGAGATAGTATGTATGGAGCTGTCGGACAGCATACGCGCGGCGTTTGATTATACCTATTACGGCAGCGTCAGCGCGGCGCTTTCCAATATCGGCGCGGCGGTCACCGACACCGTATACGCGGACGGGGTGGAAATTTTCGCCGATGTACAATGCTCCGACACAGACGAGCTATTTAAAAAGCTTACGGATATATGCTCGGGAAATATCACGCTCGAGATATTATCCACGGGCTACCGCGAAATAAAGCGGAATTGACAGTAAAAAAGGATTTTTGCATAAAAATCGAGTATATATTTTACGGATAGATATTTTTGTTCAAAAAGGGAATGATACATAAAATATGAATAAAACACCCCGCGAGATAACAATGGAGATAGAAAGCGCGACGTTGTCGCCGTATGCGTGCAAGAGCTCGGACACAAGGGGCAGGGACGAATACGAGGAGCCGTGCGAGATACGCACCGATTTTCAGCGCGACCGCGACCGCATAATACACTGCAATTCATTCCGCAGATTAAAGCATAAAACGCAGGTTTTTCTGATACCAAAATCCGACCACTACCGCACCCGTCTCACCCACACTCTCGAAGTAGCGCAGATAGCGAGGACGGCGGCGAGGGCGTTAAGACTGAATGAGGATCTCACCGAGGCTATTGCACTCGGACACGACCTCGGGCATACCCCGTTCGGTCACGACGGCGAGCGCACGCTTAACGATTTATACAGCAAGGGCTTTAAGCACTATCAGCAAAGCCTGCGCGTGGTGGAATTTATCGAAAAAAACGGCAAGGGGCTGAACCTCACTAAAGAGGTGCGCAACGGGATAGTCTGCCACACCGGCGGCACGGCGTACACTCTCGAGGGGCAGTTAGTCAAATTTTCCGATAAAATAGCGTATATCAATCACGATATAGAGGACGCGATACGCGCGGGGGTGCTGAGGCAGGAGGATCTGCCCGCGGGGCCTATCGCGGTGCTCGGAGAGACAAAGAGTCAGCGCATAACCACGCTGATACGCTCTATAATAGACAACAGCACCGACAAGATACAGTATGACGAGAGGACAAGGCAGGCGCACGACGAGCTTAGGCAGTTTATGTTCGATAAAGTCTACTATGCCCCTACTACCAACGCCGAAAAGGGCAAGGCGCGCGGCATTGTGGAATATCTGTACAAGTATTTTAAGGAGAACCCTCAGCTTATGCCGCAATTGTACCGCGATATAGCGAGGGACTATGAGACCGAGCTTGCGGTGTGCGATTTTATCAGCGGAATGACCGACGACTTTGCGGTGGATTATTTTAAAGAAATATCCATACCGAAAAGCTGGTCGTATTAAGCAAAGGAGAAAAGATGCGTCTTTCTGATGATTTTATAATGCGGGTAAAAGACGCCAACGATATATACGAGGTCGTATCCTCGTATGTCCCGCTAAAGCGCTCGGGCTCGGACTATGTGTGCAACTGCCCGTTTCACTCGGAGAAAACGCCGTCCTGCCACATATATATGTCTACGCAGAGCTTTTACTGCTTCGGCTGCTCGGCGGCGGGCGACGTGATAAATTTTGTACGTATGTACGAAAATCTCGACTATATCGAAAGCGTAAAATTATTGGCGCAGCGCGCGGGAATTCCTATGCCCGAGGACGGCGGCGACGAGGGAGCGCGGTGGCGCACCCGCATACTCGAGATGAACCGCGAGGCGGGGAGATTTTTCCACCAAACACTATTTTCTCCCGAGGGCGCCGAGGGGCTGAATTATCTTCAAAATACGCGCGGGCTGACTAACCACACGATAAAGACCTACGGGCTGGGCTATGCGCCCGAAAGCTGGGACACGCTGAAAAATCATATGAACTCGCTCGGTTTCAGCGACGAGGAGCTCGAACGCGCGTCGCTTTTGTCAAAGTCGCAAAACGGCAAGAGCTATTACGACTATTTCAGGTACCGCGTGATGTTTCCGTTTTTTGACGTGAGAGGAAATATAGTCGGTTTCGGCGGCAGAGTGATAGGCGGCGACGATCCCAGAAAATACTTAAATACAAAGCTCACGCCCGTATATAATAAAAGCAGCTTTCTTTACAGCTTAAATCAGGCGAAAAATGCAAAGCAAAGCAAAATTATCCTCTGCGAAGGCAATCTTGACGTGATAACGCTCTTTCAGGCGGGGTTCAAAAACGCGGTCGCTACCTGCGGCACGGCGATAACCGACAGCCACGCCCGAGCGATAGCGAACCTCGGCTTTAAAGAGGTACTGATATGCTATGACAGCGACGCACCGGGGCAAAAGGCGACCGCTAAGGCTATGGGGATACTCTCCGCGGTGGGACTGCCGACAAGGGTTATAAAAATGTCGGGAGCAAAGGACTCCGACGAATTTATTAATAAATTCGGCAAAGAGGCGTTCGCTCTGCTTATAGACAAAGCCGAGAGCGGCATGGACTATGAGCTTGAAAGGATAAAGGCAGGCATAGACCTAAATACCGTTCAAGGCAAAGCGCAATTTTTGCAAAGCGCGGTAAATTTTATAGCGGGAGTGAGCAGCGTCACCCAAAGGGCGGTGTATATCTCTGCGGTCGCTAAAGACGCGGGGATAGCGATAAAAAATGTCGAGGCCGCCGTTGACGAAGAAATTACCCGACGCAAAAGGCGAAATGCGCGCGACGAGCAAAGACAGCTCGTCAGCGGACGGACAAAGCGCGACAAGCTTAATCCCGACGCCGCAAAATACCCCGCTGAGGTCATAGCCGAAAGGGGCATACTCGCGTTTTTGATACACTCGCCCGACTATTTGGGCAGGATATGCGAGAAAATTTCCCCCGACGATTTTCCGACCGAATTTAACCGCAGGCTGTACCTCGAAATAGTATCCGCGATAGGCAGCGGGCAGGAGGTCAACGTTTCGACCCTCGGGAAAGATCACACAAGCGAAGAAATATCGGCTATATACAAGCTGATAAAGGATAACAACGAGCTGCCCTACAGTCAAGACAGGCTAAACGATTATATCCGCACGCTCACAGATTTAAGCGAAAAGCGAAAGCGAAAGAGCGCGGGTATGATGGATAACGACGAGTTGTTAAAGCTGGCGGGACAGCTGAGAAGCTCAAAGACATAAGGACAAATAACTGAAAGGATGATAAACATATGGCGGAAAGCAAAATAAACGAGCTTATAAACCACGGCAAGCAAAGCGGAAAGCTGACCACTAAAGAGATAACCGACGCGCTCGAGGAGCTTGACTTTGACGCGGACGAAATAAACAAGCTGTACGATGACTTTGAAAGCAGCAACATTGAGATAGTGGACGACTTTTCCGCGGACGCGGATCTTGACAACGCGCTGGATTTTACCGACGCGGAAGAGCTCGACGCGTCGCTGTCGGCCGAGGGCATAGCTATCGACGACCCCGTTAAGATATATCTTAAGGATATAGGGCGGGTGCCGCTGCTTACTACCGAGGAGGAGATAGAGCTTGCCACGCGTATGGCTCAGGGCGACAAGTACGCTCGCAAAAGGCTGAGCGAGGCTAATCTGAGGCTTGTAGTCAGCATAGCGAAAAGATATGTCGGCAGGGGTATGCAGTTTCTCGACCTTATCCAAGAGGGCAATCTCGGGCTTATCAAGGCGGTAGAAAAGTTTGATTATACAAAGGGCTACAAGTTCTCGACCTATGCGACGTGGTGGATAAGGCAGGCGATAACGCGTTCTATAGCCGACCAGGCGAGGACGATAAGAATACCCGTGCATATGGTGGAGACTATCACTAAGGTAAAGAAGGTGTCCAGCCAGCTCTTGCACGAAAACGGTCACGAGCCGTCCGCTAAGGAGATAGCCGACAAGCTAGGTATCTCGGTAGAGCGCGTGCGCGAGATAATAAGGATATCGCAGGACCCCGTATCCTTTGAAACGCCTATAGGCGAAGAGGAGGACAGCCACCTCGGAGATTTTATCCCCGACGAAAACGCCCCCGCACCCGCCGAGGTTGCGTCGCGTACATTGCTAAAAGAGCAGCTCGGCGAGATACTCGGCACGCTTACCGACCGAGAAGAAAAGGTGCTGAGATTAAGGTTCGGGCTCGACGACGGTCGCCCGCGCACACTTGAAGAGGTCGGAAAAGAATTTAACGTCACCCGCGAACGCATACGCCAGATAGAAGCTAAGGCTCTGCGCAAATTAAGACACCCCTCGCGCAGCAAAAAGCTAAAAGATTTTCTTGACTGACGGAGCCCGATATGCACATAACATTACAGACTGATTACGCGATACGGATAGTCGATTTTCTGTTTGCGGAAAATACGCGCTATGACGCGAAAACTATCTCCGAAAGCACAGACGTACCCGCAGATTTTGCACTTAAAATACTGCGCAGGCTCGCGGCGGGAGGTATAGTCACCTCGTATAAGGGGATAAAGGGCGGTTATGAGTTGTCCTGCGACAAGGATGCATTGTCGGTTTATGACGTAGTCACCGCAATGGAGGGTACATACAAATTCAGCCGCTGCCTCGACGAGCACTATAACTGCACCCGCACCGAAAACGAGCTTCCCTGCTCTTATCAGCACGCCTTTGCGAAAATATCACAAATGGTGTGCGACGAGCTTAAAAAGCTGAAATTCAAGGATATGCACACAAGAAGATAGAGATAAACTTACCCCCACAGCTTAGCTGCGGGGGTAAGTTGTTATCAGCTGTATTTTATTCACCCGAGAGCTCATAAGCACGCTTTGTGCACGCCTTGCAGCACTCGTTCACCGTGTCGGTAAGGCGGCCCTCGTACAGCTTATCCAGTCCCGCTATGGTCGTCCCTCCGGGAGAGGATACCTGCTTTATCAGCTCGTCCACCGTCATACCCGAATTAGTCAGCATCTTAGCCGAGCCTATAAGCGACTGCGCGAACAGCTTAAGCGCGGCGTCCTTATCTATGCCGACCTTATCGGCGTAGTCGATAAACCCTTTAGCAAAGAGGTATATAAACGCGGGCGAGCTGCCGTTTACGGCTATGACCTCTTTCATTTTGTCGGACGGCACCTCGCAGACAATGCCGCAGCTTGATATTATCGCCTTTGCAAATTCAAAGTCGTCGTCGCCGACATTGTCCCCGCGCGCCATAGCCGACGCGCCATAGCCGAGCATCATAGGCGTATTCGGCATGACTGTCACGACCTTTGCGCTCGAGATAGTGTGTGAGCGTATAAACTCCGCCGATATCCCCGCGCAGATAGATATTATCAGCTTGTCGGGGGTGACGGCCTCTTTAGCGGCGTCAAGCACAGTGCTAAGCACCTGAGGCTTTACCGCGAGCAAAACGCTGTCGCACTCGGCGACAAGCTCGCTCTCGCTGCCACACACAATAACTCCGAGCGAGGAAAGCGGCTTAGTCTTTTCCTCGTCCTTTTCATAAACATACAGCTTAGCCGAAAAGTCGGAATTAACCAGTCCCCTTATGATAGCGCCGCCCATATTGCCCGCTCCGATAAATCCTAATTTTCTCATAATTGTCCCTTTCTTTTCGCGGTCAGACCGCAGTTTTATTTTTGCCCGAAATGCTGCGGTAGGCTATGTATATCCCGTACAGCACGGGTATCAGCACAAGCACCTCAAAAGGCAGCAGTATCGCGTTTTTGACAATACGCTCGCCCATTTTGACCCAAAATGTCTCGGGAGCGAAAAAGCCCATAATTATCAGCCCGACGGTATTTAAAAACACATTGCAGACCAAATTTACCGTAAAGCGCGAGAAGAACGTCCTCAGCGCGGGGAAAGCGTTCTGCTTTAGGCTTGAAAGAAACGCCTTTCCTCCCGAAAAATCGAGCTTAGCGGGGGTCATCTTATATAGGAATATCCCGTATATTATCCCCTCGACCAATGTCGCGACAGTCAGTATCGGCGAAAACGCCCCCGTCGGCTTAATGATATAGCCCAACACGTCTACCGCTATCCCGCCTATCCCCGCCATAACAGGGCCGTACAGCATACCTATCGCCGCAAGCCCGATAAAAGCAAAGCCGAATTTAAGCGTCGGGGTGGGCTGGATCACCAAAAACTCGAGCGCCGTCGATATACCGATAAGCAGTGCCGTAACGGTCAGCGAGCGCACAGATTTAAGCTCGAGCGCCGAATTTTTGAACATAGAGAAAAACGCCATAATTTACCTCCTTTTCTCACGCGATCGCATAATTTTAAGGGATAATATGGCGTTATCACTTTTTATGCAACAGCGAGATGCGAAAGGCGCACCGCCACCGTCAGGTGTTCGTCCCTTGGACAACTCTCCGTTCTCAAGGGCACTTAACGCGTGCCTTTCTACTCTGTCAGATTTTACCTAATATATTCGCCCGATAGGGGAATATCAGAAGTTAATTTCGCTTGCCACGCGGTAAAGCTCGTGGTCAAACTCCTTGTGCATATTAAGAGCCTCTTGGATATCATAATCTACTATCTGATTTCCCTGAAGCCCTACAACGCGGTTTCCTGTATTGCGGGAGAGCAATTCTACGGCGTGATAACCCATCTGGCTTGCCGCTACTCTGTCGCGGACTGTCGGGCTGCCGCCTCTTTGTACGTGGCCGAGAATGGTCGCGCGGCTCTCAACGCCTGTCTCTCTTTCTATATCCTTAGCTATCTGCTCTGAATTGCCGATACCCTCGGCAACTACTATGATAAAGTGGTGCTTGCCGTTCTTAAGGCCGTTTATTATCTTATTGTAGACGTCGTTCATGGTGAACGGCTCTTCTTTTGTGATTATGTAGGTAGCGCCGCAGGCAACACCGGTATTAAGCGCGATATACCCCGCGTTCCTGCCCATGACCTCGACTACCGAGCAGCGGTCGTGCGAGTGTGCGGTGTCGCGCAGCTTGTCCACAAGCTGCATAGCGGTGTTCATAGCGGTGTCGTACCCTATGGTGTACTCGGACATAGATATATCGTTGTCTATCGTGCCGGGGATACCCACGCAAAGTATGCCGCGCGCCGAAAGGTCCGCCGCTCCTCTGAACGAGCCGTCGCCGCCTACTACGACTATGCCCTCTATGCCGTTTTCCAAACAGGTCTGCTTAGCCTTTTGCAGTCCTTCCTCGTATCTGAACTCAGCACATCTTGCCGTGTAGAGCACCGTACCGCCGCGCTGGATTATATCCGATACGCTGCGTATGTCGAGCGGTATTATGTCGCCGTTAATAAGTCCGTTGTAGCCTCTGCGTATGCCGACTACTTCCATCCCTTTAGCTATGCCCGCTCTTGTGACCGCACGGATCGCCGCGTTCATGCCCGGAGCGTCGCCGCCGCTTGTGAGTACGCCGATTTTCTTCATGATACTTACCTCTTTCCGATTTTGTCCCGTATGGGACAAATATTTTATCCGGCTTGCCGGAAAACTATCACTATTTAAGTTTACCCCAAAACCGCCGATAAGTCAAGGGGTATTTCGCAAAATTCACCGTTTTATTACAATATTTTCTTCGCCGCACAGCAAGACGAGCTGTTTTTTTAATTCGTCGGTGAGATTTACGCCTCTTGTGTACTTCTCGGTGGTGCGGGTGTCGGCATAGCAAAGCTTTACGGTGCTGACGCCCGCCGAGCTGTCAAGCAGCCGCCTTATCTTTATCGCCCGCTCGTCCTTTATGCTGTCGAGCCTTATATACAGCGTCTTGTAATTGTCGGGCTCGGGTACGGGGTACACCCCGTCGATAAGCAGCTTAGCCTCGTTCTCGTCCTCCTTTGACACCGTGCATAAGAATATCGCGATACCGCCCTCTTTGATAACTCCCGCATATCTGTCATAATTAGAGCTGAAAAGCAGTGCCTCGCTCTCCCCCGTTATATCCTCCAAGGTGACAAAGCACATAGTCTTGTTTTGCTTAGTGATGTGTACGCGCTTTTTCGACACTGCGGCGAGCAGTTTTACCTTGTCGCCGTCCTTGCCCGAGGATATTGCCGAGGAAATGTACCCGCAGCCCGTCTTTTTCGCTATGGAGAGATACGCCTCGAGCGGGTGTCCCGAGATGTACACGCCCATAGTTTCCTTTTCCATTTGCAAAAGCTGCTGCTTAGGGTATTCCTCCGCGGGTGCTATATTTACCGCGTCTGCGGGACTTTCCTCCGCCGCCGAGAAAAGATCGAGCTGCCCCTCGATATTGCGCGACGCGCCGGAAAAGCCGTCTATTATCTGCTCATATGCGCCGAGCATTTCGCGGCGATTATTGCCGAGCCTGTCAAAAGCGCCGCACTTTATCAGCGACTCCGCCGCGCGCTTGTTTATCACCCCGCGCTTTGAACACATTCGGCTTAAAAAGTCGTACAGCCCGACAAATTTGCCACCGCTCTCTCTTTGGGCAATGACCGCGTCGATGACCCCGTCGCCGAGATTTTTGACTGCGGACAGTCCGTACCTTATCCCCTCGGGCTCGACCGTAAAGCCCCGCCCGCTTAAATTTATATCGGGCGGCAAGAGCTTTATCCCCTGCTCGGACAGATCGCCTATATATTCGGCGGTCTTGCCCGCCCAGTCCGCAACACTGGTGAGCAATGCAGCCATATAATACTTATAATAATGACACCTCAAATATGCCGTTCTGTATGCTAATACCGCATAAGCCGCCGCGTGGGACTTGTTGAACGCATACGCGGCAAAGCTCACCATATCGTCAAATATCTCGTTAGCGGTCTTTTCGTCGCAGCCGTTTTGCTTTGCCCCCAAGACAAAAGCCTCGCGCTCTTTTAGCATAACGTCGGACTTTTTCTTAGCCATAGCTCGGCGCACTATATCCGCCCTGCCGTACGAATATCCCGCAAGGCGGCGGCATATCGTCATCACCTGCTCCTGATACACTATGCAGCCGTTAGTCACGTCGAGTATATCTTTTAACAGCGGGTGCTTATAGCGTATATTTTCGGGGTGACGGCGGTTTTCGAGATAGGCAGGGATAGAGTCCATAGGTCCGGGACGGTAGAGCGAGATAGCCGCCGTGATATCCTCTAAAGAGCGCGGGCGCATTTTGGAAAGCAGCTGGGTCATTCCCCCGCTTTCAAGCTGGAACAATCCCGCAGTCTGCCCGCTCTCCATCATATGATATACCTCGACGTCGTCTTCGGGTATCTTTTCTATATCAAAGTCGGGGTGCTGCTTTTTCACTGCCTTGCAGCAGTCCTGTATCACCGTGAGATAGCGCAGTCCGAGAAAATCTATCTTTAACAGCCCGAGCCGCTCGAGAGTGCCCATTGTGTACTGGGTCACAGTTTCTCCCGACGTGCGATAAAGCGGCACGTAATCTGTGACTTTCTCGCGGGTTATCACTATCCCCGCCGCGTGTATCGAGGTATTGCGCGCCATACCCTCTATCTTTGTCGCGGTATCTATAAGGCGCGATACCTCGTTATCCTGCGCCGCAAGCCGCGCAAGCTCTTTTTCGGTGTTAAGCGCGCTCTCTAATGTGCCGTGGGTGTATGACAAGTGCATGGGCACGAGCTTTGCCACGCTGTCCACCTTAGAGTACGGCAGTCCCATCGCTCTGCCCGCGTCGCGTATAGCCGCGCGCGCCGCCATAGTGCCGAATGTTATTATCTGCGCCACATGGTCGCGCCCGTATTTTGATATGACATAATCTATTACCTCTTGCCTGCGTATATAGCAAAAGTCCACATCAAAGTCGGGCATGCTCACCCTCTCGGGGTTCAAAAAGCGCTCGAAAAGCAGATCAAACCTAAGCGGGTCTATATCCGTTATGCCTAAACAATACGCGCAGATACTTCCCGCGCCGCTGCCCCTGCCGGGACCTACCGCTATGTCGCGGCTTTTGGCATAGGCGATAAAATCCGCCACTATCAAGAAATAATCGGTGTACCCCATCTTGCGTATTACGCTTGTTTCGTATGCTATACGCTCGGTGACGCGCTTGTCGGGTGCGTCGCCGTATCTGCGCCTTGCCCCCTCGGATACAAGTCTGTCAAAATACCGCTCGTTGTCTTTCTCGCCCTCGGCCTTAAAATACGGCAGTATCGTATGCCCGTACTCAAAGGTCACATTGCACCGCTCGGCTATCTTTGTGGTATTTTCTATGCTCTCTTTATCAAAAAGCGCCGCCATCTCCTGCTCGCTTTTTATATAAAACTCCTCGGTCGGAAAATGCAGGGCGTTCTTGTCATTAAGCGTGGTATTGGTCGCTATGCAGGTCAGCACGCGCTGTACATAAGCGTCCTGCCTTACGAGATAGTGCGCGTCGTTGGTGCAGACCGTCGGCGTGTCGGTCTCCTGCGCTATTCTTCTAAGCAGCGGGAGCAGCCGCGCCTGCTCGTCTATCCCGTGATTTTGCAATTCGATATAATAATTCTCCGCGCCGAAAATAGCCTTATAGTCCTCCGCGCATTGCTTTGCCCCCGCAAAGTCGCCGTTTATCAGCAGTCGGGGCAATTCCCCCGACATACACGCCGACAGGCAGATAAGCCCGTCCGAGTACCTCTTCAGCAGCTCGCGGTCCACCCTCGGCTTTCCGTAAAAGCCCTCGGTGTACCCCTGCGACACAAGCTTTACAAGATTGTGGTAGCCGGTGTTATTTTTGCACAAAAGGACAAGGTGATAGGGCTTTAGGTCGGCTTTGGTCGCCTTGTCAAAGCGGCTTGTCGGCGCGACATATACCTCGCAGCCGATAATGGGCTTTATCCCGCCCTCGATACAGGCGTTGTAAAAATCTACGCACCCGAACAAAGCGCCGTGGTCGGTTATCGCCACGGCGTCCTGCCCTAACTGCTTTACTCTTTTAACAAGCTCTCCTATTCGGCACGCCCCGTCTAAAAGACTGAACTCGGTATGAACGTGCAAATGGACAAAACCGCTCATTTATTTTCCTTTCCTCTTAGATCTTCCGCTATCTCGGACAGCTTTTTCAGGCGGCGAAATACCCCGCTGCGGCTTATCGGCGGGTCGAGCCGCTTTCCTATATCTGTTAGCGACAATTCTATCGACTGTAGTCTTAGCTCAGCCGTCCCGCGCAGCTCTTCGGGCAGAAAATCCACGCCCTTTTTATCGATAATATACCGTATATCCTCTACTTGCTTTTGAGCTGCGGCGACGGTCTTGTCGAGGTTAGCCGCCTCAAAATTGACGCTGCGGTTTATTTTGTTGCGCAATTCTTTATATATCTTGACGTTTATCACGTTCATAGACTGCACCATAGCGCCCATAAACGCGAGCATATCGGCTATGCCGTCGCTGTCCTTTATATAGATAAAACTTCCGCCGCGCCGCGACGAGCACCGCGCGGACATACCGTGCTCTTTTATCATATCCGAGAGAAGACTTGTCTTTTCTTTATCTCTTAAGAAAAACTCAAGCTGGTACTCCTTTTCCGGGTCGGACGCAAAGCCGCACACCAAAAACACCCCGCGCAAGAAAGCGCCGAAAGCCGCGTCGCCGCTGCAGTCGGGAAGTATTTCCGCAAACTCCTTAAAATTTAGCTCGACGATATATTGCTTTCTCTTTCCGCTGAGCTCGGCGCAGCTTTGCTCGCAGTCGCAGCCGCACGCGGTCAGTGTGCCGTAAAGGTAGTCGGCGGTCTTTTTATTCTCGCTTTTAAAAACGCCGCCGTTTATCGCAAACGCGGCGCCCTTTGCAACGTACAGCCGCCTTGCCCCGTCGGGCTCGGGTCTGCACAATTCGTTTTTTATATCCGTGCAAAATGACACATCCTGCGCCTTTCTACTTGCTGCCCTTGTCTATATCGCGGTGCAGAACTCTCGCCTTAAAGCCGCCGCTCTTCAAATGCTCGTACATATTCTCCGCAAAGGTGACGCTGCGGTGCTTTCCTCCCGTACAGCCAAAAGCTATCACAAGCTGGCTCTTTCCCTCATGCAGATACTGCGGGATAAGAAAATCTATAAGGTCGAAAAGCTTAGCGCTTAGCTGCTTAGAGCTGTCAAACTTCATCACGTAGTCCCTTACCGCCGCGTCCTTACCCGTCATGGTTTTAAGCTCGGGGATATAAAAAGGATTAGGCAGGCACCTTACGTCAAAGACAAGATCCGCCTCGTTGGGCACCCCGTACTTAAAGCCGAACGACATACAGCTTATCGTCATACTGTCCGAGGGATTGTCCAAAAACAGATTGATTATATTCTCTTTCAGCGTCGAGGTGGACATAAGGCTGGTGTCGATATAATAATCCGCTATCTCGCGCATAGGCTCGAGCATTTCGGACTCGGCCTCGATAGCGTCGTCTATGTCCCCGTGCGCTATGTCAAAAAGCGGGTGCGGACGGCGGGTCTCCTTGTATCTGCGCTTTACCACCTGATGATTAGCGTCTACAAACAGCACCTTTATATTCAGCCCGCGCTTTTTGAGCTCCTGTATATTGTCGTTGACCTTTAAAAACAGCGTGCCGCCGCGTATATCGGTGACTATCGCCGCCTTAGTTATCTCGTCGTTTTTCTCGCATATCTCGGCAAATTCGGATATCAGCAGCGGCGGCATATTGTCTATGCAATAATACCCTATATCCTCAAGCACGTTTACCGCGCAGGATTTTCCCGAACCGGATATTCCCGTTACAATAACAAATTCGGTATTCAATGCCGTCCTCCCGTTTATTTATTCCATTATCAGCACTTCGCACTCGAGCATTATCCCGCTGTCGGAATAAACCTTGTCCTTTACCCTCTCGATAAGCTCGCACACGTCTCCAAAGCTCGCGCTGCCCTTATTTATGATAAAGCCGCTGTGCTTTTCGCTGACCTGAGCGTCGCCTACCGACAGTCCCTTAAGGCTGCTCGCCTCTATCAGCCGCGCGGCAAAGTCGCCCGCAGGGCGCTTAAACGTGCTGCCCGCGCTCGGGTACTCAAGCGGCTGCTTTTCCTTTCTGCGGGACATTAGCGTGTCCATACGCTCTTTTATCGCGGCGGGGTCGCCCTTTTGCAGCTTAAGCGCGACAGAAGTCACGCAGTAATTTTTCTTAGAGAAAATGCTAGTGCGATAGCCAAGCTCCATCTTCTCCCTCGGCACGGTCCTTATCTCGCCGTTTTCGTCGATACAGCGGCAGGACAATAAAACGTCCTTCATCTCCCCGCCGTATGCGCCCGCGTTCATATATACCGCACCGCCTACCGTCCCGGGTATGCCGTAGGCAAACTCAAGCCCCGTAAGCGAATTGGACAAAGCGAGTGAGCATATCGCGCCGAGCGACGCTCCCGCCTGACATTCTATAATATCCCCGTCTATATGCGCCGACGCAAAATCACCGCAGAGCAGCAAAACTATCCCCCTAAGCCCGTTGTCGCTTACGAGGATATTGCTCCCCCGCCCGATGATATAATAGGGTATGCCCTGCTTTGCGCACAGTATCACAAGCTCGCGCAGCAGCCCCTCGCAGTTTATCTTTATCATCATATCGCACCTGCCGCCTATCTTAAAGGTGGTGTGCGCGCTCATAGGCTCGTCGTACAGCACGGCTGCGCCGTACTCCGCCGCCTTTTCGGCGGGGAGTGTCAAATCAAAAAGGCTCAAAGCGTACTCCTTAAAGTGTTATTTATCGAGGCGGTAAAGGTTGGCGGCGCCGACGATACCGGCGTCGTTTCCGAGCTTTGCCGCCGCGAGAACGGTAGAACGCTCGGGGTTGATACAGTAGCTTTCTCTTTTTATGATCTCTTCGAGCGGCTTTATCAGATAGTCGCCCTCTTTGCATATCCCGCCGCCTATAAGCAGCATTTCGGGCTGGAATGTATTTACGATATTGACAAGCCCGCAGCCTAAATAATTTATATATTCCTCCACGACGGCGATACCTTTAGGATCGCCCTCTCTCATAGCGTCAAAAGCGGTCTTGCCGTCGACGTTGTCGAGCGAATTGTCGGCAAGCGCCCACATACGGCTGTTCTTATCCTCCTGCATTGCGTGCTTAGTCGCGGTTATCAGCGCGGTAGCGGACGAATACGCCTCAAAGCAGCCCTTTCTTCCGCACGAGCACTGTCTGCCGTTGTACTCTATCACGGTATGACCGAGCTCGGCTCCGCAGAAATTAAAGCCCGTGTATATCTTGCCGTCTATTATGATACCGCCGCCGACGCCCGTGCCGAGCGTCACGACTACCACGTTTTGGCACCCCTTGGCAGCGCCTCCTAGCACCTCGCCGTATGCCGCGACATTAGCGTCGTTTTCGACATAGATATCCGTGCCGAGCCTTTGCTTTAAAAGCTCGCCGAGCGGCGTATTCTCAAAGCCGAGATTGCACGAATACAATACCTCGCCCGTGTTGCGGTCGGCTACCCCGGGGGTGCCTATGCCTATACTGTGTATCTCGTCTACCTGCTCAGAGCAGTCTGCGACCGCCATTTTTACCGCCTGCACTATGCTGTCCGCGATATCCTCGGCGGGACGCGGCAGTGCGGTCTTAATATTCGAGCGTCCTATGATACGGCAGTCGTCCGCAACGACCCCCGCCTTTATGTTTGTTCCTCCAAGATCAATGCCTATGTTGTACATTCCCTTTACCTGCCTTTACTATTATATTTTCCTTACGGTCAATTATTACCGACGGGCGTTATGCCTTTAAGGGATAAAAATTTCTCAAACCGCCCCAAGTCGGCGTTTATCACAAGCTCCTCGGGAAATCCTATCTCCCCGATAAGCTCTTTTGCCCTGTCAAAAGCGCCTATCCTGCTCCAAAAATGCGCGTCGGAGTCCACTATTATCCCGCAGCCGTTTTTTATACAGGCGGGAAGTATGTATTCTTTCAGCCGCTTTACCGAGCGAGGGTCGCCGAGCCTTGAGACGTTGAGCTCTATAAGCACGTTTTGCCTTTTGCACTCGGCGGTCACCGCGTCATAATCATACGGAAAGCCGAAAGAATCGGTGTGTGCGAGCACGCAGACCTTAGGGTCGGATACGACCGCGAGATAAGTGTCGGTTATCCTCTCCTCGGTCGAGGGGGCAAGACACGGGTCGTGGATGGATACGTTTATCCACTCGACGCTGCGGCGTATATCGTCGGTAAGGTCGAGCTCACCGCCGTAGCCGATAAGGTCCGCCTCTACTCCTTTTATTATCCTCACCCCGCAAAGCATGTCGGGTATCACCCTCATATTAAGAAAATGCCACAAGTGCGGCGAGTCCTGCATCTGTATGCAGTGGTCGGTCATACCGAGGTACTTTAGCCCCGCCTTTGCCGCGGCGGCGGCGTTTTCGGTTATTGTAGAATACGCGTGATCTGACGCAAGAGTATGCGTGTGCATATCCGCGATAAATTCCATTTTTGATTATCTCTTTTCTTTTGTAATTTGATATATCAGGTCTCCCAGTTAGTGACGGTGTCCATACCCTCCATATTAAGACCCAAATTGTCGAGCAATTCCTGCGCGGCGTTGTAACCCATTTTTTTCTGACGGTTATTCATTGCCGCTACCTCGAGTATCACCGCGAGGTTACGTCCGGGCTTTACGGGTATAGTAAGCGACGGCACCTTTACGCCGAGTATGGACATATAGTGATTGTCTACGCCCATACGGTCGTATATCTTCTCGGGGTTCCACTGCTCGAGCTCGACTACCATATCTATCCTCTCGCTCACTTTGACAGCGCCGATACCGAAAAGCTGGCGCGCGTTGATTATACCTATGCCCCTAAGCTCGAGAAAATGTCGGATGTTGTCGGGCGAGCTGCCGACAAGGGTTATATTTGACGCCTTGCGTATCTCGACGGCGTCGTCGGCTACAAGTCTGTGCCCGCGCTTTACGAGCTCTATGGCGGTCTCGCTCTTACCTACGCCGCTGTCGCCGAGTATCAGCATACCCTCGCCGTATATCTCGATAAGCACGCCATGACGGGTGATCCTCGGCGCAAGCTGTAAGGTAAGAAACGCTATAAGCTTAGAGGTAAACACGTTGGTGCTCTCCTCGCTGAGCAGCAGCGGTACCTTATACTCCGCCGCCGTCTGCTTTATCTCGGGCATTATCTCCTGCCCTCTGGTGACGACTACTGCGGGCGGCTTCTCGCTGAAAAATTTTCTCAGCCGCTGTATCCTTATCTCCGCACCGCACTGCTCGAGGTACGCGACCTCCGCCTTTCCGACTATCTGTATCCTCTCGTGGTCAAAATATTCGTAAAAGCCCGCAAGCTGTAATCCCGGGCGGTTTATATCCGCGTTGGTTATAAATATCTTTTCGGGGTCATCGGGAGTCTGTACCACCTCAAGCGAGCATTTTTCTATTATCGCCTGAAGCGATACGGTAAATTCCTTTGCCATAATATCCTCATTTCTGTATACATTATGTATCGGGACTTTGCCCGATAGCTGCTCAAAATACGCCATAATATCATTATACATCATTTCGCCGCATATTTCAATAGCGCGGGGAAAAATTTTTCAGCCGCCGCGGGATTGACACGCACTTTACAATGTGGTACAATTTTTACGGGAGAGGATGCTATGAACACTATCTTTACCGACAACAGCTTATGCGGGCGCGAATTTTCCGACGCTGCTGACCAGCCGCTGCTCGGCGCGTATATAGACTGTCTGCATAAGGTAGGGGTTAAATTCTGCGAAACAGACGCTTACACTCTTGATATGCTGCCCGAGCAATGCGACTTTAGCAGGCTAATATTCCGCGTACAAAGCGAGGACGAGCTCGACCTCGCAAACAGCCGCGATTTCGGCTATGTCTGCCTGCCGGAGGAATTTATAAAGCCGTACGCGGGTCTTATGAAAAATCCCATTATCGCCGACCTTTCGCCTAACGGGGAGAATTTTCTTGTACATATTATGCAGTTTTCCGCCGACTCGGGGATAGACAAGCTGTCTATGATAAGGGTGACCGACGATTTTGAGGAGAGCGGCCTGTACCTTACGCAGATGATAGAGCTGTATGATTTCGAGGCGGTAGTGCCGCTGGATATCTGCCCGAAAAATAACAAGCTCAACGCCTTAGCCTGCGTTATGTCCGCGTTAGCCGCAAGAGTGCCGTGCATTACGCTGCGCTTCGGCAGCTTTGACGAGTACGCCGAGCTAAGAGACGTGCTGTTCACCCTGTCAAAGGCGGCGCACACCTCGGTACCCGACGAGATATTACAGACCATAGCCATGTGCGGCGTGCTGTATAACAGATTATTCGGGTCTCCCGCCATGTCGATATCCAAAAACGCCAAGCCCAACGCTGTCGGCATCGACCCCGGGGTCAGGATAGACGAGCCGCTGACAAGGCTGCGCAGAGTGAACCTCAATAATGATAAAGAGCCCGCTACCCTGCTCGCGCGGCGCTTACAGGATATGAACGTCGAGCCCGAGGACGCGGACGACCTTGAAAAAGCGATAAGGTCGTTTTTGATAGACTTTTATAAATAAATGCGCTGAAAAATTATTGCCGCGCGCTTGCAATTTTTACTAAAATATGATACAATATTATTGTATAAGAGCATACGAAAGGAGCTTTAGCATTATGAAAATACAGGAATCCGCCGAAAATTATCTTGAAGCTATCCTTATATTAAAAAACCGTATCGGAAACGTCCGCTCAATAGATATCGTCAACTTTCTTGAGTTTTCTAAACCGAGCATCAGCGTCGCTATGAAAAATCTGCGCAGCGAGGACTATATCAGCATAGACGAGAACAACTACATCACCCTAACCGAAAAGGGACAGGTCATAGCGGAGAAAATGTACGAGCGGCACACCATGCTTACCGACTGGCTCACCCACCTCGGAGTAAATGAGAAAACCGCCGCCGAGGACGCCTGCCGCATAGAGCACGTGCTGAGCGACGAGAGCTTTAACGTGCTCAAAAGGCATATCCAAGACACTATGAGTAAGCCTGAAACCAAGGTAGAGTGAGTGAGATATTAGAATATTTTAGAGGTGCAATTCGCACCTCTTTTTATTTTTCTCAAAAAAATTTTAATAATTCGTCAAAAAAGTTATATAAAACTCTTGACAAGTTAATAAAAGTGTGGTACAATTTAATCACAGCGAAAGGAAGTGACGAAATGAGCAAAAGTGTATACAGCTTAGTATTGTCCGACGATATTGTCAGAGCGGTGGACGCTCTTGCCTACAAGATGAACACCAGCCGCTCGGGGCTTATCGACCGCATACTCGCCGAGAAATTGTCGGTGCAGACCCCCGAGGTCAGGATGAGGGGGCTTATCGACAGTATAACGCAGATGTTCGACGATGATATTTTCCGCTTACAGACGGGCGTAGGAGGTATGCTGATAAAGAGCCCGCTGAGCTATAAATACAAACCCACTATAAGGTACGCGGTGGATCTAAGTCCCGACGGCACAGAGCTAGGCAGGCTGAGCGTAAGCTTTCGCACGCAAAACGCCGTTTTGTCTGCGCTGATAAACAGGTTCTGGCGGATATTTATAGCGGTGGAGGCAAAATATCTGTCGGGGATATTCAAGATAGAATATCTGCTCGACAACGACAAGCTCACCCGCACGCTTAAGGTCCCGATAAGGTGCTCGGACGGCTCGTCCGTCACTACCGACGAGGCGGCTAAGGCGGCGGCGGACTATATCAGATTTATCGACGGGCTTATCAAGCTGTATTTTGAAAGCACTCCCGATGACGAAGAGGCCGCGCTGATGATAGACAAGGCTTACTCGGAAAGAATGAAGACGGCGAAGATAATACTATAATAGACATAAAGAAAGGAATGATGAACTATGCTTAGTACAAATAAGCTGACGCAAAAATCTATAGAAGCGGTAGAAAAGGCGCAGAATATGGCGGTCGAATACCAAAATATGAATATCGACCAGCAGCACCTTTTGTTCGCGCTGCTTGACGACGACGAGGGGCTGATACCTCAGCTGCTCAAAAAGATGGACACCGACCCCGACGCGGTAAAGGTATCGGCGCAGAACGCCTGCGCCGCGATATCCAAGGTCACCGGCTCGGGCAGAGAGCCAGACAAGGTGTATATCTCGCAGGAGCTGGATAAGGCGCTTACCGCCGCCGAGCAAAAGGCGGGGCAAATGGGCGACGAATATATCTCGGTCGAGCATTTGTTTATAGGCCTATTGCAAAAGCCTAATTCTGCGGTAAAGGCGTTATTCTCCGAGTATGGGCTGACGGAGAGCGGATTTTTAAAGGCGCTCGAGCAAGTCCGCGGAGATGTGAGGGTCACGGGGCAAAATCCCGAGGAGACCTACGACGTGCTTAAAAAATACGGGCAGGATCTGACCGAGCTTGCCCGCCATAACAAGCTCGACCCGGTTATCGGCAGGGACACCGAGATAAGGAACGTTATCCGCATACTTTCGCGTAAGACAAAAAATAACCCCGTGCTGATCGGCGAGCCGGGCGTGGGCAAGACCGCGATAGCCGAGGGGCTCGCGCTAAGGATAGTAAGGGGCGACGTACCCGAAAATCTTAAAGAGCGCAGGATATTCTCACTTGATATGGGCGCTTTGGTCGCGGGGGCAAAGTACCGCGGCGAGTTTGAAGAAAGGCTAAAGGCCGTGCTTCAGGCGATAAAGAAATCCGACGGGCAGATAATAATGTTCATAGACGAACTGCACACGATAGTCGGCGCGGGCAAGACCGACGGCGCTATGGACGCGGGCAACCTGTTAAAGCCGCTCCTTGCGCGCGGCGAGCTGCACTGTATCGGAGCCACCACTCTTAACGAGTACCGCCTTTATATCGAAAAGGACGCGGCGCTCGAGCGGCGTTTTCAGCCGGTAATGGTAGACGAGCCGACCGTCGAGGACACGATAAGCATACTCAGAGGTCTTAAAGAGAGATACGAGGTGTTTCACGGGGTAAAGATACACGACGCGGCGCTTATAGCTGCGGCGGTGCTTTCCGACAGATATATCTCAGACAGATTTTTGCCCGACAAGGCGATAGACCTTGTCGACGAGGCGTGCGCGCTGATAAAGACCGAGATGGAGTCTATGCCGTCCGAGCTCGACGACATACGCCGAAAGATAATGCAGCACGAGATAGAAGAGGCCGCGCTGAAAAAAGAGGATGACAAGATATCCGCCGAGCACCTCGAGCAAGTGCAAAAGGAGCTTTCGGAGATGCGCTCGCAATTTGACGCTATGAAAGCTAAGTGGGAGAACGAAAAGACCGCCATTTCCTCGGTGCAAAAGCTTCGTGAGCAGATAGAGCAGACCAACGCGCAGATAGAGGAGGCACAGCGCAGCTATGACCTTAATAAGGCAGCCGAGCTTAAATACGGCACTCTGCCCCGCCTGCAAAAAGAGCTAGAGGAGCAGGAAAAGCTCGCCGAGGCGCAAAAGTCCGACACTCTGCTGCGCGACAAGGTGACAGAGGAAGAAATTGCCCGCATAATCTGCCGCTGGACAGGGATACCGGTAGCAAAGCTTATGGAGGGTGAGCGCGAAAAGCTGCTCGGTATGGAGGCGCTTTTGCATAAGCGGGTGATAGGTCAGGACGAGGCGGTACAAAAAGTAAGCGAGGCTATACTGCGCTCGCGCGCGGGGATATCGAGCCCCGACCGCCCGATAGGCTCGTTCTTGTTCTTGGGTCCTACGGGCGTAGGCAAGACCGAGCTTGCCAAAGCGCTCGCCGAGGCGCTATTCGACGACGAGAAAAATATTGTCCGCATAGATATGTCGGAATATATGGAAAAATTCAGCGTCAGCCGCCTAATAGGAGCGCCTCCCGGATATGTCGGATACGATCAGGGCGGACAGCTTACCGAGGCAGTGCGCAGAAAGCCGTACTCGGTCATACTTCTCGACGAGGTAGAAAAGGCGCACCCCGACGTATTCAATATCCTATTGCAAGTGCTCGACGACGGCAGGATAACCGACTCGCAGGGGCGCACCGTGGACTTTAAGAATACGATAATAATTATGACATCCAACCTCGGCTCGCCGTATATCCTCGAGGGCATAAACGATGCCGGCGAGATATCCGACGAGGCGCGCGGTCAGGTCGACAGCCTGCTTAAGTCGCACTTCCGCCCCGAATTTCTCAACCGTCTTGACGAGATAGTATTCTACAAGCCGCTTACCAAAAAGGAGATATACAGCATTGTAGAGCTTATGCTCGACGACTTAAGAGAGCGGCTTTCCGACCGTCAGATAAGCATAACCGTCAGCGACGCGGCAAAGGATTATATAATAGACGGCGGCTTTGACCCCAATTACGGCGCCCGCCCGCTGAAAAGATTTTTGCAGCGCAAGGTTGAAACGCTCATCGCCCGCAAGCTGATAGCCGACGACGTACCGCCCGATACCACGCTGAATATAGATATAAAAGACGGCGAGCTTACAGTAGAATAAGAGATCGATATACAAATATCCCCCGCTATTCAGCGGGGGATAACTTTATACCTATGTAAAGTAAATTTACACCTTAGCTCCCTTATTTACATATACGGGATAAGCCTCGGTACCCGACAGCGAGCGGTTCTCGGAGATGACAACGTTCTTATCGGTTATGACGTAATTCATCTCGGCCTTTTCGCCGACGACGGTATTTTGCATAAGTATGCAGTTCTTAACGTGAGCGCCCTTGCCTACCTCTACGCCTCTGAACAGCACGCAGTTCTCAACCGTGCCCTCTATTACGCAGCCGTCCGCAACTATCGAATTAGTCACGTCGGAGTCTATGCCGTACTTAGCGGGTGCCTCGTCCTTTACCTTAGTGTAGATAGGCGCGTCTGAGTTGAAGATCTCGCGGCGCAGCTGCCCGTCTACAAGCTTCATATTGCTCTTAAAGTATGTGTCTATGCTGTCTATCTGGAAGAACGGACCGTCAAACTTGTAGCCCATTACTTTCATCTCGTGCAGCCTGTGCTGGAGCACGTCTACCTCAAAGCTGTACAGGTTGCGGCTTAGCGCCTCGCGGATAATATCAAGTAAGAATTCCTTACCGACAACGAACATATTAAGGCTTACGTTATGCTCGCCGCTTATCTCGGGGCGAACAAGCACATCGTATACCTCGTTGTTCTCATTTACGGCGAGTATAGTCTTTGTCATACTCTGACCTGCGGTAAATACTCCCCTGCCGTAAACTACTGTGATGTCAGCCTTAGTCTGCTCGTGGAAGTCCACTATCGGGCGGTAGTCGATATTAGCGACCACGTCCGCGTCGGAGAGCAGCACATAATCCGCGCTTATGTCGGTGATAAAGGGCTTTATCTGCGACATAGCCTCAAGCCTGCCTCTGTACAGTCCCGTGCTGTTGCCGTAGGGCGGCAACAGGTGAAGTCCGCCGGTCTTGCGTGAAAGATCCCACTCGTCACCCGCTCCGAGATGATCTATCAGCGACTGATAGTTATCCTTAGTAACTATGCCGATGTCGTTGATGTCGGAATTTACCATATTGGAAAGCGGGAAATCCACCATTCTGTATCTTGCGCCGAAAGGCACGCTCGCCAGTGCGCGTATCTTAGTAAGGTCAGGCACGGTGATATCGTGCATGTTGGCAAAAATCAGACCTAAAACGTTTGACATATTAGCCATTTGTCTTTTCCTCCCCGCTTACACATTCTCCGAGATCATAGCCTTAGGCTTGATCACGGCGTTATCGCTTACAGTTACTTGATGGCCTATGACAGCTACTCCCCAGGTGTCCTTATCCTCTATAGCCTCGGGGCGCTCGCCGATATGGGCGTTCTCGCCTATTACGCAGTCCTCGCCGATTATCGCATATTCTACCACCGCGCCCTTTTTGATAACGGTGTTAGGCATGATTATGCTGTCGCGCACTATCGCGCCCGGCTCTATCGTAACTCCCGAGAACAGCACCGAAAAGTCTATCAGGCCCTCTATATCGCAGCCCTCGCAGATCATCGAGTTTTGTATCTTGCTCTGAGTTCCCGCATAATGCGGAGGCATTACGGGATTGCGGGAGAAGATCCTCCAGCTGTTATCGTGCAGGTCGAGCGGCACATTGGGATCGAGCAGATCCATATTAGCCTCCCAAAGGCTGTCTATAGTGCCGACGTCCTTCCAGTAGCCGTCAAAGTGATAAGCTACAAGCTTGTTGCCCTCTTTTAGCATAGCGGGGATGATATTCTTGCCGAAGTCCTTGCTTGCGCCCTCGTCATTTTCATTCGCGATAAGGTGCTTTTTAAGGTTCTGCCATGAGAATATGTACACGCCCATCGACGCGAGGTTGGATTTAGGCTCTTTGGGCTTCTCTGCAAATTCGTATATTACGTCGTTCTCGTCGGCACTCATTATGCCGAAGCGCGGAGCCTCCTCCCACGGCACCTCGAGCACCGCAATAGTAGCGTCTGCGTTGTGCTTTTTATGGAAATCGAGCATTGCGCTGTAATCCATCTTATAGATATGGTCGCCCGAAAGGACAGCCACGTACTCGGGATTGTACCTGTCGACAAAGCTTATATTCTGATATATAGCGTTTGCGGTGCCCTCATACCACGACTTGCCCGAAGAGGACTCGTAAGGCGGCAATACGTGAACGCCTCCGTGTACCCTGTCCAGACCCCACGGGTGTCCGTTTCCTATGTACTCGTTGAGTACAAGCGGCTGATACTGCGTCAGCACGCCGACCGTGTCTATGCCCGAATTAACGCAGTTAGACAGTGGGAAATCGATAATTCTGTACTTACCGCCGTAAGGAACGGCAGGCTTTGCCATATCCTTTGTCAGAGCGTACAGTCTGCTTCCCTGTCCGCCTGCTAGCAGCATAGCCACACATTCTTTTTTAACGTGTTTCATAAGTTAAAATTTCCTCCATATATTTTATTTATCGGCCTTGGGGGTCTTTCCCGCGGGCTTTTCGGTCTTTGGTGACGCCGTCTTTTTAGCGGCGGGCTTAGCCTTTTTAGCGGCGGGCTTTGCCGCCTTTTTCTTTACATCGTCCTCGGGCGAACGCTTGTTGACGGGCTTTAAGAACATTGCGGACATAGCGGGTATCTTCAGTGTGATAGAGTACTCAAGCCCGTGCATAGGCTCGCACTTAGCGGTGTATTTTGTGCCCGACTTGCTCTCGCCGCCGTACTTAACGTTATCGGTGGTGAATACCACTTGATAGTCCGCATAGTACGGTACGCCGAAGCTGTACACCTCGTGCTCCTCGGGCAGGAAATTGCATACCGCTATCAGCTCCTCGCCCTTAGAGTCTATACGTCTAAACGCGATAATGCTGTTCTTATAGTCGTCGTTGGATATCCAGCTAAAGCCGCTCCAGTCGTAATCTATCTCCCACAGCGGGGTATTCTCGAGGTAGAAGTGGTTCATATCCTTTACAAAGTCCTGATACTGCTTATGCTCGGGAAATTCGAGCACGTCCCAGTCAAGTCCCGTCTTATAATTCCACTCCCTGAACTGCGCGAACTCCTGACCCATAAAGGTGAGCTTTTTGCCGGGGTGCGCGGTCATATACGCGAGGAAAGTCCTGAGTGACGCGAAGCGCTTTTCTCTCGGGCCGCTCATCTTGTCGAGCATCGAGCATTTGCCGTATACCACCTCATCATGCGAGATAGGCAGTATAAAATTCTCTGAAAAGGCATAGTAGAAAGAGAATGTCAGCTTGTCGTGATTGTACTGACGGTACTCGGGGCTCATGGACATATAGGACAGCATATCGTTCATCCAGCCCATATTCCACTTAAAATTAAACCCGAGTCCGCCGATATCGGTCGGCTTAGTCACCATAGGCCACGCGGTGGATTCTTCCGCTATCATAAGCAGCCCCTTGTGCCTTGAAAACAGCGCGGCGTTAAGCTTTTGCAAAAATGCCACCGCCTCGAGATTTTCATTGCCGCCGTGAACGTTAGGCGTCCACGCGCCGCCCTGTCGGTCATAGTCGAGGTACAGCATACTTGCGACCGCGTCGACGCGCAGACCGTCGATATGGTACTCGCTTATCCAGTAATTCGCGTTAGATATTAAGAATGACTGCACCTCGGGCTTGCCCCAGTCGAATACTCGCGTGCCCCAGTTATAATGCTCGCGCTTGTTAGGGTCGGAATACTCATAGCAGTAGTCCCCGTCAAACTCATACAACCCCGCCGCGTCTTTAGGAAAATGCGCGGGTACCCAGTCGAGTATAACGCCTATCCCGTGGGTGTGACAATAATCCACAAACTCCATAAAGTCGTGCGGAGTGCCGAAGCGCGAGGTCGGCGCATAATAGCCTATCTGCTGATATCCCCAGCTGCCGTCAAACGGAAACTCCGCAACGGGCATCATCTCGATATGAGTGTAGCCCATTTTCTTAATATAGGGTATCAGCTTCTCGGCGAGCTGCATATACGCGAAAAGCTCCTCCTCGTCCTCTTTTTTGAACCACGAGTTGAGGTGCAGCTCGTATATGTTCATGGGCGAACGATATACGTCCTTTTCTTCCTTTGCTTTCATCCACTCGCGGTCCTGCCACTTATATCCCGATATATCGTATATCTTGGACGCGGTGTTGGGACGGGTCTCCATATGTGTGCCGTAAGGGTCGGCCTTAAGATGTATCTGCCCGTATGAGCTCTCTATGCTGTACTTGTAATTGTCGTATTTTTTAAGCCCGGGGATAAAGGTCTCCCAGATACCGGCGTCGCTTATCTTGTCCATGACGTTCGCCGTGCGATCCCAGTTATTAAAGTCGCCTACCACGCTGACGCTCTTTGCCTTAGGCGCCCAAACTCTGAATATTACCCCCGTTTTGCCGTCTTTTCCGATAAAGTGCGAGCCGAACACCTTATACGCCTCGGCGTTATTGCCCTGATGGAAAAGATAAAAAGGAACATCAAGCTCTTTGGGAATTTTGATCTCCATACCGCTGTTATGCCTTAAAAGGCATATCTCCTTTCGTAGATTTGATTTCTGCTTTTGCCGCAGGTAATGCTATGTAAAACCTAAAGATATAGACCCGATGTCCGTAACACATCAATTTTACCATTTTAGTATATCACTATTGCCAAAAGTTTTCAATAGTTTTGTGCTGATTTTATCAATATCGCCTTAAATTTTTGTTCAGATTTGTATAGTTTGACGAAAAATTTAACCGTTCTGCGCCTTTATATACTCCGAGAGCTCTAACGCCATTTCCTCCTGCTCGGGTATGCGGGGGTGCCCCGGAGTAGCCGCGCCGTTGCGCGAAAATCTGAACCGCCGTATCTTTTTATCATCAAAGCCTGCGCATATCTCGTCTAGCGCCTCGTCCCATATCGGGTCGTGCATAAGCACGGTCGTTATCAAGATAAAGGTCGGGTCGCCGCCAGCGGCGCGGTATTTCTCCCTAATATCCGACAGCATAGCAGAATATGACGACTTCCACTTTTCGCGGTATTCGGGCTTTCTGAGGCAGTCGGGATCGGGGTTGGCGTCATTCTGCCCTATCGCGATAATGACTATATCGGGTATATATTTTGAAAAATCCCAGTCGCTGAGCTCAAACGGCGGCGTATACGACAGCTTGTCATACACCGAGAGCATACCGATATAGTCGGGATAATTAAAGTACCCCGTGCCGTCAAAGAGCGCAATACCGCCCTGCGCTATATCGTGCACGCGCGCGTTGAGCTTTCGCGCAAGGGAAAGCGGATACGAAAACCAGCTGTTATCATACTGCGAGTGGTGCTCGGGGTCGGCGTGTCCCGTATAATATACCGCCTCGACGACCTCGCCCGACGACACGCTGTCGCCGTACACCTCTATATTCATATCGTAATTCTTCCCGTCGGGCAAAAGCTTTGCGCCGCTGTCGAGCATAAGCCCGAGAAAGCTGAAATAGCAATGCGAGCCCGCCGTGCGCTTAAACACCGTTATGCTGTGCTCGCCCTCCTCGAGCCCCTCGGCGGCCTGTATGTACAATTCCTGCGGCGTATCGGTATGCTTCATCTCATACACATACTGCACCCCGTCGATAATTACCCCGAGGGTTGAGGTCATATAGATTAGCCGCGGTATAAGCTTAATACCCACGGACGTACCCGTAAACCTTGCGCTTACCATACTTCCCGCATAGATAAAAAGCGGACAGTCGGGGTCTCGGTCGTCTATTCTCCCCATATAAGAATATGCCTTATCCGACGCTTTTATAAAAATTTTATCTTCCATAGCAAAAACCTCCTTATGGTTATAACTTAATTTTACCATATAAAGACGAGCTTTTCAATATCCAAAATTGCCCCGAAATAAAAAAATCGTATTCTTACCTGCAATATATCTTGACAAAACCGCGCAAAAATGGTATATTTCATAGTATACAACCGCAACGCGGCTGTAATTCTCAGATTTAAGGAGCTCAAAAATGAACAGAAAAATAATTGCCGTGTTATGCACGGCGGCTATGCTGCTAAGCGCGACGGCTTGCTCTGACAACAGCGCGTCCTCGTCACAGAGCACAAGCTCGGTGACCGAAAGCAGCGCCACTGAAGAAAGCAGTGCCGCAGAAGAAAGCAGCGCCGCAGAAGAGAGCAGCGCCGCAGAAGAGAGCGGCGGCTCTGACGCAGACTATGAAAAATATGAATTAGACGGGGAGCTTACGCCTAATATGATCAGCAAATCACGCCTTAACGAAGGCAACAAAGTTAGACTCGGCAACGTTATCCAAAAGCTTAAGGACGGCGGAGAGGTAACGGTAGGCTATATCGGCGGCTCTATCACTCAGGGCACCAGCGCGGGTGACGCACTGTGCTACGCTAAGCTCACCACCGACTGGTTAGCGGCTCAGTATCCCAACGCTACGGTGAACTACGTCAACGCGGGCATCGGCGCTACAGGCTCGTATATCGGTGTTCACAGAGTTACTAAGGACCTGCTCGAGAAAAACCCCGACCTTGTGTTTGTAGAATTTTCGGTAAACGATACTATGGCCAACGCCGAGCGCGACAAGGAGTCCTACGACAGCCTGCTCAGGACTATCTGGGGCTATGAGAGCAAGCCCGCTATCATCACCCTTATCACCACCCAAGAGAACGGCACGAGCATGCAGGAGCCGCACTCCGAGGTATCGAAAAAGTACGACCTGCCCGTCATCTCCTACCACGACGCTATCCTTGACGTAATAGGGCACGGCGATATAAAGTGGGCGGACATCTCGGACGACGATATCCATCCTAACGTACCCGGACACAAGATAGTTTCGCAATTATTGCAAAGCTATATAAGCGACGTTGCCGAGCAGCTCGACAAGGGCGAGATAACAGGCGACGAGAGCGACTTTAGCGAGAAGGCTACCAACGCGGGCTTTGAAAACGGAAAGCTGCTTTCACCCTCGGATATAACCGCGACCGCTACAGCGGGCAAGGTAGTTCTCAAAGAGCAAGGCGGCTGGGGCGGCTTTAACGGTCTGTGGGCTCTGTCGGCAAGCGATGACGATGAAACCTCTGTCACCTTTGAGGTCGAGGCTAAGAGCATCGGGGTGCTCTACGGTATGAGCGTATCTAATGGTGCTTTGGCAGACGTATATGTAGACGACGAGCTTGTCACCACTATAAACTCCGACTTTACGGGCGGCTGGGGCAACTACGTCGACTGCGTACACCTTAAGACGTATGACGAAAGCGGAAAGCACACCGTCAAGCTGCAAGTAAAGAAAGGCGCAAACGGTCAGTCCAACTTTATCCTTTCTTCACTCGCAATATCCTAAAGTAAATAAGTATTGTCACAACTTGACCGACGGGTATATACCGTCGGTCATTTGTTTTTCTATTCCGAGATATTATCCTTTATCACCTCGGCGAGGGCGTTTCCGACCAGCTTGCCGCTGTATTTTGCCTGCTCGGGGCTGTTTCCGAAAGCTCCGACCTCGATAAGTATATTGTATTTTCCAAGATCCTGATTATATATCCTGTAATCGAAAAGCAAAGGGCGTGTGAGCGAGGGGTACATCTGCTCTGCCTTGCTCTGCACGGCGGCGGCAAAGCCTAAATTATCAAGATAGTCGGGGAGTATCCCCCTGCCGTCGTCCGCCCCGCATATAAGCATTATCTGCGCCGCCTTTTCGCCGTCTATGTCGGCGACGGGCGCTATACGCTCGTCCCCGTTAGCTATGCCGTCGCGGTGAATATCGAGCACTATCTCTATCGAGGGGTACTGCTTTAAGATCTCGGTTATCCTTTCGGCGCTGCGGTCATATGCGCCGTCATAAAGCGGCTCGTCAAAAAGCGTGCCGTCGTGTATGACCCCTATCCCGTTATCGGCGAGAGCCTGCGCTATAGCCGCGCCCACTCCTACCACGCTGTAATTAGGGTCGAGCGTCCTGCCCGAAAACTCCGCGTCATAGCACCCGTCGGAATAATTGAGCTCGTATGACTCGGTGGTGTGGGTGTGTATTATAAGTACTCGGGGGCTTGTCTGCTCGTCGTCATTAAAGCTCGGCGCTCTGCCCGCGGCGTCGAGCACCTCGTCACCGCTAAGCTCCGTGAGATTGCGTATCTGCCCGTATTTTAGGTCGAGCATATCCTCCGCCGAAGAATGAGTATAGGTGGTCTCCTTTATCGGTCCGCTTTTGGCGGAAAATTCGTCGGGGTCCTGCACCTTTGAGGTGATATTCTTTGACACTAGCAGCGACCCCGACGGCGTCTCGGGCACTAAGGTTATCTGCGGCTCGGTATCGGGGGCGGCGCTCTCGGACACGGCGCTCTCGGGCGCGGTGGTTTCGGGTGCTGTACTCTCGGGCGCGGTGGTATCAGGCACCGTGGTTTCGGGCAGATCGGTCTCGGGGGCGGAGGTTTCCGCGCCGCTTCCCTCCGACAGCTTGTCCTTATTGCTATCTGTCGGGGAAAATCCCGTCGGCAGGCTCAAATACGCGCTTAGCCCCGTGATGTCCTTTACCGTCCTTTCGGCGGCTGCGCCAAAATCCGCAGACGCGGCGCTGTTTGCCACCCCCGTAAAAGCGAACGACACAGCCCCCGCAAGCAGCAGCACGGGCAGCACCCTTATCCTTTTGTCATATCTTCTCATTTTTATCCGTCCTTTCCGTCTGTAAAAAGAAAGCTTTTCTACTAAAGCTTATGGCGAAAAGGACGATAATAGAACCGTCAGCAAAAATCCTTGAGCACCTTAAAATCGTCATCCGACAGCGCGGGGCTAAGCACACGGTTCACCGCCGAGGATATCACGTAAGAATACCGCCTTATATAGCTGTCGAGGTCGCGGCGGGTCACGGTATAGCATTGTCCGCGCTCGCGGTGCTCGAGGGCGGTCGGCACCCCGACCGCTATCACGGGCACGCCCGCCGTGCTTTTGTCTAGCCGCTTACGCGGATTGCCCGCCCCGCTGCCGGGGCATATGCCCGTGTCGCTTATCTGTATCGTGGAGCATAATCTTTTCGGCGAGGAGCACGCAAGGCTGTCCACCGCTAAAATATACTCCGCGCCTATCCCCTGCGCAGACAGCCGAGCCTGAAGCGCGCTGTCTATCCCGGAGTTAGAGGATACGTTTGTGCGTATGACGGATATATCCCCTACGCCGTTCCCGGTCTGCCCTATCTCGTCGAGCTGCGAGGTCGCGAGTATGCCCTGAGCGGTCCTCCACCCGAGGCTGTCGGCGGTTATCTCGGGATTGCCAAGCCCCACCGCGAGGCACTTGCCTTTAGGCAATACCTTTCTTAACACCGCGCTTAGGGCGTATATCTCGCTCTTAAAGTCGGGCAGAGTGTCCGAGTATATCGTATAATAGCAGCCCTCGGGCTTTCCTATACGCTCGGCGGCGGTGCCGTCAAGGTGGGTCTCGGTGACGGTGGTGCCGTACAGCTCGCAGACGGAGTGGGTCACACCCTCCGCGCCGTTTTCCTCGGCAAACTCAAGCGCAAGGTCGGTTCTCTTGCTGAAAAACATAATATTTCCTCCCTTATGATGTATTCGGAAATATTTTTTCACATTTTTTTAAAAAAACACTTGCTTTTTGAAAAAATCCGTGGTATAATTATTCAGTCGCAGTTATAAACTATGCGAAATACGCTAAAACATAACGCAGAGCATAGCGTTTTATGTATAACCGCTTGTAAAAGGAGGTGCGCTAAGATGCCGAACATTAAATCCGCTAAGAAGAGAGTGCTTATCGCTAAGGCAAACAATGCCCGCAACAAGTCCGCGAAGAGCGCTTTAAAGACCGTAATAAAGAAGGTTGACGCCGATACCAACGAGGCGACCGTTAAGGCGGCTGTAAGTGCCGTAGATAAGGCAGCCGTTAAGGGACTTATCCACAAGAACGCAGCCGCAAGGAAAAAGTCTCAGCTCGCAAAGAAGCTCAACGCCGCATCCTAAAGGTTGCCGTGACTTTAATACGCACAAATTCAGCCGTGTATGCGGCTGTTTTTATTTTGCGCACTTATTCAATTGTGTTATGTATATTTTCGACAATTATCATTGTGAGAAATTACAAAACCGATTTTTTCACTTGAAATTATCGGAAATATACTATATAATACTATTAGGTATATTTACCTCAATCGACAATATTCCTAAGAGGAGGTATTTTTATGAGAAAAGCTATCAGCAAGCTTAGCTGCGCATTGTCGGCGTTTATGCTGATGTGCCTTTTTATGTTGCTGTACACCGCGAACGGCGCAAATACCGCTAAGGCGGCAACCACAGTCAATTTCGACGGCTGGACCGCGAGAATCGAAAACGGCATAGGCACGCTGACGGATTGCACCCTTGACGAAGAAACTATTATCGTTTCTACGAAGGTCGGCAGCGGCTCTAACATAGTATCCGGTAAAATAAGCGCCATAGGTAACTATTGCATAATGGATAAAGCCAAAATGGTAACGCTGATAATAAGCGAGGGCATAACCGATATTGATACATACGGTGTTATTAAAAACCCTGCGCTTACGACAGTATATTTGCCCAAAAGCTTGAATAATTTTGACAGTATGTTATTCGCCGGCTGTGATAATTTAAGGTACATTTATTACGGCGGCACAAAGCAGGAATGGCAAGACCTATTGGTCAAAACAGATACAGACTTCTTCCAACCGGAGGCATTCGTAAACTCCACCGTATACTATGAAAGCGATATTCCCGTAGGCGGCTTTAAAGCGACCGCCTCCGGCACCTCTATCAAGCTCTCCTGGGCGAAAAATTCGTCTGCGGACGGCTATATTATAGAGCAGCTGTCAAGCAGCACATGGAAAGAGATAGCGACTATATCCTCTAATTCGACGACCTCGTATACCGTAACGGGCCTTACGCCCGGGACGGGATACAGCTTTAGGATAAGCCTCTTTACGTATACAAACGGCACCCGTGTGACCTCATCTACCACGACGATAAAAGCCGCTACCACGACCACGGGGGTAACGGGGTTTAAAGTCATCGGCAGGGCGGCTGACGCGCTTAGGCTCTCGTGGGATAAGACCTCCTCCATAGACGGCTATCTTATCGAGCGCAAGAGCGGCGGCAGCTGGGTCACCGTAAAGAAGATAACCTCCCCATCTACCACCGAGTTCAGAGTAGAGGGTCTAAGCTCCGGCACCTCTTATACCTTTAGGATAAGGGCATACAATAACGTAAACGGCTCCGCGCAATACAGCGCCGAGGCGACGCTGACCTCCTGCACCGGTCCGGGTAAAGTATCGGGATTTAAAGTTATAGGCAGAGCGGCCGACGCGCTTAGGCTCTCGTGGAATAAGACCTCCTCGGACGGCTATATAATAGAGCGCAAGAGCGGCAGCAGCTGGGTCACGGTCAAGAATATCACGACCCCGTCCACTACAGAATTAAGAGTAGAAAAGCTAAGCCCCAGCACAGGCTATACCTTTAGGATAAAGGCATACAAAAAAGTAGACGGCACCACGCTGTACGGCACCACGGTGTCGCTGACCTCCTATACAAATCCGAGCGTAATGACGGGATTAAAGCTAAAGGGCAGAGCGGCTGACGCGCTTAGGATATCGTGGAGCAAGAACACCACCGCAGACGGCTACATAATAGAGCGCAAGAGCGGCAGCAGCTGGGTGCGCGTAAAGAAGATAACCGATAAAAACACCTTAGAATACCGTATAAGCGGGCTTAACGCGTTTACGTCGTACACTTTCCGCGTACAGGCATATAAAATAAACGGCGCCGCCTATTACGGAGCAGCAAAGTCTATATCCGCCACTACTAATCCCGCGGCCGTGTCGGGCTTTGCGGTAAGCTCAAAGGCGGGCGACACCATAAATCTTAAGTGGAATAAGCAGTCGACCGCCGACGGCTATATCATAGAGCAAAAGTCGGGCAGCACATGGAAGAGAATAGCAAAGCTCACCTCAAATTCTACCCTTAAGTATTCGGTATACAAGCTTAAGGCAAACACCTCCTACAGCTTTAGGATCGAGGCGTACAAAATGGTCGGCTCGACGGCACTGTACAGCAGCTATAAAACGCTAAGCGTCAAGACCTCGGCGTCGGGCGTTTCCACCCCCAATACCGTAACGGGCTTAAAGATAAAGGGCACTGCGTCCAACGCTCTGCGCCTCGGCTGGGATAAAAATCCCAACGCTCAAGGCTATATAATAGAGCAAAAGTCCGGCAGCACCTGGAAGAGGATAGCAAAGCTCACCTCAGCCTCCACCTGCGAATACAAGATATCCTCGCTTAAGCCGAGCACGACCTACAGCTTTAGAATAAAGGCGTATAAGACCTCGGGGAAAAATTCGTATTATTCCTCATATGTCAGCATATCCGCCAAGACCGGTCTCTCGACCGTGTCGGGATTTAAGGCCGCGTCTAATACCGAGACTTCAATTAAGCTCAGCTGGAATAAGGACTCCACGGCACAGGGCTACATCATAGAAGTGCAGTCGCTGTTAGGCTGGAACCGTGTCGCTAAGATAACCAAAAACACCACCACCTCTTATACCGTGACAGGGCTTAAGGCAAGCACAAAATACAAGATCCGCATTAAGAGCTACCGTATGTCGGGCAGCACCGCGCAGTACGGCTCGTATGTGACCATTTCTGCTTCTACAAAGGTAGACCCCACCGCGGTAAACGGCTTCAGCGGTTTCTCGGCTTTCGAGATACCCACTATTCCCGCGGGAGAATCCGGCGCGGGCAACACGAGATATGTTACCGATGACCCGTCATTCTTCCTCGGTGACAAATACTCACCGACCAAGCCCAATGATGTATGGGTAAGTTGTATGTATTCCAACCGAACCACACAATATACTCACAGCATTGTCATAGAGCTGAACGGTAGAGAAAGTATACGTTTCGTTTTGCCGAGCGGTCAGGTAAAGGACGGCGATATATTCACCCTCGCAAGAATTCATGGCATCTGGGGAATATGTTCGACCGGCGAAGAAGATTTTTATTCAAACGAGACGGATAGATTAGAGACCTGCTATATTAAAGCTATCCACGTCGACTGGACGGGACTGACGCCGAGCATATTCTACTTTGCGTTCCGCAATAAGCCCTCGACACACTCTCACGAGTATGAGGGCGTTGTCGCAGTCAAGCTCGCATTTAACATAAATCATCCGCCAACACCGAGATGCTGGATGTGCTGGGGCACAAAAAAATGTCAAAGTTGCGGAGGCACCGGATATGACATCGGATATAAGGATCATGATTGTCCGTATTGTAATCACGGAGAATGCCCCGAATGTAAAGGCACGGGACTTCTTGTCGATCCTTTCGCGTCCGGTCCGTTCGACAATGTTTATTTGCCATAAATCACACTGAATAATACTCTGCCCCGCCTTTTGTATAAAGGCGGGGCAATTTGTATCTAAGTATTTTCTTTTAAAAAAGCTCAGGGTGGCAGCTAAGCGCGTCATGCTCGGTTATCTCCCTTATGGGTCTGCACGGCACTCCCGCAGCGAAAGTGTTATCGGGTATATCGCGCGTCACTACGCTCCCCGCGCCGATAACGCACCCCTCCCCTATCGTCACACCGCCGCAAACGGTGACATTGCCCGCTATCCAGCAATTTTTACCGATAGTGATAGGCCTTGCGTACTCCTTATCGGTATACACGCCGTCGGGTCTGCGGTAGATGTTCCTGTCCTGCCATTTTAGCGGGTGGACGGGTGTAAGCAATGACACATTCGGTCCGAAAAATACATTCTCCCCGATAGTCACGGGACAGCAGTCAAGGCAGGTGAAGTTAAAATTAGCGTAGGTGTTAGCCCCGACCGTGGTAAAGCGGCCGTAATCAAACTGTATCGGCCCCGCGAAAAAGACATTCTCTCCCCTTATATCCACAAGCCGCTTTATCAGCTCCTCCCGCCTTTTGTCGGTCTCGGGATAGGCGTTATATTCTTGGCACATAAGGTGCGCCGCCGTTCTCAGTCTGTAAAGCTCCTCGTCGGACGGGTCGTATATCTTGCCCGCGAGCATTTTTTCTTTCTCGGTCATATTTCCCCCTATTATTTGTCGAACAATTCCGACACTCCGTCGATAGCCGTACGCATTATCTCCTCCGCGTCAAAGCCCACAACGTCGAGCATCTCCGCCTTTATCAGCACCGCCTCTTTAATCCCGAAATAATCCGCAGCGAGCGTCTTGATATACCCGTACCCGTACCGCTCGTCCAAAGGCCCACCCGCCGTGGTGACATAGTACAGCCTGTCCGCCCTGCACAGCCCGACAGGCCGCCCGTCCTCGCCATAGCGCGAAACTATCCCCGTGATGTAGATATTTTCTATATATGTTTTCAGCACCGAGGGAAAGGACAGATCCCAGTACGGCGCGGCAATAACTATATTGTCCGCGTTCGCCCACTGCCTTGCATAAGCAAATTCGGGCGCGTCTAGCGCGCCGCACGCGAGCAGCCGCTCACGCTCGCTTAGCCTTTTATCATCAAGCGCGGACAAATTCTCCTTGTACAAATAAAGCTCCTCGCGCTCGCCGAGCCTGTCGAGCACCGCCCGCGCGAGCCTCCTCGTCCGCGAAATTTGTCTTGCACAGCAATCTATATATAATGTCATATGACCTCCGATATATCTCAATATTATTTCGAGCAATTGGCTCAGCCTGCACGTATAAACGCAATAATGCACCCCGCTTTGGGGATAACTCATATTGACAATATTTTAACATGGGGGAGGTGATTTGTCAATATGGGAGGATAGAGAGGCTTGTCTATTTAGCTCATCACAAAGCTTTACGACATACAACACTCACCCGCATTGTATCATTGCGAATTTCCGCAAAAATGTCACCGTTCATTTCACTCATTAAGCGGCGGCAGATATAAAGCCCTAATCCGTTTCCGCCTTGATTTCCTACATTAGAACCTCTCCAAAAGCTGTCAAAAATATGAGAAAGCTCCGTGTCGGGCAATGTACAGCCGCTGTTGGATACGGTTATCAGGATACAGTCCTCTTCCTCGGAAATATCTATGCGTATCGTTTTTCCATCACCGTATTTTATCGCATTTTCCATGATATTTTGCAGGACTTCTTCAATGCGTTCGGGATCACAAAAGAGCAGACAATTCGTGTAATTTTCTATAACAAAATTTGTACCGAGCGAACGCAGCTTTTCGGTATAATACGCTTTTATCCTGTTTAGCACGGCGGAGAGATAGACCTCTTCAGCGTCGGCGTGAAATAGCATAAAATCACCGCTTAATTTACCTGTCAATTCGCTGACATAACGTTCTATTTCGTCTGCTTTTATATTGATATTTTCCGCAGAAGTGCGTTGTTTTTCCTCATCTGAATATAAATTTTGAGCGATCGCGCTTGCGTATAATTTTATAGCCGCGAGCGGTGTTTTGATATCGTGCGAAATGGACAGCATGGCGGTTTTCTCAAGTTTAGCGCGCTCTAATTCCTGCTGTCGCGAGCGTTCGAGTTCCTCGCGCAGCATATCCAGTCCCCAGATGAATTTTCCGAAATAACGGCTTTTTGTCTCTTTCAGCGGTAAGTTTAAATTGCCTTTGGCAAGCATATACGGAAGCTCGCTTATTTTATGAAAGGGTTTGATGATCGCCTGCCTGATATACAGCAAAACTCCTAATATAATCAGAAATAACAATATCAAAATGACATTCGCGGGATATAAAATGCCGCTGCTCTGAATTTGTTCTTTATATTCAATGCGGTATAGCCTGCCGTTTATTTCACGGATAACATAAAGATTTTCCGAATTATATAAGCTGTCGTTTTGGTTTTCAAATACGCCCGCTATCGTCTGATAATTGTCAAGAGCGACCTCGTTTTCGCTTTCAAGCTCCCGTACCACACGGTTGACTTCGACCTTGAAAAGACCCGTATTATTTGTGTTGTTCATATGCAAAAAAATATTAGCCGTGACCGTAATAACGGCAAAAGCAAGCACAAATAACGCGATTATCTTATCATAACTTTTCATCACGACCACCTATAACCTTTTCCCCAGACAGTAATGATCTTTTCGGGCTTCTGCGGGTCGTCCTCGATCTTCTCACGCAGGTATTTTATGTGTACGGTCAAGGTTTGCATTTCCGACTCGCTGTCAATTCCCCATACACGATTGAACAGAAAATCCTTGCTTAGCGTCTGTCCCTTATTCTGCATAAGAATTTGCAGGAGTTCAAATTCTTTCGCGGAAAGATCTATCCGTACACCTTGTTTTGTAACTGTTCCGTCCGACATATTCAGCGTAATATCGCCGTCAGAGATCATATCGCGGGCAAGTCTGCGTTTGAAAATACCCTTGATCTTAGCGAGCAGAATTTCAATGTCAAACGGCTTTTCGATATAATCGTCCGCGCCGAGCAAAATTCCGTTCAGCTTGTCGTCCCTGCCTGTTCTTGCGCTTATGATTATTATCGGAACATTGTCATTTCTGCGCAATTTTTCACATACCGAAAAACCGTCGATATCCGGTAAATTTATATCAAGCAGGACAAGCCTTGCCCCGTATTTTTGATACAGGGACAAGGCTTTTTCAGCGGTTTTTGCAATACTAACTATATATTTTTCCTTGCGGAGAAAATCGGCAAGCAGACTGCATATTTCTTCATTATCTTCAACAAGAAGTATATCGAGCATTTTACCATCCCATTTCCATCAGCCAGTTATTCAAGCGGCGCTCTCTGTCGCGCGTATTTTTTTCACTGTCTGTATTATACTCCCCTTTGATGTTTCCGTCAACTATAAACAGCACTCGCGAACATCTTGCGGCGACCTTAACGTCGTGGGTAACTATCATCATTGTTGTGCCGTTTGCATTAAGCTTTTCAAGCTCATCCATAACCTCTTCCGAAGACGTACGATTGAGAGAGCCCGTCGGTTCGTCCGCAAATATTATCTTAGGATCGTTTATCATGCTGCGGCAAATGCACGCGCGCTGCAGCTGTCCGCCGGAGACCTCGTTTATGTCGTTATCGGCAATTTCCGCAATGCCGAGACGCTTCATAAGCTCCCGCCCGCGCCTCTCAATATTTCGGTTGCTCTCTTTCTTTTTCGAGGATTTTACCGCGGGAAGAATAATATTATCCAATACGGAAAGATTTTTCATCATGTACATCTGCTGAAAAATAAATCCCATATCCTCAAGACGGATTTTTGCAAGCTCATTTTGACGCAGCGCGGACATATTATTTCCACTGAAAAACACTTCTCCCGCGGTTATTTTATCCATTCCCGAAACGGTGTAGAGCAGTGTGGATTTTCCCGAACCGGACGGTCCCATTATTCCCACCATTTCGCCCTCGTTAACGGAAAAGCTTACGTTGCGCATGACATTGTTCTGCCGTTTGTTGACGATATATGTCTTGCAAAGGTCTTTTACTTCAAGTACGGTATTCATAATTATTCCTCCTGTTTATTCGATATTTGCCGTATCGGACGCTTTTATTGTCCTTAAGTAGACAGCCGTCAAAAACACACTGACAGCAACTGTCGCCGTGATGATAAGCGGGTATATTGCAAACTGCTCAAGTGCGTTAAATTGATACTCGATACCTGCCGTTGCACCGAGTGAAGAGAAAACAGGATCGATTAGCAGCTTTAGCAGCGGCACGCATAATGCAGCCGCAATAATTTGCGCTAAAATTACAGATATTAAAAATCTTCCCGTGTGCTGTACCATAATTGCACCGTTTTTTAACCCTATCGCTTTCATCAAGGCTATCTCGGCTTTTTCTTTTGATATAAACGAACGCTCCATCAATATCGCGATCAGAATGATCACAATCAAAGATATTAGTAATACAAGGTCTCTTACGCTTTTAATTGTGTCGGAAACGCCTGTGACATTATCTATATATTCTTGGGTACCGTAAATATTTTCACTCTGAAAAATATCTTTCAGCTTTTCTACTCGCGCCGCAATTGTTTTTTCGTCGGGGTCGTCGTCAAAGTTTATTTGATAGCTCATCATGCCGATTATCAGGTGGTCGGGTATTTCCAACGTCTGATGCAGTCTTCCTATATATCCCGTCGACAGGAAAGTCTGAAATGTTGCCGTCATAATAAAATCGCTTTCTTTTCCGTCGATATTTATTGTCAGGGTATCGCCGATCTCTATGTCCATTTTTTCAGCCATTGCTTCTGACAATGCGATCTCATTTTCATACATGGGCGGACTTCCCTCGGTGTAAGTGTAATCTGTCGTATTAGTATCCCTGCATTTAATAAAATCCATATTGTATTTCCTGCCGTTTACGGTGACGGGAAATTTATAATTTGCCTCCATATAAACCGTACCGGGCATATTGTTTTGAGCAAGAATATCGGCAATTTCCTTTTCGGTTTCCCTTTCCGTTTTCGCTCCGGTCATAATTTCCATGGCTCTTTGAGTATCGGGATAATATACATCGCTTTCTGTGATAGACATAACGCTGATAAGGTTTTTACTGCTTAGCGTATTTGCCGTAACAGACAGTACCATAACAAAAACCGTGCATATTGTAAATATTGCCGTGATAACGGAGAATTGTTTCGGCTGACTTAATACGTCATTTATCGCAAGAAAAGCGGTACTGTTTAATCTCGTTTTGCCGAGATGAAGAATGCTTTTCTTATGGAAGCGTTCTCCTGTCTGACCGCTGCGAACAGCGTCAATAGGCGAGAGCTTTTTGATTTTTCCCGTTGAGTTCCAGCTAAAAAACAGTATTACAAGCACGACAGCGATACAGCATAAAACACCGATCACAGCGGAATTTTGATTTTCTAATACCATATTTTCGCTGACGCTTTTTATAAGCATTTTACCGAACGGAATATTCAGAAAGTATCCGACGACCGCTCCGACAAATGCAATGCAGAAATATTTTGCAAGATACAATAGGCGTATAGAATTATTTTTCAGTCCTACTGCTTTCATAACGCCGATCTCACGAAATTCCTCCGCAATTGTGAAACCGATCGTAAAGCGGAGCACCGCAAACGACACGACGATCAACCCGATACTCACAATCAAAATTATCACCGCAATAAGCATATTCATAAAATAAGTAAATTTCACCGTTTCGTTGTCTATGGCAAAATAGACATTTTCCGCATCTGCCGTCTCCGATTGCAGTTTGTACAAATCGTCTGTTTCAATGTAGTAAACACCGCCCGAATAGTACTGTTTCACATAATCATCATTTGCAATTATTTTGAAATCTTCCTCACTGACAAGCATTCTCGGATTGCCTATCATTTCAGAGCCAAACAGAGCGTCTTTCAGAGAGCCTGCAAATTCAAATTGCATGTTGATCTCGCCGATTTTCAGCGTAAATTTGTCGCCGACCTGCAAGCCCGATCTTTTTGGGAGCGATCCCGTAATGTACATTTTTCCCTTTTCAACTTTTTTGATGACATTATTATTTTCATCAAAAAAATTGAAATCAGAATTACTTAGCGACTGCACCATTGAAACGTGAGAGTATTCCATTATTTTTTCGCCGCCGCGTTTAAAATTATCCTTGTATGTGAAAATCACATCATCTTTTCGGTATGACTTTGCATTTTCGCTGTTTTTCAGCAGCTCCTCAACAGTATCCTCACCATTGCGTTTTTGTGACAAAATATAGTAGTCCGCCATACCCGCCTTTTCAAAATAATTGTCAAGTCCGCCCTATACAGCGACTATATTATTTACGCTGCTTGCCGTAAACATCGCCGACAACACCACAAAGATAAGTAATATGATGTTCATCGACTTTTTCCTTTTCAAGTCCCTAAAAATCATTCGCTTGTACATTGTAAAACTCCTTTCTATAGCTCTATTTTATCACAAAATTATTAAGAAGTCCTTAAATCAAAAATGAATAAGAAATTTTTTTGCCCATAGTATTGTCAACCGCCTTATAGTACAAGCGCTTATCGCTATGCAGCCGTTCATATTCTCCGTCAGGACCGCCAAAATGTCCTTTTCTCAATTTTGCCGCAGGGTAAAAATTAAGCGCCAAGCCTTTGGCTTGGCGCACTGTGGCGGAGCGGGTGGGATTCGAACCCACGGTACCGTGAGGTACAACTGATTTCGAGTCAGTCCCGTTATGACCACTTCGATACCGCTCCGTATTACGTCCTTTCGGACAGCTTTATTATTATACACTAAACGGCGGGATTTGTCAAGATGTTAGATTTGATTTTATCGGATTTTTAAAATCAATCGTCGAATTTATCGAGGAACGAGTGATATTCATCTTTGTTGTGGTAAGAAATCAGCGTGTCGAGGTTCACATTCTCGACGCTCCTGAAGATATTGATGTCGACGTTGGGATTTACTTTTTTCAGCGCGGCGATAAGCTGCTTTATCTCCTCGCGCTTGGACACGTCGCCGGGGGCAAAGGCGTTTGCCGTACGCTCGGTAAAGCGGCACGCGCAGCGCAAAAAGCTGAGCTCGTTATAATTTCTCCACGAGATAATGTCCGCCTCTCTGACAAGGTAGAGCGGGCGGATAAGCTCCATTCCCTCAAAATTAGTGCTGTGCAGTTTCGGCAGCATAGTCTGTACCTGACCGCCGTACAGCATACCCATAAGTATCGTCTCGATAACGTCGTCAAAATGATGCCCTAAGGCTATCTTATTGCAGCCTATGCTCTTTGCAAAGCTGTACAGGTACCCTCTTCTCATTCTCGCGCAAAGGTAGCAGGGGCTTTGCTCGACGTTTACCACCGCGCCGAAAATGTCCGACTCGAATATTTTTATCGGAATGCCGAGCAGGTCGGCGCTGTCGATTATCCTGCGGCGGTTAGCCTTGCTGTAGCCGGGGTCCATTACGATATATTCCGCGCCGAACGGAACGTCGCTGTATTTTTGCAGGCGCTGTATACATTTTGCCATAAGCATAGAGTCCTTGCCGCCCGATATGCATACGGCTACCTTGTCCCCTGCGTTTATCAGCCTGTATTCTTTTAACCCCTTAATAAAGCGTCCCCATATAGTTTTCTTATATTTTTTTACTATGCTGTTTTCTATACTCTCGGCAGTGTGCATAATTTACCCCGCTAAAATTCACTTTATAACCTTTTGCAATTTTCTCCTAAGCCATTTATCGTAGAAAAGCGCCATATTGTCGAGGCAAAAATCATACAGCAGGAATATGATATTTCCCAGTCCCCAGAAGATCAAAAGCGCCCACTCGCCGAAGCCCGCAAAGTCCTCCATAAGCTCCGCCATTCCGAGCACATTAAGCAGCAGAAAATACACCACTACCACCGCGATATTGAATATCCCCCACCTTACGAAAAAGGCGATAAGCTTGGACTTTATCTTGTTTACGGTATCTCTCACCGACGGATAATAGCCGAAAAACGCCGCGAACAGCAGCTTTGACTCAATGTCGGGAGTAAGCAGCAGCGCGAGCAGCGCCACCGCAGAATAGCTGAGCAGCGCCCACTTAAGATTTATCTCGCGGTATATCACCCATATAACGATGCCTGCAAACGCGGGTAGCACATACCCTCCCGCGGGGATAACGCCCGTGAAAAACATCATTATAACGCATATCGCGCTGAGTATTCCGCATAAAGCGATATGATAGCTCCTGCCCTTAGCCGTTGCCATTACCCGTTCCCTTTCAGTTATTTTTTGCGTTTTGCTCGTAAAGCTCTATACTGCGCTCTTTACGCTCTCTGCCGTCCTTAAGTATAGCTTTTAGCGCGTCCGCGTCGTCGCTTTCTATCGCGTCCTTATACTGCGTCAAATGGTCGATTATGTTGCCGAGCTCAAACAGCAGCGCCTTTTTATTGGATAAAAACAGGCTCGTCCACATTTTTTCATTCAGCTTAGCCACTCTTGTAAGGTCGAGAAAGCTGCCCGCCGAGAACCCGTCCGCGTTGAACAGCGACGGACTTTTGACATAAGCGTTAGATACGACGTGCGCAAGCTGCGAGGTAAACGCGATATTGGTATCGTGCTGCTGCGGCGTAGCGCTTACGACCTTTTCAAAGCCCATACAGCACGCGAGAGTAGCAAGCAGGTCTACCGCCATTTTCGGCGTGCCCTCGGTGGGAGTGACTATATAGCTCGCCCCGACAAACAGATCGTCGGTCGAATAGTCAAAGCCCGAAAATTCGCGCCCCGCCATAGGATGGCTGCCGACAAATATCACCGAGCGCTCCGCCAAAACATCGGTGCAGCGCTCTACAACGTATTCTTTTACGCCGCAGGAGTCGGTGACTATCGAGCCCGCCTTGAATACGTCCGCGTACTCGTTTACAAATTTGACTATATCCTCGGGATAAAGGCATATTATCGTAAGATCCGCCTCGCCGAGCCTGTCGGGGGTAATGACCTCGTCTACAGCCTTACAGCTTAGCGCCTTTTCGCAGACCGAGGGGTCTATGTCCTCCCCCATAATATGATGAAATGTATTTTTCTTAAGTGCCTTGCAGATAGACCCGCCGATAAGCCCGAGCCCCACTACCGCTATATTCATATCTTTCTTCCTTTCTTTGTTCTGTCGGGGAAAATTTGCACAAAATACAGCCCTTATCTATTATAGTAAATTTTCACGGCAAATTCAAGTATAAAAATGAAAATCAGATGAATTTTTAATATAATCTATTGACGATTGTTTAAATAGGTTATATAATTAAAAAGAAGAGATGATAATAATGAGAAGAATAAGTCAGCACACGCATATTTTTCTAAAGCCGCAGTTAGGTCAAAATACTGTCGGCGTTTTTTTGCGTGGCAGGCTTAGAAAGCAGGTGGACATTTGAAAAAGATCCTAAAGTACTTAAAGCCGTACTGGCTTATCGCCATACTTTGCCCGCTCGCAATGATCCTCGAGGTATCAATGGATCTGTTACAGCCGCAGCTTATGAGCGATATAGTCGACAACGGCATTCTCGGCACGGGCGCGCCCGACGAAAATCTGCGGTACGTATTGCAGACGGGCATTATGATGCTTATATTCTCGCTTACGGGCTGCTTGGGCGGTATTTTGTCGGCGGCGTTCGGCACTATGGCGGCGCAGAAGTTCGGCAACGATATGAGAAAGGACACCTTTAACAAGGTTATGCACCTATCCTTTCAGCAGACGGACAAATTTACGACCGGCTCGCTTGTCACAAGGCTTACTAACGATATAACCGCGATACAGCAGTTTGTGGCGATGTCGCTTAGGATGTTCGTCAGGACGGGCATGCAGTTTATCGGCGGCATAGCGGTTATACTGACGCTCAATGTCAATTTCGGCTTGGTGCTCACCGTGTCACTCCCCATACAGCTGATCATGGTCGCGGTGATAATGAAGAAAGCCTCGCCGATGTTTGAGACGGTACAGAAAAAGCTCGACAAGGTAAACAGCGTCGTGCAGGAAAACGTAACGGGCGCGCGTGTGGTAAAGGCTTTTACCCGCGAAGAATACGAGATAGACCGCTTTGACAAGGCTAACACCGACCTTATGGACACCAACCTTAAGGTGCAGCGCCTGCTCGCCATACTGAACCCGATACTTATGATAGTAATGAACGCCTCGGTGCTCGCGATAATCTTTATCGGCGGGCTTCAGGTAGAGGCTAAGGCTATGGCGGTCGGCGACGTTATGGCGGCGGTCACCTACATAACGCAGATACTTATGTCGGTCATGATGGTCGGTATGATGTTTCAGCAGGTATCCCGCGCCATGGCTTCCGCAAAGCGTGTAAGCGAGGTGCTCGACACCGTTCCCGCTATCTCAGACGGCGAGGGCGGCGCAGACGTCAGCGGCGGCAAGGTGGAGTTTAAGGACGTCGCATTTTCTTACCCCGGCTTTTCGGGAAAGCCCGTGCTGCATAATATAAACCTCACCGTACAGCCCGGGCAGATGGTGGCGGTGCTCGGCTCGACGGGCTGCGGAAAGACCTCGCTCGTTAACCTTATCCCCCGCTTTTACGACTGCACCGAGGGCGAGGTGCTCATAGACGGGGTGAACGTCAAGGACTATGCCCTCGACGACCTGAGAAAGAATATCGGTATGGTTTTGCAAAAAAGCGAGCTTTTCTCGGGGACGGTAACGGAAAATATCCGCTGGGGCGACGACAACGCGTCTATCGATGAGGTAAAGCACGCCGCCATGATAGCGCAGGCGGACGAGTTTATCTCGGACTTTAACGAGGGCTATGACACTATGATAAGCGAAAAGGGCGCGTCGCTCTCGGGCGGACAAAAGCAGAGAATGTCCATAGCGCGCGCTATCCTCAAAAAGCCGCGCATACTTATATTTGACGACAGCACCTCGGCGCTCGACCTTTCCACCGAGGCTAAGCTGCACGCCGCGCTTAGAGAAAATCTCAAGGGCGTGACCGTAATAATGATAGCTCAGCGTATAGCGAGCGTTATGAAAGCGGACAAGATAGCGGTAATAGATAAGGGCACGATAGCGGCCTTCGGCACGCACTCAGAGCTTATGGAAAACAGCTCGATATACCGCGACATCTACTATTCGCAGATGAAGGAAGGAGATGTTATCTGATGGCTGAGCAAAGACAACCTGTCCAGAATATGCCGCGCATAATGGGACGCGGCGGCCCTCCCCCTCACGCACGAATGGCTATGCCCACCGAAAAGCCGCAAAACGCGGGCGCTACAATTAAGCGCATACTCGGCTATATCGGGCGTAACAAATATCTGCTGTTCGCCCTGCTCGGAATAATGCTCGTGATAACGCTGCTTAACCTTGCCGCGCCGTTTTTGCAGGGTCAGGCGATAGACGCGATAACCGTCTCGGGCGGGCGGCTCGAGGTTGATATACCGCTTATGCTGCAATTTTTGATAATGCTGGCTGTCTGCTACGGCATAAGCTCTCTGCTGACATACTTTCAGGGCATATTCGCCGCAAAGCTGTCGCAGAGCACGGTATGGGTCATGCGAAACGACCTTTTCAAAAAGATATCCTACCTGCCGATAAAGTACACCGACACTCACCAGCACGGCGATATTATGAGCCGTATGACAAACGATATAGACAATATATCCAATACTATATCCCAATCTGTAGCGTCGCTGTTTTCGGGCGTGCTGACGCTGATAGGCTGCTTTTTGTTTATGATATTCTACTCGCCTATGCTGACGCTTGTAAGTATGACGACTATCGTACTTACTTTAGTCGTCACGAAAAATCTCACCAAGATAATGCGCAAGTACTTTCCTATGCAGCAGTCATTGCTCGGCGAGCTTAACGGTCATATAGAAGAAGCCGTGACGGGCTGCAAGACTGCGGCGGCATTTTCACGCGAAAAGCGCTCCTGCGAGGAATTTGACAAGATAAGCGACGAGCTTACCACGGCCTCGATAAAGGCGCAGATAAGCGGTGGCGTTATGGGACCGTGTATGAACGTTATCGGCAATATCGGCTTTTTGCTTGTAGCTGCGGCGGGCGCGTATTTTCTGATAATTAACTTCAACCCCCTCGCGCTCAGCGGACCGGTTACGGTCGGTATGATACAGGCTTTCTTACAGTACACAAGAAATTTCACCCGACCGATAAACGAGATAGCTCAGCAGTACGCGCTGATACAGACCGCCATAGCGGGCGCGGAGCGCGTGTTCGAGATAATGGACAATCCCCCCGAGCCCGACGAGGGCAAGGACGACAGCTTTGAGATAGATAATGTAAAGGGCGACATAAACTTTACCAATCTCTGCTTTTCATATGTACCCGGCGAGCAGGTGCTGCACGACTTTGACCTGTGGATAAAGAGCGGGCAAAAGCTCGCCATAGTCGGCGCGACGGGCTCGGGCAAGACTACGGTAGTAAACCTTTTGACAAGGTTCTACGACATAGACTCGGGTGCTATAACCCTCGACGGGCAGAGCATCTACGATATCCCAAAGAAAAAGCTCAGGGGCTCTATCGGCATAGTTTTGCAGGACACCGTGATATTCAACGACACTATAGCGCAGAATATCCGCTACGGCAGGCTTGACGCGACCGACGAGGAGGTCATAGCCGCCGCAAAGACCGCTAAGGTCGACGAGTTTGCCGAAAAGCTGACCGACGGCTATAACACCGTGCTCACCGAGGGCGGCAGCAATCTTTCGCAGGGACAGCGTCAGCTTATCGCGATAGCGCGCGCCGTGCTCGCCGACCCGAAAATACTTATACTCGACGAGGCGACCTCGAGCATAGACACCCGCACCGAGGTATATATCCAAGAGGCGATGCTCGCGCTTATGAAAGGCAGAACGAGCCTAATAATTGCGCACCGCCTGTCTACCATACGCGACGCGGACAAGATAGTGGTCATCGACGGCGGCAAGGTCGTCGAGGCGGGCAACCACGAAAAACTCCTCGCCGAAAACGGCACCTACGCAAAGCTGTACAACACGCAGTTTGCGGGTATAGCTACTTGATATGTAAACTTATCCCTCGCAGTTTCCTGCGAGGGATATTTTGTCAGTCTTTCTTCAGTTCAAACGACTTGCAGTCGGTACAAGCCTTTTGAGTAGGGTCACTCTCATGAGTGCCTATCTGTATCTTGTCGAGAGAGCAGTAATCCGCGCAGCAGCAATGATTTTTGCAGTCGGATATAGTGCAGGCAATGTGCTTGTTGGCATATTCGTTGTTCATAATAAACGCCCCTTTCGATGTTTGCCGAAAATAAAAGCGTAAAGCTAACGCCTTACGCTTTTATTTTATCTCGTTTTTTAAAGAATATCAAAGGATAAAATTGCAAATATCGGGAAAGCTGTCCGCGATAAACTCAGCCCCGCTCTCCTCGAGCTCTTTCCTGCTCCCGTACCCGCACAGCACGCCTATCGTCTTTATCCCGCAGCGACCCGCGCCAATAACGTCATAGCTGCGGTCGCCGACCATAACGGCGCTGTGCCTGTCCTTAATGCCGCAGCTATCGAGCACGTATTCGATGACCTGCCATTTTTCATCCCGACCGAACGAAAAGTCCGCGCCCCCGAGAAAATCGAAATATTTTTCCAGCCCAAAGTGCCTTATTACCTCGGTCGCCGTTTCGAGCGGCTTAGAGGTGGCGAGGTACAGCCTTTTGCCGCTCGCCTTAAGCCGTTCGAGAGTCTGCGGCACGCCGTCAATAACGCGGTTCTCGTACACGCCGATTGGGATATAGCGCTCACGGTACTTGTACATCGCACGCTTTGCGGTCTGCTCATCAAAGCCGTAATTTGCCATAAATGTCTTTATCAGCGGAGGACCTATAAACGAGCGCAATACCTCTTGATCGTTCTCTTCTATCCCGAGGGAAGCAAGCGCGTACTGCACCGAGCGTGTTATCCCCTCGTAAGAGTCTGTAAGTGTCCCGTCAAGGTCAAAAAGAATATGTTCAAACGCCATTTTTAGCCCTGTCCTCTGTGATAAGTATTTTTAGCGCGTCCACCGCCGCCCTTATCGCGCGGGTGTTATCCATGCATACCTTATCGGGCAGCCCCGCGTTAGAGCGCTCTACGTTCCATAAGGCGGTAAATATCCCTCCCGCGCGGATATGCCTTGCTATGGCTACCGCAAACAGCGCCGCCGACTCCATTTCGGAGGTAAGACAGCCGCACTTTACATAAGCGTCCCACTGATTGTGCAAACTATACGATACAGGCATATTCTCGGGCTCTATCTCCCCGTAAAAGCTGTCCTTGCTGTGTACTACGCCGACATGGCACCTCTTGCCGTCGACGTCCTCGGACAACGCGCCGCCCGCTCGCTTTAGCGCGGTGACGACCTCAAAATCCGCCACGGCGGGATAATCGGGCGGAATATACTCGTGACTTGTCCCCTCGCTGCGCACCGCCGCCGACGCTACCACAAGGTCGCCGCCCGATACCTTAGTATCCATACCGCCGCTCGTGCCTATCCTTATCATAGTATGAACGCCGCAGCGTATAAGCTCCTCCGCAGCTATCGCCGCAGACGGACCGCCTATCCCCGTGGATACCGCGCTTACCTTTTCGCCGAGGAGATATCCGGTATAGATATTGTACTCCCTGTTTGACGCGACAAACTCGGCGTTATCAAAATACTCCGCTATAGCGGGGACCCGCCCCGGGTCGCCGGGGAGGATAACATATTTGCCTACGTCGCCGTCCTTAATTCTAAGGTGATATTGTATATCGTCGGATAAAAGTGCCATATTTTACCTCCTCTTTTTCTTTGCGGGCGAAACGCTCTCGCGTGTAACTCCTCCGAGTATCGAGGGCGACGCGGCGTTCTTCTGCTTCTCGCGCTTGTCGATACCCTCGTGTATCTTGTCCCAGTTGCCGAATATGGCGATAAGTATATTTATCACCGTTATGACAAGCATAGGAAGATACAGCTCTCTCGCCGTGCCGCTAAGCAGCTCGTGCAGCACAAATAAGCATATCATACCCGCAAAGGACATCGACGCGGCTATGATGTATTTTTTAAGCATAACAAGAAACGTCGGCGCGATAAACAAAACTATAGTGACTATGAACCAGAATATAACATATCCGACTATGCCCTTTTCTTCGGCAAGTCCGCCCGAGAGCAGAGATATACAGCCGAAAAAGTTTATCACTATAGCTATCGCCCCGGTAGCTATCATAAGCAAAATTTTAAGCACCGTAACAAATATCTTCATAATAACTTCCTTTAATATCCTTTGTTTTTTATTTATTCTATCATATTTTTCCCCGTATGTCAATTGTGAATAAATGCAATATCGGGCACAAAATACGGCAAGCTTTTCCTTTCGGCAAGCGGCGCGGATACGCGCTTTCCAAGTAAGTAAAATCATAAATTTAAAATATTCCGCTTATAAAAAATCCCGCATGGCGAATAATTATGTTTGTGAGTTTTCAAAGCAGGAACAGCAAGGAGAATGATTATGAAGAAAAAAATATCCTTTCCTGCCGTTTTATCAATAGCGGCGGCGGCACTTATCGCAATGTCGTCGTATGTAAACAACACGCTTAAAAACGGCATTTTTATAGATAATAAAGGCGAGCCGACGCTGACCTCAGCGGGTCTTACCGCCGAGGTAAAGCAAGGCCGCAGCGAGATAAGCTCGGCGGATATAAAGCTGTTCGGTATTATACCTTTAAAAACAGTGACCGCCGTGCAGGAGCAGCGACCCTACCTTATCCCCTGCGGCAGTCCGTTTGGGCTAAAGCTGCTGACCGATGGGGTGATTGTCACCGATTTCGGCAAGGTGGGAGAAGGCGGCGGGGACTTTGAGCTTTCTCCCGCGGGAAAAGCGGGGCTAAAGGCGGGCGATATCATCACCGAGGTAAACGGTGAAAAGATAACCTCGTCAAAGCAGCTGTCCGAGCTTATCGCAAAGAGCCCCGACAAAGCGACTATAACCTATATCCGCGACGGCGCGGCACACACCGCCGACATTGTACCCGAGGCCGACAGTCAAGGCAATTATAAAATAGGCGTATGGGTAAGGGACAGCACCGCGGGGATAGGCACTATGACATATTATGACAGCGAAAACAAGGTCTTTGCGGGGCTCGGTCACGCGGTATGCGATATAGACACGGGCGAGGTCTTGCCGCTTAGAAAGGGCGAGATTGTCCCCGCCACGATAACCGAGGTGAAAAAAGGCATGAGCGGTGTGCCCGGCGAGCTCGGCGGCAGCCTTATGTCCAACACCGTTACAGGCAGGATAGGCATAAACTCCGAGCGAGGACTTTTCGGCTACAGCAGTCTCTGCCCTGTGTCGGCGGATCCTATCCCTATGGCTTATGCCGAGGAGGTAAAGCCCGGAAAGGCGTATATCCTAACCACCGTGAGCGATTGCCCGCCGCAAAAGTATGAGATAGAGATAGAAAGCGTCGACCCTTTTAACCGCGAGAATAAAAATATGGTCATACGGGTGACGGATAAAGAATTGCTAAATATTACGGGCGGTATAGTCCAAGGTATGAGCGGCAGTCCGATAATACAGGACAATATGCTCGTCGGCGCGGTGACGCACGTCTTTGTAAACGAGCCCGAGCGCGGCTATGCTATCTTCGCCCAGAATATGTACAACGAGGCTGAACAGCTCAATTCTTACTCGCAGAGATTGAGGGACGCGGCGTAATATTTTCAAGGGCTGTCGCCGATAGGCGATAGCCCTTTATAGGTAAATAATTCACTTTTTGCTTAAAATTATGCCGCGCACTTCCCCGCCGCGCAATGGTTTTCACAAATAGAAATAAAAGATTTGTAAACGATTTTTTGCATACGCTTGCTTTTTGTGCAATATTCATAAATCGCGGGTATAAAAATTGTTTTGATTTCCTATTTAATTTCCGTTTTGAATGATATATAATAATAATGTAGTAATGTATCTTTTTACATTACCTCAATAAGCTATCAATCTAATGTCGGGTGGGTCGGCGAAGTGCCGTCTAAGTATTCCCGACCGAAAGGAATGGTCAACAAAATGAAACTCAGCAAAAAGGTCCTTTGCTGTATAATGGCGGCGGCTATGTCCGCGACAGCGTTTACCGCATGCGCCAACAACACAGCAACATCGGGCACATCTTCGGCGGGCGGTACAAGCTCGACAGCGGGCGAAAGCTCGACGGGCGATCAGAGCTCGGCCGGCGGCGCAGACAGCAGCACCGCAGACAGCACGGGCGGCTCTGAAGAGAGCTCGGGCGGCAGCAGCGGCGGCACCGTAGAGGCGCCCTCTAACGGCACCGTACTGAATTGGTGCGGCTATTATGACATCAACGTTCAGGACAAGGACATCGTGGAAAAATTCCAGGATGAGGGCTATACGGTAGAATACGTAGCCACTACCTCTACCGAATATTTTGTTAAGCAGGCACAGCTTGTAGCCTCGGACAGCTCGCCCGATATGGTAAGCTACGAGTGGATGAGCTTCCCCCACGGCATACAGCAGAATTTGTACACGCCTCTTGACGATTACATCGACCTCGACAGCGCGCTTTGGAGCGGGATAAAAGAGACCGCCGAGAGCTACAACTACGGCGGCAAGCATTATTACATCCCCTATCAGCTGCGCTCGGGCGTTGTACTTATCTACAACCAGACCGCTCTCGAGAACGAGGGCATATCCACCGACCCGTTTGAGCTTTATCAGCAGGGCGAGTGGACATGGGAAGCATGGAAGAACCTTATGATAGAGTGGTGCGACCTCGGCGACGATTATTTCGGCGTTATGCCTACGGGCTTCGTGGCAATGCCGTTTATAGTTTCGACCGGCACCCCGCTTATTAAGGTCGACGGCGAGAACAAGCAGATACTCAACAATATGAAGGACGCTAACGTCCAGAGATGTCAGGACTTCTTATCCGAAATAGCTAAGGAGAATATGGTACAGCCCGAGTACAAGCAGCCCGGCGAGGCGCTTCTCGACGGCAAGACCCTGTTCAGCGAATTCGGTCTTGACTGGGGTTATTCTACCACTAAGGCCGCTATGAAGGATCAGGATATAAAGTATGTTCCTATTCCCAGAGACGAGCAGGCAGACAAGTACTATATGAACACCGATACCTTCGGCTATCTCGTTCCCGCTAACGCAAAGAACGTAAAGGCTGCGCTCAGATACATGGAGCTTTGCCGCGAAAACGAGATCGACCCGCAGAGAATAGAGAACGCCAAGAAAGAGGCGCTCGCAGAGACCGTATACTATCCTAAGTGCACCGAGTGCGGCGAGAGAAATACCGACAAGACTCTGTCCACCTGCGCTAACTGCGGTAAAGAGTTAAGGCAGAACACCTCGCACACCGCTATGTCCGAGGAGCTTTATGATCTGTCTATGGAGCTTAAGAACCCCGAGAGCGATCAGTTCACGTTCTTGTTTGACAACTGCTTCGGATTTAGGCAGGAGCTTACCGATCTTATCCAGACCGGCAACGCCGACGGTCAAGAGGCTATCCTCGGCGGACCGTTCATGTTCGGCGACTCCTACACCACTATCCGCGACAAGTACTTCGGCACGGTAGAGGGCTACCTCGATCCCTACAGAGAGGCACTTGCTAATTCGTAATAGAATTACTTAAGACAGCTTGAGCCGACGCACACGCGTCGGCTCTATTGTTTTATTATTTTTTGGGGAAAAATCCTAAGGCGCTGCGCCTTTTTATGCGTTTAATACTGCGAAAAATAATGAACCGCACCAGTAAAAAAGAACAGTGACAAAAAAGACCTCCTATGGTATAATAGAAACATAGGAGGTTTTGTT
>CANQED010000015.1 GCA_947594425.1 uncultured Ruminiclostridium sp.
ATAGACCGTATATTTGATAATATCTCCGCAGAGAACGAGAGCGAATTTATCGAGAACGCGGGGCACGCCCTCGCCGAAGTGACAAAGTGCGCGATAGTCTCCGAGAGCGCGGTCAGCAAGTTTTCGGTCATATCCAAGGTCGAGGTGATACCGACCGGCAGGCGTATGTACGTCCTGCTGCTGATAACCTCGCAGGGCAGCATCAAGAACCGCGTATGCCGACTGAGCTTTGACATCACCGACGAGCAGATGGACTTTTTCAAGCGGTTTATCGACCGCAACCTAACGGGGCTAAATCTCGAAGATCTGTCCGACGAGTATATCGAAAAAATATCGCAGGCGCTCGGCAATTATATGCTGACGCTCTCCCCATTGCTTAAGGCGGTGGCGGACCTGTCCGCTGAGCTTATGCAGCAAAGGGTGGACATCTCGGGAGAAAGAAACCTGCTCGAGTGCAAGGAGTTTACAGGCAACGAGATAATAACTCTGATAGAGAGCAAAAACGAGCTCGCGAGCCTGCTTGACGACAGCTTTTCGGGGATAAGCGTAAAATTCGGAAAGGACTCCGACACCTTTGCGGTGACTAATTCGAGCGTTATCTCCGCAAGCTTTTCTAAGGGCGACCGCAGGGCGGGCAGCTTTTCGGTGATAGGACCCGTAAGGCTGGATTATAAAAAGATAATTCCTTATATTGAATATTTCAGTGCGAAGGTGACCAATGCTTTATCACCCTCGGACGAATCAGAACAGCTCGAAAGCATAGAAAAGGAGGCAGAAAGCAGTGAGCAAAAAGAATAAAAAGGAGTATGAGAAAAGCGACGAATTGACCCCGTCGCAAAACGAACAGGAGGAAAAAGAAGAACAGCAGAACGAACAGGAGGAAAGTGAACAGCAGGACGAACAGGAGGCAAAAGAACAGCAAGAAGAGCAAAAGGAGCAAGAAGAACAGCAGCCCGAGCAGCCCGCCCCCGACCCTAAGGACGAGGAGATAGCAAACTTAAAGGATCAGCTGCTCAGGACTATGGCAGAATACGACAACTACCGCAAGCGCGCGGCAAAAGAGCGCTTAGAGCTGACCCCCGAGATAACCGCGCGGACGCTGACGGAGTTTTTACCCGTTATGGACAGTCTCGAGCACGCGCTTAACGCACAGTGCACCGACCCTAATTATAAAAAGGGCGTGGAGCTTATCCGTGAAAACTTTGTCACCGCGCTGACCAACTTAGGCGTAGAGGAGATAAAGTCGGACGGCGAGCCGTTTGACCCCTCATTCCACCAAGCGGTGCAGCAGGTAGAGAAAGAGGACGCCGAGTCCGGAACGGTAGCCGCCACATTTCAAAAGGGCTACAAGATAGGAGATAAAATTCTCCGCTTTGCAATGGTATCGGTCGTAAAGTGACCGAAACGAAAAAATTATAAAGGAGATAATTTATTATGGGAAAAATAATAGGAATTGACTTAGGTACGACTAATTCTTGCGTATCCGTTATCGAGGGCGGCGAGGCTACCGTCATAACAAACTCCGAGGGTTCGAGAACGACCCCGTCCGTAGTGGCATTCACCAAGGACGGCGAGCGTCTGGTAGGTCAGCAGGCTAAGAACCAGGCTGTCACCAACCCCGACAAGACCGTTATTTCTATCAAGCGCCATATGGGCAGCGATTATAAGGTAGACATCGACGGAAAGAAGTACACTCCGCAGGAGATATCCGCGATGATACTTCAAAAGCTAAAGAGCGACGCGGAGAGCTATATCGGCGAAAAGGTAAGCGACGCGGTGATAACCGTACCCGCCTACTTTACCGACTCGCAGCGTCAGGCTACCAAGGACGCGGGACAGATAGCGGGTCTTAACGTACACCGTATCATAAACGAGCCTACCGCGGCGGCTTTGGCATACGGCATCGATAAAGAAAAGGAGCAAAAGATAGTCGTATACGACCTCGGCGGCGGCACGTTCGACGTATCGGTAATAGAAATAGGCGACGGCGTGCAGGAGGTTCTCGCGACAGCGGGCAACAACCACCTCGGCGGCGACGACTTCGATCAAAGAGTGATAGACTACCTCGTAAGCGAGTTTAAGAAGAGCGACGGCGTCGACCTCAAAAACGACAAGTTCGCTATGCAAAGACTTAAGGACGAGGCGGAAAAAGCTAAGATAGCGCTCTCCAACGCCCCCTCCGTCAACATCAATATCCCGTATATCACCGCCGACGCAACGGGACCCAAGCACCTTAACGTACAGCTCACCCGCGCTAAATTCAACGAGCTGACCGCCGACCTTGTAGAAGCTACAATGGGACCGTTCAAGCAGGCAATAAGCGACTCGGGGCTCAATATGAGCGAGATAGACAAGGTGCTGCTCGTAGGCGGCTCGACCCGTATCCCCGCCGTACAAGAGGCTGTAAAGAATTATACCGGCAAAGAGCCGTTCAAGGGCATCAACCCCGACGAGTGCGTCGCTATGGGCGCTGCTATTCAGGGCGGCGTGCTCAATAAAGAGGTAACGGGGCTGTTACTGCTCGACGTTACCCCGCTCTCGCTCGGTATAGAGACCGCGGGCGGAATATGCACAAGAATGATAGAGAGAAACAAGACCATCCCCACAAAGCACAGTCAGATATTCTCGACCTACTCCGACAATCAGCCGTCCGTTGATATCAATATACTTCAGGGCGAGCGCGAATTTGCAAAGGACAACAAGTCGATAGGCATGTTCAGACTTGACGGCATCGCCCCCGCACCCAGAGGTATCCCGCAGATAGAAGTCACCTTCGATATCGACGCTAACGGCATCGTAAACGTATCCGCAAAGGATCTCGGCACAGGCAAAGAGCAGCACATCTCGATAACCGCCTCTACCAATATGAGCAAGGACGACATCGACAAGGCTGTTAAAGAAGCCGAGGCTTACGCCGCCGAGGATAAAAAGCGCAAGGAAGAGGTCGAAGTTCGCAACAACGCCGACCAGATGGTATACCAGACCGAGAAGTCTATGAACGAGTTCGGCGACAAGGTCACCGACGCGGATAAGGCTGCGGTAAATCCCAAGATAGACGCGCTCAAAGAGGCTCTTAAGAGCACCGACACCGAGGCGATAAAGACCGCTCAGGACGAGCTGCAAAAGGCATTCTACTCCGTAGCCGAGAGGATATATAAGGAGCAGGGCGCCCAGGCTCAGAGCGCGCAGAACGCTCAGACCGACGTACAGGGCGCGGGCACGAGCGGTGACGGCGGCTCGGACGGCGACAATGTAGTCGACGCGGACTATACAGACGTAAACTAATAATTCCTTAGCACACAAGGCACAGCCTAAGGGCTGTGTCCTGTGTGCGTTAAGGTCAAATACGGAGAGATGATCATATGGCTCAAAAACGCGATTATTACGAGGTACTCGGACTGCAAAAGGGCGCGTCGGACGACGAGATAAAAAAGGCGTACCGCAAGCTCGCAAAGCAGTACCACCCCGACCTTAATCCCGACAATCCCGAGGCGGAGGCAAAGTTCAAAGAGGTAAACGAGGCGAACGACGTGCTTTCCGACCCGCAAAAGCGCGCGCGGTACGACCAGTTCGGGCACGCGGGGGTAGACCCCTCTTACGGCGGCTCGGCGGGAGGCTACGGCGGGGGCTTCGGCGGCTTTGGCGGAGGCTTTGCCGGCGGCGACGGCATCGACCTCGGGGATATATTTGACTCGATATTCGGGGGCGGAGGAGCGGCTCAGCGCGCCAATCCTAACGCGCCTCGGCGCGGCTCAGACATCTCCATAAGCCTTGATATAAGCTTTATGGAGGCGTGTAAGGGGCTCTCGCACGAGGTGGAGATAAACCGCGCCGAGACCTGCGACGCCTGCCACGGCACGGGAGCTAAGGCGGGTACGTCGCCTAAGACCTGCCCCGAGTGCAAGGGCACGGGTCAGGTGCGCTTTCAGCAGCGCAGCATACTCGGAGTTATGACCTCCACGCGACCCTGCTCGAGGTGCGGCGGCAAGGGCAAGATAATAGACACCCCCTGCCCCGAGTGTAACAGCGGACGCGTTCAGCGCAAAAAGAAAGTAGTTATAAATATCCCCGCCGGCATAGACAACGGACAGACGCTGTGTGTGCGCGGCGAGGGCAACAGCGGCATTAACGGCGGCAGCAAGGGCGACCTCAATGTCCGCATAACCGTCAGAAAAGACCCGATATTCGAGCGCAAGGGCTTTGACGTGTGGTGCGATATACCCATCACCTACGCTCAGGCGGTGCTCGGCGACGAATTGACAGTTCCGACCATAGACGGCAATGTAAAATACACGATACCCGAGGGCACTCAGCCCGGCACGGTATTTAGGCTCAGCGGCAAGGGCATAAAGAAATTGCAGCGCGACGGGCGCGGAAATCAGATGGTGCGCGTCACTATAGAAGTCCCCAAGCGGCTTAATAAAAAGCAAAAGGAAGCGCTCAAGAATTTTGAAAAGGAGCTCACCCCGCAAAATTATGAAAAGCGCAGCGGCTTTTTCGACAAGATAAAGCAGTTCGGCGACGACCTGAAGAAAAACTTTTCATAATATAAGAATTACAATATCCGAATGCCTTTTTTGACATTCGGATTTTGCGGTTAGTCCGAAAGGAATACTTAATGGTATTAACGGTTATATTTATCCTCATAGTCTGCTCGGCGTTTTTCTCCGCGAGCGAGACCGCTCTCACCGGAGCGAACCGCATACGCCTGAAAAGCATGGAGGAGAACGGCTCTAAGGGCGCAAAGCTCGCGCTTAAGCTTATCGACAAGTACGACAAGGTGCTGACCTCCATACTTATCGGCAACAATATAGTCAATATCGCCGCCTCATCATTAGCGACGGTGTTCGCGGTAAGCCTAATCGGAGAAGAAAGCGGCCCTATCTGGGCGACCGTCGTGCTGACGCTGGTATTACTAATATTCGGCGAGGTCATGCCCAAGAGCATAGCGAACGACCATTCGGAGGGTATGACCGTCGCGACGAGCGGGATACTCACCGTGCTGACCTATATCCTTACGCCCCTGACCGCGTTTTTCCTGCTGCTGAAAAAGGGCGTGTCAAGGCTTTTCGGCAATAAAAAGTCGGTGACGGTGACCGAGCAGGAGCTTATGCGTATAATAGACGAAATAGAGGACGAGGGCGTGCTCGAGGAGCAAGAGAGCTCCCTTGTAAAAAGCGCGCTTGTCTTTGACGAAACGGTCGTAGACGAGATACTCACCCACCGCGTGGACGTTGTCGGCGTGGAGATGAACGAGGACGTAGAAAAGGTAAGGGATACCTTTATACAAAGCGGCTTTTCCCGCCTGCCGGTATACGAAGGCTCGCTCGACAGGATATGCGGACTTATCACGCAAAAGGACTTTTTCCTCGCCTATATGGAAAAGGGCGGCGACCTTATATTAAGGGATATATTGCAGGAGATAAAGTACTTCCCGCATCTGATGAAAATATCCGACATACTGCGCACAATGCAGCACGACAAGCTGCATATGGCGGTAGTGCTCGACCAATACGGCGGGACGCTCGGCATAGTGACTATCGAGGATATCCTCGAGCAGCTTGTCGGCGAGATATGGGACGAGAACGAAAAGATAGTATCGCCGCTGACCTTTATCTCGGAGGATATGTTCAGCATAAACGGCGACGTATCGCTAAACGCCTTTCGCCGCTATTGGACGGACGAAAAGGGCAAGGCTTTGCACATAGACAGCTCCGCGCGCACCGTAGGCGGCTGGGTAATGGAGCTTTTCGGCAGGATACCGACGGTATCCGACAAGACCGAGACGGAAGATTTTATTATTACGGTGACCGAGGCGGAAGAACGCCGTATAATCCGCCTGCGCTTTCAGATAAAAGAGCAAAATGAAGAACAAGAGCAAAGCTGACAAAGGAGTATATTATATATGTATATAAAGAAAGACATAACCACTACCGCCGACGATTATAGGGAGATAGTGCACTTTACCGAGTTTCATCGCAAGAAGTCGAATTACCTTATTATCGCGCTGTCGATAGTGCTTGCGGCGGCAGGGGTGCTGCTCGGCGTGCTTAATGTCTATCCTATCTGGGTAGGAATTATCATAGCGGCAGTGTGCTTAATGCTTATCCCCATAGTTTTTATCAGGATAAATAAAAAGGTCAAGGACGGCATAAAGTACGGCAAGGTCGCGCTTAACGCCACCCGCACCCTCGAGCTTACCCCCTCGTCGATAAATATTTTCGGCGGCCGTACCGAGACCGACGTATCCGCAAAGTGGGACACGGTATTCGCGGTATACGAGCTTGAAAAGAGCTTTATCATCTATCTTACGCAAAATTCCGCCTTTTGCGTAAACAAGGCGCAGCTAAGCCTCAACGAGATCTACGATATGCGCAACGAGTTTATCAGGCGGATAAGAAACAGGTTTTTCAAAAAGTGCGATTAAGGAGAAAATTATGCTTGAACAGCTTAAAAAACAGGTTTACGACGCAAATATGGCGCTTGTAAAAAACGGCTTGGTGCTCTTTACGTGGGGCAACGTATCGGGTATCGACCGAGAAAAGGGCTTAGTTGTAATTAAGCCGTCGGGGGTAGACTATAGCACGCTCTCTCCCGAGGATATGCCCGTTATCGACCTTTACGGCAATAAGGTGGAGGGTGCGCTGAACCCCTCGTCGGACACCCCCACCCACCTCGAGCTGTACAGGCAGTTTCCCGATATAGGCGGGGTGGTGCACACCCACTCGACCTACTGCACTGTTTTCGCACAGAGCGGCATGGATATACCCGCGCTCGGCACCACCCACGCAGACAGCTTTTACGGGGATATCCCCTGCACGCCCGCTATGACCGACACCGAGATAAACGGCGAGTACGAGCTAGAGACGGGCAAGGTGATCGTCCGCACCTTTGTCGACCGCGATATAGACCCGAATACCGTCCCGGGCGTAAACGTATTCAGCCACGGCCCCTTTGCCTGGGGCAAGACCCCCGACAGCGCGGTCTACAACGCCACCGTTATGGAGCAAGTAGCACATATGGCACTTCTCAATATGCTGTTAGACCCCGATATCGGCAAAATTCAGCAGTCCCTGCTCGATAAACACTTTCTCAGAAAGCACGGCAAGAACGCCTATTACGGACAGCAAGGCAAATAAAACTATATACCCCGTGAAAAATTCACGGGGTATATTTATTATTCCTCCACAGGTTTATTTTCGATAGGCAATCTTCTATATAATGAAAACCACATAGTGATAAAGCACGCCGCCCCGCCGAGCAGATTAGATATAGGCTCAGCAATAAATACACCGTCCGCCCCGAGCCCCGCCATAGGCAGCAGCATAGTCAGCGGCACGACTATCACCGCCTTGCGCAGCAGTGAGAAGAATATAGCGCGCTTTGTGCACCCCAGCGCCGTAAACGCCGACTGCCCCGCAAATTGCAATGCCATAAAGCAAAATCCGAAAAAGTACAGCCCGAGCGCCTTTGCCCCAGCCTCGAGCATCTCGGCGTCGGAGGTAAATACAGACACTATCGCGTGCGGGAGCAGCAATACCGCTATCCACGCAATGACGGTGTACGCCACCCCGACAACAGACATAAACAGTATGCCCTTTCGCACGCGGTCGTATCTCCCCGCCCCGTAATTAAAGCCGAGCACGGGCTGCGCGCCGTTTGACAGGCTGTGTATAGGCAGGGTAAAAATATCGCGGACGGAATTAAGCACAGTCATTACCCCGACGTACAGGTCGCTGCCGTATTCTTTCAGCGTATGGGTGCATACCCCCTGCACAAGGCAGTTAGTCCCCTGCATAATAAATCCCGACAGCCCGAGCGCGGTTATCTTTTTTATAAGGGAAATATCGGGCGGCAGGTATTTTCTGCGTATGCGGCAAAGCGTCTTTTTCCCAAAGAAAAAGCACACCACCCACGCCGCCGATACCGCCTGGCTTATCACCGTCGCTATCGCCGCGCCCTCTATTCCCATATCGAATACGAAAATAAACAGCGGGTCGAGCAGCAGATTAAGCGCCGCCCCGATAAATATCGTCAGCATACCTATACGCGGAAAGCCCTCGGCGTTGATAAACCCGTTCAGCCCCGTCGACAGCATAGAAAACGTCGTGCCTATAAGGTATATCTTAAGATAGCTGTCCGCATAAATATAAGACTCGTCGCTCGCCCCGAACAGATACAGCACAGGCTCTCTGAATATAAAGCACAGCGCCCCGATAAACACCGAGCTTACCATCAGCAGCATAAACGACTGGGTGAGTATATGCTCCGCCCTGCCGTGCTTGTGCGCGCCCCTCGCTATAGAAAACAGCGGCACGCCGCCTATCCCGAACAGATTAGTAAACGCCGCTATAAGCGAGGTCAGCGGAAAAGCGAGCCCTATCCCCGTAAGCGCCATATTTCCTATATCGGGCAGATGCCCTATGTATATCCTGTCCACCACGTTGTACAGCAATTGTACAAGCTGAGCAAACAGCAGCGGCACAGACTGAGCGATTATATTTCTTTGTACGCTCCCCTTTGAAAAATCATTCTTCATCTTCCGCTCCGTATACTTTTTATTAGCTATATTTATTATACTACAAACCTCGGCAAAATTCAATCGTAAAAAAATGATCCCCCCGAATAACAATCGGGGGGACGTAAAACCTATCGGCTTTTTAAGAGCGTAAGCTCAATTACTTTTCGGGCTTGTAGTACTCTACGAGACCTACAAGATCGTCATAGCGCTGCTTGGAGTTAGCGACAGCCTTATCAAACAGTGCGTTAGCTCTGTCGGGATTAGCACGCATAAGCGAGTTGTAACGAACCTCTCTCATCATAAACTCCTTATAGTCGCCTGTAGGAGCCTTGCTGTCGAGAGTGAACGGATTAGTTCCCTCGGGAGCGGCGGGGTTAAATCTGAACAGGTGCCAGTAACCTGCCTGTACAGCCTCTTTCTCAACCTTTTGAGCGATGGTCAGACCGCCCTTGATACCGTGGTTAATGCAGGGAGCGTATGCTATCACGAGCGACGGACCGTCATATGCCTCAGCCTCTGCGATAGCCTTAAGGCACTGGTTCATATCCGCGCCCATAGCTATCTGAGCTACATATACATAGCCGTACTTCATAGCTATGCCCGCGAGGTCTTTCTTCTTAACGTCCTTACCGCCTGCGGCAAACTGTGCAACGGCGCCGATGTTGGTAGCCTTAGACGCCTGTCCGCCTGTGTTGGAATAAACCTCGGTATCGAATACGAACACGTTGACATTCTTGCCGGATGCGAGAACGTGGTCAACACCGCCGTATCCTATATCGTATGCCCAGCCGTCGCCGCCGAATATCCAGTTGGACTTCTTAGCGAGGTAGTCCTTAGCCTTGAGCACAGCCGCCTTTTCGGGCTTATCGCACGGGCAAGCCTCGAGAGCTGCGACTAATTCCTTAGTAGCCGCCGCGTTAGCCTTGCCGTCGTTTGCGGTCTCAAAGTATGCGTCTATCTTAGCCTTAACGTCGGGATTTTCTGCCTGCTCATAAAGCGCCTTAAGCTGAGCCTGCGCTCTGCCTCTTAAGGTATCCTGAGCGATAAACATACCGAGCCCGTACTCTGCGTTATCCTCGAACAGCGAGTTGCCCCAAGCGGGACCCTTGCCCTCTTTATTAACGGTGTAAGGAGTCGAGGGAGCGGAGCCGCCCCATATGGACGAGCAGCCCGTTGCGTTGGCGATGTACATTCTGTCACCGAACAGCTGGGTTATCAGCTTAGCGTAAGGAGTTTCGCCGCAGCCTGCGCATGCGCCCGAGAATTCGAGCAGCGGCTGCTTGAACTGCGAGCCCTTAACGGTAGTCTCTTTAAACTTCTCGTGTACCTCGGGCTTGTCGGATACGGTCATAGCATAATCAAATGCCGCCTGAGCCTCCATCTGAGTGTCGAGAGGCTTCATAACTAGTGCTTTCTCCTTAGCGGGGCAGACCTGCGCGCACACGCCGCAGCCTGTGCAGTCGAGCACCGACGTTACCATAGCAAACTTATATCCGCTGAGGCCTGTAGCGTCCTTAGCCTTAGTGCTTGCGGGAGCGTTAGCCGCCTCTTCTTCAGAAAGCACTACGGGACGGATAACTGCGTGCGGGCAAACGAACGAGCACTGGTTGCACTGTATGCAGTTCTCGGGTATCCACTCGGGAACGTCAACCGCTATGCCGCGCTTCTCATATGCCGCGCTGCCCTGCGGGAACGTGCCGTCAGCCATACCTACAAAGGTGGATACGGGCAGCTTGTCGCCGCGCTGAGCGTTTACGGGGATAAGGATATTATTGACAAAATCAACAAGGTCTTTTCTCTCGCCCTCGGCGGTATGTACGGGGAGAGTGCCCTCTGCGTCAGCCCACGATGCGGGAACGTCTACCTTTATGACCTCGCCCGCGCCTCTTTCGATAGCGGCGTAGTTCATATTGACGATATCCTCGCCTTTCTTAGCAAAGGACTTGTATGCCGCCTGCTTCATATATTCGATAGCCTGATCTGCGGGGATTATATTAGCTATGGAGAAGAATGCCGACTGGAGCACGGTGTTGGTCTTGTTGCCAAGGCCTATCTCCTTAGCTACCTTTATCGCGTTGATGATGTAGAAGTTGATGTTATTCTTTGCGATGTATGCCTTAACGGGTGCGGGGAGCTTTTCGTCGAGCTCGTCTACGCTCCACTGGCAGTTCAGTAAGAACGAGCCGCCCGGTATAACGTCCTCTACCATATCGTACTTGTCGATATACGAGGGGTTGTGGCAGGCTACAAAGTTAGCCTTATTTACAAAGTACGTAGACTTTATGGGCGATTTGCCGAAACGCAGGTGCGAAATGGTAACGCCGCCCGACTTCTTCGAGTCGTATGCAAAGTATGCCTGAGCGTACATATCGGTGTGGTCGCCGATTATCTTGATGGAGTTCTTGTTAGCGCCGACGGTACCGTCAGAGCCGAGACCCCAGAACTTGCAGCAGGTAGTGCCCTCGGGAGTGGTGTTCGGGTTCTCGCCTATCGGCAGTGAAAGACCGGTAACATCATCCTCTATGCCGATAGTAAATCTCGGCTTCTCGCTGTTATTGTATACCGCGATGATCTGCGCGGGGTTGCAGTCCTTAGAACCGAGACCGTAACGACCCGAGTATACCGGAACGTCGGTAAACTTGCCCGCCTGCTTAAGAGCGGCAACGACGTCAAGATACAGCGGCTCGCCGAGCGCGCCGGGCTCTTTAGTCCTGTCGAGTACGGTTATCTTCTTAACGGTGTCGGGTATAGCGTCAACAAAAGCATTAACGCTGAACGGTCTGTACAGTCTTACCTTAACAAGACCGACCTTCTTGCCCTGTGCCGCCATATAGTCGATAGTCTCTTCTATCGTGTCGCATACCGAACCCATAGCGACTATTACCTGCTCTGCGTCGGGTGCGCCGTAGTAGTTGAACAGCTTGTAGTCTGAGCCTATCTCGGCGTTTACCTTGTCCATATATTCCTGAACAATGGCGGGAGTAGCGTCATAGTACTTGTTGCTTGCCTCTCTTGCCTGGAAGAAAATGTCGGGGTTCTGCGCCGTGCCGTGGAGTACGGGGTGCTCGGGGTTGAGTGCTCTGTTGCGGAACGCGTCTACAGCCTCGTGGTCGAGCATCTTGTCGAGTGTATCATAATCCCAGACCTCTATCTTCTGTATCTCGTGAGAGGTCCTGAAGCCGTCAAAGAAATGCAGGAACGGAACTCTTGCCTTATATGTAGACAGATGAGCTACCGCGCCGAGATCCATAACCTCTTGAGGGTTAGTGGAGCACAGCATAGCATAACCTGTCTGACGGCAAGCGTATATGTCGCTGTGGTCGCCGAATATCGAGAGTGCGTGAGACGCTACCGCACGCGCCGATACGTGTATAACGCTCGGAAGCAGCTCGCCCGCTATCTTGTACATATTCGGGATCATGAGCAGCAAGCCCTGAGATGCGGTGTAGGTAGTGGTGCATGCACCTGCCGCGAGCGAGCCGTGTACTGCGCCCGCCGCGCCTGCCTCGGACTGCATCTCTACGACCTTGACTTCTTGACCGTAGATATTTTTTCTTCCCGCCGTAGCCCAGGCGTCTGTTACCTCAGCCATAACGGAGGAAGGAGTTATGGGGTAAATAGCGGCAACATCGGTAAACGCGTATGAAACGTGACCGGCAGCGTTATTACCGTCCATAGTGAGTTTTTTTCTTCCCATGGGGATCGTCCTCCTTTATTTTTGGTACGAGCATATCTGCCCATACTGAATTATAATAATTATACCATAAAGGCATAAGACTGTCAAGCAGTGAAGAGTCAATTTATGTATTTTCGCGCTATTTTGTCTTAGCGTCCACGACCTCCTCGTCGGACAAATAGCCCTCGCCGCAGAACACCTCGTCGCTCTCCTCCTGCGGCGCCCACGCCTCAGAAAAATCCACATCCTTAAACAGCGCGGCGAGCCCTGTTATCTGCTTTAGCCTTAATATCTCGTCGGTATCCATGCCCAAATGCTTTGATATCCACTTATCTGAGCGGCCTAACTCGTGCAGCTCCTTTACAATATTGCTCATAAGGTCCACCACGTGCGAGCCGCGCGCCCTGTTGTGCCGTATCGTGCTCGCCATTCGCTGCGCGAGCGGCTTATTTATCACGCTTACGGGCAGCATGCCGTTCTCTCTGTCATATATGTCCTTATGCTCTAGCATAACGCGATAACGGTGAAAGCCGTCCACGATTATATACCTGTCGTCGTCCTTAGAATAATAGCACACTATCGGCATTGTGTACCCGTCCTGCTTTATGCTGTCATACAGCAGACTAAGCTCGGGCGGAGCGACCGCGTTGGGGTTATACGAATTAGGCACTATCTTCTCGATAGGCACCGCCTTTATGCTGTATACGGGGCTGTTATACTCCAATCGGTTCATCCTCCAAACTTTGATATTTTTTCTTTATTTCTCTTATATGCTCGCGCTGAGCCTTAGTATCGCCGAAACCCATGGTCTTGCAGGAGTGGTCGTTTTTCAGTATGCACACGCACATTCTTTTCCAGCTCGGAATGTCCCTTGTGGTGAGAATGTTGTCGGTGTCGTCGGGTATCTCGCCGACAAACACCACCCGTGCCTTTTTATCCAGCGTATAATTAGACACGCCGTTGCGCCTGATATGATAGCCCTGCTCGACAAGCTCCGCTATCGTCTCCTCGGACAGCCCTCCGCCTATATTGTGCCAAAAGTCTATCGAGGTGTTGAACTTTTCGATATAATTGTCGCTCATCCTTTTGGGCAATGTCTTAAGCAAGAATTTAGTATAGCTGCGCCACGTGTGCCCGTCGGGCAGTTTTATCGACCTATAGGCTAACGCGTTAGTCCTGCCGTACAGCGCCGCAAAGTTAGCTCCCTGCACCCGCGCGAGCAGCTTTACCCACGTCTTGGGCTCTAGCACCCTATACAGGTGCAGGCTGTCGCGCGCGTATTCGTTAAACGGCGAGGCCACACGCATTTGATCAGGTCTCAGCCCCGCCTTATAATACAGGTCGTATATCTTGTTGTATTCGTAGCCGAACTTATAATACGCGTGCCACACGTCGCTTACCATCCAGTCGTACAAGGGCGATGCGACCCACACATCCTTAAAGCTCCTCGATATCCAGCAGGTGCCGTTATATCCGTACCGCTTATTCACTATGCCGTTGTATCTTTTGAGCGACTCGCTCGCCCGTATACCGAGCAGACATACCGTCGGTCCTCCGCCGTGCGTCTCCTTATACCACCTGCCGAACTGCTTTGCGAGTTGCTCTTGGTGCATTTTGTACTTGTAATAATAAAACGGGTTGTTGTCGAGGCTTATCACGTACGGCTTTTTGGGCATATCCCTTACCCACACGTCTTTTTTCTTGTCGTCCCACGGGTACCAGAACATCTCATAATTGCCCAGCGCGGTGCGCGTCGCCATCGGCAGGCACACCCAGTACGGCTCGACAATGTCCGCGTACTTGTCGAACATCTCCTCGACGTGCTCTGTGGTATAAGAATACTGCGCCTCAAAGTCCTGATGAAACAGCCCTATCTTTTTCTTTATCCCGCGAGAGCGCATATAGTCCGCCGTGAGGCTCAGCAGCAGGCTGCTGTCTTTTCCGCCGCTGAATGAAATATATATATTCTCAAATTCCTCAAAGATATAGTCCATCCGCTTAATAAAGGCCTCATAGACGTCTATCCCGAGCCCGCTCTTTTTCATGCTCCCACCACCCTTGATGCCACATATGCAAGCTATTGCAGTTTGCGGTGAGTATTATTCTGTCAAAATACGCCGCCGGCGCAAGGCTGCACTGCCTTTGCCGACGGCGGATAATATCAAAGCGACATACCAAGCTCTATAGCCTTAAGGTTTGCTTCGATAAGGTTAGCGCGTTTTGGAGGTATCACCTTTTCCATAGCCTTTTTAACGGTCTCGGGAGAGGTGATATCCGCTTCTTTAAGCAGCTTTCCGAGCAGTATCATATTAGCCATGCCTTTCATGCCCTGCTCGTTAGCGAGAGTGGTGGCGGGGACGTAAAAGCACTTGATATCGTCTCTGTCGCACTTCTCTTCAATAAGCGAGCTGTCGATAAGAGCGATACCGCCCTTTACCACCGAGCCGATAAATTTGTCATAGCTCGGGGTGTTCATTACGATAAGTATATCGGGCTCGTCTACTAAGGGCGAGCCTATCGGCTCGTCGCCTATACATACCGAGCAGTTGCAGGTGCCGCCGCGCATCTCGGGTCCGTATGAGGGCAGCCACGATACCTCTTTATCCTCGTATAGGCCGAAATATGCGAGCAGCTTTCCCATAAAGAGTATGCCCTGTCCGCCAAAGCCCGCGAGCAAAATCTGATTTGTCATCTTACAGCGCCCTCCTTATACACACCGAGGGGATAATAGGGTATCATTTCGTCCCGTACTCTCTGCAACGCCTCTATCGGCGTCTTGCCCCAGTTTGTCGGGCAGGTGGAGAGCACCTCTATTATCGAAAAGCCCTGCTTGTTCTTCTGAAATTCAAAGCCCTTTCTTATCGCTTTCTTTGCAATGGCGATATTCTTCGGGTCGATAACGGTCACACGCTCGGCGAGCGCCACACCGCTGAGCTGCGAGAGCATCTCGCACACCCTTACCGGAAAGCCCTCAACGTCGGGATTTCTGCCATAAGGCGTAGTCTGCGTCACCTGTCCGGGCAGAGTGGTCGGAGCCATCTGTCCGCCGGTCATTCCGTAGGTGGTATTGTTGATAAATATTACGGTGATATTCTCGCCTCTTGTAGCGGCGTGTACTATCTCCGCAGTACCTATCGCCGCAAGGTCGCCGTCGCCCTGATAGGTGAACACGAACTTGTCGGGATTGGCGCGCTTTACGCCTGTCGCTACGGCGGGAGCGCGACCGTGCGCCGCCTCCATCATATCACATTCAAAATAATCATATGCCATGACCGAGCAGCCTACGGGGCATATGCCTATCGTATCGCCCTCGATACCCATCTCGTCTATTACCTCGGATACCAGCCTATGTACTATTCCGTGCGTACAGCCGGGGCAGTAGTGGGTGGTCACGTCCGCAAGAGCGTGCGGTCTTTTAAATTCGGGCATCAGTCTTTACCTCCCATTTCTCTTATCTTGGCAAGTATCTCGGCGGGCTTGGGTATAACGCCGCCCGTCCTGCCGTAGAACTCAACGGGCTTAGAGCAGTTTATCGCGAGCTTGACGTCGTCTACCATCTGTCCCATAGACATCTCTACGACGAGCAGCTTTTTCGCATTTTCTGCGGCGGCCTGTATCTGCTTTACAGGGAAAGGCCACAGCGTCACGGGGCGGATAATGCCTACCTTGAGCCCCTCCTTGCGCGCCGATTCTACCGCGGACTTTGCAAGCCGCGCTGTAGAGCCGTATGCTACGACAACTATATCCGCGTCCTCGCAATAGTCGCTTACGGCCTCGCTGCGCTCCGCCTTTATCTTCTCGTATCTCTTAAAGCGCGCGGTCACCTTGTCCTCAAGCTGATCGGGCTGCAAATAAAGCGAATTTATTATATTGTGCTTTCTTGCGTTTTTGTGTCCCGACGCCGCCCACGGCTTATTAGACGCGTCGGACATTTTAATTTCCGCGTCGTCGAACGCCACGGGCTCCATCATCTGACCGAGCAGTCCGTCCGCGAGTATCACTGCGGGCATTCTAAACTCGTCCGCCATATCAAAGGCCTTAGTGACGGTGTCCACCATCTCCTGCACCGACGCGGGCGCAAATACCAGCGCGTGGAAGTCGCCGTGACCTAGCGCGTGGGTCACCTGCCAGTAGTCGGCCTGCGAGGGCTGTATGCCGCCCAGTCCCGGACCGCCTCTTTGTACGTTGATTATAACGCACGGCAGATCCGAGCCCGCTATGTAGGATATACCCTCCGTCTTCAGCGATATTCCGGGCGAGGAGGAAGAGGTCATACATCTTATGCCCGAGCCCGCGCAGCCGTATACCATATTGATAGCCGCCACCTCGGACTCAGCCTGTAAAAACGTACCGCCCACCTTAGGCATACGCTTTGACAGGTATGCGGAGATCTCCGTCTGCGGAGTTATCGGGTAGCCGAAAAAGCACTTGCACCCCGCTCTCAGCGCCGCCTCGGCGAGCGCCTCGTTTCCTTTCATTAGCTTTTTCTCCGCCATTACTCGTCACCTCCTACGGTTATCGCGCAGTCCGGACACATCACGGCACAAAGCGCACAGCCGATACACGCGCCGTCGTCTATACATACGGCGGTGTAATAGCCCTTTTTGTTCAGCTTTTCCGTCTGCAATTCGACTATCTTTTTCGGGCAGGCTGTAGTGCACAGCCCGCAGCCCTTGCAGTGGTCAAAGTCTACCTTCATCTTAGCCATTTTACGACCGTTCCTTTCTTATTAGCTGTATTAATGCCGTTATACGGCAGAATTTACTTAAAATTATTCCTCCCACGGCTTTTTGACAAATACCTTTACCGTAAAAGGCATGGGTACTCTGTCGGCGTACTCCTCTTTACAGCAGGTCGCCGCTATCGGCAATCCAGACAGCTTAGACAGCGTATCGGCGTACCTTAGCGAATTTTCCACGCATTTAGCGTCGGTCTCGTCGCCGAGGTTAGAATTATTGATTATCCCCGTGCACTTTAGCCCCGACGCATACTCTATCTCGCGCATAAGCGTCAGCGCCTCTTCGGGTGCGGAAGTCAGATAGCGGTATTTATTTACCACATACAGCACCGTCGAATTGCCGCTGAGTACCTTTTGAAAGCGCCCGAGCGCCTTTGCGCCCTCGTCGTCGCCGCCTACGTCTATGACCACCTTGCCCTTTGTATCTCTAAGGCTCATAAGGTCAAAGTCAAGTGCCGGTATATCGAGGTTAGAATTAGCGTACACGGGCTTAAACAGCTCTACATTATTATTCTTAAAAAGCTGCTCAAAGTCCGCCGTCCTGAAGTACGGGTTCACTATGTCAAGGTCTACCACCGTAACATTTTCGCCCTTTTTTGCAAGGTCGAGCGCAATATTTACCGACACGTTTGTCTTTCCGCTGCCGTAATGCCCCGTTATCACAATAAACTTCGGGATACTCATCTATCCGCCATACCTCCGCAATATATAGGTTATTTTCACAAAAAATGCGCTATAACATGATTATAGCACATTTTTTGATATTTGTAAATAGGAAAATTTATGCTCCCTGCTCGGGGTCGGCGCTGTTATCGGGTTCGCCGCCGTTATTATCAGTCTCGCCGCCGCTTGTAATTTCGGGCTCGCCGTCCGCCTTATTAAGCGGCTCGTCGGTCAGTACCTCCTCCGCGTCGCTCTTAAGCTCGGGGTTGTCGATATCGGTTATCTCCCCGCTCATAAGCTTTGCAAAGTCCTCGCCGTCTATCTTCTCGTGACGGATAAGGTATTCAGCCACGATATTTAGCTGCGACATATTGTCCTGCAATATCTGCTTTGCCTTTTCGTAGCCCGTCTCTATAAGCTCTCTTACCTCGCCGTCTATCTCCGCCGCGACATTTTCGGAATAGCTGCGCCCCTGCGAATAATCCCTGCCTAAGAACACCTCAGCGTTGTCGTGACCGTACACTATCGGCCCGAGCTTTTCGGAAAAGCCGTAGCGCATGACCATGCTGCGTGCCACGTCCGTAGCGCGTTCTATATCGTTGCTCGCTCCGGTGGAAATATCATCGAGCACGAGCTTTTCGGCGACGCGCCCGCCGAGCAGTACGATTATCTGCTCCTCCATCTGCGTCTTGCTTACAAAGCTGCGGTCGTGCTCGGGCAAAGACAAGGTAAATCCTCCCGCCATACCGCGCGGTATGATAGACACCTGATGCACGGGGTCCTGCGTCTTGCAGTGATAGGTGCAGACCGCGTGACCCGCCTCGTGGAACGCCGTCAGCTTTTTCTCCTGCTCGCTTACGACCCTCGACTTTTTCTCAGGTCCCGCTATTACCTTTATGGTAGCCTCTTCTATATCCTCCTGCACGATAGCCTTTCTGTTCTTCCTTGCGGCAAGCAGAGCCGCCTCGTTGACGAGGTTGGACAGATCCGCGCCGGTAAAGCCCGCCGTGCTCTTAGCTATCGTCGAAAGCTTAATATCCGGCCCGAGCTTTTTATTCTTAGTGTGGACCTTCAGTATAGCCTCTCTGCCCTTTACGTCGGGATAACCGACAACTATCTGACGGTCAAAGCGTCCCGGGCGCAATAACGCGGGGTCGAGTATATCGCGGCGGTTGGTAGCCGCTATGACGATAACGTCCTGATTTTCCGAAAAGCCGTCCATTTCGACAAGCAGCTGATTGAGCGTCTGCTCGCGCTCGTCGTGTCCGCCGCCGAGACCCGTTCCTCTCTGACGGCCTACCGCGTCTATCTCGTCTATAAATACCACCGACGGCGTGTGCTTTTTCGCCTGGTCGAACAGGTCTCTTACTCTTGACGCGCCCACGCCGACGAACATCTCGACAAATTCCGACGCGCTTATCGAGAAGAACGGCACGTTTGCCTCTCCCGCTACCGCCTTAGCCATAAGGGTCTTACCCGTTCCGGGAGGGCCTAACAGCAGTACGCCGCGCGGTATCCGTGCGCCGAGCTCCTGATACTTCTTCGGGTTGCGCAGAAAGTCGACAATCTCCGCCATCTCCGCTTTTTCCTCTTCCGCTCCCGCAACGTCCGCAAACGTCACCTTAGGACCCGTGGAGGGCTGATTTTTGGTGTTGGCCTTGGAGAACTGGTTCATCTTGCCGCCGCCCGCCTGACGCATAATGATAAAGGTAAACCCTATCATAAGCGCCACCATAAGCAGATACGGCAAGAAGCTCAGCAGGAAAGAATTATCCGATATAGGATAAAGGTCTACCATAAGGAGCGCGTCGGGGTTCTTCTCGTTATATTCCTTGCGATAATTATCTATATCCTGCAAAAACAGGCTTACGTTAGGCACCGTATACTTATGCGCTGTCTGCGAATTTTCCGACTTAAGCACATAGATAAGCTCGCCCGAGCCGAGGTCGAGCGTATAGCCCGATACATTGTAATTGTCAAACTCGGCGATTATCTCCGAGTATCTCGCTCTTTCGGTGTGTCCGCCCGTCATTTGCAGCATTGTCACCATTCCTATGACAAGCAGCAATATTATCGCAACGTAAATAAAAGCTCCCTTGAATTTGTTATTATGCATTATAACTCCCTTCTTGAATGCCTACGGCATATAAATATATTTTTCGTCCTTTGCGCTTATGCTATTCACAAAAGACGGTCATTTTCTCCATATATCGGTTTTAAGCTCCCCTATGTACGGGAGATTTCTGTATCTGTCGGCATAGTCCAGCCCGTACCCCACTACAAAGGTATCCTCCACCTCAAAGCCGACATAATCAGCCTTGACTTCGCTTTGCTTCTCGCATTTTTTATCCAGCAGCACGCATACTCTTAAGGCTTTCGGCTCGCGCTGTGACAAAAGATCGCAAATAAATTTAAGCGTCTTGCCCGTGTCGAGTATATCCTCGACTATTATAACGTTCTTACCCTTTATATCGGCGGATATATCCTTTTTAAGCTTTAGCTCTCCCGATGTCGCGCCCTTGCCGTAAGAGCCCACCGAGATAAAATCCGCCTCGCAGTCGAGTGTTAAATTTCTGAATATATCGGAAAAGAATATCACCGACCCGCGCAGCACCGCTATCACGACGACCTGCTCACCCGCAAAGTCCTCATTTATGCGGCGGGCTATCTCTTTTACCCTGTCTTGTATCTGCTCGGGCGTGTATATCACCCGCGCTATATCCTTATCGAGCATATCAGCTCTACCTCCGATAAGCTATGATAATATAATATTGTTAAGCCTGTTTAAAGTTTTTCGGCTTTTAAAAGTATAACATACCTTATCGAAAAATGCAAACGATTTATGCGAAAAGTCGTAATTTTTATCGGTTTTTAATCAAAATTTCCCCGAATTTTCATATTTTACGGTATTTTTCGGTGTCGGTCTCGACATACAGCCGCTTTTTGCGTATTTTTACAAATTTAAACTGCTGGGGGTTGGTCTTACCTTTCCCCGCGCGGATAATCTCCACCGCGTCGGATAAGGCTCGGTTATTTACCCTTATACCGCCCTCTCTCATAATATCGGCGACAACTCTGCGCAGTATGCTCTCGTCGAGCGCGGCGAGCTTTCTCACATCATACCCGCCGCTTGCTAAGCACTCCGCCTTTGCCTCAGCCGCGCACTTATCGAGAAATATATTATCCGCCGACACGCTCTCGCACATCCTCGCCACCGCCGCCTCAAAGGACGGGTTGGCTGTTTTAAGCTCGGGTATCACCTTATGCCTTAGGCAGTTTCTTAAATATTCGTCGCTGTCGTTTGTGCTGTCGTGGACGTACCCCGCCCCGACAAGTCGGCAGTATTCTTCCGTATCATTGCGCGAACAGCCGAGCAGCGGGCGAAAAATATTCCCCCTTATCGGAGGTATCCCGCATAGTCCCGCCAGCGCCGTGCCGCGCAGCAGATTTATCAGCACCGTTTCGGCGTTGTCCGACGCGGTATGCGCAGTCGCAACAGCCGCGTTATATAGCGTTATAAGCTCGTCAAAAAAGCCGTACCTTACCCGCCGCGCGCATTCCTCCACGCTCTCGTGGGGCGCTTTAAGGCTGATTATGTCCGCCCGCCTTACATACAGCGGTATATTTAGCCTTTTGCATATCCCGCGCACGAACATCTCGTCGCGGTCGCTCTCTTCACCGCGCAGGCAGTGATTTACATGGCAGGCGCACAGGCGTATCCCGAGCTCGTCTTTAAGCTCGTACAGCGCATATACCAGCGCCGCGCTGTCCGCCCCGCCGCTAAGTGCCGCTATCACCGTGCCGCCGCCGGGTATGCCGTATTTTTCGGCGCGCGCTTTAACCTCTCGGGTCAGCATGGACGTACTCCACATCGGTAAACCTCGTATACTGCCCGTCCCACATCATCGGTATCGAGGCCACCTCGCCGTGACGGTTCTTAGCGATAATGCACTCGCAGGCGCGGGCGTTTTCGATATCCTTTGAATAATAGCTGTCGCGGTATAAAAATAATACTATATCCGCGTCCTGCTCTATCGAGCCCGAGTCTCTCAGGTCGGACAGCAGCGGTTTTTTGTCGTCCTTTTTCTCCGCCGAACGCGAAAGCTGCGACAGCGTTATGACCGGCACATTGAGCTCTTTAGCCATGACCTTTAGATTTCGCGTCATTTCGCTTATCTCGTTTACACGGTTAAGGTCGCGCCTGCCAGACGACATAAGCTGAAGATAGTCTATCACCACCAGCCCGAGGTTATCCATTCGCCTTAGCTTTGCCTTTATCTCGTTTATCTTTATCGCGGAGGTGTCGTCGATATATACGTTCATAGCCGACAGCACCGCCGCCGTATCCGCAAGCTGTCTCCACTGCGCGGGAGAAAATTTGCCCGTCTTCATAAGCTCGTTGGGTATCATCCCCTCGCTCGATATCATACGCGATACCAGCTGTTCTTTGGACATCTCGAGGGAAAAAACGCACAGCGTCTTATCGGGGTACGCCCTCGCCGCGCTCGCCACCATATTCATGGCAAACGACGTCTTTCCCATACCGGGGCGCGCCGCGATTATCACAAGGTCGGACTTATTCAGCCCGTATATATACTTATCCAGCGACGGAAAGCCGCTCTTTATCCCCCTTACGCCCTCCCTCTCGGGATTGGCGCTTATCTCGGACAATTCGTTCAGTATATTGACTACAATCCCCTTTATCGGGGTAAGTCCCTTTACCTGATTTTCATTGCGGACGGTGTATATCGCCCCCTCCGCAAGCTCCATAAGCGACTCGGTATCGTCGCCGCCCTCGCCCGCGCGGTCGAGTATCTCCTGCGCCGCCGTTATCAGCTTACGGCGGGTGCTCTTTTCCTCGACTATCTCTATGTATCGGTCTATGCTCGATATGCTCGGCACCGACTCCATCAGCTTTACAAGATAGCTCTTTCCCTCCTCGGGAGACTCGAACACCTCGTCCTTGCCGCATCTTTCGAGCACGGTGACAATATCTATCGTATCTCCCGCAGTGAACATATTTGTCATCACCGCGAAGATATCCGAGTGCAGCTTTACATAAAAATGCTCGGGGTGCAGCTTTGCGGCTGCCTTTATCATATTTTCGCCCGCGTCGAGCAGTATAGCCCCGAGGACCGCCTGCTCCGCGTCAAGGCTGTACGGCATATTTATTCCTATAAGATCCGTGTCCGCCATTTCTTTACCCTCTTGATATGGTTATTCCTGCACCGTCACCGTAAACTTAGCGGTGACTCCGTTAAACAGCTTAGCCTCCGCCTCGTATGCCCCATAGCTCTTGATATCGGTCTTAGTGGATATCTTTCTCTTATCTATATCATAGCCCATATCGGTCTTTATCTGCGCCGCTATGTCCTTTCCGGTGACCGAGCCGAACAGCTTTCCGCCCTGACCCGCCTTTGCGGTTATTACCACATTCTTGCCGTCTAGCGCCGCCTTTATCTTCTTAGCGTTGGCCTCCTCTACGTCGAGCTTATGCTGTGCCGACGCCTTTTGCCCCGCGAGGTGATTTAGCGCCTCGTTGGTCGCCTCTACCGCGAGCTTTTTCCTGATAAGGACGTTTCTTGCGTAATTGTCCTTTACTTCCTTTATCTCGCCCTTTTTACCTGTTCCCGATACGTCCTCGAGCAATATTATCTTCATTGTCTTTCCTTTCCGCGTAAAGCCTTACAGCTCCGCCTTTACATTGCTTGCATAATAGCTGTCTATCGCCTGACAGAGCGCCTGCTGCGCCTGCTGTACGGTACAGTTTTTGAGCTGCACTCCAGCCATGGTCTGATGACCGCCGCCGCCCAGCGCCTCCATTACAAGCTGCACGTTCATAACGCCCATGCTCCTCGCGCTGATAGACACCTCGTCGTTCATTGTGCGGTACAGCACAAACGACGCGTCTACGTTGCTTATGCCGAGCAGCTCGTCCGCCGCCTGCGGCGCTACTATCCTCAGATCGTCCGCGTAAAAGTCGCAGGGCGCTATCGCACACTTGCGGTAAACTTGAGCGTCGGCTACTATCTGCGTCTTGCGCTTATAGCTGTCTATCGAGCTTGAGAACAGCTTCTTCACGGTTATCGTGTCCGCGCCGAGCTTACGCAATACCGCGGCGGCCTCGAACGTCCTCACGCCCGTTTTCATTACAAAATTTTTGGTGTCGAGCATTATCCCCGCGAGCAGGCATTCCGCCTGATATGCTTTCAGCTTTCCCGCGTCGCCGAAATATTGCAGCAGCTCCGTCACCATCTCCGACGCGGACGAGGCGTACGGCTCGTGGTGGAATATCGCGGCGTTTTCTATGCAATTTACCATCCTGCGGTGGTGGTCTATCACCACCGTCTTTTTAGCGCGCTCGTACAATTCCGCGCTCTCTATTATCTTAGGATTGTGAGTGTCGACTATTATAAGCAGAGTGTCGTCGGTTATCTTTTCCACCGCCTCTGCGGGAGGGATAAACACGGGGTCGTCCGTCTGCGGCGGCACGGGGAATAAGTCTATAAGCTCCTTAGCTAGCGAGGTCTCTCTGTCGCACACCACATGCGCGTCCTTGCCGAGATTTCTAAGCCCGCACGCAAGCCCTATCGCCGAGCCCACGCTGTCCAGGTCGCTGAACTTGTGTCCCATTATGTATATCTTGTCTGCGCTGTCCGCCATATCGAGCAGCGAATGCGCTATGATACGTGTGCGCACCTTAGCCTGACGCTCGATACCCTTAGACACGCCGCCGTAAAATTCAAAGCCCGACTGCGTCTTTATCGCCGCCTGATCTCCGCCGCGCCCGAGCGCCATCTCCAGCGCCTGCTGCGCTATCTTTTCACTTTCTATAAGTGTCTTTCCGCCGCGCCCTATGCCTATGGACAGAGTTACGTTTACGCGGTCTGCGACAAATATCTCCCTCGCCTTATCGAGAATATCCACCTTGCCCTCTATCATCTTGGCGATATGGCGCTCCTCCACTACCGCGATAAAGCGGTCGGAGGAATTTTTGCGCAGTATACCCGTAGTCATGCCGATATAGTCCTCAAGCAGCTTGTCTATCTGTACCGAGACGTGCGCCTTCTCGCTCTCGGGGCAGCCGCTTATCAATTCCTCATAGCCGTCCACCATAATAAGCATTACGACAGGCTGCGACAGCTTTTTCTCGGTCATAATAGCCGAATAATCCGTGATATTGCGGAAAAAGAGCAATGTCAGATCCTTAGAGTCGTCCCCGTCGGGAACGCGCGCATACACCCTAAACACCTTTCCGCTGTATTTTACCAGCCGCCCGTCCTGCTCAAAGAACGTCCTCGGCTTTATCTCGGTAATTATCGACAGCGGCGTGCCGTACTCGCACGCGCCCGGAAATTCGGTCTCAAAAAGATTGTTGCACCATACTATCCTGTCATTTTCGTCGGTCACCACCGCCGCAAGCGGAAATGTGTATATCGACATACGCTGCTTATATTCAAGCTCGCGGTTTATCCTCGCGTAATACTGAAAGGTCTTTCGCGTTACCTGTATGAGCTTTCCGATGACAAAACCCGCAATAAGCACCAAAAACGGCAGAGTTATCCAAAACACCTTGACGCTCTGCGTATAGATATATAATTCGAGCAATATCGCCGCCGCAGTAAGCGCCGTCACCGATATTACCAGTCCGCCGTCCCTGTAAAAGTTTTTCATTCGGTCACCCCCGCTCTTAAGAAAATCAGACCTCCATTATTATCGGCAGTATCATCGGGCTGCGCTTTGTCTTTTGATAGATATAATTGCCCAGCTCGTCCTTTATGCTCGACTTGATGTTGCCCCATTCTCTTATATTATGCTCCGAGCAGTCCTTTAACGTCTTTTTGATAAGCTGCTTTGCGTCCTCGATAAGCTCCTCGGACTCTCTTACATATACAAATCCTCTCGACACTATGTCGGGTCCCGCTATGACCTCGCCGGTCTCGCGGTTTATCGTGGTGACGACCGCGATAAGTCCGTCCTCGGCAAGGTGCTTTCTGTCGCGCAGTACCACCGAGCCGACGTCCCCGACGCCCAGCCCGTCCACAAGTACGCGCCCCGCCTGCACCTGAGCGGTCATAGCCATATCCACCCCGTCGGTCTCCACTACCTGCCCAAGGCTCAAAAGGAATATATTCTTTTCGGGTATGCCCATTTTTATCGCAAGGCTCTCATGCTTTTTAAGGTGCTTATATTCACCGTGTATCGGGATAAAATATTTCGGCTTAGTCAGCGCGAGCATCATCTTAAGCTCGTCCTGACAGGCGTGTCCCGATACGTGCACCTCGTACATGGCCTCATACACTACCTCCGCGCCCTGCTTCATAAGCTCGTTTACAAGCTTGCCGACAAATTTTTCGTTTCCGGGTATCGGAGTAGCGGATATTATGATAAGGTCATTAGGCGTTATCGATACCTGCTTATGGTCGCCCGACGACATTCGCGACAGCGCCGACAGCGGCTCGCCTTGACTGCCTGTCGTGATTATTACCATCTTCTCGGGAGGATAATTGTTTACGTCCTCTATATCCACAAGCATACCGTCGGGCACCTTGATATAATTAAGCTCTATCGCCGTTGCGAGAACATTAAGCATGCTTCTGCCCGACACAGCTACCTTGCGGTTCCACAGTGCGGCGCTGTTTATTATCTGCTGTATGCGGTGTATGTTGCTCGAGAAGGTCGCTACTATTATGCGCTTTCCCTCCGCCCCCGCAAACAGACTGCGAAAGCTCTCGCCGACCTTGCGCTCGGTGGCGGTATACCCGGGGCGCTCCGCGTTGGTGCTCTCGGAGAGCAGTGCGAGCACGCCCTTGTTTCCCAGCTCGCCGAACCGTGCGAGGTCTATTATCCCGCCCTCAATGGGCGTATAGTCCACCTTAAAGTCGCCCGTGTGCACGATTATTCCCGCGGGCGTATGCACCGCTAATGCGCATGCGTCGGGTATCGAGTGGTTGACGCGTATAAATTCTACCGACATGCAGCCCATTTTTACATGCTGCTTGGGTGTGACTACATTAAGCGAGCACTGCGAGAGTATGCCATGCTCCTTTAGCTTTCCCTCTACAAGCCCGAGAGTGAGCCGCGTGCCGTACACGGGCACATTTATCTTCTTTAGCAGATACGGCAATGCGCCGATATGGTCCTCGTGCCCGTGGGTGAGGATTATACCTCTAAAATGCTCCTTATTCTTTTCAAGATAGGTAAAATCGGGTATGACAAGGTCCACCCCGAGCATATCCTCGTCGGGAAAAGCAAGTCCGCAGTCGATTATAAACATATCATTGGCGCACTCGTATACATACAAGTTCTTGCCTATCTCATTAAGTCCGCCCAGCGCGAATATACGCACGGGCGTCTTTTTCTGCGGGCGGCGCGTCTGCTCTTCGGTATCCTGCCCGCGCCTGCTTTCGTTCTCGTGCGCCTTTTCGAGCACCTTAGGCAGCGAGGTCCTGCCCTCGTCGGCGCGCTCATTGCCAAACGGCTTAGGCTCGCCGCTCTTTGCGTACCTGTCATGCAGCACGGGCGGCTTTTCGCCCGAGGCGTTGCGGTCGCGCAGCACGGGCGGCTTTTCGCCCGAGGCGTTGCGGTCGCGCAGCACCGGCGGCTTTTCGTCCGAGGCGTTGCGGTCGCGCAATACGGGTTGTTTCTCCGCGTCGGGTCGCGAGAGCCTAAAGCTCTTCATCTCGCCGCTCTTTTCTCCTCGGTTGTCGCTTAATTTAAACTCCTTTACAAAGGGATTTTTCTTCTTCTTATTTCTTAACGGCTTTCTTACGGGGGCTGCCTCGCGCTGCTCGCCTACGTTCAGCTTCTCCGCCTCAGAAAGCAAATTCTTTGAGTCAAGTATACTCATTCGGTCACCTTTCCTTTCATTTTTCCCTAAGGACTCACGACAGCTGAAAAACAGCCCTGACCTTATCGGTCGGCTGATAGCGGCAATCTGCGTGATAGAAACAAAATTTTACGCGTTAAAACGTGCAAATACCGTTGTGTAAGCTGTGGTGGATAAATCGTAACAATACTTCTGCCGTGTTCCTATAAAATATATTTTTGTCCGACCTTGGTCGGAAATAGCCTTAATTGATCATAATATGTACAGCGGCTTAATAAAAGCCGCCAAAATACAGCATATACTTTATTTATTTTATAACAAATCCGCACGAATGTCAAGGAAAATTTCTTACCGCCGCTGTTTTTGCTTATTTTCCCCGTCGGCACAGCTGTTTATCAGCTCCTCGGTAAAGTCGCACAGCTCCGCCGCCGTTTCAGAGCTTGCCGACTGAGCGAAAAGGTACAGCCCCTTTCCTCTCCTGTCCGAGCGCACCAGCACCTTGCCGTTTTCGCGCTCTATCATTATCCCCTCGCCTACGTTGCGGCTTTTATCCGATAGGCGTCTTAAGGTATCCGGCGCGCTGATGCCGCTTAGATGCACATAGCGCTTTTCTCTCTCGTATTTAGGCAGGCTTTTTACCGCCTGCTCAAAGGTCATACCCATATTATGGGCATATTTAAGCGCATTTATCGCTAGCACGCACCCGTCTGTGATAAAAGGCTGGTGCAGAGCTATCTCCCTCGCCTTACTGTCCGAGCTGTCGTTGGGGCAGGCGTTATATCTGTACACCGTCCTACCGTAGCTGTCGCATATATTTTCCATATCAAACAGCAGATTATGCGGCAATGCTATATCGCTGCCCTTATTGATTAGGTCGAGAAAATTAAGCAGCAGCAGCCGCTCCATACCCACCTCGTCGGTCTCTCTGGTATAAATCGCCGCCGAGGTGCCGCTGTGGTCGACCGATATTATCATACGCTTTCCGTTTTCGCGGCTCAGCTTATTAAACACGGGGGCGGCGCATTTTTTGATAAGCGGGTCGCCGCACTCGAGCTGTATACTGTACCCGCAGTCAAAGTCCGATAGCCGTGAGAGCATAGCGGTATAATACACCCCGCCGTCGCGGCTGAGTAGCTGCCTGCCGAATTTGTCAAATCTCGCCTTAGGCGCGCCGCCCCTATTCATTATCCCCTGAAGAGTGCGCTCCTGCGCCCTTGTTATCGGTATGCCGCCGCCCGAGTATATCTCCACCGACGTGTCCGCCCCTACCGACACATACATTATCAGACCCGCGTCGGCAAGCCGCCCGGTGTGTATCAGCACCGACAGCGCCGTCTCCCCGCAGTCGAGGCAGTCGCGCCCCGCGGCGTTTATCCCCGACACAAGGCTTTGTAAGAACACCTGCGACCGCCCGTCGGCGCGGCAGCCGACGCACACGGTCTTCTCGCTTATCGCGGCGGCCGCCGCCCCGAGCAGGGTCATCACGGCGGGCGTAGCGGTCATCCCCGTCTGCCCTACATAGCCGTTTTCTTCCAGCTCAAAGCGCCCGCGTGCTCCCTTTTCTATATCAGACCTCAGCGTCACGTTGTCCGCTACCTGCTTATCCGACCAGACCTTTACGTCGGGCATAACTATGCTGCCCTTTCCGATAAGCGCCCGCTCGCCGAGCACGGCGTTTTCGTATACCGCGCTGCCGCTCTTTACCGACGCGTCGGGGCAAATAACGCAGTCGCACAATCGCACATTGTCCGCGATAAAGCAGCCGTCCGAGATTATAGCCCCGTCGATAACGCACCCCGAGCCTATAGTCACATTGTCGCCTACCACCGCGCCCGCGCTGATAACGCTGTCCTCGCCCAAGGTGACGTTTTTGCCGATATAATACGGCGCGCGCAGGTTGTTAAAATTGCCCGTCCCGCTGTCTGAATATCCGCCCGCGGCTAATCTCCTCGCGTTTATGCGGCAATTGACCCTGCCCTCCAGCATATCGCGCTGGCATTTCTTATACGCCTTAAGGTCGCCTATATCGCACCAGTACCCATCCTCCTCGTATGCGTATATGCTCATATCGTTTTTCAGCATCTGCGGAAATACGTCGCACGCAAAATCGTAAAATTTCCCCTCGGGTATAAGCTCAAGCACCTTAGGCGATAAAATATACACCCCCGTGTTGGCGTTATTGTCGGTACAGCCGATAAAGGACGGCTTTTCGGTAAAGCCAGTCACCCTACCCTTTTCGCTTTTAACAAGACCGAATTCTCTGGGGTCGTCGGCGCGCTTTGTGATAATAGTCGCGTCCGCGTGCTTTTCGTTATGATACCTCATAGCAGCTGAAAGGTCAAAGTCGCACATAGCGTCCCCGCTTATCACCGCGAACGGCTCGGTGTACCCCTCCGCCGCCTTTTTGACGCAGCCCGCCGTGCCGAGCGGCTCGTCCTCGTAAGAAAACTCGAGCTTTATCCCCTCGTATTCTCCCGAGGAAAAATATTCTTCTATAAGCCCGCCCTTATATCTTAAGGTAAACACCGCCTCGGTGCAGCCGTGTTTTTTTAATAATTCAAGGATATAACAGCATACGGGCTTTCCGCACAGCCGCGCGAGCGGCTTGGGTATGCTTTCGGTCAGCGGCAGCAGCCTTGTCCCGCAGCCGCCCGCCATAATTACAGCTTTCATATTTTAGTCCTTTCTATCGATAATTGCAAAGATAGTATAGGTGTTTTTCGGCGGATTATAACAAAATATTGCCGCTTTCCCGTTTTTCTCACAAAATGCCCCTCGCGCTCATATACTTTAAAAAGAATATTTAAAATGAACATTTTTCTGAAAGGAAATGATACGCTTTGAACAGCTTTATTATATTACGCTCGCAAACCGCGGCAATGCGCGCCGCCTCGATACTTAACAGGGCAAGCATACCCGCGCAGCATACTAAGCTCACCCTGCCGAGCGGCTGCGTTTTCACGGTAAAGATAAAGACCGACCCCGACGAGGCGTGCCGCATATTGCAGCTTAGCGGGATAAAATGTCTCGGGATAAAAAGGGAGGACGAGCTGTTAAAATGATATATCTTGACAACGCCGCGACCACTTATCCAAAGCCGCTCTCGGTGGTGCGCGCCGCCGAGCGCGCCATGCTCGACTACGGGGCTAACCCGGGGCGCTCGGGGCATACCCTGTCGCGCATAACCTCGGAAAAGGTATACGCCGCACGAGAAGCCTGCGCCGAGTTTTTCGGTGCAGAGCCCGAAAATACCGTCTTTACCCTAAACTGCACCCACGCGCTTAATTTTGCGATAAAGGGCGTCGCCGCCAACTACCGCCGCCCGCATATCATAACCACCGACCTTGAGCATAACGCCGTCATCCGCCCCATCCATGCATTGTATAAATCGGGGCAGGTAAGCTACAGCATAGCCGACAGCGGCATATGCGACGACGACCTTATCCGCAGTATAAAGCGGCTTATCCGCCCCGACACCAAAATATGCGTAATAACCGCCGCCTGCAACCTAAACGGCAGAACGACCCCGCTGAAAGCGATAGCGCGCCTATGCAATGAGAAAGGCATATGCCTTATCGCGGACTGCGCGCAGGCGGCGGGGATATTGCCGCTGAGCCTATCCGACGGGATAAACATTATCTGCGCCCCGGGGCATAAGGGGCTGTACGGACCTATGGGTACGGGGCTTATGCTGACCGACGGAAAATACCCGCTAAAGAGCATTATCGAGGGCGGCACGGGCAGCCTAAGCACCGAGATAACCCAGCCCGACTTTCTGCCCGATATGCTCGAGAGCGGCACACTTAACACCTCGGGCGTTATCGCGCTCGCCGCGGGGATAAGATTTGTACAGTCTAAGGGCATAGACAATATTCGCCGCCACGAGGATATGCTCGTCCGCCGCGCGATAAACGGGCTCAAAGATAACCCCCGCGTTATTATTTACCGCAACGATAAGACCGAGCAATATCTGCCCGTGCTGGCGTTTAATATATCGGGCGTACCCTCGACAAAGGCCGCCGAGATACTCTCCGACGGCGGCTTTTATCTTCGCGCGGGCTACCACTGCGCCTTTCTCCCGCATAAAAAGCTCGGCACGCTAAGCGGCGGCGCGGTGCGCCTCGCGCCCTCGGCATTTAATACAGCGTCGGATATATCAAAATTCTGCGCATATATAGATCGCAAATTCAGATAACCCCGCATTTTTATCTATATTGTTCAAATTAACGCCCCATTACGAAAAAATATTATAAAAATTTCATTGCGGATATTGAAATTAAGCGTAAATAGTGCTAAAATAAAATAAACGGACGTATAACTCGGCATTCTTGCATCGGAATGGGGTAAAGCAGTTGGATTATTTGAGAGATATATGGGAAAATCTCCTCAGCGTATTCAGGCTTATGGAGCCTGTCGATTATATCGACATACTGCTGTTGGCGTGGCTCATATACAAAGGAATAAAGATAATCAGGGAGACCCGCGCGCTCCAGCTTGTTAAGGGTATCCTTCTTCTTGCTGTGCTCTTTTTCCTCGTAAACCAATTTGAGCTTAAGGCTATGCGGGTAATTATAGACACGTTCTTAAACGTCGGCATAGTCGCCATTCTTATCGTATTTCAGCCCGAGCTTAGGCGTATCCTCGAAAAGCTCGGCCGCACCAAGGTCACGAGCATTACCAAGAATTTTGAGGTAAACGAGGAGGCTACGCTTCGCACCCAGCGGTGCATAGACGCGGTCTGCGACGCATGCGAGCAGCTTTCCCACACCCGCACGGGCGCGCTTATCGTATTTGAGCGCGATACTAAGCTAGGCGAGCAGATAGATACGGGCACTTCTATTAACGCCACCCCCTCGGTCGAGATATTCGGCAATATATTCTTCCCGAATACCCCGCTTCACGACGGGGCGGTAATAATCCGCGACGGCATGATATATGCGGCGGGCTGCTTTTTGCCTAAGCCTCAGCAGGAGGAGCTGATACCTAAGGCGCTCGGTTCTCGCCACAGAGCCGCTATCGGCATAAGCGAGGTGTCCGACGCGGTGACGGTAGTAGTGTCCGAGGAGACGGGCAACATCTCGGTATCCGAAAACGGGACGCTCACCCGCAACTTTAATAAAGACACCCTGCATAAGCTGCTGGAAGAAAAGCTCCTGCCCGAGCACCCCGAGCAGAAAAAGACCCGCTCTAAAAAGAAAAAGGCCTCCGATAAAGCTAAAGAAAAGGAGGCGGTAAGCTGATGCTCTCATTCTTTAAAAATCTGCTGCACACCTTTGTCAAGGAGCTTAAAAACATAATCATAGCCCTAATAGCGGCGGTGATAGTGTGGTTTGCGATATCGATACAGATATTCCCGGACATAGTGTCGCACGTAAACGACGTACCCGTGACGGCCGTGCCTACCGACTTTATGAATCAAAACGGGCTCAAAATAGCCGACGGCTACGAGGACAAGATCTCCGTGCAAATAAGCGGAAAGCGCTATGACATCGGCAATATCAGCGGCAGTGACTTTGCCGCGTCGCTCGACCTGTCCGAGATAACCTCCGCGGGAGAATATACCGTCGGCGTAAACGTCGTCCCCGTAAACAATGTCAACTGCCAGATAGACGCATCCTCCGCGTCGGTCAGAATAAAGGTAGAAAAGATAATCAGCCGCAAGTTCAGTGCCGCAGACGGCTCTATGAATATAACCGCCGACAGCATTATCCCCGACGGCAATCTTAAAATAGACAGCATAGTATCCGACCCCGCCGAGGTGACCCTCACCGGCAGCGAAGAGGACATAAACGCGGTAAAGACCGTCGAGGTACGCGCCGACTATAGAGGAAAGGCCGACTCGTCCATCTCCTCTAAGGGCAAGCTCGTCCTGCTCGGCGCGAACGGCGAAACTATAGAAAACACCGCGATAACCGCCGACGCCTCGGACTTTACCGTGACGGTGACCATGTACAATCAAAAGACCCTGCCGCTGACCGTACGGTTTACCAACGTCCCCAACAATTTCGACATCGACAGCCTTAAATACTCGATATACCCCGAGGAGCTGACTATCTCCTCTCCCGATGACTCGATAGAGAGCCAAGAGAGCTTTGAGGTCGGCACGATAGATCTAAGCGAGCTCACCCCGCGCTATTTACAGCAAATTACGCTCCCGATAACCCTCCCCGAGGGGTATAAGAATTCGAGCGGCAACACCTCCGCAATAGTCAAATTCGAGGCGGACGACTACACATTCCTAACCTATACCGTTCCTAAAGAAAATATCGTAGTCGCTAACGCCCCCGACAACTTTGACGTAGAGGTACTTACAAACGAAATAATCGTCAGCGTCACCGGACCGAGCTCGGATATAGCGGCGCTTACCGCGAAAAATATACTCGTCACGGTAGACCTAATGGGCACTAATCTAAGCCTCGGACCTATAGATATGAACGCCGAGGTCATAGTCCGCCGCAGCAATACCAAGTGCTGGGTAACGGGCGAATACTCCGTCTCCCTACAGGTAAACGAGAAGTCTGACGAGGACACATCACAATAAAGGACAGTATCTATGTATCTTACCGAAAATATAATAGAAAACGCCGAGGAGCAAATTCAGCAGGCGGGGAAATTTTCCGAGCAGCTGTTAAACGGCTTTCTCGCATATCTTCCCTCCCTAATTGCGGCTGTGGTGATACTAATAGTCGGGCTGCTGCTGTCAAAGCTTATACTTGCGCTTATGAGCAAGGGCATGAAGCGCGCCGCCGCCGACCTCACGGTATCGAAATTTATGCACTCGCTTGTAAAGATAGCGCTCTACATACTGACGGCAACCATAGTCCTCGCGATACTCGGCGTACCCATGACCTCAATAATAGCGGTGATAGGCACGGCGGGGGTGGCGATAGGTCTTGCGCTGCAGGACAGCCTCTCTAATGTCGCGGGCGGGTTTAATATACTGCTTACTAAGCCTTTTCGCGTCGGCGATTATATCGAGGCGAACGGCACCGAGGGCACGGTAGAGATGATAAGCATCTGGTACACCCTGCTTATGACCTACGACAACAAGGCGGTATTCATCCCCAACGGCGAGATAGTAAAATCCCGCGTAACTAATTATACCTACAATAAGCAGCGGCGTATCGACCTTACCTTTTCGGTGTCGTATAAGGCGGACATAGACAAGGCTGTCGAGGTGCTTAAAAAGACCGCCGCCGCCAACCCCAAGATCCTCTCAGACCCGCCGACCGACGTATGCGTATCCGCCCTCGGCGAGAGCGCCGTCGAAATAGCCTGCCGCCCGTGGGTCAAGACCGAGGACTACTGGCAGGTGTACTTCGACCTGACACTCAGCGTCAAAAAGGCGCTCGACGAGAACGATATCGAGATACCGTACAATCAGCTCGATGTGCATATTGACAAAACTTAACAGCTTTTTGCCAAAAATAAAAGGTGCCAAATTCGGCACCTTTTTTATTTGTCCGTCAGCGCATAGCTCATATCCATCAGCAGCTTTATATCCTCATCGTCCGCCGTGCCGTCGAGCACGACCGTCAGCCAATTAGGCATGCGGGAACCGAACCCAAGCCGGTTTTTACGGGCATCTTTCCGCCCATACTTCGTCGCCCTCGCTCGACATACATACAGTATGCCTTCGTTCGGTCTCCTCGTCTGGACGAAAATCTGCTCCGTAAAAACTGCTGCGCACCCCACGGCGAATGAATTTGAGGTGATTTTTGTCACTTGAGGCGCAGGCAGGCTGACGCCTGTCAAGACGAAAGGGGCGAAAAGCGCCCAAAGGCATCGTCGTGGGGCGGCTCGGGTTCGGTTCCCGCATGCCCAGCCTTATTCATATGATACGCGGGATATATCCCCTCGTGCAGTAAAAACGAGCCTAACATCAGCGGGTCGCACTTTAGGTCGATTATATCGACCTCAGCTTGTCGAAAAAACCTCCCTATGGGTCGGATTTTCCGACAAGCTGCAAAAAAATCGACCACCCGCTGTAGCGGGTTTCCTCGATTTAAAGCAATTTTTAATGCCTTAAAAATTGCTTAATGACGCATCTGCGAGCGGCTTTTATCTAAACTTGAGGGTGAAAGCCCTGATGGTTTTCCCCGTAGCTTATTTCTCGAATTGCGAAAGTAATTTGAGAAATGAGCGTAAGCTGTCCGCCGCACGGCGGCAGCATAAACTCAACTCTTTCCTTCCGCTTTATATTGACCTTTTTCTACAGACTGAGGTCGATTATATCGACCTTGCCCTTTGCGCCCTTTATTAGCTTGCCCTTGTCCATTATTCCGTCCTCAGCGCGGTGACAGGATCCTTATTAGCCGCCGCCTTAGCAGGGATAAGCCCCGCGATAAGCGTAAGCAGCATGCTTATTATAACAAGTATCAGTCCGCCGAGCCACGGCAATGCGCATATCCCCGATATGTCGGTAAGCTGTTCTATTATAATATTTATCGGTATCGACAGCAATAGCGTCACGCCTATGCCTATCACACCCGCCGCAAAGCCAACGATAAGCGTCTCGGCGTTAAATACGCGGGATATATCGTGCTTAGACGCGCCCATAGCTCTTAAGATACCTATCTCCTTGGTGCGCTCGAGCACCGATACATAGGTGATTATGCCTATCATTATCGAGGACACTATCAGCGATATTGCGACAAAGGCAATAAGTATATAGCTTATCGCGTCTATTATCGTCGTAACGGAGGTCATCATAAGCCCCACAACGTCGGTATAGCGTATCTGCAATTCTTCCTTGTCCTCAGCCTTTACCTTGTCATTATACTCGTCGATTATGCCCTCAATTTCTTCCTTTGACTCAAAATCCTTGGGGTAGATGTTTATCCTTGCGGGCGAATCGAGCGACGATACGCCGAGTAATTCGAGATTGCCGTCATAGGTGGCCTTAGTAGTGGTAGCGGGCATATTCTTCTCAAATGACTCGAGTATCTGCTCCTCGGTCATTCCCATCTCCTGAGCCTGAGCCAGCTGCTGCATTATCGCCGTCTGCTGCTCTTCGGGCAGGGTTGCAATATACGCGTTAAGGTCGTCCATTGTGAGCTTGTGCTCTTCTTCCTCCCCGTCGGAAAATTCTATCCCGGTAAAGATATCTACGTCGGGATTGTCCTTTTGCTCCTTTACTACCTCGCTGTCATTGACCTTATTTACAAGGTATTCCGTCAGCGCCGAGGTGTACCCCACCGCTACCGACGAATTTGTATTCAGTATAGCGTTCTCGGCGGGTCTTACCACGCCGACGACCTTTATCTCCTCGGCGTTTTGGACTACATTAGTCATATAGATGTTGTCCTCGCGCATATCCTTCCATACCCCGTCCTCTTTAGCGTAATAGTCGCTGTTAAGTACGAGCCTAAAGTCGAGGTCGAGCAGCTCGTCATAAGTATACGACGCGTCCTCGCTCTCAAAGTCTATCTTGTCGGTATCCCCCTCAAAGGCGTTTTTCACCGCCTCTACAAGCTCGTCCTCCTCCATAAGTCCGAGGCAGTACAAGCTGTAGTCGGTTATCTCGTTATGCTCGGTAGTGATAATTATTACCTCGTTGTAGTTTTCGGGAAGTCTGCCCGCAACTACCTCATACTGATCCTCGAGCAGTTCTCGATTATTGAGCAATTCCGCCCATACGCCGGTGGTAGAATTCATCACCATGCTCATAGCCTGCGCAGAATTTGCCTCGTTAGTAAAGCCGAGCTTATCAAAAAGCTGCGCGGGGTTTACCTGAAATATACCGTCCTCGGTATCGGCGCGGTATACGTTGAGCGGCGTAGCATAGCTGTACTTGATGTCGCTGACGTACTCGTCTATCTTCTTTCCGTCGTTTTCGAGGTACTCCTTAAACGCCTTAAGGTCGTTAGACTGTATCTGTGAGAACATCGAGTTTATCATATTCCCCATTATATTCTGAGAATATACCTTGCCGTCGTCCTCGCGGTTCTGGCTCTCCTCGCGCGTTTTCGCCATAGAGGTCATCATAGTAGCCATATCCACCGTGCTGCTCTCTATCGAGATAGGATAGCTCGACAGCGTATCCTCCTCCACCGAGGATATATACGCCCGTGCGCCCGAGGATATCGCGAGTATCAGCGCTATGCCGATTATGCCTATGCTCCCCGCAAAAGAGGTCATAAAGGTGCGCCCCTTTTTGGTCATAAGGTTATTAAGGCTTAGCGACAGCGCCGTAAAGAACGACATCGACGGCTTTTTGAGCTTTTTCTCTTTTTTATCCTTTTTGCCGATAGGCTCGACTACGTTGCGGGTATAGGGGTTAGAGTCGTCGGTGACCTTGCCGTCGAGCAGCCTTATTATTCTGGTGGAATATTTTTCGGCAAGCTCGGGGTTGTGCGTTACCATGATGATAAGCTTATCGGAGGATATCTCCTTTAATATCTCCATTATCTGTATGCTCGTATCGCTGTCGAGCGCGCCTGTCGGCTCATCGGCGAGCAGTATATCCGGGTCGTTTACGAGTGCGCGCGCGATAGCCACACGTTGCATCTGACCGCCCGACATCTGATTGGGCTTTTTATTAAGCTGGTCGCCGAGCCCCACCCTGCACAGCGCGTCCTTGGCGCGTTTTCTTCTCTCCGCCTTAGATACGCCCGAGAGTGTCAGCGCGAGCTCTACATTAGACAATACCGTCTGGTGCGGTATAAGATTATAGCTTTGAAATACAAAGCCTATCGAATGGTTGCGGTAGGTGTCCCAGTCGGAGTTTTTAAACTGCTTGGTGGACTTTCCCCCGATTATAAGATCGCCGTCGGTGTATCTGTCAAGTCCGCCGATAATGTTTAACAGCGTGGTCTTTCCGCAGCCCGACTGACCGAGCACCGACACAAACTCGCTCTCGCGAAAGTCTATGCTCACCCCTCTGAGCGCGGGTATGACCATATTACCTATCTTATAATCCTTAGTGATATTCTTAAGTTGCAGCATAAGCGTACCTCTTTCGATATATTATTTCGCCGCGGGAGCTTTCCTCTCCTGCCTGCGCGATAAGCTTTCCTGCCCGTTTTCGTTGGGCAGATATATATAAAAATCCGTGCCGCGCGACGGCTCGCTCTTTACCTTTATGGTGCCGCCGCATAGTTCTATTATTCTCTTTACCATAGCGAGCCCCAGCCCGTTTCCGCCCGAGCCGTGAGCCGAATCCCCGCGGTAAAACTTTTCAAATATCCTCGACAATGTCGCATTGTCCATTCCTATGCCGTTATCGCTGACAACGACCGTCACCTCGGCGGGCTTTCGCGAGTACAGCTTTACGGTTATCTCGCCGTTTAAGTCGGTGTACTTTATCGCGTTTCCGATAACGTTGAGCCATACCTGCTTTAACATCTCGGCGTTGCCGTAAAACTCCGTCCGCTCGAGCTGCGGTATCACGGACATATTCTTTTTGCTCCACTGCGGCTCGAGCAAGAGTATGCTGCGCCGTATCTCCTCGTCAAGGCTGAACAGCTCCTTATCGGTGACTATCTCCTGATTTTCGAGCTTATTTAGCATAAGGATATTGCCCGACAGGTTGATAAGCCTTTGCGACTCGCTCAGTATGATGTCGATATACTCCTCCTGCTGCTCGGGGGCGAGCCCGCCGTTTTTGAGCTGCTTTGCAAAGCCGTACACCGACACCATCGGGGTCTTAAATTCGTGCGAGAACCCGTTTATAAAGTCGTCGCGGAACATCTGCGTGCCGCCGAGCTCTTTTGCCATAAGGTTAAAGTTTTCCTGCAATTGCCGCATTTCGTATATCGGGCTGAGCTCGCTTATCTTTACGTCAAAGTCGCCCTTGCCCACCCTTTGCATAGCCTCGGTCAGCTCGAGCAGCGGGCTTAGCACCTTACCCGAGAATAACGCCGTCAGCACGCTGCCTATTATCGTGCTTATGCTCAGCATAAGTAAAAGCAACGCCATAGGCGCGGGCTGCCCTATCATCCCCGCCATATACATCAGATTAAACGCCGCTATGCACAGCGCGTTCGCCATTACCATAATAAAGAACACGCACAGCACTATATACGCTGTCATAGAGCGGTATCGCTTGACGGTGTATTTGTCCCTGTACATTTTACGTCCCTTTTATTACCGCCTTATAGCCGAGCCCGCGCACGGTGACTATCTCAAAATCCTCATTGTCGCGAAAGCGCTCGCGCAGCCGATTGATATGAACGTCTATCGTCCTTTCGTCGCTCTGCGACTCCATATCCCACAATTCGTCCATAAGCTGACGGCGGGTAAATATCTTATTCGGATAGCTGAGCAAGGTAAACAGCAGCATAAACTCCTTATTAGGCAGCTCCGTCACATTGCCGTTGTGATTTACCGTCAGCGCGTCATAATCAAGCTCGGTCGCCCCCGCGAGCAGCTTATGCGAATTGGCTATCTTGCTTCTTCTTAATAATGCCGCTATTCTAAGCAGCATTTCCTGCTCGTCGACGGGCTTTACCATATAATCATCGGTCCCCGCCTTAAAGCCCATTATCTTATCCGCCGACGCCTCTTTCGCCGTCACCATTAGCACGGGTATGCTGCACCCGCCCTCGCGCAGAGTGCGGACAAATTCATAGCCGTCTACCCTCGGCATCATAATGTCGAGCAGAATAAGGTCGATATGCTGCTTATCGAGCAAGTCCAGCGCGTCCGCGCCGTCCACCGCGGGGACAGGCTCATATCCCGCCCTCGACAGCACCGTACACATCAGCTTTCTGGTGTTGGTATCGTCCTCCGCTACCATAATACGAAACATCGTCCGCCCTCCTTTGGCGTTATCCTATCATATAAAAATAAACCCAAAATTAACTATTTGATACCGATAATCAAAAAGCCTCCCGAGGGAGGCCTGTGTCTGTCGAAAAAGGTTTTAATAAAAATATCAAGCTAAAATATTCGGAAGAAAAAGGGGGTATGGGGGTAAAAACATCAGGTTTTTGCCCCCATTTGAGATAAGTTTCAGCTTCGGAAAACACCGCAAGGTGTTTTTCGACAAGCTGAAGCCTCCCGAGGGAGGCCTTTTTAATTAACCAAGATTGTACTTCTTCTTGAACTTGTCTACACGTCCGCCCGTATCGACCAGCTTTTGCTTTCCGGTAAAGAACGGATGGCACTTAGAGCATATTTCCACCTTGATGTCCTTCTTGGTAGAACGTGTTTCGATGACCTCGCCGCACGCGCAAGTGATCGTGGTGGGCTGGTAATCGGGATGGATTCCTTCCTTCAATGCTGTCACCTCCTAAATTTAAGTAAGCAGCCTGCTGCCTTGTATTACAGCTTTCGCCGTAGTTATCATGCTATTAGGGCTTACAGCGCCCGTAAAGATTATTGTATCACATTAAGATCAAAATTGCAAGCCTTTTTATAAAATTTGTGCAATTGTCACTAAAAAGCCTGTTATGCAAGCGCTATCTTTGAGAAAGCGTCTGCCAGCGCGGCCTGCTTAGCCTCCGCGTCGGCGGTGCTATTGCCTACCGTGGTGTAGTACAGCTTTATCTTAGGCTCGGTGCCCGAGGGACGGATAACTATGCTTGCGTTATCCTCGAGATACAGCGTGATAACGTTCGACTTAGGCAGGGTGAGCACTTCTTCTTTTCCGGTGACGAGGTCTTTCTTTACGCTCTGCTTATAATCCGCAATGCCTATTACATTGCTGCCCGCGACGCTGTCGGGATAATCTGTTCTCAGCTTATCCATAATTTCGGACATCTTCTTCATGCCGCTCTCTCCCTCAAACTGGAAGTTTTGCAGCTTGTTGCAGTAAAAGCCGTATTCTTTATACATATCTGCGCGTGCCTGCACGAGCGATATCCCCTTAGAGCGGTAGAACGCCGCCATCTCGCATATCAGCATCGAGCCTACGACCGCATCCTTATCTCTTACATAAGAGCCCGCGAGATAGCCGTAGCTTTCTTCAAAGCCGAATATATACCTATCCGCCTCGCCCTTTGCCTCTAAAAAGCCTATCTGCTCGCCTATAAACTTAAAGCCCGTCAGCACGTCGATAAGCTGCACGCCGTACTTAGCCGCGATAGCGCGCACAAGCTCGGTGGTGACTATCGTCTTTACCGCTACGGGTGCCTTAGGCATAGTGCCCGCGGCTATCCTCTCGCGGCAGATATATTCGAGCAGCATAGCTCCGACCTCGTTGCCCGTAAACAATACATAATCGTCCCCGTCGGGAACGGCTATGCCCACGCGGTCGCTGTCGGGGTCGGTAGCAAGCAGCAGGTCGGGCTTTACCTCTTTACAAAGCTCAAGCCCAAGGTTCAGTGCCTCGCGTATCTCGGGGTTGGGGTAGGGACAGGTGGTAAAGTTGCCGTCAGGCATCTCCTGCTCTTTTACTACCGTCACATCATTTATGCCTATCTCGCTCAAAATGCGGCGCACAGGCTTATTTCCCGCGCCGTTGAGAGGCGTATATACGACCTTAAGTCCGCTCTTTGCACAAAGCTCGGGGTGTATCGACTGCTTTTTAACATTAGCGATATAATCGTCTATAACATCCTGCCCGATATAATTTATCTCGCCGTTATTTACGGCGGTATCAAAATCTGCGGTCTTAACGTCGGCAAAAATATCGAGCTTTTCTATCTCGCCGAGTATCTTCTCAGCCGCGTCAAGCGTCACCTGACAGCCGTCGCTCCCGTATACCTTGTAGCCGTTGTACTTAGCGGGGTTGTGGCTGGCGGTAAGTATTATTCCCGCGTCGCAGCCGAGTGCGCGCACCGCAAAGGACAGCATGGGAGTAGGCATAAGCTCGGGGTATATGTACGCCTTGATCCCGTTAGCGGCAAATATCGACGCCGCATGACGGGCGAACACGTCGGACTTAATCCTGCTGTCATATGCTATCGCCGCCTTAAGCTCGGCCTTTCCGGTGTTTTTGAGATAATTTGCAAGGCCCTGCGTAGCCTTACCTACGGTGTAGACGTTCATGCGGTTAGTGCCCGCGCCGATAACGCCGCGAAGTCCGCCCGTGCCGAACTCGAGATCGCGGTAAAAGCGGTCGGAGATCTCCTCCTGCTTGCCGCTTACGTTCTCGAGCTCCGCCTTAAGATCGGGGTCAGCTGTGGCTTTATCAAGCCATTCATTGTAAAGAGCAGTTATTTTGTCCATAATAAATCTTCCTTTCGTATTACGGTATATACCGCCTAATTAATCATATTTAGTATATCACGATTATCAAATTCCGTCAAGATATTTTAGATAGTATTTTCCCTTGCAAAGATAAAAAAAATATGCTATACTCTATATATATTTTTATTAAGGAAGTGAGAGCTTGTACGCTAAAGTCAACGGAATGGGACTTTTCGGCATGAACGCCTTTAAGGTCACCGCGGAGATAATCACGAGCCGAGGTCAGCCCGCCTTTGATATAGTCGGGCTCGGCGATATGGCGGTGCAGGAGAGCAAGATGCGCATTAAGGGCGCGCTTTCGGGCGTGGGGATAAGCATAGGCGGACAGCGCATAACCGTCAACCTCGCCCCCGCCGACGTAAGAAAGACGGGCTCGCTGTACGATTTTACGATAATAGCGGCGATACTCTCGGTCAATAATATGATAGAGGACGATCTCGACGACTGCGCCTTTGTCGGCGAGGTATCCCTCGGCGGCGGACTTGTATTCACAAACGGTATATTAAGTATGGCTATAGAGGCGAAAGAGCGCGGGATAAAGCGGCTTTTCGTACCTAAAGAAAACGCCCGCGAGGCCTCGGTAGTCGAGGGCGTAGAGATATACGGCGTAGAAAGCATATCGCGCCTAATAGAGCATTTTACCAAAAAGCGCATTATTTCCCCCGAGCCCGTATTTAAGCCCGACCCGACGCTTTTCGCACTCGAGGATATGTCCGACGTAAAGGGTCAGCCTTTTGCAAAGTTCGCGCTCGAGGTAGCTGCGGCGGGCTTTCACAATGTATTGCTCATAGGCCCTCCCGGCACGGGCAAAAGCATGATATCAAAGCGCATACCCTCCATTCTCCCGCCAATGAGCTTTGATGAAAGCATGGAGACTACGGGTATATACTCCGTCGCGGGACAGCTCGACCGCTCTAATCCGATAATCACTCAGCGGCCTTTCAGAGCCGTATCTCATACCGCCTCGGCGGTAGGTCTTATCGGCGGAGGCAGCGTGCCTAAGCCCGGCGAGATATCCCTCGCCCATAACGGCGTGCTGTTTTTGGACGAATTGCCCGAGTTTGACCGCCGCACACTCGAAACCCTCAGACAGCCGCTTGAGGACGGAGTTATTACCATTTCCCGCGCGCAAGGCTCGGTCACCTATCCGTGCGATATTATGCTCGTCGCGGCTATGAACCCATGCCCCTGCGGCAATTTCGGCAACCCACACGGGCACTGCACCTGCTCGAAAAAGATGATACAAAATTATCTCGGCAGGATCAGCCGCCCCGTACTCGACAGGATAGATATACAAGCGGAGATGCCTCAGCTCTCTTATAATGAGATAAGCGCCGCCGAGCCCGGCGAGAGCAGCGCCGAGGTGCTAAAGCGCGTCTTGGCGGCACGTAATATACAGCAGGACAGATTTAAGGGCACCGATATCCGCTCTAACTCAAAGATACCCGCCGCACAGCTGCACAAGCTCTGTCCCATGGACGACGACGCGAAAAAGCTTATCGCGGGCTGCTTTGACAAAATGGGTCTTTCCGCCCGCGCCTATGACAGGATATTAAAAGTGGCGCGCACCTGCGCCGACCTCGCGGGCAGTGAAACAATTCGCAAAAAGGATATCGCGAGCGCTATAAACTTCCGCAGCCTCGACAGAAAATATTGGTCGAGCGGCGCGTGATTTTTTAGAAAATATTCACTTATTTTACACATATTCGTTTGACTTTATTAAAAAATGTGGTATACTTATTATTGTTGGTTTTTAGACCGACCGCAATTATGAGCAAAAAGAAAGGACAGATATTATGAAGAAAAGTGCCGCTGCCCTGCTGCTGGCAACTACTTTGACCCTTACCGGGTGCAGCGAGAGCATCCTCACCTCTAAAACCGCCGGCGACGACACGACTGCAAGCACCGTTTGGGACACCGACGACAACAAGGTCATCGCTTGGGTCGTCGACGACTCAATGAGCGACGAGGATAAAAAGGGCTACGATATAACCTTTGGGGATTTTTATTCCGAATACACCTTTACTCTCGCCTCTAACGGAATAGATGAAAATTCTTCCGAGTACGCCGATATGGCGAAGAATTACCGCAGTCAGCTTTTGGACCTGCTCACCCGCGAGCATATAGTGCTCAAAAAGGCCGCCGACGCGGGTCTTGACGTATTGACCGACGAGGAGACCGCCGAGATAAATAAATCCTACGAGGACAACCTCTTGGCGTGGTATAATTCTTACGAATCGCAGGCTAAAGAAGAATTAGGCGACACCTCCGACATAGCCGACGACGTGTTACAGAATAAAGAGCGCGAGCTTTTTAACGAATATCTCGCAAGCTTCGGCCTTAGCGAAGAGACCTTCCTTAAATGGCAGACTAATAACTTCATCTACAACAAGATGATGCAGGAAGTGTCTAAGGATATCACCGTCACCGACGAGGAGGCGCAGGAGCAGCTCGACACCACCCTCGCCGATGCTAAAAGAGTATACGACGAGGAGCGCTCGAGGTACGAAAACGCCCCCGATTATCTTGAGGTCTGGCTGCCCGAGGGCTCACGCAATATAAAGTTTATACTCCTTGAGATAGACTCCGCCGACGCCGCCGAGATAGCCGCGGGCAGAGCCGAGAGCGATCCCGACACCGAGGCGCTGGACAAGCTGCGCGACGAGAAGCTTGACGAGATAAAGGGTCAGGCCGACGCCGCCTTACAAAAGCTTAAGAACGGCACCGAGTTTGACGCGGTATTAAAAGAATACGGCGCTAATTATTCCGAAAGCACCGAGGGTCAGACTACGCTTATCGTAAAAGACTCTATCGTCACTATGGAGTCCCTCTACGACGCTGCATACGCGCTGAAAGAGCCCGGCGACTTTACCGATCTTATCGCCACCGACAGAGGATATTATATTCTTCAATACGTCTCCGACGCAAAGATAACCGACGACGACCTTAAAAAGGTCAAGGAACAGTACAAGGAGGAAATGCTCGCCGACAAGCAAAGCGCTCTCCAGCAGGAGACCGTCGACAAGTGGCTTGCCGAGGTGACCTACGAATACGACTACGACGCGCTGAACATCGACCCGCCCACCGAGAGCAACAGCTCCGATACTTCCACGGCGTCCGATACTTCCTCAGCGTCCGATACTTCCTCCCAAAGCTGAAAAATAAAAATATAAGGGAAAACCCGAAAGAGGTTTTCCCTTATTTGATAGAGGTATAAATTATGTCCAACTGTACACTCTGCCCGCGAAAATGCGGCGCGGACAGGTTGCGCACCGTCGGCTTTTGCGGGGTAAAGGGGCTTAAGATCGCCCGCGCCGCCCTGCACTTTGGCGAAGAGCCCTGCATATCGGGCACAAACGGCAGCGGCGCGATATTCTTCTCGGGCTGCCCGCTGAGATGCGTTTTCTGCCAAAATCACACCCTCAGCAGCGAATGTTTCGGCGAGGAGATTACCCCCGCCCGCCTTTATGATATAATGCTCGAATTGCAATCTAAGGGCGCGCACAACATAAACCTCGTCACGCCCACCCAATTTTGGCCGCAGATCGCCGACGTTCTCGAAAAGGTAAAGCCCCGCCTTAATATCCCCGTATTATACAACTGCGGCGGCTATGAGACCGCCGAGAGCATAAAGCGCCTCGATGGTCTTGTGGATATTTTCCTCCCGGATATGAAATACGCCGAACCGGCTCTCGCCGAGAAATACTCCCTCGCCCCCGACTACCCCGCCGTCGCTCTCGCCGCAATTAAAGAAATGTACAAAAGCGTCGGCGCGGCGCAATTTTCACCCGACGGGCTAATGACTCGCGGGCTGATGGTGCGCCACCTCGTGCTGCCCTCCTGCCGCCATGACAGCATGCGGGTGCTCGACACTCTCGCCGCGTCCCTGCCCGTCGCAGACGTCCGCCTCAGCCTTATGCGACAGTACACCCCCTGCCACAAGGCCGCCGAGATAAAGGAGCTCTCCCGCCGCGTGACGACCTTTGAGTACAACTCCGTCGCCGATCACGCAGCCGCCCTCGGCTTTATCGGCTACACGCAGGAGGCCTCCGCCGCCGGCGAGGAGATGATACCGAGGTGGGATCTGGAGGGGGTGAAATGAGAGCGCGGTGTTAATGTACCGCGCTCTTTTGCTATTCAATCCTCGGGGCGTTTTGCAGGAAGGCGATTTCTGCCGCTTTTTCAAGCATTCCCTGCTGTTTTAGAATATACTCTATACAATCCCTCACAGCGCCGTTCCCGCCGGTGTAGGGGGAAATATAATCCGCTATGCACCTGACCATTTCGCAGGCATCAGATGGGCAGGCGACAAACCCGCACTGCCTCATCGCGTTTAAGTCGTTCAGGTCGTCGCCGATATACCCGACCTCGCCGCCGTCTATTGCGTTTTGTGCGAGATACCGCCTTAGCCATGCCGATTTGTCCTTTACATTCTGCACGAGGAGGTCCGCATGGAGCTCCTCCATCCTGCGCCTGACGCACTCGCTCTCGCGCCCCGTGACGATGATAAGCTTGAGCCCCGCCGCGTTAGCAAACATAAACGCCGCGCCGTCTTTTACGTTGAATTTTTTCGTTTCGTTGCCGCGAGAATCGTAGTAGATTCCTCCGTCGGTGAGAGTACCGTCAACGTCAAGAAAAAGCAACTTGATCGTATTCAAAACAACACCTTCTAATATTTTAATTTTTATTCACATAATAATCTATGCGCTTGTTCCATTACATCATGTTCAAGGAGCGGCTTCATTTCCCTTTCATTCCAATTTAACTTGGGTAATAATGTATTTGCTTGCGGCACTATTAAATTGATCAGACAAGACTTGTCGTCTTTTAGCCATTCACTAAGAGTGTTTATTTCGGTATAATTATGTAATGTTATAGCACGTATCCCGTATGCAGAGGCAACTTTTTCAAAGTCGGGTACTTTGTAGCCGCTTTCCTCTGTCGTGATCAACATCCTATTGTCATATTCACCTGCTTGTATTTCGTATATTTTTCCCAAAGCTTTATTGTTGATTACAAAAATCTTTATCGGCAAATCCTCACTTACAACAGTTTGCAATTCTTGAATATTCATTTGTAATCCGCCATCGCCGGTAATGCAAAAAACAGGCTCTTTCTCGGCAATACAAGCTCCAATTGCATAAGGAAGTCCGCAACCCATTGAGCCATAACTTCCTCCAATCAATATTCTGCCTTTCATCCCTTTTAAATTTAGTGATTGTGCTGCCCAGCATTGAGCCTGTCCTATATCAACCGCAACAATAGAATTTTCCGGCAAAATAGAGGAAATTCTCTCCAAACATAAATTACCTATTTCTTTGTCATAGTTTGAAAGAAGTTTTTTAACAGCAAAGCATTTACTGTTCCATTCCTCAAACATCGGTATATTTTCGTTTAATAGCTTCTGCAAAAATTCTTTTGCATCTATTAAATATTTTTCTTCATTTTCCTTTACATCGCGGCTTAATTCGTGCGGATCTATATCGGCACGAATTAAATGTGCATTTGGCGCAAAACATTCTTTTATATGTCCGATTTGACGCAATCCCAATCTTGCTCCGATGCTGATAACTAAATCACACTGAGATACGATCATATTTGCCGCCCGATTTCCGTATACTCCTATAAATCCGATTTTGCACGCATCCTGCATTATATCAACAGCATTCATAGTTGTAAGCACCGGAATTTTAGTTTTAAAATAAAACTCATGCACATATTCCACTGCATTGGCAGCTCGTACTCCGTTACCGACAATTACAATCGGCCTTTTGAATGTTGAACGGAAAATCAATAACAACACCTCCCTTTCTGCCAATCATAGCAAGATTATACGCACGTGAAACGATTTCCGGAAACGCTTCCGACGAAGCAGGCGTTACCGAAAGCTTTGTAATGCTTCTTGTCATTGAAACAATATCCATCTCCTGAAAACCATTCTGCCGAACACCCGAATATCCTTTTTGCTCATTTGTCGGTACATTTCCGCATATAGCCATAATCGGGATCCCATCAAACCAAGCGTCGGCTAATCCCCCAAGAGCATTGACCGCTCCGGGTCCGGATGTTGTAAAATATACTCCTAATTTCCCGCTTGCACGAGCAAATCCATTTGCCGCAAAAGCGCAGCCTTGTTCGTTGTAACATACATGGGTTTTTATTTCCGATTTTCTATCATAAAGAGCGTCGATAAACGGGACGATATATCCACCGGAATACCCAAAAATATCTGTGATCTTCTTTTTGATCAAAAAATCTACTAAGTATTCTGCGCACGTCATTTTAACTCACCACTCTTATTTTGATTATACTGTCGATAAGCGTTTTCAAGATTTGAAAAATCATTTTTTGAATAACCATGCCCATATCTCGTCCTTTGGGAAACAGGCATAGTTCCGATCACTTCATACATTTCGCGTGCTGTGCACCTCATGTGCTGCTGTAAATAATAAACATTATCAACATGAGAATGCTCAGCGCCACAAATAAACATCGAAAGATCATATCCCCATTTGATGGCTTTTCTCGTTGGCTCAATATATTTTTGAATTGTATCCAGTAAAACAGCAATATCATATTTAGCACCGTAATGATTGTTCAGATAATCGGCAATTAATTCTGTCGAGGCATTTCCCGCTCCGCGTCCCATTCCTAAAAGCGAACCGTCTACAATTATGTCACGTCCTGACTCATCAGCAAGCATGATCATATATTGCGCTAACGCGGTTGACAAGCCGAGATTATCATGCGAGTGTAAGCCGATTGCTATATTTTTATCTAAAAGCTTATCTGTTTGTCTGAAAATATGATTTAGATCCTCAAGATACATCGCGCCGAATGTATCAACAATTGACATTGACCCCGGTTTAATTTCATTGACCTTTTCTATCAGCTTTTCTCTTTCATCGTCGGTATAGCTAACGGCATCCATAGGGTTAAACTGGACTATGTATCCCATATCCTGCGCCTTTTTGCAGAAATCTAAAGATGCATCTATTTCGTGTTTTGCAAATGAAATACGCAGCCATTTAAATGCTTGTCCGTCATAAGGGTCAAGGTTATCCGGACTATACCTGCTGTTATCACAAAAACCGATAAATTGTGTTGCTCCCCTATGTTCAGGCAAAAATCTTCTCGCGTCTACGGAATTTCCATAAACAAGTGATTCGCCTGTAACGTTTGTCTGTAAAAATCCGGTTTCAACAAAATCTATCCCTGCGTCGGCAAGTCCTTTCATAACACCTTTTACAAAATCGGGAGAAGAATTTTTATTAAAAAGATAACCTCCATCTCTGATAGTACAATCAGTTATTCGTATGCTCATTTTTTTTGATCTCCTTGTATATTGCATTTGCTATCTCAAAATCCTCGGGATAGTCAATATCTATAGCTTCTATTTTACTTACTTCTTTTATAAAAGGATTAGCGCCCAGCCGTCTGTTATATGTCAGAAAGCTTTCTTTTGTGAATACGTATGCAATTGATGTTTCGCCATAAATCAGCGGCAGATCCTGTGTCCTCGGGAAATGATCAGGATCAAAATTAAGCGGTTTTAAATCCTGCCACATAAAAGTGCGTATGGCTTCCGCGCAGAAAGCGCTGTCATATGCACCAGATGCGACCTTTTCTACCAGTTCCGCTATGGTTTCAGGCTTTGCAAAAGGTGATGTAGTATGCGCATTGACATAAATATCAGCATCTACCGTTTTTATAAATTCTCTAATTATGTCGTTGGCGTTTTTATCGTCAAGATCTAAATAATCCGGACGCTTTAAAAATTTGACATTAGGGAGCAAAAACGGCTTAACAGCCTCATCCGAGCAATAAACATAAACCTCATCTATATTGCCTGCGTCCAAACAAGCCCTCTGAATAAATGCCATAAGCGGAGTTCCGTCATAAAACGGTTTTATGTTTTTTTGAGGAACTCGCTTTGAACCGAGCTTAATCGGAATTAAAGCTGCTGTTTTCATTTCATTTTCTCCTTTCATTTGACCGTTTAACTTTTCTTGGCTTACTGTCGTCAAATTTCTGCTTAGAATTATCTCCCTTTGAAAAAGCGTCTAATATGTTCTTCTGTATTTCTTGGCTGTTAGACAGATCGCTGTATAATACAAACTCATTGACCGTATCGCTAAGCTGCATATTTTTTATACCGACATATGCCAACGATGTTCCGTCGCCCCATTTATCCGATTGCGAACTATGAACAACTATCATTTTACACCTTGCGGATGAAATGACGTCGCACAATCCGCTCCTAAAGCCGATGAACGCCCCGGCTTCTTCTAAAAACGGTATCATCATATCAAACGGCAAAAGCATTTTTACCGTGCCGCTCAACTCGGTCTGATTTTCCGCACAGTTGCAGCACAGCGTATATCCGTGGCTCTTTAATTCGTCGGTTATAGGGCTCCAAAATTCTTCCGGCAGGCTGCCCAAGCAGGTCGAATACGGAGCGATCATTACGGTTTTTCCTTTTATCAGCGAATGCTCTTTAAATATAGAATTTATTTTATCCGCATATCTTTCTCTGTCAGTGGGCGGGGCAACGTATTGAGTGTCGATGGGCAATCGCATTTTCCAAAGATACAGATCTTTCATATTAATATTTTTATATCCCTGCAGTTTCTCGGTAAGCTGCAGCTGCGGCTGCATATAATCGAAATGATGCAAAAACCAAAAATCCGTTTTTCCGTTACACATTCTGTCAAAATTTCTCAGCCACTCATGCTCCTGCACGGTTATCAAAACACAATGTCCCGCTAAATCGGGAAAAATCGTTTCCATCATCTTTATCTCGGGCTTTCCGCACAGCAGGATCATATAATGATAAACGTTGTGCTTAAGCTTCCACTCATTTATAAACGAACCGACAATATACGCGTCGCCTATTCCCGCCGCGGCGCACGAAATAAAAACGCAGTCCTTTCCGTATTGTTTTTTGAGCCTTTCGTATGCTGAAAAACCGTTTTGATAGATCATAGAATAAATATCTACGATACTCTTGTAAAATCGGCTTTTACCGGCTATTCTCGAAACGATCGGGTGGTCGAAAGCGCTCCTTTTACGCTTTTCTTTTTGTACTTTTTCCGCTTTATTGCTATTTGGACCGCGACGTTTTTTGCCTGTTTGTAAGTATGCCGATAAGCCGTTGAGCGAGTCCAAAACCTTTTCGTAAGCCTGTACCTTTGCCGAGACCTTGTCCCTTTCGTTGTACAGCGAATATATTTCATTTTGCTTGCTGCCTATCTGTGCCTTAAGCTGTTCAAGCTCCCTGTTTTTATCATAGATCTGAAGCTTAATATAATAATTCTCGATCATTCTTGATGAAAATTTCGGAAAATTTTCTGCAAAGAACATAACGACCTTTTGAGCGTAGCTCTTTTGAAAAATCGGGTCATACGACACCGTATTTACAGAATCAAACAAAAGATCTATGTATCTGTTAAGAAACTCGTCTTCGTATGTTCGGATTATCCCCAATTTATCCCAGCTGTCTTTTACAAGCCGCGCCATTTTTAAATTTGACTCCGCTCTTTTTTCAAAGTTACGTACTATTAGATCGGTAGCGCTTGACGGTCTGTTCCTCATATAGTGATAATATTTATTGCGAGTATATACGATATGCTCCGCCACGGGAAATACAGAAAACAAAAACTCTTCGTCTTCTCCCAGCGCAAGCTCTTCGTTAAAGCCTTTTGTGCGTTGGATAACTTCCCTTTTATACAGCTTGTTCCATATAAGAGGCCAGCTGCCGTTCTCATTGCACAGAGCGATCACGGAATTATTGCTGTATATTGCGTCCTTTGTATTAAGATTATTTTCAAAAAAGCGCTGTGCGGAATTTAAATATTCATCGTCTGTCGGAAATTCGGTAAACACGGTCCCGCCGAAAACCACTATGTCCGCGTTTGTTTTTTGCGCCAAAGCATAAGTTTCCTCGCACATTCGTTCATCTACATAATCATCAGAATCCACAAAAGCTATATATTTGCCCTTAGCGGCGGCAATACCGTTATTTCGCGCTCGGGAAACGCCTTGATTTTTCTGGTCGATTATGACTATCCTCCGATCTTTAGCGGAAAATTTCTTTAATATTCCGAGGCTGCGGTCGGTAGAGCCGTCATTTATACATATAATCTCAATATTTTCTAAAGTTTGAGAAACAAGAGAATTCAAGCATTTTCCTAAATAGTTTTCTACATTATAAACAGGAACGATTATCGATACTTTTATTTCATTTTCAGAGGATAGACCTGATTTACTCTGTGAAATACCGTATTCCATTTAAAATTCCTTTCGATCGTTTTTTCTCAGCATCAATTTGTCTAAGCTGTTTTGTCTGCTTTTCCACGCCAAGGGCTGTTTTTGCTTAAAGGGATACAGCCGATAAACTCCCATAACAAAAACCTCTTCCTTGGTGAGCCCCTTTAATCCCACAAGCGAGCTGCCGTTGCGGCCGTACGGTTTGTCCAGCGAGGCTACGATCAGTCTTCTGTCAAATTCATATAAAGTGTAATACTGCATTAGATACTTTGTCTTTTTATCACTGAACGGTATAACAGAAATTATCCTGTCGGAAAACAACCCGTAAACCTCTTTAATTCTCTTATCCGTTGTTAATATCACCGCGTTGTTAAAATTCTGAGAATTTAAAAATTCGTTGATATACAGCATGGCGTAATAATTACAGTCGTTATCGCTGTCTGGCAGCAAAATAACCGCCGTCGACGCTATCTCGGGATGCTTTTTCAGCAAGCTGTGCCATATATACGCGCCGTAATAGCATTTGTTTATATTCTTTTTGAGCAGCTTTTTCATCTTGTCGACCGACATATTTATCACGCCCTTTCGTCTTTTCTGATACAAACGGGCTTTTCCTTGAACATATCAAAGCACACCCTGTCTATGACCTTTTTCTGTGCCTTATCGTATATGACAAAGTTAAAGCCTCTTTCGTTTACGGCATATTCGGCGTCGTTCAACGTTATCGACGCAAAATTTCCCTTATCGTATGAATGGCTTTCGATGTGTACCCGCAGAGCGTCGATACTTCCGTCATAGATCAAAGGCTGTCCGCCTTTACTGAGTAATTCGACTTGCGGATGATTGTTATCGATAACGGCAATGTAAGAATTCCACCCTATTTGATTCCATTTTGTCTTTAAATTCAGATCGGCGGTCAAGGACAGCTGAGTATATGTAAATACCTTGCCCGCGTTGTCTTTAACGGATATGAATACAATAAGATCATGAGCGCGTGACAAACGGTATATATATTCCTCAAAAGCCGTTACTTTATCCAGATGCTTTACGGGATCATTAATTACATTCGAGAAACTTACTTTAGTTTTTAACGCACACAGCTCGTTTTTGCTTTTGTAGTTCTCAAAATACATTTGCTTTTCAAAATCGGTTAGAGCTTTTGAATGTACTTCAACACCCACATTCTTACATATTTTTTTCGTCGTCGTTTCCCTTATCTTATCTCGAATTTCTTTTGACTTTGCAAACAGCCACACGTATTCGGGTGATGATGAAACTAACGTTTTTTCTTGCGTACACTCTTTGGTGATTTGAATGACCGCCATATATTTAAATACGCTTTCATCTAACATTTGCAAGGGTAATTGGTCGCCTGTATCTATAAGCATTAGAACAGACTTGTTATCCATTATGTTGACCATTGCAAAAATTCTCCGTATATCCATAGACTGCATATAAAATATTCTGAAAAAACTTGTATCAAAATTATAATAGTCTTTTGTCTTATTTACTCCTTTTATATTTAAGTCAGCAACAGCGCTTTCTGTAAATTTCTCAAAAAAGTTTCTTCTAAACCCTATCCCCTCAATTACAGTATTTGGATCTATCGCCGCACATAGAGCGCAGCATACATACAGCGAATATAAGTTGTTATGATGGATTGCTATATCCGCTGTAGTTATAATATTATTTTCAATTACCCCTTTCATTTTATCTATTGATGTTGTTTGTATCGAAAGTGCATTTTTAATTTTAATCCCTTTACATAAACGAACAATTTCGATCGGCACATTTTTATTTATAACAACGGCGTTTTGCAGATGTTCTTTCCACCTGATAAAATTATTAGGGTGCGGCTTTATAACAATATGTTTATCACTTTTGCCCGCGTAAAAATCTATAATCTCCTGATACATAAGGACTTGTTCATAATAATCATTTCCGGAAAAGCCGTTGTTAACCAGCATCGCCTGAATATATCCGTTTGATTGGCTTAACAAAATAAGCTCGGACTCTCTCAAAATATCCAGATCCTGTCTTTCTATAAAACAAGTTAATATTGTATCGGCTAAATCGGAATTTATATTATCTAAAGCGGCTAATAGATCAAAGCGCTCGATTTTGCTTTCGTTTTCGGGTATGGAATTTGTATTGGGGAACGCCAATATTTTTTTGCAATATCTGCTTAACCCGTCATAAACATGTTCTTTGTTTAATAAATCCATATAAGTTTTCGTAACAATTCCTAATTTTAAGAGAGCGGTATCATGATACTTGTCATAAATATCCCAGTTAGTGAGCATAACGTGAATGTATTTAATTTTCTTTTTGATAAGATACAATCTGAAGATACCTTGAAAGTCCGTGCTTGAATATACAGTGTCATTGATTGCAATTGACACTCCGTTATTCTTAAGCCCACTGTCAAATGCATTTAATACGCTTTCGGTTATTTCTTTGACATCTTCTGATTTTGCACCCGGAAATTGATCATTCAACAGAATAATTTTGTCGAATATTTTTATATCGCATAATTTTAACAGAATTTGTTTTTTATCTTCTTCGGTTTCGGAAAAGCATAACACTTTAAAATCATCTTTGTGCCTTTCAACAGAAAGCGCAATAAAAAAAGATAAAGCTCCCCAATGATCCGTGTGAAAAATAACCATTTTTTCTCCTTTCATCCTCACATATCAAAAGTGATCTCTATAGCGTCATTACAATATCCGAACCCGTTCACCGACCAAAAATCCGACAGCTCTCCGTGTATCCAGCCGGGCGCGCCGCCCGAGGGGTAAATTATAGTTTTAATACAGTCAGCCGTACCGAGTAAGTCGGCAAGTCCGCTTCTCGCGCAAATGACCTCTCCCGCGTATTCCGCCGCCGCAACGATCTCGGTTAGCTCCAGTTCTATCCCGCGAGTGCCCATGATCGGACGCTCGCCCGGGCGGACATGCGTGTATATTTCCTTTCCCTGCCTGCTTTTTTGTCTGACCGTATCCTCCCAATATTCTTTTGGAGGTGTAGGAAGAGTATTAGCATACGGAAATAATATGACCGAGTTTCCTTTATGCAGATCTTTTTGATAAAATATGTCCGCATCGACCTTGATTTTATCGGGGTACCGTCTGTCGGCTCTTGTCATTCCCTTAAATACCACGCCCTCAATAAAGTCGGCAAAGTTTGACCCGTTTGCCCCTTGCAGCTGCCACGCTATGCCGATATGCCATTTTATCGCCTGGTGATGCAATACTTTCACGGCGTTTGATCTTGCGCTCATTCTCGCAAATGAAATAAGTTGATCCGTCCGACATTGGTCAAGGACCACTATATCGGTTATATTCATATATCTGTACACATCTGCCGACGATGTGCCGATAGTTGTAACTACATATTTACGAGCTTTATAATATTGCGGCAGGTACAAAGCCATCAGATACGAATCCCCCAGCGAGGGATGCTGATTAACGCATATTACATGATCTGGATACGCCTCGCGTATTTTTTTAAACACCTTGTACCCTTTTTTTACCTCGCTTATATTATCAAAAAACTTTTTCAGATAATCAAAACTCATTGCAATTTGATCTTAAAGATCCTCACACACCTGAAATATCGTTTCGGTAAACTTGTCCCTCTGCGTATTCACCGCCACCGACATATCCAGCCCCGAGGGTTTGCGGTCGTTTATCAGTATCCGCTCACCGTACGGCGCATTGAAAATAATATGGTCGTATCTGATGTCGTTTTCTTTGAGAAAGTCAATAGTAAGCCCGCGGTATTCGTCTGTCCTTGACGTAATAAAAATCACCATATCGCTTTTTGGGATTGAGCTTAAAAACTCCTTTGCCCCGTCAAGCAGGGTATCCCGCCCGTCAAGCTTATATCCGTTGTGCTTTACTATCGTCCCGTCGATGTCAAGTATCCACGTCTTGCTTAGCGGTGAAACCTTTATCACGTCACTCATTTTTAAGCAGCTCTCCGATATGTCCACCGGGATGGTTAGCCTTAAATTCGCTGAGGTCTATATTCATTTCGTCCGACAATCTCACCGCGAGCATTTGCAGCACTATTAAATTAAGCGTGGTGGAGTTGTTGGGCGCAATGTTCCACTTGTCGCCCTCGTGCTCTAAGCTTATTATGAGGGATTTAGGCATTTCCCTTACAAGCGTGCTGTCTTTTTCAAAAGTGAGCAGCCACCGCTTACATTCTCTTTTCTTGATAAGATTATTGAGATAGACCGACTCCGCCGTTTCTCCGCTTTTGGTGAGAATTATCACAAGATCGCCCTTATGTATCATTCCGAGATCGCCGTGCACCGCGGAATTAGTGTTCATATACTGGGCGTTCAGCCCGAACGAATTCATAGTACCTACGAATTTATCGCATACGGGAACATTTTTACCGAGCCCCGACACTATCAGTTTATTTCCGCTTTTCAGCGTCTCAACGCTGTCCTTTACCAGATCCTCAAAAACATCTTCGTCTATCGACATCAGAGAATTTTCAAGTATTCTCAGAAGATTTTTAAAATACTGTTTCATTACAGTACCTCCTCAAGATAATAAAGTCCGTTGTAAAATGCCCCGCAT
>CANQED010000016.1 GCA_947594425.1 uncultured Ruminiclostridium sp.
TTCCCTCGGCTATTTGCCGCGCCACCGTAGCCCGCTGTTGCCGCGCCACCGTAGCCCGCTGTTGCCGCGCCACGGTCTCCCGCTGTTTTTTGTTCAAGCGCGTTTGCATATGCCTCTTGCGCTTTCATCATTTCCAACACGGTAAGCTCTTGCACAACTTTTATTTTCTTCGCAACAACTTTTGTGTCATTGCTTTTTCTTTCGTCGCATATATCGTCCAGCTCTACGAGACAATATCTGCTTGTCGCGGGCGGATAGTACTCGAAAACATCGAGCGGACGCAAACAGGCGTGGAAACCGCATTTGCATAATTTCGCCTCGTCTTCTTCGTATGTACCGCCGACCTCAAACTGAAATTCGCGGCATTTTAAGTTTTTGTCGAATCCCTTATAAGCTAACTGCCCCATCATCTTCCTCCTTGATTTTAAGCGGCGGGTATAATCCCGTCACGATTGCTTTTGCCTCTTCGTAGTCGCAGCCGACCCGCGCAGCGATATGCGCAACGTCTACTCCATCGGGCGAGCGCTTAGACGCCAGCAGCGCGCACATTATCACGCTATACCGTTTTTCGACTTCTGCCGTCATGCTCTCACCGCCTTTTTCGCGCGTTCGTGCCGCTCTGCCGCAAGCTCGCGGTCGACGAGCCATGCCGCAATGTCCATCGCGCGATAATTGTGCGTGCCGCCCATCGGCTTAACACCGTGCAGCGCCTTGCGCGTGTAATCCTTGCAGTAGCCCAGATATTCGGCAATCTGTTCGACTGTTAAGTTCTTGCCGTAATCTCTTACAAGCTCGTTATAATAGGATTCCTCGCGGTCTGGCAGCGTCCAGTCGCGCGGCGCGGGCGTGTACGCACCTTTTTCTTTGCGAGCCATTTCATCACCTCCCCTCGAAAAGCTCGTCTTCTGTCAGCGCCAGCATTGCCGCAATGGCGGGTATGTATACCTTGTTCGGCTGGCACTTGCAGTCAAACCAATTGATGACCGCACCGGGCGAAACGCTAAGCCTGTCCGCTATTTCCGGTATAGTGAGGTTCCTCGCCTCGAAGAGCTCCCGCAAATCCGCGCGGAGCTTTCTTTTTTTGTAGCCCATAATTCTCCTTTCTTTGCTAAAATATTTTGTCTTTCGTTGACAATTTAGCGGGATAATGTTACAATGAAATTGCGAGTAACAAAATAACAAAACCCCGCCGCCTTGCCGACGTCCCCTCAACTGTGGAGGGCTATCTATACATAAGCGCTTTTGCGCCCGTGTATCATTTTTTTGGAGGTATCACATGAACGAAACTCTAACAAACGTTATACTTATCACCGTACTCGCCTCTAACGTCATATCCATCGGCGTATCAATCTTTTACGCCGTCATCGCGTGGAAACGCGCGAACGAACCGAAGAAAGACGAGATATGGGAAACTACGGTCAAAATGGTTTGCAATAATCAGCCCGTGAACGTGTCCTGCGAAGAATTTGCCGAAACATACGAAAAGCTGAAAGCATTTCACGATAACGGCTGCAAAATCGAAGGAATACCGCCTATCACTGATACCAAAAACAAGCCGATTTTTAAGCCTGTTGAAAAAGCGCAATAATACAAGCGATTGACGCCGCACCGCCGCATAACATCGCAAGAGCGCCGCAAATCATAATCGTGATAAAGAAAATCTCCATCATCTTGTCGCTGTCAAACCGTTTCATGTGCGCCCCCTTTCAAATTTTATATAGGAGTTATCCCATGATTGAACACACCACTTTTTACACGAAATGCACAAGAAAACATATAAACCTTGAAATAATGGTTGACTATGAGGTTGTCGGCAACAAAAGAATACCGATTATGTACCGTTGCCCTCTGTATGACAATACTGAAGACCGTCGTGGAAAGTGCAGCGGTCTTGATGAGAATGCTCGCCCGTGCCTTTACGCAAATTATCATCGTCCATCAGAAACGATATCGAATGATGAATGACCGACGGCGTATAATCCGTAGGCGACATAAAGCATATCAACCGCATACAGCAATTCCGACAGTCGCGCGAAACCTCGGTGCAACGAAGTTTTAAAAGCTCAAGGAACTGCTCCGCCGACATTACTGGGACAATATAATGTTCGCTCATCTCCTGCCCCCCTTGAGCCCGTGCAAGTTATGTGCAAGTTGCGTGCAAGTATGCACGCCGCTCGCGTCCTTGAGTGTGATTGAATCTATTATATCTGAAATATTTCAGAGTGTCAATACCAATTCGGAAAATTTTCAAATATTTTTTTGGAGGTCACTATGACTATCACCGACAGAATCAAACAACAGGGAAAACCGCTTGACACAATTGAAAAAGAATGCGGGCTCGGCTCAGGCACCATAAGCAAGTGGAAAAATTCTTCTCCGAGTGTAGATAAACTTTTGAGCGTAGCGCAGTATTTAAACGTTTCGCTTGACTTCTTAGTCGGATATGACTGCCCCGGCAAAAGTGTTAATCAATCAATCGTCGGAGACGGAAACTCTCAAAATGCATATGGCTTTTCTTGCTCCACGTCTCCGCTCGAAGAATCGGTATTATTAGCTATGCGGAAAATGACTGATGCCGAGAAAGCACGCGTCATTCAATTTGCATACGAAATCATTGATAAAAAATAAAAGCCGTCCCGAAGGACGGCGGAGGAAAGCGCGATGCTGTCATTTAAACAATATAGGAAATTAAAACAGATGAAACTTTTAGGCGGATGCAAGCCTGCAAAGAACGAAAAAGAGCGAGAACTATACAATTATCTTTTGAGCGAAAGACTTATAGTTCGTGCCTATTACAAGAATACAAGAGGGTATAAGATATCCCAAAAGGGACACGCCGCCTTGCGAGAATATAAAGTAGAAAGAATACGCTTTTGGCTACCAATTATCATTTCTTCCCTCGCGCTTATAATAAGCGTATTACAATGGCTATTGCCGCAACGATGATAATTACATATGCCAAAACAATAGCTATCGTCTGTCGGCTAATAGCAGAGTAAATATCTTTCTGCGCGGACGATGTGTCTTTTATGCTCTCATTCATTTTTCCCAGTATATGACGGTATTCCGTTTCGGTCAAACTTCTTTTAATTTTTAAATTTTTGTTTGTTTCATCTTCTATCGGATATCCGAGGCGGTATTTCACTTTTTTTCTCATACCCTTGCTCCCAATTCATTTTTATTTTATCATATCTGAATATATTCAGATTGTCAACACCAAGTTTCCGAGGTGCGCAGCACCTTAAAATAAAAAAGCCGCCAAAGGCGACAGAAAGAAGGATTTAAATGAATTCATCTCAGCAAAAGTATTGTAAATTTTGCGGGGCATTGATTGACGCAGACTGCGTAATATGTCCCAGATGTGGAAAGCAAATAGAAGAGATAAGAGCGCAAAACCCAAACATTTACATAAATAACAATGTCTCTTCGCTGTCAAATGCTCAATCAGTCGGATATTTCGGAAGACCTAAAAATAAATGGGTCGCGCTGTTGCTGTGTATCTTTACAGGTTTCGGTCATAAATTTTACGAAGGGAAAATCGGCATGGGGATATTATATATATTCACCGTCGGTCTATTCGGAATAGGGTGGATTGTCGATATTATCTCGCTTGCAACGAAACCGAATCCGTATTATGTGTGATAGATAACGAGGCAAATCATGAAAATGATAGATTATGTCAAATATGTCGGCAAATACTTTACTACGCTTGGTTATAACACGTCTGTATATTCAAAGACAAATACGGGGCTCGTCGGCAGCGTTATAGCAGAAAAGAACGGGCAAAGATGCTTTATATCATGTTGTTTTTCGCTTGAGCCGGTGGATGTTCCTTTTATTCAGCAAGCTGTTTACGGGCGAACGAGCTGTGCTTGCCACGTTGCAACAGTAGTGACTAATAACGAGTTTACGCCTGCCGCTGTTGCATATGCCAATGCAAACGCCGTTTCGTTGCTCCCGAATTTGCAATACGGCTATTACGCGCCTAATGTAGTCAAAGCCAATAAAAGCACGAGATGGATTATATTATTGCTATTGTGGGCGATGTTAATAATTGGCGGTGCTTACGCCACATATATGCAGTATATTTCATCAGATACGACGGTTCAATTTGGCAGCTTGCAGATATCATCTGCGATATATATGGGCGGAGTATTCTTCTTGGTCTTAATCGTTGTGCCGATAATTATCATTCTTGTCGTGCATAAGCTCACAGCAAAAAAGTAATATAAGGGGGTACACATATGCCGCACGCAAAATACCGACATCAAGCAAGATATAATGGTGTTATGATTGATGCGTCCGCCCCGACGCAGCGCGAGCTGCACGCCAAAGTCGCCGCGAAAATGGAGGAAATTGACCGCGAAGCGCCCGCGAACCTCATCGTCGCGGCGTGGGCGGAGCAATGGCTTGAAACTTACAAGCACGGGCAAGTCGCGGAAAAATATTACAAATCTATCCGTAGCCGCATATATAATTATGTTATCCCCTATATTGGCGAATATGCTCTCTCAGACGTGCGCGAGATACATATACAGACGATACTTAATAACTGTTCGGGTATGAGCAAATCGCACGTTGATAAGCTCAAAATTAACGTCAAAGAGATGTTTGCCCGAGCCGTGAGCAATCAGTATATTATGCGTAATCCGTGTGACGGCGTGACGCTCCCGGACGTGGAAGAAGGGACGCACCGCTCGTTGACGGAAGCAGAGCGCGAGTTATTTTTGCAGGCGTGCGATGATATCCCCTACGGCATATGGGGCAAACTGCTATTATATACGGGCATACGTCCGCAAGAATCCGCCGGGCTGTATGTGTGCGACGCCGACACGGACGCGCGACGTCTCCACATATGCCGCGCGCTGAAAAGCGAGGGTAATATCGGCGAGACGAAAACGGAATCGGGCAAGCGAATTGTGCCGATACCCGAAATCATACTTGACGATATCCGAACGCTCAAGGGCTCGCGGAAAGCTAACGCATATCTATTCGAGCGCGACGGCGGCGCTCCGCTGTCTCATCAAGCGATTTTGCGCCGATGGGAGCATATATACCGGAATATGCAAAAGCGTGCTACAGCGCAAAATAACGCCGCTCTCGTAGGCGATGATTTGACGCTCTACTGTTTGCGTCACACTTACTGCACTGATATGTTACGTGCAGGCGTACCGATAACGACCGCCAAAGTCTTTATGGGGCACCATTCGACGGTCATGGTAGATAAGATATACGGGCATCATACCCCCGACCAGACTGACGCGGCAGAGCGTATGCTTAATGCACTGTATTTAGACGAGCATAGGAACTAACATAGGAACTTAATTTTAAAATGTCTAATTTTCTCAATAATTACAAGCATTTTTTAGCACGGATATATTGATTCGTAATCAACAGGTCGTGGGTTCAATCCCCACCACTAGCTGAAAGAAAAAATCCCCTGAAATGCCTGTATTTCAAGGCTTTTCAGGGGATTTTCCTTTTAGTTTTTTTGTGGCGGCGAGTGGGCAAAAACGGACAAAAACGGTTATTTTTGCGTTATCGAATAGGAACTAACGTAGGAACTAAAACGGCGGGAAAAGAGCGGGAAATGACCCCGCTCTTTTTACTCGTTGATTTCGTTTGCCATCGTCTCGCGCAAAAAGTCTTGGTATTCTTCCGTGACCTCGTTCACGGCGTTGTGCGCGCGTTCGATGTTGCCGTTATTATGCCCGCCCGTGACCGCGTTCGCCGTCACTATTGCAAGCTGGATTATTGCGTCGTTCATGCGGAGAGATAACAGACTTTCGCGTTTTCGGAGCTTTGAGCGCTCTTTCATTTCCTCGCTTTCTTGCGCGTTTTTCTTTGCGAGCTCTTCCGCTCGCGCAGTTCTGCGCGCTGTTACAAATCCCATAATAGCCGTAATAACAACGCCTGCAAACGTTATCGCGGAGCATATAATTTGTACGGTGCTGTCGTCCATTATAACGTCACTCTCCCTTAAACTGCTTATATATCTGATTGACGCCCGTCGCCGCGAGACCGGACACAACGCCGACCGCCGCCGCCGTTATGACGTCGTGCGCCGGGAAGTCGGGCATGACGAACATGCCGACAATGCCCAGAGCCGCGCCGACAGCCCCGCATATTACGGGGAGCCACTTGTTAATGTTGCCGACCGCTTTGACGCACTCGGCGACAAGATAGCATATGACCGTTATCGCGCCTACGCCTATAATGCCAAGATCCATTTTTACACCTCCTATATTATTTCTCAGGTATACGGAGCACCTGCCCCGCGTAGATCATATCGCTCGTCAGCTTGTTGATCTCCTTGATCTCGCCATACCGCGTCCCGTCCCCGAGCGTCGAGGCGGCGATGCCCCAGAGACTGTCGCCCGCCCGCACCGTGTACGTGCGCGGCTGCGGCTGCGGCTCGGGCTGCGGCTGCGGCGCCGACGCCTGATTGCCCGTCGGTATCGGGATGCGGAGCACCTGCCCCACATAGATGATGGCGTCGTCGAGATTGTTGCACGCTGCGATCTCACGCCAGCGGCTGCCGTCGCCGAGCAGCGACGCTGCGATGCCCCAGAGGCTGTCGCCCGATACGACAGTATAGTCCGTATATCCATCGTCCGGCTTGTCCGCCGGTGCCGCCTGCGGGACATCGTCATACTCAATATACGGCAGCCTGCCGTGCTCGACCCACGTGCGCGTGTTTTTGCCCGGGACCGTGCCGATGTTGCCGACGGCGGTGATCTGCACGCCGTCCGCCCACGCGGGCGTACACTCGACGGCGAGCCCGCCTCCGATGTAGACGCCGACGTGACCGGGCATGTGCAACAGCTCCCCCGGGACGACGCGGTCGAAATCGCGCGAGACGCCGGAGCAGGCGGCGATCATCTGCTCGGTGCCGATGTCGGGGACGCCGCCCCGGCAGTAGTCGGCGCCGCCGTAGATCGCGTTTTTGTCGCCGCTCCAGCCCCAGAGCACGCCCTTGACGAGGCAGACGCAGTCAAAGCCGAACGTGTCGGCGCTCGCCCCTACAATCTTCGCGCGCCGCTCGGGGGCGGCGTTGTACGCGTGGTGCGCTATGTAGCGCTTTTTGTTCGCCTCCGTCAGCGGCGCGCCGAAGCAGCCCATGACGTAGAGCGTTTTGTGATGCTCCGCGATCTCGCGGAGGGTCGCCGTAAATTCCGAATATTTCATTCTTTCAGTGTTTCCGATCTCCATTTTTGACTCCTTTTATGTTACATTATTCTATTTCCATACCAACCAGTATTTTTGTATGCATACTTCGGCGCACTGCCACCGATGTCGTAATATTCCCGCCCGACAAACGGGATGCAGAAGCCCTGTATGTTCGCCGAATTCGTCCCGCTCGCGACGTCGCACTGCGCGAAGACGTACAGCGTCAGCCCGGTGCCGCCCGTCACGCCGCAATACGTCACCGTCGGATGCGCGATCGAGGCGTACGTCGTCAGGTTGTCGTACATGGCGACCACCTGCGACCGGTCGAACGTCTGCGACGTGCATATCGCGACGCCGTTCGGGCACGAGACCCCATAGCGCGCCTGCGCCGTCACGACGTAAGCGCTGTACGGCAAAAGCGTCGTATAAACGCCCGTGTAGCGCCACGCGGTCGCTGTGCTGCCCGCGGCGGAATAATCAGAGTGACAATGCCCCGCTTTGATCTCGTCCAAACTGACGGGCGGGCATATCGCCCTCGGATCACCGTGGGCATCCGATCCAAGCATCCCGCCAAATTTATCACATGTCAAGAAGTCTTCAGCCCACATTGCCTGAAATGGCGTCACTACGGTGCCAACCATGCTCGGGTTGTCGGGATCCCTATCGGTCGGGTATATTTTCTCAATCGTCAGCATTCCACCTAGATAATGTCCGTCCATTATGAGGGAGCAGCCCTGACCCTCGATCCACGCCGCCTTAACATAACCGAGCTCGGACGAGATCGCCGACAGCGTGTCCGCTTTGATGTACTCGCCGTTGATGTATAGCTGCCCGCCTTCCTGATAGATGCCCTGAATCGCGCCGTTTTTCGTGAGCAAATTGAATATCTGCTCGTGCGTCAGTGCCGAGACGTCGACGGCGACGGGCGCAGTCTGCATGTCGAGCGGCTGAGTCACGCCGCCCGCCGCGTAGAGCGTGAAGCGCACGGCGACGACGCTTGCGGGGAGACCGCCGACGGCGTACGAATACGACGCGGCGTCGCCGGACGTCGCCGCCGGCGTGAACGTCACCCCGTCCGTCGAGGTCGCGACGGTCCAGCGCCCGACGTAAGCCGTGCGCGCCGCCGCCGTCCCGTCGCGGTAGTACGCGGACGCCGAGAGCGTCGCCGGCGTGACCGCGCCCGACTGCCCGCGCTTTAGGACGTTCGCCGACAGCTCGATCATGTACGTCCGCCCCGCGGGTCCGGTCGGTCCGGTCGGTCCCTGCGGTCCCGTGGGACCCGTGGGTCCCGCGGGACCTGTCGCGCCGGCGGGTCCCTGCGGACCTGTCGCGCCGGGGGCTCCGTCGGCTCCCGGTGCGCCTGCGGGACCGGGGTCCCCTTGCGGACCCTGCGCGCCCGGTATGCCCTGCTCGCCCTGCGGTCCCGTGGGTCCCACGGGTCCTTGCGGACCGGCGGCTCCCGGGGCTCCGTCGGCTCCCGGTGACCCCGTGTCGCCCTTGTCGCCTTTTTCTCCCTTCGCGCCGGGCGCGCCCTGCGGTCCCGCCGCGCCCGTGTCGCCCTTGATGCGGCTCCACTTGTATGACGCGGGGGAGGCGCTGTCAGCCTCCGTGAAGTCGACGTACTGCCCGATCCACGCGCCCGGCGTCTCGCCCGCGTCCGCCGTGAACGTCGCGCCGCCGTCGTCGCTGTACTTGATGTGCAAAAACGAGGTCGCGCCGTTCGCGCCGCCCTGCCCGGGGATGCCCTGATCGCCCTTTGCGCCCTGCGCGCCCTGAAGCCGCGCCCACTTGTACGACGCCGGGTCGGCGGAATCCGCCTCCGTGTAGTCGACGTACGTCCCGATGTAGACGTCGGGCGTCTCCGTCATCTGCTCGGGCAATGGCGAGGCGACGGGCGCATATTTGATGTGGAAATACGACGTCTTTCCCTCCGCCCCGGCGGGTCCCTGCGGGCCCTGTGCGCCCGGCGCGCCCGTCGGTCCCTGCGGGCCTATGAGATCCTGCGGCGCAGGCGTCCAAATGGGGCTATCTATATCCCCCTTTTCCAACTTGAGCGACGATACGGATAACGTATTAGTAGTTATGTTGGTAAGATAAAAACATACTACTACATTGGTTGTATTTGTCCATTTAAACACAACCTTGTATTGTTTCCACGATGTATCGACCGTTAAGTCGGAATGAGAAACAATGGTTTGCGTCTCTGCCAAGTTTGACAACACAAACGCTGAACTCCCCTCCGCCAATTTTGCGTAAAAAGATAACGTATATGTTGCTCCACCATCCATTTTACCAAGTCCATCAACGCCAAGCAATTGAGGATAAGAATAGTAGAACCCGGCTGCCCCCGTCGGGTTAAGGCTGGTATATGTGAATTGTATGGCATTCCCAGACGGAACGCTTGCATCCGTAACTCTTTGTACGTTAATTGGAGTTAAAAATATAGAACCCGATGGATCGGTGCCGTTTTTCGTATTCAAAAACAGGTTTATCCCCTGCGTTCCCTGCTCGCCGTCCTTGCCCGCCGGACCGGGTATACCTTGCAGCCCCTGCGGACCCTGCAAGCCCTGCAAGCCCGTCTGCCCCATCATGCCGACGGAGTATGACGTCGTCGACGTCTTGTCCGTAAGTGTGATGACCGTCCTCGTCCAGAGATATTGCCCGGCAGGAACGGGCGGGATTGTATCCGTCCATTCGCCCGACGGCGGCTCCGTGCCGGATGTTGAGGATTGATACTTTGTTTCCGTCGAGGCGATGCCGATGCCGTCTTTGCCCGGTTCGCCCGGAGCACCGTCTTTCCCGGGTGCTCCCGGGGTTCCGGGCGCTCCTGTGTCGCCTTTGGCACCCGGCGCGCCGTCATCTCCCTTTTCTCCGGGCAGTCCGCCTTTGATTTTGGCGACGGAGAACCGTTTTGTGACGCTGAACAGCCCCATGTAGTCGGCAGTTATGTCTACCCATCCCGTGTCGGTAGTTAGTCCGGTAATTGTATATGTGCGTGTAGCGCCATTCCAGCTTCCGACAACTCCCGCCGACGGCGTCTGCGTATAGGTACAGGCCGCAGATACATCGGTGTGACCGTAATATACCTGCACCGTTGTCGCAACAGACAGCGGGGGAGTGTATGCGCCTGCGTAGTCTGTAGGTATGCCCTCGTATTCGTTATCGAGCACGATTGTAAGATTTGTGGATTTGCGTGCCTCGTCAAGGGCTTGATTTGCGACGGTATCGTCGGTGTATTTGTTGAGCTTTTGCCAGTCGCTCTCGGCAAAACTCTCATCTCTGGATTTTGCATTTACGCACGTTTTGATATCGTCGCCGTCTGTCCACTGGTCGCCCTCGTCGTAAGGCGGGGTCGGTGCCGTAAGAAAATTACGGCGCTTGCCGTCTGCCGTGTCCTGCGCCTTTTCCGCAGTCTGGAGCGCCTTGACAATATCCGTGTCCTGTATCGGCTGCCACTTCCACGTGTTGCCGTCCTTGAAAAAGCGGTACGCGTAGCCGGTCGATTTGTCGTAAAACAAATCGCCCTCGTGCTTTTGCCGCTCCGTCTCGTTCGTCCACTCCGACGCGGGAATATTGTCAAGCGTCGGCGCGTAACTGTAATAATGCGATTCGATTGCTCCGTCTATCTGCGCCTGTAAATTGTCAATGCTCGACGTGACCGTTTTCGCGTAGTCTATAAGCTGTCCGTCGGTGTAGCTTTTGCTTTCTGCGAGCGTGTCCGCGAGCGCCTGCGTCGCCGACTTGCTCCCTATGCGTACACTGTCGCCGGAAATAATAACTTCGCCGGTCTCAACATTTACCGAGAAAACGACGTTCCCTTCGCCGTCACGCGCCACAATTGAGCCGGAATTGATATAATCGGCGTCAATACCCTCTGCATACAGTAACCGCGTTATCATCTCGCCCGTAACGGTAAAACCGTAAGGGTAAGACTGCCCGCCGTCCGTAGAAATCGCAAACGCCTCAGCGGTCAATTTCCACACGATGTCGCTCTCTTCGAGCGTCGGCTTATTATGCATATAATATATGCTCGATTTGTCCGACTGCGGCTTGACCGTGATATACAGTCCCGACGCATCGGAGAGACGTCCCGCGAGCTCTTGTATCGCCGCCTCACGTGCCGTGCGCTCGCCTGCAACGAGCTTTCGCGCCTCGACCACAGCATCGGAGGCGAGGGAGGAATATCGGCTCGAATTGCGCACCGCCGATTCGAGGCTGCACGATAATGTAGTCATGCCGAAGAACGTAAAATTTACGTCGGTAATTATTGACCTATACGTGCGCCCCTTGCGGTCGGTGATACGTGCCGCGTCCATGAATTCCGCGAGCGGATATGCGGGAGTATCACCCTCGAATTTGCGGAGCTGCGCGCCGACTATGCGTTCGCCTATGAGGTCGACCGCCGTCTGCTCGTGCCCCGCAAAGAGCGGATTATCGAGCGTGAGGACATACCCGCTCGTGCCGCTTATATATGTCCGCTCATCTTGCCCATCTTTGACGGTCGTCTGAACGCCTGTGATTGTAATATCGTTAGTGTCGGCGTTAAGGTTGACCCATTCGCGGAGCTCGTGAGCGGGCGCGTCCTCGCCGAAATCATATGTCAATATCTCGCACTGTCCCGCGCGGTTGATACGCGCGTTCCCGCCCGCGAGCATCGCGATATATCCGAGCATTTCACGGCACGTATAATCGCCGTCCGGCACGGCGTCAACGATGTATGACGCGTTCGCAAAATCGCTCGTTGCGTAAGCAATACCGCACGTCGTACAGATATCCCGGAACATATCGCCGAGCGTTGCCGGGAACGGCAATTTGGTAGTGTACGGCACGTCTGCACGCCACATCTCATCGCGCGCGGATATCGTCACCGTCTCGCCGTATGTTTCCGGCTCCGTGACGGTGAATCTGCCAAGCTCTATGCGCTCGGTGCGGATGTCTTCGGGCGCGAGGGAATAGACGGGGTTGTCAATTTTCCCTTGCTCGATTTTAAGGTTCTTAACATAGACCGTTCCGTCCCAACCAATTGGCACCTGAAAGTCAACCGCTCCGTTAATTCCCTTGAAATAACTTGTAAGTGCGTTAGATGTGATATTGTAGCATTTAACAAATTTTTGCGGAGTTTCAGTGACCGAAATATAATTTTCGTCTACGTCACACATATCAATGCAAAGCTTAACATCTGACGTTGCGTAAAGTTCGCACGAAACCGTATACCACCCCGGCATATCGCCGTATCCTATTTTTGTTAACCTACACAAATTATAATTATAAGCCGAGCCCGGATTAACAAAGCGGTCAATAGCAATTCCTTTTAAATTTTTGTCGAATTCAAAATGCCCAAAATTATACGTAATTCCTTTGTTAAACCCAAACAGATTCCTTCCCGCCCACGGTTCAACTTTATCTAATTGAAAATCTGCATAAAGTTTTATTTGCGCGCCGAAAAAATCGACGTCCGCGTATTGCTCATTGTTATTGAGCAGCTCTATTGTAATCGACCGCGATATCGCCTCGCCGAGCGGCAGGGAGGACGCCCCCGCCGCATCGGTGTAGGTGTTGCCGCCGACCGTGAACTCCGAATCGCCGAGCGTTAAGCTGTCACCGTTCGCGAGCGTCATTTCCGCGCGGCAATGGAAATCTCGCGATTCGAGCATCCGCGATTTGAAATCATTAGATACGTTTATCATATAGGATTTACCCCCGTCATCTGAAATGACAAGCTGTCGAACGTCTCCGACGCTGTATTAAGCCTCTTAATTGACAGGTTCCCGCGCCCGACGTAGAATTTATCGTCACGCCATGCGCCGTAATACGGCGAGTAATAATGCAGCGTGAACGGCTGCCCCTTTGCAATAAATTGTAAAATGCGTTTCATGTCTACCTCTGACACGTGAGATGCCGTATATGACAGCGCCTCGACCGTAAACATAGACGTTGCGTGAAGTACGCCGTCTTGTGTGCGCGTCGTGTCTTCCGTGTACGTCGTCTCGAAGTCGTAGCCGAGCCCCTCGTCCGGCTGGCGTATCACGACGCCGTTGATTTTGATGTATTCCTGCGCCATGATAATGCCTCCTTATGCGAGCGCAAACGGATTTTTCCCCGTTGCCGACTGCCGCAGTTTCGCCTCGGTGATGATTTCGTCAAAGACGACACGCCGCCCGATTTGCGCCGTAAAGCGGTAGACGTTCTCTCCGCCGCCGCTTTCGCCGCCTTTTTCCGCGAGCACTTGACGCACCGCGTCTTTTATCGTTTCAAGCGGCGCCTCTACGTTTGTGCCGTGCCGCTGGTCGCCGAGCACAGCCGTAAACGGCGCGTTCGGGGGAATAACCGCGCCTTTGGCAAGCCACGGGATATCCGCCCAATCAGTCGGAATATATGGGATTTTAGGGACGTCTGACGGCATGGAAAAGCTCCAATCTTGACCGAACAACGAGCCAAGCGCGCCCGCTATTCCGCCTATTCCGTCAACAATTCCTTTGATTACAGAATAAACGCCCTCCCATAACAAATTGATGGCCCAAATCACGGCATTGACAACTCCGACAATAACTAACAAAATTCCCTTAACTACGCCGGAAACAACGGTTCCCAATCCATGCCAAATTTTATTCCAATTTCCAGTAAATACACCTTCAAGAAATTCCGCCAATCCGCCCAAGGTATCACGGATAAATATGTAAACGCCGTGTATAACGTCACACAAAGCATTAGCTCCGCCGCCGAGTATACCAAACGTGTCCGTCCAGTCGTGGGTAAGCTGTCCGGTCAGCCACTCATCAAAATCAACGAATCCGGAATATATCTCATCCCAGTGCTTGTCGACCTCAACTAAAAGAGGTATAAGTAGCGCCAGCAAAGCAATGACAGCGCCAATAGGATTCGCGTCCAAAGCTGTATTAAGCGCAAGCTGCGCAGCCTCCCATAGTTTGGTGGCAGCTACGACAGCGCCTATCGCTATCGCCAAATCCGATAACATTGTTATTGCATCTTCATCGTCGATAATAATGCCTAAAAAATCGCCGATTGCGGTTATTGTGTCAACAAATGCCCCGGCGACAAAAGACGCGGCAGGCGCAAAAAAGTTGTCCCATATTGATTTCAATGTTGGGGCTGCCGCCTCGCCGACCTTGCTTATAAGCTGTAAAGCATTGCCAAGCGTATCGAGGACTGCGGGTACAGCGTCTGCAATAGTCCAAGTGCCGAAAGGCAAAAGGACATTGTCATAAGCCCACTTAAGCCCGGTTGAGATGTCGTTGATTATTGGCTCTATTGCCTGCTTAAATCTATTCCAAGCGGCTTTTGCAGGTTCGAGCAATGTAAGCATTTTTTGAAGAGATTCATTTATTCCGTCAACAATTGTCGGCTTATTCCCACCTTGAATAGCGTTGTCAAATGAACTTCCGACAGCCCCCGCTATGTTAGGCGCTATTATGTTATCGTCACTGTCGGAAAACGCATGAATCTCGTCGAGCCCTGACAAGTATTTTTTTTGCTCTTTTACGGCGTCTTCAGTCGCGTCGGCTGTTTCCTCTATCGATTCTGTGAGCGAATCGTAATCGGCCGCCTTTTCTTCGATGTTCCCGCCGGTGACTACAACGGTAAAAGCGCGAAATGCCTCAGCCGCGACTTGTAACCGGCTGATAAGAGCATTTAGCAGTTGCAGTAGAGGAGAGAATATATTTATAAGACCTTGCCCGAGCGTCGCTTTCAAGCTGTTGAAATTCTCGGATAAAATGCGCGTCTGGTTAGCCCAGCCCTTTGACGTGCGCGCGAAATCGCCTTGTGCGTCGGACGTGACGGATAAAAGATAATTATAACGTAAAAGCGCCTGTTCCTGTTGTGTCATGGCGCTGTATGATTTCTCAATTCCTTGTGCGAGCGCATATTGTTCGAGGTTCGCGACATTAAGGTTGATGCCTAACTGCTTTAACGGCTCCGTCTCGCCCGAGATGCCGGAACGTATTTTCGCAAAAGCCTCTTCGCTCGACAAATTGTAGAACGATGCAAGGTCGCCCGCAAGACCTGCTATCGTTGTTCCCATGTCCTTCGCCTCATCAATGGTAAAGCCCATTGACTTGAGCATCGCGCCCATGGTTGACGCGTACTGTTTTGCGGACGTTTCCGAAAGCCCGAACTGCGTTATCGCGTTTTTTGCAAATTGATTGACGTCCTCGCTCAAATGCTCAAACGTGACGTCAACGACGTTTTGCACCTCCGAGAGGTCGGAGCCGAGCTCGATTGCCTCGCGCCCAAATTGTATGAGCTTTCCAGCGGCAAAAACTGTGGCAAATAGTCCCGCGAGCTTGCGTGCCGCTGTGCCGACGCTGTCAATGCCCTTTTTATAGTCTTTTACGCCCTTATTAAAGCCGCTTGTATCTATGACAGTATCAATAACAACGCTGCCGTCAGACTTTGTCACAATTTCACCCCCTATAAGTATTTTTCAATCTGTTCTTTTTCCGCCTTAATTTCAGCGGTCTCCCGTGTTCTTAGGTCAACACGGTCTTTGTTTTTTCGGTAAAATTCTTGTTCCCACTTTTCGAGCTTTTTGTGTTCTGCCCTTTTTTGCCGTATCGTTAAGACTGTTGATAATAAGCTCTCACCGCTGATATCCATATAGTAGGCAAGGAACGTCCACCAATGCAGATACGGCAAGGCACGTATTTCGGTATGCGCTACGGCGTTTACCGCCGGGACTATAAGGTTAGCATCTTGCTCCCAATCAATAAGACGCGGGTGCGGCTTGCCGTCATCGTGGTTTCCTTGGTCTATCCACTCTATAACACGCTCGACCGCCTCACATTTTTTGCCGATTGGAATTTTGTCCCAGTCGGGGAACATCATTATCCCTATTAGTTCTCCCCTCGCATACGCAGGGACGTCAGCGTCGTTCATTGCCGCAAAAACGTCAAGAACGACGCGATAGTCCGTGCGGATAGGGAATTCAGTGCCGCCTACACTGACGGAGGAAGGGAGTTCATAACCTATCATTCTCTATATTTGGCGGCGTATTTTTCAATTGCTGCGGCTGTTGCTTTGGAGCGTTGTTCGAGCTCGGGTTTGATTTTGCTTATAATTGTGTCAAGCACAACAGTCGCAAACATATCCCCGTCCGGGGAAATAGTTGTCGGTGTAATTTCGCCGAAAAGCTCGGCTGTCGCGTCATATCCGAGCGCGTAATTTATTCTTTCCGTCAACTCTTTGTTCAGTTTTCTTGCCTCATCGGGACCGGAACTCTCCGGCTGTCGATTTTGAAAAAAGTTTGCCACTTCGACAAAACGGTCATAGAATGTAACGTCAGTAGGATTTATGCGGCAGGAGGCAAATATCCTCCCGTCAACGTCCGAAAACGTAAATGTAATTCGCCCCGTATCAAAAACTCGATTTGCTTCCATGCCTGCTTCTCCTTATGATTAGTCCATCACGCCCGAAGCCGTGAATTTCTTGGATTTGAGATCAAACGTCCCCTTTGAGCGGTTGCCCGCCTTATATACCGTGAACGGAACCTGAATGCCGGACGTGTCGCCGCCGACGCTGTTCGGGATAACGTATACGTCTTCGCGGTACGCCCAAACGACCGTCGGATCGCCGCCCTCTGCGCCCGGTTTGAGCAGTACGTCAACCATTGTGGTCTTGCATTTGTCGCCCGTCGCGCGCTCGTTTGCGATCTCCATGATTTTCGTCGAGAGCGCGTCATCGTAGCTCTCGATATAGTACGGATCAACGTCCGCCTGCACCTCGTAGCCGTTATGCGTGACGGACTGCTCGCCGAGTATGTTCTTCGTTACCTCGACGTCAGGGTTCAATTCTTCGTTGTATTCTTCGAGGTGTTTGCCTATACGTACATATTCCGCCGCCTCGTAAGTCGTATCAAATGCGGCGTCTATGTAATGCGCAAGATATTTTCTTTCAACCATTGTTTTGTCCTTTCCTCACCATTTCGGTGGTATTTCGTTTGTGTATTGTACAGTCACCGGCAAAAGCCAATCCTGCACGCCGCTCGCGTTAGGTTCAAGCGCGTAATAATTCTGACGCACGATGCGCTTTATAACGCGGTTCCCTGATAGAGCGGGGAAGTGTTCGAGAGCGGTTTCTTCTCCGTTTATCGTTACGGGCTCGCCGCATATCCACTTTCCGATGTTGTCCATAAATTGAGCGGCGGCAAGGTTTTGCCATTCTGCCGTGCTATTGAGACGATAAACGATGTAAAACGGATATTGACATTCCTGTGTATATCCGCCGAGTATGTTTTCTTGTTCCGAATAGACTAACGCGCCATTGTCCGACGAGTAAGCGATTCCAGATTCTTGTGCGAGTTCTTCATAGCTGATCTCGCGCCCGTAAAGAGCACCGAATTGATTCAGCATTTCGCCGACAGCATGAGCAAGAGTTTCGTTTCCGTCTCCGTCCACTTTCAAAGGCTTTGCTTCGTCTTTCATCTGTTAGCGCCTCCCGCTGTTGTTTTTGCGATTTTCAGCCACTTCGGCAAATCGGCTTTTTTAGCCGGGTCGAACCAGTGCGGCTGTGCATCGGCGTTTTTCGTGGTCGAGAATTCAAGTTCCATTTTTGCGAGCGTTTGACCGCGGTATTTGCTCACAAGCGCCTTGCGCGCGCCCTTGCGCGCCCACGGACTGCCCGTGAGCTCGTCCACCATATTAAGCCCCTCATAGAGCATTCGTCCCATCGGCGGAGCCGCGGCAACCACTTTCCCGCTCCCGGCTATTGCCGCCGACATCGCTTGCGTAACTTTGATAAATGTTCCGGTCTGCATAGGCATAAACCGAATCAAAGAGAGCATGACCGCGCTGTCGAACTTGAATTGAGCAAGAGAAAACGACTTCTCGAATCGGCGAAGGTTGATTTTCATATCAACCTCATAATTCGGGCCGCCTTTTTTATAGTGATACAGAACCCGCCTGATGAGCTTTTTCCGCATCGCTATTTACCCATGATTTCGAAGTGCGGTATGACCGAATACGGCCCGCCGACGGACGATATCGCAAAGACGTAATCTTCGCGCTTATTGAGGTAGTTATAAAATCCGCTGTCAAGCGCGTAATCGCTGTCGGATATAACAGCGTCGCCGTTCCATTCGCCTACCATGAAAAAATCGAAGTCGTTTCCGTCGGTAAACGTGACCGTCTTTGCGTAGTCGTCGTTCGGCTGCCTGTCCCATTCTTTCGGGGGCAACCAACGCTTTCCCTCGATCATGATGTTACCGTCCTCGACGGTATAACGCACGTTAAGCGCCGCGCTGTCTTGCGTCTCTGCGCCGTATTTGGCTATAAGCGCCGCTTTGTCCATGTTGAGATGGACGTTATGTAATACCGTCGCGTACCACGTCGAGCCGGTCGCGCGGGACGTGTATCGGTTAAAGAGCGTTACAGTATCGTTATAGATACGTCCTCACTCTCCGTCAAAAAGCTCGGACTGCGAGATCGCCTTATCCTCGAAATCATCAAAAGCACTGTCGACCTCGACCTTATGGAGGTCATATGCCGCACGGTCAATGATCTGCTTAGTCATCGTAAAGCTGCCCGGGGTGCCCTGAAATGACGCCGTAAAATATGCGATCTGCGAGCCGTTATCGCGATATTCCGCTGTGATGTCCATCCTCGTTATTTGTGTTTTGCCCATTTTCTACTCCTTTTTAATTTTTATAGGGTATGCGCCCATGTATAATAGATTGACTCCGTTTCGGTCGCGCGCGCCTCGCAGATATAACATTATCGTGCTGTATGTGAGGTGCTCGCGCTCCGTTGCATCGTTCACCGCCGCCGCGTATCGGCTCAACACAGAGCTGGAGCCGCCGGTGGCAAACGATATTGATTCATTTCCCGCGGACACAGACGATATGACCTTGCCTTGTAAGCCGTTCGCCGTCTCGATATAGCCGGACGCGCGCGCAGCCTCATCCTCGGCTTTTTGGATTTGCCAAGCCGTGTATACGAGCTCGCACACGCAGCGGCGTATCGCCTCGATGTCGTCTTCATCCGTGGGGAAGGCGTAGACGAGCTTTTTCAGCCCGTCAACGCCTGTCGTATAATAGTTGACCTTCTTTTCGGCTTCCCAAGACAGACGTCGAAAGTCTGTCTCGGGGAGCTCGTCACCGTATAGCGCCGTAAAGTCGGCGTATGTTACGTATGTCATATGCCGTTACTCCTTTGCCGCTATCTTCGCGCCCGCCTCTGAATCGTGACGGGATTGTCCTGCTTTGTTGCCTCCGAGAAATCGAGCGTGAACAGCTCGTCCTTGCTTTCTCGGTCGAATATCGTCACCTTTTCGCCGTCCGTGCAGTTTTCAACGCGAATTACGAGGAACGGGTCGCTCGGCGTCGGCTGTATGTCCTTGCCCGCCGTGAATCCGTCTTTCGTTGCCGCGCCGCCGACGTGCAACGGCTTGAAGTTTTTCTCAAAGAATCGTATCGGGAAATAATGTCCGTTCTTCTCCTCGTCCTCATATAGCGGGACGTCAGACAAGTACAAGATGTTTCCCGTTACCTTTCCGTCCTCGCCGATTTTAACGTCATCCGCTATCATCTGCGAGACGGTTATTCCCTCCAATGGGGACTGACCGGGAGGGGGTATATATGCTTGGTCAGTCCCGATTATTCCCCCGAGCCGATAGAACCTACGATGATACCGTCAAGCCTTTCCGCGAACAGCTCAATGCCACAAACAACCGTGTCAGAAACAGTCATGTTCGTGTAATCGGGCTCCTCATGTATGCCGATATAGCCCGTCTCGTCCGCCGTAAACGTAAACGCCTCACCGAGGTCTGCGCCGTTTACGGGAATATAGTAGAGGACGATATTGTCCGCAGCCGTCGCGTAAATCTTACCCTTCGGCACGGACGAGTTGAAGAACACCGTACCGAGACCGAGGAAGTTTTCGACATAGTTCATGCCGAACACGGTCTGCATCGTGATATTCGCCGTTGCGAGATAGTCCGCAACATCAAGCGGATTCATGAAATAGACGGCGCGGATATCGTCGTCCTCGAACTTGACTTGCAGCTGTCCCCACGCCTGCGCAAGCGTAGCTTGGAAGGTATCGCCCTTCGCTGCACCCTCACCCGTGGCAAGGAAAGTGAAGAAGTCTTTGCGTATGACCTTTTGCACGTCGCGGAGCATTTCGTCTGTTGTCATCGTTACCGCTTGGTCGTAGCCGCGATCTATAATCGCCTCTGCCGACGTAGCTTTGCGCCACTTTTTCGGCGTAATTTCCTTGTAGGTTACGGCCTCGACCTCGTACTTCGAGAGCGGGATCGTGTCGCCCTCGTCAACGATTCCCGTGCCAAGTGTGCCCTTGGCACGATAAGATTTGAGAACAGTTCCCGCCTGCTTTGCAATTTTACGGGTAATAGTCAGTGACTCTATAAGCTTTCTGACGCTGTACCCGAACGTCTCCGAGAACTCTATTTCGCGCACACGCGCAAGGTCTGCCTTTTTTATGAGATTAGTTTCTGCTGGCATTATAATTTCTCCTTTGTATTATTCTGCGGGCTTGTCATATACTCCCGCTTTAAGATTTGCGACGATTGCGGCGCGCCGCTCGCCTCTGTCTTTTATACCGCCGATATCGCTCCGTGCGGTCAGCCCCGTGCCTGACGCCTGTGCGTTTGTCGCGAGTTTGTCCGTAAACCGCGCTTTGCCCGCCTCAAGTGCCTCTTTTTGCTCGTCCACGAACGCCGACGCATCGCTCTGCTTTATCTGCCCGATGAGGTCAGACAGCCCGAGAATTTTGCCGTCTTTGAGCTTAAGCCCCGCCGCCTTGATTTGTGACATAACGTCACGTTTTGCCGCCTCGGACGAGAATTTCACGCTTTCAAGCTCCGTTTTCAGCGCGTCCGCGAAGTCGCGTTCGTCGATTTGCGCCTGTGCGTGTTTCTTGGCGTCCTCCGCGCGTTTTAAGGCGGTTGCAAGCTCGTTTTTGATTTCATCCGGGGACTTATCCCCAAAGCCCTTTAACGTCGCCTCCGCGCTTTCTGCGCGTTCCTTGTAGCCGTCGCGCTCGTCCTCCGCACGCTTGATTTTCTTCTCGTGTTCGGCAAGAGTGATATATCCCTCGTCTTTCACGGCTTTCATGATTTCCGCGTGCTTGTCCTCGGGGATGTCGATACCGGCTCCCTTGCAGATTTCGATAATGTTCTTCATGCTTTATCCTCCCGCGTGATATTTATACAGCTTCGCCCGCTGTAAGGATTTAGCCCGTAAAACCACGGGCAGGGTACGCCGCCGACGGGAATTGAACCCGCAACCTGTCCCATTGCAACAGACAGCCCCCCACGAGTTACGGCGGCAGACGGCAAAGCCGCCTTAGTCGAGATTATTGCCGAGCTTCTTTGCGGCTCTGCGGATTATATCCTTTTCCTCGGGTATGTCCGCGTCGTCGTAATAGCTGATTATGGCGTTTACCATATCGTCAACGGTACGTTCGAGCGCGCCCGTCATGCGCTCTTTGTTTTCGGAGTTCTTCGCGCCGCTCCTATAAGAGCGCTTGCTTTCCATGTAGTCGTCATCCATGCGTTCGGTATGTCCGCTCATGCGCCGTCCGTCGTTATACGAGCCCCTATATGAGCCGTCATCGCCCGAGCGCGAAGTATAGCGCCCTCTGCTGTCGCGCCCGCGTCTGCCGCTCATCATGTCCCTTTCGGGATCCATGCCGCCACTTCTGCCGCCGTCCTCCATTTCACGGAGTACGGTGTCGTAGTAGTCGGTTTTGAGCTCCATATAATCAAGGTGCTTCAGGTGGTCGATTGCCGCGAGTGAGCGCTCAACATATGTAACGGAATCTACGGACGAGAGGCTGTTGCGATTCTTGGTTTCGTCTACGAGCGAGGATTCAAGCAGTTCGCAAAGTCTTTCTCTGTGCTTTCTTTCCATGTTGCCGCCTCCTTATGCTATACGAGTGACTGTCAGGCTCGCGTTTGATACGCTTATATCCTGAGCCGTGCCGCCCGTGGGTACGACGTTCTTCACACCGATTTGATAGCAGCAGCCATAAGGCACCGTTATCTCGGTGGTACGAGAAACATTGAAGAAAGCGTTTACGACCGTTGGCGTTACAGTCGCCTGCGTCGAAAGAAGTGCCTCGCCATTTTGCGATAGTGCAAGTGCAATCGGTCCGACAGTGCCCGCCGTAGGTATCGCTATGTTTGCCCCAAAAGATACCCTGTACTTTGCAGGATTGCACGGACAACTACCACCGCGAAGTCCTACGAGGCCGCTGCCGTCGGTGTATATAATGCTGTTTTGGCAGTTCTGCGGGTAGTAGTTCGGCGTATTGTATACGACGTTCTGTTGCGTCCCGACAGTCTGCACCGCAGCATTGCTGAATGTTGCCATGTTATGTAATTCTCCTTTTCACACAATTGCGGCGGGTCAGACGATTGCCCGCCCGCCGCTATAATACTGTTATCAACAGACAATTCCCGCGCGGGGAATAGATATATTGTGCCTATGCCGCCTTACGCCGCGTAGCCGCCCCCGCAGCCGGTGTTGCAGCCGCAACCGCTGTTGAAGAACGGGTTGAGTCCAGCCGTAAACGTCGTCTGATTCGGGTAACGTATTACGCCGCAGAGCGCCGCCTGAAGCTGAAGCTGGTTGATTTGGTTCTGCATATCCACCATACGGTTGCCGCAGATTGCATCGAGAATCTTCTGCACCTGTGCCGTCGTATTGGCGTTAATGCTCGCCGTGTTCTGCTCGGAAATGTAACGATTTTCGAGAACCATTCTGTCCGTCTGGCAGCAGCAGTTGGAAATGAGGCTTTCAAGCGACTTGATATTGCCGAGAGTCTCATATCCGAGGTTACATACGCCGTTTGTGAGCTGCGTGAACTGCGCCTGTTGAGCATCGCCGAGACGCCCGACCGCGTTTTCGAGATTGTTGAAGTTCATCGCGTTGCAAAGTCCCGCTTCCGTCACAGGCTCACCTCCGCCGCCGTTAGCGCCTCCACGATTTCCGAAGAAACCGTTGCCGCCCCACAGTGCGGGGAGGATGAGAAGCGCAAATATCCATTCCATTCCCGACAGCCCGTTTCCCCAGCCGCCGTTCCCGCCTCTTTCGTTGAGAAGTGCAACATCAGACGCAGATAATCCGTTTTCACTCATTCTTTTCTTGCCTTTCTAAATGTTTATTTAATCAACACACCCGGGTTAGTGTTAATTGCTCAATAGATTTATTACATCGTTTGGATTTACGCCGTGCTTTTGGCATTCCTCGTAAAACACTTGCTGAGGATTTCGCCCGCCTACCATTTGCATGACCGCTCCTAACTGCGGGTTTTGCTGTGCCGCCTGCATCATTGCTTGCTGCGGGTTTTTTACTGCTCGGAGCATATTCATCATCCGCTTTGCGGATTGAGCCGCCTCTCTGATTTGCGGAGTAATCGCGGGCGTGGACGGCGCTGTACGGGGCGCGCTCGGAGCGCCACCCATATATCCCAATAAAGGATTAGCCATTCTCGGCGTCCTCCTTTACCGCTTTCGCTGATTTCTTGCTTGTCAGCTGCTCGATTTTCTCTTTCAGTTTGTCAAACTCTGCTCTTTGCACATACATTGATGTGTCTATCGGCTCCGGCGCGGGCGCGGTGGGAGCTGCAAGCGACGACAAGTCTATTTCTTCAAACCGAAACGCTTTCATCTGCTTTGACACGCCGAACTCATCCGAAGATTTGATATAAAAAATAGAGTCCGAGCTGTCCATAAGCCAATGCGTTCCGTTTGCCGGGACAATATGCTCTTTTGCCCCCTGCACGCCGTTTACAGTTATCCATGACACGTTCTGTGCCGGTGCAGGCGCGGGAGATTGATTTGCAGGCGCAGGCACGCCTCCCCATGACGTATTTTGAGGCGAACACATACTTTGAATAAGGTCTGCCTTTTTACGCGCGTATTCCTGTTCGAGCTGCATTAAGCCCTGTTGAAGTGTAGAGCCAGCCATTGCGTTTTCCTCCGTTTTCGGTAATAATTTACCCTGCTCTATATCCATTATAGAGCAGGGTAAAAAGCCCGAACAGGCGCAAAAAGTATATAAAAAGTATAAGAAAAGTATAAAGAAAGACTAAGAAAAGTATAAGAAAAGTATAAGAAAAGTATATCAAAAGGATATCCTATATTTGGAAAAGGCGTGAAAAAAGCCTTGATTGGCTTGCCTTTTTCGAGCAACAAAAAAAGAGCGGCTATTTGCCGCTCTGCTTGTTTTTCTTTTCATCAAGATATTCGCGTTTCTCGTCGTAGTATGACGGTATATGTATTACATCACCTTCAAGTCTGTCAAGCAAGCTGCCATAATATAATATTTTTGTCGGTTCAAGTCGTCGCATCATTTCCTCATACCCGCGCCGGAATAAGTCGCCGTCTTTGCCGTTCCAATCGCGGTTACGCTTAACGCCTACGCACGATACAGCGACAACGGAATGTTGCGGTATGCCGTCAAAGCAGAAGTCGTAACTGCTCTCGTCGCCCCACACCACATCAGGTATTACGTCAATGCCGTTATATTGCCAATATGCCGCGCACCATTGACGGCGATAACATGACAATATCTGCAACGCGCGGGGGAAGTCCGTATAAAGGGAGAAGTCAGGCGCGACAACCGCCTTGAATTTGCGTAGCCGTTCGATGTACTTTTCCGGCTCACGCCATGCCGTGATGAATTTGTAATCGTCGTAGTAAAAATGCGCGATATAGTTTTCGGGGTCATCGACCGTTTTCCAATCCATAAAGCGCAAGAATTTCTCGCCTACGGTATCAGTCGGCGATATCTGCGGTATACCGTACTGCCCGACACACGGGAATTGCATCACGTCTTGATTCTCAAAAACGTAATGCTGCATTGATGGGTGTCGTTCTTTTACGTCTGACATTTGATATTCTCCCTTATGCTATTTTATGTTCAGCGCTTACGCGTCTTTTTTCTTGCTTCGTCTATTACACGATTGACGCGTGCCTTCATATCTTGCGCCGCTGTTGCCTGTACTTTTGCGGAGTGTATTTCGCTTTTCATTTGTTTGCCAAAACTGCGCAGAGCCATTCCCGTTTCTTTGCTCTTCAACTCTGTTTTCAGGTTTTCGGCGGCGATTTGAGATATATACCCGCTCCGGCGTCTGTTTTCCTGCTGCTTATAATGATTTACATAGCTGTCAATTTTACCGTTGACCTCTTTTGAAAAATCGTCAATCGTTCTGAAATTACGCGCCCGTGTAAACATGCCGCCCTTTTTCACCGACACGCTCCCATCTGCGTGAAATTGTGCGATAACATTATTGTCTCTTAGCCCTTGCCTCCATTCTGCAGTCTGCTTGTCTGCATCTGTCACAGGCTGATCGCTGCGGTCAAATCCGATTATATACCTATATGAGCCGTCAGCCTCTCGCACGACAACAGGGGATCCCTCTCTGCCTCCGCTGATTTGGGCGTTCTAACATATACTTCTTCTCCCGCTTGCAATTCGCGTGATTGAGCCCCCAATATTATATTGCCGCCCGCGGCTCTGCTCATTCCTCTACCCATTTTCATGCTCCCTTTTCCACGCCATAACAGCGTCAATTTTTCTTTTCACTTTCCTGCTTATCGCCTTAACGCTCGACATTTCGCGATTCATCGCCTCGCAGCATTCATCAAGCGTGCGCCCGTCTGCGCGGAGGTCGAAAAGCCTTCTTTCGTCTCCAACAAAGTTACAGTTAGTGCGCAAATATTCAAGTTGTGGTCGCGTGAAGTCACATATTTGCATATAGGCGCGCCCTCCATAATCATCAAAATCGTTCCGACCAGTCTAATTTATTTTCCGTGTCGTGCATCATCTCCGCGAGCTGCGTTAATGTTATTCTGTAATATTTGCATACCGCTCGCACTGTTTCTATACTTGGCTCGCTATGTTTGCTTTCAATTTCTTGGTACGTTGTCAGAGGTATGCCGATTCCTCGCGCGGTTTCATCTTGCGATTTTTTCCCGCGCAGCTTTTGCAATATGCGCCAAAATACGCTTATATATAGGGAACTATCTGTTCCGCCGTCGTTTTCGCCCGGTTCAAAGCATTGTTTCTTTTCTTCTTCATTTGTGCAGTATATACACTTGTCGCGCAAACAATCCTCGCAAAACGAATTGTGTTCTATCAGCATACAATAATGTTTACACTTGTCACATATGTAGTTAGTCATTGTTCGCTTACCTCGCCAAAGTCACTATCAATTTCGTTTTCCTTTATAACTTTTGCGCCACAGCAAGGACAGTTACATACAAACCTTGTTACAACATCCAAAATACTATAACCGCCGGGTGAAACACCCCGTTGCTTTTCTGCGTGATATTCTGTGTAGTTAGCCTCAAAAACGCATTCGCATCGTTTGCAAGTGAATCGCACTGGCATTGTAATGCCAACGTTGCCCTCAACGATTATCTTCATCTTTTCGCCCACCGTTACAATTTGCGTTCTTCGCGTGCCATGACCGTTCTATCACAGCACGGGCATTTGTGCGAGTAAATTGTCACAACTTTGAATATTGCTCCAATGCAATCTGCATCTATACTTTCTTCGGCGATTTCATATTCTGTTCTGTCCGCATCAAAAACACAGCCGCAATATTTACACGCAAACCTCACAGGTTGCCTTTTATTCGCATCGCCCTCAACGATTATCTTCATCGTTCACGCTCCCAATAATATGTCGGTACTTCGTCGCCGCTGTCCCAATTATCATAATATTGCCCGTCAACGGCGCAAACGACGTGACCCATTTTCGCGGGCATACATAAGACGTATACGCCGTAAGGGTGATCGCGGCAAAAGTCGCGCACCGTGTAATCATCATATCCGCGCGTATCTACCCACCTACGCACAAAGCCGTGTTCTGACAGGTATATATTCCAGATATAATCCGTCGACGGCATAAACTTATGATAAAAGCCGATTTCGCAGAGCGCGGCATAAACTCTGTCCCAACTCTCCGGCTCGTCCCAATCGCGGCACGTTGCACGCGCAAGCGCGCGTATTGTGCAATCGTCCGTTGTGTTCCTCTTGGGGTTCGGGTTATACTTTATCCAACGACCCATGGCGATTTATCGGCTTTGTAATACCGCCCTCTATATAAATAGTCCCCCGGCGCACCATGGAGTAATATTGTCGGTAATATCTTCACAGTAATGTATATATCCGGCTCATTGTTTTCGACCGTTCTTCTTGCCTTTTTCGTCACCGCAAAATTAAACGTTCGTTTCATTTGCCCCTCCTGTTGATATATCGTGCCGCCGCGCCTCTTGCCTCTGCCGCCTTGTCTCTATCCCATTTAGCGACGGCAAGGCGCTCGCGTAACTGTTTGAGATTGTTCGCCTCGCAAAACGCCTTGTATTCCTTGTTCTGCCGTTGCAGCGTCGCCGCCTTGCGCTCGTATTGCTTTTCTACAAGCGCGCGCGCCTCATCTGTGGGCGCGCTGTCGATTGCCGCCTTGTACGCCATAACGTCCATTTTGCTCCCGCGTATACGCCGTTCAAGCGTGCGCTGCCGCTGTTGCAGCTCGTAAGCCTCCGCGTTTTCGCTCTCGCTGTACTGCTTTACAAGTTCTTCCATGCCCTCAAAATAAGGCGAGAAAGAGTGACCGCAGTTTGCGCCGCAAAGCCCGTCTACATATCCATACCGCGTAGACTGAACAAAGTCGGGATATTTCGCGCTCGTCGTTTTCGGTACGGGCAGCGGCTCGTCTTTTCCGCGATATGTGTACGGGTCGAACGTCGCCCAGTCAACGTGAAATACCTTGCCTTGCCAAACGGCATGTGTCGGACGCGCTCCGAGGTGCGACGTAGTTATAACAAGGTCATGCTGCATCTCTTTTGTGCGTTCGAGCGTGACGTTTGCCGCTGCCTGCGAAACGCCCGTGCGGACACATCGCAGCGTCGCCGTTTCGAGCGTGTCAACATGCCCGGAAGGGTAGCGCACGAACGTGTCATATGATACGGCTGTGTTTATCGCCTCTATATATGCCTGCGAATATCCCACCATACCGGACGCGGCGAGATTGTACGCCTTGTCGCAAGCGCGGATAAACAGATTATACATCTCGCCCGCGCTTGTCCGCGTTAGGTTGTACCAGTCCCCGTATGTCGCCTCGTATGCGCGCTGCATAATACGCGTGAAATACGGCGTTTTGAATACGTCCGTCGGAACAAGCCCTGCCGCGCGGAATATCTCATCGTCATATGCGATAGATTTGACGCCCGCGTCCTCCATCGCCTCGCGAATCTCGCGTTCCTGCCGCTTTGCCGCGCGCGCAATTGCCGCTTGTATGTCTTCGAGCAGATATCCCGCCTCTTCGAGCGATTGTATTTGCCACTTGTCAAGCGCCGTGAGGACGTAGTTCTCGCCGCGCTTCATGCGTATGCCTATTCGCTCGACTATTCGGCGGAGTATTTCCTCATGCAGCCCGAACGCGATATTCTGCGCCCCCTCGCTGACGCGCGAGAGATATTCAGGCGTCAGCATTATGCGCGGCGCGGTCTTTCATTTTCTGGGCTACCGTGTCAAAATATCCGTCTTCGTTGTACCTAAAAGTGCCGAGGTCGATTGTCATATTGAGCTTTACGCCGCCGTTTGTTGCGTCATGCGTAAAGCTGATCGCTTCGATTCCTGCGCCGATAGACTTGCCGCCAAGCTCTGCAGAGGTATGTTTACCGTCAGATATGAGACGGAAAACCGGCTCGCCCTCGTTATCTCTTTTTTTGGAAACTAAGGTTTCAATCCGCGCATCAATTTTTGCCCTGTCCTTCAACACGGTTTTTTTGTCAAGCGAGACGGTAAGAGAATCGGCAATCAGCTCATCCAAGTATTTTTTTTCGCGCTTTGCCGCCTTTTTCTTTGCTTGCTCAAAATATCCGTGATATTTTTTCGGGTAGAATTTGCCGTTCATCCAGTACCCAGAAGCAACAAGAGGTAGTTTATCCCAAGCTTCTTTATCCATTTTCTGCGCCTCCAACTTGTAAGTAATACTTTATAGTTCCTCCGGATATGATAATTGTGTTTGCCTTTTTTCTGCCTCTTCCGTTAGCGCTTTCGCTTCGTCCTCAGCCAGTCCTTCAAACTGTGTGAGATAATACCAGAACGGAATTTTTTCGCTATTCGCAAACGCAGCCCACCTTGCACGGTCTTCTTCGTGATTGTAAGTTATATCGGCGAAATCATACACGACATTATACACGCCAACCGGCGCATATCCGTATAAATCAGCAAACGTATTGAGCGCAGACAGTAAGCCGTCAAGACAGCTTTCAACAGCATCGCGCATGTTTTTAACCGTTTGAATTGTGCGCTGTTGATCTGCCTCAACGCCCGTCGCCGTCTGAATGCCCGGTCTTTCGTCGGAAACAAAATATCCGTTAGAGAATCCGAGCTTATAGCCGAGTTGCGTCAATGTCGCTCTTAACCCGACTAAACGCATCTCCGTGTTCAGCGTCGGGTTTATCTCATGGTAAACTTCGCCTTGTCCCGTCCCCTGCATGATTTTCACATAATCGGGCAGCCCGGCGCGCTCGCGTATAACGTCGCCGCCGACGCGGGACGCCGCTCGGTTATTGTCAATGCCGGTGAACATAATATCGCTGTCAATAAGCACCATGCGTCGGCTGTCGTATATTTCGCTCTGCATCCGCGAGTTTGCAACGTCATAATCGCGCAGTTCGTTTATTGCGCCCGCAAATATAGGCAGACCGAGCGGAGAAGACATGTCGATGTTGTTCGCCGCAGGCATACGCAGAACGCCGTATAACGGCTCTGTGACGTTTTCTATTGTCGCGTCCTCTAACATACCCGCCCACGGTGTACGCTCGATTGCAACCGCGTCTCCGTAGTTGTCAGAGGCGCTGTCGCTGATATAACAGCGATTGCTTATGCGGTATAGCTCGTTCTCGAATCGGTGATATTCGAGACGCGTATAATACTTCTTGTTTCTTGCGTCATATGATTTATCGACGAACACAATGCCCGTGATCTCGCCGCTTTCGCAGTCCGTCACAATAAAGCGGTCAGGCGTAACAGCGTCAATGCTCTTGCCGTTCGGCTTTAATATAATCGTACCATACGCGCAGCCATATTCGACCCATCCGCACAGCCGCTTATATACTTTGTCAATCTGCTCTTGTAACCACGTCGCCCGCGCGCTGCCGTCAATCGTGATTTTTGTATCGAGCATTGTTAATCGCGCAAGCTCGGCACAAGCTGTCTTTGCAAAGTTAAATGTGCGTATTTGATTATCGGGGTCTACCCAGTCGGGGTGTCCCTCGTATATCCTACCGCACTCGCGTATGTACTGTGTCATAGCGTCGGACGTTATCGGCTTAACGTCAAACGCCTCTTTTGCGCGTCCTAAAAACTGCATCTTAATCCAACTTCCTATTCGTGATATTATGCCCATCTCATCCTCGTATCACCCGCGCGGAGAACACAATAAGCGCCACCGCGCCTATAAGCATCGCCACCATTACGGCGACGACGACAGCCACTAACAGCGCGGTCAATATGCCCGCGAGTATGCTTTTCAAAGCATTACGCATTGTTGTACCTCCTATTGTACATCCTTTCGAGCGCGTATCTTATCGCGTCTATCGCGTGATTGTTTTTATCGGGATATCCGCTCATGATGTTGCCGTCCTTGTCGCGCTCGTATTCGTATTCCGTTATTTCCTTGTACGCATTCGGTGTGCGCGCGGGGTCAATAACAATAGTGCGCGCTTGCAAATACTTCATGCCGTATTCGACCGACCCCGCTCCCTTGACGGCGGGGAAGGCGGGGAGCCCGTTGTCTTTGAGGTCGTTGACCGATTTCGGCTCCGCGCTGTCGCAAGTGATGTTGTAATCGTAATATTCGCGCTGTCTGAGCCAGTCCGCAAGCTCGCGGTTACTCATCTTGTTTCGGTATAGCTCATCAATGAGATATATCCGTTCTTGCGCGTGATTATAATGCAGGCGTATGAACGCGAGCGGGTCAGGGAACCAGCCCCAGTCTATACCTTGATAGATACGGTCAAAACCCGCGATTTCATCGTCGGTAATAGTGCGCGCCTCGATGAATTGAAATACGTTGCCGCCGTCTCCGTTTGCGACACCGAGATATTCATGTTCGTATGCCTCGGGGTTTACCTCGCGTAAATGTTCGGCGTCGTCGTAGAACTTTTGCCCGAGCCATTCTTTTGGGATATCCGTATACACGGAATGATGTATCACGCGCTTGTCGTTCGGTACGAGCTTGATTTTGTTTACCCAGCTCGCGCGAGAGCGGGGCGGGTTATAGCTCGAAAAGTCGTAGCTCAGCGCGCCGCCGCGAAGAATAGACTGATTGATACTTCTTTCCTCCGCATCTCCCGCGAGCTGGTCTTTTTCCTCTTTCCACAAAATCCCGATATACCCGAACGGCGGTTTAATTGATTTGAGCTTTATAGGATCGTCAACACCGCGAAAATATATTGTCTGTCCCGTCGCCTTATATGTAATTTCGAGCGGCGACACCTTAAAGGCAAATTGTTCATCAAGCCCTAACTCATGTATCGCCCATTTCATTTGACTATACACGGAATCGCGCAGAGTACCCGCCACTTTACGCACAATGCAAGCGTGTATTTGCGGATTATTCTTCAAAAGCTCGACGATTTTGAGCGATATATACGACGATTTACCGCCGCCGCGCCCGCCCTCGAATACATATTCGATATTCGGCTGTATCTCGCGGTTGATATCGCAAAATCCGCGCGATATAACGCGCGCGGGGAGTTCGTATGCTTTATCGTTCGCCGTCAATGCGTCGCGCTCTGCCTTGATATTCAATGCTTTTTCGAGGTCGGAGGCGGCTTTCAATCTGTCTTGCGGGCTCTTTTCCTCATCGCGTATAATGGACGTGCGGACCGTCTGTATCTCGCTCAAACTTGCGATGTTCTTTTCGTCAAGCTCCCGCTGTCGCTCTGCTATGTATGCCGAAATTGCCGTATTTTGCCGTAATTTCCCCGCGTTTTTGTTCGTGAAACGGGACGAATATCCCGCACTTATTGCCGCTTGCGTAGCATTGCCGCCGTTCTCAATATATGCGTCCGCAAACGCCTTTTGTTTCGGCTTTAATGCCACTGTATCACCTCTTGTTTGTTACCTCGCTATACCGAAATCAAATATAGTCATCTGCGCCTTGTATTGTTCAAGGCGTTCGTTTGCCATCTTGTAATAGTCCTTGTCAAGCTCAAAGCCGATATAATCATATCCGCCGTTATAGCACGCAATAAGACTTGACGCGCTCCCGACGTGAGTGTCTAATATTTTGTCGCCCTTTTTCGCATACCGCGATAATATCCAGTCATAGAGCGCAACGGGCTTTTGCGTGGGGTGAAACCTGTCAGGCTGATTTGGATTTTGTTTGAATATTCTTGCGCTTTCATCAAACGAAGTCCATGCAAATTCACATTCCGAAAAACTTCTCCCGTACATGCTTTCGCCCTTATCCCAAATTAAGAAGCAGTGACACGGGGGCAAAGAAAAGTAATTGCCCCCCAAAAATTATCTGCTGCTTTGAGACTCTAAAAAGCTCATCAAAGTAACCTTTGTTTGGGGCGCACTTATCCCATTGCTTTTGTTCGCGTTTTTTCTTTTGTCCCTTTTTCAATCCAATATTCATGTTTACGTTTATTCCGTATGGCGGGTCAACAATAGCCAAGTCAAAATACTTGTCGGGGAAGTCGGGCAGATAGTCCATGCAGTCACCGCAAACGAAACTGTTGAGCGCCACCATGCTCACGCCCCCGCCTTTGCGCGTCTGCGCGTGCGTGCAATCGGCATCGCCGCATATTCGCGCCAGTGCCGCGCGAACGTTGAGCGCGCCTTTTCGTCGCCTTTGAGCGCGTATCTTTTGTTTATTCCCGACGCGCCGCGCATATTAAGCCGTGCGCGGTTGCGAAGTATCTTGCGTCTCATGATGTATGCTCCTTTGCTTTGCTTTCTGCGCTTTCGTTTCCACAAAAGTGGTGCATAATTTGTATGGCTAACTTGGAATCATAGTCTTTCGGCTCTTGTCCTTTTCTTGCCATTTCTTGAAATATGGTATAATATATTTGCCGTTGTTCCTCAGTTAATGATTGTAATATGTTCTGTGTGTTTTCTCTTTGTAGAGCCTCTATACACTCTTCTAAACAACAATAATCAGTAAAATCTATTATTCCAACTAAGATTAAAAAAGCTACAATCGCAATCGAAATAATAAGTACATATGCCGTCATTTGCTGTCATCCTTCGTTTTTGCCAACAAAGTTGTGAAAACTGTTGTGATTGTTGCAAAGTTTTATTTGCCGGTCATTTGCTGATACTCAGGCGGCGGGGCTTGAACCCGCGACGGCGCGGTCAAAGCGCGCTGTGTTGCCGTTACACCACGCCTGTATGTGCGGCGTAAGAATTACACTACGCCTTATACAATTATAACGCATATAAAAAGCAACATTCCCCCAAATGGGGGAACGCTGCAAATTTATTTTCGGAGCAAATAGTCAGTCGGCACTTGGAAATAGTCCGCTATTCGCGTTATAGCCGTGCCGCCGGGGTCACGTTCCATGCGCTCATACCGCGCAATAGCATTTTTCGACAGTCCGCACAGTTCACCGAGCGTCTTGCGGCTTATGCCCTTTTTCTCCCGCAGCTCTCGCACGCGGAGCGCGAAAACGTATCTATACGCCTCCGTTGTTCATCGCCTCCTATCCAACGGTATATCCCTTACCGCCGCAATATTCGCAGCTTTCGCTTTTCGTACCGCCTTCGTCAATATATTTATGTGCTCCCGTTCCGTTACACTTTTTGCATTTTCGTATGGCTATTTCCGATGATATTGTGCTTTCGGCAGATTTTATATCTGCGAGTTCTTCATCGTATATTTTCGCCTTTTCCTCTAATTCTTTGATTTGCTTTTCGAGGAATTCCCTTCTTTTCGCGAGCATTTCCATGTAGTCAAACATCGTCCGTCACCTCCTCCGTGTCCTCTTGCCTGTACCACGCGACTGACACGTCGCCGCACGTCTCGCACGTTAGCACCTCGACGGTCACGTTGCGGAGCTTTTGCGTCAGCTTGTACGCGTGAGGCGACAGTTCATGTACACCGTCAGGTCGCACGGTCACGCCCTCACCGTGCGAACAGGGAATGAAAATCGACGTGGCGTATTCGTCATCCGCCATATCGTTTATGATATCTTCAAGTTCCCATACCATAAACGGCTCTTGTCCTTCGCCATAGGCAAATGCGCCTTTCCGTTTATTCAATTTTCTTATAAGCTCATCAGCATCAATCAGTCTCTTTTTCACGTTATCCCCTCCTTTTCCGCTTTGTACCGCGCTATCATGTCCTGCGCTTTCTTGCGCGCGTGTGCCTCGTCTTCGGCGCGAACACATACCATGTCGCCGTCAATGCTTTCTTCTGTGGGGCTCTTATACGGTTCAAACAGATAACAGCTATCTGAATATGCAAAATAATTCCACATCGGTGTTTTTGGCAATTCTTGCGCGTCATCGTATTCTTCTATGTCTGCGTCGTAAGTTTTTGCATAGTATTCAGCGCACTCTTTATTGACAGTAAGCGCAACTATACTTATGTCGTCATCGCTATAATTTCTCCAAATTACCGCGTATATCTTCATGTGTCCACCTCCTCCACATAACACCACGACTGCGGCGGTTTTCTTACTACCATATCTCTGCTTCCGTCTTTATTCCATCTTACTTTGACGGAATTGTAAAACCTTAACTCGCTCATCTCTTTCGGCTCGTCGTAGATTTTCAACTCTGAAATGTGCCAGCCGTAACCCTCTTTGCCTCCTAAATACTCTTTCATTTGGCTAACCGTTAGACACGTATCATGCAGAGCGTAAAAGCGTTTGAAAGATACGCCCTTTTCGGTCGGCGTAAAAGTATCAAATGAGTCACACACAAACTCGCCGATAACTTTGCCGCTATACGGCGGCGAACAGAACGGCGAAGTCCTATCCGGAATTCGGATGAATACCTTTTCATCGTCTCTCATTTGCGTGAAAGGCTCTCCCCATCCCGCATAGTCTTTCTTTCCCCAGACAGCGTGCAATATCTTTTTCGGCTTAGTGCAATAAATGTAGCACTTAAACGGCGTTTCAATTTTCGGACGCGTTTTCCTCACTTCGAGCGTCTTTTTGCCGCTTGCTATCAGCTCGCACCATTTCGGCTTAATGCTTATTAGTACCGCTTTCATGTTTGCGCCTCCTCTACAATTAACGGGCAGTCGTGTCGACGATACGGCATTTCATCTACTTCGCCATAAAGCGCGGTTTTCACTCCGTCTTTGTTTCTAAGCGCGACACATTCAGATTCATATCCTTCATACACGCTCTTGAATTCGTCTGCCTTAAACGGGCATTCGCCGCATCTCGCGGGCATTCGGTCTACCACAACTTTGACAATTTTAATCGGTCCCTTACTCATTTTCGCTTACCTCGCTTTCTTTATCGGGAATAATCGCGCAACAGTTGTCAATAAACCATTGACAGTTCGGCGTGTTTTTGCCGTATTCAGCCGCTTCCTCTTCGCTCGGCATGATACCGCAATCATCCAAAAACCACCCGTAAATCGGTATTATTTCTTTCGGGATAAGTTCTGTGTCGTCAAAAACATTGCCTATCACCTCGTTGCTATAAAGAAGCCACCGATATGTGTATCCGACGGGTAATATATTCGGGTCAAGTACGGCTATCTCTATATGCCGCTCGCCGTCTTGTTCATGTTGTACAATATCACCCTCGAAAATTTTCTTCCCGTTTGCGTCTATCCTGCCGGTATATTGCCCGACTGTTTCAGGTATGACCTCGAAAATGTTGTAAGAGCGCGTTCCGTTCTGTATGCAAAGACGCGAGTCTTCGCCTATATACCCTTTATTCAAAAACGGTTTCAGCCAGCCTTCCACCCACTTCCCGTTGTCAACTCGTTTTCCTCTGAATAGTATCTCTCTCATGTTTTGCCTTCCTCCTTGCAACAACTCAGTTTAATCAGTGCTATCTTGGGATCGAATAAAAAACACGCTTTTATAATTCGATATCCATAAATAGCCACGTGGAGGTGGCGTTCCCCTCTCTACTATGCACCATCCCATTGGAATAGTGTCATAGACCGGCACATTATGTATCTGCTTGCGTTTCATATCCTTCCTCGCTTTCGTAATATTTCTCGATTATCTCTGCCGCCTTGCGCCATCCCACGCATACGCCCGCCGCGTACCCGTTCGCGCGCAACGCCGCGATGTAGTTCGCCTGAGCCTGCGACAGCCGACCGCCCGGCGCTTTGAGCTCGATATACAGCCCGTGAAAGCCTCCGCGCGGCACGGGCAGGAATATATCCGGCACGCCCGGCTTGACGCCCTGCGCTTTGAGCCGCGCCGCCTCTGCGGGGTTGCGACTGCCTCCGTTCGGGCAGTGATACATCAGCTCGATGCCCGGCAATCGTCCCCGCATAAGCGACGCCCACTCAAACAGCGCCGTCTGCTCTTGCGCCTCGCGCTGTTTGCGGCTCATGAATTCAATAGCGTGTCTATATGCAAAAGAGCTCCATCATGGACAAAAGGCAAATATCGCTTTTGTATAGAGCATATCAACCCGCCGTAATTGTATTCTTTGCCGCACAATTCAGGGTTCACAAGCATGGGGCGTTCCCTCCAAAACACCACATAATCTTGTGCTCCCCGAAGGTTGTCACGGCTCGCCCATTGTGCACCAAATTCCCGTGCCATACTCAGTATTTGCTTTTCTTTACCCGTTAGCAGCCCCGTCATCTCTCCACTGGCTACATGAATTACCATTTCCGGCTTGTTTATAGCGTCAACAAAATAGAATGATGACCGCATAGAATTCGGCGGTTCGGTGGCAAACCGTCCATCAGGCTGTATGTGGTAAATTATCACTTTGCCATCTGCCGTATTCGCGCCTTCAACAGTAAAGCTCTCGCCTACTTCTACGCCGAGTATATCGCATATACGCGGCTTTTCGTTTGTTTTTGTCATTTTGTTTTCCTCCGTTTTTCGTGTTTTATCCTTCCCTTATCCGCTTGTCCGTTTCGTTGTCCTGCTCACCGCGAAGAACAGCGAGACGGAAGAAGTCATCGAGGTCAAAGCTGTCTTGCGACGTGTCCTCTACGCGTATACGGTCGAGCCTGTCCCATATAATGCCCTTGTACGCGTTCGCGATGCTCTCGTCAATCAAGCGGCATACAACAGCGTCTCCGTGCGTCTGTACGGCTTTGCACGTGCGCGAAACAAGCGCCTTTGCGCCTGCGAGCTTATATGCGCTCTTGCCCTTATATGCGAGCCATTCGCGCAGCTTTGCCTTTACCGTGTCTGAGAGCGCGGCTCCGTCGATTAGAGCCGATATCGCGCTCTGTGCGTCCCTGTCCCCCCGTGAGGGGGGTATGGGGGGAGATATAGATTGTTCTTGTTCTTTGTATTGTTCTTGTTCTTTATGTACGTTCGTATCGCTTGGTATACGGTCGTATACGTTCGTATTCGATTGTATACGGTCGTACCTCTGCGCGATATTGCGCGCGTTCTTCTCGCACTTTTCCTTATAGGCGTCTTTTGCCCGTTTGATATCGTCGGTTATGAAATCATACGCTATGCTTTCCCGTCCCGCAAGCTCCTGCGTCTCGCCGGTCTCACTGTATACAGTGAGCGCCCGGAGTAGTCGCCCTAACTCTTGATCTGAGAGCTTCGCCGTTTTTCGTCCATAATCGTGATACCAGAGAAACCCTTTGACGCTTTCCGTGTCAGCCATCGAGAGCCTCCGAATCGTCGTCTATTTTGAGCTGCCCCCCTCTCATCCTCTCGGCTTTATAAGCGTTATATTTGCGCCTGTACTCGTAGCTCTTTCCGAACACATTCCACGCCGCCTTGACGAGCATCGGCTCATACGGGCGTATATTTTCGAGATCATCGACAGCTTTATGAGATATCGGGCAACCACAACAACCTGTCCGCGTCAATCCGTATACCTCGTAGGCGTCGGAATATCTTATCCCGTAATAGTCCTTGTACCATGCTTTGTCCGCGTCTGTGACGTAATAAAGCGGGCGCAGACGGTATTGTCCGGAGCTTGTCTCCCCGAAACACAGTGCCGTGTTGTCTTTACGCGGTACGGAGCGCATACCTCCTTCCGCTCGGCGCTCGCCGGTGATTATCATGTCGTAATCCTTTTGTACTTTGTGCGCGACCTGCTTTTTGCAATAGTCGCAACACTTCGCACTTATCCGGAAGTCCGGAGGGCAGTCGGAGATGAAATCGCGCATATACTTCGACGAGTTGATCACGAGTTGTATATTCGGGCGCGGCTCTCCCGCCGAATTACAGCAGCAGAGGAAGTTGATCAGGCTTTCACATTTCGGATATCGCTCGCGCAGTTCGCGGCGTTTTGCCGTCTTGTCCTCTGCCGCGTCGTACTCATCCGCGATTGAGAGCGGGACGTTCTTCTTCTGCCACTCAGACAGCCCAGCCGACATGATCTTGCTGACGAACGGAATCCCGTATCTATGCGCCGCTGTTACGATATTGATCTTCGGGCGTACTTCTTCAATTTCGACGCCGTACTTCTCGGCTGTCTCTCTGACGTGATTTTTGATCGCGCGCATCTCCAAGCCGGTGTTGAAGAATACGTATTTTATCGGCGGCAATCCGAACAGCTTACGTGTGCGCTCTATGACGTCAATCATTATGTCGCTGTCCGAGCCTCCCGAATATGAGCATATCGCGTTCGGGTGTTCCGTCAGCCGCTTTGCGATGATGCTCTTTATCGCCTCAAACTTTGCCGGCGAACCAAAGTCGGCATAGTCGGGACGGTCTGTGTAAACGCGGCTTTTATATGTCTCTTTCATTCGTGCGCCTCTCAAAACGGCAAATCGTCATCGTCTTCAAGCGTCCAATTCGGCGCTACCGTTGCGGGCGCGGACGGCTCATCGTGCGACAGATATGACTCAGGTATGTATGCCGCCCCCTGCGGCGCTGCCTGCGCACTCTCGCCCTTGCTGTCGACGAAATACACGTTATCGACGTTGACCTCAACCGCGTACCGCGTCGCGCCCTGCTTGTCCGTGTATGACCGCTTTTGCAGCGCGCCCTCGACGCATATTGATGAGCCTTTGCGGAAATAGCGCGTGATAAACTCCGCGCGCTCACGCCATGCTACGCAGTCGATAAAGTCCGTCGCGTTCTCGTCCTTGCCCCGCCGCTTGACTGCGACGGAGAAGGACGTTACCATTATTTGATTTTGTGTCGTCTTTAACTCGGGGTCAGCCGTGAGCCGACCGCCGAGTATGACGCGGTTAAGATTGAAGTTTGCCATAATTCCTCCTGTTTTTGTTTTTGTGTTCGCTAAACATCGCTTTGCTTTTCCAACGCGACGCAATACCATACAGAGCGAATCTGTGCTATTCAATGCCTTTGCGTCGCTTTGCTCCGCTTTTTGTTTCCTTGCTCTGCCTTTGCGTCGACATGCATATCTTCTCGTTGCCTTTGCACATCATCGCAACTCGTCGCTAATCATTTCCCTTGCAATGCCTTTCTTTGCAGGTCTCTGCCATCGCACCGCCCATACGCGCGTCGCCCTGCCCGTCCCTGCCTTCGCTTTCAAAGCACATCTCTGCCGACCTTTGCCGTTGCCTTGCATTTCTCCGCCCTACTACACCTTGGCATTTCTTGGCAGTCCTTTTCCGCTGCGATTCAATGCGTGACATTGCGTGTCCTTGCCATGCCCTTGCGCCGCAAATCTAATCATCTCATTGCCCTCGCGGAACGACGCCCCGCGACGCTTCGCCGTTGCCAATCAGAGCGGTTCGACGCTTTCCCGTTGCTCTGCTCTACGAGGCCGTGCGGTACAGCTCCGTCGCTATTCTATTTCCTCCCAAGCGAAACGGCCCTTGCCGCTGTTGCGCCACTGACCTATGCCGGAGAACTGCCCATAATCGAGCCATTCGCGCACAGCGTCCTCATGCGTATCACAGAGGCACATTATCTCAAACGTCACCGTTGCGCCTGCGGGGATTTCCTCGCTCATCGCAAGCGATATACGCTCGCCCTGCGCCGTCTGCGCTCGTAACGGGCGCTGGCACTCGCCTATTGTGCCGTAATTCTCAAATACAATTTGACGCGGCGAGGGGAATATGAGCTTGTCTATCTCTCTTTTGAACGCCTTGATTTTGCTTGACGCTGTGCCTGTAACCTTGCGCAGTCCTCCGCAAGTGTCCTTGAAAAAGCCCTTGATTTGGTAGTCGTAGAGAAACGGCTTGCCGTCCTCCGTGCGCGGGAACACCGTCATGCTCTTTTCTGCAACCGCATCGGCTCCGAGCGCCTCGACCTCATCTTCAATCGTCGCCGCGTCGGGAGACTTGCTTCCGATATATTCGCGGTATATGTCCTCGTTAGAGGGTGACGTGCCAAGTATCGGCTCCGTAAATGTGAGTTTTACTTTAAGTGTTTTCATGTTGTTTCTTCCTCCTATGCTTTCCACACGAATACGCGCGTGGGCTCGCCTTTCTCATTTCTGAACGAATTGTTTATGATTGCCAATCCGAGTATCTTTTTGCCCTCGATTTTGATTTTCTCGACTGAGAAATCATCGTAGCATTTGCCGTTTTTGCCGACGTTGTATTTGCCCGCCGGAATCCATATACGCGGGGAAGTGTAGAGCTCGCGCCCTATTCCCCAGTTCGTGCAGGCGCGCTTGAAACTGTCGCTCGATTCGCCTTTCTGCGCCTCGGTGTTGCTTTCGACACCGCAGTCCGCTTTACTGACCCATTCATCGCCGCACTTGATTGATACGCGGCAGTATAACACGCCTTTGCACTCAAACGGCTCGCGCTGCCAGTTCTCCGCGCCGACCGTCTCATCGAGTATGTTCATGTCGCACCGTGCGTTTTTGTAGAGCAGTAGGGACAGCCCTTTTTCATTCATGCTCTGTATGCGGACTTCTATCTCGTCCGCGCGTAAATCTCGAAAAGCGTTCATGCCATCACCTCACCTGTAAATTGTCGCGCTCGACTAAGCTGACGCCCTCGATTTCGCCGCCCATTTCAAGCGCCTTGCGTATCGCCGTTTTGTTCGGTTCGGGTTCCTTAAACGTCAAGAGTTCGTCCTGCCCGTTTGTTTCTGCCCATTCGACAAACGCGGACGGGTTCGAGATTTCAACCGCCTTTGACTTGCGCACGGAAATGACGCTGTGCGCCAAATCGCGCCGCTTGCAATCGCGCGAGACCATCACGGCAGTCAAGTATTCGCTCATGCGTTTAACGCGATTCTCGCGCGTTCTCGCGCGTTCTGTGAGGCGTCTCGCCTCGTCGCGCTCGCCCTGCGCAAGCATCGCCTGCGTCTTGATTATTGTGGCGATATTGTCCGCCGCGACGTCAAATTCAGCCTGCATCGCTTCAAGCGTGTCCGCTATCGCCTCATCGGGTATGTCTCCGCGCTCCACCGCGTCAAGAAAGTCACGGTATTCGGCGGTTAATTCGTATAATGAGTACATTCTTTTTTTCTCCTATCAATCGCAAAATGTTGTATGGCAGTGCGGGCAGCATGTTATAAGCTCGCTCGCTGCCGTCGTTATGTCATATCCCGTGATGTTGCCATGCGGATATTCGCGTGGTTCAAAGATATTCCAGCCGCAGCGGTGACACCTCCCGCCAAGCGGGGCAAAGTGAGGGAGCCTGTGCTTGTCACAATATTCCCACTGTGCCGCAATCGCCCTGTCGATATCATATGTCTTGCCTCTGACTCTTCTCATGGTTCACGCCTCCGCATATACTCGCCGACTGTGTGCGTTATCCAGTCCTGCACCGTGTCATATCCGTCGCTGTGTATGGCGTCGAGAAACGCGTCGTACAGATAATCGGGCAGTCTCCCCGATATGCGTCGCGTCAACTTATGGCGTCCGCCGCGCATATGCTTGATTATTGGCATAAGCTCCGGTGCAAACTCTGTTATGAGCGCGTCGTATAACTCCGGCACGATTGTGACGCCGTACTCGGCGCTGTTTTCGCACTTGCAGAGCAGAGGCGCGTCAAACTTGGGATAGTGCCTCCGCGCGAACGCGACGAAATCCTCCTGCTTTTTCTTCGTGAGGACGCGTAGCGCTCGAACGGGCTCATGAAACATCTTGACAAGTTCGAGCCATTCTGCTATAATAGGAGACGGTGTTTCAGCATTATCACCGCCTGAGCCGTTCACGTTGCCGCGTGGCGGCTCTTTTTCTATGCAGTCGCACGTCTCGCCGGGGTCAAGGTTCGCGCCGCAGCGCTCGCATTTATATCGCATGGTATACCCTCACTTTGTCCTCATCGTATAATATTATTTTTTCCTGTCCGAGTGCGTACCCTAATTCGCGGTTAGCGCCAAGAGATTCCTCCCACCCCGCAAGCATCAGGATCGCGTCGCATTTGTCGAGCAGCGCGAGGCAAGCAGGCATGATATCTTCTCTGTCCATATCTTTCGATATTACGTCGTCAAGCTCTGCCGGATTAACAACGTTATGCCCATCGGCTTCCCAATACTGCTTTGCTTTCGCAAACCGCTCTTTGTAGTCTTCGGTTCCCGTTATAGGACCCGAGATATATATCCTCCACGGCTTCATTACATCGCCTCCCCGATCTCGACGCACGCGCCGCATATTGCGAGGCATACAAGCGCGCACACCGCGCCCGGTACAAGCCCCATCATGCCGCGCTCGATACCGCCGACCGCTCCGAGCGCTCCCGCAAAAGCGAGTACGCTGACAGCGGCGAGCGTGATTTTGATTTTACGTTTCATTTTGTACCTCCACAAATTCACCGTTTTCAAGCTTATACCATGTATCAGCTTTGAGCGTTACGCCGTCAATGACACCAGTTTTCCATTCGGCGATATCGAAATCGATGTCGTTTTCGTTGACTATGACAATTACAGTTCCAAGCCCGCCGCTTGCCACGACACCGTTGCCGCGAACCACGGCTATCCCGTTGACGCCTGTCTTTGATTTCCCTCGGCTATTTGCCGCGCCACCGTAGCCCGCTGTTGCCGCGCCACCGTAGCCCGCTGTTGCCGCGCCACGGTTGCCCGCTGTTGCCGCGCCACAGTTGCCCGCTGTTGCCGCGCCA
>CANQED010000017.1 GCA_947594425.1 uncultured Ruminiclostridium sp.
CTTGAATTACGAAGTCAGTTCGTTACTTAATTTAATTTGCCGTAGGGGTCTTTTGTGCTGTTCGCACAAACTGGTGCAGTTCATTAGGCTGCACGGGTTTGTTTTTTGCACATTTTATACAAATTATCAAGAAAGCATTGTGCATATTGCTATTTTTACGCAAATGTGATACAGTGTGTTGACATTTGTTTGTGTCTGTTTTACAATAAGTATACAGGAACAAGCTTACACAGCACTATAAAGGAGCACCGATATGGCAGAAAATTTTATACAAGTGATCGATCTCGAAAAGACATTTTTATCGGGAGAAAACAAAATAGCCGCGGTAAAAAAATGCAGCCTTTCGATAAATAAGGGCGAACAGATAGCCGTTATGGGACCGTCGGGCTCGGGCAAAAGCACCTTTCTTTCATTGCTCGGAGGGCTTGCCGCGCCCACGTCGGGCAGGATAACGGTAGGCGGCTTTGACTATACCTCCGCCTCGGATAAAGAAATGACGGCGTTTCGCAGGGACAATATAGGCTTTGTATTTCAGTCGTATAACCTTATCCCCGAAATGACCGCAAAGCAAAATATAATCCTCCCGCTTAAATTAGGCGGAAAGACTTATGATAAAGAGCATTTTGACAGTATATGCCGAGAGCTTAATATATCAGACAGGCTGACGCACCTGCCGAGCGAATTATCGGGCGGACAGCAGCAGAGAGTCGCTATAGCGAGAGCGCTCATCACCGAGCCGTCGCTGCTTCTTTGTGACGAGCCAACGGGAAATCTCGATTCCGCGTCGGGAAACGAGGTCATGGAGCTGCTGCTCGGCCTAAGCGGCAAAACGGGCAGCACGCTTATTGTAGTTACACACGACGAGAGCGTTGCTGCTCAGCTGCAAAGAGTGATACATATTTATGACGGCGAGATCTCGGAGGTGTAAGTATGATCACTTTGAGTATTGCCTTTAATTACATCCGCCGACATCTGACTAAATTTTTGCTTATTACTTTAGCCTGCGGCATGCTTATTTCTTCGATAACCGTAATAATTATCAACGGAAATATAACCAAATACAATAATTTTATCAAGGCTTATCAAAGCTACCCCAACTTTGTCCGCATATATTATGACTGCGACGAAAGCAAGCTCACAGACAGCGTATTAAACGAATATTACTGCGGGCGGCAGGATATAACTGGCACTGTCGATATATACGGGAAAACCGTCGGCGTAAGCTGGATGGACCAAGCCGCTTTAGCCTCGGTAAATGTAGAATTGCTGCGCGGCAGGCTTCCCGAGAGCAAAGACGAGATAGCGGTGACCGAAAATATCCTAAATCAGCTCAACGCCAAGATAGGCGATACCGTGACGCTTTCATACACATCGTCCGACGGCGTGACTGACAGAGAATTTATTATCTGCGCATTGATAACCGACATCACGGATATTTTGAAAACTACTGTAATATCCGCTCATACAACAGCATATTGGGACAAGGGCGAGATAGAGCGAGAAGATATACCCGTGATATACCCCGAGATACTTACCGCAAAGCAGGACGCAGCTATCTGCCACAACGCCGTGCAGAACCTTGCCGCCAAGGTCTTTCTTAATGAGGAGAGCATGCTGTGCGACCTCGGCGAGAAGATACAGGTGGTAAACTATCTTATGAGCGAGACCTCATCTATATACAATGAGAGCAACGACAACGGCAATATAATAATAAGCTATATATTGATAGGGCTTATCGTCTGCGCCGTGTTTGGAGGTATATACGGATGTGTGCGCATTATTTCCGACGGGCAGAAAAACAATCTCGCCCTGCTCAAAACGATAGGCGCGAGCAAAGGTCAGCGCTTTTGCGTCTTTTTATGGGAGTCGGGATTTATCTCGCTTATATCCGCGCTTATCAGCATACCCGCCGGCGCGGCGTTTGTGCGGATATTCAACGCCGCTGTCGCTTCCAAAAATACGCTCTTTCACTTTCCTGTCCCCTACACGATGATAATTATTTCGGCGGCGGTATCGTTTGCGGTGATGATGGTATTTTTCATCTTTCATTTTCGCTCGGTCAATTCTCAAAAGCAGTTCAGACCGAAGTCTGTCGAAAATGAAGAACGCGTATCGCTTGAAAAGCTGTGGACAAGGACTGTCGGACGTCACACCGACACTTCAAAGTGGGTATACAGCGCGGTGATATGCGCCTTTACCGTAGTATTTACGGTGGGCATGTGCTTTGGCGATACCGAGAGCCTGCCTTATCTTGCGCACGCCGAAGAAACAGAAAACGACGTCGGTTACTTTATGTATACAGGCTCGGGAGGTATAAGCTCTGATTATTTCGATTACGGCACGCCCTCGTATAACGGGTTTACCGACGAGGAAATAGCCGAGCTGAATGAAAAATACAACACGTCCGTCTACTTTAAGGGCATGGAGATGAATATAAACTCGTATATCATCTCAAACGGGAAAACGCCAAACGGGCTTGACGACATATCTCCCGCTAAGTACAGCGACAAGGCGCTTAAGCTGATAAATGCGGCGGGACTGCAGGATTTTGAAGCGTTGTACAAATACCGCGTAAAGGCTGTGCCCTATGAATATCTTAAAAGCATAACGGGCGACAGCGACATAACGCAGGAGGATTTTGACAGCGGCAGGCGCGTCATTTCTGTAAACGGAAAATTTGACGAGGGAGAAAAGTTAGCGCTCGGGTTTATGTTCTTTCCGGACGATTATTTTGTAAGCGACAGCTATACCGAAGAATTTGTGCCGAGCGTGTGCTTTGCCGATATTACCGTTACAGATAATGTGACCGTAAATGAAGCCGAGCTTTCAAAAATAATCGGACGCTTTGCCGACAGGAGCTTTCTGCTTGTGTCGGACAAATTCCTGCTCGGGCTCAGCGACAGGTTCAGATACGACTTTCTCGCTTTAAACGGCGACAAAAATATACCCGTGCAGACTATGCGCGATATAGATACTCAGCTCAGCTACTTTACTAACTCAAAGTTTTTGTTTTTTGAGAATTATATCATTACGCCCGTGCTTATGCAAGACCGCGTAGAGAGCATAAAGCTGCCTATCGTCGCGGTAAGCGCGCTGTATATGATAATAGTGGTAATGTTCGGCTTTATTTTCATAAATTCCGAGATAAAATCAAGGAGCAAAAGCATAGCCCTGCTAAGGTCTATGGGCATAAGCTCAAAGCAGCTGACAAAGACCGTCATAACCGACGCGTGCACAAAGGTGCTTACCGGCCTCATAGTCGGCATAGTCCTGTCTGTCGCCCTATCCATAGCCCTGATACTGCTTACGGCGAAGTACAACCCCACATACCTCGAGCTTTTCCCATATACGGTATTAATGATATATCCGCTGATACCCACGTTTATCACTCTGGTGATAAATATCGCGGCGGCGCTCTTCGCTCTGCACAGGATAAAGAAAGAAGAGATATACCGCGCAATAGTATCCGAGATATTCTGATAAGGTATACGATATAAAAAACTCGTGCGAGAGAGCACGAGTTTTTTATATTCAACTCCTTAAGTAAGAACGGATATTGACCCTAAATTTAAAACGGTAAAAGGTCCTTTGCCGCCTTAGCCAAGCCCTTGCCCGTATCGACAAGCGTTTCTTTTACGTCCTCTTCAAAGAATTTCGGGACATCCTCGGTAAAGAAGTCCTTCACATCCTCGGTAAAGAACTTTTTCACCGAAGAGAACGCCTTATCGAACCAGTCGGAGATAACGCATCCGCCGACAACGCCCTCAAGCTCGTCGTCGCTGAGCTCGCCCTCGGCGTGCAGCTTATCGTACAGCTTCTGCGCGTTTTCAAGACTAAATTCGACGCCGAATTCGCCCGCTAATTTTACCAGCTCCTCGGGCGACTTTGCCGTAATGAGCCTTTCTTTAAATTCTTCCTTGCTGATGGCCTTGGTTTCTTCCATATCATTATCCTCCTTAATTAGTGCAAAAACAGTTTGCCGCAGCTCTTGCACCTATAGTTACATTGGTGACCTGCCACAGGGTCCATATATACCCCTTTTACGGTGCTTATCGAGCCGCAGCCGGGGCATTTTACATTGTCGATTATTTGGGTCGCAATGACGCCTATCTCTTTAGCCGCCTGCGGAATATCCTCGACAAAGAAATCCTTAACGTCCTCGGCGGCCTTTTCAAACCAGCTGCCTATCTTGCATAAGAAGCAGCCGCCTGTTACCCCCTCAAGCTGCTCGTCGCTGAGCTCACCCGTCGTGCGCGCCTCGTCAAACATCTTTTGGGCAGCGTCGGCGCTCAGATCAACGCCGTTTTCTTTAGCGAGGGCGATTATGTCCTCGGGGGACTCGGCGTCTCTCAGCAAAGTCATAAACTCCTCTTTAGAAATGAGTTTTTCTTGCTCCATAATTTTACCTCCTTATTCTCAAATAATAAAACCTGATCGGTCTTTTACATCTTCAGACTCGGGCAGATAAGCTCCTCTTCGTCGTCGGCGTTTACCTGTATCCCTACGCGCCTAAGCTGCTCGATAAAGGCGTCGGACAGCGCGCTGCCTGCAAATTCTTGCAAAAAGGTCACGCAGAATTTTCCCGCTACGGCGTTCGCCTCAAATAACAGATGGCTTGCGGCGGGGTCTACATAAGTAAATATCGACCTTATATACGGCTCGAGCGCGCCGAGCTGCTGCACGCGGACATAGCTTACCGTGGCGTCGACGTATATGCGGTTAGCCAACGACGCCTTTTGAAACGCCTCGTGTATAGCGTCATAGTCGCCTAAGGCGAGCACCTTGCGCTCGTTATTCAGGCGCTTTTTAACCGCGCCGAGCATATATTCGGGCGTAGACTGATAGTCCATCATCTTGCGCGTAACGGCGCAGATCTTGTCTATAGGCATATTGCGCATATCCTCGGTGTAATTGAACACGATGTTGCCGAGCACGTTATTATGCGCGAGCGGCGCGCCGACCGCCTCGCGGTAATTCTTCATAAGCACCGTCCTAAAAGGGTGGGACAGCTTATTGCTTAGCTCAAACACCGCCTTAGCTATCAGGGCGGACAGCACCAACGACGGCGTGCCGCCGCACTGCCTAACGTATTCCATAAATGCGTCCTCGGAAAAGGTCATCTTGCGTACTGTCCTCAGCGCGGGACAGCCCGAGATTATCTCCTCCCAGTTCGCTGCGGGCTCGGCGGGCGGGCTTGCACTCTCGCCCTCGGCGGGCTCTACATCGAGATAGGGGTCTCTTCTCTCTCCGTCGGTGACAGGGACATCCAGCGTGCGGATACTCCCCGCGGGAAAGGTCTCGCCGTATTTTTCGCATATATAATAATACAGCGTGGTCTTGATAAATTCGAGTATACCCGTTTCGTCGGTGATAGAATGCACTATGTCAAAATACACCGTATTGCCGTCATAATTAATCGCGAGGGCGTGATAATTTGCCTCTTTGCTTAGCAGCATAACGGGGTTTATCCCCTTAGTTATCACTATCTGCTCGCCGTTAGGTCTTACCGAGTGTAAAAGCTCGCCGGGCACACGCTGTATACTTACGGCATAATAATCATACCGCTTTATCGCCGTATCTACAGCGTTTCGCAATATGGCGGGTTCTACGGGCTCGCTTAATTCTACCGCCGTCCTTACCGTATGGTGAAGGTTCTCGTCGCCCCTGTAAAAACCCGATATTCCCGATGGATTGTTTATCATATGTCTACTCTCCCTGTTCTTATTATAAGCCGAGCATATCCGCAAAGCCCGTCTGCTCGAGTATCGAGGTGACAAGCTCGTTAGGCTTTATAAGCGTGATATTCTCCTGCCCTACATGCTTTGTCATACGCAGCAGCACTCTAAGCCCCGCCGAGGATATATAGTCGAGCTTCTCGACCGATACCGTTATGCTCTCTATCTTATTTTCTTTTGATATCTTGTCGAAAAGCTCGAGCAGCTGCGGAGCGCTTATCGAGTCGAGCCGCCCCGAAAGGGATATATCGAGCTTATTGCCGCTTATGCTGTGGGATAATTCCAGCCCCGCCATTGTAGAAGTGACGGCGGGCTTTATCTCGGCGGACTTGTCAAGGCTTATCGCCCAGATATTGACGCTGCAAAGCCCCTTTATCAGCGCGTCACGCACCTCGGGCGGATAGCCGTCTATTTGGTCTATCTTCATGCCGTCGGTCCAAAACGGGTGCTTTGCCACCGTCATACCGTCCTCGTTCAGCAGCCTCTCCGCCTCGTCCAGCGGCAGGGTCTTTATCGACGCGTCAGACTGTCGGTCAAACTCCTTTAGGTCTTTTCTGAGCAATTCTCCCGCTCTGCTGCCTAAAAGAGCGCCCGCCGCCGCCTTAAACGCCATACCGACCTCATAGTCGGTGGTCAGCCACACGCCGCCGTGCTTTGCCAAGACGTCGCGTATCGCCTGCCACATAGCCCTCTTTTCGGGGAGGGTGAGGTATACCATCACGCCCTCGCTCGATATCGTGACCGCGCCCTGCATTGTGTCGGCCGCCGCCATCACCGAAAGGCTGTTGGTAACGTCGGTGGGCAGGTATGTACACTTTCCGTCCATAAGCTTCTCATTAAGGATATTCATTACCTCGACCACGGCGGGAAGATCGCCGCCGACATAATTATACCCGTTTCTTATAAGATAGCGCCCTCTCGGGGTGTACCCGCAGGCAAGGTCGAGCACGTTTTTATTTCCCGCTAAGGCTATCTCTCTGTTGGCTATATTATAGCGCAATAAGAGCATAAGCTCGTTCAGCTTTTCGAGCTCGCCGCCCTCATTAAAGACCTCTTTATCCGCCGAATACTCGCTCTTTTCCGACTGTATATCGAGCAGAGCCTTTTCGTACTCGGCCGCCTCGGCAACGCCCGCCTGCGCGAGCTGGTGCAGGGTGGTCTTAGCGGTATTGAATATCGGGTTTACTTCTTCATATACGTTTGACATAATTCCTCCTTATATTTTCGTCAGTCGAGCCGTGACCAATCAGCGGTCGGCTCGGGTTCGGCTGTCGCAAGCTTTAAGACTGCGAGCCGTTTCCCGCCAACGCCGCGCGCGACGTCTTTCTTCCGTACCATATCAATACCGCGGCATAAGCGACGGTAAGCACCCCGGCGACCGAGTAGCTTATCACCCACGGCAGATTAAAGCCGATAGCCGCGTTTAATATAAAGCTAGTTATCACGAACATATAGAACATGCCCGGCACGAGAGCCATTATAAACGGCTTTTTCTGCCGCATCATATATATCGATATCATCGCGAATGCAAATACCGCTATCGTCTGATTTGCCCACGCAAAGTATCTCCAGAGGATATTAAAGCCGCCCTCGTTTATCTTGGCGAAAACAAGCACCGCCGCCACCACGGCGAATATCACGAGCGACACCGCGAGCCTTTTAGACTTTTTGGTCTGGTCTATCTTCATAGCGTCGGATATTATCAGCCTGAGCGAGCGCAGGGCGGTATCTCCCGAGGTTATCGGCAGTACGATTATGCCTATCACCGCGATTATACCCCCGACAGAGCCGAGCAGGTCCTTAGCTATTATCCCGACGACGTCGGTAGCGGAGGTGTCCGCCGACGCGAGCCCGAGCTTCATTACGCCCATTGCCGCCGCCGCCCATATCATAGCTATCACGCCCTCGGCTATCATCATGTTGTAAAAGGTCATACGACCCTCTTTTTCGCTGCTTATCGTGCGCGAAATCAGCGTCGACTGAGTGGAGTGAAAGCCCGACACTATACCGCACGCCACCGTGACGAAGAACACCGGCATAAAGTTAAGCCCCTGCGGGTGCACTCCCGCTCCCGCCGTCCATAATTCATCGAGCGGATAGCCCTTTACGAGCAAGCCGATAAATACGCCTATCGCCGATAACAGCAGCAATATGCCGAATATCGGATATACCTTGCCTATTATTTTATCTATCGGGAAAAGGGTGGCGATAATATAATATACAAATATCGCACCGTACACTATCCATACTATGGGGCTGGTAACGCCGTTGTCGGTATTAAGTATCTGGGTTATAAACAGATCCCCCGGGGTGTAGATAAACACCGTGCCCACAAGCAGCATAAGCAGGCATACAAACACATTGTATATCGGGTACGCATACTTGCCGAGATATTTTCTTACCAGCCCGGGCATCTGCGCGCCGTCGTTGCGCACCGAGATCATACCGCACATATAATCGTGAAAAGCTCCGCCTATCACGCAGCCTATCGGTATCGTAATAAACGCTATCGGCCCGAAAAGTATGCCCTGTATCGGTCCTAATATCGGCCCCGTGCCCGCGATATTCAGCAATTGTATCAGCGAATTTTTCCACTTTTTCATAGGGACATAGTCCATGCCGTCGTTAAGCCTTACGGCGGGGGTCTTGCGGTCGTCGGGGCAGAAAACCTTCTCGCACACCTTGCCGTACACCGCTCCGCCCAAAATAAGCATTGCAAAGCCTATAAAAAACGTTATCATATTTACCACTCCCTAAAATATTTATTGAGCATTTAAATAAGCGTCAAGTCTTGTCTGCACATTCTTTTCAAGATTACGGTAGAAAAATTGATAATCGTAAAGATGATATATCCCGTCCTCAAATATATCCAGCCCCGCGGGATAATCCTCAACCGATACGTCCGTCACCTTAAGCGCGCCTCTTATCTCGTCTATGTACGCGCCGGTAAACTCGGGTATCTCGCTTGTGATATTGCCGTCATAATCGGTAAAGCACGCGCCCAAATTAAGGCTCTTATCGGCGGGAGAGGTGTCATTAGTCCAGCTCAGCGGATTTATCGCGAGTGTCTTTGTACCTTTGGGTATCATAAGCGAATTATCTATAAATTCCGCCTCGCTGTTAAAGGCTACGACTACTCCCGTATCGCTCTCGCCCTCGGCAAATTTAAGCTGCGGGTACTCGCCGATATCCTCCTCGGTCACCCGCCAGCCTATTGCATAGCACGCGACCAGCCGACCCGATAATTCTTCATCGGAAAAGCGCTCTTTCAGCAGCCTTAAGCACATATCCGCGCCCTGAGAAAAGCCCGCGAGTATTATCGGTCTGCCGCCGTTATAATTTTTATAATAATAATCAAACGACGCTAAAACGTCCTCAAACGCGGTATCAAAGTACCCCTGTGCCTCATCGGTCGACATCTTGTATACGTCTAGCGCCGCCTGTCTGTAATACGGGGCGAAAAATCGGCACTTATCGTCGTATATGCCCTTTTCCATATTTGTCGCCCCGAGGAAGCTTGCCTTAGCGTCCTCGTCGCCAAGCGACATATTGTGCATGTCCTCTTCGCCCATATATACCGTCGGGCAGATAAAGAACACGTCCGCCGCCTTATTCTCTCCGTCCTCGCAGTACGCCCAGTTTTCTTTGGCGGAATAATCCGTCCCCGCGCTCTGACAGCCGCCGAAAAATACCGCCGCGAATACAAGTACCGCGATCATCGCTATTCTCTTCATAATATCACGTTATCTCCTGTTCTTACACATTTTTTATGCATCCGCATGCAAATTTAGCCTTACACGCGTTGTAAATATCTCTTTATCCGCGTTAAAGCGGAAAGCCGCGCTGCCGCCGTATTTTTTAGCGGTATGCGCTATGCTCGACAGCCCGTACCCGCCGTTAGTGTCGCTGACAAAAGCCTCGGCGGGCGAGAACCCGTTCTCGGTGAGAAAGCGGCGGTTGACGTTTACCGACTTGCAGGAGTTGGATATCTCCATAGCAAGCGAGCCCTGCACCGTGCCGACCTGAACATTGATAAAGCTGTCGCCGCCGCATTTGCGGCAGGAGCGTATGGCGTTTTCCATGGCGTTGCCGAATACCACGGTAAGGTCGTCGGGCTCTATGCTCAGTTCGTCGCACTCGGCGTGTATCTCGCAGCTTATGCCCTCGTCCTTAGCAAGTCCGACATAGTACTGCAGCAGGCCGTTTACCGTCATATTTTTACAGTATACCTCGCTCTCGCGGTTTACGGTGGTGTTTATAAGCTTAGACAGATAATCCTTTATCTTATCGGTCTGCCCGCTGTCGAGCATACTGCTGAGGGTGGCGTAATGATGGCGCAGATCGTGGCGCATCCTGCGGGTGCTGTCCATATCGCTGACGATCTTTTCGTACTGCAGCTGTTGTATCTCCATAGCTCTTTTGCTGTCGCTGTCGCGCTTTCGCCTGACGGACTCGCGAAATACGAGCCAGTATATAAGCACCTGATTTATCGTTAGCAGCACCAGCATCGGCAGATATTCTAAAAACTGCCACATCTTGCCGAACTGCGTATCAAAATATATCGCGAGGATAAAATACACCGTGGTGGATAATATCAGGATAAGAAATTCGCGGCGCATAGTCTTAGGCTCTATCATTTGGATATAGTCCTTAAGCGGGCGTATCACCGCAAATATCATAATAGGCAAAAGCACCGCCGTCGCGAGTATGTACATTATCAAAAAGGTGTCGGTGTACGGATAGTGCATGGTGTCTATCGGCGGTATCAAAAGCGAGTAAGCGGTGTTTACCGCGACAAATTCCGTCGCCGCATAAAACATTACGACAAAGAATACCATCACCTTTTTGATAACCGACCCGCGCACAATCCACACATACGCCGCAAGTATAAGCAATACCGCCGCGAGCATAAACGAATTCGATATGGTGATGTGCATGGGGTATTTTTCGATATCCCTAAGGCACAATACCGCCGCGAATATTATCGAGAACACCGCCGACGCGGCGCTTACCGATATAAATACGTTTCTTTGCTTAAAGCGATATGCCTCTTTAGGAAAAGGCAAAAATATCATTATCGCGCACGGGAAAAACTGTACAAAAAAGCCTAAGGCGTTTTGTAAAAAAACTATCACCCTTTATCCCCCCTAACGCCCCTCTGCTGAGAAAGGCGGTCAAAGACGTAATTGTCATACATCGCGCGTATGCTCGCGCTGTGCCGTATCGCTATCGGCAATTTGACCCCGTCGCGCATGGTGCAGGTATCCGTCCCCATACGCACGATATACTCCATATTTACCACTATCCCGCGGTTTATTTTAAGAAAGCTGCCGTCGAGCTTTTGCTCGAGCTCGGCAAACGACGTCCACACCTTTAGTCTGCGCCCGTCGGAGAGAGATACGTTTACCGCGTGGTTGTCGTTTTCGAGCAGGCATATCTGATCCATAAAGACTGTGTGCCTGTCGTGCCCCACGGTAAAGGACAGCTGTCTGCGCCGCTTTGAGCGCAATTCGTTCAGTCGTCTGAACGTCTCTATTATCCCGTCGGTGGATACGGGCTTAACGAGATAATGCAGGGCGTGGAGCGAAAATGCGTCCACGGCAAACTCGGTGCTCGTGGTGACAAAGGCTATACCCGTTTCGGGGGAGGCATTTTGCAGAGCCTTTGCGATATCTATGCCGTTCTCTCCCGGCAGATATATGTCGAGGAAAACTATGTCAAAGCGAGGAAGCCTTTTCGCCGCGTCGAGCAATGCCGCGCCGTTTAAGAATTTTTCGGCGGTGCGGGTCGGGTCCCAGCCCTGAAGCGCCTTTTCTATCTGCTCTTGCTCGGCGATATCATCGTCGCATATCGCGATACGCATAAAGCTCCCCCCTTATGTCAAAAGTTCTCATATCGGAAAATATTATCCTATAGGTATATTTAGTATACCATATTTAGAGGATAAATTCAATGCGCAAATTTTGATTTTTAAGTAATCAATTCTGACTTTTTCGTAATGAACGAGCGAATATATCACAAATCCCCGCAGGAGCCCTGCGGGGAAGTGTAATATATTACTATTATTCTACCGTCACGTCATATTTTCTCATCCACGCCTCAAGCTGGATAAGGTATGCAAACACCTGCGGCGCGGTCATAAGCTGACCGTACCAGTTATTCTTAAACACGGTCGGGTCGTCGCACAATTCGCTTAGCCGCTTTTTATCGAGTATCTGCGTCATGCGGCAGTCCTTATCGCTTAGTATGGCGCGGGTGCGCTTTATCACCTCGGCGAGATAGTTGGGATTGTGAGTCTTGGGGTAGGGGGACTTTTTGCGCCACAGCACATCGTCGGGCAAGACCCCCGCCATAGCGCTGCGCACAAGCCCTTTTTCTCTCCCGCGCAAGGCTTTCATCTCCCACGGGATATTATACGCATAGCGGGCTATGCGGTGGTCGCAAAACGGCACCCGCACCTCGAGCCCCCACGCCATGCTCATCCTGTCCTTTCTGTCGAGCAAGGTCTGCATAAACCACATGACGTTTAGCATAAACATCTCTCTCATCCTGCGGTCGGTCGGGCTGTCGCTGTCGAGATAATCGGTGTCCTTTAGCGTCTCCTCGCAGCAGCCGTCTATATATTCGTAGGGGTCTATGTCCTTTAGCACGCAGGGTCTTATCAGCCCTGCGCGGTCCTTAGTCGACCTCGCCCACGGAAAGCCCTTTCTAAAGAGTATCTCCTTATTATGATACCACGGATACCCGCCGAATATCTCGTCGGCGCACTCTCCGCTGACCGCGACGGTATGGGTCTTTTTTATCTCCCTGCAAAACAGATACAGCGAGCTGTCCACGTCCGCCATCCCGGGCAGATCCCGCGCGTACGCGGCTGGGGTCAGCGCGTCTGTGAGCTCTATGGTGTCCTCCTCGACGTTTATGTGATCGGAGCCGATAAATTTTACCATCTTTTCTACCCACGGAGCATCCATATCGGGCTGAAATCCGCTCGGGCGAAAATTCTTATCGTTGTCGACATAGTCAATAGAATAGGTGGTGAGTGTCTTGCCGTGCTCGGCGTATTCTTTTGCGGCGACGGCGCTTATTATGCTGCTGTCGAGCCCTCCCGATAAAAACGTACACAACGGCACGTCGCTGACCAGCTGACGCTTTATCGCGTCCTTTATCAAGAACGCGAGGTTCTCCTCGGTCTCCTTAAGCGACTGCTTATGCTCGGCGGCTCTTAGCTGCCAATAGCTGCGCTTTTTCAGCCCATAGCGGTTCATAACCGCGCACTCGGCGGGCTTTAGCTCCTTTATGCCCTTAAACACCCCGTACCCGGGTCGGCGCGCGGGTCCGAGCAGCATTATATCCGCGACGCCCTCCTCGTCTATGACGGGGCGTATCTTAGGAAATTTTAACAGCGCCTTTATCTCCGAGGCAAACACGAGCCCGCCGCCGTATTCGTAATAAAACAGCGGCTTTACCCCCATACGGTCGCGCGCCATAAACAGCGTCTGCTCTTTCTCATTGTATATCGCAAACGCATATATCCCGTTAAAGCGGTCAAGGCACGCCTCGCCCCACTCGACATACGCGTCGAGCAACACCTCGGTGTCGCTGTCGGTGCTGAATGTACACCCCGCCGCCGCAAGCTCGCAGCGTATCTCGTCGGTGTTGTACAATTCGCCGTTGTAGACTATTATGTACCTCGCACCGCCCCTGCGCACTATCATCGGCTGCAAGCCGTTTTCGGGGTCTATCACCGCGAGCCGCCTATGCGACAGGGCGCAGCATTTAGAAAAATACTCGCCCTTAGAGTCGGGGCCGCGCGGCGTGAGAGTCTCCGCCATAGCGCGCATTACCTTGTGGTCGGGCATATCGGTATAGTCCACCCATCCTGCTATTCCGCACATATATTATTGCTCCTTTCAGGCTTTTTCCTTAATATATGCGGATTAAAAAATACGGTGAAAAAGCATACGGGAGCCGAGCCCAAGTCGGTTTTTACGGGCATCTTTCCGCCCATACTTTGTCGCCCTCGCTCGACATACATACAGTATGCCTTCGTTCGGTCTCCTCGTCTGGACGAAAATCTGCTCCGTAAAAACTGCTGCGCACCCCACGATTAATAATATACCGTCGTGGGGCGGCTCGGGTTCGACTCCCGCATGCTTGGCTTGTACAAAAAAATTTAAAATTTTTTTAATTTAGGTCTTGACAAACTAAGAAATGGAATGTATAATTGTATTAGTCGAAATAATACAGTTATACTTCCGGAGGTGCAGCTATGTTTTCGATGAGAATGAAGGGCGGCGTCCCTATTTACGAGCAGCTGGAGAGCCGAATAACCGAGCTTATCGTCAGCGGCGAGATAAAAGAGGACGAGCGTCTGCCCACCGTCAGAGAGGTCGCGACGCATTTTGCGGTCAACCCCAACACGGTGCAAAAGACCTATCAGCTGCTTGAGCAAAAGGGGCTGATATATTCCATACCGTCAAAGGGCAGCTATGCGGCGTCCCGCGACAGCTATATCGATACGATAAAAGCCACGGCGTCAAAGGACTTTTGCTTCGCTGTGGACGCCGCGTTAAAGCGCGGACTGACAAGGGATGAGCTTGTCGGTCTGATAAACGGCGATAAAAAATAACGGCCTTAAGGAGAGGACGGGATAAAATGATAAACATTGAATACGTTACCAAAAAGTTTGACGATTTCTGCGCGTTGGACAATTTTTCCCTGCAGATAAAAAAGGGCAGCGCGTACGGGCTGTTAGGCTCTAACGGCGCGGGAAAATCCACCCTGCTCAGGCTTATCGCGGGGATATACCGTCAGGACAGGGGCAGGATAACGCTCGACGACGAGCCCGTATACGACAACGTAAAGATAAAGCAGAAGATATACTTCGTAAATGACGAGACCTCGCAATTTTCCAATATGACGATAAAGGATATGCGGGCTATGGTAAAGACCTTTTATCCTAAATTCAGCGACACTACATTTGATAAGCTGCACAACGTGCTAAAGCTTCCTATGGACAAGAAGCTGTCGGGCTTTTCAAAGGGTATGCGCCGTCAGGCGGCGGTCATGTGCGCGTTGTCGAGCGGGTGCGAATATCTGCTGCTCGACGAGGCTTTTGACGGGCTGGACCCGACTATGCGCATAATCGTTAAAAAGCTGATGATAGACAACATGATAGAGAACAACACCACGGTAATACTTTCCTCACACAATCTTAAAGAGATAGAAGAATTTTGCGACACGGCGGGACTGCTCCATAACGGCAAGCTGGTATTCAACCGCGAGCTAGACAGCCTTAAAGGGGATCTTCACAAGGTGCAGACCTCGTTTGAAAACGGCGAGGTGCCGCCCCTGCCCGAGCTCGAGATACTCCACACCGAGCAGACAGGCAGCGTCGCTACGCTGATAGTGCGCGGCGACCCCGACCGCAGCATGAGCGTCGTAAACGACAAGAACGCTATGTTCTGCGATATTATGCCGCTTAGCCTTGAGGAGGTCTTCATCTACGAAATGGAGGTGCTGGGTTATGACTTCGACGGTATCGACCGATAAAAAGAGCTTTTTCGGCGCCTATTATCTCTACAAGCTTAAAACGCTGAAAAATCAGTTCATACTGTGCTGCATATTCAGCGTGGTGGCAATGCCGCTGGCGGCGCTGTGCCATCTGCCGGTGCTGAATGATATGGAAGAAAGCCTGTCGCTCTACGCTCAGCCGAGCTTGTCAAACTTTGCGGGGATGTCGTGGTTATGCCTGATAATCGGGCTGCTGGTACTGCTCGGGCTGTTTATGCTTATGCCCGCGCTGAATTTCAGCTACTATAATAAAAAGGACAGGGTGGACGTAAGCGGAGCATTGCCGCTGACATTCAGCCAGCGGTTCTGGGGGGATACTCTCTCGGGGCTTACGGTGTGCTTAGCGCCGTTTACGGTGTGCCTCGCTATCGCGGCGGCGATATTCATACCGCGCTTTTGTCAGGTGATAAGCGTGCTTAACAGGGAAAATGTGACCGATCTTCCCGTCGACAAGATAGCGCCGTACCTGCTTATGCTCGCGGTGACGGGGATAATATGTATGGTCGCGGGGTACCTGCTGTCGCTGTTCGTGACGGTATGCTCGGGCAGATTCAGCGCCTCGGTGCTGTTTTCGATAGTTATCGCGCTGATAATACCGTTTTTTGCGGCGGTATGCGTTATGGCGTGCGGCGGCAACGGTACGCAGACATTTACCGACGCGGGCAATATACTGTCGTATCTCCCGCCCTTTGGCACGGTGATCGCCTTTACCATAAACGGCGTACCCGCCGTGCAGAGTCTCGGCGACCTGTTGATAATCTTGGCGCTTTTTGCGGTGGTACTTTTAGCCTCATATTTTATCGCAAAATACCGCAAGGCGGAAAAGACGGGCGAGCACTTTGCGATAAACGCGGTATACCATGCCCTGACCGCAGTATCTGTGGGCGCGGTGCTGCTGCTCGCGTTAAGCATAGCGTTTAATTTTGAGCTTGACTCGTACAGCTCCGGAATCACGGCAATGCCCGGGCTCATTATCGCGCTGTCGGTACTGTTTACGATAATACCGCTCGTGGTGCTGGATATATTCCACTATCGCAATTTTGCGAAAATGTGGCGCACCGCGGTAAAATATGCAGCCTGTGCGGGCGGCGCGCTGGGTCTGTACCTGCTTATGTCGGGTCCCGTGTCGCAGATGGCGCTTAATTATTCGCCCGCGACAGACGATATCGAATGCACCTATCTCAGTGTAAGCACCCCGTACGAATATGCCTACAGCTACTCCGATCTCGAGCTGCGCAACGACTACATCGATATGTTCTTATGCGACAGCAAGGGCGCGGAATTTGCAAAGCAGCTCCAGGAAAAGGCGATAAGCGTCCAAAGCGACAGTTCCCCCTCCCGTGAGGTGAGCATCGATTATGCGCTCAAAAACGGCAGGCATATAAGAAAGTCTATCCGTGTGGGCGAGGATCTTATCTTTGACGCGCTTGAATATTTCGGCGGGATAGAAGGGGTGCTTGACACGCCGCTTAATCCCCCGGAAATAAATAATGTCAATATCCCCTCGCTGAAAATATTCGGCGGCGACAGCTATAACAACATGCCCGAGCTTATCAGCGCGCTTAAATACGATATAGCTAACGACAACGGCAAAGAAAAGACCGGATACTTTACGTTGTGGCTTTCCACCGAGACGGAAAAATACGGCGGCTATAACTTTAATTTCAGCATATTCAGCGAGCCGCTTAAAAACGACAGCCTGAGCCTGCGTATCCCGATATTTATAAACGACGGGTATACAAAAACGCTTGAATTGATAAAAAGTTCGGGATTTAACTTTGACGAGGATGACACGCCGCTCTCATTCGCTGTATTCAGCGACGATTACCGTACCGTCGAGAAGTCCTATGACATACCGAAAGACGCGATATACGGCGAAACGGGAGAGAAAATATTCGAGCTGCTCAAGCTTACGGGCGGCGTTATGGACATACCTAAAAACTCCGCGCACCTCGCCGTGACAAGCATATGCTATGATCGCCCGCTGTTTTATGTCCCGGAGGAGAACGTCGATAAGCTGCTCAAGATAATCGAAAAATATGAAAGGACGGACTTATATGACTGATACAACGTCCGAAAGAACGGGATTTTTCGGAAAATACTTTCTGTTTAGACTAAAGTCGCTGCGTCCGAGGATGGTAATGAGCCTTATCATGAGCCTGCTTACATTTCCTTTAGCGTTAGGCTCGGCTCTGCCTGTGCTCGACACCCTATGCGACCTTGTCAAAGAACAAAATGAGCTCGAGCCCTCCATGCTCTCTAACGGCTTGGCTATACTGACCTTTGGACTGATAGCGGCGGCAGCCTCGCTCATTATACTGCTGTTTATGCTGATAACCGCGCCGTCGGGCAGCTTTGTCTACTACGCTAAAAAAGAGTGCGCGGATATGTACGGCGCATTGCCGCTGACCTTTTCGCAAAGATTTTGGGCGGACTTTATAAGCGGGCTCGGAGCAACGCTCGTGCCGTTTATAATATGCTCGGGCGCGTCCTGCGCCTTTGTCCCCGTACTGTGCGGGAAGAATGATATGCTCGTCGAGCTCGGCTTTAGCAATTTTGACTCGGCTAAGCTTGCCACGGCGTATTTTCAGGTGCTGCTTACCGTAATTATCGCGCTTATCGCGGCGTACGCCATAGCGACGCTTATCACCGTATGCTGCGGCAGCGGCGGGATAAGCATACTGTTCTCATTCGTGGCGGTAGGCATGGTACCCGCGCTTGCGGCGATATTCTCTAATACGCTTATCTCCCACTGTGCGGGCGTGGATATGACCGAGCACTGTATGTCGCTGTTAAGGGCGCTCCCGCCGTTCGGCACGCTTATCGCGGACGCTGTGACCTTGCGTCCGACACCCGCCGAGCCGCTCTCGCTGATATGCGCGCTTATATTCATCGCGGCCGTGATAATAGGCGCGTACTTTCTCGCAAAGCGCCGCAAGGCCGAGCGCACGGGCGAGCAATTCGTCTACAACGCGGCATATCATATTATCACGGTTTTGCTGCTGGTCGGGGCGTTTGTGCTTATGGCGAATATAGTAGGCAGCGTTCACGTAAGCGATCAGGGACTTTATATAGGGGTGTTCATATTCCTCACCGCCGCGCCGCTTTTATTCTTTGAATTAGGGCATTATCGCAGCTTTAAAAAGATGTGGCGCAGCGGGATAAAATACGCCGCTAGCCTTATCGGGTCGATAGCGCTGTACGGCGTGCTTGTAAGCACCGGCGGGTTCGGTCTTCAGTACAGCCTGCCGAACGCCGAGGATATAGACAACGTGGTGCTCAGCACCCAAGACTCTTTCTACAACAGCTTAGAGGCACGCTTTGACGACCCCGAGCAAATAAAGACCGTACTCGATATAAACTACCGCATTATTGACTGCGAGGCGGGCACCAATCACACAAGCTACCCCCATACGACAATAACCTATACGCTTAAAGGCGGCGGCACGCTGACACGAAAATACTACACATATGACGATATGACAGACACGTTAGGTCCTATCTTCTCGGAAAATAAGCCTATAACGCTCCCTATACTCGATAAGGCGGAAAAGGGCGCGGCGTATATCAACGAGATCTCCGTGCCTAGCGAGGGTATCGTGTTCAGCTCTATCCCCGACAGCGATGTAACAAAAGAGCTTATCGCCGCGATAAAAGAGGATATCAACAGCGGCGCGGGCGGCGACTATATCGGCACGATGACCTTTTCATGGCCTACCGATATTATGTCGGGCGCAAATGATCCGACGAATATGTATATACTCGACGAGAGAATAAGCAGCGCCCTACGCGCTTTAGACTCGCGGTTCAGCTTTATGATAAGGGAGGGGTATACCCACACCTTAGATGCGGTGAAGAAGCTTGACAAGGACGCCTTACAGCTCGAATCCGCGACTATAACCTATGCCAACCGCTATGAATATCAATCCGCCGAGTGGGAAGAAAACGGCTATAACACCGACCTTAGTCTTGATATCTCGTCAGGCTCGGAGCTGTCAGACGACCCCGATATGCAAAAGCTGCTCGGTCTTATAGCCTTCTACCCCGACGTAAACGCTATGACAAACGGAACACGGGAAACCGATAATAAGCGGTACGACGGCAATACAAAAATTGTCGTAATAAGCAGCTATAACAGCATTAATAACTTTATGTACATCCCCGACGAAAAGCAGGAAGAGGCTATGCAGCTTATCTCCTCGCTCTATGAAAAGCAGCAAAAGCTGTACGAAGAGATGTATTCTTAAGATAATATCTATCTCCCTCCTATTTATATTTTTTAACTGTCTCCCCACGAGCATTTATCGCGGGGAGACAGTGTGTTTAGCTAACAAAATATGCCGTCAAAAACATAAATTACGGTATTGTGTTTTTTAAAAATGTATGATATAATTTATTTGTTGTTGTAAAATTAGAAGAGAAGAAAGGAAAGGTTTATGTCACTTACCGTAAACAACATATCCAAAAAGTACGGTGACTTTACCGCGCTGAGAGGCCTCAGCTTTGAGCTTAAAGAGCCGGGCGTATACGCCTTGCTCGGCACTAACGGCGCAGGAAAATCCACCGCGATAAGAATTATACTCGGTATGCTCGCAAAGGACTCGGGAGAGGTATTGTATAACGGCGCCGAGCTCGACCCGATAAAAGAAAAGGTCGGCTATCTCGCCGAAGAGCGCGGACTGTATCCTAAGTGCAAGATAGTAGATCAGCTGACGTATTTTGCCGAGCTCAGAGGTATGAAAAAGACCGAGATAACTAAGGCGGTCGACTATTGGTTCGACCGTATGGAGCTTAACGACTACCGCGACAAGCGGGCAAATCAGCTGTCTAAGGGCAATCAGCAAAAGGTGCAGCTTGCCGCCGCGCTTATCGCCGACCCGCAATTGCTGATACTCGACGAGCCGCTCTCGGGACTTGACCCGGTAAATTCCGACATATTCAAGAGCATAATCAACGAGCAAATTGCCAAGAACAAATACATAATAATGTCCTGCCACCAAATGCCCGTAATAGAGGAGTTTTGCTCGGATATAACGATACTGCATCACGGCGAGGCGGTGCTTCAGGGCGACCTTAACGAGATAAAAAAGAGCTACGGACGCGTAAACCTCGCTGTAAAGTGCGACGGCGACATTCTCCCGATAGCCGCCGAGTGCGGATTAGAGCCGACGGAGATCACCCCCGAGCTTGTCCGCTTTAAGATAAAAGAAGAAGAGCAGGCAAAGCAATTGCTCAAAAAAGCCGCTGCGGCAGATATGACGATAGTAAGATACGAACTGCGCGAGCCGAGCCTGCATGAGATATTTGTAGAGCATATCACACGCGCGGACAATGCGGCAAAGGAGGCACGGCTATGAGCGTAACAGGCTGGCAGAAAATATTTAAATTCACCTTTACACAGCAAATAAAGCAAAAATCGTTCATAATCAGCACGACGCTTATATCGGTGCTTATAGCAGCGATGGTAGTGCTGATAAACATACTGCCCGGGCTTATATCGTCGGGCGACGAGCAGGGCGGCGGCACTGCAACAAGCTTTTCTTTTACTAAGATGTATCTTGTCGACACGAGCGACATCACCGACAACACCTATTATTCCGAGCTTTTCGGGGATATCGAATATATAGGCAGCGGCGACGCGTCGCAGATAGCGGGCTACACCGATACGGTCAGAAACGGCACAAAGTGTATGCTCATCACGATAACCGAAAACGACGGCACTTATAAAATTTTGGGTATGCGCCCCGCCGACAATTCGGTCAGCATAGACGAGGCTAATGCCGCCGCTAATACGGTATCCGCCGCTTTCTCTGCGGGCAGGCTGGCTAAGCTCGGGCTTCAGCCCGACACTATCGCCACCGCTACCGCGCCCGTCACTATCGGGCAGGTGATAGCGGGCGAGGAGGAGCAGACCGAGTCGATGTTCTTCCTCAATATGATAGTGCCTATGGTGACCTCGATGATATTGTTTATTATGATAATATCCTATGGTCAGATAATCGCGCAGTCGATAGCTCTCGAAAAGACCTCTAAGGTCATAGAGCTGCTGCTCACCTCTACAAAGCCGCTCGCGGTCATTATAGGCAAGGTCAGCGCGATAGGCTTATTGTCGATACTGCAATTCTTGATATTTATCGCGGTAGGCGGCATAAGCTTTGCGGTGACACTGCCGTTCGGCATGGGCTTTGGCGCTCTCGCGCAGGCGGGCAACGCCGATATGGCGCAGGTAAACGACGCGATAAATGCCGTATTCGGCAATATTTCGCCGCTGTCGATAGTGCTTATAATCGTGATATTCTTAGCGGGCTTCTTATTCTACGCGCTGCTTGCGGGGCTTGTAGGCGCGAGCGTCAGCCGCAGCGAGGACCTTAACAGCGCTATGCAGCCCTTTGCCATAATAAGCGTTTTGGGTCTGTATCTCGCATATTTCCCCTCGTTTATGGTGGAGATGGATACTGACTTTTTACAGACGCTGTCCTATTATCTGCCGCTGTCCTCGCCGTTTGCTCTGCCCTCGGCGATACTTACAAACAAGCTGGATATGGCGCAGACGCTTATCTGCGTGGCGGTGCTGATAATAGTTACCGCGCTGTTTGCGGTATTTGTCGCAAAAGTATATCACCGTATCATAGTACATACGGGCAGCAGACTTACCATAAAGCAGATATTCGGTATGGCTAAGGAGACCTCGCCCAAAATATAAGGATCGAATTTATGAAAAGATTGTTAAAAAATCCGCTTATATTCATCGTCACCGCCGTGATAATCTTCACGGCGGCGGCTGTGCTTTTTGCGTCGGCGGCAAGCGTAAAAATAATCGGCATATCCGTCACGGTAAAGGACAATACGCTCGACAGCTCGGACAAGACCTCCGTCTATACTTTGTCAAACGGGAAGTCCACCAAGCTGTCCTATTATAACGTGCTCGACCGCGACAATATCACCCTTACCGTCAAATATTCCGATCAAAGCAGCAAAAAATACACGGGCGCGGCTCTCACCGCCTTTGAGGCACAAAACGGCCTTGCGTTAAGAGCCGACGACGACCAGATGACCTCTCAGTGGAATAGCGGCACGCACACCGTGACCTATTCGCTCGGCGGGTTTACCTCCTCGGTAAAATACACCGTCGCCGCTAATGAGATAGCCTCGGTATCGATATCGCCCATGCACCCCGTAGAGGTGATATATCACTATTCGGGCGAATATAAGCTGTTAGGCTCGCCGAGCGGCGCGGATATAAGCGAATATTTTCGCTATTCGTTAGAGGATCATGACTATAATATCACGCTTAAATACACAAACGGCAAATCTATAAGCTGTTCGCTTGCCGACCTATATGACAAGACGGGGTACACCGCCGAATTTTCACACGCCGAAAAAGAGCTTAGCACGGGCACCCAGACGGGCTATTGCACCGTAAACGGCGTAAAAGGCAGCTTTTCCTTTAAGATAGTCAAAAGCGATATAAAGTCTATAAGCCTATACTATCCCGACGGCACGCCGACCCTATATTGTCCCGACGACGGGGTATTTTTAAACGACCGCGCGGGCAATAGGTATTTCAGCTTCTTTATAGACCGCTCTGACTTAAGAGCAAAGGTGACCTATACAAGCGGAAGTACCGCCGACCTTACTCTCGGCGAGCTTATCTCGGCTACCCACGCAAAGCTTAATTTTGACGATCAGCTCGACGAGCCGCTAAAGCCCGGCACGGTAAAGCTCGGCGCCGAGATAAAAGGCGTAAAGACCTCCGTCACCCTAAAAATACAGCCCGCCGACGTAACGGGCGTAAAGGCGACGGCGACTAATTCCACCGCGACGGTCACATGGGACCCCGTCCCCGCCGAGGGATATATCGTAGAATATTACTCGACAAGCGGCTGGCAGACGCTTGCCACCATAACCGACGGCACGTATAAAAAGAGCTGGTCGGGGCTCGTGTCGGGTCAGACGTATTATTTTGGGGTAAGGGCGTTCAACACCGTAAACGGCAAGCGCACCTACACCAAAAGGATGCAGGCACACGTCACCATGCCGTCCGCCCACCCGTCCGAGGTAACGGGGCTAAAGCTCTCTTCGCGCGGCAGCACCTCGCTGACGCTTTCGTGGAATGTAAGCGCTAACGCGGGCGGATATATAGTCGAGCAGTACATTTCGGGCAAGTGGACGCGTATCGCGCGTATCTCGGGCAATAAAAATTCAAAGTATACCGTTACCGGACTTACACCCGCGACAAAGTATAACTTCCGCGTAAAGTCATTTAACATCTATGACGGAAAGAGCTATTACAGCGAGTATAAAAACACGTATTATTACACCTCGGCGAAAGCCGTTGCCAAAGTGCCGCTGTCCTCGCGCAAATCTACCTCGCTTAGTCTTAAGTGGGACAAGGCGACCGGCGCTGAGGGCTATATCATAGAGCAGTACAAGAACGGTAAGTGGGTAAGGATAGCCCGCTTAGCGGGGAATAATAATACCTCTTATACCGTCACTAAGCTCGCTGCGGGCACAAAGTATAATTTTAGGATAAAGACTTTCTTTATCTGCCCCGAAAAGGCCGTTTACAGCGCATACAAAAACTTTTACTATACGACCCTGCCCGCATCTGTAAGCAGTGTGCCGCTTGTCTCGCGTACATCCTCGTCCCTCTCGATTAAATGGGATAAGGTAAGCTGTGCGGAGGGGTATATCTTAGAGCAGTACAGCGCGGGCAAATGGGTCAGAATAGCCCGTATCAGCGGCAATTCTAACGTTAAGCTCAATATAGGCAAGCTGGCGCCCTCGACAAAGTACAGCTTTAGGATAAGAACGTTTAAATTTGCAAACAAGACTCCGCTGTACAGCACATATAAGAATTTTTACTACTATACCCAGCCCGCTAAGATAAGCGGCTTTGCCGCCGCAAGAGCAAGCTCGTCAAAGGCTCGGCTCTCGTGGAATAAGAGCACATCCGCGGGCGGCTTTATCATAGAGCAGTACAGCGGCGGCAAATGGGTGCGCATAGCCCGCCTTGCTAAAGGTACATACACCGCCTGCAATATCACCGAGCTAAAGAGCGGCACTAAGTACCGCTTTAGGATAAAGGCATTCAATATAGCGGCGGGCAAGAGCTTTTACAGCGATTATTCTTACGCGGACGTGATGATATAAGGAGCGGATATGGAGATAATAGTTTCGGTAGACGAAAATAACGGGATAGGCAAAAACGGCGAGCTTTTAGCCCACCTTTCCCCCGACCTAAAGCGATTAAAGGCCATGACGGTCGGAAATATCATAGTAGTCGGCAGAAAGACCTACCTCTCATTTCCTCGCCGCCCCCTGCCCGACAGAGAAAACTTAGTGCTGACCTCGCACCCAGAGCAATTTGCCGAAGAGGGCGACGCGGTCAAGTGCTTTTCCTCCCTGAATGAGCTTATCGCATACACACAAAAGAGCGAAAAGCCCGTATTCGTGCTCGGCGGCGCAGAAATATACCGTCAGCTGCTGCCTTATTGCGATAAGGCGCATATCACGCGGATACTTAGCGCCTTTGATGCGGACGCATTCTTCCCCGACCTCGACAATGACCCCGAGTGGAAAAAAATATCCGAGGGAGAAGTGATCACCTCGGAGAGATATCCATTCCGCTATGACGAATATGTTAGAGTTAAATAACGATTTTCTTTAACAGCTTATGGAAAAAATTCAACCGCCTGCAAACCCGCAGGCGGTTGTTGTTATTTACTGTATTATGCCTTTACAATTCCATCTGACAACGGTCTTATAGCCGAGAGCGGCGTACCATCTTTCGAGGTGGGTGTGGTGTATCCACGACAGCGCATAGCCCTCGTCTCGGAGTATATCACCCGCGCGCCTGACCATCTCCGACCCGATACCCTGTCTGCGGTATTCGGGCAATGTCCCTACGCAGCCGGGCCCACCGATTTTGCGTCCGTCGACGCTGCCCATATCGGAAAGTATGCAAAACGCGGCGATATTCTCCCCGTCAAAGGCACAAAAGCAACGGCTGTCGGTATCAAAATACTGTACCCACTCTTTGTCTACTCTGCCTACCGCTTTAAGCAATGCGGAATGAGCCTTGTCGTACTCGCTAAAGGTTATTCCCTTAGGAACGGATATCGGCCGCCCGCAGGGCTTACTCCTGAGCTCCATAGCCATTTCCACATAGACCTGCTCTATCGGCAGGGATTTTATGCCCTCTTCGCTGAAAAAGTCTGGGAACAGCCTGTCAAACAGCTTTATATAGTCCATAGGCGAATATTACTTTGCGTAATCTATCGCGCGGCTCTCTCTGATAAGGTGTACCTTTATCTGGCCGGGGTACTCCATTTCGTTCTCGATACGCTGAGATATCTCCCTTGCAAGCACTATCATCTTCTCGTCGTTTACCTGCTCGGGCTTTATCATTATTCTTACCTCGCGGCCTGCCTGGATAGCGAAAGACTTCTCAACTCCAGTATAAGAGCTGCATATCTCCTCAAGCTTTTGCAGGCGCTTGATATAGTTCTCGTAATTTTCGCTTCTTGCGGCGGGTCTTGCCGCGCTGATAGCGTCTGCTGCCTGTACCAAGGCGGCTATTACCGAGTGTATCTCTACGTCGCCGTGGTGCGCCTCTATCGCGTGTATTACCTCGTTGCTCTCCTTATACTTGCGGCAAACATCCACGCCTATCTGAACGTGCGAGCCCTCTATCTCGTGGTTGAGCGCCTTTCCTATGTCGTGCAGCAGTCCCGCGCGGCGTGCAAGGGTAGCGTCTACGCCGAGCTCGCTCGCCATAATTCCCGCAAGATGTGCGACCTCTATCGAGTGATCAAGCACATTCTGACGATAGGAGGTACGATAATGCAGTCTGCCTATCAGCTTTACGAGCTCGTGGTGCAGACCGTTGACGTTGGTCTCCATTACGGCACGCTCGCCCTCCTGCTTTATCTTCTGCTCTATCTCGCGGCGAGCCTTTTCTACCGTCTCTTCTATTCTTGTCGGGTGGATACGCCCGTCCTGTATCAGCCTCTCGAGGGATATTCTCGCTATCTCCCTGCGCACGTGGTCATGGCAGGAGAGCGTGATAGCCTCGGGCGTGTCGTCTATTATCAAATCGACGCCGGTTAGCTGCTCGAGCGTGCGGATATTTCTGCCCTCGCGCCCTATTATGCGGCCCTTCATCTCGTCATTGGGGAGCGGCACAACGGATACCGCCACCTCGGACACCGTGTCCGCCGCAAGTCTCGATATAGCGAGAGAGATATGCTTTCTCGCCTTTTCGTCGCATTCGTCCTTTAGCTTTTGCTCGTAGGCGGTTATCTTGACCGCCTTTTCGTGGGCAAGCTCGCTGTCAAGCATATTCAGCAGATGCTCTTTCGCCTGTTCGAGGGTAAATCCCGATATCTTCTCGAGGATATCCATCTGGCTCTTCTTTATCTGCTCCGCCTCTGCAAGCTTCTCCTCCGCTTTCTTATTCTTGCTTTGCAGCTGATCCTCTAAACGCTCTATCTTGTCGTTCTTCTTGTCGAGGTTCTCCTCCTTTTGCTGCAATCTTCTTTCTGAGCGGGTGAGCTCCGCTCTGCGCTCTTTGAGTTCGCGCTCGGTCTCGCTCTTTAATTTTTGAATATCGCGCTCCGAGCTTTCTTTCAGTCTGAAAATTTCGTCCTTTGCTTCCACAAGTGCGGTCTTTTTTGTTGCCTGCGCTTTTTCGTTAGCCTCGCTGACTATGCGCTGAGCCTCTTTCTCAGCGGATTCTATCTGCGCCTCTGCGCTCTTTTTTCTATGCTCGATCCCGACTTTAAACATAATAAAGCCGAAAACTAACGCTCCAACAACAAATCCCGCCGCACAAAGTGTGACCGTAAGCCACGCGTCGACCATGATTTGAGCTTCCTCCTTGTTTAAAGTTTGCTATACCATGCGGCACAGCGGATTTTACACTTACATTAAATTGTATTTATGTAAAATTGGCAGAATTCTAACCCTCACGCAAAAACTCCGCCTTTGTGAGATATATCATCTTACACTTTATAATTTTACGTCATTTTTAACAAATTGTCAAGAGCTTTTTTTAAAAAACTGCCGAATTATTTCTTTAAGGTATTGACAATCATTTTTCACTATGATATAATAATCAAACTGTAAAGTTGAAATTGACCTATTTTGCCGGAATGATGGAATTGGCAGACGTGCCGGACTCAAAATCCGGTGGTAGCGATACCGTGCGGGTTCGACCCCCGCTTCCGGCACCAAAAAACCGACTTTGTGCGAAGTCGGTTTTTCCTTTTGTTATGCGGAATGTCGGCGGGTGGGGATTTTAGGGAAAAGGGGGTTGCTTTTATGCGCTTTTTTGAATTTTCCGTGATTTTTGCGCAGTTCTAATCAAGTTCTAATCAAGTTCTAATAGTAATTTTTGGAAGTTGAGTTTGTTCCGACAAAAAAGCTGCGGTGGTCAATACCGCAGCTTTGAGATTTTTACTTATTTGCAGAGTTAAATTGTCGGAGAAGCTGTTTATACTTTTCCGATTGTTGAAAAGATGACATTGCCTCTATCGACGATAAATATTCTATCAGACTTTGTTTAGTGCAATATCTTTTTCCGACCACCTCCACCACAAGAAGTTTAGGTCCTAAGAGCATTTGATTTATATGTTTGCGCGAATAGCCGATCAGTTCTAATATATCGTCGGTATTAAGAGCGTCGGGGAGAGCTTTCCATCTGTTAGTGAGAAACCGCTTTAATTTTATACTATTATCTTTTGTCGGCTTTACTAAAAAACGATCCTCACATTGGCTGCAGCTGCTGAATTTTCCTTTTAGCGGGGCGAGATAGCTTGGATCTTCTTCCAGCTTAAGTTTAAATTGCTCCGCGTCCCTGCGTACCACGCGGTATCTGTATGCTTTCTTTCCTGTATCCACCGCCGGTATATACCCGTTTTCAATCAAATATTTCATTTTCCTTTTTGAAATATGCAGGTATTTGTACAACTCCTCGCCGCTGAGATAATCCTTTTCCGCCATTTTCATTGCCTCTTTTTGTCGTTAAATATCTGTGATATGACCTTTGCGCTTGCTATCTTGCTTGATTTATCAAGATGTCCGTATATGTTCGCCGTCGTTGATATTGTGGAGTGTCCGAGGAAATTCGACACATCGATCAGCGGTACATTTCTTGACAGCAGCATACTTGCAAAGGTATGTCTGAGATCGTGAAAACGTATATGCTTCAGCCCGACCTTTTGCAATATCTGAGGAAAATGCGCCGTAACATATCCCGGTCGCAGCAGATTGCCTAAAGGATCGACGCACACATAATCTTCAAATTCCTTGTTGTAGCTGCCTTTGAACATTTCTTTATATAGCCCCTGCATCTCCTTTATGTTGTTCAGCATTTGAATGACAGGTGCGGTCAGCGGTATGGTTCTTCGGCTCGATACGTTTTTCATCTGCTCTATTGGTATTGCTATCGTTTTGTTGTTCTCGATTTTTTCAACGACCTTTGTGTCTATCAGAACCGTATTCTGCGCAAAGTCTATCCTTGACCAGCGTACGCCCAATGCCTCGCTTCGCCGTAATCCGAGTCCGCCGGCTAAAACTATTACCGGATAAATATTATCATTCGCCGCCTCATTCATCAGTTTACGCCATTCTTCCTCGCTGAAACACGCCGCGTTATATTTTATGATCTTCGGGCGGTCTACTCTGTCAAAGGGGTTCGCGTCAATTATTTCATGCTTAAGCGCCGAGATAAGTATCGCCGTCCTCGGCATTGGATTTAAGATATACATAGAACTCTGCCGACTCTTCGGGAATAAGCTCTTCGGGATCCGTTAGTTCTGCCGTATCGGTTTTGTATTTCAGTATATCAAACCAGCCGTAAATCGGTTTTTCGTTTACGCTCTGCGTAAGAGGATTTAACTCAGCGGTAAAGTTTGCGGGATCGGTGTTTAAGGTATATACTGTTGTATCAAGGAGATAGCCCTCTGACGGAGTGATTTCCTTGATTGTCCATACATCAGTACCGGCGGTTCTTTCATCACAAACGTAGTTTTTAGTGGTAAATTGACCGTTATCATCAGTTGTGTACCTGTCAACTTCTATGCCATTTTTGTATATGGCGTATACAGCACCTGCTAACTTAGCATCACCATGAGGCATGCCGTTCTTGCTGTCGTTGTCGCGCTTTGTCAAGGTAACACTAAACTTCTTTAAGTCGTTTTCAAACGTTACATTAGTTACCTCGTCCCAGTTGATCTCAATACCCTTTTGATCTTGGGGCTGAACATACTGTATCGGAGTATGTATCTCTGATATCGTGTAGTTATTGCCGATAGGGATATTATCAAAATGTACCTTACCGTCTGCGCCTACCGTTGCGGTTTCGTCGATCTCAATACCCGATAGGGAAGTACCTTTCAGACGGAACTGCAGACCTTGTGCCCTATTATCCTCAGCTAATTTGGTAACTACTACATAGCCTTCTTCAAGAGGGTTATCTGCTTCTATTGTAACAGGCTCGGCAGGATTAGTTATTTTATCCTTAACGGTGACGGTTGCTCCCTTCCAGTTATCAAAGTACGGTTTCTGTGTGACTTCTTCAAGTTTATAAGGGTCATCTACACAATGTCCCCTAAAACACCTTATATTGTTTTAACGGTTTCCACAAAAGAAGAGAGCCTTTCATTACTTGGATATCACCTCCAAGAGAAAGGCTCTTTAATATTTAATTCATTTTTTAATTACCAAATATTAAACTCTCCACTAAATGCCTTCTCATAAAACAGGTCAGCGTCACCACCATACTCGTATGTTTTTTCACTAATCAAGTCGCAGTTTTCAGTAGATACCAGTATAATTATACCTCCTTCACTGTACCCAACTCCTACATATTTGTTGTTTACATCTCCAAGATAGCTCCAGTGACCCGCTGACTCGCTAAAAGCTTGGACTATTCGATCAGCTTCTTTGTTTATACTTTCTTCAGAAAAGCCTACAAAGCCTACCGAACCCGCCATACCTTCCGCCGCAGGGGGCATATTCCAGCCTTTCTTTACGCCTGCCACTTCGCCCTTTTGATAGTAGAACCCATACTTCAATTCTGCGGCTAAAGCATCACAGTTTTCTGCACTATGTCCTCCGCCTATTCTTTTGACTTGCTGTGTACGTTCATACGCATAATTTGAAAGCCCTGGAAGTAATATTATCTCGGTATTTCCTCTGTGTACCCCAAGATAGTATGCAATGCGCTCTGCCATGTGGTCAAAATACTCACGCTTTTCAGCGGCTGACATCTTGTCCCAAATCTCTTCTTCGGTAGGTTCTTGAACAGGCGTTTTATCTACTGTAGGTGTAGCACCTTGCCTCTTAGTTGTTTCCGCAGGCTTAGGTGAGGTATTCTGCTTTTTTGTCGTAGTAGCCTTCGTAGTTGACGGAGCGGGAGTCGTGCTTTGCTTCTTTGTAGTGGTATCAGCCTTTACTACAATCTTGCTTGTACTCAGGTAATCTTTATGAATAAAACTGCCATCTGCAAGCTTGTAATACCCCGTGTTTGTTTCAGCCGTTACAGTTACCATATCGTTAAGACCGTAACTCTTGACTTTTTCAGCACCAAGAACCGCTCTTGCACGGCTGTATATACCCGCCGTATTAACATACCTTGTACCCGATACCGCACTCTCAGTCCATTCGGGAGCGGGAGTAGCGTTATCTACTTTCACGCTCTGCACGGTGGTTGCGGGAGCTGCCTGCACCGCCGGTTTGGTAGATGCAGGAGCGGTAGCAACAGGCTTGTCGGTCTGCTTCTCGGTTGTGGTTGCCTTAGTCGAAGTAGAAGTGGTATCGTTATTCTCCTTTTCGGTTATAGGCTCCTTCTTTTCCTCGACAGTAGTGCTTTCCCTACTATCAGAAATGTTTTCCTTTTTGGTTTCCTCTGCCTTGCCTTCGTCAGATATAACACTTTCGGTTGTTGAAGTGCTGTCCCCCGTTGTCGGGTTTGTTTGCGCTGTGTTAGCGGAACAACCTGATGATGTGATGATCATAACTGCGGATAAAAAGACAGAGATAACACGAAATTTTATAGTCATGCCGATCTTCCTTTCTGCAGTGCTGCTTTGCTAATACCATTATATCACATCTATGCAATAAAGTCCAGCGTAAACCCAAATAAAATTTTATGCATAAGGCAGCAGAATAGCAGCAAAGCTTTGGTCCTTTATGCTGCTACTCGACCGCCATGCTTATTTTTTCTTGCTTGATATTATTCCTGTCCCTCAAAGCAGGGATCGCATCCTCCGGCTGTGCATACAGCCTCATTGGAATCTCACCACCCCGCGGTTCTCGCCGGGACGCCCTCCATATTTGAGATTAGGACTGGGCGTAAGTATCTTTAATACTCCCACTTGTCATCGCCATACCGCAGATGCGCTGCGGTGTCCGAGCTTTAGCTCTTCGGCTTGTCCCATCGGACAGCAGGAGGAATGTAGATGATGCGATGATATTAAATTTTCAAGGAACTAAACATGAGGAGAAAAATAACCCCTCACTAATATAAGCCGAAAAGTGAGGGGTTTTACAACCGAAAATTTAAATTTTCATTAATTTTCTAAGTTTTAAAATTGTTTTCTTTATTCTCTTGCTGACAGCCTGCTGTGAAATGCCATAAATCTTGCTTAATTCATCCTGTGAAAGTTCAAGATAATATCGCCTATGTAAAAGTAATTGTTCATCGCGACTAAGCAAAGCGAGACATTCATTCATATTTTGCAGATCAATTTTATGCTCTATCTGCTCATGTATATCCGGCGTTGGGCTTTGAATAAATTCTTCACCGTTATACGCCTCTTTCGATATCCTATCGTATGATATGTCTTTATTCTTTGCAGAGCGCTCGTTTCCGTATTTATAGGAACGCATTATTTTAGAAAACTCTTTGTGTTTTTCCTCGCTGACTTCCATAAGCATTCTACCGGAAGCAACAAACCATCTTTTTGTATTGTTCTCTTTGCATTTGTTTAATATTTGGCAAAATTCTTCAAAAGATATTTCCTTGCGGCTTTTGTCATCGTTAAATATGAAAATTTTTTGCGGTTTATTTTTCACCGCCGTTTCCTCCAATCTTTTTTGATGTTCAAAAAAGATTGGAATTGGAGGCGCACGAGCAAAATAACAAAAAACTAACATTTCGTAAAATGTAAAATTCTCATGCCTCAATATCAGTAAACGCAAAAATCCTTTCCCGTCAAGCAGGAAAGGATTTTAACATAATGTGAGTTTCCTAATTAATTACCAACTATGCAAAAGTAAAAAAATAACACATATACTATAAAAACGATATACTGTTTGTGTTTGCCAGAATAGAGATAAAAATTGCATAGGGCACACAAATATATCGTATAAAATCAAAAGTTAACAAACATAATGTTTTCATAAAAGATATAAAAATAAGCCGTTATTCATTAACATCAAAAATCCTCCAATAAACAGTTTTGATATGTAGGCATTCTTCTCTATATTTCTTCCTCTTATTAATGCATAAAGTGAAAAACTTTTCAATAAGTTACTTGCTTTGTAATTTAACTATGGCTAAACCGGGTAAAATTCAGTCAGAAATGTAAATTGCGCACTGAGAAAGATAAGGGAGATCGTGTTTCCTACTGAAATGTTATAAAACTCCGGATTGTAAAAATGCAATCTACCATCGGGCGAGAGTTATGCACTATTAGCCGCAATTATAAAAGCAGGTGGGCATCTTGTCAAGGCTATAAAAGACAGCAAAAGAGCTATAAAAATTATTCATCAATTTCAGATAACAACAGCCGCGCCAAAGGCGTGGCTGTTGTTAATACGTTGAAAATTCAGCTATAAAAGGTTTTCCCAACAGAATAAAGTGTATGATTAATACCTACACTTTGCAGCTTATTTGCTCACTTTTTGAATTTCTTTAAATCCTTAGGAGCTTTGGGCTGGTAGCTAAAAGCATAACACGTTGTATTAGCTGAGTGCTGAACTGTTTTCTTTGTAATCTTAGCTATTACGTTCCAAATCTTCATTTTTTCCCCTCCTTTTTAATAATTTTTCCAATATCATTAAAACGGAATCAACCGTTAATGAACTAAATAACGCAAAACTTATTTCTATATTTTTACAAAGCATAAATAATATGCCTACAATTAAAAATATGGAACTTATTATAATAGCCTTTTTTCTGTATTCTATATATTCCTCTTTTTCTAACGGTCTGTTTTCATTTTGTATAGGTGATAACAAGAAAATTATTACAAAAGCAAAAATCGCAACGGCTAACTGTGTATATACAACTTCTTCAAAATAAAGAGAATTTATTTTATATAAAAAAGCAAAAATAAAATATATCAAAACAGAAACAAATGTACAAGTACTTGACTTTTTACAATGATGACCACCTGTGTATTCTCTCAAAATCATATAAGAAAGAACAAACACAAGCCCTGCAAAAACTGTACCTGTTATGAGAGCGATAATTGTTATGAAACCCAAAATCAAAACTTTTGAGATAAACAGTTTTGCTCCATATAAATAAATTTCTTCATCTTCTTCAATAATCACATTATTTTTAATCATCTTAGCAACGATAATTTTTGCAATCTCATTAATCATACTCAGCATCTCCCAAAACAATCCATTTCTTTTTTACAATAAAAAAAGAAAAAAATCAACATTTACTTACCGAGTTGCTAAAAAAAGCAACCGAGTTGCAAGAAATGTTGATTTTTAAGATTAAAAAGTAACTATGTTTCTCTCGAATTTATAAAGTATCATTTTACGGGTTTATTCTTAAGATTGATCTGCTTTATATCCATAGTAAGGAATAGTATTATCCTCGTTCTGTTCCTGTCTTTACTCCATGCCTCCTTTTTGGGCGAAAATTTTTACTTAATACGCGCCATCAAAGTTACAAATATTAATATTCAAATTAAAATTTGTAGCGTATTTGAAAAATAATGGCTAAAAGTGATTTTCTGTATATGATCTAAATAATTCCAAGAAGAATATTAACAGTGAAAATATTGTCTTTTATATCCCGATTGTAAGTGCCATTATATTTGTCGCATATTTCCTTTATAATTTGGCTACCAAATCCGTGATTTTCTTTATCCTGTTTATTAGGATTTAATCAGCACCTCGGCATTTTAATGCCCAAAAAATTTTTTTAAAAAAATTTTTTTCGAGTGTAACAAATCCCGGTAAAAAAAGATTATATATTCAGGAGGATAAATTTTATCGAAAGGAGTAATATCATTTTAACTTTATAAATTAAATTCTATTGACATTTTATATGCGATAATGTATAATTTGTCATAGAAATGTACAACAAATGATAACTGCGGTCTTCGCAGAAATAAATAAAATCAAGGAGGGAAATATATGAAAAAACTCATCAAAATTTTTGCGGCAGCAACAGCGGCTGCGGTCGCGACGGCAAATATGATTTGTTATTGTTCTGCTGCTGATGTTGAAGAAGCGTATATTTCGTCATGGACATCAATTTGCACCGATAATTCGGGCGAACAGTCAAACGAGGGGGTAACACCGTGCATGTATGTGACTTACAGCACATTGGGGCAAACGCTTTATCTTAATTCGGAGAGCGTTTCTAAAAGCGGCTCGATCGGTAATGTAAACTGTTTGGTCATCAATTCCGGTCACTACGCTATGGCGGATAAAACGTTAGAAAATATAGGGGAATATTTGTTATGCCGCCCCGTCCTGATAGGGGACGCTACAAAGATAATATATTCTGTTTCGGCTTTCAGCTCCTCTCCCGGTAACACATATACCGCAGAAGGGATAATGACGACGCGTCATTATAAATAATAATAATTTAATTTATTTTAAATTGAAAGGAAATTCTATGAAAAAGATAATTTTATTGCTGGTCTTATGTTCTATAATGACAGGCTGTTCAAATCTTAAAGGCGAAAGCTCCGAAACAAGCTCGCAGATCTCGGAGTCCTCGGTCGAGGAGAATATCGATAATATAGCAAGTAATGATAATACCGGATCAAACTCGCAGACCTCAGAGTCCTCGGTCGAGGAGAGTATCGATAATACCGAATCGAGCGATCCTGTTGAATTGCCTAAGATAGACGAAATAGAAACGCCTAAGCCTATCACCCCGATAGAATTCGACAACGAAAGAGAAGATCATACTGTCGAAGAAGCGGCCGAAATACTGGGAAAGTATGATAATTTTAATATCACGGACGGCTTTACCGCAAGCGTACCCAAGCATATAGAACACATGGACGAATTTACCGAGCGCAACTTATGCCTAAAGGCAAAAGAGGAGATGACGCCGGAGGAAAAGTATATAGATTTTGTCGGGGCGTATAAGTATCTGTTCTCAAACCGCGAATTGCACGAGGACAGTCTGTTTTATGTGGGGGATTTTGACGAAAACGCCGATATCAATGACCCGTTCAACGGTATAAAGCCCTTTTATGAAAACATTGACAGCTATGCAAACGGCAGCATAGCTAAGGATTCTTTGGGGTATTTTTGGTATAACGACGCATTCAACAGCAATTTTGAACCGAATGACGGCGAAATTCCGGTATCGCTTACCGTAGGTTCTCCGTTCGGCACTAACCTGTGCTATTTTAACCGCTCCGTATCACAGCATTGGGCAGGCAAATCCGAGGGCTCGGAGTTTTATCTCCCCTCTGTAGATTTTTCTTGTATAGCGAGATATTCTCCCGACAGCGACAAGGTGTATAAGCTGCTGGATAAGGAAATATCCGTAAAGGACGCGGTCATATTTTTTGAAAATTATATTAACTCCATGCCGAGCTTTTACCCCGTCACACTGAATATTCATGTCAACAAGGTGGAGGTGTATAGGCTGGATAACGAGCATTACGGATATTATTTCTATATCTCGAATATCTACGACCGAATACCTTACGATTACAGCGCGGAGGGCGTTTCTACAGTCAGCGGCGATCTGTTAGGGTACGGCGGCGGCGCTTTTATGGTAAAAAGCGACGAGGTGGATTCGGCTTTCGGGATAAACAGAACCTCGGAAATATCCGACAATGTTCGGCATACCGACTGTATCTCGTTTGAAAAAGCGGCGGAGCTTGCCTCAAAAAAGCTGACGGAGCATGTGAAGTTTGACGTGCCGGAGGTATCTCTTGTATACGGAAAAGAAAGCGTGGCGGGCACCGCCGATACCTCTACGGTAAAGCCGTATTACAAATTTACGCTGTTTAATCCCAACGATAATATGTATTATATCTGCTATCAAAGCGCGATAAACGAGGACAGCTTTAAAATGGCAACGGTATCGGATTTGGGAGAACCGGAAATATATGAATAAGCCCGATAAGAAAGTTTATATGCAGAAAGGAAAAAAGAAATGAAAAAACTAATTAAGCTGAAAGGAAAAAATATGAAAAAACTCATAGCGTTATTTTTGATATGCTCCCTGTTCACCGGCTGCGCAAACCTTAAAGGCACGGGATCGACCGTTGAAAGCTCCGCACAGCAGAACGATCCCGCGACAGCGGGAGACTCGACGGTATCAAATCCCGATCCTATACCGACAGGCGACTGGCTTACCATTGACGACGTCGAAACGCCCGCGCCTATGGAGCGTGTTATATCGGACAACGGGCGGGAGGATTATACCGTTGAAGAGGTCGCCGAGATACTGAACAGTATAGATAATTTCAAGACCTCCGACAACTTTACCGCGACCGTCCCGAAGCATCTCGATCATCTGCGCGAGTTTAATATAGGCACTCAGGATATAGAATGTCCGACGGAAGAACAGTATAAGAATTTTCTCGAAACGTTCAAATATATTTTTCCGAATGACGATTTTCACGAGAACTGTTTTTTCTGTCTAAGCAACGGAGAATATTATCCGATCTATGAAAACTATGATAAATTCATTGACCACACGTTAAACGAAGACATGGACAAGTGGGTATGGTTTTTGACCTACACGGAAGCCGATTCCGACGACGAGTATCGTATCGACCTTACTACTCCGTATTATTTCGGCGGCAGCATTTCTTCGTTTAACAGGGGGAAAGCTATAAAAACGGCTTACGAAAAAGGAGATGCCGAGTTTTGCAGCGCCACGCTTTCATTCCCCGAATACTGGTTCGAATCGGAGGGGATATATCCGCCGGACAGCGAAAAGAGTTTTAAGCTGACGGACAAGGAAATGTCGATAAAGGACGCGGTAAAATTTTTCGAGGATTATGTAAATTCTTTGCCGTCAAGGTATGAGCCTGTTTTCAGCGTTCATGTAAACAGGGTGACGGTATACAAGCTGACGAACGACTGTTACGGGTATGGTTTTTCCACTTCCAGAATGTATGATGAAATACCGTTTGAATATTTTGTCGACGGTCAGCATATAAGCGGCTCTCTAAATATTATCGGAGATATGGGCAGGGGATTTATGCTGCGCAGCGACGAGGCAGATAGCGCCAGCGGCATCTGCTGTGATGAAACCATTGGCGATATCAAGGAATATACCGATATGATGAGTTTTGAGCAGGCGGCAAATATCATCAGTGAAAAGCTGACCGACCACGTTACCTTTGAGGTGGTGGACGCAAAGCTGATATACTGCCAATATGACGACGGTGTTCCCCGTTTGTTCGGAGATATCAGTGTCCCTATCAGAGCAAAATGGTCTTTAAGACTGTATAACCCGAACGACGCGTTATATTATTTCTGCTATCTCGACGCAAGAAACGCCGAGGATTTTTCCTATTTCACCGCGGAAGAAATCCAATGATATTGCAGATCCTTTGCCGTTGAGGACTTTTATGCGACCGCAGCTTAGGCGGGTACCGCGACGATTTAAAAGCAGTATACCGAAGAAAAGCGCCTTGAGTGCCGAGTACGCGGTATCGGCGGAAATATGAGCGCGGTGACGCCCGAAAGGAGGCTTTATGTTAAGGCTCATTTTATCAAATTTCAAAAAATGCTTTACCGACATTACATTTTATATGTGTATAGTGTTGGTATTTGGGCTGTGCTTTACCGCGACGGTCATTTCCGACCCGGTCACCGAGGACCCGCTGACGGTGTTGGATCTTATCATCAGGAACGACAGTCAGCTGGTACTGGATAACGTGCAGCTCAACGCTTTCGAGATATTCAAAGCGGGCGGGACGGGAAGCTGGCTTGTGATGTTTTTGCCGATAATCGTCAGCTTTTCCTTTGCGAAAAGGTTTTGCGACAGCCGCGAGAGCAGATTTATCCGACTGGAAACGATACGCCTGTCAAGGCTTAGCTACAACCTCGGCACAGTGATAAGCGCGGTGCTTTTAAGCGGTCTTGCGGTGGTGATAGGGTATTTATTGTACGGTATTTACACCGCGGCGGTATTCCCCGATCTGTCCTATTATCCGGGCGAGGCGGAGTATTATCTTCACGCCTTTGATCAGCTTTTGCCGCCGTTTGATATGCTTTACGATATTATAGGAATGTCGGCGGGCTACATAGCTTTGCTGCTCGGAATGTTTTTATATGCGTCACTATCGGTACTGCCCGCGGTGCTTGCCGCGTCTGTTATGAGAAATCAGTATCTGATAATCTGCCTGCCGTTTTTCGCAAGCTATATTATGACGATAATCTGTCAGCGGCTGTGGGGTATCGTTTTCACAGACGTCGACGCGACCATGCCGTACCTTAGCACGATAGCGACGGCGATACATCCCGCGGCGATAGAGAATATATTCCTTTACGGGAATACGGCGCTGCCGACCGTGATATATAACGCGGTGCTTGCCGCGGGCGCTGTAACGTTGTTTATAATAGCCATGAACAGGAGGTTGGATAAAGGTGAGTAGGAATATTTCGACCGTATGGTTCGTGGCAAGGAGCGAATACGTCCGCTGGGTGACAAATCCGCGAATGATAATCGTGCTTATCCTGCTGATAATAATAAACACGATCGTTACCGACCCGCTGTCGGCACGCGCCGAAAAGTTCGGCGCGCCGATGAATTTGTTCGAGCCGTTTATCGCGGTGACAAATTCGCCGATACTGCTGCTGCTTATCCCGTCGGTGTTCTTTGTACTTATGAGCGATTTTCCCTCCTCGTCGGAGAATATGTTTTTCTTAATAAACCGCACCGGAAAGATAAACTGGATGATAGGGCAGCTGTTGTTTGCGTTTATGGCGGCGGCAAGCTTCATGGCGGTGATATTTATAGGCACGCTGCCCGCGCTGATAACTAAAGACTGCTTTATCGGCGCAGACTGGAGCGACGTTACAAGGCTGTATCTTTCACACTTTCCGAAAGAATACGATTCGTTCGTATCGCAATTATTACCGGCTAATCTCTACAATCAGATGTACCTTAGTGAAACATTGGTGCATACCTGCCTTATGCTTTTACTATATCTGTTTTCGATATGCGCGATGCTGTTCGTTTTCAAAATGCTGAAAATGAAAGCGGCGGGACTTCTTACAAGCGCGGCGATACTTGCGGCGGGAGTTACCGCCTTTACCGCGAACAGCGTTTTAATGTGGATATTCCCCTCCGCTAATATGGTGGTGTGGGTGCATTTTCAGGAGATACTCGCGGCGCAGGTGTTCCCGCTTTGGGCGTCATATCTGTATTTTGCGGTGTTTATCGCCGTTATGATTATATTAGGTGCGTTAGCGCTGAAAAAGGTTAATTTTTACAGTACGGAGGAAAGATAATGGAAGCGATGATAACCGTAAGCGACCTTTCGCTTACTATCAAGAAAGCCGAGATACTAAAGCATATCAACGTTGAGTTTGAGCGCGGGAAGATACACGGGCTTATCGGGCGCAACGGCAGCGGCAAGACTATGCTTATGAAGTGCATATGCGGCTTTGTCCACCCCACCGCCGGAGAGGTCACCGTAGCGGGCAAAAGGATCGGCAAGGACCGCGATTTTCCCGACAGCATAGGGATAATAATAGAAACGCCGGGATTTATCCCGTATTACGGCGGCTACCGCAATCTGAAGCTGCTCGCCTCGCTGAATAATAAGATAGGCTCGGAGCAGATAAAGGAGAGCATGGTGCGCGTGGGACTTGACCCCGAGTTAAAGCTGCCGGTGCGCAAGTACTCCCTCGGTATGCGCCAGCGTTTGGGACTTGCTCAGGCGATAATGGAGGATCCCGACCTGCTTATCCTCGACGAGCCGATGAACGGGCTTGACAAAGAGGGCGTGGAGGATATGAGAAAGTACCTGCTCGGTCTTAAGGAACAGGGCAAAACTATCCTTATCGCCTCGCATACGTCGGGGGATATCGACGTGCTGTGCGATACGGTGAACGAGATGGATAAAGGGGTCATGAGTAATATAAAGTGAGGGCGGATGATCTGTTTATGTCACACTTACAAAAAGGGGCGATATTATGTTTTTGCTCAACGTTGAATTGTGCTTTGAGCTACAGTTGCACACTTTAAGCGTAATATAGAAAGGAGCCTTTGTGTCACTCGGAGTTAAAGAACGTGTAAGATAATTTGCAAATAAAGTATGCAGTTGCAAATGAGCCAAACGGTTCATTAACATCGATATTTATGTAAATAGCGTAGAATCGGTTCGCGCTTGAAGGTAATGTAATCTGAAAGTCTTGATAGGAGTAACCGGAGAGCAAGATATTCTAAATCTCTCACTAACAGAAATAAAATTTGACTTATACTCCAAAAAAGAACCAGTGATATGTTCTGACCCCAAAAAGTTAGACAAAAATTTAAAAGAAAAATTATGCAAAGCGACTAAGAGAAATCTTGGTCGCTTTTGCTATGCAGCAGTTAAGCGATAATCGACCGGCGACATTCCATCAAGCTTAAGCTTGATGCGCTTTGTGTTGTACCATTCGATATAGGCT
>CANQED010000018.1 GCA_947594425.1 uncultured Ruminiclostridium sp.
TTCGTGTTGACATTTCGGGTTTTATGTGCTATGATATATTGTACAGCGAACGGCATTTTTTCGCAAAAGAATAAATTTATGTAAATTAAGGGCAGAGTAAATCTGCCCGTTTTGTATTCATAAATAAAATTAAAAATCCCGTAACCTCACAATGAGATTACGGGATGCGATGTATTCTGATCAAGCCATAAAAAGCGCCGAGGCGCTATCGCTCGTATACAAAGAGCCGCGAGCACTCGTATCGAACGCCCGCGGCATTTATATAATATTACTTTCCGTCAAAAGCTACAGCAAAATCTTGGGCGGTGCGATATATAATCGGCACGCTTTGAGAAATAGTCAGTCCTTATTCTATCATATCGACAAAGCCTGTCTGCTCGAAAATCGTCTGCACGGTCTCGTTTTGCCCGCTTACCGAGAGGTTGCCCGTGCCTACCTCCTTTATCATAATTAGCAGCACGCGCAGTCCTGCGGACGAGATGTAGTCGAGCTCGGACGCGTCGACGATTATCTTTTCGGGAGCGTCCCCCTCGGCGGTTTTCTCGTATACCTTGAGCAATTCGGGCGCGGTGACGATGTCAAGTCGTCCGCGCAGGGTTATGCGCATTACGCCGTTATGCGATCTTACTTTAACGCCAAAATCCTTGCCGTCATAATTTTCTACCGCCTCTTTAAAATTCTCATCCGGCGTCATTATCCAAAAATAGACATCTTCGAGATACTTTTTATACGCGGCTTTAGTATCCTCGGGGAAATCAGCAAGACTGTTCAGCTCGGGGAGGTAGTTTGCGATAGGCACGCGCTCGTACTTTAAGCCGACCGAGCGTAAAAAGTCCGTCACTCTCTGCATAGACGCGTCAAAGTCAAACGCTAACACGGTCATTTTATTTGCCGTTATCTTGGTGTCGGATTTCTCTTCAAACGCGCCCATGGTTTTAAGCAGGTCCCTAAAAGCCGCCTCGCCCTTTAATGCCTTAAGCGCCGCCATATAGAACGGGTTTAGCTCGGGGTCGGAGGTTATCCAGCAGCCGCCGAACTCACTTAAGACACGTCTGATATTAGAGGCAAGCTCAGCGATCTCGGGGTCGTTAAAATAAGTAAGCAAGCCCTCTGTCGTTATGCATATCTCGCCCTCGACCCCGTTAAGCGCGTCCCTTAACAAGCGGTAATTCGTCGCGTCGACGACGTGATATTCCTTAGGCATGCGGGAACCGAACCCAAGTCGGTTTTTGCGGGCATCTTTCCGCCCATACTTCGTCGACCTCGCTCGACATACATACAGTATGCCTTCGTTCGGTCTCCTCGTCTGAACGAAAATCTGCTCCGTAAAAACTGCTGCGCACCCCACGGCGTAATGAAATATCGTCGTGGGGCGGCTCGGGTTCGATTCCCGCATGCCTATCCTTTATATTTCGCTCGGCGAGAAATTCATTTGCGACGGGAGCAAGCTCCTCTATAACGACAGGCAGGTCGCAGCCTATGTAACGCTTATCCGCAAGCATTATATTAACTGCGCGCGGGGTGTAACCGCACGGAAGGTCGACGATATTCTTCTCCTTGCGGGAGCTTAATATCTCGTTAGAGGCGCGGTATCTCGTTTCTACCACAAGAATAAGATCCGGACTGAACGTCGTCTCCTCGTTGCCGTTAGCGAGCTGTTTAGGGTCTATGCCGAGCTTTTGGATATACAGGTCGGCGTCCTTGTCCCCCGCCCTGCTTAAGTGGATAAGAGTGGCTCTCGCCGTGTTGAATACAGGGTTCGCTCTCTCGTTTAATTCCTGCTTCTCGTCCATTGTACATTCTCCTCCGATGAATTTGTTACGGTTTTATTTAGTAAAATAATAATATCATACTTTTTTTCTAAATTCAACAATTTGACGTAAAGGGCAATCCTCACGGCGTAGACGGCATAGTTTTTGGGGGAATAAAAAACGGCGGTGTGAAAATACATACCGCCGTTCAAAATATCAATATTATGCAATAATATCTTATATCAGTAAACAAACCAAGCGAGGACAATAAACATAAAAAAGTGTAACAATGGGTTGGATAAAATCAACACCAAACATTTTTGAGAGTCGTTGGTGAGCTTTTTAAACAAGAAAATGAAGCCTATCAATTCTAAAACAGGAATAATAATAACTAAACCGCTTGTTATAAAAAAATAGTAATAGTATAGTAAAGTACAGCCAAGATAGTAAATCCGACAACAGCGGCTACAGTCAGCCATATAACGGCTTTTGATACGTCAATATTTCTTCTTCTGATAAGAGAGATAGGTATTATCCCGCCGACTACAAAGCTTATCATCGCGGAGATAGCCATTCCGCCTGTAAGCATATTATGTGGGTTGATAACGTGACTGAAAAGTACCAGCAACGATACAGCCATAATAAGCACTGACGGCAGTATCGAAATAACAAATTGCTTTCTTGTAAGCTCCATATGTACCTCATTTTGGGCTTAAACGGTTTTATGCGCTTTACTCCCTTTACCCCTCCGGCTTTCTTATTATCGACCCTGTGGGAAATTCGCCGTCATATGCAAAGGTCAGCTTTTCGGTCGCGTGATTGGCGACGGTTATATGCTCGCCGAACTGATTTATAAGGTATTCGAGCTTTAACGGCACGGGCTTTCTCCCCGGAGAGAGCACCTCGAGTGTGTCGCTTACGGTAAAATAATTGCGCTGGGTCATATACACCGTGCCGTTCTCGCACTTATCGATAACGCCGACAAAGTCGCAGCTGCGCAGATAGCCGCTGTCGGGATAATGCTGCTCAGCGTCGTCGTGGGCAAAGTAAAACCCCGTGCAATACGGTCGGTGGCTGACCTTCTCGGTCTCCTCTATCGCCCACTCGGGGCAAGGCTCGCCCTTATTTACGGCGTCAAGCGCGGCGCGGTAGGCGTTGGTGACTACCGCGGTATAGTATGAGGACTTTGCGCGCCCCTCTATCTTAAAGCTGTTTACCCCCGCATTTTTCAGCACATCAAGGTGGCGTATCATACATAGGTCTTTAGCGTTAAGGATATACGAGCCCTCGCCGTCCTCGCCTATCGGATAATACTGCCCCGGGCGCTTTTCCTCAACGAGACTGTACTTCCAGCGGCAGGGCTGAGCGCATTCGCCCTTGTTGGCATTTCTTCCGGTGAGAAACTGCGAGAGCAGGCACCTGCCCGAAAACGATACGCACATCGCCCCGTGTACAAACGCCTCTATCTCCATCTCCTCGGGAATTTTATCCCGTATGCGGCGGATATTGTCAATATCCACCTCGCGGGCGAGCACTACGCGTTTTGCCCCCATTTTGGCAAGCTCGCACGCGGTGACATAATTTACCACCCCCGCTTGGGTAGATACGTGTATATCGAGCTTTGGGACGGTGCGCTTTATCAGCGCGATACTGCCTATATCGCTGACTATCGCGGCGTCTATCCCGCAGGCGGCGGCGTTTTTGATATACTCGGGCAGGGCGTCTATCTCGTCGTTTGAGGGTACGGTGTTGCAGGTGAGGTATACCCTTACATTTTTTGAATGTGCAAGCTCGACCGCCTTTTTCAGCGTGTCAAAGTCAAATTTCGCGGCGGAGGCTCTCATACCGTATGCGCTGCCGCCGACATATACGGCGTCGCAGCCGTAATTTACCGCCGCGGTAAGGCATTCGGGATCCCCCGCGGGGGATAACAATTCGGTCGGTCGCATTATCATTCGGCTATCGCGTCCTCAAGTCCGCAGGCTATAAGGTTCTGCTCGTGCTCCTCTATCGTCGAAGCAAAATACATCTCGGTGGTTTCGGGGTCGGCGCAGAAATAATAATAATCGGTTTCGTTCGGGTACAGTACGGCGCGTATAGCGTCCATGCCGGGACTGCATATTGGTCCTACCGGTATGCCCTCGCACTCGTACGTATCGTATGCGTCAAACATAGCTTGGTGCGCCTTTTTCTCGGTCGCGGTCATATGCGCCTTGATATGCTCCTCGACATACAGCGCGGTAACGTCCGACTCGAATTTAGGGAAAGCGTCGGGCATAGCCATACGGTTATAGAATACCGACGCGACATTTTTCATATTCTCGGCGCTGTCCGCCTCGCGCTGTACTATCGAGGCGAGGGTTATCGTCTCGTCGAGCGTCAGCCCCATATCGCTCATTCGGTTATAATATCTGCCGGTGATATTTTCGTTAAAGCTCTCATAAATGGTATTTACCGCGTTTACGGCGTTTTCGGTGGTGTCTATCTGATTATTGTCCTCAAGCTCTGGTATGATATAAAACTCATAGGTGTTCGGGAACAAATACCCCTCCATCTGATAATATTTCAGCGGCTCGTTTTCAAGGCGCTTTTGGAATTTATAGGTGTTTTCGAGCACCTTGCACTGCGCGAGAAAATCCTTTGCGGTGCATACGAGCTTATCCTCCATAAGCTGCGCTATCTCGTCTGCGGTCATACCCTCTATTATCGTGACCTCGGTTATCTGGTTGGCAATTGTGACCGTCTGGAGCGTCATAAGCAGGGTGCTGTAAGACATAGTGCTGTCCACCGTAAACGTGCCCTTGATAAAGTCGTCGTCCGCGTCGGACATAGACACATACATCTTAAATATCTCGGGCATGGTTATCACGCCCTGATTAGCAAGCTGCATAGCGATATCGTCGGTGGTCGAGCCGTCGTCGATGTACACCTGCGCCTGACAGTAGGTCTTGCCTATACCCGTAAAGTCGAATGCCGTTTTTATTATGTAAACGGCAAGAAATGCGGATACCGACAGTATAAACACCGAAAGCAGCACTCCCGCAAATATATGCGAGAACGTTCTTCTGTGGGCGTTCTTCTTCTTTATCTTTTTATTGCGGGTATGCTTCTCGCGCAGGTATTGACGGTACTCGGCCTCGGTGACCTCGTCCTCGGCTATCTCGCCCTCCTCGGAATTATCGTCGGGCTCGTCGGGTTCAGCAGGCTCAATAGGCTCCGCGGGCGGCTCGATATCCGAATTGTCGGGGCTCTCGCCCTCGGGCAGGCCCTCTTCGGGTAACTCCGGCGGCTCGGTCACATTGTCTATCTGCTTAGTATCGCTAAGGTCGTCGGAAGAGCGCTCTGCCGCCTTTCTCTCGACCTCTTTAAGAATATCGGTTATTCCCATGCTTTTATCGTTGTCCATACTTCCTCCATACTGTCGGTGACTACTAATTCTACCGCCTTGTCAAATTTATCGGTCGGCAGCCGCTCAAATATATACTCCTTATAGCAGATACCGACAGTTTTAACTTTATTCTCGCTTAAAAACCTGTCGTAAAATCCCCCGCCGTACCCGAGCCTATGCCCTCTCTTATCAAAGGCGAGCCCCGGGACAAAGCACAGCGCGTTTTCGGATATATCCGCTTGTTTACATTCTTTCTTCGGCTCTAAAATGCCGAATTTGCCTTGTTCTAAATCGTCGGTCGAGCGTATAACGCAAAAGCGCATAGCTCTCCCCTCGCACCTCGGCGCGGCTATAGTGATATTATTCTCAAAGCAAAAGTCTATAAGCCTTCTCGTGTCCGCCTCTTCTGGGGTGGAGATATAACTCAGCACGAGCGGCGGCTTAGTTTCAAGGATAAGCCGTTTTTGCCGCTCGAAAAGCGCATTATCCTTTTCCCGCTTCTCGTCAGAACCGATAAGGCGGCGCATAGTCCTGAGCTTATCGCGCAGCGCTCTCTTTTGCTCCGAGGGGGTCATATGCACTGCATAGAGGCGCGCACCTTGTCCGACTTTGCGGGGCTTACGACATTTGCCGCAAGCGCAAGACCAAATTCTACGGCGACGCCCGCACCCGCGGCGGTGATATATTTACCGTCGACGACTACCTTTTTATCGCTTATCTTCGCTCCCGCAAGAGCGTCCTCAAACCCCGGAAAGCATATCGCCTCTTTGCCGCTCAACAGCCCGAGGCTGCCGATTATCGACGGAGCGGCACAGATAGCGCCGATGTATTTATCATTGTCGGCGCAGAATTTAATGGCGCGCTGCACTGTTTCGCTCTTTTCGAGATTTAGCGTGCCGGGCATACCGCCGGGCAATACTATCATATCCACTTTATCGGTCAGTATAACGTCCTGCTCGATAATATCGGGTATCACGGTTATCCCGTGAGAGCCCGTTATGCTGTCGCCGCCAACTCCGACGGTGACGACCTCGGCACCCGCGCGCTTTAATATATCTATCGGAGCGACAGCCTCTGTTTCTTCAAATCCGTTTGCTAAAAATACGTATATCATTTTTCTTTTCCTTTCGCTTTCTATCATTTTAAACCCCCGCCGACGTATTCGGCGCGGTATTTTTCCAGCATATACGCGGGGTGGTACGAGCGCTTTGCCTTGCGCAGGTTCTCCTCTCCCATATCCTCCTCGCGGTTGATGTATTTGTATCCGCCGCAAAACTCGTTAGCCATAAGATAATTTATCATCGGGTACGCCCCGTCAAAGTCGGTAAAAGCCTTTTCTACGTGGGTGACAAAGGTGTCGGAGTTCTGCCTTTCTCCGTAGGAGAACGCCTGCACCTCGCCGTTTACTCGTATCAGCCCGCCCTCAAGCCCGAGCTCGAAAAAGTGCTGTAGTCCCACGCCGACCGCGCACATCTCCTCCGCCCTGCCCTCATTAGGCACGGCAGAATTTCTCCTGCACCACTCGCTGCTCATTCTGCGGCAGTCGGCTATGTTGTCGGGAGTTATCCGCTCAAAGGTATAATTCAGCGTACTGAAACGGTTGACGTAATTGCGCTTTGAGTGCAGCTTTTTGCCCTTTAAGGTCCTCAGCGACTCGGAGGTATAGATATAGTCGTACATACCCTCGCTTGTGCTAAAGACGAACTGCCCGGGATATTCGCGCTCGAGCAGCAGCTTTGCGGACTTGTCCATACTCGTAAATTTAAACGGTACGCCTATACTCGCGCTGTACTCATACAATTGTACGAGCACCCCGTGTATATCTCCCCTGCCCGCGGGGAAAGCAAATCCGTCCCCAAATCGGCAGATATAAAAATCCTGCCAGCGTGAAATTTTGGTGTCGAATATATCCTTCCACGCAAAATTATTGGTAAAATTATATTCGCAGCCCTGATAATCCGAAAGCCTCAACAGCGACCGCACCCATTCTTTATCCGAAAGCTCCGGTTCTTTAAACTTAAGCACCTATCCCTTACCCTTTGCTCATATATCTATAAATTTATCCGTAAGCGCCGCGATTTTTTCTCCGACAATGTCTATCGGCAGCGGCTCGCCGCCCTCGGCGCAGGATATTATATCCCAGCCCATATGCTGAGCCGAATACATCGCGGCAAGGCGGCAGTTCTCAAAGAAAGCTCTGTCCCGCTCGTGAATGTCCTTTTTGCCCTCGTTGCCGCCATACCGCGCGCTCAGCAGCTTTTGCGCCGTATCAGTCGGCATATCGAGGTATATCGTAAGGTCGGGGCGCGGCAGACCTAATTTATTATATTCATGGTCGCACAGCCACTTGATAAAGCCGTCCCAGTCCCGCCGCGGCAGCTTTGCCATCTGATATATCGCGTTAGAGGTGGTATAGCGGGCGGCGATAATAGGCTTATCGCTCTTATAATCATCCTCCCACGAGGTCTTATAGCTTACATATCTGTCCACGGCGTACAGGCTCGCGGCGGTATAGCAGCCGACAGCGGCATCTTCTTCGGGAAAATCCCCCGCGAGGTACTTTGCGATAAGCTGTCCGCTAAGGCTCTGATAATTAGGAAAGCTTATAAATCTCGCCTTATCGCCGTATCTGCTCTTCAGCCGCTCAAGCTGTGTGCTCTTGCCGCAGCCGTCTAGCCCCTCTAACACTATCAGCCGTCCCATCTGCCCTCTCCTTAAATTAAAGTATATGAATATTGTACCACAGTTATCCCGTGCAGTCAACCGCCTATTTCACGCCGTCCGTCGGGCCGGCAGAGCGCGCCCTGCGGCGCTTGTGGGTCTCTTTATCGATATACATTTTCGCGTCGGCGGCTATGATGTACTGATCTATCGGCTTATCCGCGTCGGCGGGGATAAGACAGCAGCCGAGGCTCAAATGCACATTGTACGGCTTGCCCGAGGAGACATTGTACTCATTAAGCCCCTCGCGCAGACGCTCGGCATATCGGTACATTAATTCATCGTCGGGACAGTCGCCGAGCACGACAAATTCGTCCCCGCCAAAGCGCGCGCATATCTGCCCGTCGCTAAATACTCTTTTCAGCGTGTCCGAGGTCACGGTTATAGCGTTGTCGCCCTCGCTGTGCCCGTAATTATCGTTTATCTGCTTAAGATTGTCAAGATCCATAGATATGACCATTCGGCTTTGCCTTGAGCTCTCTTTAAGCTCATTATACAGCCTGAAAAAGCCTCTGCGGTTATAAAGCCCCGTCAGCGGGTCGGTGATATACAGCTCGCCTATCTTCTTTGCGTAGGCGTAAAGCTCAGACTGCCGCTTTATCGACTCGAGAGCGGTAGCTATCCCCATAGTAACTATATTAAGCAGGAATAAAAGGCTGCTCCACGGGAAAAAGTCGAACGCCAGATACCCCACGCATATATCCTTAAAATGCAACGGCGAATACAATATGCACTTAGCCTTATCCGCGCTGAGATAAAAGTCGGGCAGCATCTGCTTTGTATCAAATACGCAGGGCTCGCCGTATTGCTTATCGTGCAGCGTCACCGCGCAGTACATCCGGTCGCTGTAGCAGCCCCTGTGCAGACCTCGGTCGCTCTCGGCGAGGACCTCCTCTGCGTCGGTGATATCCTCGGTGCTTATGCCGCTTAAAAAGTCGTCGCAAAGGCACACCCACAGATGATCCGCCCATATCCTGCCCGCAATTGCGGAAATAGCGTCCATAGTCTCTTTAAGCGTAGAGCTGTTGGTTATCTCCTGATTTAGCCTTAACGCCATCTGCGAGTGCTTTCTCGAATTAAAAACCTCTTCGTACAGCCTGTGCCGCTTTTCTATGCTGATATTCATACTGTCGGGAGAGCAGCCGCAGGAATAGCCGAACCGTATCAGCGGCGGCACTATCACCGTCTTTTCGACCTTTTCACCATTCAGTATTTTTACTGCGACAGAAGCCGTAAGCTCGCCCGTGTCCTTTCCGAGCAGGTGCGCGGTAGTGACATAATCCTCCGCCTCGTCTATGCCGTCCATACCCGATACAAGTACGTCGCGCGGCACCTCATAGCCGTGCTGTGACAGCCTCGATATTGCGGCGAGCGCCATAGTATCGTTAGCGCATACTATCGCCTCGGGCAATTCGGCGTCGGACAGCATTTTATCGATAGCCTTTTCGGTCGGTATCTGCCAAAAGTCACCGTAGTACACTCGGCTTATATCAAAAGGTATGCCGTTCTTTTCCAGCGAGCGGCGATAGCCCTCGAGCCTAAGCTCGGCGACGGGCTGTCCCTTTGTCCCCGAGATAAAATTTATCTTTTTGCAATGGTGATGCTTTATAAAATGGTCGCAGATATACTCGGTCTGCTCGGTATAATCGGACATAACACAATAACAGCCCTCGTGCGGCATCCCTACCGAAATGACGGGAATATTCGCGCTAAGCGCCCTGTTTATCACCTTATCTATTATCTCGTCGCTCGACGAAAGGAAAAACGGCGCGACTATCAATATATCGAGCATTTCATAATTAGGCAGGCCGAATATCGACGTCTGACCGACGTCGTGCGGGCCGCCGTTATAATCGCAGGTAAAGCCGTTAAACACATGTATATTTATATCCGCGTCCATAAGCTTGCCGCAGATACCCGCGAGCAATTCTTTTGACGAATGAAAATCCCCGATACATACCGCGGCGTTGCGGTTGTGCTTCTCGCTGTCAGTCACTTTATGCGCTCCTTGAAAAAATATTTGATATATGTAATTGTACCACACTTTTCCTAAAAAATCAACACCTCGGGGCTATACGGTCTTTTATGTGAAAAATCCACAAAGACCACGATACTATATCTCAAAATTATATCGATAATGATAAAAATAAAATTATTGACACACTTAACTAAATCTGATATAATTATTTTGTCGAAGGCGGTGTCGGCACGGTGCCGATACAGCCGACAAATAACAGAATAGGGAGAAAATCCATGGACGAAAATCTTAAGAATGCCAAGAACCTTGGCGTGGCCGCTCTTGTCTGCGGCATACTCGGTATAGTAGGAAGCTGGATACCCGTTGTTCAGTACTTTGTGACTATACTCGCTATACTCGGTATAGTGTTCGGCGCTATCAGCATGAAGAAGTACCAGGAGGCAGGCGTTACCGAAGGAAAGGGTCTTGCAGTAGCAGGTCTCGTTCTCGGTATAATAGCCGTCGCTCTTGATATCATAGTGATAGCATGCACCTGCGTCGCTGCCGGAGCTATTCTTTCCGCCGCAGGTTCGGCAGGTCTGCTGCTCAGTTAAAGCACAACATAGCACAATTAAATCAATTGTACATCGACGCCTGCGTATCTTGCGGGCGTCTTTGACTTATACGACGGAGAAATTATGATAGGTACTTTTGATCTTTTCGGGCGCGAGATAAGCGCATATGTTGTCGCCGCGATAATAGGACTGCTTATCGCGGGCGCTTTTGTATATAAAATGTGCGACAGACACGGGCTGGACAACGTGTCTGCGGTATTTTTGCTGCTCTTTTCCGCTATAGGCGTACTGATAGGCGGTCACTTAATGTACGCGGTAACCAATATCGACAAGCTGTATTTGTTCGGCAGGATACAAAATTTTGACGATTTTATACTTGTGATACAGATAATATTCGGCGGACAGGTATTCTACGGCGGGCTGTTCGGCGGGATAGCGGCGGGCTGCATATACGCAAAGGCCTCGCACCTTAAAAATTTCGGCGGGTATGCGGACTTATGCGCAGCCGCCGTGCCGTTATTTCACGTGTTCGGCAGGATAGGCTGCTTTCTCGGCGGCTGCTGCTACGGCATAGAGAGCGACTTCGGCTTTACCTTCTACCACAGCACGGTAGAACAGGCTAACGGCGTGTGCCGCTTTCCGGTACAGCTTTTCGAGGCGGGGTTTAATCTGCTGCTGTTTATATTCATACTGATTTTGCTAGAAAAGGGCAAATTCAAAAATCATCTTTTTATGGTGTATCTGCCGATATACGCGGTGGGACGGTTTGTCCTCGAGTTTTTCAGAGGGGACGAATACAGGGGATTTTTGTTCGGACTGTCCACCTCGCAGCTTATCTCGCTCGGAATTTTGGCATTTATAGGCGTATGGGCGATAATAAGGCTTTGCCGCCGCAAAGCCTCTATATAATTATTTTCCACTAAAACGGCGGCGCTTTTTCTGCTATATCGGGCATTTTTAACAAAAATCGTCGCTTTTTGACACTTACGCCCGACGATTTATTGACACAATTTTTCAAATATTATATAATAAATATATATTTAAGATACCTTTATTGAATTAAGAAATGAGGGAGTTATTACGGAATACTTCGGAGCAGAGCACTGGCTTTTCACCTTTTCTGTATACTGTATAATGGGCTGGATGCAAGAGTCCGCGATAGAGTCGCTTTATCACAAGCACCCGATAAACCGCGGATTTCTTAAAGGGCCGTATATTCCCATTTACGGAGTGGGCGGGATACTGCTGCTGTTTATTTGTCAGCCGTTTAAGCAAAACCCGGTCGCGGTATATTTTATAGCGATGTTAAGCTGCACCGCGCTGGAATATTTTGTCGGCTGGATGATGGAGACCTTTTTCGGAAAGCAATTCTGGGACTACAGTATGTTTAAGCTGACCTATAAGAACCGCATAAGCCTTGTGTCCTCATTGTTCTGGGGAGTTATGGGGCTGTTTGTGACCTACGCCGTCGCTCCCGCGACGCAGTTTGTGGTTATCAGGCTGCCGCATCAGCTGATAGTCATTACGGCGGTAGTCGTGCCGCTGCTCATGACGGTGGATTTCTTCATGACGGTAAAAAAAGAGTTAGCGGCGCGCGAGGGCGGCAAGCTGTTCACACTTGCCCGTATAGGTGAACATATCCAGCATTTTAATATAATCGAGCACCTGAGAGGGCGCTTTAGCGGCGACGACGATATATTTGACGACGGTGATGACGATGAACAGACCTAACCCCAAAACGCTCGTGCTCAGCGAGGACGACAAGAAGTTTATCGCCGCGGCGCGCGAATTGCTCGAGGACGAAAAGGTCCTGCTTATGCAGCACTTTACCCAGCACGGAAAGGTTTCCTGCTATGACCACTGCCTTATGGTGGCGCTGTACAGCTATCTGTACGCTAAGCATTTAAAGATAAAGATAAATGTCGAGGCGCTCGTGCGCGGCGCTATGCTGCACGACTTTTTCTTATACGATTGGCATAAGACGGCGTTTACCCCCGACGGTCTGCACGGATTTTCGCACCCGTACACCGCGCTTAAAAACGCCTGCCGCTTTTTTAACCTGACCGAGCGCGAAAGAAATATAATCTACTGCCATATGTGGCCGCTTACTCCCCTCCAGATACCCGCCTATCCCGAGGCGTGGCTCGTCTGCCTTGCGGATAAGTATTGTTCATTAAAAGAGACATTGCTGAAAGATCCATATGACAAATAAAGTACACCTTATCTGCGGGACTATCTGCGCGGGGAAAACTTATTACGCGCGCACTCTCGCAAAAAAGACAAACGCCGTCATCCTCTCCTGCGATGAGCTCGAAAACGATATTTTCGATAAGCGGCTCGGCGCGCTGTACGACGACATTTCTCCCCGCATAAAATCATACTTGATGAAAAAGGCCGCCGAGACAGCTCTGTGCGGCTGCGACGTTATCTTGGACTGGGGCTTTTGGAGTGCAAACGAGCGGAAAAGCACCGCCGAGTACTTTTCAAGCCGCGGCATTAAGGTGATACGCTATTATATCGCCGTCTCGCCAAAACGGCGCGAAAAAAATATCGCCCTGCGCAATAAGGCGGTATCCGACGGCGTATGCGATGATTATTATGTAGACAGCGGGCTGCTCGCTAAGTCAAATCAGCGATTTGAGCCGCCCTCCCGTGACGAGATAGATATTTGGATAGAAAACAATTGACCGCGTGAAGCATTTAACTTCACGCGGTATTGTTATTATCCGTCCTAATTTGCATAAGCAGTATCACCGACAGCAGCAATACCGCGCAAAGCAGGCAGGACTTCTCGCCTAAAGCTATCTCGGCGGCTCCTCCGAGGACAGCTCCTATCATAAACGAGCCGATAATACCGAAATAGAGCAAAGCCTTTTTGCCCGACTGCTTATCCTTTAAGAATATCCTGCGGTAGAGGTTCTCGCTCGCGCTGCGAAGATTGCCTGTACACATTGTGGTAGCATATGAACAACCGCGCACCGTTCTAAAACTCTCTACCTGCATAGAGCAGATGAACGCTATCATAGTCACCGCCGCGATGTCGGCGGTCCCGCTCGGTATAAACGCCGCCGCCATAACGATAAGTATCTCCACCGCGATGACAGGCTGACGCCAGTGTATATGCCCGCTCTTGTCAAAGCGGCGGCGGATAAGCTCCGTCGCTATTATCCCCAAGGCATACGCCAAAATCGGCAAGATATAATGTATTACCTTTTCTATATCGCCGCTCGCAGCATTCAGCGCGAGCAGCACTATATTGCCCGTGACGGCGTTAGCGAACACCCCGCCGCGTGCAAGATAAGAATACGCGTCCAAAAATCCTCCCGCAGCTGCTAACAAAGCGCCCACGCGAAAGGACTCGGACGGCTGAAAGCGTGTATCATTCATAATTATCAATAGTTATGAACACAAGCTCGGGGCGTACAAAAATACGCGGTACGGCTAAAGGCGTGGAGGGCTTCCACAAGCCTCGGCTTACGATATGAACGGTATCACCGTGAGTGTACAGCCCGCCCGCGTATTTTGGAAAGAGCCCCTGCCCCGGCGCAAATACGCCGTTAATAAGCCCCGGCACAGCCCACTGTCCGCCGTGAGCGTGCCCCGACAGCACCATATCAAAGCCGCCCTTAAGATACTCCTCTATCTGCTCGGGAAAATGCGCGATAAGTATGCGGTAATTTTCGCTGTCGATATCGGTCACCTCGTCAAGCTGGCTGACAAAGCCGCGCTGCTCGTCATAATCGGCGGTGTGTGCGTCGTATATGCCGCATATCTCTATCTTAGAGCCGTTTAGCTCGATAGTCTTGCCGCTCCCCTCGAGCACCGTTACGCCCATATCGGAGAAAATACGCTTTAGCCGCTTGCTGTCGCCTCGACTGCTCTCGTGATTGCCTATAGTGTAAAAGCACGGGTATTTTGCAGCTAACGCCCTTACTAAAATAATGGCGTTGCCGGGCAGGACGCTTTGGGTCTTATCCGCAAGATCCCCGCCGAAGATGACTATATCCGGTCGGGCTTTATCCACCTCGCCAACTATCTGCGACTGTCCCCTGCCGTAAAGCGTATTGTGCAGGTCGGAAATAAACGCTATACGCACCGAGCCGTTTATCTTAGGCGAGCCGACCTTATAATGTACTGTCTTAAGCCTTGTATCGAGCGCCGCAGCGGTAACGGCAGCCCCCGCCGCCGCAGACAGTCCGAACAATAAAAGCTTGGTATTTTTCTTCATAATATCCCTTATTTATAGCCGTCCGTGCCGGTAAGGCTGTCGTCGTGCTCTAACCATTCGGACACGTTGATTATGCGATAATTCTCCTCGTCGGTGCGGATTATGACCTTGTCTATCCCCGCGTTTATTATCAGCCTTTTGCACATGGAGCAGGGCTCGACGTCGCCGCAGAGCTTTCCTGTTACGGCGTCACGGCAGGCAAGATATATCACCGAGCCTATCATATCCGTGCGCGCGGCGGAGATGATGCAATTAGCCTCGGCGTGTACCGAGCGGCACAGCTCGTACCGCTGTCCCTTGGGGATATTGAGCTTCTCGCGGGTGCAAACACCGAGGTCGCAGCAATTTTTAAGCCCCCTCGGCGCGCCGTTATAGCCCGTGGAGATTATCTGGTCGTTTTTAACGATTATAGCGCCGAAATTGCGCCTAAGGCAAGTGCCCCTGCCGCTTACGGTTTGGGCGATGTCAAGATAGTAGTTGGTCTTGTCGCGTCTTTCCATTTTAATTATCCTTTCTTATGTTCGGTATGGTCGATCATATATGCGGTCAAGAATACCGCGGGCGAGTTCCAGTATATCGCGACCTCGTTAAGCGAGTAGCAGCCCACGTCGTCGACAAAGCACTTCATAGGCGGCGTCCCGGGTGGGATAAGCACGCGCGCGTCCTCGTCGGCGGGGCTTGCGTTAGGTCCGCCGCTGACAAAGCCCGGTATGCACTCTTCTATCCCATCGGCATAAGCGGTGCGCAGGTGCGGGGACTTGCAGGCAAACTCGCCGCACCCCGTGATAAAGCTGTAGCCCGTGGCGTTTGTGCCGAGCAGATAATCGAGCTGCGCCGCAGCAAAGCGGTGGTACTTGTCGTTGCCGTTTATCCTGTCGGCTATTATAAATATCATCGCGTGCTTTAACAGGTTCATAGTGCTGCCCCATATGTAGTGCCAGCTGCCCATAGCGCAGCCGTATCCGCAGGAGGCGCACAGCCCTTTAAGCTCCTCCGCCTTAGAATTAAAATCGCGCTTTATCCTGTCCCTCATTCTGTCGGGGATAGGTCTGTCGCACAGCCACAGCGCGAGCGAGCCGAAGCCGCCTACCGAGGCAAATCCGAGATCCGACATAGAAAAGCCGAGCATAGCGGAGTCTATACGCTTAAAATATTTATCCTCGCCTGTCAGCGCGTAAAGCTGAGCCGCCGCCCAAAATCTGTTGTCGACGTCGGTGCGCTCGCCGTATGTGCCTGTATTGCAGCCCTCGGGGTTATCAAATCCGAGAAAGCCCGGGTTATCCTCAAGCCACTTATACGACTTTATCGACGTGTTATAGAGACTGTCCGCAAAATCCCCATCGTACTCGCGGTACATCTCGCTCGCAAGCGCGCACACCGCCGCAAGATCCGCCGTCGCCATAGAGGACGGGGAGAAAAGATATAGTTGCTCTTTATCGTCCTGCGGCATAATGAACGGCGCGTGCCGTGCGGTGGTCACCTTATGCCACACCGCGCCGTCCTCGCGCTGCATTTTCATAAGCCACTCGAGCTCATAGCGCACCTCGGCGAGAATGTCGGGCAATGCGCCGCATTCGGGTATATTCAGCTTTTGCCTGCCGAATGCGGACGGGAAAAGCTTATACGCGTACAGCAGATGCGCCGCGGCGCTCGCTCCCGCTGTGACATACCTGCCATAATCTCCCGCGTCGTGCCAGCCGCCCGTAACGTCGTATTCTTTATCGCCGCCGCCCCATTCTTTAGCCGTTTCGGTGTGGCAGGACGGATGGGTGAACACGCCCGCGTGCTCTTTTTTAAGCTCGCAGCCGCACCGCTGATAATAAAAGGCCTTTACCAGTGCGTCAAATACGGGGCGGTACACGTCCCTGCTTATCATAAATCTTATAGAGCGCGCGCCGCCGTCGGTTATCAGCACATATTCGCCCTCGCTGTGAAAGTCGGAAAAGTCGGCGATATATACGTCGTCGCCCGAGCATTCGTCCACGCCGAAATGCGCCGCGTTGCCCGTGTATACGTCTATATTATATTCGTTGCGCAGATAAAACTGCTCGCACGGTATTCTTATTATCGCGCGCTTGGGTCCGTCGGGGGTAAATCCCGCCTGATTAACAAAAACATCGTGATCGAATTGGGGTATCACGGGTTTTTCTCTATGAAAATATATACTGTCCATACCCTTTCCTTTCGGAAATAAAATGTGCCGATATTACATCTTACAGTTAAATTATAGCAGTATTCATTGTATATTTCAAGGGCGGTAAAATAGATAAAATTCACATTATATTTTTGTATATATTGACGAAAGGCGAAATTTTTCCCGCAAAGGGCGGCCGCAATATTGCCCTTGACGGAAAACATAAAAGCTGGTATAATTTATATAAGAATGATTTAATTTAAGAAAGAGATGACTTGATATGAAACAGCAGCAAGCAGCCAAGATGGATATGCTGCACGGACCGCTGCTGAAGAAGATGCTGCTATTTGCCCTGCCGCTGGCGCTTAGCAGCATATTGCAGCAGCTGTTCAACTCGGCAGATATAGCGGTGGTCGGCAGATTTGCCGACAGCACGGCACAAGCGGCGGTAGGCGGCAACAGCTCGGTGATTAATCTGCTTATAAACCTTTTTGTCGGGCTGTCTATGGGCGCTAATGTCATTATCGCTAATTACATAGGACAGGACAGGAAAAAGGACGTGCGCGAGGCGGTGCATACCGCCGTAGTGCTGTCTGTGATAAGCGGGTTTGTCGTGCTTATTCTCGGTCAGTTTATCGCAGAGCCTATACTTAAGCTTATGGACACGCCCGACGACGTTATGAGTCAGGCGGTGCTGTACCTTAGGATATACTTTGCGGGTATGCCGTTTATAATGTTCTACAATTTCGGCTCGGCGATACTGCGCAGCGTCGGCGATACCAAAAAGCCGCTTTATTGCCTGATAATATCGGGCGTACTCAATGTACTGCTAAACCTGCTGCTGGTCATAGTTTTCCATATGAGCGTTGCGGGAGTGGGCATTGCGACGCTCGTATCCAACGCGGTAAGCGCGGGTATGATATTTATCTTCCTCAGGCGCGGGGATAAGATGATACACCTCGATTTTCGCAGGCTCGGGATAAAGAAAAACCACCTGCTGAAGATAATAAAGATAGGCGTACCCGCGGGCATACAGGGCATGGTGTTCTCACTGTCGAACGTCTGCATACAGGCCGAGATAAACGGCTTTGGCTCTAACGCGATAGCGGGCTCGGCCGACGCGATAAACTTTGAGATGTTCACATATTTTATCACAAACGCATTCAGTCAGGCTGTGGTGACCTTTACGGGGCAGAATTTCGGCGCGGGGCTGTACGACCGCTGTAAAAAGGTATATCGTCTCGGAGTTATCTCGGGGCTTGTCGGCACGGGAATTATGGCGGCGACGTTTGTGCTGCTTAGAGAGCAAGTGATACAATTTTACACTATAGACCCCGAGGTGATAAAATTCGCGGTAGCGCGTATACTGCATGTAGAGCTGTTTACATTCCTGCCCGTGACGTATGAGATATCCGCCGCGGCTATGAGAGGCATGGGGTACTCGATGGTGCCCGCCGTTATAACGATAATAGGCACATGCGCGCTGCGCTTTGCTTGGGTATATACGATATTCCCGCTGTTTGGGGACTTTGATATGCTGCTTAACGTCTACCCCGTTACCTGGGTGCTGACGGGCGTGGTCATGGTGGTATGCTATCTGCTGATACGCCGCCATGCGTTTAGAAAATACTCCGTGGAGCATACTAAGGCTGTTTAATTTTAAGTTATTAAGTAAAAAGCGTTGACATTGTTGAAAATAGTGCTATAATTAAATTATGGAATAATCGTATCACACGATCAAAGCAATCTTTACAGCAAAAGCATTATATGAACGGAGGTATATCTATGAAAAACCTAAAACTTACATCATTAGCCCTTGCCGTAGCACTTTTATCCTCCTGTGCGGCAAATCAAGCCCAAACCGCCGAAGATAATAAGGCTGTCGGAGGCAGTACCGAGATATCCGACCCCGCAGAAAGCACCGACGCAAGCGACCAAAGCGGCATAGTAGTCGACCTCACCGAGGACGAGATAGAGCACCCGTGGCTTAAAGCTCCCGACGGGCTCGAGGGATTTACCTTTGACAGAAATACGAGCATTTTAATAAATTTTAGTGAAGATTACTCTTACCCTTTTAGAGCTGTGTGCGCATCCGGCGGCTTAGAGCCTTATGATCCGATTTTCCCAAAAGACTATGACGAATTTGCCGTCGATATAAGCGAGGCCGAAAACACATATGTTAAAGCCTCTATCGCGGGAGAGAGCTTTCAATTATTCCGTTATTATATCAATTTTTATGAAGACAGCTATTCTCCACATGACTTAATGCAATCTGTTCCGCCGGGTTTCGGAGGGGTTGTCACACCGATATTGATAGAGGATATAGTTGACGATTTCGGCAAAAAATCTCCCTTTAAAAAGGGCGATATTGTTTATGTTATAGAGCCGTACAATTATGTAAATGCTAAATATGTGGAATATTGGGAATATAATTTCCCTGATACCATGGGAGCTGAATGGTTTAAAGAACACGAAATAACCGACAACACCTTTGAATTTAACGAGGACCATGGTTATTATCCTATGGAAGTAGGAAAGTCCTATCTGATACTCTTAGACAATAGTAAATATGATCGTATAGATTGCAGCTACGATGAGTATGACGATGATTATGCAAAATATGACGATATAGTAAAAATCTATCGAACGGGCAGCTATATATTAAATCTCGGGGACACTGCTCCCGACTCATACGGAGAAGAAGATATTCATATGAACAACTACAAGCAATACTGCGCATACTGGGAGGCTTGTAAAAAGCTTTACGGAGAGTATTTTAAATCATAAAAAATCCCTCGCGGTTTTAATTACCGCGAGGGATCGTTTTTTACAGCCTTACTTGATGATGTATTTATCCAGTGCGGCGAGCAGCTCGTCGCAGTCGTCGGAATGTATGCGCATCTCGAGCGGCTTAGACAGGTCGAGCGAGAATATGCCCATTATCGACTTTGCGTCGATGGCATATCTGCCGCTTATGATGTCTACGTCATAATCGCACTTAGCGACGGTGGACACGAACTTCTTTACATCCTCAATGGTGGTTATCTCTACGTTTACGGTCTTCATATCGATCATCCTTTCTTTCAGTCACACTTAAATTAAAGCAGTCGTTATATAACGAACTTCTTTATCTTCTCTACCAGCGCGTCGGACTCCTCGCCGTGTACGGTGAGCTTAAGCTCCTTGGACAGGTCGAGGCTGAACAGTCCCATAATGGACTTAGCGTCGACGACGTACTTGCCGACGGTAATATCGCAGTCGTGCTCGTACGCGTTTACGATGTTGACAAATTCTTTAACATCGTTTATTGCCGCTAATTTGATATTTATCTCTGTCATAGAAAATATCCCCTTTCATATTAACTGATCTATACTTGCTTACTTTCTTTCCTCTGCGGTGAGTTTTCTCATCGCACCTACATAATAGCAATTTGAGCAAATTAAGTCAAGTGTTTTTTTAAGATTTTGCGTTTTACTTGCAAAATTCGTAAAAAAGAATTATAATAGAAAAAGAAACTAAAGTTGTTTAGTGAAACTGCACAAATAAATAGGACAGATTTTATGAATTACGCTATATACACCTTTGGCTGTAAGGTAAACCAATACGAAAGCTCGATAATGGAAAAGGCTATGCGCGAGGGCGGATTTGTTCCGTCCGAGGATAATATTCCCGACATAGCGATAATTAATTCCTGCTGTGTCACCGAAAACAGCGGTAAAAAAGCGTTGCAGCTATTAAGACGGCTAAAGCGCAGCAGACCCGACTGTATAACGGTGCTCGCAGGGTGCTATCCGCAAGCTTTCGGCGAAATATCCGACAACGCGGATATCATTATCGGGACGGAAAATAAAGGAGACGTCTCAGCCGTGGTAAAAGAATATCTCGGCTCGGGCAAAAAGCCTCTCCCGCCCAACGGAAGACCGACCGTAAAGGCATACGAGCATACCGCGCCCGCCGATATGGGAAAGACCCGCGCATATATAAAGATAGAGGACGGCTGCGATAGGTTTTGCTCGTATTGCATAATCCCCTACGCGCGCGGACCGGTGCGCTCGCGCGGGATAGAGGATATAATAAGCGAGGCGCGCTTTCAGGTAAGCTGCGGGCATAAAGAGCTTATACTCGTCGGGATAAATCTTTCCTGCTACGGTAAGGATATAGGGCTTAGGCTGGCCGACGCGGTGGAGGCTGTCTGCTCGGTCGAGGGGGTACAGCGCGTGCGGCTGTCCTCGCTGGAGCCCGAGCTGCTGACAAGAGAGGATATCTCGCGGCTTGCCGCCCAAAAGAAGCTGTGCCCGCACTTTCACCTGTCGCTGCAATCGGGCAGCGCGGCCACGCTAAAGCGTATGAACCGACATTATACCCCCGAGGAGTACCTTAAGATAGTCGACGCGATAAGGGAAGAATTTGACGACCCCGCGATAACTACGGATATTATGGTGGGATTTGCGGGAGAGAGCGACGAGGAGTTTGAAGAGAGCTGCCGCTTTGTAAGGCGGGTGGGCTTTGCGGGCGGGCACGTTTTTACCTACTCGGTAAGAGAGGGGACAGCCGCCGCGAGGCTTACCGACCATGTAGACAGCGCCGTCGCCGCAAAGAGATATAAGGTTATGAGCGATCTGCTCTCACATCAAAAAGAGGCGTATTATCGCCGCCAGATAGGTCAGGTGCGGCAGGTGCTTATTCAGCTGAGACAGAGCGACGAATATGCAAACGGGCTTACCCCGCAGTATGTCCCCGTCCGTATATACGGCAGCAAGGCCAAAAAGCACGATATTATCAATGTCAGGATAACCGAGACATACGGGGGAGAATTTTGCGTCGGAGTGGAAATATAGGGCTTGTATTTCTTAGATAAGTATAGTATAATTATAATATGAATGTCGACCGACGGTCGGAAAAGAAAGGAACGTTAATATGTCTGTTTATCGTATCTATGTGGAGAAAAAGCCGCAGTTTGCGGTAGAGGGAAAGGCGGTGCTGTCCGACCTCAAAACAGCCTTGCAGGTAAAGGGTATCGAGAATGTCCGCACCGTAAACCGCTATGACGCAGAGGGGCTGTCAAAGGAGGACTTTGATAAAGCCGTACCGACGGTGTTTTCCGAGCCGCCCGTCGACGACGTGTACTATTCTTTGCCTTATTTGGGCGAGAATGAGCGTATGTTCGCGGTGGAGTTTCTCCCCGGGCAGTTTGACCAAAGAGCGGACTCGGCGGCGCAGTGTATACAGATGTTGTGCAGGGGCGAGCGTCCTACGGTAAAATACGCTAAAATATATATCCTTTCGGGAGAGCTGTCCGACGAGGACTTTGCAAGGATAAAGCATTATCTGATAAACGCGGTCGAGTCACGCGAGTGCGGCTTTGACGAGTATCAAACGCTCGACATAAAATACGACGTGCCTAAGGACGTCGCGGTGCTCGACGGCTTTTTGAGCTTGACAAGAGAGCAGCTCGACGAATTTATTAAGCATTATGCGTTGGCTATGGATTTAGACGATATAGCGTTCTGTCAGGAGTATTTTCAAAAAGAGGGGCGCGACCCTACCCTTACCGAGATACGCATGCTCGACACCTACTGGTCGGATCACTGCCGCCATACGACCTTTGGCACGATCATAGACAATGTCAAGATCGACGCGGATTACATAGAGGATACATATAAAGAATACAAGCAGCATAAAGAGCAGCTCGGCAGAGCTAATAAGCCCGTCTGCCTTATGGACATAGCGACCGCCGCCGCCCGCAAGCTCAAAGCCGACGGCTACCTCGACGACCTCGACGAGAGCGAGGAGATAAACGCCTGCTCGGTGCATGTCACCGTCGACGTAAACGGCAAGGACGAGGACTGGCTGCTTATGTTCAAAAACGAGACGCACAACCACCCGACCGAGATAGAGCCTTTCGGCGGAGCGGCGACCTGCCTCGGCGGAGCGATACGCGACCCGCTCTCGGGAAGATCCTACGTATATCAGGCGATGAGAGTGACAGGCGCGTCCGACCCGCTATTGCCCGTAAATAAGACCATCCCCGGAAAGCTTCCTCCCCGCAAGATAACAGTCACGGCGGCGCAGGGGTACTCCTCCTACGGCAACCAGATAGGGCTTGCCACCGGGCACGTAGCGGAGATATACGACCCCGGCTATATGGCAAAGCGCCTCGAAATAGGCGCGGTAGTAGGCGCCGCCCCCGCGGAAAACGTTGTACGCATACGCCCCGAGCCCGACGACATAATTATCCTCCTCGGAGGAAGAACGGGGCGCGACGGCTGCGGCGGCGCGACAGGCTCGTCTAAGTCGCACAGCGTCGAGTCGCTCGAGACCTGCGGCGCGGAGGTGCAAAAGGGCAACGCCCCCGAGGAGAGAAAGCTGCAGCGCCTGTTCAGAAATAAGGACGCTACGAGACTTATAAAGCGCTGCAACGACTTTGGCGCGGGCGGCGTGTCGGTGGCTATAGGAGAGCTCGCCGACGGACTGGAGATAGACCTTAACGCCGTACCGAAAAAGTACGACGGCCTTGACGGCACCGAGCTCGCCATCTCGGAGTCGCAGGAAAGAATGGCGGTAGTAGTCGACAAAGAAAACGTCGATAAGTTTATCGCTCTCGCCGCTGCGGAGAACCTCGAGGCTACGCCCGTAGCTGTAGTTACCGAGCAGCCCCGCCTCAAAATGAACTGGAACGGCAAGACGATAGTTGATATATCGAGAGAATTTTTAAACTCAAATGGAGCCGAAAAGCACACCGACGTATACGTCCCGAATGTGAGCGTTTCCTACTACGGCGGCAGGAAAAACACCGCCGAGGACTGGGAGAGCCTTGTCACCGACCTAAATGTATGCTCGCAAAAGGGGCTTGTACAGCGCTTTGACTCGACTATAGGCGCGGCTACAGTGCTTATGCCCTACTCGGGCAAGACGCAGCAGACCCCCGTACAGGCTATGGCGGCTAAGCTGCCCGTAATGGGAGAGACTACCACCGCGTCGGTCATGGCGTGGGGCTTTGACCCCGCTATAAGCAAGCAGTCGCCCTATCACGGCGCGGCGCTCGCGGTAGTCGAAAGCATAGCTAAGCTTGTCGCCGCGGGCGGGAGCAGCAAGACCTGCCGCCTTACATTTCAAGAATATTTTGAGCGCACAAAGCAAGACCCCGAGCGCTGGGGCAAGCCCTTTGCCGCTCTGCTCGGAGCGTATGACGCACAGATAGCCTTGTCTAGCGGCGCTATCGGCGGAAAAGACTCTATGTCGGGTACGTTTGAGAATATCGACGTGCCGCCGACGCTGGTATCCTTTGCAATTTCTACCGCAAAGACAGACAATATAATCTCCGCCGAGTTTAAGCTGCCCTACAGCGGCATCTACTATATCGCTCCCGATTATAAAGATAACGGTATGCCCGATTATGACAGCGTCAAAAAGGTATTTGCGACAGTAGAAAAGGCAATATCCAACAAAAAAGCGCTTTCGGTGTGGGCAATATCCGCGGGAGGCTTAGCCGAGGGGATATTCAAGATGTCCCTCGGAAACCGTATCGGCGCTAAGCTTATTGACCTTGACGATAAAACGCTTTTCTCTAAATGCGTGGGCGGCTTTATTATAGAATCGGGCAGCCCGATAGACGGCGCGGTAAAAATAGGCGAAACGACCGAAGAATACAAGATCACCTGCGGCAATCTCGAGCTCGATATAGCCGAGCTTGAAAAGAAATATGACGCGGTGCTCGAGCCTATCTTTAAAAATGCGCTCCCCGCAGAGCCCAAGCCCGAGGAGATAAAGTACGACAAGGGCTGCGAGCTGCTGATAAATAAATCTCCCCGCAATATAGCCAAGCCCCGCGTGCTTATCCCCGTATTTCCGGGCACTAACTGCGAATACGACACCGCGGCGGCGTTTGAGCGCTACGGGGCAAAGGCGGAGATATTCGTTATACGCAACCTAAGCGCCTCGGATGTGGAAGAAAGCGTAAAGGCATTTGCCGACAGGATAGCCGACAGCCAGATGATAGCCATCCCGGGAGGCTTTAGCGGCGGCGACGAGCCCGAGGGCTCGGCTAAATTTATAACCTCGTTCTTCTGCAACCCGCGTATAAAGGACGCCGCGGAAGAAATGCTGTACGCGCGTGACGGACTTATGCTCGGCATATGCAACGGCTTTCAGGCGCTGATAAAGCTCGGGCTTGTCCCCTACGGACATATTCAACCCATGACAGCAGACAGCCCGACGCTGACCTATAATAAGATAGGTCGTCACCAGTCGCAGCTTACGCTTACAAAGATATGCACCAACAAGTCCCCGTGGCTAATGCACTGCAAGCCCGGCGAGATATACAATATCCCGATATCCCACGGCGAGGGCAGATTTGTCGCAAGCGAGGAGGTCATTCGCTCGCTTATCGACAACGGGCAGGTAGCGACGCAGTACGTTGACCTTGAGGGCAAGCCCTCAATGGAGCTTGCTTACAACCCCAACAGCTCTATGTACGCTATCGAGGGTATAATTTCCCCCGACGGCAGAGTTCTCGGCAAAATGGGGCATAGCGAGCGTATCTCGGACCACACCTGCATAAACGTCGACGGTAAGAAAGACCAGCTGCTGTTTAAGGGCGGCGTGGATTACTTTAAATAATAAGCCGAAATATATAATGATACCCTCCGCAAATGATTGCGGAGGGTATTTGTGTTTGCAGCTTTGATCAATCGATAAGGCTCAAGGTCTGTCGGTGAGGTGTAGCTTTTGCTTTAAAGCCTCCTGTAAGACAGCCGATACATTAACGCCGCTTTTCTTAGCAGCCTCGTCGAGCCACGACGGGAGTGTTACGTTTCTGCGAACGGCTTTTGTGTCATTTTGCCTGCGGTATGCGGTAAAATCAACGTCTACAAGGGTGATTATATCGTCGGGGTTTTGCTTCTCGTAATCGTAAACTTTTGACGGAAGAGGAAGCGTTTTATGGTCGTCCTCCATGTCTATGCCCATAAGTCCTATAGCGTCCCTTGCCATTTCGATGGCTTCTGTTATAGTATCACCCTCGGTATTGATATTAAAGTCGGGAATGTACACAACATATCCAACCTCATCTTTGATCAAAATAACCGGGTAAGAGTGTTTCATTTTGCAAGCCTCCCTTAGCTTATTTTCATATAAGGGGTCATTTCAATCCCCTGCGTCTTATTATAGCCTTTGCCAAATTTTCCTTAACTTCTTTATGGCGGGGTATCATCTCACTATCTGTACCGTTAGTATAAATGTCGTGATTACCGCCATTTCTCTTTAAATACCAGCCGTTCTTTTCGAGCAGCTTTATCAAGTCCTTTGTTTTCATCTTATTCCTCCCGACACTATATATTATACACATTATATGCGCATTTGTCAACTGTTTTTCAAAAAATATTCACCGTGTACGAATAAATGCCATACACGGTGGAATTTGGCTCGGGTTCTGCTCCAGTATGCTTAAGCATACGGCAATGAAAAATTCTTCGTACCGATATATCCCTTAATGCCGACCCGTTTATTTCTTTATAAGCTTATCTACCTCTTCGATATAAAGCGACACCTCGCCGCACTGCGGGCATACGGCGGCCTTAGGCTTAGCGGAGGAGAGCCCCTTGCGGACTACTATCCCCTGGCTTGAGGTAATGGTAAGGTATTCTTCCATACCCGCACCGCATCTTAAGCACTTTCTCATAGCATTTTCTCCTTAATATAAGTAAATTTTCGGTCGGCGTGATGTACAGCGACCGTATGGTAAAATAGCAGCATATTTTTACTAAAAAACAACCCTTTATGAAAAATTGCAAAAAGCACTTGACAAAACCTTTACGATGTGCTAAAATATTTAATTGTGATAGCAAATCAGACACGCGCCAATAGCTCAGCTGGATAGAGTATTTGGCTACGAACCAAAGGGTCGGGGGTTCGAATCCCTCTTGGCGTGCCAGTGAGTAAAACGCTTTAAACCGCATTATATAAGGGTTTTAAAGCGTTTTTCTTTTTGTAAAAAAGCTACAACGGGTATAATTTTTTGCCAAAAATCCGGGTTTTTTAAAAATGCCCGCCTAAACGCTTGACGAAAAATAGTGATATTTGTATAATATATTATGATAGTAAGGAGGTAGAAATGAATTACATTGCGCACAAAAAAGACGGCAGAGAGCAGACCGTAAAGGAGCACCTCGAGAACACCGCCGTGCTTGCGAGTGACTTTGCGGTGGACAAGCTTAAAGGTATAGCGTATACCTTGGGGCTCACGCACGATATAGGAAAGTACTCGCAGGATTTTGCGGTGGACGAGTTTAAAGGTATATCCTATACCCCGGGGCTCATACACGATATAGGAAAATACGCGCAGGCGTATCGGGACCGCATTTTGCACGACAGCTTTAAAAAAAGTAAAGACCGGTACAATTTTTTCAAAAAATCAATATTTTTATGAAAAAATGCCCGTCAAAACTCTTTACAAAAATAAATGACGTATGTATAATATTAAGATAGTAAGGAGGTAGATATGAATTACATAGCGCACAAAAAAGACGGCAGAGAGCAGACCGTAAAGGAGCACCTCGAGAACACCGCCGTGCTTGCGAGGGACTTTGCGGTGGACAAGCTTAAAGGTATAGCGTATACCTCTGGGCTTATACACGATATAGGAAAGTACGCGCTCTCTTTTCAGGATCACATTTTGCACGACAGCGCGGTAAAATACGAGCACGCGACCCCCGCCGCTATAGAGCTGGGCGAGCTAAAATTGGACCCGCGCGAAAAGAAGCTGCTGTATATGTTGCAATACTGCGTTATGGGACATCACACGGGACTGCCCGACGGCGGCAGCAACGTAGACCCAAAAGACGTGGGTACTCTTATCGGTAGGCTGAAAAGAAAGTCGAATTATACCAAAAGAAACGACTACAGCGCATATAAGGACGAGATAAAGATAACCTTTCCCGATATATCCAAGCTCTCAGAATTGCTAAGCGAGGGCGGTATCAATGAAAAAAATCGCGAGTATATAGAAAGATACGCATTTTTTACCCGATACCTTTTCTCCTGCCTTACGGACGCGGATTTTCTCGATACCGAGAAGGTTTTCACACCAGATATAGACAGAGAGTTAAAATTTGATTTTGATACGGCGGCGCTCTTGCTCGATAAGCACGCCGAGAAATTTCCGCAAGACACCGAGCTGCAAAGGTCAAGGGCACGCCTGCTTAATCAAGCGCTGAATAATTTTTCACATGCGGAAAATATCAGCATATTAAGTATGCCGACAGGCAGCGGAAAGACCTATTGCAGCCTAAAGCTCGCTTTTGAAAAGCTGAAAACCTCCGGTAAAAGGCGCATTATTTACGTTATCCCCTACACGAGCATAATCGAGCAGACCGCTAAGACTATGCGTGAGATTTTCGGGGACAGCGTGGATATTTTACAACACCATTCAAATTATACCTTTGAAAAAGATGAAAATGATGAAAAGTATAAAAAGGAAATCGATAAAGAGGTTTTGACGGAAGAAAAGCTGCGCCGTTCGACCGAAAACTGGGACGCGCCGATAATAGTTACCACTAATGTGCAATTTTTTCAATCGGTGTACAATTATAAAAGCTCCGCGCTGAGAAAGATGCACAATTTGGCGGACTCGGTGTTAATCTTTGACGAGGTGCACCTGCTTCCGATAGAGCTGCTCCAGCCCTGTCTTAGGGTGATAGGCTATATCACGAGGTACTTAAACAGCTACGCGGTGTTTCTTTCGGCGACAATGCCCGATTATTCAAAGCTGATACAAGCGTATATGCCCGGCTGCCAATTTACCGAGCTTATCACGGATAAATCGGACTATGCTTATTATAAAAAATGCACCTATCACTTTTTAGAGAATACCGATTATCAAAGCGTCGCGGAGCTGTCGCAGCAGTATAAGACAAGCCTTATTGTTGTAAACAAAAAGAAGACCGCCAAAGAGGTATACAAAATGCTCAGCGGGAACAAATTTCACCTGTCTACATATATGACGCCCGCTCACCGTACAAGTGTCATTGCCAAGATAAAAGACTGCCTTAGTAAGCAAGAGCAAGTCACTGTGGTTTCTACCTCGCTTATCGAGGCGGGAGTAGACCTTGATTTTAAAGCGGTATTCAGGGAGATAGCGGGGCTGGACAATGTTCTTCAATCGGGAGGAAGATGCAACCGCGAGGGTAAAGACGAAAACGGCGACGTTTATATATTTAAGACAGAAGAAAAGCAAAGCAGCGAATTTGAGTCCCGCGGAAAAATAGTAGAGGAGCTGATCACGTCAGGAGAGGATATTTCCTCCGATAGTTCGATAAAGGAATACTATTGCAGACTTTTTGACAATTACCATAAAGATATAGATAAAAAGTCGATATTCACCGAGCAGGTCTCCCTAAACACTATCCCCTTTCGCAAATACGCAAAAGCATTCAAGCTTATCGACAAGGAGAGCACCAGCGTAGTCATAAATAACTGTGACGAGGCCGACAAGGCATTGAATAAGCTCAAAACAGACAGAATAAAAGGCCTGCGCGCATTGCAGCCGTATTCCGTCTCGCTGCGCAACCGGGAATTTGATTGTGCTGTTAAAACGGGAATTATCCAAGAATACGCGGATGGGGTCTTTGTTTTGACCAACAATGATTATTATGACAGCGAAACGGGGCTTGTTTTCGATGTGACGAATGATATGATAGTATCAAAATAATATGGGATAAAATCCGGGGCGCGCCCGAAACGGACGCGCCCCGATTATTCTTATAAAAAATAAAAATAATTTCAACTCACTGCTTTCGCAGACTATAACCTCACCAAAATAGTAATAAGGCAAATAAGCAAACCGTTGTGGTAAATACAGTTCGCCGCTAATAGTACTATACTATTTTTGGCTTTTTGCCAAACAAATTTAAATTTTACGATATTAAACTTTTGAAAAAATTTTTAATTATATCAATTAAAAAACAGTTGACAAGTACCGAAGAATATGCTATAATAATTAGGTCGTTGATATGGCGGTATAGCTCAGTTGGCTAGAGCACTTGGTTCATACCCAGGGTGTCGTTGGTTCGAATCCGACTACCGCTACCATGCGATGTGTGTCGGACAATAGCCCGACACTTTTTGGCCCGTTGGTCAAGCGGTTAAGACATCGCCCTTTCACGGCGGAATCATGGGTTCGATTCCCGTACGGGTCACCAGCAGATTTTCAGCAGATCGCGTAGATATGCGGTTTGCTGATTTTATTTTTGGACAAATCTACAAAGGATAAATTTCCCGGGAGATTTATTTACTGCGATACATTTTACAATTCCTGTCAAAGTCTGTTAAAACAAAATTTGACAAATGGGTGTTTTTATAATATAATCATACTGTTGGATAAACTGACCGACAAATTGGGATTTATAGGAGTTAGCATAATTGAAAATAATAAGTTTTTATAAAAGCGAAAGGCAGAGTTATTGGCTTAATGAAATAGGAAAAAGCGATTGGAGAGCCGGAGCATATTTACATCAAATATTAAGCAACGACACTTTTTACGATGTTGTGGGTGAAGGTTCTGAATTGCTTTTGCTTACGGACGGAGATGAACTTGTTTCATTCTGTACATTTGCAAAGAGAGATGAGATCATATCAACAGAATATTCTCCTTGGATAGGCTTTGTATATACTTTTCCTCAATATCGTGGGCATAGATATATGGGGCTGCTATTTCAGAAAATTGAATCTATGGCTAAAGATAATAACATAAATAAAATATTTATATCGACAGATCACATTGGTTTATATGAAAAATACGGATTTGAGTACATAAAACAAATGGAAAGTATTTATGGAGGATCATCAAGAGTATATGTAAAACAAATCAAGTAACAATTCGATTTTCGTACGGGTCACCAGCACAAAAAGCCTCACAAACAGTGTAATATCGCCGTTTGCGAGGCTTTTTATTTATAAAAATTTTTTGGCATGGAATTTAAAGGCGCTGCCTCCCATAAGACCGCCTATCCTCGCCGAATTTATAGGCGCTGCTATGCCGCAGAGCATAAATGTCCCTTATGATTTTGATACGCACAGCAATTTTTCTATCTCGCTAAGCAAAGTTTGTTTCATTATCTCAAGCTCAGCGTCATTCGGTTTGTTATCATCCGAATAAAATTCTTCCCTCGGGTACCACCAAACAGGTCCTCTGCCATTGTTTCCGTAATCGCCGAGATCTCCGCTTACTCTCGGAAATAAATGCCAGTGCAGGTGTGCGTCACCGTTGCCCAAACATTCATAATTCATCTTTTCCGCGCCGAATGCTTTCGCGACCGCCTCTGCCACAAGCGTCATTTCGGCAAGATATTTTGCCCTTATATCGCCTTTTAAATCAAACAGCTCGGTAATATGCTCTTTTAGCAAGAACAAAGTATAACCTTTGAAGTGCTGATTGTCGCCGATAACAACATAGCCTGTATCAAGCTCTTTGACAAAATACGGGTTCGTTCCCGATTTTATCATCTGTATTCGGTCACATATTACGCACATCGTTTTCTCTCCTTAAATGCCTATTATGTATTCTTTTTTGGGTGGGAAGTTAAAGGCGCTGCCCCCATGATCCCGCCTATCCTCGCCGAATTTATAGGCGCGCAAATTTTTATATACTATCGCAAAATTGTAAAATCTCGGCTTTTCTTCCCTCCACATCGTCTTTATATTCTATCGAGCTTAAGCCCAGCCTGCCGCAGCATTCTATTTCCATATGCCCGTAAAAATGCTCTATGGTTTCAAATATCCGCAGGCATTCTCTCATACTCGACCCCGTCCTAAGCGCCGCCACATAGCCTTTCTTCCCCGCACTTAAGGCCGCGTGCGGCTCGTGGGTATTGCACCACGGCGTACACCTGTCGATAAAAGCCTTGAACTGCCCGGGGATATCCGCCCAGTACGACGGCGATACCGATACGATAATATCCGCCCATTCGTAGCAGTCGATAATTTTCCCGACGTCGTCATTTTGGACGCATTTTGCGGTATTGTGGCATGTCCTGCACCCCTTACAAAAGGCGAAAGCAAAATCGTCGATACAGATACTCTTCACCTCGTGCCGTTTACTAAGGCTTTCGGATATTATCCTTGCAATTTCCGCGGTCGCACCGTTCCTGACAGGGCTGCAATTGACTATCAGAGCTTTCATTCATTCTCCTTTCACAAAATCTGAGTTTATAACCGTCTAAAAAGTATTGCTTATAAATATATCATAAAATTTATGAAATGTCAACAGCGAGTAGGCATTATTTTTTACCCTTTCTGTTGACAAAATAAACAGAAGATCCTATAATATTATTTAATGGAGGTGTTTTTATGGCTGCTGCTTACGATGTTGCATTTGAATACGAAATTGCAAATGAAGTTATTGCAAGTATCAACGGTTTTATTTCCCGAAATTATGACATGCCTGATGATGAATTGCCCGAAAAGGTGGCTGAGATAAACAGCGAAACTCAAGAGATCTATGAAAAGCTTCCCCTTGAAGAAGATCATGATAAAACCGTGGGATATAAAAATAGGCTTATAGAGCTTTTAAAATCGCTTAAATCGATAACTCCGCAGCCGCACAGATAAATTGAAGCTTTTTTTAGGAGAGAAAATTATATCGTCGAAAACGATATTAAAGGTAAAGTACCCGGCGGATACGGTGACATTTATCCGTTATTTGATTGCACAGAAGATCAAATAAAGAAGATATCATAAGTCCTTATGAGGTTTATGTCTGCTGACGAAAGCATATAGGAGAGAATAAAGATGACTGAAAAAGAAGAAGAACTTTGTGATTTGTTGTTAAGCTTGCCTTGCGAAACGGAAGAAGAAATACCAAACGAACACACATATGCAAGGATAATCATTGCCATTTATGCGAAAGATAACGGCTTGACGGAGGAGTTTATAGAAAAGATAAAAGGGTTAGATAACCCTACTCTTGAAGAAGTAGATAAATTGTTATTGGGCGATTTGCCGCCGCTTGAAATAGACTACGAAGATGATGATTATGACGAAGAATAATTAAATCATCGGTCAATTGAATAATTTAAGCGCTTTACGCTGCACCCGCAGCGGCAAGCCGTGATTACAATGAAGCTTATAGAAAGCGAGATAAAGAGTTAAGAGGTGACTAAAATGGCAAATAAGCCTATCCCTCCGACTTTGGAAAAATACACTGAGGTCGTAAAGGAATTATGCAAAAACGATTATCCAGAAATCTACAAGCTAAGGCTTAAAGATTATCTTGAAACCGAAGAAGCGGCAGAAGTAATTAAGAATGATTACGACAATTACTGTATGGAACTTGAAAAAGGTATGGAAGAAAAGTATTTTCTCGGTGCTTGTGCAAGTGCTACAGAATATAATCTGTATATGCTGTCGTAACTTAATCACGATAATATGACAATATGAAAGGAGGAATAAAAATGTCAGAACCTATGACTGATAAGCAAATGGAAGTATTATTAAATTTGATAGCCGACAAATTCTCCTATTGTAAAACAATGGAAGAAGTTAAAAAGGTTATAGACGAATTAAGACAAATGGCAAAATAAGCTTTCTAAATCAATATTGGCTTATCAAATAATTATAATGGGGAGAAATTATGTGCCGTAGATTTGAAGAATGGTCATCCGAGATCCAAAAATACTGTGAAGAAAACGACCTCGACTTTGAAAAAGCAAAGAAAATGGTAAAAAGCTGGGGAAAAAATAATCTAATGCTACTATACTATGACCCGAGTATGTCAAAGGGTTTGGGTTTACTTGATGAAACGCCGTTGCCTTTGGCTTTGCATATTTATAAGGGTGAAAACGGCGAACTGATATTTGAGCAGACCGAATATACACGAAAGTATTTGACTTGATTTTATGAATTAAATTTTTTAAGCCGCTTTACGACGTCGAGAAGAAGTCAAACGGGCTGTATACCTATTCCCGCGAGCCGAAATTCGACCCCGAAAAGATGGACTTTATACGGCAGATTTTCTCGCGTAAAGCGGGGATAGAATAGGGGCTCAAATTATACACGTTATTTTTTGAAATAGGTTGACTTTATCCTATTTTTTGAGTATAATAAAAATGGAGGTGTATGTAAATGACTATCAATACCAAAACAATGGTTTCAATTACAGAGGCTAATCAAAACTTTTCAAGGGTTGCTCGGCTTGTTGACGAGAATGGGGTTGCAGTCATTCTGAAAAACAATGTGCCGCGCTATCTTGTTGTAGAATTCGGTCAGGCAGAGTCCGAGCAGCTGGCTTCAGACGAGGACGTTATGGCACTATCCAAGCGCCTTATCGAAAAAAACAGGCAGGCTTATGAGGCTCTTGCCAAATGAAACGGCTGACTAAAGAACAGGTCCTTTTACTCCACAGCGCCTTAACACAAGAAACAGGAGGCTCTGATGGAATTCGTGATGAAGGACTTTTGGAGTCTGCCTTAGAAACACCGTTTCAAAGCTTTGGAGGGTCAGACGTCTATCCTTCTATTCAGCAAAAAGCTGCGCGTTTAGGGTTCGGCCTAATTCAAAATCACGCATTCATAGATGGTAATAAACGAATAGGTGCACATGCTTGTGTTTTTGTCACTGAACGGAATTGAGCTTACTTATACGCAATCAGAGCTTTTCGATATGGTTCTTGCTGTTGCTGACGGAAAGCGCTCCTTTGACGATATGGTAAAATGGGTCATTGAACATCAGGAATGAATAATAAGGCGTGTTTTAATCGGTGTGTAGGATCTTCTTATCTCGCAGACAGGAAAACTAACGAACGGCACTTCTTTTTCACCACTCACCATATATTCATAGGAGGGCTGAAGATGTTTGAATTGTACGAAGAAGTAATAATACTTTCCAACGGTTTGACCGGTACGATTGTCGATATCAGCGCAATAAACGGCAAAACGAAGTACACGGTCGAAAGCGATATTAAAGGTAAGGTATCCGGCGGATACGGTGATATTTATCCGTTATTTGATTGCACATAAGATCAAATAAAGAAGATATTATAAGTCATTATGAGGTTTAAGTCTGCTGACGAAAGCATATAGCTAAAAATAAAAAGGTCTAAGATGTTACTTGTTGGAGGTGTTTGTATGGCTGCTTATGACGTCGCGTTTGAATATGAAATTGCAAATGAAGTTATCGCCGAAATTAAGGGCTTTATTTTCAGAAATTATCTTTTAACGGGGAAAACAATGCCCAAAGAAGTTGCTGAAATTGATAAGGAAAGCCGAGAAATATATAAAAAGCTGCCGCTTGAGCATGATATTGATAATATGCGCGCATATAAAAATCATCTCATTGAACTTATGAAGTCAGTTAAACAGATGACCCCGCAGCCGCACAGATAAAAAGAAAAGCAGCCCTTTGAGGCTGTTTTTCATTTTTATGGTTACGGCAAAAAGCAACACAAGCTCCACACGCCCATGCGGGGCGCGACCTACACATTTTATAATATATACCGTATGTCAATGCCGAAATCAATAGATTTTGACGTTCTTTTGTAAAAAATCAAAAAGGACTTTACACGCAATAAATTAAGTGCTATAATTTAAAGAGGAAGAATTGAAGAATACCACGGTCATTAAATCCCATGCAAAAAAGTGCGTGTAACGGTTCCCCATCCGTGAAAGGATAAACCGATAAAAACACTTCACAGCATTGAAAAGCAGGCGGGCTTTACATTTTAAGTCCCATAATGCAAATATCGAAAGGAGTTTGTTATGTACCCCGATAAGTATAGATTTATCGCTGTGTTGGAATACACAGACACAGGCACAATAGGAGTTTATTTTCCCGACCTGCCCGGCTGCATAAGCACCGCGGACAGCGCCGGCGAAGCCGCAGAAAACGCAAAAGAGGCGTTGAGCCTGCACATTTACGGAATGGAAGAAGACAATGAGGAAATACCCGCACCGTCTGACCTTAAGGATATAGTGCTCGAAAGCAATGAAATGCCGCTATACGTTGAGGTCTATATGAAACCGTTTCGTGAGAAAATGCGCAAACGATTTGTAAAGAAAACGCTCTCCGTTCCTGCTTGGATAAATGCAATGGCGGAAGAACAGGGTATAAATTTTTCCGCCGTTTTGCAAAAAGCTCTTAAAGAAGAATTAGGCGTGAATGATTGATAATCCCCTCTTAAAGTTAAAATATCAAAAGGAGAATGAGTTATGAAATACGCATATCCCGCAATTTTTACATTTAATCCGGAGGACAAAGTATATTATGTCAGGTTTCCCGATATCGAAAATTGCTTTACAGACGGAAAGACGCTTGTCGAGGCACTTGAAATGGGTCAAGACGCTTTGACCATTATGCTATGTCAAATGGAAGATGATAACGCACAGATCCCCGCCCCGTCGAATTGCTCCGCCATAAAAGCAAAAAGCAATGAAACAGTGTCGTTAGTTTTCGCTGATACTACCGAATATCGCCGTCACAACGACAGCAAAGCTGTAAAGAAAACGCTCACCATTCCTAACTGGCTGAACACAATGGCAGAGCGCAAAGGCGTAAACTTTTCCGCCGTTTTACAAAAAGCTCTTAAAGAAGAGCTGGGCGTGAATAATTGATAATCCCCTCTTAGGCGCAAAATATTGCGTTTAAGAGGGGGTCGGTTTTAGCCGGATAAAGGGTCATTATTTTTGAAAAAATGCGTTATATCGCAAATCTACCGCCACAAAAACACCAAATTTGCTCAAAACGTTTTAGGACTTTTTCCTACTGATTAATTCCTGCTTTTTCTTTTAAAACGGGATCGTAAGCGGACTGTCGCCCGTACCCACCTGTAAAGCAGAATACTGTCCCCTGTACTTTTTCGCAATGAACTCGATCAGAGCTTTGCCATAACCCATACCGTGATATGCGGGCAGGACCGCTATATTCTTTATCTCGAGAACGCCATCACCCTCATCCGTAACCACACATTCGGCTTTAACGCCGTCATCGATGAGAGCATACATTGTCCCTCTATCAAGATATCTGTCGATCATATTCTCTTGCTCATCTGCTAACAACAGTAAGCTGAGGTAGTCTTTTTTATTTGTTTTTATCTCTGTGATATCCATTTTGACCTCGAAAATAAGAAATTGTAACTTTGTTCAAATCATTTACCTATAAATTAGACTTAACACACAGCCGTCTTTATACATCATCATACCATACTTCCCCCGAAAAAGCAAGCTTGTTTTCTTATGAAAACATATTGAATGAAGCGTATAATACACAAAGGCCCGATGTTTTTCGGAACATCGGGTCTTATATATTACTTTGCTTAAGCTAATTTAAGCGCCGTCTGCATAACTTCATTCGGGTCTTTGTCCTCAAGCAATTGCCAAACCTTCTTTAACTGAGCCACGAACTTTTCAACCTCATCTATTTTATCCGCTCCGATCATCTGCGTTACCATATAAACAAGCTCATCAATAGTTATTTTTGTATGGTCAACGATAGATTTTGCCATTGTGTAGCAGAACACATTTTCAGAATTGGCGATTATACCCGACGAAGAAAAGCAATACTTGTAGCACTTTAGATCCACCCTGACTATCGCAAAATTTTCCGGGTAGACGAAAAACATTTTTTCTTCGTGTTCGCCCATTGCGGTATTGCCGATCATAGTGTCCAAAGCGACGGTTATCAGCTTCTGAAAGCCCTGATTTACCTCATCCCCGCCCTTAAAGAACATATCTATTGCCTCTTTGATAGCGTTATCGCAGCCTTTCTTAATATCTACATGCTGGCAATTATAATAGCCGATAGCACGCTTGCCTACCACCTCACACTCCGCAGTCCCTCCGCTGGTGAACATTGCTTTCAACTCGGATTCAAATTGTGCGCACTTTGCCTGCGCCATTTTCTGAAGAAAACCGAATTGTTCCTTGAGAACCTGCTCCTGTTCGGTCTTTCCCGTTATATCATTGATCTTGTCCACAATTTTTGCCATATCATTGCTCCTCCCTAAATTTTTATAACCGGCTATATAACCATTATATGGTCAAGCCTTTGTCGATATGAAAAATTTTGATCTTGATAGCTGAAAATCTTTTTATATTTAGTGAAAAAGCCTGCGACGGCTCCTCATTTAGAAGAGCATTCACAGGCGATCCGTACATATTGACATAAATCTCAGGACGCAAAAACACGCTCCCATTATGGAAGCGTGTTAAATCCGGCATATTACCGGTGGCTCCCCCTGTTGGACTTGAACCAACGGCATCGTGATTAACAGTCACGCGCTCTACCGACTGAGCTAAGGAGGAATATTTGAAGAAAGCACCGAGGTGCTTTCTTCTTTATGTCGGCATCTATCTATCTTCCCGGGCGGTCACCCGCCAAGTATTGTCGACGTAAATGAGCTTAACTTCTGTGTT
>CANQED010000019.1 GCA_947594425.1 uncultured Ruminiclostridium sp.
ATGCCCCCCTTTCGTTAGACTTTTATTTTGGTGTATCTCTATTATACCATATTGTCTAACAAAAGGGGAGCAGTTCAACGCTGCGGGATTTTATACATTATGTATTATTATTATTTTGTTTTATCGGTTACTTTATAACCTCGACCATCATACCGGGGACCGCGCCGACGGCGTTGGACTCGTCGGTGTCTATGTGCATAGCGTCGGCAAAATTCTCGCTTACTCTTACGACAACGTCGCCGAGGACGGCGCTCCTGCCGTCGGAGTTTACCTTAACGGATACTATCTGCTTATTCTCTACGCCCCACGCCTTAGCGGTCTCGGGGACAAGGTGGATATGGCGCTTTGCGACGATAACGCCCTGAGCTATCTCGACCTCGCCGCAAGGACCCGTTATCTTACAGCCGGGGGTGCCGTCAAGGTCGCCCGACTCTCTTACTACTATCGGAAGGCCTATAGAACGTGCGTCGGTGGCGGATAATTCTACTTGATCTGCGGGTCTTACGGGACCTAAGATAGATACGTTGGCGATAGCCTTTTTCGGACCGGTCACGGTGACACGCTCTTCGCAGGAGAACTGTCCCGGCTGAGAGAGGTCCTTTTTCTTGGTCAGCTTGTGGCCCTTTCCGAATAGGATCTCAAGCGTTTCTTCGGTAACATGCACGTGGCGTGCGGAGGTTTCGAGCAATACTTCCATCATGATGAATATTCCTTTCTTTATTAAGGGCAAAAGCCCGTTTGTTCAAATAAATTATACACCATATTATCAAAAATTTCAAGTGGTAATTGTCAATACCGCCTAAGTATATTTTTATACAGCAGTCCGGTGAAAAAGCTCGGGGTCAAAAACAATATCACCTGCGCTATGCAGGGTATGATAAGATCCGACAGCCCCGAGTATCCGAGCTTGTGTATCTTGCGGCGCACCGTGATAAAGCTGCTGGTATTCTTATAATTGCGGCGGCGGGCGAGATTAGCCTCGTCGACGCGGTATTTTACCAGCGTCTGCGGGAGATTGGCCCCCTTAGCGCCGTATATCAGCATACGCACCATAAAGTCATAATCCTCGCAGCGGATAAGGTCGTCGCTGTAGCCGCCTATACGCATAGCGAGCGATTTTTTGTATATGAGCGTCTGATTGTTAAACGGGGTGCGCCGCTTTGCAAACCTGCGTATATCTATATCCTGCACGGGGGTCTTTCTTGTAGAAAGGTGCTCGCCCGTGCTGCTCTTAAACTCTTCAATATATCCGCCGAGCATATCTATCCCGGGGTGAGAGGCTAAAAACTCGAGCTGCATTTGCGCGCGCTCGGGCAGGCATACGTCGTCGGGGTCCATTTTCATAATAAGCTCGTTTTTACATAGCTTTAGCCCGACGTTAGCGGCAAAGGCGGTGCCCTTGTTCTCGTCTAACCTCTTTAATATCAGCTTGTCGCCGATAATAACGCCGTATTCTTCTATCATATTATCGAGAGAGGCATTAAGCGGACCGTCGCACACAAGCACAAGCTCGTCAAAGGGGACGGTCTGAGCCAATAGGCTGTCGAGGCATTCTTTTAGATATTCGGGCTTGTCGCCGCCGTATACAGACATAAGTATGCTGTAGGGCTGAAATTTAGTATTTTGCATAAATTCTCCTTAGTCCTTATAAAGTGCTGAGGTGTAGTCGATATTACCGGTAAAGGGGTCGTATTTTATATTCTCGCAGCCCTCGCTGTAAAAGAAATATTCCGAGCAGCACGCCAGAGGGATAAACGTGCCGCTCTTAATAAGCAGCTGTTCCGCCTGCTTGCAGTATTTAAAGCTGTCGGAGGGGCGCTCGGCTGAGCGGCTCAGGGAAATAAGCCTGTCAAAATCCTCGCCCATATACGAATAGGAATATTCTCCGCCCTTGGCAAATTTGCCGAGAGCCGAGTCGGGGCGGTCGTACTCTCCGATAAGCCTTGTCACCGCTATCGAATAATCCCCCGACTTTAGCGCCGCGTCATATTCGTCCTGCGACAAAAAGGCTATATCGCAGTAAAAGCCGAGCTTGCCCTGCCACTGCTGCATAACAGTCTGCACCGCGGAGATGATATCCTCGTCGCGGTTCTCGACCGCTATAATGCGCACTTTGGACAGCTGCTCGCGGTCTAGCTCGCCAAGCGCGCTCTGATAAGATGTGGACGCTTTTATCTCGTCGGGCTTGATTATAGGGGTATCGTCGAGGTAGTCGCCGTATAGTTCTCCTCCCACGCCGACAGAGGGCGCTATCGCGCTCTTAGCCTCGGAAAAGCCGAACGGCAGCTCCGCCTCGCTCGGCTCGGCGGCGTAAAGCAGGGCGTACCGCAGAAAGTCGCTTTTGGTGGCGGCGGTTTTTAAATTCATCATCAGACCGTACACCGAGGTGCGAAACTCGTCATATTCGTACCCGTCGCGTATAAGCGTCTGGGCGAGACTGCCCGAGGCGGGTATGCTGTTAGTGGTCCCCGCGTAAAAGTCGTCGGTCACAGACTCGGCGGGGACGATAAAGAAGTTCAGCCCGAGCGCCGTTACTTCGGTGCTCTCGCTGTATTTGGGGTTTGCACGCAGGACGAGATTGTTATTATCGTTGCTCCACGGGTCGTAATTGCGGCTCTTTAGGTAAAACGCGCCGTTAGACGGGGTGTCCTCGGCGGTCAGCCCGTATTTTCCCTGCGAGCGCAGGAAGTATTTTTCGTTGCAGGGCTTTGCCGCGGCGGTGGTAAGCAGCAGAGGGAAGAGCGGCTCGTCGTATTCGAGAGTTATCACAAGGGTAAAGTCGTCCTTTGCCTTTACCCCTAATTTAGAAAAGTCTTTCAGCTCGCCCTTTGTGAGCTTCTCGGCGTTTTTGATACAGAAGAATTTTTCCGCGGCTGCGGCGCGGGTCTCGGGGCTGAATAGGCGTTTAAAGCCGTAAACGTAGTCGGCGGCGGTGCATTTTTCATTATATCCGTTGACGTCCGTCCACACCCTGTCCTTTCTCAGCTCAAAGGTGTATGTAAGCCCGTCGTCGGATACCTTATAGCTCTTTGCGCCCGCGCATTTTATCTCGCCGTCCGCCCCGCATGAAAGCAGCCCCTCGTATATGCAGTTTATCAGCAGATAGGACTCGGCGTCCTCGGCGCACTGCGGGTCGAGCGAGGCGGGGTTAGAGGTGATATCGTAGGTAAAGATGTGACCCTTGCCGTCGTCCTCGGTACAGCCGCTGAAAAGAATGGATATAGCTAAAGCGGTTATCAAAAATAATATAGATCGTGATCTCATTACAGCTCCTTGAGTATTACCTTCCCTTCGGCAAGCGACCTTTGACAGTCGATGGTGCGCTGATTGCGGCTGCCCTTGAATTTTAGCTCTAAGCTCCTCTGGGCGAGGATAAATCTGCCGTCGACTATAATATCCGCAACAGACAGCAGATTTTTGACGTTGATATCCTTTTTCGCCATATCGAGCAGCTGTTCAAAGGTATAGCCCGTGTATATCATAATATCCAGCGAGGTGTTCTCTTTAAGCTTTTTGCCTAAGTCATAAAGCGGCGCGGGCTGACAAAACGGGTCGCCCCCCGAAAATGTCACACCCTTAAGCAATGGGTCGCGTACTATGTGCTCGTATATCCTGTCGGTGTCGGCAAGCCGCCCGCCGTTAAAATCGTGCGTCTCGGGGTTGTGGCAGCCCTCGCAGTGGTGGGGGCAGCCCTGTGTAAATATCGTGTATCTTATTCCGGGTCCGTCAACGATAGACTCGCTGACTGTGCCCGCTATGCGTATTTCCAAAATTTTCACTCGCTTTCGGTATGTCTTGATATTATTATAGCGTTTTTATAATGTAAAATCAATAGAATTTTCTTGAAAAAAGATGAAATACATATTAATAATTTTTTCCTTGCAAAAAATAAGGAAATGTGATAAAATGAATATGTATTTGTTTAAACGAAAGGAAGACGATAAATGGCAAAAAAGGCTTACGGCGACAACAGCCTAAAGCAGCTTAAGGGTCCCGATCAGGTAAGGCTGCGCCCCGGGGTAATATTCGGGTCGGACGGGCTTGAGGGCTGCTGCCACTCGGTATTTGAGATACTTTCCAACTCTATCGACGAGGCGCGCGAGGGCTATGGCGACAGGATAATCGTCACGCGCTATCTCGACGGCAGCTTTGAGGTAGAGGATTTTGCGCGCGGTATACCGATAGATTTTAATAAAAACGAGCAGAAGTACAACTGGGAGCTTGCGTTTTGCACACTGTACGCGGGCGGAAAATATGACAACGACAGCGAGGAGAGCTATTCGTATTCGCTCGGACTTAACGGCTTAGGCCTTTGCTCGACGCAGTTTGCCTCAGAATATATGCAGGTGCGCTCTAACAACGGGACGTGGATATACGAGCTCAATTTTGAAAAGGGCTTTAATGTAGAAAAGGACGAGCGCGGATTTCGCCGCAGACAGTCGGACGGCAAGACCGGCACTAAGATAAGGTGGAAGCCCGACCTCGAGGTATTCACCGATATAAATGTGCCGATAGAGTACTTTGACGATGTATTAAGGCGGCAGGCGATAGTAAACGACGGGCTGACCTTTGTATTAAGGAGCGAGGTCGAGGACGAGAACGGCACCCGCTTTGAAGAAAAGACCTACTGCTATCAAAACGGCATAAGCGATTATCTTAAAGAGGCCGTCGGCGATACGGCGTTTACACTGCCGCAGGTCTGGACGGCACAGCGGGTCGGCAAGGACAGAGAGGACAAGCCCGAATATAAGGTAAAGCTAAAGGCGGCGTTTGCCTTTTCTAATAAAGTGCACTTTATCGAGCATTATCACAATTCGAGCTTTCTCGAGCACGGGGGCAGCCCCGAAAAGGCGCTGAATACCGCGTTTACCTATCAGATAGACAGCTGGCTCAAGGCAAACGGCAAGTATAATAAAAACGAGGCTAAGATAAAGTACGTCGATATACAGGACTGCCTTGTGTTCATATCCTCTAACTTTTCTACCCAGACAAGCTATGAGAACCAGACCAAAAAGTCGATAACAAATAAGTTTATCCAAGAGGCTATGACCGACTGGCTAAAGCGGTCGCTCGAGGTGTATTTTCTCGAAAATCCCGACGACGCGGTAAGGATATGCGAGCAGGTGATGGTAAATAAGCGCGCGAGAGAGAACGCCGACCGCGCTAAGGAAAATCTCAAGAAAGTGTACGCCGAGAAGATAGACCTTACCAACCGCATACCGAAGTTTGTGGACTGTCGCAGTAAGGATGTAGAGCGCCGCGAGCTGTATATCGTGGAGGGCGATTCGGCGCTCGGCGCGGTAAAGCAGGCGCGCGACGCGGATTATCAGGCGGTTATGCCCGTGCGCGGCAAGACGCTCAATTGCCTTAAGGCGAGCCACGAGCGCATATTTAAGAGCGAGATAATCACCAACCTTATGAAGATACTCGGCTGCGGGGTGGAGATAAAGAGCAAGTCTAACCGCAGTCTGCCGCAGTTTGATATAAACAATCTCAGGTGGAGCAAGATAGTCATCTGCACAGATGCGGATTATGACGGCTATCAGATAAGGACGCTGATACTGACTATGCTGTACAGGCTAGTCCCTACCGTGATAGAGCAGGGGTACGTATATATCGCCGAGTCTCCGCTGTATGAGATAAATACAAAGGATAAGACGTATTTTGCCTATACCGAGCAGGAAAAGAGCCGCATACTCGAAAATTTCGGCGATAAGACAAAGTACACGATACAGCGCTCAAAAGGACTCGGCGAGAACGAGCCCGAGATGATGTCGCTGACTACCATGAACCCCGACACCCGCAGGCTTATTAAGGTATGCCCCGAGGAGGCGGAGAAGACAAAGGAGATATTCGAGCTGCTGCTCGGTGATAATCTCGACGGAAGAAAGGACTATATACGCGACTATGGGTATATGTACCTTGACGATATAGACGTATCTTGACGGAGGATATATGCAGATAAACAGAGTAAAGGTAATAGAGACGGTAGTATGTATGATGCTGGACAGTCTGCCCGACGAGCGCCGCACGGCGGGGTATATCCATATTTTTAGGGCGGAGCAGGCGGCGGCGCTGATAGCGCTGAGGCGCGGGCTGGATACCGAGATAGCGGCGGTGGGCGCTTTGCTCCACGACTATGACAAATATCTTACGGGCAACGCGGAGGAGCACGCAAAGAAGAGCGCGGACGCGTCTTTGCCGATACTCGCTAAGACCGAGCTTTTCACCCCGTGCGAGATAGGAGTTATAGCCACCGCGATAGCGGCGCACTCGGATAAAGAGAATGTAGGCGCGCCGTATGACGAGGTGCTTAAGGATGCGGACGTACTGTCGCACCATTTTCTTAAAAGCGCGGATAAGGTAAAGGAAGAATACCCCCGCGCGTATCAGAGATATCTAAAGCTTAAAGAGGAATTTTCGATATAAAAAGGAAAATATATGAAGAAGAAAAATTCAAAAGCAAATAACACCGCCCCAAAGCAGACGGACGCGTATATCGAGGGCGCGGGGCTTGTCGCCGACCAGCCGATAACCGACACGCTGATAACCAACTTTATGCCGTATGCAATGAGCGTTATCGTGTCGCGCGCCTTGCCAGAGATAGACGGCTTTAAGCCCTCTCACCGCAAGCTGCTGTATACTATGTACAAGATGGGACTGCTGACGGGGCAGAGAACAAAGTCCGCTAACATAGTCGGACAGACCATGCGGCTAAACCCACACGGCGACGCCGCCATATATGAGACCATGGTGAGGCTTGCAAGAGGAAACGAGGCGTTGCTGCACCCTTATGTCGACAGCAAGGGCAACTTCGGCAAGGCGTATTCGCGGGATATGTCCTACGCCGCGTCGAGGTACACCGAGGCAAAGCTCGACCCGATATGCGCCGAGGTATTCGCCGATATAGATAAGGATACGGTGGACTTTGTGCCTAATTATGACAACAGCACGACAGAGCCCGTGCTGCTGCCGGTAAAGTTTCCTACCGTGCTCGTAAATAACAATATCGGTATAGCGGTCGGCATGGCGAGCAATATATGCTCGTTCAATCTCGCCGAGGTATGCGAGACCGCAGCCGCCCTAATGAAAAATCCCGAGCATGATATAATATCCACACTGCCCGGGCCCGACTTTCCGGGGGGAGGGTATATACTCGCGGACGAGGACGAGCTCAGGGCGCTGTATGAGAGCGGGCGAGGCAATATCAAGGTGCGCAGCCGCTATAATTATGACAAGGACGCAAACTGCATAGAGATAACCGAGATACCGCCCACCACGACCTTAGAGGCGATAATAGACAAGATAGTGGAGCTTGTAAAGCTCGGAAAGATAAAGGAGATAACCGACGCGCGCGACGAGTCCGACCTTTCGGGACTGAAAATAGCCATCGACCTTAAGCGCAGGACAGACCCCGACGCGCTGATGAATAAGCTGTTCAAGCTCACCCCGCTGCAGGATGTGTTCTCCTGCAACTTTAACGTGCTTGTGGGCGGCTGGCCTAAGGTCATGGGGATAAAGGAGATACTCGACGAGTGGACGGATTTTCGCATGACGGGGGTAAAACGGCGAGTAAAGTTCGACCTGAGAAAGCAAAAGGAAAAGCTGCACCTGCTGCAAGGCCTGTCAAAGATATTGCTCGATATCGACAAGGCGATAAAGATAATCCGCGAGACCGAGGAAGAAAACGAGGTAGTGCCTAACCTTATGATAGGCTTCGGTATAGACGAGATACAGGCGGAGTACGTCGCTGATATACGCCTGCGCAATATAAATAAGGCGTTTATATTAAAGCGCATAGAGGAGATAGACCGCCTAAAGAGCGATATAGAGGATATGGAGGATATACTCTCCTCCGACCGCAGGGTAAGGCAGATAATCATCTCCGAGCTGAAAGAGATAGCCGAAAAGTACGGCAAGCCGAGAAAGTCTCAGCTGCTGTACGGCATAGTCGAGCAGCCCGACGAGCCCGAGGAGGACGTGCCCGACTACGCGGTTAATCTGTTCTTCACCAAAGAGGGGTATTTTAAGAAGATAACCCCGCAGTCGCTGAGAATGAGCGGAGAGCATAAGCTTAAGGAAAACGACGAGATAGTGTTAAGTTACGAGGGCACTAACCGCACCGAGCTAATGTTCTTTACCGATAAATATCAGGTGTATAAGGCTAAGGCGTCCGATTTTGACGACACAAAGGCGAGCGCTATGGGCGACTATATCCCCGCTAAGCTCGAAATGGAGCAGGGCGAGAGGATAGTTAAAGCGGTCGCCTGCGAGGATTATTCGGGTATGCTGGTGATATTCTATAAAAACGGAAAATGCGCTAAAGTGCCTATGACCTCGTTTGAGACAAAGACACGCCGCAAAAAGCTCGCCAACGCATATAATGACGGCTCGCCGCTGATATCCATGTGGCATATCACCGAGGACAGGGAGTTTGTGCTCTCCTCCGCAGCGGGCAAGACGCTGATATTCGATACCGCGCTTATCCTGCCTAAGGCGGCGAGGGACACTCAGGGCGTGCAGGTAATGAGACTTACTAAGACCGAGCTTGCCGCCGCTATGCCGTATACCGAGGGTATGATAAAGGACGACGCGCGCTGCCGCACTAAGACTGTGCCCGCCGCAGGGGCTGCCGTTAAGGAGGATATAACGCAGCTTAAATTTGAATAGCGGTGATACTAAATTTTACTTGAAATTTTTAATATGTTATGGTATACTCATATTATAGATTTTTTACCGCTTTAGAGCGGCAATATGCCGCAGAAAGGATCTAATATGCTGACAGATATAGAGATAGCGCAGAATGCGAAGATGAAGAAGATTAAGGATATAGCAGCACCCCTCGGCATAACCGAGGACGAGCTTATCCCTTACGGGCATTATAAGGCGAAGATATCGCAGGAGTGCATAGACCGTCTCAGCACTAAGCCGGACGGAAAGCTGATACTTGTAACGGCGATAAATCCCACCCCCGCCGGAGAGGGAAAGACTACCACCTCCGTCGGTCTCGGACAGGCTATGAATAAAATAGGCAAGAACGCCGTATTGGCTCTGCGCGAGCCGTCGCTCGGCCCCGTATTCGGGATAAAGGGCGGCGCGGCGGGCGGCGGATACGCTCAGGTAGTGCCTATGGAGGATATAAATCTGCATTTTACGGGGGATATGCACGCGCTGACCTCGGCTAACAATCTGCTGTGCGCGCTTATCGACAACCATATCCAGCAGGGCAATGCGTTAAACATCGACCCGCGCCGCGTTATGGTGGACAGGTGCCTCGATATGAACGACCGCGCGCTGAGAAATATAACTATCGGTCTTGGCGGAAAGGTAAACGGTGTGCCCAGAGAGGATCACTTCCGCATAACGGTAGCGACCGAATTTATGGCTATACTGTGCCTCGCCGAGGATCTGAGCGACCTTAAAAAGCGGCTCGGCAGGATACTCGCGGCATATACTTATGACAATAAGCCCGTTTACGCCGAGGATCTTAAGGCGGTAGGGGCGCTTACGGCATTGCTAAAAGACGCGATAAACCCCAACCTCGTGCAGACGCTAGAGAATACCCCCGCGATAATCCATGGCGGCCCGTTTGCCAATATAGCGCACGGCTGCAACAGCATACGCGCCACTAAGCTCGCGCTTAAATTAGGCGACTACGCGATAACCGAGGCGGGATTCGGCTCGGATCTCGGCGCGGAGAAGTTCTTTGATATTAAGTGCCGCTTTGCGGGACTTAAGCCCGACTGCACGGTGCTAGTAGCGACCATACGCGCGCTTAAATATAACGGCGGCGTGCCTAAGACTGAGCTGTCGGAAGAAAATCTCGACGCGCTTAAAAAGGGCATAGTTAACCTTAAGACGCATATAGAGAATATGCGCAAGTTCGGCGTACCCGTCGTTGTCGCGATAAACAAATTCGGCACCGACACCGACGCCGAGATAGAGTACGTGCAAAAGTTCTGCGCCGATATGGGCGTGGAGGTATCTCTCGCTGAGGTATTCGCTAAGGGCGGCGAGGGCGGCATAGACCTTGCACAAAAGGTATACGCCGTGATAGATAAGGGCGAGGCTGATTTCCATACGCTGTATGACGAGAAGCTGAGCATAAAAGAAAAGCTCGAGATACTCGCTAAGGAGATATACCGCGCGGACGGTGTGACCTATACCGCGCAGGCTCAAAAGGCGATAAAGGAGATAGAGGCGCTCGGCTGCGACCGCATACCCGTGTGCGTGGCAAAGACGCAGTATTCACTGTCGGACGACCCGACCAAGCTCGGCAAGCCCGAGGGCTTTGACATAACGATAAGGGATGTAAAATTGTCTAACGGCGCGGGCTTTATCGTCGCGCTGACAGGCGAGATAATGACTATGCCGGGGCTGCCTAAGGCTCCCGCAGCTAATAATATAGACGTTGCCGCAAACGGAGAGATAAGCGGGCTGTTCTGATGATGACCTTTATTTCTTCCTCCCCCGAGGAGACTGTAGACATAGGCAGGCAGATAGCGTCGTTCTTGCGCCCCGGGAAATGCCTGCTGTTTCGCGGGGAGATGGGCGCGGGAAAGACCCAGCTTACAAAGGGGATAGCGGGCTATTTCGGCGCGGACGGCGCGCAGAGCCCGACCTTTGCGATAGTAAACGAGTATGAGGGCAGGACGCCCGTGTTCCACTTTGACCTGTTTAGGATAAGCAGCCTGCAGGAATTGTACTCGATGGGCTTTTTCGATTATCTTGAGCGCGGCGGGGTGATTGTGATAGAATGGAGCGAGAATATACCCGAGCTTACCGCCGTACTTGAGGATTATTGCATAGTCGAGATTGAAAAAACGGGCGACAGCGAGCGCAATATCACCTTGCTCGACTAAGGGGGAAATATAAGTGCTGATACTCGGCTTAGATACCGACAGCTCGGTGTGCTCGGCGGCGGTATACGATACCGCGCGGGGCGAATTTGCCGCAAGGTATGAGATAAATAACGGGCTTACACACTCGGTGACCTCGGCGCCGCTTATCGAGGATATGCTGAGGCTAAGCGGCATAAAGCTATCGGATATCGACCTTTTCGCCGTAAGCATGGGACCCGGGTCGTTTACCGGGATAAGGATAGGCGTATCCACAATAAAGGGGCTCGCCTACGGGCTGAAAAAGCCTTGCGCGGCGGTGACCTCCTGCCTCGCGGCGGCGTATTCGGTGCAGGTAAAAAGAGGGATAATATGCGCGGCGCTCGACGCTAAGATAGGGCGGCTGTATTGCGCGATATTTAAGGCGGACGGCGATAAGCTTATAAGGCTAAACGACGAGGCGTGCCTTACTGTCGACGAGATAGAGGATATGCTTAAAGATTATATAGACGAAGAATTTACTTTTACGGGCGACGGGGCGATGATTTTAGCCGAGAGGCTCGGCGCGGCATATACACTTCCTAAATGGGCGGCGGCTCAGAGCGCCTGCGGGGTGTGTCTCGCCGCACAGTATACCGAGCCCGTCACACCCGAGAAAATAATGCCCTGCTATGTGCAGCTGCCGCAGGCTCAGCGCGAGCTTGAGGCAAGGAAAGGAGAATGACTATGCTTGCTGTCGGATGCGACAGAGCGGGCTATCCGCTAAAGCTTGAGGTGCTTAAGGTCCTTGACGACCTCGGAGAAAAATATATCGACTGCGGCTGTAACGGCGAGACCTGCGACTATCCCGATATCGCCGAAACGGTATGCGGAAAGATAAAATCGGGGGAGAGCGAAAAGGGCATACTTATCTGCGGCACGGGGATAGGGATATCTATGGCGGCAAATAAGATAAAGGGCATACGCGCCGCTGTCTGCCATAATGAGTACACCGCTAAATATACCCGACTGCACAACGACGCAAACGTGCTTTGTATGGGCGGACGCGTTATAGGAAGCGGGGTAGCCGAGGAGATAGTAAGGGTGTTCTTATCCACCGACTTTGAGGGAGGCAGGCACGCCGCCAGAGTAGAAAAGATACACAATTTAGAAAAGGCTGATTAAGATATATGCGGCGACCCCGTACTGCCGCGCGGAATACAAACACGGGGAGAAATGAGGATAATATGGAAAACAATAAGCTACACATCTGCGACCATCCGCTTGTACAGCATAAGATCTCTTTAGTAAGGGACAAGAATACCGGCTCTAAAGAATTCAGAGAGCTGGTATCGGAGATATCTATGCTGATGTGCTATGAGGCGACCCGCGACCTGCCGTTAAAATCCGTACAGATACAGACCCCGCTTGCTATCGCCGACTCTAACGTCATATCGGGTCGTAAGCTCGCATTCGTGCCTATCCTGCGCGCGGGTCTCGGTATGGCAGAGGGCGCGGTAAAGCTCGTCCCCGCCGCTAAGATAGGGCATATAGGGATATTCCGCGACAAGGCTAACGGCAACACAGCCTCGGAGTATTACTGCAAGCTGCCGTTCGATATAGCCGAGCGCGACGTAATAATAACCGACCTTATGCTCGCGACGGGCGTTTCCGCCGTTCACGCGGTCAAAAAGGTAAAAGAGAGCGGCGCGCGCTCGATAAAGTTTATGTGCCTTATCGCCTGCCCCGAGGGCGCTAACGCCCTGCACAGCGCATATCCCGACGTGGATATATACTGCGGCGCTATGGACGAGGGACTCAATGACGATCTGTATATCGTGCCCGGAATAGGCGACGGCGGCGACAGACTGTTCGGCACCAAGTGATAAAGCTTTTTGCCCCTGCATATCGCGGGGGCAAGTTTTAAGATATTGCGAATTTATTAAGGTTTTATTTGACAACTTAGGCTTATTGTGATAGAATTATCATATCATATTATATAAATTCCTTATTTTACCGAAAGGCAGATAATTATGAAAAGAATACTGCGCGGCGCGGCTTTTGCGCTGGCTTGTGCGCTGACATTGTGCTCGCTTGTCGTTACGGCTTTTGCCGAGGATGATACGGGCGGGCTTTTTGACCCCGATACCGATACCGTATGGAGCGAGGCGGTGTATATGGTCAACCTCGACACAGGCGACGTCGTATATAAAAAGAACGAGGACAAGAAGATGTACCCCGCCTCCACCACTAAGATAATGACGGCGATAATCACTCTCGAGGCGGTGTACGACTGGACGGACAAGGTCGAGGTGCCGTACGAGTGCTTTGACGAATTTTACAGCGGCGACCCGAATAAGACCGACGTTTCGCACGCGTCGATAGAGCCGCTGCAGGACAATCTCACCTATAAGGACTGCCTGTATGCGCTTATGCTGCCGTCGGGCTGCGAGGCGGCTAATATCCTCGCGTACAATGTCGGCAAGGGCGATATGAATAAATTCTTCGATATGATGAACGCCAAGGCTAAGGAGATAGGCTGCACGGGTACGCACTTTTCCGACGCGCATGGGCTTTTTGAAGAAGAAAACTACACCACCGCAAAGGATATGTATCTTATTACAAAGTACGCGCTCGACAATCTCCCTAAATTCTCCGAGATATGCGGGACTTATGAGTATGAGATGCCGCCTAATTCGACCTACCCCGACGGCTATTCGATATACAGCACCGTGTCGCTGATAAATCCCGGCAACCCGTACTATTATTATGAGGGCGCATACGGCATAAAGACGGGTACTACCGACCAGTCGGGCAGATGCCTTGTGTCGGGGGTGCGCAGGCAGTTCAATTATCTGCTCGTCACTATGGGTGCGCCGCTGTATGATAAGGACGGCGAGCCGTACGAGTATTCGTATAATTTTGTCGACGCGGTAAATCTGTACGACTGGGCGTTTAATACCTTTGCTATGATGACGGTGGTAAATAAAGAGGACAGAATGACCGAGGTGGATGTAAAGTACGGCGAGAACGCCTCGCAGGTCGTGCTCTCCCCGCAGTCGGACTATACCGCTTTATTGCCTAAGGATATAGACGAGAGCAACGTGCAAAAGACCTTTAAGGCGTACGACGAGGTGACCGCCCCCGTCAAGAAGGGCGACGTGCTCGGCGTTATGGATGTAAAATACCGCGGTCAGACGATAGCTACGCTAAATCTCGTGGCTAACAGCGACGTTAATCTCTCGCAGGTGGAGTTTTATATCGACCGCATAAAGCAGCAGCTCGGTCAGACGTGGTTCAAGGTGTCGGCGGTACTTTTCGTGGTGCTCACAATATGCTTTATCGTCACCCGCACGGTGGAAAATTCCAAGCGCCGCAAGGCCGCCGAAAAGGAGAAAAAGCGGTTTGAGAATTACGCCGCAAATAAAAAGCACTGATGATAGCGGTAAATATTATATGCGTAGGCGGGCTAAAGGAAGAATACTTTCGCCTCGCGTCAAAAGAATACGAAAAGCGGCTCGGGGCAATGTGCAAGCTGACGATAAACGAGGTCGAGCCCGCAGCTCTCCCGCAAGAGCCTAACGCGGCGCAAATCACCGCCGCATTGCAAAAAGAGGCTGTATTGATAGAAAAAAAGCTGTTAGCTAACGCCGTAACATACGCTATGTGCATAGAGGGCAAACAGCTCTCGAGCGAAAGCCTAGCCGCCGACATATCCCGCGCGGCGGTAGGCGGCAAGAGCGCGCTCAATTTTATCATAGGCAGCTCCTGCGGGCTGTCCGACAGCATAAAGCAAAGGGCGGACGTAAGGCTATCTATGTCGGAGATGACCTTTCCGCACAGGCTCGCGCGGATAATGCTGCTCGAGCAGATATACCGCGCGTTTTCGATAAACGCGGGAACTAAATACCATAAATGAAATTTACCCTTGCCGTTATTAGGGCGGCAGGGGTTGATTTTTTGGTAAAGATATAGTATAATTAAATAAATATGTATCATTTGCCAATTGAAAGGATAAACGGATATGACGGTAAAATTATTTTATCTCGATAAGGAAAAGACCGTGTCGCTAAAGGCGTATCTGCTCGACGACGTGGAGGGGCTGCCCTTTTGCAAAAAGCGCCCCGCTATGCTGATACTGCCGGGCGGCGGGTATGAATACTGCTCCGCGCGCGAGGCTGAGCCGATAGCTATGCGCTACGCCGCCGAGGGGTATAATACATTTGTGCTAATATACACCACTAAAAAGCGCTATCCCGCGTCTTTGCTCAACGCGGCGTACTGTATAAAGAAGATACGCGAGCGCAGCGAGGAGTTCGGCATAGACCCCGAAAAGGTCGCAGTATGGGGAGCAAGCTCGGGAGGACATCTCGCGGCGTGCACGGCTACTATGTGGAGCGATCCCGTGATATATAAGGCGCTAGACTGCAAGCCCGAGGATATACGTCCTAACGCCGTGGTATTAAGCTACCCCGTGATAAGCGGCGTGTCAAACCCGCACAAGGGCTCGTTTGATATTTTGCTCGGAGAATACGCTACACGCGACGAATTGTCCAAGCTGTCCTGCGAGAACCGCGTCACCCCGAAAACTCCGCCCGTGTTTATATGGTGCACGGCGGACGACGACTGCGTACCCGCGCAAAACAGCCTCGCTATGGCTAAGGCGTGCGTGTCTAATAAGGTGCCGTGCGAATTGCATATGTTCGACTCGGGCCCTCACGGGCTGTCCACCTGCGACAAGGCGACGGGCTGGAACGAGTACTTCTATCTTGACAATTGCAAAAAATGGATAGAGCTGTCGGTAAAGTTTCTTGAGAAATATATGAACATCTGAGCCTGATTGAACAAAGCAAAAATACTCGTTATGCTTTTTATATAGAGAAAAATATTTACGGGGTGCGCATTATATAAAGGAGATAATATTATGACAAAAAAGCCTTTTGTTAGCAAGGAAAAAATCGAAGAGATAATCAAAGAATATCCCACGCCCTTTCATATTTACGACCAAAAGGGGATAGTGGAAAACGCCCGCAGGGTAAAGCAGGCGTTTTCGTGGAATAAGGGCTACCGCGAGTATTTCGCGGTAAAGGCGACACCGAACCCGTACATAATGAAGCTGCTATTGGACGAGGGCTGCGGCTTTGACTGCTCGTCGTATACCGAGCTTATGCTGTCGGACAAGGTGGGGGCAAAGGGAGAGGATATAATGTTTAGTTCTAATGCCACGCCCGATGAGGATTTTCGCCTTGCGTACAAGCTCGGCGCGGTGATAAACCTCGACGACTTTACCCATATAGAGGTGCTCGACAAGCTGACGGGGATACCCGAGACTATCTCCTGCCGCTATAATCCGGGCGGCGAATTTAAGACCAGCGAAAAGGGCAACGTAATGGACACCCCCAAGGACGCAAAATACGGCTTTACCCACGACCAGCTTATCGAGGGATATAGGATATTAAAGCAAAAGGGCGCTAAGCGGTTCGGTATGCATGCGTTTTTAGCCTCTAACACGCTGACTAACGACTATTATCCCGTGCTTGCGGGAATACTCTTTAAGACGGCGGTCGAGATAAAGGAAAAGACAGGGGTGTGCCTCGACTTTATCAACCTGTCGGGCGGGGTGGGGATAGCCTACCGCCCCGAGCAGACCCCCAACGACATTATGGCGATAGGCGAGGGGGTAAGAAAGCAGTTTGACCAGATACTTGTCCCCGCGGGGCTCGGCGAGGTGAAGATATTTACCGAGCTTGGCAGATTTATGCTCGCGCCGTACGGACATCTTGTCGCCACCGCGATAAGAGAAAAGCATATCTATAAGGAATATATCGGGCTTGACGCATGCGCGGCAAATCTTATGCGTCCCGCTATGTACGGCGCTTATCACCATATCACGGTGCTGGGCAAGGAGGATATGCCCTGCGACCATATGTATGATATCACCGGCGGGCTGTGCGAGAATAACGACAAATTTGCGATAGACCGCATGCTGCCCAAGATAGACATAGGCGACAGAATAGTGATACACGACGCCGGCGCGCACGGCTTTTCTATGGGGTACAATTATAACGGAAAGCTGCGCAGCGCGGAGATACTGTTAAAGCCCGACGGCAGTTATCAGATGATACGCAGAGCGGAAACGCCCGAGGACTATTTTGCCACGTTTGATTTTTCTGACGAATACTCATTCAAGAAATAAAAGTTATATTTTGTCGACTGTATGAAAGTTTTCGGAAAAATTTTCCCACGCTATTAACATTTACGGGAAAATGTGCTATACTTTACTATAGGCAAGGGCTTGGCTGACGCCTTTCTCTTGGGGCAAATTCTGAAAAGGAAGAAAATATGAGCGAAAATAAAACGAAATACTATAATATAGACGATACGGACGATATGGAGCTTGACGGCCCCTTACCCCCGAAAAAGAAAAAGAAGAAAAAGCACGCTAATCCCGTGCGGCACGTGCTCGGCGTGATAGGCACGACGTTTTTGAGCCTTGTTATGATAGTAGTCATAACGGGGTGTATCGTCGCGACCGTTTTTACGGTGTATGTAATGCAGTTTGCGGACAGCAGCTTTGACGTGGACTTGCAAAACGTCGAGCTAAGCTACACTAGCTTTATTTACGCCGAGGACGAGCAAGGAAACGAGGTAGAGGTGACCCGCCTGTCCGGCGACGAGAACCGCATATGGGTGGATATCGAGGATATCCCGCGCCATTTGCAGGACGCGTATATCGCCGTCGAGGATAAGCGATTTTTCGAGCATGAGGGCGTGGACTGGATAAGGACGATGTATGTCGCAGTGTCGACCTTATTCAACGGCTACGGACAGGGCGGCTCGACGATAACTCAGCAGCTCGTCAAGAATATCACGGGCGACGACAGAGTAAGCCCCGACCGCAAATTCAGAGAGATATTCCGCGCGCTGACCCTCGAGACTAAATACACAAAGATAGACATACTCGAGGCGTACCTTAACCGTGTTCCTTTGGGTGGAACTATATACGGCGTAGGAAGCGCCGCGTACCACTATTTCGGCAAGACGGTCGATCAACTGACCATAGCGGAGAGCGCGATACTAGCGGGTATGACATATTCTCCCGGTGTAGCCAATCCTTATGCCGACCTTGAGCTCTCGCGCAAAAATCAGCTAAACGCTCTCGCACTTATGTACGAGCAGGGGCTGATAACCACCGACGAGTACGAGCAGGCGCGCAACGAGAAAGTGCAATTCCGCCTTATCGTAGAGGGCGACGCATACGGCTATGTTGACCCGAGATATGAGGAATATTACGGCACCAACGAGGACGAAGAGGACGAGGAGCTCGACGAGGACGAGATATACAACGACGAGGACGATTATGAGGCGTACCGCTGGGACGATTATGAGGTAACGCAGAACTGGTACGTCGATGCGGCTATCGTTCAGGTGGCGGAGGATCTCGCCGAATTAAAGGGTATGGAATACGACACCGCGCTAAAGCAGCTGTACGGCGGCGGGTATAAGATATACCTTAATATGGATATGGCCATACAGAATAAGCTCGAGGAGTTTTTCAACAACCCGTACAACTTCTTCCCGTCATATGATACTACGGCGCTTGAAGAGGATCTGATACAGGGCGCGTTCGTGCTGGCGGACTATCACGGCAGGATAATCGCGCTCGCGGGAGGAATAGGCGACAAGCCGGGTGAGAACTGCTTTAACCGCGCTACTATGGGACTTTTGCCGATAGGCTCTACAATGAAGCCGATATCGGTATACGGACAGCTTATAGATAAGAATATAATCAGCTATTCTTCGCTAATGAAAGAGTCGCCTAGCGTTATACTCGACGACGGGACATACTGGCCCGTAAACTTTGAGGGGGTAGACTACGGCGATTATGTACCCGCGTGGTATGCGGTGCAGCAGTCGATTAATACCGTGGCGGTACGAGGCGCTCAGCTGCTCTCGGTGCAGACCTGCTTTGACTTTTTGGCGGACAGCCTGCACATCTCGACGCTCGACTATACCAATGATATGGCGTTGTCGCCTGTCGCTCTCGGACAGCTGACTAACGGTATGTACCTCGACGAGCTCGCGGGAGCGTTCCAGATATTCGGCACGGGCGGCGTGTACTATGACCTTAAGCTGTACAGCAAGGTCACAGATTATAATGATAAGACCGTGCTCGAGATGGACACCGTCGGCGAAAGAGTTATGGACTCGGACAGCGCGTATATCACTAACCGTATGATGAAGACGGTCGTGGACGCTACATTCGGCACGACGGGACGTTATGCTAAGATAGAGGGCATGGAGGTAGTCGGAAAGACCGGTACATCTAACGACGACCGTATAGTCGCCTTTGCGGGGCTTACGCCCGAATATCTCGGAGTTATAAGAATAGGCTATGACGATAACAAGTCGATAACAGGCAAGAATTATACCGTTATGGGTCAGGTATGGCACGACTTTATGGTGCAGATAGTGGACGACAATTCGCTTAAGACCTTTACTAAAGACCCCAATGTGGTAGAGCGTCAATACTGCACCGCAAGCGGACTGCTCGCAGGCTCTAAATGTACGAGCACCGCGATAGGCTATTATAAAAAGGACGCCCTGCCTAAGGTGTGCAATTATCACGACGAGGGCGGCGGAAGCACCCATTACGGCGAAACGCTGACCGAGCCCGACTGGCAGGCTTCTACCGTACTGCCGTCGGACGACACGTCAAAGACGAGCTCGGGAGATTAAGGTATGATGCTTAGACTTGCCGCGCCCTGCCGCTTTGGACTGGAAAAGACGCTCGCTTATGAGATAAGGCGCGCGGGCGGCGATAATCTCGCCGTCACCGACGGGCGGATAGCCTTTGACGGGGACGAGAGGGTATTGGTGCGCTGTCTTATCGGGCTGTCTGTAGCTGAGCGCGTGGGGATAGTGATGGGCGAATTTAACGCCGTCACCTTTGACGAGCTATTCGAGGGAGTAAGGGCGATACCCGCCGAGCGGTTTGTGGGCAAATTTGACCGCTTTCCCGTAAAGGGGTACAGCCTAAATTCCGTACTTAAGAGCGTGCCCGCCTGTCAGAAGATAGTTAAAAAGGCGCTGGTCGAGCGGCTGAAGAGCGTGTATCATATCGGCTATTTTCAGGAGACCGAGGCGCTGTATCAATTCAGCTTTTCTATAATGAAAAATAAGGTGACGCTGACGTTAGACGCGACGGGCGCGTCACTGCATAAGCGCGGGTATCGCGCGCTGTCCAACGCCGCGCCGATAAGGGAGACGCTCGCGGCGGGGATAGCGGATATTGCGCATATAAGAGATACCGATATCGTGTGCGACCCGTTTTGCGGGAGCGGCACACTGCTTATCGAGAGCGCGCTCAGGGCGATAAATAAAGCGCCGGGGCTGGATAGGAGCTTTGACGCGGAGAACTGGGAGATAATTCCGAAAAAGCTTTGGGAGGACGAGCGCGAAAGGGCGCGCGCGGCGATAAAGACCGACTGCGCCTTTTGCGCGTACGGCTATGACATAGACGAGCAGGCGGTAAAGTTGACGCTCCATAACGCGCAAAAGGCGGGGGTCGCCGACAGGATAAGGGTCGAGAGGCGGGATATAAGCGACTTTGCCTGCCCTAAGGGCGTAACCTGCTTTCTGACTAATCCGCCTTACGGAGAGAGGCTGCTCGAGGTCGAGCAGGCGCGCGACCTTTATAAAAAGCTCGGAGCGGCGCTATTGCCCCTTGACGGCAGGAGGGCGCACGTGATCACGCCCGACGATAAGTTTGAGAGCCTTTTCGGTAAAAAGGCGGACAAGAACCGAAAGCTGTACAACGGGACGCTTATGTGCAGGCTGTACAGCTATTTTGGGTAAAATTTGAGAAAATCCGCAAAAACCTCTTGACAAAGCCGAAAAAAGCGGTATAATATTACAGTAGAATATGTTAGGCTAAAGACTGAGAAATCTCAGTCTTTAGCGCTTATATGGGGCTATGCGCCGTATAGCGCGGAGGAAATGCTTATGGCAAAGCAAAAGGGCGGAAAGAAAAACCGCGCCGGGTTCGGTCATCAAAAGGTTTTCTGAAAAGGCAAAGAAAATCACATTGGATGCCGATCTGATCATAGCCAAAAGGCAGGGAAATTTTGAAGGATTATTTGGTGAAGGGCTGAACCCCTATTATTTTTTCTTATGCAAATGTGAATTATTTGTCCGCAGGTTTGGATTAAGGCAATTCGAATCCGTTTTTATAAAAGAAGAAAGAATTGCGTCTTTATTAGGCGTTCATTGCAGAAATGGAGGAATACGATGATACTCTCAGACAAAACGATAATGAAAATGTTGGAAGAACGGACGCTGATCGTGACGCCCCTTGAGGCGGAACAGATACAGCCGGCCAGTATCGATATCCGGATTGGAAATACATATAGCATTGTGGAGGATTCGCCGTCTGGGATTATTGGTTTGAGCAGAGAGATCCCATACAAGACGATCACCACAGACAAGTATATTCTGTTGCCGGGGCAGTTTGTGCTGGCCACCACAATGGAATATTTAGAATTGCCTGATGACCTTACCGCATTTGTTGAAGGACGAAGTTCTCTGGGGAGAATGGGACTTTTTATTCAGAACGCGGGCTGGGTGGATCCGGGCTTTAAGGGAGAGATTACACTGGAATTGTTCAACGCCAACCGGTATGCCATTGAGCTGCATGCGGGACGAAGGGTCGGACAACTGGTATTTGCCGGACTGGATGATCATGCGCTGCATCCGTACAAAGGGAAATATCAGGGGCAAAGAGGTGCCACAGGCTCAAGGGTATATATGGATAAAGATTCTGATTAAGATTTCTTATGGGAAGATCCATCGTAAAGGAATTTAAGGGCGCGGACAAAGTTGGATCCAAAACAGCGGCTTATTTATTAGAAAGGTTTGGAACACTTGAAAACATCCTTGAAAACGCGAAAAAAATCGAAAGACCGTCTATAAAAGACTCCATTATCAGGAATACGGATCGACTGAGAAGAAATTATAAGATTATTAAATTAGGAAACTCAACGCCGCTGCCGTTTGCTTTGGATTGCTTCGCCTATCGCTTTGCAGGCTTGAGCACGGCCAATGTTTTAAAAGGAATAGGGTTATATTGACAGATTTTCTATTTGTATCAAAATCGCAAAGAACATAGATATAATCTTGCAGAGTTTGATACAAAACCGAGAAATAATTGAAAAGTGCGCCTTTGCGGTGTAATTACCCCCTGCGGTGTAAAACTGCTTATCACTTGCAGACGGTTGTCTTTCTCAAAATTTACGGTATACTGAATCAGAAAATCGGGATTAGCGGAGGTTTAACAGGTTGAGAGCACCATTTCAGATATTGGCAATTCCTTTCAGGAAAACAGCTTCGAGAGAGATGGAGTTTTGTGTTTTTCATCGCTCGGATTTGGATCAGTGGCAGTTTATTGCCGGCGGCGGTGAAGATGACGAAACGCCGATAGAGGCGGCAGTCAGAGAAATTTCAGAAGAGACAGGGATAAAAACAAACAGTATTATAAAGCTGACGTCTATGGCGTATATTCCCGCGAATGTTATTTCGGAACGACACAGGAAATATTGGGCAAAGAACACCTATGTTATTCCCGAATATCATTTTGCGTTTGAGTGTGTTTCAGACATAAAGTTATCCAATGAACACATCGGTTCCGAGTGGCTGAGTTATAAAGACGCTATGGCGCGCCTGACTTGGGATTCAAATAAAACAGCTTTATATGAATTGCGCTGTCGGTTGCTTGAAGAGGTCTAAACCGATAAAGAAAGGTTTTTTGCTCGTATCAAAATCGCAAAGAACATAGACCCGTTTTGCGGGAGCGGCACATTGCTTATCGAGAGTGCGCTGAGGGCGATAAATAAAGCGCCGGGGCTGGATAGGAGCTTTGACGCGGAGAGCTGGGAGATAATCCCGAAAGAGCTATGGGAAGACGAGCGCGAAAGGGCGCGCGCGGCGATAAAGACCGACTGCGATTTTTGCGCGTACGGCTATGACATAGACGAGCAGGCGATAAAGCTGACGCTGCATAACGCGCAAAAGGCGGGGGTCGCCGACAGGATAAGGGTCGAGAGGCGGGATATAAGCGACTTTGCCAGCCCTAAGGGCGTAACCTGCTTTCTGACCAATCCGCCTTACGGAGAGAGGCTGCTCGAGGTCGAGCAGGCGCGCGAGCTTTATAAAAGGCTCGGAGCGGCGCTGTTGCCCCTTGACGGCAGAAGAGCGCACATAATAACGCCCGACGATAAATTTGAGACCCTTTTCGGTAAAAAGGCGGACAAGAACCGAAAGCTGTACAACGGTACGCTTATGTGCAGGCTGTACAGCTATTTTGGGTAAAATTTGAGAAAATCCGCAAAAACCTCTTGACAAAGCCGAAAAAAAGAGGTATAATATAACGGAAGAATATGTTAGGCTAAAGACTGAGTTCACTCAGTCTTTAGTGCTTATATGGGACTATGCGCCGTATAATGCGGAGGAAATGCTTATGGCAAAGCAAAAAGGCGGGAAGAAGAACCGCGCCGCCGAGGTCGAGCGGGAGGCTATGGAGCTTGTCGCGCCGATAGTAGAGCGGTACGGGTACGAGCTTTGGGATATCATATTTGAAAAAGAGGGCTCGATGTGGTATCTTAAGGTGCTTTTTGACAAGCCCGACGGCGGGATAAGCGACGACGAGTGCGAGGCGGTAACCGCCCCGATTAACGAGGCTATAGACCGTATGCCGAGCATAGACCTTATCGACGTGGCGGAGGTCGGCTCCCCGGGGCTCGACCGCGCATTACGAAAGCCCGAGCATTTTCGGCAGCTGATGGGACAGCCGATAAGGATAGCCTTACGGTTAGACGGCGGCGATATGCGATATATAAGCGGCACACTGTGCGGCTATGACGGAGATAATGTCAGCGTGGTATGCGAGGGTAAAGAAGAGAGCTTTCCTCTTTCACGCTGCAAGAGAATAAATCTTGACCTTTAATTATTAAGATAAACTAAACGGAGGACAAACGGAAAATGAGTAACGCAAACAACACCGAGCTTTTCGAGGCATTGACGCTCCTTGCCAAAGAGAAAGGGATAGAGCCCGACGTATTGCTCGAGAAGATAAAGACAGCGCTTGTGATAGCTATAAAAAGGGATTATCCGCGCAGTGAGAATATGACCTTTGACTTTGATATAGAAAACGGAAAATTCGACGTTGCCATACAAAAAGAGGTAGTCGAGCAGGTGGAGGACAGCGCAAACCAGATCTCTAAAGAAGAGGCAGCCTCGCACACCCGCAAGAAGCTGAATTACGGGGATATGGTATCGATTAAGCTCGACACCAAGCAGTTCGGCAGAATTGCCGCCCAGACCGCAAAGCAGGTAATAAAGCAGGGCATTAAAGAGGTCGAGCGCGAGCAGCTTGTTGCACAGTGGGGCGATCTTCAGGCAGAGGCTGTCACCGTTAAGGTCAACAAGATAGAGCCGAGAACAGGCAACGCGATAGTAGACATAAACGGAAACGAGGTGCCGCTGTTTAAGAGTGAGCAGATACCCGGCGAGGTAATACGCGAGGGAGATATGATAAAGGTGTACGTATCGGGCGTATCCGCGTCCGACCGCAGACCGACGCTTAAAATTTCCCGCATAAATAAAGAGCTGGTAAAGCGCCTGTTCGAGCAGGAGGTGCCCGAGATATTCGACGGCACCGTCGAGATAAAGGCAATAAGCCGCGAGCCGGGCTTTCGCTCTAAGGTTGCGGTCATCAGCAACAATCCCGACGTTGACGCGCTCGGCGCGTGCATAGGACCTAAGCGTCAGAGGATAACCAAGGTATGCGAGCAGCTTAACGGCGAGAAAATGGACGTGGTATTCTACAACGAGGACCCCAAGCTGTTTATCGCGCAGGCGCTTAAGCCCAGCGACGTAGTGAGGGTGGATATACCCGACCCCGAGATACGCAGCTGCACCGCTATAGTGCCGGACAATCAGCTTTCGCTCGCTATCGGCAATAAGGGACAGAATGCAAAGCTTGCCGCTAAGCTTACGGGCTATAAGATAGATATACGCCCCGAGAGCGGATTTTACGAGGGCTCGGACGAAGACGAAGACGAGGACTGATAAAGCATAATGGCAGTCAGAAAGATACCTCAGAGAAAATGCGCGGGCTGCGAGCAGATGAAAGATAAAAAGCAGCTTATCCGCATAGTGCGCGCGCCCGACGGGGAGATATCGCTCGACCCCACAGGCAAAAAGTCGGGGCGAGGGGTGTATATATGCCCGCGGCGCGAATGCCTTGATACCGCCCATAAAAAGCGCGGGCTCGAGCGCGGACTTAAATGCGCCGTACCCGACGAGGTGTACGAGAGGCTCTTAGAACAGTTAGAGGACGAGAGCGAATGAATAAGTTTTTAAGCACGCTGGGGCTATGTCGCAGGGCGGGAAAAATCGCGCTGGGCTATGACGCGGTGTGCGACGAGATAAAGCGCGGCAATGTCAGCGGGGTGTTTACCGCGTCGGACATTTCGGATAAGACCCGCAAGGAGATAGACTATATCTGCGATAAATATTCGGTACCGCATATCAGAGCAGATGTGACAATGGACGAAATAAAGCAGGTATTGTCGGTGAGAACGGGTATCACAGCTATCTTAGATAAGGGCTTTTTTGACAGCCTGTCTAAGTCTATATACAGAGCAAACTGACCAAAAGGGGAACTGTTAATGGAACAAAAATACCGTGTAAATGAGTTAGCAAAGGATCTTAATGTTTCGGCGGGGGATATTTCCGCCTTATTGCAGGATTATTTGGGCGTACAGAAAAAGACGCAGGCGGCGTTGAGCGAGGAGGAGCTTTCGGTCATCCTCGAAAAGTATTCGCAGGATAATCAGGTGAGCAGCTTTGACGAGTATTTTGCCTCGGGAGCCGTAAAAGAAGAGCCTAAGAAAAAGCCCGAGAAAAAGGCAGAAAATAAGCCCGAGGAGAAGCCCGAGGAGAAGCCCGCCGAGGAAAAGAAACCCGATGTCGCCGAGGAGAAAAAGCCCGCTAAGAAGCCCGACGAGAAGAAGCCCGAGGGCAAGCCTGCGGCAGATAACAGACCCCGTAAGGACGACAGACGTCCCGCAGACAAGCCGCACAGAGAGGGCAGACGCGAGGGCGAGCGCTTTACGCACGATAACCGCGATACACGAGATAACCGTGACAATCGCGACAACCGCGACAGACGCGAAAGGCCCGCCGAGCACCCTCGCCGCGAGGTTAAGCCCGCTCAGCCTGCCATCGACCTATCGCATATCAAGACCAACGAGCCCCCTAAGGGCAAGGTAAAGGGCGAGGCCGTGCAAAGGGGAGAGCAGGTGACAAAGCATGTCGACACGAGGGGCAGCTATGTCAACCTTGACAAGTATAACGAGAAGTACGAGTCCATAGCGCAGGAGGACAGGCGCGGAGGAAACGGCGACAATTATACCAAAAAGCAGAAGATAAATCAAAAATCCCAGAAGAACCGCCAGCAGTTCAGCAAAAAGCGCGAGACAGAGGCTCAAAAGCTAAAGCGGCTCGAGCTTGAGCGCGCAAGGAAAAAGCAGCTCGAGATAGAGATACCCGACGAGATAGTAGTGAGCGAGCTCGCATCAAGGCTAAAGCTGACCGCAGCCGAGGTAATAAAAAAGCTGTTCACGCTCGGCGTTATGGCTAATATAAATCAGACGGTAGACTTTGACACCGCGTGCATTGTTGCCGAAGAATTCGGCGCAAAGGTCACTAAGGAGGTCGTAGTCACCATCGAGGAGCGCCTTTTTGAAGAGACTGAGGACACCGAGGAGAGTCTAAAGCCGCGCTCACCCGTCGTTGTCGTTATGGGACACGTCGACCACGGCAAGACCTCCTTGCTCGACAAAATACGCAATTCTAACGTGACTGCGGGCGAGGCGGGAGGAATAACCCAGCATATCGGCGCGTACCGCGTAAAGGCGGGCGGGCGTGATATCACGTTCCTCGATACGCCGGGACACGAGGCGTTTACCGCTATGCGCGCAAGGGGCGCGCTCGCTACAGATATAGCGATACTCGTAGTAGCGGCGGACGACGGCATTATGCCGCAGACAGTCGAGGCGATAAACCATGCTAAGGCCGCCGACCTTTCTATTATAGTTGCGATAAATAAGATAGATAAGCCCGGGGCAAATCCCGAAAAGGTAAAGCAGGAGCTTACCGAGCACGGGCTTGTTATAGAAGAATGGGGCGGCGACGTTATATGTGTGCCTGTTTCCGCTAAGACGGGAGAGGGCATAGACGAGCTGCTCGAGATGGTAAATCTTACCGCGGACGTGCTTGAGCTTAAGGCTAATCCCGACCGCATGGCTAAGGGTACCGTAATAGAGGCGCGCATAGATAAGGGCAGAGGACCTATAGCCACCGTGCTCGTACAAAGCGGCACGCTGCACACGGGCGACGTCATCATCGCGGGAATGTCGGTAGGACACGTGCGCGTTATGCGCGACGACAAGGGCAGGACGGTCAAAGAAGCAGGACCCTCCGTGCCTGTTGAGATAATGGGACTTGCCGAGGTGCCGGGCGCGGGCGACGATTTTGCGGCGGTAGAGGACGAGCGCCTTGCGAGAGAGCTTGTTGAGAAAAGAAAGTTTGACGCAAAGCAAGAGCAGTTCAGCCGCTATAAAAAGGTCAGCCTTGACAATCTGTTCAGCCGCATAGAAGAGGGCTCTATGAAAAAGCTGCCCATCATAGTAAAGGCGGACGTTCAGGGCTCGGTCGAGGCGGTTACTCAGTCGCTCGAAAAGCTGAGCAACGACGAGGTAAAGGTAGAAGTTATCCACGGCGCGGTCGGCGCAGTAAGCGAGAGCGACGTTATGCTCGCTAAGGCGTCGGGCGCGGTAATAGTAGGGTTTAATGTAAGACCCGCTCCCGCAGCAGCCGAAAACGCAAAGCGCGACGACGTAGATATAAGGCTGTATCGCGTAATATATGACGCGATAGAGGAGATACAGACCGCCATGAAAGGAATGCTTGCGCCTAAGTTCCGCGAGGTCGACACAGGCCGAGTAGAGGTGCGCCGCGTGATAAAGATATCGGGCGTAGGCGTTGTCGCGGGCTCATATGTCTTAAGCGGAAAGGTACAGCGCAACGGCGAGGTAAGAGTAGTGCGCGACGGCATAATCCTCGCAGTGGATAAGATAGCGGGCTTGCGCAGGTTCAAGGACGACGTAAAAGAGGTGTCCGAGGGCTATGAGTGCGGTATAAGCCTTGAAAAATTCACCGATATTAAAGAGGGAGACGTTTTCGAGGCGTTTATCGTTGAGGAATACAGGGACTGACAGCGGACAAAGGATAGATTATGGCAAACCACAATATTGACAGGCTTAACGAGGATATCAAGCGCGAGATCTCGTCAGCCGTGCGCGATATAAAAGACCCGAGGGTCGCCGGAAGGTTAGTAAGCATTACGGGCTGTCACCTAACGAGCGATCTGTCCTATTGCAAGCTTTATGTTTCCTGCATGGGAGGCTCGGGCGCGGCTAAAGACGCGGCCGAGGCACTGACCGACGCGTCGGGCTTTTTCAAGCGCAGGATAAATCAACGGATAAAAATGAGAAAGCTGCCGGAGCTTATCTTTATTCCGGACAATTCGTTGGACTACTATTCTCATATCGAGAAGATAATAGAGGGTCTTCCGTCCGCCGACGGTGCGGAGGACGCGGATAATAATGCGACGGAGAAATAATTATGTTGGTAAATGTTGAACGGGCGGCACGCATACTCGGCGAGTATGACGACTATCTGATACTTTCTCACGCCAATCCCGACGGAGATACGCTCGGCTGCGCATACGCGCTGTGCCGTATACTCCAAAAGGCGGGAAAGCGCGCTAAATGCTTATGCGCGGACGAGATACCGTACAAGATGAAATTTCTGACCGATCAAGTGCAAAATCAGGAATTTGAACATAAGACGGTGGTAAGCGTGGACGTTGCCGACCGTAAATTGCTCGGCGGGCTCAATCAGGTGTACGGCGACGACGTGTTTCTTGCCATAGACCATCACGGCAGCCGCACCGAGTTTGCCGAATTTACATTAGTCGACCCCGACGCGGCGGCCGCCTGCGAGCTGATATACAAGATAGCCGAGACTATGGATATACCGCTCGACAGTCAGACGGCGGTCTGCCTGTATACGGGGATAGCTACCGACACGGGGTGCTTTCGCTTTTCTAATACCACCTCGGCGACGCATTATATCGCACATAAGCTGATAGATATCGGGATACCGTTTGAGAAGATAAATTATCGGCTGTTTGATATGAAATCCAAGGGGCGTATGCGCCTTGAACATGAAATATTTGAGAATATGGAGTTTTACTGCGAGGACAGAGTGGCTGTATCGATACTTACCCTCGCGCTGATAAATAAATATAAGGGCGAGGTAGACGTAGAGGACTTTAACGGTCTTGCGGGGATGCCGCGCCAGATAGAGGGCGTAGAGGTAGGCGTTACGATAAAGCAAAAGGACGATAACGTATTCAAGATATCTATACGCACCTCGGACGAGATAGACGCCGCCAAGATATGCGAGAAGTTTGACGGCGGCGGACACGCGAGAGCGGCGGGCTGTACTCTCGAGGGGACGCTCGAGGAGGTAAAGGCACGGCTGCTGCCCGCGGTGATAGAGGCGGCGGAGAATGGCGGAGAGTGAGCTTTGCGGGATAATATGCGTTAACAAGCCGCAGGAGTTCACCTCGTTCGATGTTGTCGCAATAGCGAAGAAAGCGGCGGGTACCCGCAAAATAGGACACGGCGGCACGCTTGATCCTATGGCGACCGGGGTGCTGCCGCTGTTTGTCGGAAGGGCGGCAAAGCTATCCGACCTTGTACCCGACACCGTTAAGCAGTACAAAGCGTCGTTTATGCTCGGGGCGTGTTCTGACACCGAGGACGTGTGGGGAGAGGTCACAAAGCTGCCCTACCGCAAAATAAGCCGCGCTGAGCTTGAATGCACTATCGCGGGCTTTATCGGCGAGATAGAGCAGATACCGCCGATGTATTCCGCCGTTAAGGTAAACGGCAGGCGGCTGTACAGCATAGCTCGCACGGGTGCGGAGATAGAGCGCCCCGCGCGTAAGATAACCGTGTACGGCATTACACTGCTTGACTATGACGAGGATACGCTTAACGGGCAATTGCTGATAGACTGCTCTAAGGGGACGTATATCCGCACGCTTATCGCCGATATAGGAAAGCGGCTAAACAGCGGCGGGATAATGACCGCCCTTGTACGCACGCGCTCGGCGGGCTTTACGCTTAATGACTGCATAGATATAGATACATTGCGTGCGCTGACCCCGAGTGAAGTCGGCGGGCGGCTGATACCGAGCGAGAGCCTGTTTATTAACAGCCCCGAGTACGTGCTCGACGACGCAAAGCGCAGGCTTTTTTTAAACGGCACGGTGCCTAATAAGCTTGTCGAGGACGCGGGCGGGCTTGATAAAGGAATGATAAGGATAAAAGACGCGTGCGGAAAATTTCTCGGGCTTGCCTATAACGACGGGCAGGGCAATGTTCAGACAGCGTATCTTGAATTTACCGACAGGCATTGAGATAATAATAAGCGAAAAGAGTTGAAAAGGCTATGACAGATATAACATATCATCTGATACGGCTGCCCGAAACGGCGGTGGCCGTAGGCTTTTTCGACGGATTGCATTTAGGTCATACCGAGGTAATAAAGGCGGCAATGCGGCAGGATATGGCGTCGGCTATGTTCACCTTTCACTCCGACACCGCTCTGCCTAAGCGCGAAAAGATAGAAAATCTGCTGTCAAATGAGATGAAGCTCGAGCGGCTGGGGCAGACGGGGCTGGATTATCTGTACTCGCCCGATTTTGATACGGTGAGGGACTATACCGCCGAGGACTTTATCTCGCGGGTGCTCGTTAAGATAATGAACGCTAAGGTCGTGGTGTGCGGCTTTGACTTTAGGCTCGGGGCGGGCGGAGGCTGCGACGCCGAGCAGTTTAAGCGGCTTAGCGCTAAATACGGGATAAGCACGGTGATAATACCGCCGTTTTCGCTAGAGGGGCAGATAGTGCATTCTACCGCGATAAAAAATCTTATCAAGGCGGGTGATATAGCAAAGGCCGATCGCCTGCTCGGGTATGATTTTTCCTATGAGGGAGAGGTCATATACGGCAAAAGGCTCGGGCGCAAGCTCGGCTACCCCACCGCAAATCAGCTCTTTCCCGAGAAGATAGTTATGCCTAAATTCGGCGTGTATAAAAGCTCGGTCGAGATAGATGGGCGGCGGTATAATTCTGTCACAAATATAGGCTTTCGCCCGACGGTGGACAATGACGGCGTGCCGCTAAGCGAGACGCACATATGCGGCTATTCGGGCGAGCTGTACGGCAGGACGCTAAGGGTGAGCCTTATCGATTTTATTCGACCCGAAAGAAAATTCGACAGCCTTGAGGGGCTGAAAGCGCAGCTTGCCAAAGATAAAGAGATGGCAAATTAATTTCACTGTGTTATCACCTATATTTCACGGTGAGGGGTTATTATGATAAATAGCCGTGTATGCGGCATATAATAAACACACACTGTCCTTTTGGGCGGCGAACATAAAAAGGAGAGCCATATGATCGAAGTACAAGACCTAACAAAGCGATACGGCGCTAAGCTCGCCGTGGACAAGGTTTCATTTGCCGTGGGCGAAAGCGAGATACTCGGCTTTTTGGGACCTAACGGCGCGGGCAAGACCACTACTATGAATATACTCACCGGCTACCTTTCCTCCACCGACGGAAAGGCTATGATAAACGGCATAGACATTCTCGAAGAGCCGATAAAGGCCAAAAAGCTGATAGGCTATCTTCCCGAGCAGCCCCCGCTTTATATGGATATGACGGTAGACGAATATCTCAAATTCGTTTACGGACTTAAAAAGTGCAAGCTCCCGATGAGGTCGCACTTAAACGAGATATGCGAGCTTGTAAAGATAACCGACGTGAGAAAGCGCGTGATAAAGAACCTGTCCAAGGGATATAAGCAGCGCGTCGGCGTGGCGCAGGCTCTTGTGGGCAATCCGCCGGTGCTGATACTCGACGAGCCGACGGTCGGACTTGACCCTAAGCAGATAATCGAGATACGCACTCTTATAAAAAAGCTCGGAAAGAACCACACGGTGATACTTTCGAGCCATATCCTCTCCGAGGTTCAGGCGGTGTGCGACAGGATAGTGATAATAAACCGCGGCAAGATAGTTGCCGACGACAGCTCGGACAGGCTGGTGCACAATCTTTCTAACGATCACAAGCTTATAGTCCGCGCAGAGGGCAACGCTTCTGAAATCAAAAAGCTGCTTTCGACGATACCCGATATGCAGGAGGTAAGGATAAACAAGGAGAATATCGAGCCGGGCGTGGCGGAGATATACCTTACCGCAAAGGACGGGTGCGATATACGCAGGGACGTGTCCAAAAAGCTGTCGTCGAGAAATTATCCGCTGCTTATGATGAAGTCTAACGAGCTTACTCTTGAGGAGATATTCCTTAAGATAACCACGGGTGATATATACGGACACGCCGATAAGATAGAGGCGAGCATGGAAAACAAGCTCGCGGGCAAATAAGGAGGGTATGATATGCTTGCGATATTAAAAAGAGAATTGAGGGCTTATTTTACCTCCCCGCTCGGATATGTGTATCTTGCGATATTTTACGCTTTCTCGGGAGTGTTCTTCTGGCAGTTTACGCTCGCGCTCAATTCTACCGATATGTCGGCGGTATTTCTCGCGCTGTTCGTGGTGCTTATGGTGCTCGTGCCGCTGCTGACAATGAGACTGCTCGCCGACGATAAAAAGCAAAAGACCGACCAGCTTACCCTGACGGCTCCCGTCAGCCTGTTCTCGCTGGTGTTCGGCAAGTTTTTATCCGCGTACGTTATATTTGTTATGGGCGTTATAATGCTGCCGATATACGGCTTTATAATGTCGACTATGGCGACGGTGTCGTGGCTGCCCATACTCGGAAACACGCTCGGACTGCTATTACTCGGCGGGATATTCGTGTCGGGCGGGCTGTTTGTGTCGTCGCTTACCGAAAACCAGATGATAGCGGCAGTCGGCAGCTTTTTCATAAACTTTATGGTGCTGCTTATGGACACGCTGATAAATCAGCTGCCCTCGGGGCTGTTCAGGCAGATATTTGAGAGCATTTCGATATATTCGCGCTATACGGATATAACGCAGGGCATATTCAGCCTGTCTAGCGTTATATTCTTCCTCAGTGTTACAGGCATATTCCTTTTTCTCACCGTAAGGGTGCTCGAAAAGAAACGCTGGGCATAAGCCGATAATTTCAGCAAAGGAGGATAAAAATGAGCGAAATAAACGAAACAGCGGAGAAAAAGACCGTAAAGTCAAAGAAAAGCTTAAATCCGTTTAAAAATAAAAAGTTCAAGTACGGCAGCCTTTCGGTATTGTTTACCGTGATATTTATAGTGATAGTAGTGCTTGTAAACGTCGTTATATCACTGCTCGGCGAGAGATTTTCGGTAGCGGCCGACCTTACCGACGAGGGGCTGTATACTATAGAGCAGGAGACTGAGGACTATCTTGCGGGGATAACCGATAAGGTGGCTATAACCGTCACCGCCACCGAGAGCGACTTTGGCTCAAGCTCTAATATATATCTTTATCAGACGAATGCAATATTAAAGAAGATAGCCAACGCTAACGACAATATCACGCTTGATTATGTGGATATTGTGGCTAATCCCGGCTTTCAGGCAAACTTTACCGAGACGATAAGTCAAGGCCAGATAGTAGTACAAAGCGAGAATACAAAGCGCTTTAAGATACTCTCGCAAAATGACTATCTGTCCATCACCTACAATCAGCAGTATATGCAGATGGGCTATCCCATGATAGAGAGCATAGAGGCAAACTGCGAGCAGGCGGTAGTGTCCGCGATAATGAACGTCACCGATACCGACCCCGTAAAGGTCGCTGTAATATCCGGCTACGGCGAGAGCGACAACCCCTATGCCGAGCAGCTGCTGACCACTAACAGCTATGTGCTTGAGGATGTGGATATCACCCGCACTGACAGCATAAGCGAGGAGTACGACTTTGTATTCATCAACGGGCCTAAGACCGACTATTCGGTAAAGGATATCACTAAGATAGACGACTGGCTGGATAACGGCGGCAAGTTCGGAAAGAGCTTATTCTACGCGTCGGACCCCGGTCTCGGAGAGTCGCCTAACCTTGACGGTCTGCTTGCGGACTGGGGACTTAAGGTAGAAAAGGGTACGACATACCAGACCGATATGAATTATGCCTATGAGGGCGTGTATACCTTACAGTCGCTCGAAATACCCCAGACCGACTACTCCGACTTTGACAGCGAACGCCCGATATTCACCGACAACACCTCGCCGATAACCGAGATGTGGCAGGCGAGCGGCATAATGGAGGTCACCACTCTGCTCGCTACCCACGACGGCGCGGTAATAAAGCCGCAGAACGCGGGCGATAACTGGGCGCCCGAGGACTCGACCGAGAGGACGGCGTACCCTGTAGCGGCTATGACCACCAAGACGAGATTTGAGGGCAACGACCCGTTTATCAGCCGCGTTATAGCCGTAGGCGGAACGGATATGTTCTCCACCTATCTTATGACCAATACCAACAACTCGCAGATGTTTATAAATATCTTCAATATCAGCTGCGGCAAGACCGAGGGCATAACGCTTACGCCTAAGTCCTACAACGCGGCGGTGCTTGAGATAACCGACGAGCAGACCAATATTTTGGCAGTAGTCTTTGTGATAGTTATCCCGCTGATAGTGCTTGTCGGAGGAATATTCATCTGGCTTAGACGTATCCATAAATAAGAGGCTTATATGAAAAAGAACGGAAAAATACTGATCGCCTCGGCGGCGGGGATAGTCGTGCTCGGAGGAGCCGCTGCGGCGCTGCTGCTGACTATGCCCGCGACTGAAACCGAGAGCGATATACCCACCGAGGATACCTCCGCTACGGTATATTCTTACGACACCGACGAGGTGTCAAAGCTCACGGTCAAAAATGCCGACGGCGAGTACGCGATAAACCGCCTCGGGGTGGAAAAATGGGGCATAGACGATATTAAAGAAGAATACGCTAACTCAAGCTTTTACAGCTCGGCTATGAAGACCGCGGCGGCGCTAACGGCGGATGCCGTTGTCGAGCAGGACGGGAGCGATATAAGCAAGTACGGCTTTGACAATCCGACCGCGACCTTTACCCTTGATTTTAAGGACGGGGCGCACGACAGCATAACCTGCACGGTCGGAAGTGAGAACGAGGGCGCGGGCGGCTGGTACCTCAAAAAAGAGGGCGGCGACGATATATACCTTGTAAAAGAGTCGGATATATCCTTTTGTATGCGCAACAAGCTCGACTTTGTGTCGCTTAGCGGCTTTATAGAGGCGTTTGACGAGGAAAACGACGTGCTCAGCAGGGTGCGCGTATCGCGTAAGGATATGGATACCGACCTTGTGCTCGATAAGCTGCCCGATAAGGACCCCGACCGCGAGAACACTAATATTTATGTCGGGTATACCATGTCGAGCCATAATAATACGCTCGCCGACGACGAGAAAGCAAACGACGTGCTATTCGGGCTGTTTAACCTTGCGGCGTCTAGCGCGGCGGCAATTTCGCCCGACAGCGAGCAGCTGAAAGAATACGGGCTTGACGATCCGTTTTGCAGCGCAAGCATGGTGCTTAACGACGAGGTAGTAAAGCTCGATATAGGAAACGCCGTATACGGCGTAAATGAAGAGACGGGCAAAGCCACCGACGAGATAACCGGCTATTACGGTATGCTGCACGGAAGAGATATCGTGTACATTTTCCCGCCCGATACATTGCCGTGGGTGACGGTCACTCCCGACGATATACTGTATAAGCAGTTCCTTACCCCATATATATACTATGTTGATAAGGTAAATATCGTTATCGGCGAGGATAAGACCGAGCACGTCCTCGATATAGAGGGCGACGACACCGAGACCGGCAAGTTTACCCTCGACGGTGAAGAAGCCAACGGCTTGCAGGTAAAGACCTTCTACCAGTATTTGCTTAGCTGCTACGCCGAGAAGACTTATATCGACGATCTCACCGACGATAATAAATTTATCGCGTCGTTTGAGTATATCTATCGTGACAAGGCGGACGGCACCGAGGGTACGGGTGTAGACAAGGTAGAATTGTACGAGTCCGAGAACGACCGCACCTGCATAATAGTCGTCAACGGTCAGGTGCGCTATAAGGTGCGCCGTATGTACGGAGAGAGGTTCGCCTCTAACTTCAACGCGCTCGAAACGGGCGGAGATATTATGCTTGAATACTGATTTTATCAATATATGAAAGGGTGAATGATATGGCTGAGTTTTTCACATACCGCGGGTTGCCGCTGGTACGAAAGGATAAGGTGATGTATTACGGCAATATGTCCGATAAATATGTCGCTATGCTGACGGTGCTGTCGGGGCATAAGGTAAAGGAGCTCGACGTCGCCGACAAGACGAGGGTGCAGATAATGGCGACCGACCCGACCAGCGTCCCCGCAAGCGAGATAATCGCAAAGAGCGGCGAGCGCGGCAGCCTGTACGACGCGCTTGATGTGGCGTATATATGGCTAAATAAGATAAATGCGTGAAGAAAAATCCCGCCGATGGGCGGGATTTCAGCTTGTCGAAAAACACCTTGCGGTGTTTTCCGACGCTGAAACTTATCTCAAATGGGGGCAAAAACCTGATGTTTTTACCCCCATACCCCCTTTTTCTTCCGAATATTTTAGCTTGATATATTTTATTAAAACCTTTTTCTACAGTCAAAAATCCCGCCGATTGGCGGGATTTTTTAATGCCTGCACATCTTATTGCTATGCAGGCCTTTTATATCAATAAGGCTGTGTTCTGCTACAATAGATATGTTACAAAAAGAGAAGACAAACGGCCTCAAAAATGTTATAATGTAAGTAGCAAACAAAACATATAACGAAAGAGGCGTTTATCTTCATGAATATTATAGCA
>CANQED010000020.1 GCA_947594425.1 uncultured Ruminiclostridium sp.
TTTGAGCGTTTTGACAGTCAAGGATATTCCATTATTGTAAAAGGAATGGAAGAAGATAAAAGAATAAATGACTTATCGATAAAAGTTGATTATTTGTTGTCTAAAAAATCTTAGCAGAGTGACTTGGTTTAGTCAAATTTAAGGTTATAAAGGTGAAATTAACATGAAAATCATAGGCGTGATCCCTGCCCGCTACAAGTCCACTCGCTTTCCGGGAAAGCCGCTCGCGGACATTTGCGGCATAAACCTCGCCGTCTATGACCCCGCCGCCGATAAGCTAGTCGACGCGATAGGGTACGATAGGCATAACGCCGAGGGTAGGTTCGTGAGGAAAAATTTAGACGGGTAGGAGGAAATATGATCGTCTTAAGCAAATCCATTAAATTAAAAGACGGCAAGACTGCCGTAACGGTAAGTGAAAGCCCTCAGCTCGGCACATGGGGGCTGCACAAAAGGACAGTTATCGAAGCGCCGGTATATTTGGGGCGAAGCCAAATCGATACCGGATACATAGGGGCATTCACCCAGATAAATATGCGTGCGGTGAAAGCGCCGACGACAAACAGCTGCATCGAATGTCAGAGCATCGGCAGATACTGTTCTATAGCACACGCGGTAAATGTCGGCATGGGCGGGCATTCTACCACCTTTCTAAGCTCGTCGACGTTGTTTAAGTTCAATAAAAACGCCGAGGCTTTTACGCCGTTTTTAGAAAATAGAAATTTCGACTGGGAAAATTCCATGAGAGAGAAAAATATATCTTCTTGGAAAAAGCCCCTACCGAAAATAGGCAACGATGTATGGATAGGCTTTGGAGCCACCGTGCTCAACGGCGTCACTATCGGCGACGGGGCGATAATAGCCGCGGGCGCGGTGGTCACAAAGGACGTCCCGCCATATACAATTGTCGGAGGAAGTCCAGCACGTGTAATACGCCAAAGATTTTCCGATGCTATTGTGGAGCGTCTGCTCAAATTAAAATGGTGGAAGTACGGCCCCGATATTTTGTGCGGTCTTGACATCTCAAGCCCGGAAAACTGCATCGATGAGCTTGAGGCCCGCATTCTTGCGGGGGGGGGTACAGAGTATAAGCCGCCTTGTGTTATTTTGGATATTGAAAATAATGATATAAAATTGGAGGAACATTAAAATGAAAATCATAGGCGTGATCCCTGCCCGCTACAAGTCCACCCGCTTTCCGGGAAAGCCGCTTGCGGATATCTGCGGCAAGCCTATGGTATGGTGGGTGTACCGGCAGGCGAAAAAGGTCAAGGAGCTCGACGAGGTATATGTCGCAACCGACGATGAGCGCATAGAGAGCGCGTGCAGGGAGTTGGGGGTAAATGTGGTGATGACGTCGGAGGAGCATCCCACCGGAACAGACAGGATAGGCGAGGTAGCGAGAAAAATACCCGCTGACCTATATGTTAATATTCAGGGAGATGAGCCCATGCTTGAGCCCGAAATCATAAGGTCGGCAATTTTGCCGTTCTATGATGATCCAAATCTTCAAGTCACAAATCTTATGGCTGAAATAACAAATCCGGTAGATGTTGTTAATTTCACTGTACCAAAGGTTATCGCTAACGCTGAGGGCATTGGGATCTACCTGACAAGGACTACCGCTCCGTATCCCAAAGGGAGTATTAGATACAAGTATTATAGGCAGGTTTGCGTTTACGGTTTTAAGCCCGAAGCGTTACAATTTTATTGCAGCTCTCCCCGCGGTAAAATTGAAGAAATAGAGGATATAGAGATATTGCGTTTTATCGAAGCGGGTTACCGCGTGAAATATATCGAGGTCAAAAGCAATTCAATTGCCGTAGATACATATAAAGACCTTGAAAAAGTACGAGAAATGCTAAAATATTCATGCGGGGGGGGTACAGTTATAAACTGATACCCAATGCAGCCTCTAAAAAGGAGGCTGCATAATGAAAACTGTAGCAGTCGTACCGATGAAATTAAATAATTCTCGATTGCCGAACAAGAACACAAAATCTTTTACCAACGGCAAGCCGTTATGTTCGTACATACTGAACACGCTGAAAAGTGTAAAATCGTTGGATGAGATATATGTTTATTGCAGCAATTCGGATATTACAGCTTTTATTCCCGAGGGTGTAAAATACATAAAGCGCTCTGAAAAATTAGACAGAGATGTCACGAGCATGAATGAAGTGTTAAAAGCATTTGTAAATGATGTTGACGCGGATATTTATGTTTTGGCGCATGCTACGGCGCCGTTTATCTCACCCGAAAAAATACAGGACGGATTAAACGCTGTACTTAGCGGGCAATACGATTCTTCTTTTGCTGTTAAAAAAATTCAAGATTTTATGTGGCGTAATAATAAGCCGCTAAATTATGATCTTGACAATATACCGAGAACTCAAGACCTTGAGCCGTATTTTATCGAAACAAGCGGATTTTATATTTTTAGAAAAAATATCGTTGCCGAAATGAATCGCCGCATAGGTAATGCGCCGTATATGGTGACAGTAAGCGAAGTCGAGAGTATCGATATTGATGAACAGGAAGATTTTGAGATAGCCGACGCGGTTTACTCAAAAATTATCGTGCCTCGTTGTGAAAATGCACAAAACGCAAATTCCACAACGGGGGGGGTATTTTAAAAGCTGATTTGTGCATAGTGCACTATTTCTCCAACTCTACGAGAGGAGGAATAGCGGCATGAAAACTGTAGCAGTCATACCCATAAAGATGAATAATGTTCGCACCCCGGGGAAAAATACCAAGCCTTTCAGCGACGGTACGCCTTTGATAACGTTAATTCAATCCGCCCTTTTAAAATCAAGCGAAATAGATGAAATATATGTGTATTGCAGTAATGAGGCGATAAAACAGTATTTGTTGGACGGGGTCAAATACATAAAAAGAGATGAACGTTACGATACGCCGCAGGCAGATGTTATTGAAATGATGAAAGTGTTTTCTGATATGGTCGATGCCGATATATATGTTCAGGCGCATGCCACAACGCCTTTTTTGGCGGCAGAAAGCATCGATAATGCCGTCGCAATGGTCAAATCCGGTAAAAACGATTCTGCGTTTGCTGTTGTAAAGGTACAGGATTTTTTGTGGAAGGACGGCAGTCCTATCAATTATATGCCCGAGAGAATACCTCGTACTCAGGATATGGAGCCTATGTGGAAAGAAACTACGGGGCTGTATATCTATACAAAAACGGTTATAAATTCTCATCACAGGCGTATAGGATACCGACCTTATTTAGCGGAGGTAAACGAAATCGAGGCTTTGGATATAGATACTCCTCTGGATTTTGAAATAGCTGACGCGGTGTACAACTACCTTAAAAAGGAGAAATAAAAATGATAAGTGTGCTTGACTGCACCCTGCGTGACGGCGGGTATGTGAATAACTGGGAATTTGGCTCTAAGACTATTTCTCATATAGCAGAAAAGCTGTGTTCTTCACAGGTTGAGATGATAGAATGCGGATTTTTGAGCCAAACAAAAAAAGCGACAGTCGGGCAAAGTATATTTAAAAATATATCGGACGCGGAAAAATATTTTGAAAAATGCTCGGATAATTTAGCCCTTATGATAAATTGCGGAGAATACGCTCCGCAGGACATTCAACCCTATGAGGGCGGAAAGATAAAAACAATACGCATAGCATTTCATAAGCACCAGCGAGATGAGGCTCAAAAGCTTTGCGTTGCGTTAAAAGAAAAAGGCTATGACGTCTTTTTTCAGCCAATGTATACAATAGGATATAAAGACATAGAGCTTATCTCCCTTATAGACTGGGCTAACTCGACCCGTCCAAAAGCCTTTTACATAGTGGACAGCTTTGGCACTATGAGCAAAAGCGACCTCCTCCGTATGTTTTACCTTGTCGACAACAATTTATCAAAGGATATAAAGTTAGGCTTTCATTCGCATAACAATCTTCAGCTTTCGTTCTCAAATGCGCAGGAGCTTGCCGAGCTGAATACCAAGCGAGAGCTTATTATAGATTCGTCCGTGTTCGGTATGGGCAGAGGCGCGGGAAACCTTTGTACCGAGCTATTGACCCAGTTTATCAACGATAATATTGAGGACAAATACGACCTTATCCCCATACTTGAGATAATGGACGAATACATTATGCCTATTTATACAATGCACCCGTGGGGGTATTCTGTCCCATACTGTTTGGCTGCAATGAATGATTGCCACCCAAACTATGCTACATGGCTTATAGCAAAACAAACGATATATGTTAGGGATATCAACGCCATAATAAAAAGCATTCCCGAAGAAAGAAAGCACCTCTACGACGAAAATTTGATAAGCACCCTCTATCTTCAATACCAGCAGCGCAGCGTCGACGACGCTGACGTGATAAAGAAGATAAGCGCGCTTTGCAAGGGCAGATCGGTGCTTATTCTTGCCCCGGGGAAAAGCCTGCTGACCATGCAAAAGACCGTCGACGAGTACATAGCGCTGAATAACCCCGTGGTTTTCGCGATTAATCACATCCCATCCCACTACAAGTGCGACAAGGTGTTTATCAGCAATCTTAAGCGGGTCAGGGGTATCGACGACGCCGCCGAGAAAATCAAGGACAAGCTTATTTTCACCTCTAACATAACCGACGATGGGGCGTATGATTTGGTAAATTATTCGGAATATCTTGTAAACGACCCCGTTATTTCCGACAATTCGGGACTAATGCTGATAAATCTTTTTCGCAAGGCGGGAGTAAACGCGGTATCGCTGGCGGGGTACGACGGCTTTAAGTACGACGAAAACACGAATTATTTTGACAACCGAATGATAAACAATGTCCAGTACGAAAAGCAAAAGCAGGTAAACAACGCGATAATCGGCTATTTTAAGAAGATACGAAAGACTATGGACATAAGCTTTATTACCCCCACAATTTACGACGGGGAGGAAGATGGGGGAGAATAGCAAAAGAGCGCGGGTCACCGCGCTCTTACTTCACCCCCTCCAGATCCCACCTCGGTATCATCTCCTCCCCTGCGGCGGAGGCGTCCTGCGTGTAGCCGATAAAGCCGAGGGCGGCGGCGTGGTCGACGACGGAGTTGTACTCAAAGGTCGTCACGCGGCGGGAGAGCTCCTTTATCTCGGCGGCCTTGTGGCAGGGGGTTTACTGTCGCATAAGGCTGAGTCGGACGTCCGCGACGGGCAGGGCGGCGGCGAGGATATCCAGCACGCGCATGCTGTCATGTCGGCAGGAGGTGTCGTAAATCGTTTTTGCTAAGCTGTTCCCCATCAAGAATACAATTGAAACAGCGGATAACTGTCAAAATAACCTCATCGTATTCGCGGGCGGCTCGAGTTAGGTCCCCGTATACTTAACTCAAGCCAATAATTTAAACCTCAAATCTATTATTATTGCAGCATAATTATAGAATTTGACGTGTCCCATAAAACGGACTATTACCCAATATGATAATAGTATAACATGAAATAGAAAAACAATCAAGTTTTTTTCATACAATTCTGTAAACTCAAAGTAATAATTTAAAACGCATAGAAAAACCCTGTACCCGGCGAACAATCGCCTGATACAGGGTAATTCATTATAAGCTTAAGAAATCATTAAAGCGATTATATGGCTTTTATTTAGCTCTTACTGTTCATCCTTAATAGCAGCCTGAGCAGCGGCCAGTCTTGCTATCGGCACACGGAACGGTGAGCAGGACACGTAGGTAAGTCCGAGCTTGTGGCAGAACTCAACGGAGGTCGGGTCGCCGCCGTGCTCGCCGCAGATACCTACATGCAGCTCGGGACGGGTAGCCTTGCCCAGCTTGATGGCCATCTCCATCAGCTTGCCCACGCCGGTCTGGTCGAGCTTAGCAAACGGATCGTTCTCGAATATCTTAGCGTCATAGTATGCGTTGAGGAACTTGCCCGCGTCGTCACGCGAGAAGCCGTAGGTCATCTGCGTAAGGTCGTTAGTACCAAAGCAGAAGAATTCAGCCTCCTTAGCTATCTCGTCAGCGGTAAGAGCGGCACGCGGTATCTCTATCATGGTGCCTACCTCATACTTAAGGTCTGCGCCTGCTGCCTTGATAACTTCATCAGCGGTCTCAACGACTGTCTTCTTAACGTACTTAAGCTCGTTGACGTCGCCTACGAGCGGTATCATTATCTCGGGAACGATGTTCCAGTCGGGATGAGCTTTCTTAACGTTTATAGCGGCCTTGATAACGGCGCTGGTCTGCATCTTTGCTATCTCGGGGTAAGTCACCGCAAGACGGCAGCCTCTGTGACCCATCATCGGGTTGAACTCATGCAAAGAAGCGATAATGTTCTTGATGGTCTCAACAGACTTGCCCTGAGCCTTAGCCAGCAGCTCGATATCAGCCTCTTCGGTAGGAACGAACTCATGCAGCGGAGGATCCAGGAAACGGATGGTAACGGGATAACCCTCAAGAGCCTCATAGAGCTGCTCAAAGTCGCCCTGCTGCATGGGCTCTATCTTAGCGAGCGCCGCTTCTCTCTCTTCAACGGTATCGGAGCAGATCATCTCACGGAATGCCGCAATTCTGTCCTCGGCAAAGAACATATGCTCGGTACGGCAAAGACCGATACCCTCGGCGCCGAGCTCTCTTGCTTTCTTAGCGTCGGTGGGAGTGTCGGCGTTGGTCCTTACCTTAAGCACTCTGTACTTGTCAGCCCAAGCCATTATTCTGCCGAACTCGCCCGCTATAGTAGCGTCAACGGTCGGGATAAGTCCGTCGTAGATGTTACCGGTAGAACCGTCTATCGAGATGCAGTCGCCCTCGTGATAGGTCTTGCCCGCAAGCTCAAACTTCTTGTTCTCTTCGTCCATCTTGATGTCGCCGCAGCCCGATACACAGCAGGTACCCATACCGCGTGCAACAACGGCTGCGTGAGAGGTCATACCGCCGCGAACGGTAAGTATGCCCTGTGCGGCTTTCATACCGGTGATGTCCTCGGGAGAGGTCTCAAGACGTACAAGAACGACCTTTTCGCCCTTCTCTTTCCATGCAACGGCGTCGTCAGCGGAGAATACTATCTTGCCGCATGCGGCTCCGGGAGAAGCGCCCAGACCCTTGCCCACGGGAGTAGCAGCCTTGAGCGCCTTAGCGTCAAACTGCGGGTGGAGCAGAGTGTCGAGGTTCCTCGGTTCGATCATGGAAACAGCCTTCTTCTCATCGATCATACCCTCGTCAACGAGGTCGCAGGCTATCTTAAGAGCGGCCTGTGCGGTCCTCTTGCCGTTACGGCACTGGAGCATATAGAGCTTCCCGTTTTCTACGGTGAACTCCATATCCTGCATATCTCTGTAGTGATCCTCGAGTATCTCGCATACCTTTACAAATTCTTCATATGCCTCGGGGAACTTGTCAGCCATCTGAGCGATAGGCATAGGAGTACGAACGCCCGCAACGACGTCCTCGCCCTGTGCGTTGAATAAGAACTCGCCCATCAGCTTCTTTTCGCCTGTAGCGGGGTCACGGGTAAACGCAACGCCCGTACCGGAATTGTCGTTCAAGTTACCGAATACCATCGGCATTACGTTTACTGCGGTGCCCCAGCTGTAGGGGATATCGTTGTCGCGACGGTAAACGTTAGCACGGGGGTTATCCCATGAACGGAACACGGCCTCGATAGCGAGCTTGAGCTGCTCTACGGGGTCGGAGGGGAAGTCAGTACCGAGCTGCTGCTTGTACTCTGCCTTAAACTGCGACGCGAGCTCTTTAAGATCTGCGGCGGTCAGGTCAACGTCAAACTTAACGCCTTTCTTTGCCTTCATCTGGTCGATGAGCTCTTCAAAGTACTTCTTGCCGACTTCCATAACGACGTCGGAGAACATCTGTATAAATCTTCTGTAAGAGTCGTATACAAATCTTTCAAACTTAGGATCGGGGTTGCCTGCTATCATAGCGGCTACAACGTCGTCGTTAAGACCGAGGTTAAGAATGGTATCCATCATACCGGGCATAGACGCTCTTGCGCCTGAACGTACCGATACGAGCAAGGGGTTCTTAAGGTCGCCGAACTTCTTGCCGTTCTCTTTTTCCATCCAAGCAACGCCCTCCATTGCCTGAGCCATGATCTCGTCGTTGATCTTGCGACCGTCCTCATAGTACTGAGTACAAGCCTCCGTCGTGATAGTGAAGCCCTGAGGTACGGGCAGACCGATCTCGGTCATCTCCGCGAGGTTTGCGCCCTTTCCACCGAGCAGATTACGCATTGTCATATTACCTTCTTTAAAGGTATAGACCCATTTTTTTGCCATTGGATTACTCCTCCTGAAATTTTTATTTGACCGACTTGTCCTTTTCGCCAAAAGCGAAAGGCAGACTTGTCAACCATATCAATAATATTATATCATACGGCGGCGAAATTTTCCAGTATATTTTTTTATTTTTGTATAGAATTTTCGCGGTCGATTTTGGGCATTATGCCAAAAAGAGAGTATGCGCCGACGCGGTGCCTCTTTGTAAAAGCCTCACACAAGCCCGCAGTCGTCATAATCTCCCCATTTTTCCCTGTAAAGCTGCTCCTGCTGAGCTATCTTCATCACAATAAACGCCACGCTCGCAACTATCAGCACCAGCGCGCCTATTATAGCGGGGAGGGTGTAATTTCTCGACCTTGCTATTTTCTTTCTATCGTTATCGTTATGTGCACTCATTATTATTCCTCCTTATTTGCCTGCCCGTTAAGGCTTAGATATTCTTTATATACCTCCGAGCGCTTGAACGGCGTTCCCTCGGCCGCCTGTCTGCACGCGTCGGAGGGCTTTATCCCCTCGGATACTAACCTCGCGGCGTTTTGTGCCGCCGTATTCAGCGTGATATCGCTTTGCTCGGTATGCCTTTTGCCCTCGACGATAATGACATATTCCCCGCGCGGGGTATTTATGTCATAATACTCAGCGAGCTGCGACAGGCTGGAGCGTATGACCTCCTCGTGCAGCTTAGTAAGCTCTCGGCAAAGCGCCGCGGGACGGTCGCCGAGCGCGTCATATAGATCGTGCAGGGTATTTTTCAGCTTATGGGGCGCCTCGTAAAATATCAGCGTGTGCGGCATATCCTTTATCTCGGCTAAATGCTTGTCGCGCTGCTTTTTTGTCACGCTCAAAAAGCCCTCAAATGAGAACCGCGCGGTATCCATACCGCTTATGCTGAGCGCCGTTACGGCCGCCGACGGGCCCGGCACCGCCTCTACCTCTATCCCTCGGTCGCGGCACTGCTTTACAAGCTGCTCGCCGGGGTCGGATATGCAGGGCATACCCGCGTCGGTTATCACGGCGCAGCTCTCCCCCGCCGCTATGCGGTCGATGATATCCTGCTCGCGCTGCTCGGTACTGAATTTGTGATAGCTTATCATAGGGGCGGAGATATTAAAGTGCTTTAGCAGCTTTGCGCTGACGCGGGTGTCCTCCGCCGCGATAAAATCGACCTTAGCGAGGGTACTTATTCCGCGCGGCGACATATCCGACAGATTGCCTATCGGAGTCCCCACCACATACAGCTTTCCCGCCATACCGTCATTCCTTTCCTACCGAGTACATTTTCTTTATATGCTCGGAATATTCTCCGTTGTCGTCATATACCGCAAGCTCGGGGAAAATATCCATAGACGGCTTTGCTCCGCGCTTTCCGCTGATAAGAAACAGCCACGGCTTTTCTCCGTGACGCTTTACGACAAATCTAAGCGTCTTAGGCTCTATCCCCGCCGCTCTCATAGCGCATACCACATCGGACAGCCGCGAGGGGATATGGCAGAGCTTTAGGCTGCCGCCGTATTTGAGCAGTCTTGCCGCCGCCGCACATACGTCGTCTATCCCGCACAGCAGCTCCGTCCTCGCCGCCGCCTGAGCGGGGCTGAGTTTAAGTCCGCCGCTGTCCTTTTTAAAATAGGGCGGGTTTGCGGTGACTATATCGCAGCTCTCGCGTGGTATCGCGGTGATGTCCTTAAGGTCGCAAAGTATCGGCTTTACTCGGTCGGAAAGGCCGTTATGCCTTACGCTTTTTTCAAACAGCGCGCAGGCCTCGGGGGCAATATCCACGCCGAATATCTCCCTCGGGGGTTTTTCCCTACACAAGAGCATAGGTATTATCCCGCACCCCGTGCATAGGTCGCAGACCGTATGATTAGGCAGCGGCGCGGCAAAATCTGCAAGCAAAAACGCGTCGGTGCCAAAGCGGTGATCCTCCGACACGAATATCTCCAGTCCTCCGAGCTCAAAGCGTTCTTCCGTCATACCGTCTCCCGTGGCGGGTCATTATCGCCCGTGTACATCAGGGTCTCTTCACCCCGCACATATATATTTATGCCGTCCTCTCTGCCGATAAGCACACACAGCCCCTCGCCCGAGATAGCCTGCTCGCTTACTATAAAGCAGTCGTCGGGGAGTCGGCTCTCGTCGGTGACATACACCACCGAGCAGTTTTGGTTAAAATATTGCAAATTCATGGCGAGAGTGCGGTCGGTGTCAAACACCGCGACCAGCGGCCGCCCGCCGTCCGCAGTGCCGTTTTCTATATATTCGCTAACCGCTCGAGTAAAGTCCGCGCTCTCGGCGCTGTTTACCGCCGCGACGGGCAATACCGCCGCCGCAAGGTACACCGAGCTGTATGCGATAAGTCCCGCGCAGATGTAGCTGACTATGCTGCCCGCGTACTTTTTGGCACAGCACACCACCGCCGTCATAGCCGCAAAAGCGGTCAGTATAAGGCATATAGGATATATCACCGTGTCGGCGTTGAACGGCTCGAACGGCGACATACCCACTCTAAGCGCGCCGAGGTCCGCGTCGGTCACCTCAACCGTGCCGAATACCGAATTAGTCGGCAGCAGGCAAAGCGCTAACGCCGTCGCCGAGCACGCCCCGCCTATCCCCGCGATAGAGGCCATCAACCGCCCGTAGCTAATCTCGTATTTTATCAGGTGCAGGAACAGCAAAAGCAATAGCGGCGAGGCTATTAGCACCGTCACTGACGAGGATATCGCGGTAGGCTCTTCGCTTTGCGCGCCCATGGCAAAAAATGCGTCGGCGACCGCCGCGAGTATAATTATCAGCGTACACATAAGCACCGCCGACGAGTATACGGGCGAATAGGAATAATCTTTATTTTTGCGGCGGCGAAAGCATCCGGTCAGCGCGTATATGCCGAGTACTATCGACGCGGCGGTAAGTCCCCACGAGGACACAAATGTATGATACAGCCGCCCGAAAAACAGCGCGGCAAAATCGCCGGGCGAGGCGGCAGTTGCCGCCCCCGCGGATATCAGCGTGCCGTACAGCCCTCCGTCCGACGTGTGCAGGACCGCCGAATTAAGTACAAACGTAAGTATCATATCCGCCGATATCAGCAGCAAAAACGCCACCGTATACACCGAGCGGAATATGCTTTCTCTCCCGGTCAGGCTCTTTAAAACAGTCGACGAAACAATCACCGCGATAAATACCACTATGCACGCGGGCTGTAAAAAGTATGCCGCCGCGGTAAAAAACGCCGCTATCACCGAAGAGTAGAACCGCTTTGGGCGGCTTTTCTCGCTCTCGTCAAAAAGTATCGGGAGTATCAGCCATATTGCCGTAGCCGCAAGTCCCCCCGAAAGCAGCAGGTGCGAGTGTATCATAAGGGTAGGATATGCCCCGCACAGCACCGCCGCCGCGATACGTATGCCGAGCCTTTTTACCCCCGCCCTTAATGTAATGCGATAAGCGACAACGGGTATCAGCGAGAATATCGCCGCGTTTATCACCAAGAACATCCTGTACTGCGTCACGGGCTCTGAAAACGCCAGCATTGCGGGCAGATACAGCACCCCCTGCAAAAAGCCGCCCGCAGAGCTTGCCGACGGCATGACCGAGAACCAGTCCTGCCCCGTAAACATCGCCGCGCAGGCAGGCCCCGCGTATTCTCCAGCAAACGTCATCGTCTGCAAAAACAGGCATAAAAAGCAGTTCAACAGGAAAAATCCCGCATATAACAGCAGGCTTACGCCGAAATCTATATTTTCAAACCGCTTTTTTATAAAATTCACGGCGCTCACCTCCCGATAAAATTTTATTTACTGTTAAAGTATCCCTATCGCCATTGCAATAGAGCAAAGCACGAAAGTTATCATAAGGCTTACGCATAAAGGAAACACTATAGCGTTAAACAAGCTCGGTCTGCCCGCCTCGTGCAGTCTTTCGAGCAGTTCTTCTCTCGGCAGAGCCGCGCATTCAGCCTTTACCGCCCGTATCCTTTTGAGCGAATTTTTAAAGTACCGATAATTAAAAAACATCAGGCAGAATATCATCACCCCGATAATAGCCGCCGTAAGCAAAGCCGTTACCACCCTCGCCGCCGACTCGGGAAATATCGAGGGGTACACCGCCGAAAGCGAACGATACGCGGATCTTAACAAAAAGGTGATATTCAGTATCGCGGTGATAATTACCCCGGGCAAATTCATTCGGTGGAAAAAGCAGCACACGGGCGCAAAAAGGAACGCCGCAAAATTAAACATAATAAACCTGCGCCTTTGCGCGAACTGTATAAATTTGTCAAAATACATCAGCGAATTTTTCCCGAGATAGGCGCACATTTCTTCTCCGGTTACGCCGTCATACTCTCCAAAGGCCGCCTCCTGCCGCCTAAGCACCTCTTCTATCGCGACGTTAAACTCCTCATAGCTCGTCGCGCCGAACGCCTTAGTGCGATAATATTCTACGTCCTTTTCCTCTTCGTCGGGCTCTTCTGCGCCGAGCTCTTTTTTCTGAGCCTGCTCGGCCTCGACCTTTGAATTTTCTAAATTTATATAATGCTCTTTAAGCTTCTCTTTTTCGCTCTTCCATTCAAACTCGGGAGAGTGCTGCTCGGCATACACGCAGCCGCCGCCATTTGTATAGCATTCTCTGTGATAGGGCGCGCCGCAGTCGGGGCATACGACTATGTCGCTGTCCTCTGAAAATTTTTCGCCGCAAGCCTGGCATTTTTCATCTGTAAACGTACTGTGCATATGACCGTCCTTTTTCCCTGCCGTCACACGGCGCGATAACCTACTTAAAGTATATTCTACCATAAATAAAGCGGCGTGTCAACCTTGACCGCCCGACAACATAAATAAAAAACATCGGGCAAAAAATGCCCGATGATGTGATTTGCGGTCCTTACTGCTCCTGCTCTGCCCTATGCACTCCCGACGCGTCGATATTGACCCTGCCGTCCCGCCTTAGGTAAAAGCGCTTTACAAGCCGCTTAAGCTCGCGAGCCTGCGCTAAGGTCAGCGCGCTTGCGGAGGCGCTCTCCTCGGCTGTGGCGGCATTGTTCTGCACGACCGAGGCTATCTGCTCGACGCTTGCAAGCACGTTTTCTATGGTGACAGCCTGCTCCGCCGCCGACGCGGATATGCTTCCGAGCAGGTCGTTGGTGCGGTCGAATTTGCCCATAACGTCGCGGATGGTGGCGGCGGTAGAGTCCGCGAGCGCGGTGCCGTTCGCCACTGCGGCTATAGAGCTGTTTATAAGCTCGTTGGTGGTCTGAGCGGCCTCGGCGGACTTGCTCGCGAGGTTGCGCACCTCGTCGGCGACCACGGCAAAGCCCTTGCCCGCTTCTCCTGCTCTCGCCGCCTCTACAGCGGCATTGAGCGCGAGTATGTTGGTCTGAAAGGCGATAGTATCTATCGTGTTTATTATCTTTTCTATCTCGTTGGACTTTTCTTCAATAAGGTTCATAGCCTCTAAGAGGTTTTGCATTTCTTCGTTGCCGCGACGCAATTCTTCGGTCGCGCTGTCGGATATGCTGCTCGCGCCCGCGGCGTCCTCGGCGCTGTGCTTTACGCGTACGGAGATATCCTGCATAGAGTCGGACAGCTCGCGTATCGCCGCCTCCTGCTCGGACGTGCCCTGCGCGAGCGCCTGAGCGCCCGAGGACACCTGCTCAGACGCGTCGGATACCATAGTCCCCACCGTCTGTATCCGCGCAAAAAATTCATTCAGGTCGTTAAGTATCGCGTCAAAGGCCTCCTTTATCGGGATAAATTCGCCCTTATACTCGTATGTTACGTCCATGCTGACATTGCCGTAGGACATCTGAGTAAGCATGTAGCTAAGCTCGTCGGTCATCTCGCGGATATATTTTTTAGACTGCACGAGGGCGTTTTTAAGGTCGCCGATGTCGTCGTTTCCGGTGTTTACCTCTAACTCTTCCGACAATACGCCGTTAGAAAAATTATACAGCTCGCGGGTTATCCTGTGTATCGGCTTAGCGATGGCGTTTCTGGTAAAGAACATCTGTATGGCGGCGAATATGCAGCATAGAAAGCACACCGCCGCTCCTACTATCAGCATAGGTCCGCCGTCGTTAAGGGCGAGCACGCAGAATATCAATCCCCCTACAAGAGAAAGCGCCGCGCACCCCGAGCAAAGCACAGCGTTCATGACCGAGCGGCTGTGCCATATATTTTTTACAGTATCAAGGAAATTACTCATATGTCCTCCCCCGCAAATATCAGCGTTTTGTACTATTATAGCATTATTTTACCATAAAAAGGCGCTAAAGTCAACGCAGAATTAAAAATAATTGAGCCACCCGCCCGCCTTTTCAAAAAAACTCTCTAATTACACTTGAAAAATTATCAAAAACGGTTTATAATTATAGTGTATAATTTTATAGCATGTGACATTTTACTATCGGGTAAGTAATATGAAATTTGTTTTGTCTAAGATAAAAGGATATTTCGTAAAGCTCGACAAGCTGCTGCTTTTACTGGTGATAGCTATCTGCGCTTTCAGCGTATTTATCCTTTACACATTAAATGAAAATCAAATAAGCTCCGCGGTCACCGAAGCGCAGTACCAGACCCAGCTTATTGCGTCGGTGGCGGGACTTGCGGCGGCTCTTATAATAACGGGGATAAATTATCGCTTTATCGCTAAGCTGTGGTATATCTACACGCCGATAAGCTTATTGTTTACCATTCTGCTGTTCACCCCGCTCGGCATACAGCGCACGGGCGCGGACGATATAGGCTGGCTCGACCTCGGGTTTATGCAATTCCAGCCCTCAGAGGTGCTTAAGCTCGCGTTTATACTCTCCTTTGCGTGGCACTTGTCAAAAGTCGAGGATAGGCTGAACGAGCCGCTGCACTTTATCCTATTGTGCCTGCACGGGGCTATCCCTACCCTGCTGATAAGAGAAACGGGCGACGACGGCTCGGCGATGGTATTTTTGTTCATATTCTTCTGCATGTTCTTTGCGGCGGGTCTGTCGTGGAAGTATATCGTGCTTTTCGCGGCGGCGATCCCACCCGCGATATATGTGCTGTGGAATTATCTTATGCAGCCGCACCAGCGACAGCGCTTTGAGGTGTTATGGAACACGCAGATGCAGCAGGACGAGGCTGTAGGCATATATATGCAGCAGCGCCTCGGGAAGATAGCCCTCGGCTCGGGAGGTCTTACGGGGCTCGGGCTCTCGGGAGGAAATTATACCTATGTGCCCGAGATACACAACGACTTTATTTTCTCCTATATCGGTATGACAATGGGGCTGCTCGGGTGTATGCTCGTCGTCGGACTGCTCGCGGCATTGTCGATAAAGGTGCTGTCTAACGGCTCTTCGGCTAAGGACACCCTAGGACGGCTGATATGCGTCGGGGTTTTCGCGCTGATAGTGTTCCACGCGACGGTCAATATAGGTATGGTGCTCGGAGTAGCGCCCGTAATAGGCATACCGCTCCCGTTTTTCAGCGCGGGCGGCACGTCGACGATGTGCCTTTTTGTGGGGATAGGGCTGGTGCTAAGCGTCAATTTCCACAATATGCGAAAATACCATATGTTCTACTCCGAGGCGGACTAAGTATATCTTCGGCGGCGGGTCAAAGCCCCCTCCGTAATAATATCAGAATACGAAAGGAAATCAGACAATGGCTAAACAGACAGTTAGCAGCCTAAGCGAGCTTTATCTTCCGACCGAGCTTGACGCTCAGCGCGAAAGGTACGCCAAGGCGACCAAGGCGTTCTGCGAATATTTTGATACCGACGACAGCGGGATAAGGTACTTCTCCGCGCCCGGGCGCACCGAGGTAGGAGGAAACCACACCGACCACAACCACGGAAAGGTGCTCGCCGCGAGCGTTAATCTTGACGTTATCGCGGTAGTTAAAGAAACGGGCGACGGCAAGATAGTAATTAAATCCGAGGGCTTTCCGGAGGACTCGATAAGCCTTGACGACCTCGAGGCAAGGGAGAGCGAGAAAAACACCTCGGCGGCGCTTATACGCGGCGTGGCGGCGGGATTTGCTGCGCAGGGGCTCGCGATAGGCGGCTTTCAGGCGTACACTATGTCCAACGTGCTCAAGGGCTCGGGGCTTTCGTCCTCGGCGGCTTTTGAGGTGCTGACGGGCACGATACTGTCGGGATTATTCAACCGCGGCGCGATAAGCCCCGTCACGATAGCGCAGATAGCCCAGCTTGCGGAAAACGTATATTTCGGCAAGCCGAGCGGTCTTATGGATCAGATGGCAAGCTCTGTGGGCGGCTTTACCGCGATAGACTTTAAGAATACCAAGGCTCCGCTTATCGAGAATATACCCGTCAAGTTTGAAAAATTCGGCCACGCGCTGTGCATAATAGACACTAACGCCGACCACGCGGATCTTACGAGCGAATACGCCTCTATCCCCAACGAGATGAAGCAGATAGCTAACTTCTTCTCGGTAGACTATTTAAGGGAGATATGCCGCGCCGACGTGATACTTAATATGAAGCTGCTGCGCGAGCAGTTCGGCGACCGCGCGGTGCTCAGGGCGCTCCACTTCTTCGACGAGAACGAGAGGGTGGACAAGCTAGCGCACTCGCTAAAAAGCGGCAACTTTGACGACTTTCTCGACTCGATAAACGAGAGCGGCAATTCGAGCTACAAGTATTTGCAAAACATCTTCGCGGTGTCCGACTATAAGAGCCAGTCGATAGGCATAGCGCTGAATGTCGCCGAGCACGCCCTTTGCAGAAAGGGCGCATGCCGCGTTCACGGCGGCGGCTTTGCGGGGACGATACAGGCTTTCGTACCGCTCGACCTCTTGCAGGCGTTTAAAATGGACATAGAAAAGGTATTCGGAGCTAACAGCTGCCATATACTTACGATACGCCCGATAGGCGGTACCGAGGTCCTGCCCGAAATTTAAATCATATACCGCTCAAAGCGGGAAAGGTACTTTTTATCAAGCGTCAGCGTAAGCTTTATCCCCTCGGGGAGATACTCGCGGTCGCTCACATTGCCGAGCCTGCTCGCCGCCGCCTCGTCGGCGGAGGACGAATACGGGATAAGCAGGGTCAGGGTCACTTCGTTCTCATTCAGCTTATCGGCTATAGCCGCAAGCAGGCGGTCGAGACCTTTCCCCGTTTTGGCGGAGATTTTGACCGTGCTGCCGTCCTCGGGGATATTATAGTCCGCCTCGTCGCATTTATTTAGCACGTTTATGGTGGGGATGTCCCCGCAGCCGAGCTCCCCGAGCAGCCGCTCGGCGGTCTTTATCTTGTCTGAGAGCTCGGGGTCGGATATATCGCAGACATGCAGGATAATATCCGCGTTAGACGCCTCTTCAAGCGTCGATTTGAACGCCTCTATCAGCTGGTGCGGCAATCTGCGGATAAAGCCGACCGTATCGGTGAGTATAACGCTCTTGCCGTCGGGCAGCTTTACCGAGCGCGAGGTAAGGTCGAGGGTAGCGAAAAGCTTGTCCTCGGCGAGCACATCAGCGCCCGTAAGCGCGTTCAGCAATGTGGATTTTCCCGCGTTGGTATATCCCACTACCGCACAGACGGGTACTCCGTCCTTTTTGCGGCGTCGGCGCGCAAGCCCTCGGCGCTTTTCGAGCTCGCTCAATTCTTCATTTAGCTTATCGAGCCTGCGGCGTATATGGCGGCGGTCGGTCTCGAGCTTAGTCTCGCCCGGACCGCGAGTGCCTATGCCGCCGCCGAGCCTTGACAGCGAGGTACCTTTACCCATTAGGCGCGACAGGCGGTACTTTAGCTGCGCCGCCTCTACCTGCAGCTTGCCCTCGTTGGTGACGGCGCGCGAGGCGAATATATCGAGTATCAGCATAGTGCGGTCTATGGTGCGTATATCGGTGATATCCTCGATATTCTTTATCTGGGCGGCAGTGAGCTCGGTATCGAATATAATAAGCTCGGCGTCAAGAGCCTTAGCCGCCTCGGCGAGCTCGAGCATACGTCCTCTGCCTATCACGGTGGCGGGGTCCTCCGCGGGGCGCTTTTGCAAGACCTCGCAGACGGTGACCGCGCCCGCGGTCTTAGCGAGCTGCTTTAGCTCCTCCATTGACGCCCGGGCGTCATATTCGCCCGTATCCGCCCCCGCGAGAACGGCGTTTACGGTAAATTCTTCATTTACTTCCATATATAAAGCTCTCCTTTCATAGATGGGGCTTAAATATATTCCTTAACGAAAAGGACTGATGTTTTATGAAATACGACAATTACGACGTCTTGATAGTCGGCTCGGGAGTGTCGGGTCTGTACGCGGCGCTCAACACCGACCCCGCTATGAAGATACTCATGCTGTCAAAGCGCGAGCTTACTCTGTGCAACTCGGCACTGGCTCAGGGCGGCGTAGCGGCGGTAATGGACACCGACAACGACAGCTTTGATCTGCATATCAAGGACACGCTGATAGCGGGCGGGTACAAAAACGACCGCGGCAACCTGCGCATTTTGGTCGAGCAGGGTCCTAAGGACGTAAAGAACCTCTTGTCCTGCGGGGTAGAATTTGACCGCAAGGACGACGGCAGCATAGACCTCACCCTCGAGGGCGGGCACAGCCGCCGCAGGATAGCGCACCACAAGGACAGCACGGGTTATGAGATAGTCACATCGCTCATCGAGCGGGTAAAGAAGCTCGAAAATGTAACGATACTCGAAAACAGCCACCTGCTCGGACTGAAAAAGCAGGACGGGAGATTTTACTCCGACGTTATGCACGAGGGTACGCACCATTATTATACCACAAAGACGGCGGTGCTTGCAACAGGCGGGATAGGACGAGTTTACGACTACACCACAAATTCCGCCATAGCGACGGGCGACGGCATACAGTTTGCCTACAATATGGGCGCCGAGATAAAGCATTTAAGCTATATTCAATTTCACCCCACGGCCTTTGCCGATAAGAAAAATCGCGAGTGCTTTCTTGTGTCCGAGGCGGTCAGGGGCGAGGGCGCGTACCTGCTGAATTGTCACAAAAAGCGCTTTATGGACAAATACGAGCCCGAGCGTAAAGAGCTCGCCCCGCGCGACGTAGTATCTAAATGTATACTAAAAGAGCAAGAGGAGACAGGCAGCGACGAGTTCTTCCTCGACATATCGCATAAGGGCGCGGATTTTATCAAGAACCGCTTTCCTATGATATATCAAAAGGTGCTCGAAAAGGGCTATGATATGACCAAAGAGCCGATACCCATCTACCCCTGCCAGCATTATCTTATGGGCGGAATAGCGGTGAACGGTCACGGCGCGACCACCGTCGAGGGCTTGTACGCGGCGGGCGAATGCGCGCACACCGGCGTGCACGGGATAAACCGCCTCGCGTCTAATTCGCTGCTCGAGGCGCTGGTATTCAGCCGCCTTATCGCCGAGGATATAAATAAAAAATATACCCCCGATAAAGAATATGCCCCGATAGACGCGGACTGCCCCTCCCCGAGCGGAAAGCCGCTGCCCTCGGGCATCCGCACCGAGATACGCCACATTATGCAAAAGTCGTATTTTGTCGTACCTAATTACGCCGAGGCAGAAAAGCACCTCGCGCGTGTTGAGGAAATAAAGGATATGCTGTATAACGGCGGATATGAGCTCACCCCCGACTATATCGAGGCAAAATCGCTGACCACCGTCGCTTATATCATTCTCGGCGAAGTAGTAGCCGAGGGAAAGGAAAAGGGTGAAATATAATGCTGCCCACATTTTACGTTGACGAGGTCATAAAGACCGCGCTTAAAGAGGATATAAACTATATCGACAGCACCTCAGACCTGCTGATACCTCCCGAGAGCGTAAGCAGCGCATATTTTGTAGCTAAGGCGGACGGAGTGCTCTCGGGACTTAAGTGCGCGGCGCGGGTATTTACCATACTCGACCCCGATACCGAGGCGGAGCTGCTGTATGCGGACGGAGCTCAGATACACACGGGCGACGTTATCGCCAAATTTCACGGTCACACCCGCGAAATGCTTAAAGCCGAGCGCACCGCGCTGAATATCCTACAGCATATGAGCGGGATATCCACCTACACCGCAAGGTGTGTCAAGGCGGTAGAGGGTACCGGCGCGTCGATTGCCGACACCCGCAAGACTCTCCCGGGGCTAAGGGCGCTCCAAAAATACTCGGTAATGATAGGCGGCGGGAGAAACCACCGCTATAATCTCACCGACGCGGCTATGATAAAGGATAATCACATAGACGCGTACGGCTCGATAACTGCCGCAGTAAACGCCCTGAAAGAAAAGGCGGGGCATATGCTAAAGATAGAAGTAGAGACCCGCGACCTTGACGAGCTTAAAGAGGCGCTGGAGGTCGGCGCGGACGTTATTATGCTAGACAATATGAGCATAGAGCAAATGAGCGAGGCAGTAAAGCTAACCGCAGGGCGCGCAAAGCTCGAGGCGAGCGGCAATATCACGCTTGACAACATCCGCGACGTAGCTCTTACGGGCGTGGATATAATCAGCCTCGGCGCGCTTACTCACAGCGTAAATGCGCTTGATATCTCCATGAAGTGGCAGAAGGTATAATGACTAACTGCGAGAATTGCAAGTACTATCAATTTGACGAGTATTACGAGTATTACATATGCACAATGGAGCTTGACGAGGACGAGATGAGCAGATTTATCTCGGGCAACGCGTCCGACTGCCCGTATTATACAAGCGGCGATGACTACTATTTAGCGCGCAAACAGTAGGAGGAACTATGACGATACCGAAAAATGACCTTTCTTATATAGGCAAAAAGATAACCGTCACCGTCGACCGACCTTTAGGCTCGGCTCACCCGCGCCACCCCGAAAATATCTATGAGATAAATTACGGCTATGCCGAGGGTATCCTTGCGGGGGACGGCGCGGAGCAGGACGTGTATCTTCTCGGTATCGATAAGCCCGTGGAGCGCGCCGAGGCGGTAGTTGTTGCGGTTATTCTGCGCACCGAGGACAAAGAGGACAAGTGGGTGGCTGTACCCGAGGAGTTAGTAGGCAGCGAGCTATGCTGCAAGTGCAATATCGAGCACGCCGTCGATTTTGTAGAGCGCTATTTTAAGCATACGATATATGCAAAGTACGAAAAGACCTGCGGAGCGGTGATATACTGCGATACTCCCGACGGCGTGAAATTCTTCCTTATACGAAATAAGAGCGGACATATCGGCTTTCCTAAGGGGCATATCGAGTACGGCGAGAGCGAGCGCGATACCGCGCTGAGAGAGGTATTTGAAGAGTGCGGGCTTAGCGTTCGGCTCGACGAGGATTTCAGAGCGGAGTACACCTTTACCACGCTTGAAGATACTATAAAGACGAGCGTATTTTTCTTAGGCAAATTCGACATAAGCGACGCGATAAAGATGCAGCGCGAGGAGGTCACCGACGAGTGGCTGCTCGACGCGGACAGCGTAATGGATAAGCTGAACTGGGAGCAGGATAAAGAGATATTCCGAAAAGCACTTGAGCAAATAAGCAAATAAATATCAAGCCGCCGAGAAATTAACCTCTCGGCGGCTGTTGTTTTTAAGTATTTACCACAGGACACCGCAGCATATCGGGCTTAAAGTCCCCGCTGTCGAGCGGCTTAGAGCAGAAAAAGCCCTGCACCCTGTCCGCACCGAGCATTATCGCCTCGGACAGCTGCTCTCTGCTCTCTATCCCCTTGATACATATTTTTAAAGAATTGCAGTGAGCAAGCGATACTACCGCCTCGATAAGTATGCGGTCAAATTCTTCCTTAGAGCCCCTGAGCACCTGATAAGGCATGCTTATAACATCTACATAAGGATTTTTCAGCATTTTCAGCGAGATGCTCTCCGCGCCGTAGCTGTCTATCGCTATATTTACCCCGAGCCTCTTTAGGTCGGTAAGTATACCCGTGCTGTCATTATACGGCAGATTAGCCTTAACGGGTATCTCTAATACAAGGCTAGACGGGTTTAAGCCGCTTTGCGCGAGAGCGCGCTCGGTATTGCCGACAACCACCCCCGACCTTAACTCCTCGGTCATAAGGTCGACGCTGACTTTAAGCGAGGGAAAACCGTTCTCCTGCGCCCTCTTGCAAAAGCTGCACGCCTTTTCGGTCACCCAGCCGTCTATCTGCGCGGACAGCCCGAGACTTTCTGCCAAAGGAAAGAGCGTGGAATTGGGTATATTTCCGTACAGCGGGTCGTTAAAGCGGACAAGGCTCTCGCAGCAGACAAGCTTTCCCGTCACGGTATCGAATATCGGCTGGTACTTCAGCGAAAAGCCCTCCATGCCGTTAGCGACGCTCTCGGTTATCCGCCGCTCCATACTGCCCGCGGCGGTGCGTGAGCTCTCGAGCGTGCCCGAATAAAAGGTATAGCTGTTCTTGCCGAACTCCCTCGCGCGGTACATCGCGACGCTGGCCGCCTTGCATACCTCGTCGGGGGTCTTGCCGTTCAGCGGGTAAAACGCTATTCCCATACTGCACCGTATATTATGCTGTACCCCGCGAAACGTCCACGGCTCGCAAAAGCGGTATATCAGCGTGCGCACGAGACTTTTCGCCCCGTCGCTGCCACACCCGGGGAGGTCTATCATAAATATAGCATTGGAAAAGTAATACACGCCTATATCCTTTATCGGCAGCTTAGACAGATACTCCGCTACGTTTCTGAGCAGCATATCCGAATATGTATGCCCGTACACCGCGGATATACTTCGAGTATCGGATATCTTAAAGGCTATCAGCGCGCCGCTTTTGCCGCTGTTAATAAGCTCGGTGAGATCGCGGCTGAGCTTAGCGCGGTTGGGGATATTGAATATCGAATCGTAAAACGCGAGCTGGCTTAGCCGCCGCTGCGACTCCTCCAACTTCTCCTGCGCGGATATCCTCATAAGCAAAGAGGATATTATCTGCGAGATGCTCCTTAGCTGCTTGCGCTCGCGCTGCGACCAAGTGTGCTCGTTCTCGAGCATTTCATAAGAAATTATGCTGTCATTATCCCCGTCGGTGAAAAGGTAAAACAGCGCGTAGGCCTTTACCCCGTACTCGCTGAGCTCGTTGTCCTTTCCGGTGGAAAAGCTTGCTCCGTACTTTCTGAGCTCGGCCGCTATCTCGGTAAAGTATTCAAGGCTGCGCTTTTTTCGCTCGGCTACGCCTCTATGGTATGCGCCGCTGCGGTACCACACCCTGTCGGTGCAGTCGCTGCCCGCGAGCCCCGCGATACATATCCTGTCGAGCTTAAAATAATCCCCGACTAGCTCGGTCACGCCCTCGAGCGCTTTCATACCGCTGCTGCTCTCCATAATTATCGCGTAAATATTATTTAAGAGTATCTGCTCCTCCATATTTTGGCTTAGCAGCTTATTAGCGTCCTGCGAATTTTCCATCTCGGCGAGCAATGCCGCGAAAGCGTTAGCCATACGCGAGAGGGTCAGCACTAAAGTCTCCCAAAACGGGGTGCTTTCGTTAAGCAGGTCCTCGCTTTTCGCTCCGAGCACCCACGAGCCGCAGTCGATATGGTTTACCCGTATGCTTTTAGACTTGATATATGGGTAGTCCTCCTGCCGCTTTTTCCCGCCTGTGCCCTTAGCCGAGCAGATAAGCCGTCCGTCGGGGGCGTATATCCCCGAGAATACCTCCTGAGAGGAAAAGGGCCTTTGCAGGCTGAGCAGATATTCTCTGCCGAAAATGTCCTCTAAGCTGTCCCCGCGCCGTATATCGGGCAGGACGCTCTCATTCTTGCCGCTGCTGCCGCTAAATTCGTTAACGTCGAGCATATATCCGTCAAAGCGCACCAGCCTGCCGTTTTCTTCGGTTATCGGGCGGCAGCTGATAAAAAATCGGTGATACCCGCCCTTTACTGCAATGCGGCAGTGCGCCTCGAGCCTGTCGCCGTCCTCGCGGTAGGACAGCATATCGGTAAAGCGCGGCAGGTCGTCGGGATGTATAAGCTCGCCCGCAGCCTCGCACCTAACTCTCTCGGGTAGATCTATAATTAAAGGAAACCCCTCGGTAAATTCTATCGTAATGCCCATTATCTTTTGATGATGAGTGTCAAGCTCCATTATTCGCCCCACCTCCCGTGCGTGTCAAATTCATCTATTTATTTAATTTTACCATATCTTTTTCAAAAAATCAAGGTTTTTTATGTAAATTTACAATACGCCGATATTTCTTATGCGCAAGAAATATATATGCTTCGACAATTTGTCTTATACTGCTGACAAGCGTATATCCCACTGTCCGAAAACAATAAAAAAATACTGCGACCGAAATCAGCCGCAGTATCTGTATTTAACAAAAATATTTTACTTGATAACTCTTACCGAGATAACGGAGTCTATGCCTTTTATCTTATCCTCGATACCGTCGGGGTTGCCCTTTACGTCGAGCACGGTGTAGCTGTAATCTTTCTTAGCCTTGCTTGCCATATTCTCGATATTCATACCGCCGTCGGTAGCGCAGCCTGTTATCTTAGTCAGCACGCCCTCGACATTCTTATGGATAACACATATCTTAGCGTCGCCCGACTTAGCGAGAGTAACGTCGGGGAGATTTACGCTGTTTACGATATTGCCGTTCTCGATATAATCGATTATCTCGTGTACCGCCATAACAGCGCAGTTGTCCTCACTCTCGGGGGTAGACGCTCCGAGGTGCGGTATAGCGATAACGCCCGGTACCCCGATAACATCATCGGACGGGAAGTCGGTAACGTACGCCGCCATCTTTCCGCTTGCCAAAGCGTCGATGACCGCTTTCTCGTCGGCAAGCCCGCCGCGTGCAAAATTGAGCACGCGCACGCCGTCCTTCATAGTAGCTATCGTATCGGCGTTGATGAGGTTCTTTGTGTCATTGAGCAGCGGAACATGCAGTGTGATATAATCGCAATTCTCGAATATCTCCTTGTTGCTTGCGACATATTTGATATTGGTCGAGAGGTGAAGTGCGCCCTGAAGCGATAAGAACGGGTCTGCGCCCCATACCTCCATACCGAGGTCGTTAGCGGCGTTTGCCACGAGTGCGCCTATTGCGCCGAGGCCTATAACGCCGAGCTTTTTGCCCTTTATCTCGGGGCCTGCGAATTGGCTCTTGCCTTTCTCTACGAGCTTGCCTACCTCGTCGCCCTTGCCCTTAAGGGTCTTAGCCCAGTCTATAGCGTCGGTGACCTTACGGCTGCTCATAAGTATACCCATGATAACTAGCTCTTTTACCGCGTTGGCGTTAGCGCCGGGGGTATTGAACACCGCTATGCCCTTTTGCGAGCATACGTCTACGGGGATATTATTTACGCCCGCGCCCGCGCGCGCTATAGCGAGCAGCTTGTCGCCGAATTCCATCTCGTGCAGCGACGCCGAGCGTACAAGTATCGCGTCGGGGTCGTTCTCGTCGTCGCCGAATACGTACTTGCTCTTATCGAGCAGGTCGGTACCGCAAGCGGCTATTTTATTCATTGTCTTTATGCTGTACATAGTCTTGCCTTTCTTTATTCTTAAGAGTTTTCTTCTTCAAACTTCTTCATAAATTCTACGAGCTTCTCTACGCCCTCGATAGGCATAGCGTTGTAGATAGACGCTCTCATGCCGCCTACGGTTCTGTGACCCTTAAGGTTCTCAAAGCCTGCAGCCTTAGCCTCTTTTACAAACTTAGCGTCAAGCTCTTCACTTCCGGTGACGAAAGGAACGTTCATAAGCGAGCGGTCTTTCTTTTCTACCGTGCCCTTAAACAGCTTGCTCTGGTCAAGAAAATCGTAAAGGATCTTAGCCTTTTTCTCGTTGTGAGCCTTCATAGCCTCAAGTCCGCCCATCTTCTTTATCCACTTGAACACCTTGCCGCAGATATATATGCCGTATGCGGGAGGGGTGTTGTACAGCGACTTGTTGTCGGCGTGGGTCTTGTACTTAAGCATGGTGGGAGTGCCGGGGAGAACGTCCTCGGTGATAAGGTCCTCGCGTATGATAACGATAACTACGCCCGCGGGTCCTATGTTCTTCTGAACGCCGCCGTAGATTATGCCGTACTTAGTAACGTCGACGGGCTCGGATAAGAAGCAGGACGATACGTCCGCTACGAGCGTTTTGCCCTTGGTGTTGGGCAGCTGCTTGAACTTAGTGCCGTATATGGTATTGTTCTCGCAGATATATACATAGTCCGCGTCATCGGGGATATCGAGGTCCGAGCAGTCGGGTATATAAGAGAAGGTCTTGTCCGCGGAGGACGCGACAGCGATAGCCTCGCCGTAATTTTGTGCCTCCTGATAAGCCTTCTTAGCCCACTGACCCGTGATTATGTAAGCGGCCTTTTTGTTCTTCATAAGGTTCATCGGTATCATCGCGAACTGCTGCGACGCGCCGCCCTGTAAAAACAGCACCTTATAATTGTCGGGGATATTCATAAGATCCCTGATGTCCTGCTCGGCGGTGGTTATGATCTCCTCAAACGCCTTAGAGCGGTGGGACATCTCCATGACCGACATACCCGTGCCGTTGTAGTCGAGCATTTCCTCGGCAGCCTCTTTAAGTACCTCCTCGGGAAGCACCGCGGGACCTGCGCTGAAATTGTAAACTCTCATTGATTTAGCCTCCGTATTTCTTTTTATCCCGCGTTTTTAGGCGGGTATTTTTGCGTATAACGCTATCTCTATAATTATACTATCATTTTCCGACTTTGTCAATCATTTTTTCGTAAAGCGGCAAATGCGTACAATTATTGACGTGTTATTCGATATTCTGTATCTGCTCTCTTATCTTTTCTATCTCGCTTTTCATATCGACGACAAGCTCGGTGATACGTATATCCGCCGACTTAGAGCCTATGGTATTTGTCTCGCGGTTCATCTCCTGCACGAGAAAATCCAGCTTACGCCCGACCTCGCCGTCGCCGTCGAGCATTTTGCGCAGCTGACCTATATGCGAGTGCAGGCGCACCGTCTCTTCGTCCACCGCTATCTTTTCCGCAAATATGGCCGCCTCGGTGAGTATACGCTGCTCGTCTATACCGCTCGTGCCGATGACCTCTTTCAGCTTATCGTACAGCCTCTCGCGGTAGGCAATAGCACTCTCTGGCGAATACTGCTCTACAAGGCGGGTCATCTCTTCTACCTTAGCAGCCTTTTCGAGCACGTCCGCCTTTAGGCTCTCGCCCTCGGTGCGGCGCATATCGATAAATCTGTCCACCGCCTCGTTTACTGCCGCGAAAATGTCCTCTTTCAGCTGCCGCTCGCTCTCCTCGTCCTTTATCACGGTAAATACGTCGGGTATGCGAAAAAGGTCCGCCGCCGTAAGGTCGTCCTCAAGGCCGAGCTCGCCCGCCGCGCTTCTTATAGCGTCTATGTAGCTTTTAGCGGCGGCGCGGTTAATCGTCACGGACTGATCCGCCGCGTCAAGGTCGTACACCGACAGCGAGAGCTCTATCTTTCCTCGGCTTATGCGGGTTTTGAGCAGATTTTTGAGCTCGGGCTCAAGAAAGCTGTAGGCGCGCCCCGCCTTTACGCTTATCTCCAAAAACTTATGATTAACGCTCTTTATCTCGGCGATTATCTCTCTGCCGTTTATTATGGTACGCGCCCTGCCGTACCCCGTCATACTCTTTATCATACGTCCTCCTTATATTGTCAAAAGCCCCTCGTCAAGCATTGTCTGCGCCGCAAGCAGTACCCCCGTTTTCCCGGTGGGATAGGTAAGTCCCCCCTGCATCCACACCGCGTACGGCTCTCTCAGCGGTGCGTCGGCGGACAATTCTATGCTCGCCCCCATAGTAAATGCCCCCGCCGCCATAATGACCTTGCTGTCGTATCCGGGCATATCCCACGGCTCGGGGGCTGCCATACTGTCCACGGGCGAGCCCTTTTGTATCCCTCGGCAAAAGGCGCAGAGCGCTTTCTCATTCCCGAGCCTCAGCGCGGTGATGATATCGGTGCGCTTTTCGTTATAGCGCGGGTACACCTCATAGCCGAGCAATTCGTACAGCGCCGAGGCGAACACCGCGGTCTTTAGCGCGCTCTCCACCGTCTGAGGGGCTAAGAACAGCCCGAGGAACATCTCGCGGTTCTCGTCGAGCGAGCAGCCGACCTCCGCCCCCGTGCCCACGGTAGTCAGGCGATAGGCGCACAAGTCGACGAGCTCCCTCTTGCCCGCGATATAGCCGCCCGTGCGGGCAATGCCGCCCCCGGGATTTTTGATAAGACTGCCCGCGATAAGGTCCGCGCCTACCGATACGGGCTCTTTATCCTCGACAAATTCGCCGTAGCAGTTGTCGGTCATTATCACGGCGTTAGTGTTAACTTCACGCACGGCGGCGCATATCCTGCCTATGGTGTCTATATCCAGTGACGGGCGCAGCGAATACCCGCGCGAGCGCTGTATGTATATCATCTTACAGCCCTCAGCCGCGCGCTTTATCCCCTCATAGTCGGGGGTTCCGTCGGGCAACAGCCCCACCTCGGCGTATTTTATGCCGAACTCCTTTAATGACCCGCCGCTGTCGCCGAATATCACCTCACTTAGCGTGTCGTAGGGTCTGCCCGTAACGCACAGCAATGTATCGTTAGGGCGCAGTATGCCGAACAGTGCCGTAGACAACGCGTGCGTGCCGTTTACAAAGCCGTGGCGTACAAGCGCAGCCTCGCAGCCGAATATCCTTGCCGCCGCCTCGTCCAATTTATCCCTGCCCGCGTCGTTATAGCCGTAGCCCGTGGTGCCCTTTAGGTGCATCTCCGACACCCCGCAGTCTATGTATGCGCTAAGCACCTTTTGCCCGTTAAGCTCGGCGGTGCGCGCTATTTGCCCGAAAGCGTCCGCGCACAGCCGCTCGGCCTTGTCCGCCATATCGCGCAGCCTGCCGTCTATATTAAAAAAGCTCATTTGTCCTCCTCGTCTCTTAATATCCTGTATGCCGTTTTCTCACAGCTAAAGCCGTAATGCTCATAAAAGCCGCGCTTGTCCTCCTCGCAAAGCAGCGATATACTGCCGTATCTGCCCGCCGCTAAAGAGAGTATTTTGCCGCCGAGCCCCTTTCCCCACAGCTCTTTTTTTACTCCTATATGGGATAAGAAAGCCCCCGAGCGGTTCTCGTACAGCACGGTGCAGGTCGCGGCGGGCATACCCTCGTGACAGAGGAGCAGCATTTTGCTCACCCCATGCCGTACCCTGTGGCAGGTGTCGGTATACCAACGATCGCGCCCCTCTTTTTCTTTAATATCGAACGCGTCGGATATAACGAAGAACACCGCCTCATAGTCCTCGGTAAAAATATCGTCGCCCGTCAAGGTCTGCTCCTGCCGCTTATACATACAGTACAGCGGCTTAGCTGTGCCGTTTTCGTCAACGCCCTCTCGGCAGGTGTCGTTCATTATCAGTGAAAAATGAGGTAGGGTCTTTAGAAACAACCCGAGCTCCGCAGTATCCGCGCCGCCTCCCGCCCACGCGAAAACTTCCCCGCCGTAAAGCATAACGGCGGTATCTCTCCCGTGATAAAAGCGGCAGAAGTCGTATTTGCCCCCATAGGCTCGGTAGTACGCGTCTATCCTCCCCGCGACGGGGCAGTCCGACGGCAGTATCAGCCTGCCGCCGCTTTCAAGCCGCCTTATCATAATATACAAAGCTCCTCAAATACCGCCCGCGCAAGCTCAGCCGTAGCAAGCGCGTCCTCTTTTTTTATCACGCACGCGGGAGAATGCAGGTACCTGCACGGCACGGACAGCGCGAGAGTCGGTATCCCTCCTGCGGCGCTGATTATGGACTGGCTGTCATTCCCTCCCGCGATAAGCGTCTTTGTCTGGGCGGCAATGCCGAGCGTATTTGCCTTTTGCACAGCCATATCATAAAGCTGTCTCGGGTATATCGCGCCCTTATCCATATAGCTTATAACGCAGCCCTTGCCGAGCTCGCATATCCTCTGCTCGTCCTCCACCCCCGCAAAGTCGCAGGCGGTAGTGGTCTCGAGTACCACCGCATAGTCGGGCTTTAGCGCATATGCGGCGGCTTTCGCCCCGCGCGCGCCTATCTCCTCCTGCACGGTAAACGCGCACACTATGTCGTACGGCAATTGCTCGTTAAGCAGCTTCAGCATTATCGCGCAGCCTATGCGGTCGTCTATCGCCTTAGCCTTTATCATATTGTCGCCGAGCTCGGTATACCCGCAGTCAAAGTACGCCGAGTCCCCCTGCCGCACCCTCTGCTCGGCCTCTTCTTTGCCGCTTGCGCCTATATCGATAGCGAGCTGCGAGAACTTGACATCGCTCTCGCGCTCTTCCTTAGTCTGTTGGTGCATAGCCTTTGTCCCCGTCACGCCTATTGTGCCGTTTTTTAAGTGCAATTGCCTGCCTATCACCGTTTCGGCGTTTATCCCGCCGACGGGGGCAAATCTAATATACCCCTCGCCCGTGATATATGTCGCGATAAAGCCCACCTCGTCCATATGCGCGGCGAGCATAACTTTATTTTTCGGGGTTTTTGCGCCTTTTTTATTAACGATAACGTTTCCCATGCCGTCGATATAATGCTCACAGTCGGCGGGCAGCATAGATATAATGAGCCGTGCGATATCGCCCTCGTCACCGCTGCACCCGTCGGCAAGGCACAGCTTTTTTAATATATCAAACATAATTATTCTCCTTTGCCGTTTAACGCAAATTCGGCGATAAGCCGCGCGGTAGAGCTAATATCCTCTATACGCACGACCTCGGTCGGCGTGTGCATATATTTTATCGGAATAGACAAGGTACAGCAGGGTATCCCGCCCTTAGTTACGCTTATCTTATCGGCGTTAGTGCCGCTCCTGCCGTTCATTACTTCAAGCTGATAGGGTATCTCGCCTTTCTGTGCTAAGTCTATCAGCCTATCGGACAGCGCGCGGCTAAGCGACGGGGCTATACCTATCATAACGCCCTTGCCCGCCTCGCCGCACTCTTCGGGCTTGCTGTCGGGGGTTCGCGCAAAGCTTACGTCCACCTCGAGCGCGAGGTCTGCGCTTGATGCGTATGCCGCTATTGCCGCTCCCGCCTCGGTGGTCTCCTCCTGCACGCTGAAGCTGACAAAGATATTGTACGCGGTATCCTTGCCCTTAATAAGCTCCAGCGCGTACAGTATCGCGGCGACCCCCGCCCTATCGTCTATCGCGGGGGCGGTGACCGTCCCGTCGATAAGCTCCCTCGGCTCGCTGTCTATCGTTATCCTGTCGCCGAGCGAAACATATTTTTCAAGCTGCTGCTTTGTATATCCGGTATCTATAACGATATCCTTTACCTTTTTATCCCCCGCGTGCGGAGGAAAGACGCTGACTACGCCCTTTATTTTCTCCCTGCCGCACACCGTCACGGTCTGCGCCGAGAGCACGCGCCTGTCCGCCCCGCCGCAGGGCGACGCTTTGATAAAGCCGTCCTCGGTGATATAATTTACGATAAGTCCCACCCTGTCGATATGCGCGTCGAGCAATAATGTCGGCTTGTCGCCGTCAAAGCTTCCTATCCGCGCAAATACATTGCCGAACCTGTCCGCGCCGCAGTCGTCGGTATAATTTTTCAGCATATCCACCGCGGTCTCGGCGGCGCGTGCCTCGTCCCCCGACACTCCGTCTAAAGAGCATAGCCTAAACAGTGTATCGATTATATCCATACTTCCTCCTATAAAGCGTTATTTAGTGTGGCGGTTTATGTACTTGCTGTGCATTTTGGAATACATTATCTTCTGTCCCGTGTACAGCCCGTAATATCCCGACAATATATAGCTTACCGCTATCGCCGCAGCGAAAAGCACAAAACCCTCGGAGCCGAAAAGCTCCACACTCAGCAACAGCGACGACACGGGGCAGTTTACCACCCCGCAGAACATAGCCGCAAGACCGAGCGCCGCGGTAAACTGCGGCGGCAGTCCGATTAGCGTGCCGACAAGATTGCCCAGCGTCGCCCCGATAAAGAACGACGGCACTATCTCCCCGCCCTTAAACCCGCAGGCTATCGTTATCACCGTAAACAGCAGTTTGAGTATAAACGCCTCGGGGCGCGACGTGCCCGTCATTGCCCCCGATATTATATCCATTCCCGCGCCGTTATAGTCGGTGCCGAATATCACCGTCAACACCACTATCACAGCGCCTCCCGCAAATATGCGGATATAGTCATTCTTTATCTTATCTTTGAGCAGCTTTGCCGACCTGTGCAGCAGCCAGCAAAACAGCACACTCACCCCTGCGGCGCACGCGCCGACTAACATAGCGAGCAACACCGACCCCGCGTCGACTGCGGGTGCGGCGACCAAGTACCTTAGCGGCTCGGCCCCGAGCAGTATAGATATCCCGTACGCGGTGACCGCCGAGAAAAAGCACGGCAGTATCGCGGTATAATAGAATACCCCGACGCTTATTACCTCCATAGCGAAAAAGGTCGCCGTGACGGGAGTTGAAAACAGCGCCGCGAACAGCCCGCTCATACCGCACATTATCATAAGGTCACTGTCCTTGTCGCCGAGCTTTAATATCCGCGCGAGCTTTGCCGAAAGCCCGCCGCCTATTTGCAATGCGGCTCCCTCGCGCCCCGCAGAGCCTCCGAACAGGTGAGTGATAAACGTCGATATGAAGATAAGCGGCGCCATACGCGCGGGTATACGCCCGTCGTGCCGTATAGAGGTTATGATTATATTCGTGCCCGGGTCGTTCTCAAGTCCCGCTGTGTGGTATAAGAACACAATAGCCAGTCCCGCGAGCGGGAGCGCGTATATAAGCCAGCCGTACGCGGTGCGGGTAGAGGTAGCAAATTCCATGCAAATATGAAACGCACTGCCCGCGACTCCGCACACCGCCCCCGTAAGCCCCGCCAGCAGCAGACGAATAAATACGGTCTTTAATGTGATGAACAGCTTCTCGCCCTTTATCTTTATATGTGAAAGCAGCGAAATCATTCTATCCCTCTTTTCACTCAATATTTTATCACAAATCGCGCGTTTTGTAAAGGCGTATAAATTCAGTCGTTTTTCAATATAAAAATATTCATTTTTTGGCAAAAATGCGGCGGGGCGAATATTTTCGCTCTCATCACTCATACTATCGGTGCGAAGTTGATTTTCGTGCATATAAGATGCTTGATTCGCTTTGCAAAGCGTTCATAAGAAAGGAAGAATTATTATGAAAAAGACAGCGGCTATTTTGACCGCCGCCGCAGTTATGGCGTTTTCGGGGCTGTCCGCTTACGCCGCAGACGGCGGTAACATTGTCGGCGATGTAGTAAGCGGCGCCGAGGACGTAGTCGACGGCGTAGTAAGTGGCGCCGAGGACGTTGTAGACGGCGTAGCGAGCGGCGTCGATGATGTTGTAGGCGGCGACTCGGTAACTCCCGGCGCGTCGGACTCTGTTCCCGACACTGCCTCGGACTCGACTATCAGCGATAATTCGTCGGATATGACCTCGGATATATCGGGTGACGGCGATATGACCGCGACAAGCTCGGATAATTCGACAGGCGGCAGCATGACCGACAATGTCGGCACAGGCAACGTAAACACCGGTGTACCTGCCGTAGAGCTTGCGGCGCTTGGTACGGCGGCTATAGGCGGACTTGCAGCTATGGCGCTGACTGTTCGCAGGAAGAACAAGTAACTTTTCCGCTAATATTCTCGCTGAAAGCTCACCGTAACAGTATCGGTGGGCTTTAGATTTAATCGCTAAGATTTAAGCGCAATATATGAAACCGTAAAAAATTTGGATATATGTGCAAAAAAATATTCCATTTTTTGTGCAAGTTGCACCTTGCTTATACTATCGATTTCATATATAATAATATTCGTAGGAGTATTCCTATCAACTATTTCTTCACGGAGGACAAAAAAATGAAGCTAAAAAGAATTATGGCAGGCATAGCAGCCGCATCTCTCGCGGTAACTACCGTTGCTGCTACTGCTGTTTCGGCAGGCGCCGTAGGCACTCACAAGGCGTATGTCGTATTTGCTGATTCGCAGTGGTTCTGGGGCTGCTGGGGTTATGACGACACTCAGAAGGGCTATTGCGCCGACGGTGCTACCGATATTACCGGTGACGGCACCTACACCGTATATGTAGACAAGACCCTTGTAAACACCGAGGATCTCGGCACTACGGGTATTGACGAAGAGACAGGCGAGCCTTATGACATCACCGCAGTCGGCGTACAGGTATTCTGCGTTGATATCGAGGGTCTTGCAGACGAGCTCGGTCTTGCTCCCTACGATCAAGAAGTCGGAACCCTCGACCACGGCAATGTTACCATCAGCGGCGTTACCGTTAAGGCTGACGGCGCAGAGGTCACCACTATCGACGATTCCGCAGTTACCTGGGGCAACATCGAGGGCAAGGGCAACCTCAGAATAGAGCTTGCTAACGCATACGGCATCAAGAAGGACGGCGAGCTCGTGAACAATCCCGGCTCGGATCCTTGGGGCGGTATGAGCTTTAGTGATAAGCTCGAGGTAACCTTCACCATCTCGGGTATGGACGGAGCAGGCGCTGATACAGAGGCACCCGCTGACACCGAGGCTCCCGCTGATACAGAGGCTCCCGCTGACACCGAAGCTCCCGCTGACACAGAGGTTGGCGGCAGCAGCAAGCCCAGCACCGAGACCGGCGCAGAGGGCATCGCAGTTGCAGCAGGCGTTGCAGTACTTGCAGCAGGCGCGGCTATAGTTGCTATGAAGAGAAAGTAAGCCGATAATAAGCTGAATATTCTTTAAAATCACGACCTCCCGTTAATTAGTTGGGGCGTCATAAGGAAGTTAAAACTATTTTTCGTGAAACGGCATAATTTCGGTTATGCCGTTTCTCTTTGCTTCTCCGCTTGCAAAAGCTCGTTTATGGGTATGAAATCCACGAGGTCGTACTGAATCCTAATCTTCTGCTTCTTCTTGCCACTTGACTTGTCGGGTTTCTCAACGTAAATTGCCTTAACAAGTTCACGCAGGGCATAAGGCGTAAGCTCATTAAGTCCATCATATTTTTTGGCGTTCTTAATGAACAGTTCAAGATTTTCAGCCTGTCGCTCCTGCTCAGCAATTTCTGCCTGCAAGGAAATAATCTCTGATTTGAGTGTTGCCTGCTCGTCCTCGTACTGTTCACTCATCATTGCAAACCGTTCATCACTAAGTTTTGCTGTCACGTTGTCCTCGTAAATCTTGATAAAGAGCCTATCAAGTTCGGCAAGACGTTTCTCCTTTTGCGCGAGTTTTCTTTTAGCCGACTTGATTATTTCAGCACTCTTGAGCGACATTTTCTCGGTCATAACCTGTCGAAAATAGTTCTCGTGAGCCGTAACATACGAAATCACAACTTGTAAATTGTTCAGGATGAGTTGTTCCAAAACGACCGCACGGATAAAGTGAATGGAGCAACTCCCTGTGTTACTCTTGTAATTCCCGCACACGAAATGGTCCTGCCGCTTTTCAAAGTCCTTAGTCGTACAATAACGCATTTTCGCACCGCAGTCATAGCAGTAAACGAGTCCCGAGAACATACTACTCTTTCCCGTTCGCGTTCTGCGATGCCGCTGCTTACGGATTTCCTGCACCTTTTTGAACTCATCAGGCTTAATTATTTCGGGGTGAGTATTCTCAAAAACCGCCCAATTTTCTTCGGGATTGTCGCGCTGTTTCTTATCCCAAATCGAGTTTGTGTAGGTCTTGAAATTCACCGTGCAGCCTGTATACTCCTTGCGTTCCAAAATATGGACGACAGTGTTTGCGTTCCAGTGATATGGGTCAGCATCAAAATGGCGAGTAGTTAATCCATGGGCATTTTTGTATGCCGACGGGTTGGGGACTTTCGCGGCTGTTAGTGCCTTTGCAATCTGCATCGGACCGCGCCCCTCCATGCACATCTGGAAAATCTGCTTAACGACTTCCGCAGATTCCTCGTCAACCTCCCACGCTCCGTTTTCGCCCTTTTTGTAACCATAAGGCACATTCGTGGACAGTGGCACTCCGCGAGTGCCTTTCGCCTTTTGCACCGCACGGATTTTACGGCTGGTGTCCTTAGCAAAAAACTCATTAAACCAATTCTTTATACCTGCCATGTCATTGTCCGTGCTGTTCGGGTCTATGGTATCAAAATGGTCATTGATTGCAATGTAACGGACTCCATATTTCGGGAACGTAAAATTGATATACAA
>CANQED010000021.1 GCA_947594425.1 uncultured Ruminiclostridium sp.
TGCTCTCTCAGGGGGTGCTTGATAAGCGAAAGTTATGCAAACAAATCGCTACGAACCGTAATATATCCTTCATGCGTTGTTGTAAACAGAAGCGGCAATTCATTTTTGTCAAAAAACGCAATGTCATTGATGCCGAAATCTGTTTCAGCCGCATTATCACCGAAATCGGAAGTTACACACTTACAGAATGTTTCAAATCTCCGCAAATACCGAAATAGTTCTTTGGAAGCACTTATGGTATATACTTTGCTACTACCGGAGGATTTGGTTCCCCACCACTTGTTTTGCGTCTTGACGGATATAATAGAATCTCGGAACTGTTCGATCAGTTCCGTATCATCTTCGTCCACCAAAACATATTCGATATATTCGCACTTTTCTTCTAACAACTTGACGGCATAAAGATAATCCGCATGACGGTTTAACTTCCCCGTATAATCTAACATCTTCATATTTCACCATGACTCCTGAGCTGCAAATCTGTTTATTCTCAAAATGGGCGACCCGAAAGAAAATCGCCAGTTCTCACAAGGTCATTCCTTTTTTAAGGCTGTTCGGCAACCCGAAAGCTGCCTATTTCTTCTTTTTCGGTTTTGGTGCGGGCAGTTCCTCATACATGGCGTTAAATAAGCCCGTCAAAAACTCTCTGTCGTCAACTTCTTCTACCATCAACATCTCTTTTGCGCCCTCATATGGTAATTCATACGGAGCGGTGGGCATATAGCCGATCGCTGCTTTTATCGGCTTTACAAGCAGCCTGTCATCATAGATACCGCCTACGATCTTGCCGCGATAATAGATGATATATTCACCCATCATAGCCCGATATGTAATTTCTTCCAATTCGGATAACTGCCCTAAAATAAATTCTAAATATTCTTTACTCGATGCCATTATTCCACCTCAAATTTTGGTTTGTTCATCTGTCTTTTCTAAAAACGGGCGACCCGAAAGGGATCGCCCGTTAGATTTTTACTCGATCGGTCGCATCGTCGGAAACAGGAGCACATCTCGTATCGACGCGCTGTCTGTAAGCAGCATAATAAATCTGTCAAGTCCCAAGCCGAGCCCGCCGGTGGGCGGCAGACCGTATTCGAGCGCGGTGAGAAAGTCCTCGTCCACCTCGGCGTTAGCGCCCTGCGCGCGCTTTTCGGCGGCCTGCTTAGTAAATCTCTCGCGCTGATCCATCGGGTCGTTGAGCTCGGAAAAGGCGTTTCCGAATTCGCAGCCGTTGACAAAATACTCGAACCTCTCGGTAAACGCGGGGTCGCTCGGCTTGCGCTTTGCGAGCGGAGAACCCTCTACGGGATAATCGTAAATTATCGTCGGTTGGATAAGCTTGTCCTCGACAAACTCTTCAAAGAGCGCGGTCAGCACCTCGCCCTTTGTCGCGGTCGCGGGGACTTCGACATTCTTGCGCTTTGCCGCCTCTCTCGCCGCGCTGTCGTCAGCCCATGCGTCATAGTCCTCGTCGGTATACTGCTTTACGGCGGCTTTCATGGTAAGGCGCGTCCACGGCTTGCCTATGGCAATTTCCTTGCCCTGATATGTCACGGTGTCAGCGCCGCAGATATTAAGCGCCACGGTGCGGTATAATTCTTCCGCAAGGTCCATCATTCCGAAATAATCGGTGTACGCCTGATACATCTCTATGGAGGTAAACTCGGGGTTGTGGGTAGAATCCATGCCCTCGTTGCGGAAAATTCTCCCCACCTCGTACACCTTATCAAAACCGCCGACTATCAGCCTCTTTAAGTACAGCTCAGTCTCTATGCGAAGATACATATCTATATCCAGCGCGTTGTGGTGCGTCTTAAAGGGTCTTGCCGCCGCGCCCGTCTCGAGCGTGTGCAGTACGGGGGTGTCCACCTCGATAAAGCCCTTAGCGTCAAGGAAGTTGCGTATCTCCCTTATTATCCGCGAGCGCATAACAAACGTATCCTTTATCTCGGGGTTAGCGATAAGGTCAAGATAGCGCTTGCGATAGCGCTCCTCCTTGTCCCTCAGCCCGTGCCACTTCTCGGGCAGGGGCAAAAGCGACTTTGAGAGCAATTGTATCTCCTTAGCGTGGACGGATATCTCGCCCTTCATGGTCTTGAATACAAAGCCCTTTACCCCGACGATATCGCCGAGGTCCCACTTTTTGAATGCGTCGAATACTTCTTTTCCCACGTCGTCTATTCTGACATACGCCTGTATTCTCCCGCTCCCGTCGCGAATGTCTATAAAGCTTGCCTTGCCCATAACGCGCTTGCTGGTCATTCTGCCCGCGATAGCAACGTCCTTTCCCTCGAGGCTGTCAAAATCCTCGCGTATCTGCTTTGCGCTGTGGGTGACGTCATACTTAGTCACGGTGTAGGGGTCATACCCTCCCGCTTTCATATCGTTTAGCTTTTCTATCCTTATCCTGTGCTGCTCGCTAAGCTCCTCGAGCATCTCCTGCTCGCTTAGCTCCTGCGGCTGTTCTATATTCTCACTCATATTATTTCGCGTAAGCGATAATTCCCCTTTCTTTCGGATAATTCCCCGCCCGAAAATATAGGCAGGGAAAAGTCTTATTACTTATCTATCTCCATTATCTCGTACTTCTTTATTCCTGCGGGAGCCTCGACCTCGATTATCTCGCCGAGCTTTTTGCCCACGCAAGCCTTTCCTATCGGGGACTCGTCGGATATTTTGCCGTTTTTCATATCGACCTCTTTCGAGCCGACAAGCTGTAGATTAAGGTGTCTGCCGTCATCAAGGCTCTTTAGCACGACCTTATTGCCCAGGCTCACATGCTCTGTAGAAAGCTCGTCTACGTCGAGCACCTTTACATTCTTTAGGGTGGCCTCTATCTCGGCTATGCGCGCCTCGACGATACCCTGCTCGTTCTTCGCCTCGTCGTATTCCGAGTTCTCGGAGAGGTCGCCGAAAGAGAGCGCTACCTTTATCTTGTCCGCTATCTCGCGTCTTTTGACTGTTTTAAGCTGCTCCAGCTCGTTTTCAAGGTCGTTCAGTCCCTCGCGGGTCATTATTGTCTGCTTTGTTGCCATTGTTACTCCTCCGTGTATTTTAAATTTACCGTGACGCGACTATCTCCAGCGCTTTTTGCAGCTGAGGGTCGCTGTCAGGATTTCCTGTCTGTATTATTTCCGCCTGCTCCGCCGATATTTCAACCAAATAATCGGGAGCGAGCCCCGTATCGGTAAAGCTGTCCGAGCGCGCGGGCTTTATCCTTGATGTGGACACCGACACCGCGCTTCCGTCCTTAAAGGACTGTGTGGTCTGAAGCTCGGACTTGCCCGCGGTATTTTGTCCCACAAGCGACGCCGCGGCAAAATCTCTCAGCGACACCGCGAACAATTCCGCTACGCAGGCGGTCTGATTGTCGGTAAGCACCGTCATGGGCTTTTGTATAACGCTTGTGCCGTCGGTCTCGATAAGGTTGGTCTCGGTTTCATTAGCGGCGGTCGAGGTCGCGATTATGCCCGCAGGGAGCAGCCTATTGAGCATCTCGCCGAGCGGGTCGATGATCCCGTCCGAGCAGCCCCTAAGGTCGAATACATACCCGAGCACCGAGCGCGACTCATAATTGTCCATTGCGGATACAAATTGCTCGGCGGTCAGCTTATTAAAGGTGTTTATCCTGATATAAGCATAGCCGTCTATCATATCCGAGCTTACCGACTGTATCTCTATCTGCTGGCGCATAAGCACCTCGTTATGCTGTGTGCCGTCGGGGTCTTGTACGGTTACGGTAACTCTCGTGCCCTCCTCGCCGATAAGGCTCTGCTGCGCCGCCGCGGCGTCCTGCTCGAGCAGGCTTACCGAATCGACGGCGGTTATTATGTCGCCGACCTTTAGCTCGGCAGCCTCGGCGGAGGACCCCTCGTATACCTTAGTGACCTCGAGATACTGACCGCTTATCTCGGTCTCGATACCCGTGCCGATAATAACGCCGCTTTGCTCCTGTTGCAGGCGATAGTACTCGTCCGCCGTGTAGTAGCGCGCGTATTCGTCGGCAGTGCCGCTGATATAGCCGTTCATTATGCCGGTTATCAGCGTGTCCTCGTCGGACTGATAAAGCGACGAGCCGCGCACGAACAGATCCACCTCTCTAATCTTATTATAGATGGTTTCCTGCTCCTGTATGCCGGACACTATTGAATTATAGCTGTTTCTTGCGACAGTCATCGTCAGCACAAACGTTATCGCGCATGCGACGGCGATAAGGCTGATAGTGACGCCGAGACTTACTTTTTTATTCATAAATAATTTTCCTTGTCAAATAATCATCAGGGAACGCTGACATAAGCGAGCGGGTCGGTGGCTTCGCCGTTTATCCTTATCTCAAAGTGGAGATGCGGACCCGTAGCCCAGCCGGTATCGCCTACCGCGCCGAGCGCCTCGCCCTGAGCGACCTCCTGCCCCTCGCTGACATATACCGCGCTCATATGCGCGTACAGCGAGGTATATCCGCCGCCGTGATCGACTACCACATACTCGCCGTAGCCGCCGTTCCACCCGTAAGAGCCGTTGGCGATTATGACCGTGCCGCCCTTAGTAGAATAGACCGTCGAGCCGTATATGCCGCCGTCGCCTATATCCATACCGCGGTGGAACCTGTTCATATCGGGATCGTCACCATAATAGCAGGTTATCATATGAAAATTGGTAGTAAGCGGCCACATCCAGTCCATGCCGTCCTGCAGCTCCGTCTCGGGCGGCTTTTGCTGGGCGAGGATAAGCTGCTTTACCTCTTCTTCGAGGGCGGCTATCTCCTCGTCGCTTACGTTTATCAGATAAGAAATATCGCTTTGCTGCTGCTCGAGCTGCTGTATGGCGGACTGATAGTTGTCATAATCCTGCTGATAGCTGTCTACCGCCGCCCTGCTGTCGTCCTCGAGCCCCGCAAGCTCGTCCCTTTCTTGGGTTAGCTGATCTTTTTTTGCTATGTATTCATTCTGCGTGTCTGAAAGCTGCTGTTTTTTATCGCCGAGATCCTTTTTATACTGCTCGAGCTTGTCTATGTCGTCTTTCAGCTTATTCATAAACTCGATATTTTTCTCGGTGATATTGTTTAATACCTCGGTGCCGACCGACATTTCGTAAAAGTCGTCCGACCCCGCCAATATGCTGAAAAGGTCGGTGTCGCTGTGGGTGTACATCGCCCTTACCATCTCGGCGAATTTCTCCAAATTGGCGGCGTTCTCCTCTTCGAGCTTTTCTACCTGCTTTTCGGCGTCGGCTATCTGCCCCTCGACCGTGGTTATCTGCTCGTCAAGAGAGGCTATCTCGGTCTCGGTGTCGCCTATCTCTATTTCTTTATAATATACAAGGTTGTTGTAATAGTCGACAAGCTCCTTTTGATTTTGTAACAGCCCCGACACATTGTCAAGCTCGTCCTGAGTTTGACCTATCTCGCCCTCGATAGCGTCGAGCTGATTGCGGCGGTCCTCGTTTTCCTGCTCTATCTGAGCTATTTGCTGCTCGATATCATCTACCGAGGGCGCGTCGTCGGCAAGTACGCTGTTGTAAGAGAAAGCGGATACCACCGCAGCGGCGGTCACAACGCCTGCTATGCGCTTTAGCTTGCAAAATGTTTTGTACTTCATAATAACACCTCGCTAAACCTTAAGGTACTTGCCCGTGCTGACTACCGTGCCTATCGCGCCGAGCAAGGCGCCGAGCACACAGTACGCCCCGAGCAGATACCAGTTTACGGTCGAAAACGGCAGGATATTGGTTATCCCTAAAGCCGTCCACTCTCTAAAGTTGGTATATATCATCTCGTACAGCCGTTCGTATATCAGCTTAGTTATTCCCCACGACGCAACACCCGATATAAGGCCTATAAACATACCCTCTACGAAAAACGGCGTTTTAACAAACAGATTTGTCGCGCCGACGACGCGCATTATCGCTATCTCCTTGCGCCGTGCGAAAACGCTTAGGCGCGTGGTGTTCGCTATGACGATAACGCTTACCGTGCCGAGCGCTATTATCAATACGAGCCCCACTATCGTAAACGCCGTGCGCAGGTCGCGGATAAATCCCGCAAAATCCATAGGCGCGTTTACCTTATATACGCCGTCTATCTGCGCAAATGACGCAGACGCATCCTTTAGGCGGTCGAGGTCCTTTATCGTGACCATATATGTCGGAGGGACGGGATTGTACGGCAGATTGTCAAACAATACCTTTTGCTCCTCGTAGTTTTCTACCATTTGCTTTAGTCCGTCCTCGGGGGAAATATATCTCACCGAGGCGGTAAGGCTGCTCGCCTTTATCTCCTCGCCTACCGCGTCTATATCTGCGTCGTCATTAAGGTAGACGCTAATCTCGTTTTGCTCGGAGACGTTCTGGAGTATTATCTCGCAGTCTATCATGATAAGTCCCGACAGCCCCACGAGCAGCATACTTACGGTAAGCACGCAAAAGCCTGCAAACGACATAAATCGATTTCTCCAGACCGACTTTATCCCCTGTCTGATAAGATAACTAAAATTATTCATCTTCCGCGGTACCTCCGATATAGTCGTCGAATACCACGTCTCCCGCCTTTAGGCTGATTATCCTGCCGCCGAAATACTCCACAAGGCTGTGCTCGTGCGTTACCATTATAACGGTCGTGCCGCACTTATTTATTTCTTTTAGCAGCTTAACTATATCATAGGACAAAGCGGGGTCGATATTAGCGGTCGGCTCGTCGGCTATGATGAGCCCCGGGTTGCTTGCAAAAGCGCGCGCTATCGCCACGCGCTGCATCTCGCCGCCCGAGAGCTTATCGGGAAACATTTTAGCCCTGTCCGCAAGCTTAACGAGGTTCAGCACATACGGCACGCGGTGGCGTATCTCCCTCTTGGGGCGGTTGGTGACGCGCAAGACGAACGCGACATTTTCATAAACATTAAGGTCGGGGATAAGGCGAAAATCCTGAAATATCATACCGATAGAACGTCTGAAGTACGGTATCTTTTTATTCTTTATCTTGGCGAGGTTATAGCCGTTTACGAACACCCTGCCCGATGTGGGCAGTATCTCCCTTGTCAGCAGCTTTAACAGCGTGGACTTTCCCGCGCCGCTGTCGCCTATTATAAACACAAACTCGCCGTCGTCTATTCTTATATTTATCCCGTTGAGCGCGTCAACGCCGCCGCCGTCCTTAAAGTGGACGTCAACGTTTTTCAGCTCTACCATAAAGTATTAGTCATCCTTCCTGAAAATCTCTTAACAAGGCTGTCCTTTACGTAAAAAGCCTGAACATAAAGGCAGACATAGCAAAGTCTTGTGTACTTTACTATGCCGCTTTAGCGCAAAGCGCGTTTTGCAAGATCAGAACTTTACGGGATCAGCAGAAAGATACTTCTTGACCATAAGCGCTATCTTGAATATTATTGCGTGGTCAAACTGTCTTAGATCCAAGCCTGTCAGCTTCTTTATCTTATCAAGCCTGTATACAAGGGTATTTCTATGCACAAACAGTTTTCTTGAGGTTTCGGATACGTTAAGATTATTCTCGAAAAATCTCTGTATCGTAAACAAGGTCTCGTGGTCGAGCGACTCTATCGAGCCCTTTTTGAACACTTCTTTAAGGAAAGTTTCGCAAAGGGTGGTCGGCAGGTGGTAGATAAGCCTTGCTATGCCGAGATTGTCATAGCTTACTATCGTCTTATCGGTATCGAATACCTTTCCGACCTCGATGGCTATCTGCGCCTCTTTAAACGAGCGCGCGAGATCCTTTATTCCGGTGACGGGGGTGCCTATGCCGACGGTAACTCGGGTGAAGAACTCTCCCGACAGAGTGTCGGAGATAGAGCGCGCGAGCTTTTCGAGGTCCTTATTGTCTATATTGCTCTTTATCTCTTTTACCAAAACTATTTCCGTTTCGGTGATATTGAACACAAAATCCTTGCTCTTATCGGGGAAAAGGTTCTGTATCACGTCGTAGGCGGACACGTCATTCGGGGTAAGCACGCTGATAAGGAACACTACGCGGCTTATCTCGGCGTTAAAGTGCAGCTCTCTCGCCTTTATCGTGATATCGCCCGGCAGCACATTGTCAAGTATTATGTTCTTGACAAAATTGTTGCGGTCGTATTTTTCGTCGTAATATTGCTTTATGCTCGAAAGCGATATGGCGAGCAGCGACGCGTATTTTGCCGCCTGATCGTCGGTGCCCTCGATAAATACCGCATAGTCGGGCTTTACGTGAACGCCGAAAGGCTTGTAGGTATATCCGTCGCGGATAAACACGTCGTGCGAGTCCCCTAATTCAATGGTGAAAAAGTCGCTGCTCGTGCCTATCCTCGACAGCTCGCTGCACGCGACTATGGTGGCGTTTTCGTCTATGACGCCGATAACGCGTCCTATTGTATCCCTCATCTGATGAACAATGCCCTGAAATAATCTGTTTGACATCTTCCTACCTCTTCTTTGCTTGGTCTTTTCTTACTCGGCGAAAACCGTTTTCGCCGCCTTGCTTTTCATAAAATGAGAAGTGTTTGGACGCACCGAAAGATATGTAAAAACAGTACGTCAAATATATTTTACAAAAAAAAACGAAAAAAATCAAGAGTTTTTTAGACAAAACGTAAAAATTTCATCAAAATTTTTAAATTTTTTTACTTTATAAGAAGAAATCGCCCCCGCATTTGACATTTATACTCTTTTATGGTATACTTATTGTATATTTGCACTGTGCTAAGCAGTGAAAGGAGATAGATAAAATGAGCCTTGACAGAAAAAAATTCTACATCACCACCCCTATTTACTATCCGTCGGGCAGTCCGCATATCGGGACCTGCTATACTACGGTAGCCTGCGACGTAATAGCGAGATACAAGCGTATGCAGGGGTACGACGTGATGTTTCTTACGGGCACCGACGAACACGGTGCAAAGATACAAGCCTCCGCCGAAAAGGCGGGCATGACCCCTAAAGAATACGTCGACGGCATCGTCGCTAAGTTCAAGGAGCTGTGGAGCTTTATGAACATCAGCTACGACCGCTATATCCGCACCACCGACGACTATCATATCAAGACCGTGCAGAATATCCTCACTAAGCTGTACGAAAAGGGATATATCTACAAGGGCAGCTATGAGGGCAAATACTGCGTGCCGTGCGAGAGCTTTTGGACGGATACTCAGCTTGTGGACGGCAAATGTCCCGACTGCGGCAGACCCGTCACCGACTCTAAAGAGGAGGCTTATTTCTTAAAGCTGTCCGACTTTACCGACCGCATAATCGACCTGTTGCAAAACGGCGATTATCTGCGCCCCGAGAGCCGCATAAACGAGATGATTAATAATTTTGTCAAGGACGGCTTAGAGGACTTATGTATATCCCGCACAACGGTAAAATGGGGCATACCCCTCCCCTTTGATGAAAAGCATACGGTGTACGTCTGGCTCGACGCGCTGATAAACTATATAAGCGCGCTCGGCTACGAAAACGACGCCTATGACGATTTTGACAGGATGTGGCCCGCCGACCTGCATATGACCGCTAAGGAGATAGTGAGATTTCACTCGATAGTATGGCCCGCATTGCTTATGATGCTCGACGTTCCCGTGCCGAAAAAGCTTTACGGGCACGGCTGGATAAACTTTAACGGCGCGAAAATGTCAAAATCCATGGGCAACGTCATAAACCCGCTGATACTCGGCGAGCGCTACGGCGTGGACGCGGTGCGTTATCACATCCTGCGCGAGATGCCCTACAGCACCGACAGCAACTTCTCTAACGAGCTTATGATAAACCGCATAAATGCCGACCTTGCGAACGATTTAGGCAACCTTGTGTCGCGCACGGTCGCTATGGTGATAAAATACTTTGACGGCACTCTCCCCGAGAAAAAGCTTTTTGACGAGATAGAGGACTCCGAGCTTATCGGTATGGCGGGAGGATTAAGGGCTAAGGTAGACGAGCTTATCGACATACCGCAATTGTCCGCCGCTTTGACCGAGATATTCAAGGTAATTTCCCGCGCTAATAAGTATATCGACGAGACCGCGCCGTGGATACTCGCGAAGAACGAGTCCGACCGCGAGCGCCTTGCGGCTGTGCTGTACAATCTGCTTGAGACGATAAGAATAGCGGCGGTGCTGTTAAGCCCGTTTATGCCCTCGACCTCGCCGAAAATATTCGAGCAGATAGGAGCGTCCGAGGACGTAACGACCTACGCCTCCGTTGAGGTGTTCGGCGGGCTTAGTCAGACCGTCACGGTTAAAAAAGGCGACACCCTCTTCCCGAGGATAGACCTTGATAAAGAGATAGAAGAGCTTAACGCTATGCTCGCCCCCGCAGAGCCTAAGATAAAAGAGGACGAGGACCTCGACAAGGCGGGAATAATCACGATAGACGACTTTTCTAAGGTAAAGCTCAGAACAGGCGAGATAACCGCCTGTGAAAAGATAAAGAAAGCGAAAAAGCTGCTTAAGATACAGCTTGACGACGGCAGGGGCGGCCGACAGATAGTCTCGGGCATAGCTCAATATTACACCCCCGAGCAGCTTATCGGCAAGAAAGTCATATTTGTCGCAAACCTTGCCGAGGCAAAGCTATGCGGCGAGACCAGCCAAGGTATGCTGCTTGCCGCCGACGCGGGCGACAAAGTGAGAGTGGTGTTCGTAGACGAGGATATACCCAACGGCAGCACCGTAAGATAAATACTAATTCCCGTACTTTCTTCAGTACGGGAATTATATGATAAGAAAGGACAACTATGAAACTCTCCGAACTGTATAATAAAGGAAGAACTATATTCTCGCTCGAGGTATTTCCACCCAATAAAAGATGTCCGATAGAGACGGTATATGACGCGGTGGAAAAGCTCTCTCAGCTAAAGCCCGATTATTTCAGCGTGACCTACGGCGCTCTCGGAGGAGCGGCGGCGGGGAAAAGCACCTGCGATATCGCCTCATATATAAAGGAAAAATGCGGCACCGAGGCTATGGCGCACCTCACCTGCATAAACAGCACCGCCGCCGATATAGACGCGGCACTCGAGCTGTTTAAGTCGCACGGGATAGAAAATATACTCGCATTGCGCGGGGATATCAACCCCGACTTAGAGCCGAAAAAGGACTTTCCGCACGCGAGCGACCTCACCGCGTATATTCTTTCTAAGGGCGACTTTGACGTGGCGGGGGCATGCTATCCCGAGACCCACGTCGACGCGGAAAGCCCCGTCGAGGATATATTAAATCTTAAGAAAAAGACCGACAGCGGCGCAAGCCACCTTATAACCCAGCTGTTTTTTGACAATTCCTGCTTTTATAAATTCAGGGAAAAATGTGCGATAGCGGGGGTAAACGTTCCTATCTCGGCGGGCATTATGCCCGTTACGAATAAAAAGCAGATAGAGCGTATGGTGACGGTCTGCGGGGCGAGCCTGCCGCCGAAATTTGTAAAGATACTTCAGCGGTTTGAGAGCGACCCCGAGGCACTGCGCGACGCGGGGATAGCCTATGCCGCCGACCAGATAGTCGACCTTATCTCAAACGACGTGGACGGAATACATCTATATACAATGAACAACCCCTATGTAGCGTACAAAATACACGGAGCGATAAGCAGGCTGCTATGACGATAACCGAGATAGACAAGGCTGAGGCGTACCGCTATATGGGCGGGCGCGGCGAACCGGACGGCGAGGTGTACAGAAAGCTGTGCGAGTGCGAAAAAATGCTCTTGCCCGCGCTCACCCCGAGATACCGCTATGAGGTATTCGACATATCCGTAACGGACGATGGCGTTATGCTGTCGGGCGGGGTTTTGCTTAAAGGAAAGGACATAATCTCACACCTCGACGGATGTGAGCGGGCGGTAGTTATGTGCGTCACCGCGGGGCAAAAAGCCGATACGCTTATACGCACCCTCGAGATAAGCGATATGGCGGCAGCGGCTATGACCGACTGCCTCGCCAGCGCGGCGGCTGAGCAAATATGCGAAAAAGCGGAGCGCGAGATATTCTCCGTCGTTAAGACAAAATACCGCACTACGCGCTTTAGCCCGGGGTACGGCGACCTGCCGCTTGCCGTACAGCCGCAGCTGTTAAAGCTCTGCGACGCGGAGCGCAAGATAGGGCTGCACGTCACCGATACCCTGCTCCTTACCCCGAGAAAATCCGTCACCGCGATAATCGGTATCTCCGATAAAGTAAAAAGCGGCGCGGCGGACGTCGTCAGCTGCGACAACTGTGCGGCGAGAGAAAATTGTATGATAAGAAAAAACGGAGGCTGCTGTGGAAATAAAAAAGCTGATAAACAGTGACGATATACTGATATTCGACGGCGGTATGGGCACTCGCCTGCAAGCTCTCGGGATGGCGGCAGGAGAGTCGCCCGAGCGGCTTAATCTCACCGACCCCGAGCTTATCGAGCGGGTGCATACCGAGTACATCGCGGCGGGCGCAAGAGTGATAACCACCAACACTTTCGGCGCTAACCGCCACAAGCTGAGCCGCATACAAAGCACCCCCGATGTAATAATATCCGCCGCCGTCAATATAGCCAAGACCGCCGCAGAGAAAAGCCGCGCGGACGTTTTTGTCGCCTTAGATATAGGCCCGATAGGTCAATTGCTTGAGCCCGCGGGGACGCTCAGCTTTGAAGAGGCGTATGACATTTTTGCCGAGCAGGTAAAAGCGGGAGAGAAAGCGGGCGCGGATCTTATCATAGCCGAGACATTCTCGGATCTGTATGAGATGAAAGCGCTGCTGCTCGCGGTAAAGGAGAACTCCTCCCTGCCCGTGATATGCTCTATGAGCTATGAGGAAAGCGGGCGCACCTTTGAGGGCTGTCCTCCCGAGGCACAGATACTGCTGTGCGAGGGGCTTGGTGCGGACGCTCTCGGAGTAAACTGCTCGCTCGGCCCTAATGAGCTTATGCCCGTGATAGAAAAGCTTTGCGCTTTATCTCACCTGCCAGTGATAGTGCAGCCTAACGCGGGACTGCCCGACCCACTGACAGGAAAATACAACGTCAGCGCCGCAGATTTTGCCGCCGCTATGATAAAAGCCGCCGAGCTCGGCGCGGGGATAATGGGCGGCTGCTGCGGCACTACTCCCGAATATATAGAGGAGCTCGTAAAGGTTATATCGGGCAAAAAGCGCACACCGCGCGAAATTGCCCCCTTATCGGCGGTATGCAGCGGCACCAACGTATGTATAGTCGACCGTCCGCGCATTGTCGGCGAGCGCATCAATCCGACCGGCAAAAAGCTGTTAAAGCAGGCGCTAAAGGACGGCGACACGGGATATATACTCAATCAGGCGGTAGAGCAGATGTCGGCGGGAGCGGACATCCTCGACGTAAATGTAGGCCTCCCCGACATAGACGAAAAGGCCGTTATGGTAAGGACGATAAAGGCACTTCAGGGGATATGTCCCCTGCCGCTGCAGATAGACTCGCCCGACCCCTCGGTATTAGAGGCGGCGCTGAGAGCATATAACGGCAAGCCGATAGTAAACTCCGTAAACGGCGAGGAAAAGAGCCTAAGCGCGGTCTTGCCGCTTGTCAAAAAGTACGGCGCGGCGGTAATAGGCCTCACCCTCGACGAGAACGGCATACCCAAGACCGCCGCCGAGCGCGTGGATATCGCGCGCCGAATAGTCGACCGTGCGCTTTCGCTTGGGATACCGAGGGAGGACATTTATATAGACTGCCTCACCCTCACAGCGTCGGCGGAGCAGGCCGCCGCGGGCGAAACGCTAAACGCGCTTAATACCGTGAAAAAAGAGCTCGGCGTTAGGACAGTGCTCGGCGTATCTAATATATCTTTCGGCCTGCCTAAGCGCGAGCTTGTAAACCATATATTCCTCGCCTTAGCGCTCGAAAACGGGCTGGATCTCGCGATAATAAATCCCAACTCCGAGCTTATGAGCGGCACGGTGAGAGCCTTTAAGTTGCTTAAAAATATAGATAAGAATTGCACCGAGTACATCGAGGCGTATTCTGAGGACGCGGCCGAAAAGCCCGCCGAGAAGCAGGTCGTCTCGGTAGAGTACGCCATATCAAAGGGGCTCGCGGACACCGCCTCCGAGCTTACCGAGCGGCTTATAACCGACACCGAGCCTATGGAGATAATTAATGAGAAGCTTATACCCGCGCTCGATAAGGTGGGCGCGGACTTTGAGCGGGGAAAGATATTTCTGCCGCAGCTGATACTTTCCGCGTCGGCGGCGTCGGCGTGCTTTGACGTGATAAAGCGCGAGCTGTCAAAGTCGGGCGGCGGCATAAGCAAGGGAAAGATAGTGCTCGCTACCGTTAAGGGCGATATTCACGATATCGGGAAAAATATCGTCAAGGTGTTGCTCGAAAACTACGGCTACACCGTGATAGACCTCGGACGTGACGTGGACTATGAGGCGGTAGTCGACGCGGCGATAAAGCACGACGTAAAGCTTGTCGGCTTAAGCGCGCTTATGACCACCACGCTTAAATCCATGGAGGAGACCATAAAGCTGTTAAGAGCTAAAAAGCCCGACTGCAAAATAGTGGTAGGCGGCGCGGTGCTGACCGAGGACTACGCTATGAAAATAGGCGCTGACTTTTACTCTAAGGACGCTAAGCAGACCGTGGACGTCGCTAATATGGTATTTTCCGAGGCGGAGAATTAAGCTTATCCGCAAAAATAGGATAAATATTAAACCGTGGACTTTTTAAAATCAAGTCCACGGTTTAAATTTTAGCGGTATGGAGCGCCGCAAAAGGCGCAGCGCCTTAAGATTTCTTCCAAAAAGCTAAATCAATATACGTCTACTCCCGTATAGTAGTGCTGTAATATCTGAGTGTATGTATAGCCGCTCTCGGCAAGCTGTTTAGCGCCGTATTGCGACATGCCCACGCCGTGACCGTAGCCGTAGGTGGTGAAGATAAAGCTGTCGGTGCTCTTATTGTACTCTACCGTAAACGCCGACGAGCGCAGACCGAACGCCGAGCGCATATCCGTCCCGTCAATGCCGCTGACAGAGCCGACGGAGGCGTCGGTCACCCAGCCTATGCTTCTGTCATCTAATGTAGCATTTACCGTCAGCCATTTTGACTTGTCACCGGAAAGGGTGATGTCGAAGTATGAGCTTGCTATGCTCTTTACCTCCGCAGAGGTAAACTGAGCGGTAAGGCCGTAGTTGGGGTCGTTGCCGTTGCTGTCAAACGGGCAGTCGACGCTGCGCAGGTACGGGAGATCCCCGCCCCATACGTTAGCGGACGAATTAGTATACCCGCAGGATGAAGCAAAGTACGAGCAGTTGATAAGCTCGCCGTTATAGTAGATAGCCTCGCCGAACACCTCGCTTACAAGGCTTATCAGGTGGTCGGAAACATTAGACAGCTTTGCAAGTCCGACTGTAGGGACATTGCCGAGGTCGTTCTCTTTTCTTACATATGTATAGGCGGCAACTATCTGCGCCTTTATCGCCTCGTCGTGCCATGTATCGCCGATCTCGTTCATAACTATCCGCGCGAGAAGCTCACGGGCGTTGCCCGTGACATAGCCCTCGCCGTTTTGATCGTATACCGAGAAAGTATTCTCGTCGTCGGGCGAAGTCGGCGTGTCGGGCTCGTCGGTATCGTCGGGCTCTTCCGTCTCGGGCGGCCGCTCGGTGACGGGCGGGGCGGTCTCGGGCGCGGGAGTTTCGGGGGGCGCCGCCGTATACGAGGGGACGCTTGCGCTCGAGCTCGGCTGCGTCTGAACAGAAGCGGGCGGCACGGTATAGGGCGGTATGTACGACGGGTCGGTATGCGGCGGGTCGACATTTACACTGCCTGTGGTCTGTACATTTATCGGAGCGTCCGAGGTCAGATAATCCATATGGATATATGTGCCGTCGGCAAGCTTGTAGTAGTATGTGTCGGTGAGGGCAATGACCTTAACGGGGTCGTCCTTATTGTACAGGTCGACCTCCTCGGCGCCCATGACCGCCTTTTTGCGGCTGTATATGCCGTCGTATAGGACGTACATAGTGCCGTTTACGGGCGACTCATCCCACTCTTTATCGGGGGCGGCGGTCTCCTCGCCCGAGCTAGCCGATACGTCGGCTGTGGTATTCGCGGTATCTGTGGAGGACGGCTTTTTGGAGGTAGCCGCGGGGGCAGATTGTACAGCCTCGGTGGTATATATAGGAAGATTTACGTCTATCTTGCGCGAATTGTCCGCGCTGACGCTGACTACCTGTGCAATTCCGAATACGAAAACATAAACACAGGCAATAGACAGCGCGGCTATTATCTTAGGCAATCTCGATCTGTTCATATTATTCCTCCGTATCCTCGCCGTCGTCTGCCCGAGCAAAGCTGTCGTCGGGTGTAAAGCCCTCTATCCATGCGGGATCCCAATAGCGGGTATCGTACTGCTTTCCGTACGTCCAGTCCGCGAGGGTCTCGCAAAGCTTTACCTCGGGATTTTCTTTAAACGCCTCCAGCTCGGCGGGCGTAAACTCCGCGTCCTCGCCGTCGCGCACCTTGCGCGCCACGACGACTACCCTCATATCCGACAGCATAGACTGAAATTCGCAGGTCGAGAGCGTCAGCAGCTCGTCTCCGTATTTTACATCTACTCCGGTAAAGAACTTGCTGCGGTCAAGACATTCCGCCACAAAATTATTAAATTCTTCTCGGTTGGCAAAATTAATGTTCGTCTGATACTTAAACACATCCCCGTAATCCTCGGTGGTATTGAGCAGCATTACCGAGAATATCTTATATGTGCCGTTCTCGTACAGGGTATTAAAATCTATCGTCGCGCGCTCTCTGAGATAATCGAGGTCGCGGTAGTAGTATCTTTCTACCTCGGTGAAAAAGCTGTCCACGCGCATATTATGCCCGTATATTATCGTATTTGCGGACATCGGCTCGGTCGGGCTGAAAACATTCTCATAATCGGCGAAAAGCGTTCCCGAGTAGCTGTATTGCTTATCAAAGCCCAGATGCAGATATTCGTCGTTGTCCTCGCCCTGCACCACGGGATAATTGATATTCATATTCTTTATTGACAGCCAGCCGACAAAGTCGGGATTAGCCGCATAGAGCGGGGCGTATTCGACATTTATCGACTTTTCGGGCAATTGCTGTATCTGCTCGTCGGTCGGGGTCTGATTGTACAGCTGTATTATCTGCTGCTGGTAGACCTCGGCGTCGCGCTCGGGCGCAAGCAGATAGGTGTCTATGATGATATACGCCGTGACCGCAAGCAGTATTATAGACAAAAGAAATACTATCTTTCTTATGACCTCGCCCTTGCTGTCGCCCTTCCACGGGATAAGCCCCTGAAATATAGCCGCGAAAATATTCTGTTTTTTCTTTTTCTTTTTGCGCTTGGTCTTGATGACCGAATTGACGTCAGGCATCAGTTTTGTCCTTTCAATCAGCTTTTTGAAGAAGACGGCTTTTTATCCGTCGAGGTCTCGGGCTTATACAGCTCGCTGTTTTTAAGCAGCGACGCGGGCCATTTTCTTCCGCCCCACGTCCTGCCCGTGACCTGATAATAATAATCGTAATAATACGGGTCGGGGTTGACATAATACTTTGACACGTCGACCTCGGCAGACTCGCCCTCTCTTACCCTGCGGGCAAATACCACAAACCTTATCTCCTTGCTCGGAAAGGTGGAAAAGTCGCAGGTAGACAGCGCTATTATCTCATCTCCGTATTGCAGATCGACGTCGGGGTTGTAGAACATGCTGCGGTCGAGCACCTTGCCGTAATAATCGACGAATTCCGCCTCGCTGTCGAATTTGTATGTAAAATTATAGGTGAATACGGGGTCGCCGTCCTCTTTCATTACATTTGTCTGCATCGCGGCGAATACCTTGTACTGCCCCTTTTCGTATATGGTGTCAAACTGTATTATGGGGTGCTCTTTATAAAAGTTTTCCCCATAATCTCCGTAATAAACGGGGTCATAATGCACAAGGTCCGCAAACATCGAGCCGTTTGCCATATTGTGCCCGTAGAGCAAAATATTCGCCCCGCGCTCTCCGGGCTTTAATGTCGCGCGGTAGTCCGCAAATATAGTACCCTCAAACAGATATTCGCCCGTGTAAAAGTTCTTATGCAGGTAGATGTTATTCTTTTGATTAATTGTCTTAAGCGCATCCTTTTCGCTAAAGCCCTTTACCTGCGCTACGGGATAATTTATCCATGTGCCGTCTATCTTAAGATAGCCGACCATGTCCTTATTGGTCTCGTATAATTCTTTATACTCGTCGAGTATCTTTGTATTTGCTTTCTTTTTAGCCGTCTCGGGTATGACAGGCTCTTCTATCTCCACCTCGCCGACGTATATATTGCGGTCGCGCTCAGCCTCTGCCTTTATCGCGGCGGCTATCCTCGCCTGCTCCTCATAAAAGCTGTTATAATTGACAATAGTGACCGCCATAAATATTAGCGACGCTATCACGAGCACGAGCAGCAGCGCTTTTCTCACTGCGGCCGCCGCGCTGTCGCCCCTCCACGGCAAAACGCATGCTATGGCGGGCTGCTTTACGGCCGCTTTATCGCCTATATTATCGGCCGCTTCGTCCTGCGGGGGGTCGGGTATTTCTTTAGCGTCGGCGGACTCGTCTGACTCAGAAAATATCTCCTCGGTCAGCGCGTCGATATCGTCAACGCTGTCATTTTTCGAATTGTCTGCCAAAAGCTCCTCCTTTTACATAAAAGGCGCGGGTATCAATCAAGGAATGTGTAGCCGTCCTGCAATGCTTCCTGCTCGGTATAGCTGAGCAGCTTTCTTCTGTCCCAAGTGCTCTGGAACCAGTCGTAGCCGTTGTTGGTGCGGTCGTATACAAACTTCCACCTCTTGACGGAATAATTGACCGTTGCCGCGTCAACGTCCACGTCGGCGCTTTCGCCGGGGCGCAGCTTTCTTGCGGTGATGGCAAGGCGGGTATTCTCCATGCCAGAATAATTCCACCACGGCCATACGCAGGTCGAGAGCGTCAGCAGCTCGTCGCCGTACTGTACATCTACGTCGGTAAAGATATCGCTGCGATCCATTATGTCTATGATATAATCGTTGAACGCCTCGGCGTTGGCAAAGTCGTGTATATTATTATAATCGTACACCTCGCCGTACTGCTCCTCGGTATTATACAGCCCTATGGCGAATATCTTCCACTGAGCCTCTTCATAAAGCGTGTTGAAGTTTATTATCGGGTGCTCTTTATAATAATACATCGGGTCGTTCTGATCGTATATGGAGTCCCAGTAGGTCTTTAGGTTAGCGAAGAACGTCCCCGCCGCCATATGGTGGCCGTACAGCACGAGATTAGCGGAATTGCCCTCAGGGGCTATCTTGCACGCATAGTCGAGCATAATGCTTCCGCTGCGGCTCTCCTGCATATTAAAATCGTGCGTAAGATAATAATCGTTGTCCGAGTGCTGTACCACGGGATAATTTATATTTGTGCCGGTTATCTGTATCCATCCGACGGTCTCGGGATTTACCGATTTTAAATAAGCCATAGAGGGCAAGATACCCTGCTCGTTCGGCTGTTCGCCCGTGCCGAAATTTACATCGAGGGCTATCTTTTCCGCCTCCCACTGATCCTTATACATCGAGAAAAGGTCGGTCGCAAGCGGTATCGCGGTGACTAAGAACACTATCAGCGCTGCTATGAATATCAGCTTTCGTATAATATCGACAAAAGTATCGCCCTTCCACGGTAAGAAAAATTTTAAAAATCTTTTAAAACGCCCCGGCTTTTTGACCGCCGTGCCGTTTTTTCTCGGTGCTTTAACAAGATAAGACGCTGTCATATTATTTCCTTTCGCTGTAATTATTGCCGAAGTCTTTCTTTTACGGCCTTTAGCGCCGAGAGCACGGTGCATAGCCTTATATATTCTCTCCCCCGCTCGTTTGGCACCGACGAGGGGTCGGTATAACACAAAAACGCGTCCTCGCCGCTTTGGTCGGCGATACCTATATATACGGTGCCGACGGGCTTTTCTTCGCTGCCGCCCGTGGGGCCCGCTATGCCCGTGACCGACACCGCGATATCAGCCTTAGCGGCAGAGAGTATCCCCTTAGCCATAAGGCGTGCGGTAATATCCGACACCGCGCCGTATTTTTCCAAAACGTCGGCGGGTACGTCGAGATACTTCATCTTAGCGCCGTTAGCGTAGGTGCAGATACCTATGTCGAACACCTCCGACGAGCCCGATATCGAGGTTATCGCCGCGCTTATAAGACCGCCTGTGCAGCTCTCGGCGGTGGCGAGCTTTTTTCGGCTCCTATATAATAATTGTACTACATCAGCGGCGGTTTTGTCAATACCATTATGCAATTCAGTAAAAATATCCATGCTTATTTTCTCACCTTAAAGTTCAATATTCTTCGCCCACGCGGTACTTATATAGGACGGTCTCCTTGACCGCCTTTTCTATCAGCGGAGCAAAATCAAAGCGGCTCTCGGCCTCTTCTATCTCGCTCAGCACGGGGCGGGTCTTGGGATGGCGCGGAGTAAACACCGTGCAGCAGTCCTCATACGGGAGTATCGACGTCTCAAAGGTGTCTATTTTGCGCGCTATGTCGGTTATCTCCTTTTTATCCATACCTATCACGGGGCGGAATACGGGTAGCTTAGACGCGGCGTCGGTGCACTGTATAGCCTTTAGCGTCTGGCTTGCGACCTGTCCCATGCTCTCTCCCGTGATAAGCGCGCCATAGCCGTCCCTCTCGGCGACGATATTAGCTATCTTCATCATAAGTCTGCGCATAATTATCGTGAAAAACTCCTCGGGGCAGTTGTCCCTAAGCGCCTCTTGTATCTCGGTAAACGGCACGCAGTGCAGCCTTATATCCCCGCAATAGGGGGTAAGCTTTTCGCAAAGGGTCTGCACCTTAATAAGCGCGCGCTCGGAGGTGTAGGGCGGGCTTTGAAAATGTATGCCGTCCACTATCAGCCCGCGCTTTGCCATCATATATGCCGCGACAGGGCTGTCGATACCGCCCGAGAGCAGCAGCAATGCTTTTCCCGAGCTGCCTACGGGTATGCCTCCCGCGCCTATTATCCTCTCCGCGCTGACGTACGCGCCTATGTCGCGTATCTCGCACTTTACCGTCACCTCGGGGTCGTGTACGTCTACCTTAAGATTAGGATAGGCGTCGAGTATCGCGTCGCCGAGCGCAAGCTGTATATCGGGAGATTTAAGCGGAAAGCTCTTATCCGACCGCTTAGCCTCCACCTTAAACGTCCTCGCTAAGTCGAGAGCGTCCTTAAGATAGGGTATGCACTGCGCCTTTACCTCGTCCATATCCTTTTGGAATACGGCGCTGGGCTGGATAGCGCCGAGCCCGAACACGGTCTTTAGCCGCTCCTTTACCTCGCCCATATCTATATTATCGTCGCAGGGCTCTATGTAGATAGTCGACTGCTTTCGAGTATAATTAAAGCTGCCTAGCGGCTTTAGCCTGCGCTTGATATTTTTGAGCAGGATATCCTCAAAAGTGCTTTTATTAAGACCTTTAAGCGCTATCTCGCCGTACTTTGCCATTATAATTTCTTTCATATATCTATCTCCTAAATCTTTTTATGCCGTCGCACAACGCCAGCGACAGCTCGTCTATATCGGTTAATGAATTTTGCGGGGAAAAGCTCACCCTTATCGCGCTGTCGGCATTTTGCGCGCTGACGCCGAAAGCCGCAGGCACGCCGCTCACCTTTCCTTTAGAGCAGGCCGAGCCGCTGCTTACATATATCCCGCGCTCTTCAAGAAAATGCAGCATTATCTCGCTGCGAACGCCTCCGATAGAAAAGTTTAATATCGTGCTTATTCCTCGGTCGCCCGACGGACTGTTTATCGTTATGCCGTCCATATCGCTAAGCCGCCCTCTCAGCGTATCGTTTAGCTCTCTTATCGAGCTCAGCTCGGTCGGATAGTCGCTTACCGCCGCCGAAAATGCCGCGATAAGCTCTACAGGCTCTGTCCCGGAGCGCACGCCCTTTTGCTGTCCGCCGCCGTACATAAGCGGCGAAAGCCGTACACCCTTAGCGACATACAGCGCTCCCGAGCCCTTAAAGCCGTGTATCTTATGCGCCGACATACTTATAAGATCGCCCGCAACTGGTATCTTGCAAAAGCCCTGCACCGCGTCGGTGTGAAACACCGCGTCGGGATTTTTACGCTTAACAAGCCTATACAGCTTAGGCGTGTCGGTGATGTAGCCTATCTCATTATTTACCGCCATACAAGATACGAGTATCGTGTCCTCGGTCACCGCGTCGGCGACATATTCTTCAAAGCTGTCGGGCGCGTCCTTAGGCGAAAGACGTATAACATTATACCGCATTTCGCTCAGCTTGTCCAGTGTGCGCGCGACGGACGGGTGCTCAGCGGCGGTGGAAATTATTGTCCTGCCTCTCCTCTTATATGCGTCGGCTATGCCGAATAATGCTAAATTATTGCTCTCGGTCGCCCCCGAGGTGAAATACAGCTCGCCCTTGCAGCACAGCCTTTTCAGTATACAGGCTTTAGCCGCTGAGAGCAGCTTTTCGGACTTAATCCCCATACCGTGCAGGGACGAAACGTTTCCGAAGCTGTCACGCGCGGCATTTACCGCAGCAGTTATCGCCGCCTCGCAGGGGCGAGTGGTGGCGGCGTTGTCAAGGTATATCATATGTAATCCCCTTTTCCGATCTTCTACAAATATAATTATACACCTTTTTTTCTCAAAAAAACAGTGTATAATATGAAATTTTTATGAAAAAATAAGGTCAGCACCTCGCCGCAGGAAAAAAAGCGGCATAAAGAAAGGATCTGGATAGTATTATGAATATAAGCAAAAGATGTTTTGTAAGGATAATAAGCTTTCTCTCGGCGCTCGCGATAGCGCTAGGGATAATGGCGGCGCAGAATTACCGCACCTCGTCGACGCTTAAGGCGCAAATGGAGTATTCTATGATGAGAAATGTCGAGGATCTGTCGCAAGAGCTCGACAACATCAGCACCACGCTGAATAAGGGCATATACGCGGGCTCGCCGCAGATGCTGTCGGAATTGTCCGCTAAGCTCTGGAGCGACGCGGCGGGCGCAAAGGCGGCGCTTGCGCAGCTTCCCGCGGCACAGCTTAATCTTGAGAACACGTTTAAATTTTTATCCCAAGTAGGCAATTACTCTAAGAGCCTTGCCGACAGATATTCGGCGGGAGAAGAATTAAACGACGACGACAGAGAAAATCTCCAAAAGCTCTCGCAGTACGCCAAAAAGCTGAGCGACAATATGTGGGAGACCCAGCAGAAAATAAACCGCGGTGAGCTTAGCTTTGACAGCACTGCCGCAGGCATAAACGGCGCGGACGACCCCGACGGCGTTCAGTACGTCACGGAGGGCTTTACCGATTTTGAGGAGGGGTATGACAATTATCCCGTGCTGATATACGACGGACCTTTCTCCGACCATATCCTTGAGAAAGAGCCCGAAATGCTGAAAGGGCAAAAGGAGATATCCGCCGAGGAGGCTATGGAGGTCGCGCGTAAGGCGACGGGCTCTGACAGCCTAAAGCACGACGAGTCGTCCGACGAGCAGGGCAAAATGCCGTCGTATGTATTCTATGACGATAACGGCACCACCGCAGCCGTCACAAAGGCGGGCGGGTATTTAAGCTATATGCTCAATTATCGCGCGGTGCAAAATCGCGGGCTGTCCGCGACCGAGGCGGTGGAAAAGGCGGAGGATTATCTCGAGAGCGTTATGAAAGACGACCTCGACGACACCTATTATGAGATAAGGGACAACATCTGCACGATAAACTTTGCGGGAGTAAAGGACGACGTGACGTTTTACACCGACCTTATCAAAATAAGCGTCGCGCTCGATAACGGCGATATTCTCGGCTATGACGCGAGGGGGTATCTCACTAACCACACCGACAGGCAGCTTTCCGCCCCGACACTGTCAGAGGAAGACGCGAGAGCAAAAGTATCGCAGTCGCTTGAGATACGCAGCTGCGAGCTTGCCGTAATACCGTCGTCGGGCACTAACGAGCGGTACTGCTATGAATTTTCCTGCAATACCTCGGATGGTCAGCAGATACTCGTCTATATCAACGCCGACACGGGCAAGGAGGAGCAGATACTGCTGCTGCAAATAAGCGAAAACGGAACTCTCACGGTATAGAAAAAGGAAATGTGAAAATTTCCCGAAAACAGCTGATTTTTTTAAAATAACTCTTGACAATTTTATGAAAAAGATGTATACTTTAAATTGTGTTAGAGTATTGTTTCAGCAAACGCCGTAAAACGCGGCAGGGAGATCCAAATGACTAAAGGTTTTGCCTTGCTTGCCGCAGCACTCGTATTAGCATTGTCGCTGTGTGGGTGCGGCAACACGGAAAATTCATCGCAGCTAAACAGCAGCACACAAACGGAGCAAACTGACGCTTCCACAACGCCCGAAACGTCGGCAACCGAGCAGACTAAACCCGAGAGCGCCGCTCAGACGGACGCGACTACCCCTTTATCGGTGGGCGAGACAACGCCGATACCCGACGTTCGCAGCCAGATAGTACAGACCGCGCAGGCGCTGGTCGGGATAGATTTTGCGACGGGCGGAGCTTCTCCCGAGACGGGTTTTGATAATTCGGGTCTGATATATTATGTGTTAAGAGAGAACGGCTATATAAACTGTCCGCGCGCCACCGCCGAGCAAAAGCAAATGGGCACGGTGATAGGCATAGACGAGCTGCAGCCGGGAGACCTCGTGTTCTTTATCGATAAGAGCACGCAGGACGTTGACGATATAGGTTTCGGCGGGATATATATCGGGGACGGAAAGCTGATATACAGCCCCTACCCCGGCGAGAAAGTAAAATACGCCGACCTCAGCAACACCTATTGGCGCGACAGCTTTGACCGCGCGGTAAAGGTATTTTAATCAGAATATGACATTGTCCTTCATAAAACAAGCAAGACCGCTGTCTGCGATAAGCAGGCGGCGGTCTTGCTTGTGCTCGTTTTTTGGGAAAAATTACACGTTCTGCGCACTCATAGAGTGACATTTGTATAAACGTGCAAGCAGAGAGAGACGATAAAAAGAGTGAATATTAAAAGATAGCAAGAAAATTATCACCCTCAACTTTCCTAAAATATATTCGCTTACATTTTTAGAGCCTTTCGGAGCGAATATATATGTAGAAAAACGGGGCAAATTTCTGTGTTTGTATTCGCAAATGTCTGTGCGTGTAGGAATGTTAGCTGTGACTAACGTCTGTATAAGTAGTCGCAATTTTGGAAAAATTACGCGCACATTATGGGACATTTTTGATTGAGTGAATTGCGGCGCGGGTGTGCAGGCGCTTTTTACTTTTGGCGGGTCGGGAAATGCGGTGCGATGTGGGAGCGAACGGGTGCAGTGACGTTAGGCGGGGGGATTGCGCGAAGTGGCTCGACGGCTTAAAACCCGCTGGTAGAGCGGGAAAACGGGCACGGGCGAGGCAGAACGCGGCGGCTCGGCGGGGAGTGCAAGCGGCGGGGATACAGCCTCCTGCTGCACCTGTCTCGGCGGCGCACTTTGTGGCAATTTACGCGATTGTGCGGGCTTTGCCATAAGTACAGATGTACGCTGCCGCACAGCACTCGCATGCAAGGGAAGCTTCATTTATTTTTTCGCACATTTGCTAAACTTTCGTTTGGTACACCTGTCCCACCCGCACCACCCCTGCCGCCCTCCGCCCGTGGATGGTCCCGTACACGGTAGCTATCGGGGGTATACAAAGCACAACGCCGACACAGCGCACCCGCTCGGGCGAAAAAATAAATAAAACTTACCTTGCATAAGTATTGACAACTCAAGTAAGTTGTGCTATTATAAAAGTGTAGATATCGCAGTTTTGGCAATATGTGCCAAAAACGTGAAATATTTTGCCGAAACATGGCAGAACGGAGGAAGTTTTATGACGTTAAAGAAGCTTTTTGCAGGGCTTATCTCCCTCGCGGCGGCTTTGCTTGCAGTGTCCGCGATAACCGTATGCGTGGGTGCGGAGACATATGTAAGCGGGGACTATCAGTACAGCGTCCTTGACGACGGGACAGTTAGAATAAGCGAATATAACGGGAGTGCGACCAATTTGACCATCCCCTCAACTTTAGATGGGAAAAAAGTTACGAGTATAGGATTATGTGCTTTTAGGGATTGTTCAAAGCTTACCTCAATAAAGATTCCCGACGGTGTTAATTGTATAGATGATTATTCTTTTGAGAACTGTTCAAGCCTTACTTCAATTACCATACCCGACAGCGTGACGAGTATAGGAGATTGGGCATTTACTGATTGCTCAAGCCTAAAATCAATAACCATACCGAAAAGCGTAACAAGTATAGGCTGTTCGGCATTTTCTGATTGTAAAAGTCTTACCTCAATAAATATACCTGACAGTATTTCGAGTATAGGCCGTAGCGCATTTGATTATACACCTTTTCTTAATAATCAAACAACTACCGTAAAGTATGCGGGAAAATGGGTGGTTTATTGCGATATGTCCACAGCAACCGCAGAAATAAAAAGCAGCACTATAGGAATAGCAGATGGAGCGTTTGAACGTTGCGCAAGTCTTGAATCAATAATTATACCAGACGGCGTGACAAGTATAGGACACAGTGCTTTTTCGGAATGTTCAAGCCTTGCCTCGGTAACTATACCTGACAGCGTGACGAGTATAGAAAGCGGTGCTTTTTCCGGAACACCTTTTCTTGACAATCAGACCTCGACTGTAAAGTATGCAGGAAAGTGGGCGATCTATTGTGATCATAATGCAACAACCGCAACAATAAAAAGCGGTACTGTAGGAATAGCAGATAGGGCTTTTGGGCTATGTAAAAATCTTACCTCAATAAATATACCCAACAGCGTAATAAGTGTAGGAGAATATGCTTTTGTATCTTCAAGCATTACATCAATAACAATACCCGACAGCGTGGCAAGTATAGGAAATTCTGCATTTTCAGGTTGTTCAAAACTCACATCAATAACAGTAGGTAAAAATAATCAAATATATTCTTCAAGCGATGGCGCTTTGCTAAATAAACCAATGACTGAAATTATAATATGCCCCGAGGGTAAGAAGGGAGAGTATGTCATACCTGACAGCGTAAAGACTATAAAGCAGGGCGCATTTTATGGATGTTTAGGTCTTACTTCAGTAACTATACCTTACGGTGTGACGAGTATAGGGGGTCAAGCTTTTAGTAATTGTGAACGCCTTACAAAGATCAATATTCCCGACAGCGTGACAAGTATTGCCCATGATGCGTTTTACAATTGCCATAATCTTAATTCAATAGTAATTCCAGACAGTGTGACAAGTATAGGAAAATATGCTTTTAGTGATTGTTGGAACCTTGCTTCAATAAGTATACCGGATAGCGTTAAATTTATCGGATATGGGGCTTTTCAAGACTGCTCAAGACTTAAAGACGTCTATTACACCGGTTCAAAATCACAATGGGATAAAATAGATATCGGTACAGAAAATGAAGATTTGCTAAACGCCACTATCCATTACAATTACAGCGGCGTTTCCTCCCCCTCCTCCGTCACCGGCCTTAATATTAAAGGCCGTGCTGCCGACGCTCTCCGCCTCGCGTGGAATAAGAACACCTCCGCCGACGGATATATAATAGAGATGAAAGACGGCAGCAAGTGGGCGCGCGTTGCAAAGATAGCCAAGAACACCACCACCGAGTACCGCATAGCTAAATTAGCGGCGGGCACCGCGTACAGCTTCCGTGTAAAGGCGTACAAGATGGACGGTAAAACCGCTCTCTACAGCGGCTACACCACCATCTCCGCGCGCACTAACCCGAGCGCGACAAGCGGCCTCAAGCTCAAAGGCCGCGCGGGTGACGCGCTCCGCATATCGTGGACTAAGAACACCACCGCCGACGGCTACATCATAGAGATGAAGAGCGGTAACAGCTGGACGCGCGTAGGTAAGATAACCAAGAATTCCACCGTTGAGTTCAAGAAGTCTAAGCTTAAGGCGGGCACGGCGTACACGTTCAGAGTAAAGGCTTACAAGATGTCGGGCAACACTGCTTTGTATAGCGCGACAAAGACCATATCGGTACGCACCAACCCGAGCGCGGTAAGCGGCTTAAAGCTTAAAAACTCCGCTAAGGACGCAGTCCGCCTGTCGTGGACTAAGAACACTTCCGCAGACGGGTACATCATAGAAATGAAGAGCGGCAGCACTTGGACGCGCGTCGGAAAGGTCACCAAAAATTCTACCGTAGAGTTCAGAAAGGGCAGCCTTAAGAGCAAGACCTCTTACTCTTTCAGAATAAAGGCGTACAAGATGAGCGGAAAGACCGCTCTTTACGGCGCGACAAAGACGATTACCGTTAAGACAAAATAAAGCACAAGTGAATACAGCAAACCGTGGATTGTAATTCAGTCCACGGTTTATTTTTCGCAGTATATTGCATTTTAAAAGGCGCAGAGCCTTAGGATTTTCCCCAAAACAATATAAACAAGCCCGCCGAACGGGATTTTTGTCCATTTGTCAATGATATGTTACACTGAACCTCAAAAAATAAAAATGATAATAGCTTTAATCGTAATCCGCCGCTTGGGAGGAGCCGGAGGCGACGAGCAAGCGGCGGATCGCGCGCGTCACA
>CANQED010000022.1 GCA_947594425.1 uncultured Ruminiclostridium sp.
TACAACACAAAGCGCATCAAGCTTAAGCTTGATGGAATGTCGCCGGTCGATTATCGCTTAAATGCTGCATAGCAAAAACGACCAAGATCTCTCTTAGTCGCTTTGCATAATTTTTCTTTTAGATTTTTGTCTAACTTTTTGGGGTCAGAACACGTTTAAACTGCGGGATTTTGTGTTATTATTTTATAACGTCTTAGCAGTCAAGGTCTTTTTTACGCTGTACAGCGTCTTATTTCCTACCTTATTATATGCGGTTATCCTGAATTGATAAGATGTCTTTGACTTAAGTGCGGTAATGCGGCAGGAGGAGTAGGTATTCTTGACATCTATCAGCTTTACCCATTTGCCGTTGGAATATTGCTCTATTATAACTCCGTCGGCCTTTGTCTTGCTCCAAGTAAGGGTTATCTCGGACTTAGTCGCTTTCTTTACGCTAAATCCCGAAACCGCCCTAGGATTAGTGTACCAGTATCCGCTTGTATACCCGCTGTAAAGCGCGGTGGTGCCCGACATCTTGTATGCCCTGACGCGGAAAGAGTACTTAGTGTCCTCCTTTAGCCCCGCTATGCGGTATTCGGTCACGTTCTCGTCGGTTATCTTCTTAATGCGAGTCCACTTGCCGTTTATAAGCTGCTCGATTATGTATCCGTCCGCAGAGGTGTTTTTCGTCCAGCCTATCCTAAGCGCGTCGGCGGCTCTCCCTTTAAGGGTAAAGCCTTTTATCGCGCTCGGGTCTGTGCGGTAGGTGCACTGTGCGCCCGTGCTGTACAGTGACTTGCCCGATACGGTCTTATAGCCTCTTACTCTAAAGGTATAAGCTGTCCCCGCCTTAAGTCCCGATATGCGGTACTCGGTGGTAGTATTGCCGACTATCTTGCCTACCCGTTTCCAGGTATTGCCGCTCTTTTGCTCGATTATATACCCTGCGGCGGTGGTGCTCTTATTCCACGCTATCCTCAGCGCGTTGTACGCCCTGCCCTTAAGATACAGACCTGTTACATTCTTAGGCACGATGCCGAATTTGACGGTCTTTTTGCCCGTATAATCGCCCTTGCCTGTGATGGTGACAGAGGCTGTGCCTATATTGACGTTATTGCTGTATGATACGGTATAATCCGTGCCGCTCTTTAATGTAACGCCGTTCAGCTTTACGGTCACGGCGGGCTTAATAGCCGCGCCGGTATAGGTCTTATCGGATATCGCAGATACCGTCGCATTAGCGACATCCTTACTTGTCGGGAAGTATGATACTATCCTGTCGACAAAGCTCTTATCGTACCATTTCAGCGCGTTTCTGTCAAGATGGCCGTGCGCCTCGCCCTTGTCGGGATTAGTATATGCGTTATTATCCCATAGCACGCAGGGCACTCCGTATGACGCGGCCTTTCCGTAAAAATAGTCCACCCATTTAAGCCTCTCTGAGGCGTTGTTCTTATTAGACGCGCTCGTCTCGCCTATGACAACGGGTATTCCTTTAGTCAAGAACTTATTGTTAATTGTATCGAAGAGATAGTCCACCTCGCTCTTCAGCGAGTCGGAGAATACCGCCGTGCCGCTGCCGTTTAGGCAGAAATTATACGGCGTGTAGGCATGCACCGATACTATCAGCCTATCCTTAGCGCTGTCGGTCGGCAGCTTAAAATTAGGCGTGGTACAGCCGTCTATCGACGCGCAATAGCCCGGTATCATTATGCAGCGCTGTGCGTTATTGCCGCCGCTCGCCCTTATCACGTCTACCGCCGTCTGATTAAGCTCATTTATCACCTTGATAGCGTCCGATACTACGCTGTCGGGGCTGTTTACGGGGAACCACCACTCGTGATTGCCGTCCCCTACGAGCCTCGGCTCGTTCATTATCTCAAACACGAGGTGCTGGTCATAATTTTTAAACCTTGCGCTGACCTGCTTCCATATCGACTTTATGTAATTAATCGACTGTGTGCGATAGGTGCTGTTGGGGTAAAAATAAGCCTTGTCGTTGTCGTGGTGGATATTGAGTATAACAAACATACCGTCGTCTATACAGTAGTCCACTATTTCCTGCACCCTGTTCATCCACGCGGTGTCTATGGTATAATCTTTGCCCGAGGTGTGTCTGCCCCACGATACGGGTATACGCACGGTATTAAAGCCCTCGGCCTTTACCGCGTCTATCATAGCCTTAGTGGTCTTAGGATTTCCCCACGAGGTCTCTGCGGATAGCCCGCTGCCCGTAGCGTCAAGGGTATTGCCTAAATTCCACCCCGCGCCCATTTGAGCGACTACCTGCTTTGCGGTCAGCCCCGTAGTCGCCGCCGACGCGGGCTGCGGCACGACAACGAACAGTGCCGTTATCATCAGCGCAATCGCCGCCGCTATCGGGCTTAGCCTTTTTAACATAGTCATAGTAAAAATTCCTTTCGGTATATATTTTCGGCATAAGCCGAATTATTTCGGTCTGCGATACACCGCGGGGCGTATGTACTCGTACCTGCTCATCTCGCCCGTTATCCCCTCTGAATGTCCGACAAAGAGATATCCTCCCGGGGTAAGCACATCGTACAGCTTGTTTACCAGCGCCCGTCTTGTGTCCTTATCAAAATATATCATAACATTGCGGCAGAATATCAGGTCGAACGGCTCTCTCTTATACGGTATGCCGTCCATAAGATTAAACATCCTGAATATCACCTCGCCGCGTATCGTGTCGGATATCTTATATCTGCCGCGCTCTTTGGTAAAATACTTTTCACGCCAGTCTGCGGGAAGATCGCTTACGGCTCTTTCGGTATATATCCCTCTTTGCGCCGCAGATAGTGCCTTTACCGATATGTCGGTCGCAAGTATACGGGTATCCCACATGCTCTTTTGCTCGCCGAGATATTCGCACACCGTCATAGCGGCGGTGTACGCCTCCTCGCCGCTAGAGCAGCCCGCGCTCCATATCCTCATTGTGCGGCTGTCCGAATGCGCGGACTTAAGATACGGCAGTACCGCCTCGCGCATAAACCGATAATGCTCGGGCTCGCGCATAAAGAAAGTATGATTTGTAGTAAGCAGGCTTACCAGCCCGTTTAATTCTTTCCCGCTGACGTCGGCAAAGCACGCCTTAAGATATTCGCGGCAGTCGGAGTACCCGCGCTCGGTCATCTGACAACCGAGCCGCCCCTCGACCAGCCGTCGCTTGTTGCTTAGCTCCAAGCCGTATTGCTTTTTTATATAATCCGTCAGCTTGTAAAAATCCTTATCGCTTAAATTCATATCGACATCAAACGGTAACGTCGTCCGCACCGATAAGCCTTTCGGCGTCAAGCACAAGGCATCTGCCGCTCTCGGGCTCGGCGATATATTTGATAAATTTATCGGCGTTTACGTTTTGTATATCGGGTGTGGCGCTGATACAGCTGCGCCTTATCGATACCACGTCGCTTACGCTGTCGGCGATAAGCCCTACCGTCATACCCGCCACCGTGATAATAAGCACGCAGGTGCGGTCGGTGTACGGTATCTCCTCTTTGCCAAAGCGCTTTCGCACGCTCATAACGGGCACAACACGGCTGCGCACGTTTATTACCCCCATAACATATTCGGGTACGGCGGGCACGGCAGTCACGGCGGGCAGCTCTATTATCTCATCTACGCAGTCTATCTCTACCGCGTAGGTCTGCCCGTCTATCCTAAAGGTCAGCACCTTAGCCTCGATAGGGTCTATTCTGTCCCGCTGCTCGAGCTGCGCTTTCATCCTTAAATCAAGCAGCTCGTCAAACGTATCTTTTTCGGTCTGTTCAGGCATATATTCCTCCATGGCCTATCCCGATATTTAATCGGAGAGTATATTATTTGCGTCTATTATCAGCGAAATGCTGCCGTCGCCGAGCACAGTACAGCCCGACAGCCCGAGCTGCTTTATATTGTAGCGCGTTAAATACCTCGGAAAAGGCTTTACCACGACGGGCTGCTCGCCGATAAGCCTATCCGCGAACAGGCACACGTCCTTTCCTCCCGCGTCCACGGTGAGCAGCGCTCCCTCGGCAAGGTCGGTGACCGCGTTTTCTATCCCAAATCTTTTGTGCAGTCTTATTATCGGATAGCATACCCCGCGTATCATTATCATCTCGTTGCCCGCCGTGTCGGTGAGCAGCTGGTCCTTATTAGCCATAAGGCTCTCTTTTACCGAGGTTATCGGTATGGTAAATACCGTAGCCCCTACCTCAAGCTTCATACCGTCTATTATAGCGAGGGTGAGCGGTATCTTTATAATAAAGCTCGTGCCCTTATGCCGCTCGCTCTCGACATTCAGCGTGCCGCCTATCTGCTCGATATTGCTCTTTACAACGTCCATGCCGACCCCTCTGCCCGAGTATTCCGTCACCTTTTCGTTGGTCGAAAAGCCGGGGAGCAGTATCATATTAAGTATCTCTTTTTCGCTGTACTCGTCGGCGGGACGGGTGAGCAGGCCGCTCTTCTCGGCCTTTGCGAGCACCTTTTCGGTGTCTATGCCGCCGCCGTCGTCGCTTACGGTGATTATTACCTCTCCCGAGGAGTTGCGCGCCGACAGCTTTACGCACGCCTTTGCGGGCTTGCCGAGCGATATTCTCTCATCGGCGGAAGTCTCTATCCCGTGATCCATACAGTTGCGCACAAGGTGCATAAGCGGGTCGCCGAGCATATCTACTATGCTCTTATCCACCTCGGTGTCCTCGCCCTCGAGCACGAGCTCCGCGTCCTTATTGAGCTTAACTTTCATGTCGCGCACAACGCGCCCCATCTTTTGGAAAGCTCCCGCGAGCGGCACCATACGTATCGACATCACCGTATCCTGAAGCTCGTCGGTCAGCTTTCTTAACTGCCTTGCCGCCTTAGAAAAGCTCTCGAGCTTTAGCCCCTCGAGGTCGGGGCTGGACAGTACCATAGACTCGGTGGTTATAATCTCGCCGACTATATCGTGCAGATGGTCGAGCTTAGACAGGTTTACGCTGATAAGGCTCTGCTTTTGCGCTCCCGCCTTTTTTGGCTCGGGCTGTTCCTTGTCGGGCTTAGCAGTATCGGGCTTTTCGTCCGGTTTAGGCGCGCTTTGCTCCGGCTTTTCTTCTGCCTTAGGCTGCGCTGTGTCTATCACCTCATACGACTCGACATTGACCGCGTCCTCGATTATCTTGAGTATGTCCTCGTTTTTGCCCTCTATCGCCTTAAATACTATCACAAAGCCGTTTTCGATAATAAATGCGGCGGTGGACGCGTTAGTCTCCACGTCTTTTGGAAGGCAGGCTATAATTTCCGCGTCGTCTTTCATTTTATTGAGAAGTAAGAACGCCCTGAGATTTTCCATACCGCAGCCGCTCTCAAACATCACGCGCACGGTCATGGTGCCGGACGCGCCGCTCTCGGGCGGGAGCGAGCCTGCCTCGGCGGCGCCTGCGTCTACAGCCTCGCCGCTCTCCATAGCCTTTAGCCGCTTAGCCGCGTCCTCAAGCTTGGTTATCGTATCTGAAAAGTCGGTCGGCTCAAAGTCCTCGGGGGAATTTTGTATTATTTCTATCTCCGCCTTATACAGATCGGATACGTTAAATATCAGCTCGTATACAAACCGCGCGTCCTTTACAAGCTCGGGCTTTTCTCTGATAATGAAAAACAAATCCTCGCCCTTATGCGCAAGCTTTTGCAGGTTGTCAAAGCCCATCATAGCCGACGAGCCCTTAATGGTGTGCATTATCCTAAAGACCTCGTTTATATCCTCCTCGGCAAAGGCGTTCGCGCTCTCTGTGCGTATAAGTATCTCGTCAAGCTGCTCGAGCAGCGACCCCGTTTCAAAAAAATACATATCCAGCATAGATTCCATGCCGGGTTCAACTCTTGCCATATCTCTCCGCCTTTCCGTTAATATTCTCTATATAATAATATAATACACTAAACTCCGCCGAAAATCAAGTAGTATCATAAAAATTCTGCCTTAGCCCTGTAAAAAACGCTTTACATTATGAGCATATTATGATATATTGTAAATAAGTTTAAAGCATATGACCGAAAGGACAGGTTATGGACAATTTTACTTTTTACAGTCCTACCGAATTTGTATTCGGTAAAGAAACGGAAAACGACTGCGGCAGGTATATCCTAAAGCACGGCGGCAGCAAGGCGCTTATACACTACGGCTCGGGCTCTGCCGTAAGATCGGGGCTTATCTCCCGCGTACAGGCGTCGCTCGAAAAATACGGCGTGCAATACGTCACCCTCGGCGGCGTAAAGCCGAATCCGCGTGACACTCTTGTGTACGAGGGCATAGAGCTATGCCGAAAGGAGCACGTGGACTTTATCCTCTCTGTCGGCGGCGGCTCGTGCATAGACTCGTCTAAGGCTATCGCGGCGGGCGCGCTGTATGACGGAGATTTTTGGGACTTTTACAGCGGCAAGAGCAGGATAGAAAGGGCGCTTCCTATCGGCACGGTGCTGACTATTGCGGCGGCGGGCAGCGAGGGCTCGGGCTCGTCGGTGATAACTAAAGAAGACGGAATGTTAAAGCGCAGCACGGGCTCGGATCTCATAAGGCCGCGCTTTTCGGTGCTCGACCCCGAGCTCACCTTTACCCTCCCCGCCTATCAGACTGCCTGCGGAGCGACCGATATCATGGCGCACGTTTTCGAGCGGTATTTTACCAACACTAAAGAGGTAGAGATAACCGACAGGCTGTGCGAGGCGGTTTTGCTTACCATGATAAAAGAAACTCCCCGCGTGATAAAGCAGCCCGACGATTACGGCGCACGCGCAAATATTATGTGGGCGGGCACCGTCGCTCATAACGACATAGTCGGCGTGGGCAGAAGTCAGGACTGGAACAGCCACGGGCTGGAGCACGAGCTATCGGGACTGTACGACTGCGCGCACGGCGCGGGGCTCGCGGTAATTATGCCCGCGTGGATGGAATATGTATATAAGCACGACGTTATGCGCTTTGTCAAGGCGGCGGTAAGAGTATGGGGCTGCGACCCCGACTTTGACGACCCCGAGCAAACCGCCTTAGAGGGGATAAAGCGGTTCAGGAGGTTCTTGCACTCGATAGGTATGCCGATAAATTTCGCCGAGCTCGGCGCTAAAAAAGAGGATATACCCGTATTGGTGAAAAAATACGGTCTTGCCGACGGAGGCACGACGGGCGGATTTATGCCGCTTAATAATGAAGATATCACGAACATTTATACTATTGCGGCGAATGCCGAAATAGAGCTGTAAGGAGGTTATTATGAAGATACTGTTTATCGGAGGTACGGGCACAATAAGCATGGCGATAACGCGCCTCCTCGCCGGCAGCGACAACGAGCTATATCTATTGAACCGCGGCACGCGCACCTTAGAGCTGCCCGAGCGGGTGACGGTGATAAACGCCGACATAAACGACGAGCCCGCCGCCGCTAAGGCGCTCGGCGATATGACCTTTGACTCGGTGTGCGACTTTATCGGATTTGTCCCCGCGCAATTAGAACGCGATTTTAGGCTCTTTAACGGCAGGACAAAGCAGTTTATGTACATATCCTCCGCCTCCGCCTATCACAAGCCGCCTAAGGACTACCTCATCACCGAGAGCACCTCTCTTGTCAATCCCTACTGGGAATATTCCCGCAATAAGGCGGCGTGCGAGGAGTACCTTATCTCAAAGTACCGCGAATGCGGCTTTCCTATCACGATAATAAGACCGAGCCATACCTATGATGAGCGCGCCGTGCCGCTGGGAGTACACGGCGATAAGGGCAGCTGGCAGGTGATTAAGCGTATGTTAGACGGCAAGCCCGTCATAATCCACGGCGACGGCACCTCGCTTTGGACGCTGACCCACAACAGCGACTTTGCCCGCGCGTTTGTCGGACTTATCGGCAACCCGCACGCGATAGGCGAGGCGTTTCATATAACCTCGGACGAAAGCCTGACTTGGACGCAGATATACGGCATAATCGCCGACTGTCTCGGGGTAGAATTAAAGCCGTATTATGTACCCTCAGATTTTCTGCACGCCGTGGGACATTATGACTTTTTGGGCAGCCTTATCGGCGATAAGGCAAACTCGGTGGTGTTCGATAATTCTAAGCTTAAAAGAGCCGTCCCCGACTTTACCGCCAAAATAGGCTTTGCTAAGGGAGCAAAATTAGCGGTAGACTATGTCCTCTCGCATAAAGAATGTCAGATACCCGACCCCGAATTTGACGAATGGTGCGATAAAGTTATCGCCGCCATGGAGAGCGCAAAGCGTTCGCTTATCGGCTGATTTGTATATAAAACTGCCGACCGTGAGAAATCACGGTCGGCAATTTTATTTATCTATTTCTTCTGAGGAACTATGAAGTGTCGGTTATCTTAAGACTTAGTCTTCTTTTCGAGGTTCTCGTTTACCTTATCGAGCTCGGACTGTACGGGTATCTTAAGGGATTCTTTAGTCTGCGTCCAGGATACGCCGTTGTTAAAGGTCTCCTTCATCGGGTTGTTGATAAGGTCGCTCAGAGTAGCGGATACTGCGGAGTAGAACTCGAACATCGGATGTTCTGCGGTCATCTCTTCTACCTTAGCCTTCATATCAAACATATCCTGATTCCAGTGATAATCCTCAAACAGCTGGGTCTTGCTTATCTCCTTAGCGGTCTCGTCGTCTCTTGCGAGCATAGCGCACTTAAGATATGCGCCCACGCCCTCGGGGTTCTTAGCACCCGAGCAAAGCGAGAAGCCTGTAATAGCCGCGGGCAGATTATAATCGTCTACGTACGGGCATTTAGGCATCGGCACGAACATAATGTCCTCATAATCGCCGAATTGCTCGTTAAATGTCGCGGTGTACAGCGCCCATATACCTACCGGGTAGAACAGCGTCGTGCCCGCCTTAATGTTCTCGGGATGTACCGTCCAGCCGTTCTCGGCCTTGTTTATGGGCAGGTTTTCGTTCTTTATGCGCAGCATGTATTCCTGTGCCTTTTCTATCAGAGCGTTGTCAAGGTTGTGCACTACCTTGCCGTCAACTACGTCGATATAAGGCACGCCCGTGGTCAGCGATATAGCACTCTCGAACCACCAGCCGTCGAGTGCGGCGTTATTTTCGCCGTTGTCGCAGAACGTCTTCATCATCTCGTAGAGGGTGTCCCAGTCCCACTTGCCCTGCTCTAGCAGATCTGCGGGGTCGTCGAGGTTGTTCTCCTCTACCTTAGCTCTGTTGTAGATCATAACTACGCCGCAGTCAGCGGAAAGCGCCGCTACATAATGTCCGCCGTTGAACGTAAACTTGTCGTTGATGTTCTTAGTGGGCTTCCACAGGTCGCTGTCAAATTCTACGATATCATCCATGGGCTGGAATGTGTTGGTAAGAACTCCCATCGGGAACACGTCGAGGTCGCCCGCGCTGAACATATCGGGGGCGTCATCCGACGAGATAAGCATTGCGAGCTTGGTAAAGCGCTCGTCAAAGGTGCAGTTTATATGTTCTATCTTTCCGCCGTACTGATCCTCAAACATCTGCAATTCTACGGATTTGGGCTTGCCCTTCTGGGGGTTTAAGTCCCAGTCGGCAAGAAGCGCCTTTACGGTGGGGTTCTCGAGCTTTTCCGCGCCCTCGACCTCGATATCCTTTATCTGAGATTCCTCTTCTTCGTTAAAGGTAGCCGCAGGCTCGGAGCTGCTCTCGGCAGCGCTCGTCCCCGCCGAGCCCGTATCGGAGGTGCCGCCGCTGCTGCTGCAGGCGGTGATACTTGTAAGGCAGGCTGCCGCTAATGCTACAGAAATGACTTTTTTTAATGAAGCTGTCATAATAAAGATCCTTTCTTAAAATTTGTGGCTTCGGTCTGATGACCTTGTGCCTTTATTCTATCGCTTTTTCAAAGATTTTAGTATCATTTTTTTAAGTTAAATGTCAAAAGTTTATTGCTATTTCGGCGAAAATGTGATATATTTAAATTACTAAACTTTGTAGGAGGACTTATTTTATGGAAATCAATGACAAGCTGGTAAAAAATATGTTCGAAAACCGCGAGAACAACGAGAGCCACCTTTCCTACGAGCGGGAGATGAGATTTTTCGAGGCAATAAAAAACGGCGACGCCGAGGAGGCAAAGCGCCTGTTCAAACCGCTCTCGGGCGAGGGCTTCGGAAAGCTCAGCCGCGACCCCGTCACCGACCACAAGTACCACCTTATTATAACGGTAGCGTTTATCACCCGCTATGTCATAGAGGGCGGTATGGATATGGAGACCGCATACAATATGAGCGACATATATATAAATAAGATAGACGCCTGCACCACGGTCTCCGAGATAAACGACATACACAAGAGCCTTATAGAAGATTATATCAAGCGTATGAAAGTAATATCCAAAAAAGGCATGTACTCAAAGCCCGTCACACTTTGCATAGACTACATCACCAAAAATCTGCACAGCAAGATAACCCTCGACGAGCTCGCCGAGGTCTGCGGGCTGAGCGCACCCTATCTCTCTAAGCTCTTTCACAGCGAAAAGGGCATGACCGTATCGCAGTATATTTCTAATAAGAGGACCGAGGCGGCGGCTAACCTGCTCAAATTCTCCGATTATTCTACTATAGAGATATCAAACTACCTCGGCTTCAGCTCAGAGAGCCATTTTATACAGACATTTAAGAAAAATACCGGCTATACCCCCGGCGAATACCGCAAAAAATTCTTCCGCGTACACTGGGATACAGAATAATAAAAACACCGCATTTTTTTAATATAAAAAATAAAATCTTGATATGCCGATACTGCTTAATGTGATATTATAAAGACACACAAACGGAGATACTTCTCCCAAATCCGTTATAATGAAAGGAAAATCACTATGAAAACTTTAAAGCTTTTAGCAGGCGTCACCGCCGCAGTCACAGCAGTATCCGCATTAGCGGTAAGCGCATTCGCATATGATCTTAATAAGGATCTTATGACGGGCTGGAGCGCAAGTGTTACCGTCCCCGGCAGCGAATTTGCCGACATCGACGAGAACACCGTCATCACCATAACCTACACCGCTGACGCGTCTCTCGCTGACGTAGACGGTCAGAATTACTGGTGCATAAAGCCCATGGTAAACGACTCGGGCTGGCCGCTCGTAGAGGGCATAACCGATCTTCCTCTTTCCGAGGGCAAGGACACCTACACACTCGACCCCGAGGCTACCGAGATAAACTTCCGTCTGCCCGCTGACTCTATAGAGGCTATCAAGACCGCAGGTCTTGCATTTATGGGTCACGGCGTTACTCTTAACGCCCTCGAGGTAGGCACCGCTACCGTTGACGATATCGTACCGCCCTCGTCGGGTGACGACGCAGACGCTCCCGCAGACAGCGAAGAGCCCGCAGATACCGAAGCTCCCGCAGACGCTCCCGCAGACAGCGAAGAGCCCGCAGACACCGAAGCACCCGCTGACACCGAGGCTCCCGCCGATACCGAGGCACCCGCTGATACCGAGGCTCCCGAAGCTGACGCTGACAAGCCCAACACCGATACAGGCGCAGAGGGTATCGCCGTTGCCGCAGGTATTGCCGCAATAGCCGCAGGCGCTGCTGTAGTTGCTAAGAAAAGAAAGTAATCTTATAAAAGAATAAAACGGAAAGAAATAATATAACCGGCTGCCGTACAAAATCACGGCAGCCGTATTTTCTTATACTGTTATTTGCGACAGCACCTTTCCTACGCTGTCATGTATCACAAGGTCGGCCTCCCCGTCAAAGGGCGTAGCGTCGCGATTGATAAGCACGAGCTTGTCCCCCTGATAGTATCTTATAAAGCCTGCGGCGGGGTAGACCGTCAGCGACGTTCCAGCTATTATCAGCATATCGCAATTGCTTATCGCATTTAGCGCGCCCCGTACGGTCATATCGTCGAGCTGCTCGCCGTAAAGTACCACGTCGGGCTTTATTATCCCGCCGCACTCGCAGTGCGGCACGCCCGATGAGCTTTGTATGTAATCTACATCGTATTTTTTACCGCACCTGACGCAGGTGTTGCGGTATACCGAGCCGTGCAGCTCGTACACCGTCTTGCTGCCCGCGGCTTGGTGCAAGCCGTCTATGTTCTGGGTTACGACCGCGGTCAGCTTTCCCGCCGCCTCAAGCTCGGCTAATTTTTTATGCGCAGGGTTCGGCAATTTGTCGGTGGCGAGCATTTTCTCGCGGTAAAAGTCATAAAACTTATCGGTATGGCTGAAAAAGTACTCGTGGCTCAGCATAGTTTCGGGCGGCACGTCGTACTTTTGATTATACAGCCCGTCCGCCGAGCGAAAGTCGGGTATGCCGCTCTCGGTGGACACTCCCGCCCCGCCGAAAAACACTATCGACCCCGAAGAATTTATCATTTCCTGTAATGTGCTCATATATTACTCCTTTATCAGCTTAACTCCTTTATCAGCTTAAAGCTCATTATCCCTATATGCCCGGGCATCTGTATCATCAGCGTGCCGACTTTTGCGGGCGAGTGTAATTCTGCCCTGTATTTGGCAAATCTGCGTGGGTCGGGGCTTACCCCTACCTTTATCCTTACTTCCTCGCCCTTTTCGCACCTGACGGCTATCTCACCGCTCAGTCCCTCGGTGCAGGCGGATATCTCTATCCCCGTTACCCCATTTAGGTCGGCGGTATCGAAGAACAGCGTTCCTCCCGCCATATAATGCCGCTGTTTATCCTTATTCCACAGCATACGGCTTCCCTCGCGGCGGTCAAAATTGACAGCCTTAGTACTCTTAGTAAGGCAGCGCGGCGGTATAGTTTTGCCGTGTATGTAGATTTTCTCGCTTAGTCGGATGTCCTCGCTCGACGCTCCGACGCAGAATACGTACTCGCCGCTCTCGACCGTCAGCTTTTCGCGAGTGACGTCGTAAAATTCCAGCCGCCGCTTTTTGATCTTAAACTCGATATGCGCGGTCTGCCCCGCCTTGATAAATGCCCGCTTAAACGCGCATAGCTGCTTTATCGGGCGCTTTACCCTCGGATTTAGCGGTGAAAAGTATATCTGCACTACCTCCTCGCCGTCTGTCTGCGAGGTGTTTTTAACGTCAAGGCTTACAGCTATATTATTCTTCCCCTCCGTTACCAACAAAGCGGAATATTCAAACGTCGAATAGCTCAGTCCGTAGCCGAACGGGTACAGCGGCTTGCCCTTATAATATAAATAAGTGCTGTCGTTAGAGATTATGTCATAGTCGGTTATCGGCGGCAATGCCACGTCATTAGCATACCACGTCTGCACAAGCCGTCCTGCGGGATTGTACTCGCCGCTTATCGCCCTTGTCACCGCAGTGCCGAGCTCTGACCCCGCGTGCGAGGTATAGACTATCGCGGGGATATCCCGCTGCTGCTCGCATATCGAATACGGATAGCCCGATATAAGCACCGCGACCGTCCTCGGATTGGCGTTATGCACGGCGCTGAGCAGCTTTTGCTGACTTTCGGGGAGAGCGAGCGTGGTGCGGTCATACATCTCTCTTGCCACTATCATCGGGTCGTTTCCTCCGCAGAATACCACCGCGTCCGCCCCTTTTGCAAGCGCGGCGGCACGGCTGCACCCGTCGGAGAGTATCTCTATATCAAACAGCTTTTCTTCCCCGCCGCCGAAAGACTTTGCGCGTATCAGCCTGCCGTCCGCGCCGACCGCGAGCGCCCCGTCAAAATACGTCCCGAGCACGGTATGCCCGTCGACTTTTTTGGGGCGGAATATCTCGCGTGTGAACCAGCGGAATGTCGTTTCGCTGTCCGCTTTCATCGTTTCGTCGGTGAAAAATCTGCCGTTAAAACAGCTCTTAAGCGTTATCTCCGCGCTGCCGTGGTCGGCGAGCTCAAATAGGGCGTGCTCGTCGTCCCTGTCATAGCTTGCCGAGAGCCCGCCGTCCGCGTCCACTCCCAAGTATTTTCCGTTTAGACAAGAGCGCACGGCTACCCTGTCATACCCGCAGTCAAATTCTACATTGTCATAATATCCGCTCAGCCCGTCGAGCACCGTGATATTATAGGACGCCCAGCCCGTGTACCAGTCCATATAGTTTTGCCTTGCGCTCTCGCCTATAACGGCTATGCGCGTAGACTTATCCTTTAGCGGCAGTACGCCGTCGTTTTTGAGTAAGACTATCTGCTCGCACGCGGCACGCAGGTTTAGCTTATGAAACTCCTCGCAGTCAAAGCGCCCTTCGTCGACGGGGTACGGGTCGTCCTCGTCAAACTCCCCGAGCCTAAACCGCGCGAGCAGGCTGTTATACACCGCCTCGTCTATATCCTTTACGGTTATCAGCCCCGCTTTCAGCGCCTTGCGCGCGCTTGCCGCTACGAGCTCTTTGTCGTCGGTCATAACGTCCATACCGTTTTTTATCCCGAGCGCTAAGGTCTCGGCGTGGGTGGCGCTGTAATGGTGGAGATTTACGTTTTGGGAAAAATCCCCGCCGTCCGTCACCGCAAAGATCATACCCCACTTAGCCTTTAACAGCCGCTTTAGGTCGGGATTGATCATCCCGGGCACGCCCGACAGCTCGTTATACGCCGCCATTACCGAGCGCGCCCCGCCCTCTGTGATAGCGGGCTTAAACGCCGCGTAATAATACTCGTGCAGGGTGCGCATATCTATATTAGAGCTCGAGCTGCCGCGCTCGACCTCGGTATTGTTAGCGCAAAAATGCTTTAATGTGGGTATAACGCGCAGATATTCGCCGTCAGGCTTAGCAAGTCCGAGGGTGTATGCCGCCGACATCTGCCCCGTAAGGTACGGATCCTCGCCATAGCCCTCCTCGTTTCTGCCCCACAGCGGGTTGCGGCACATATCCACGGTAGGACCCCACAGCATAAGGTGCCCTTTCGGGTCGTGCTTATGTATAATGCGAGCCTCTTCTCCCGCCGCCTCGCCTATCTTGTACATAAGCTCGGTGTCAAACGTCCCCGACATCCCTATCGGCTCGGGAAAGACCGTCGCGGTGACCTTAGGGTCGCGGGACACATACCCGCGCGCGACCTCCGCGCCGACGTGCCATTCTTCTATCCCTAGGCGCGGCACAGCCTGCTGATGGGTAGACAAAAAGCCTATCTTCTCATCAAGCGTCAGCCGCCCTACGAGCGAGCGCGCCCTTTCTTCCATAGAGTATTTTTTACTGCGAAATTTCTCCATACCTACTCTCCCGCTCATAAGAGCCTTGCGTTTCTCTTTGCGATATATTCCTTATTCTCGTTTGAATAATATCGGGTCTTTCCCGAGATTATATCCAGCATACCTCTGCCGGCGTCGGTATAAAATTCTTCCTCATAGTGGGCGATATGCGCGCCGCCGAGCGCAAATTTATCGTCGGAATAATAATACCTTGCTATATCTATCACCGCGCAGTCGGTAAGCGTTATAAACTGCTGCTCATAGCTGCGTATAAACTCGCGCTTTCTTATAAATTCTTTATCCTCGGGCAGCTTTCTCACCTTATTATCAAGGTCGATATACGTATCTTTCGGGTCGACGAGGATAAGTATGATATTCTTGCCGTAATGCTCTTTACAAAACGCCGCGTACCGCTCCATACCCTGTCGGCATTGCTCCTCGCTGCGGCTGTTAAAAAGATAGGTGTCCTTTACTCTGTCGGCTATATCGGTGAAAAATCCGCACCGCCTGATAAAGTCGTCGGTCTCGAACAGCCCGCCCTCAAGCTCGCACATAGTGCATATAAGGTCGTAAAAGTCGACAAACAGCCAATCCCCGCCGCTTTGCTCCAATAGCTCCGTCCCTTTATGGGCAAAGGCCTCCTGCGCCGTGCGCCTGCGCCAGGCGTTTTGGCAGTATTTATCGGCATTGCTCGGCAGCCTGTACGGTATCGGCGGCTCGTAGGCGAGCACCTGCGGCTGTTTGAATATATACCGCCCTACCTCTATCCTGCCGCCGCAGCGGTTGACCGTTTCGCGGGTGACGCAGCTGCCCCAGATGTCCGCGCGCACTCTGCCTATTTTGGCAAAATACTCTCTTAACTTTTCGGGCTCGTCTTTCAGTCTAAAAGCGACCTCGGCGGTGTCCGCGTCTATCTTTATCCCCGTGTACTCCGACAGTACGGGCAGCATAAGCTTTATCGCGTTCAGCTTATGAGAAAATACGATGGAATAATCCTCATACCGCCCGCGTATATCCCCGTTTGACAGCAGATACACCGCCTTTGCCGCGCGTGAAAATTCCTCGTCGTCGAAAAGCTCCGACACCCTCGACAATTCCGCCCCCGCCATAGCTTTAAGCTTTATCAGTCGCTCGGCGTGCCTTAGGACAAATTCTTTAGACGTGTACCTTATCATAATATCCGCCGCCGAGCGGGTAAGGAGCCTATCCTGCCACGCCCGCGCGGTCATGCTGTCATAATACTCCGCTATCCGCGCTATCCAAGTATGCGGGTCTGTCTCGTTATAATATTTTCTGCGCTCTCCCGAGAGTATGCGCCTAAGCGTATTTTTAACATCAAGGTAAAAATATCGCTCAAGGCTCGACGGCTGATTGTCCTTTGAGCAGTCGGAAAAATACCTCCCCGCCGTATCTATTACGACAGGCTCGGCGTAAGATATGAATATATCCTCGAGCTTTCTTATCCTGCGGTTTAGCCCCTCGTGAGAGGCGGTAGCACGCAGCCTGCCGTGCGTCACCGCCGTATCCGAGAAGCTGAGCCTAAGCAAAATTATCCTCTCGGGGGAGAAGCGCTTAAGCAGCATATCCGCGTACATTTTCAGCCGCCGCCTTATAAATTCTTCATCAAAGGGCTGACGGACAAGCTTTAATTCGCTCTCGTGCGCCTTATAAAACTCCGACGCCTTAAACCCCTGCGACGCGGTGTAATACTCGTCGCCGAGCTTATAGCAGGACACCCCAGCCGCGGTATATAGGTCTATCATTATATAGTCGGGCTTTGTGCTGTCTATGTAGCTGTCAAGGCTCTTTTCGACCTCTAAGCGCACGCGGCGCGACCCCTCGGCGCAGGGCATACCCTCTCCCACGGCGGCAAGCTGCGAGATAATAAGCCCCGCGCCGTCGGTGTTAAATTCGCCGTCATTAAAGGTATTGCGCAATACCGCCGAGCCGTTAAGCAATATCTTAGGCTTAGGCTCTCCTATCTCGGCAAGCGCGCCGAGCGACGCTTTTATCCTTTTCAGCCCGTCATAATACCGCGCATTTATCACAGGCAAAGCGGGGTCTATCCTTACCCCTCTGTCGGTATCGGTGCATATCGTCGGGATAAAGCATATGTGCGCGGATATGCCGTCCTTACTTTCACTGAGCGTCAGCCTTAACAGCGCCCCCTCGCGGTTCTCCTCCTGCTCGTTCATTGAGGTAAACAGATTGCCGAGCGAATATGCGCACGGCACGACCCGCCCGTCGGCGGCGCGCACGGGCTCAAAGCTCTGCATTACGTGCGGGTGCGAGCCGATAATAATATCCGCCCCCGCGTCTGCCGCCGCCTTAGCCGCGTCGCGCTGATTTTGCCGCACTATAGAAGAGTTCATCGTCCCCCAGTGCATATACGCTATCACATACTCTGCGCCACGCTCTTTAGCGAGGGCTATTTTCTTTGCAAAATCTTCCGCGTCATAAATCCCCGCCGCGTCTAAGCGCTCGCTTTGGCTAAGGCGCAATTCCTGCCCGTTAGAGATAAGGTTCGCGGCGACTATGCCGACCGATATCCCCTTTACGTTTATAATAACGGGGCTGTCGCCGAGCGTGCCGATATTGTCTATCCCGCGCGCCCGCATATTTTCGACCGTATATGTAAGCCCCTTTATCCCCGTATCAAGGTTGTGATTGTTAGCTGTTATCAGCGCGGAAAAATCAGTCAGCGCGTCCAAAAACGCCGACGGCGAGTTGCAGTTCGGCGCGCCCTTATCGAGCCGCTTGCATTCGTTTTCGTACACCGCGCCGTCAAAGCAGGCCGTCTCCAGCACCGCCGCCGAAAAGTCCGCCTTACGCAGTATATCCTTTATCCCGTCAAAGCAGCCCGCAAAGTCGTAAAGATATTTTTTAGCTATGCGCTGATGATTTAGCGCGCACATAATGTCCCCGCCGAAGAGCAATACCGCTCTGCGGTCATTTCTGTTGCCCCGCCCGACATACACTTCGGTCACGGCGGTATTATCCCCGTATCGGGTGTATATCTGAGCCTTGCCGTTATTTACGGCGGTTATCCTGCCGCTGTTGTCAACCGTCGCGACATTCTCGTCCGACGAAGAAAAAAACGCGGACGGCACGGTGTTTCTATACTCGCATTTTATCTCGGCGCTATCCCCCGCGTCAAGGCATATCGCCTGCTGCGCCTTTAGCACCTCGCTTATCGGGGTAAACGCGACAAGCCCGCTCTCCTCGCCGAATATCTCTTTACCCCCGTCAAGGCAGAACGACGTTACAGACACGGCGTATTCCTCGCCGTTAGCAAAGCCGAGTATTATCTTCCCGCTGCGCTTTGCATAGCGGCGCTTTATACATTTGCCGCCGCGGTAAAATCTTAACAGATATCCGTCAGCCCCCTCGCGCTCGCTCCATCTCATAAGCGCCTGACAGTCCCCCGCCTTTACGCTGAAGTTCTCGGGCGGCGATAATTTATCCGACACGGTACCACCTCTTTTCATATTCTCATTATACTATATCGGATAAGCTTTTGCAATAGTCAATTACAGCTGCTTTTTAATTTTCCCGAGCGCCCCTTTTTCAAGCCGCGACACCTGCGCCTGACTTATCCCTATCTCCTCCGCCACCTCGACCTGCGTGCGTCCCTTAAAAAATCTTAGGCTCAGTATTCGCTTTTCCCTCTCGTCGAGCGAAACTATAGCCTCTTTCAACGCTATCTCGTCTAACCAGTTTTTGTCGTCGTTATTATCGCTTATCTTGTCCATCATATATATGGTGTCCCCCGACTCGGAGAAAACGGGCTCGTACAGCGAGATAGGGTCGCTCACCGCCTCGAGCGCGAGCACTACCTCCTCGCGCTTAGCCCCTATGCTGTCGGCTATCTGCTCTACGGTCGGCTCGCCCGCATACTCTGCGGTAAGCTTCTCCCTCGCCTGCATAGCCTTATACGCAAGGTCGCGCATAGAGCGGCTTACGCGTATGGAGTTGTTGTCCCGCAAGTATCGCCTCAGTTCGCCCATTATCATAGGAACGGCATAGGTGGAAAATTTTACATTGTACTCCGTGCTGAAATTGTCTATCGCTTTCATAAGCCCGATACACCCGACCTGAAACAAGTCGTCGGGGTTCTCTCCCCTGCCCGAAAAGCGCTGTATCACGCTTAACACAAGCCGCAGATTGCCGTTTATAAGCTCCTCGCGCGCCTTTTTGTCGCCTTGCTTTACTTTCTCAAGAAGCGCCGACTTTTCCTCCTCCTTAAGCACCTTTAACTGCGAGGTCGTCACCCCGCTTATCTCAACTTTATTGTAGTACAAAAAAATCCCCCCATACCCTTAATTTTCATTAAGAGTATGGACGGATCAGGTGTCAATTATTCGCAAAAGTCACGCGCTTATATAGATGTCCTCTTCGTCCTCGACGGTCAGACTGTGCTTTACTCTGTCCTCGACCTCGGCTTTCTTCGCATTGTTAAAGCGGTCAAGCGTGCCGACAAGATAACCCGTTATACGGCGTATCCTCTCAAAGGGTACTTCGCCGAAATGATAGGTCATGTCTACATAGTCGCCGTCTACCTCTAAGTCGATAGAGTTTATCAGCTTTCCGGGGTTTGCCTCGATAGCGTGGTCTACGTACGCGTCTATCTCCTTTTGCTCAAGTGTGCCGTTGATTACATTTACTTGTACCATTGCTTTATCCTTTCTCATTCAAAGCCTTTTCCAGTCCTTCATAAATTTGAACATTACAGCTTTTCCGTTGTGGTGATTATTAGTATACCACAATATATTGTGTTTGTCAATAGCAAAAACCACAAAAAATTAAGTTTTAGGGAAACTTTTTGAAAAAAGTTTCCCTGTGACCCTTCAAAAACTTTCAATTTGGGATAGCAAAAGGTTTAAGCTTAGCAGCTTTTATGATAAACAGCAAATAATACCGAACAAATATATGGCTATTCGGAAGTGTAAAGCCCCTGATGGTTTTCCCTGTAGCTTATTTCTCGAATTGCAATAGAAAGCAATTTGAGAAATGAGCGTAAGCTGTCCGCCGCACGGCGGCAGCATAAACTCACTCTTTCCTTCCGTATTTTATTGACCCTTCAAAAACTTTCAATTCGGGATAACATAAGGTTTAAGCTTAGCAGCATTTACTATAATTAGCATATATTTCCTCACAAAAATTGCTCGGAAGTATAGTGCTTATTACCTCTCCTCACATATACTTATCTCATAATCTCCATACGACGTATTAAACAGTCTGCACCGCGCTGTGACCTTATCCCGCGTGACCGTCAGCCTCACGGGGTCGGCTTCTATGCCGAGCAAGTCCGCGCTAAGCCCCTCGCCCGTCATCTTTATATAGCTTTCTTTCATAGTCCAGAGCCTAAAAAATCTCCGCGCTTTGTCCTTCGCTCTTTGCGCCTCGGCTATATATTTCTTTTCATTCGGGAGGAAAACCTTGTCGATGATCTCAAACGGCGCGTCTTTTACTCTCTCTATATCGCAGCCTACCGCCGCCTTGCTAACGGCGCACAAGACCATATCGCCCGAATGCGAGAGGTTAAAGCATATCCCCTCGCACAGCGGTTTGCCGCTCTCGGAGTATACGACATTTTTCGCCGAAAAGCCGTACTTACCGAGCGCCTCCTCCATAAGCCGCCACGCCCCGAGGCTGAGCTTCCTGTCCGCCGCATTGCGGTATTTTAGAATACGCTCTTGCCGCTCGGTCGGTATCCCGTACAGCGTCGACGCGTCCAAAGCGGGGTCGGGCAGACCGGCGGCGCTTTTAATAAAGTATTCCGCCATATTTTCCCTCAAAAGATAATTTATTTACGCAATATTATCATTCAAAATATTGCAGTCCCTTAAGGTTAACAAGAAACTTTTTCATATACTCGAGCGAGGTCACAGGCCATCTAAAGCCCATACGGTACAGCGCCTGCATTGTCATATCGTTGCTCTTAGCGACCGGGTAAGATTTTCTGCCGTGCGAGATGTTCTCATATGCTATCATACTCGAGAGCACCTGCGCCTTTTTGGCGTCGCCCTCGGCTGTCTTAAGCGCCGCCTCATACTCGGCATATTCGGCGGGCTTTACAGTTAGTCCCTGCCTGTTCATCTCGCTGTACAGGTCGTTCATAAGCAACGTGTGATTATTGTACGGGTGAAATACCACACACTCTCTCGGCGACTGCGCTAACAGCAGTATCGCCTTAGCGACATAGTCTATCGGCGACAGCTCAAAGGGCATATCCATATCCCGATACGGATAGCAGCCGATAAGATATGTCGATTTAAGCCTGCCCATAAAGCTGTTTGTGGTAAAGTTTATCTGGTACTCTCCGTCGCGCTCTCTGGGCGAAAGATTTCCGACCCGCATAATTTTAGCGTTAAGTCCATTAGCGGCGCTCTCTAACACCGCGCGCTCCGCCATAAATTTAGCGGCGGTATATTTAGAGCCCTGCACCTGACCGCAGTACAGCATATTTTCTTTAAGGCTCGTCACTTCTCCCGGGCGGTCGAGGTACATACCGCCGACGCTCATTGTCGACACGTGTACCAGCCGCACGCCCATTTGCTCGCAAAACTCGATTATATTCTGTACTCCGTGATAGTTTACATCCTCGATGTCCGTCCCTTTAGAAAAATGCTTTACGTTGGCCGCGCAGTTTATAAACGTGTCGGCCTTTATGCTCTTAAGCTTTTCAAAGTCGGCTTTTTTGGTAATATCGCCGTCTATAACGGTCACTCTGTCGGCGTATTTGTCGAGGTCCTCCTCAAAGTAGTAGAAAAACAGTGATTTTAACCGCTTTTCCGCCGTCATTTTGCCCTTGCCGCGCATAAGACAGCAAATTTTGCCGCTGTAGCTTTTGAGCAGCTCGCACAGTATATGCGCGCCTAAAAATCCCGTCGCGCCCGTCAGTATAACGTCGCCTATCTCCTGCTTTTCGCCGTTTATAAACGCGCAGATGGTGTTCTTTTGTAACAAGCGGTCGATATTATCATAATTATAATCGTCAAAGCGCGTTATGCCCTCGTCCGCGTCAGCTCCGCCCGCAAGCCGTGCGAGCATACGCGGCGTGGGGTTTGCGAACACGTCGCCGTATGTGATATTGTACCCGAGCTTGCCTGCGGCGATAACGACCCGCGTCACATTAAGCGACGTACCGCCGAGGTCGAAAAAGCTGTCGTTTACCGACACCTCGTCAAGGCTGAGAACATCCGCAAATATCCCGCAGATATCCTTTTCCGCCGCCGTTTCGGGCTTTGCCGTACCGACGGGCTTATCGGCTGTCACAGGCTCGGGGAGCGCCTTAATATCCACCTTGCCGTTAGGGGTCGTCGGCAATTCGTCAAGCTGATTAAACGACGCAGGTATCATATAATCGGTAAGCGACTTTTTCATCTGAGCCTTAAGATAGTCCGCATTGGGCTTTCCCTCGGCGGTATAGTATGCGCATATCCCGTCCTCTCGCCCTATCTTTTTGATAACGACCACGGCATAGCGTATCCCGTCTATATCGGTAAGGCGCTTTTCTATCTCGCTAAGCTCTATCCTCAGCCCGCGCAGCTTGACCTGATTGTCCTTTCTGCCCAATATGACAACGTCGCCGCTGTCCGTCCACCGCGCATAGTCTCCCGAGCGGTAAAAGCGCTCGCCCTCGTACTGGATAAACGCCTTTTCGGTCTGCTCGGGGAGGTTATTATACCCCACGGCAACGCCGAGGCCCCCTATCATTAGCTCGCCGACAACCCCTGCGGGCAGCTTATTTCCGTCCATATCGACGATGTACTCGCGATAATTCATTAGCGGTCTCCCGACGGATATTTCTCCGGCGTTAGTCAGTTCTTTAGCGTTAGAGGATACGGTTATCTCGGTAGGTCCGTAGGTGTTTATTATACGCGCGCTTGTCTTTTCACGCAGGATACTCAGCAGCTTATCCGAGTATTTCTCGCCGCCCGACAGTATAACCTTGCAATTCTTCATAGCCTCGGCGAACTCGTCAGCCTCCATATATACCAGCAGCCTTGACGGCGTGGCGTTAAATACGTCCACTTTATTTTCTTTGAAAAATGTCGCCAGCTTTACGGGGTCGTTCGTCATCTCGTCGCTTGCAAAGGCGAGAGTAAGCCCGTTGCAAAGTGCTACCGCCGTCTCCTTAAGCGACATATCAAAAGCTACAGTCGTCACCGAGCCGTAGCACCCGCACCCCTCGGTTAAAAGATAATGCACCTGAATATTATGCTCGTTGTCGCTGACATAGCTTGATATGCCGATATGCCGCAGCATTACGCCCTTAGGCTTTCCGGTAGAACCCGAGGTATAAATAAGGTAAGCTAAGTCCTCGGGCGATATATCGACATCGGGCTTATTATCGCTTTCTCCCGCCTCAAGCTCGGCTATATCGACGGTATTTTTATATACATTCAGCAGCTCACCATATGTTATCACAAGCTTTGCGCCGCTGTCCTCGATAATGCTCTCTATCCTCTCTCGCGGATACTCGGGGCAGGTCGGGATAAACGCTCCGCCCGCCTTTAATATGCCGAACATTGCCGCAAAATATTTAGACGTCCTGTTAAGCAGTATGACTACGCGGCTGCCGCGTTTTACCCCGCGCTCTATCAGCGCGTTAGCGACTATATTCGCACGCCTGTCCATATCGGCGTAGGTGTACTTTCCGTCGACAGCTATAACCGCCGTGTGATCGGGGTTTGACCTTGCCTGACGCTCAAACCTTTCGTGCAGCAGCTTTATGTCGGGCTCGGCAAATTCGGTGTAGGAAAACTCCTCGACACGCTTTTCTCCCTTTTCGTCGAGCATTGAAATTTTGCGCGCCTTAATGTCGGGCTCTTCGACGATTTTTTCCGCGACGGTCTTTATTGCGTTAGCAAAAGCACTCATAAGCTCATGGCTGTATACCGCGTCATTATAAAGGACATTAACGCACTCTTTATCGCCGACTTTTTCAATATACACGCCCGTGTCAAATTTTGCGTGCCGCTCGTCGATAATTTCACGCTCGATAAGCTTTCCGTCAATATAAAATTCGTCGACAACTCCGAGCTGATACGCGTACAGGATATGCGGCGCGTAGTTAAATCTGCGGCATACCTCGACATACGGATACTCCTCGTTATCCACCGCGTTTATCATCAGCTCTTTAGCGCGCTGCACAAGCTGCGCCGCCGTTATATCCTCTATCTCGAGCCCGATAGGCAGCGTCTTTACAAACATACCGAAGCAGTTAGCATTCTTCACATCCGACCGCCCGTTGCTGATCGTATTTATATAAGCGCCCCTGCTGTTGATAAATCTCGACACTACATAAAGCGTCGCCGCGAGGAATAAATGCGCGGGCGTTACGCCCCTATCACTGCAAAAGGCTGCGATACGCTCCATATCAAAGGGCACATACGCCATCCTCGGCATGCCCTCGGCAGCGCCTCCCTTGTCGGGAGTAAGCTCTGCCGCGCCCTCGCAATTAAGCAGCATATCGGAGATATATTTTTCCGACGACTTATATTTGTCGCTGTCCTTATACGCCGCGTCGTCTTTTACATAGTCAAAATAATCGTAGGTCTCGCTCTCTATTTCGCCGCCCTCATAGACCGTTTTGACCGAATTTAAAAACAGACTGAACGACGCGCCGTCAAAGATTATATGATGAAACTCGGCGAGCATATGCACCGCCGCCTCGGTCTTAACGACCTCTATCCTGAATAGGCGCGTATCCATAAGCTTAAACGGCTTTACAAACCCCGCGCTGTACGCCTTTAATTCGTCCTCGCTCATGCTCTTTACGGGGACGGTATACCCGTCGGCGCTCATACGCCGCTGGACTATATCGTCATCCTTGATAGTAAGCTGAGTGAACACATACGGGTGCGCCGATAACACGGTATCTATAGCCCTCGCGAGCCTATCCGCGTCGATTTGGGCAGGAAAGCGCAGCATAAACGGTATATTATAGAAAGTATCCTCGGGGCGCTTCATACACTCAGAATACACCCCGTACTGCGTGTATGACAGCGGCGCGAAGTCTTCCTTTTGCGCTGCCTCCCGCGCCTTTTCGGGCGCAGCTTTCTTATTAAGCAGACAGCCGACAATACCGTCCTCGATAGACATCACCGAGCAGCCTTTCATAAGCTCCTTTATATCCGCGTCATAGCCGAACCTCTTATTTAGCTCGACCGCGAGCTTAATTACCGTCAGCGACGTCATACCGCAGTGCATAAGGTCGGCGGATATATCTATCTCGTCGGTGCCGATTATATCCTTTATTATTTCGAGTATTTTTTCTTCAAGCTTTGTCAGTCTGCGCTCGGTCTTTTGCGTTATCTCCGCCGCGGCGAGGTTTATCTCGGGCAGGCTTCGCTTGTCCACCTTTCCGTTAATAGTAAGTGGTATCGCGTCGAGCTGCATAACTGCCTCGGGCACCATATACGGCGGCTTTTGCTTTTCGATAAAAGCCTTTAGCGCCGCTATATCGACCTTATTGTCGGACACGATATACGCGGCTACATACTTACCGCCCGAGGGCTTGTCTTTAGCGACGACGGTCGCGTCCTTTATCCCCTCATAATCGCGTATCACCGACTCTATCTCGGTTAGCTCTATGCGGTACCCGCGTATTTTTACCATACCGTCGCGGCGGCCGACATATGAGAGATTGCCGTCGTTTAAAAATCTTACTATATCCCCCGTATGGTAGAGCACGTCGCGGTATTTGCCGCTGTCAAACGGGTTTTTAACATATACCTTTTCGGTCTGCTCGGGGCGGTTGAGATAGCCCTTTGACACCAGCGGTCCCGCCACGCACAGCTCGCCCACCGCGCCGTACGGCAACAGCCGCATCTGCTTATCCACGATATAAAGCCGCGCGTTATCGACGCCCTTTCCTATCGGGACAGGGTCGTAATATTTGTCTATCAAAAACGCCGATATCAATATTGTGCACTCGGTCGGTCCGTAGCTGTTGAACTGCTTAACGCCCTCTCTGGGCTCGAAAGGCACGAGCTTTTCTCCGCCTAAGTCCACTACCTTAGGCGCGATATTGTCAATAGAGGTCAAGAAAGCCCTGCCGACCTGCGTCGTTATCGTGATATGGGTGATATTATTTTGCGCGCAGTATTCGTTTATCCATATCAGATCAAGCCTGCGCTCCTCGGGGATAATATACTCCGTCCCGCCCGCGCTCAGATACAGATAAATATCCATCATATGCGCGTCAAAGCCATAGCTCGAGTGCGCCGCCACCGCGCTTTTGTCGGTGATATCGTATGCCCTGTTGCACCAGTGGATAAAGTTAGTAAGGTTATGGTGCGTCAGCATACAGCCCTTTGGCGTACCCGTCGACCCCGAGGTATACAGCAGTACGAACAGGTCGTCGGCCCCCGGCGACGGCAAAGGTGCGTCCTCGTCGGGGAGCTTTAGTATATCCTCCGTCCTTAATATTTCCCCCTCAAAATCGGGTATCAGCGAGAGCAGCCCTCCGTCCGCGATGAGCATTTTCGCCCCCGCGTCCTTTGTCATAAACTGCAATCGCTGCTCAGGATATGTCGGGTCTAGCGGCTCGTACGCCGCGCCCGATTTAAGTATGCCTATAGAGCATATCGTCATATATTCGCTGCGCTCGACCATAGAGGCGATAATATCTCCCCTGCCAAAGCCCTTACGGCGGATATAATGCGCGAGATTATCGGTTATTTTGTCAAGCTGCTTATATGTATAGCGGTTTTCCTTAAATACAAGCGCCGTCTTATCGGGCGTTTTCTCAGCCCGCGCGCGGAATATATCGACAAACCCGACGTTTAAGTCTACGTCTGTCATCATAGAGTCGTTCAGGGCACGTATTCTATTTACGCTGTGCTCGTCCGCAAGCCGCAGCTGCGACAGCTCGGATTTAGTAAGCATTTCGGATATAATAAGCACCACCGTATCCGCAAACGACCGTATAGTTTCGTCCTCGTACATATCGCTGCGGTATTCAAAGTCCATTTCAAATCTGCCGTGGTACTTAAACACCATAATAGATAAGGGCGACTGTGCGCTGTTAGAGTGGACGCGCTCCATTTCGACGGTGCTTTCGCCGAGCGTAAAGGTGTTGAACATATCCGACTGGTACGCGAAAAATACGCCCGCGTCTATACCGTATTCGCCCGCGAGCTTGACATAAGGATAATTGCCCTGCTTTATCACCCCGCGCTGAGCCGCCCTGACGTATGCAAGATAGTCCCCTACCTTAGCATTTTCGTCTATTTTTATATATATCGGCAGGGTGCGTACCAGCATACCGACGGTCTTAGCCATACGCGGGTCGTGCCTGCCGTGATTGACGGTGCAAATGACCGCGTCCTCCTGCCCCGTAAACTTCGCCGCCGCATACGCCACAGCGCCGAGGAAGAGATTATTTTCGGTCACGCCGTTTTCTTTTATAAATGCGTCTACCCTCTCTACCGATATATCGTCGGGCAAGACCCGCCTGAATATCTCGCAGGGCTTGTCTGCGGCGGTCTCGTCCCCGCTCATGTCGGGTACAAGCTTTGTGTTTGTCTCATTTCCCGCAAATATATCATCATAATATTTGTGCGCCTCTTGATATGCGGGGGTAGCCGCGAATTTTTCCTCATACACCGACATACCGAACTGACCTATCTGCTCGGGCTCTATCCTGCCGCCCGAATACAGCGTCGATATCTCGTCGCACAAAACCGAAAACGACAAGCCGTCCACCGCGATATGGTGATAATCCGTCAAGAAGCACATTTTCGTTTCGGTCATTATTATTTCAAAGTGAAACAAATAATCATGCTCTAAATCAAACGGCTTTACAAAGTCAATTTTTGCCTTATCGAGCTCGCTGTCTGACATATTTATCACAGGGATATCCACCGTGACCTCGCGCCGCCTCATAACAGGCTCACCGCTCGACGCGTCGATATAACAGCACAGCGCCTCGTGGTTCTTGACCGCTCCCTCTACGGCATACTTCAGCTTGTCGATATCGACCGCGCCCTTATCAAAATTATAGCACAGCGGCGAATTATATATCTTGCTGTTGGGGTTATGTATACATTGAACTGCTCCCCTTTTGTTAGACAATATGGTATAATAGAGATACACCAAAATAAAAGTCTAACGAAAGGGGGCAT
>CANQED010000023.1 GCA_947594425.1 uncultured Ruminiclostridium sp.
ATGCCCCCCTTTCGTTAGACTTTTATTTTGGTGTATCTCTATTATACCATATTGTCTAACAAAAGGGGAGCAGTTCATATCCAACTTGTGCAGGACTCTATTATAACAGGTATGGCAAGCGTAGTCGAAAGCCGTGACAACAGTACAGGCGGACACATAAATCGTACAAGTATGGCGGTAAAGACATTTTCCGAAAAACTTATCGGACATTCATCGGAACTTGGAATAGATGAAGTTTTCCTGAATAATGTTGTTAAAGCGGCACCAATGCATGATATAGGCAAGATTGCGGTTGATGATGTTGTTCTTAGAAAACCGGGGAAATTCACCGATGAAGAATATGCTAAGATGAAATGCCATTCTGCTGAGGGAGCGAAAATGCTTCAAAAGATACTCAGCAAAGTCGATGATGAATATTTCAAACAGATCGCCATAAATGTGGCGCAGTGTCATCATGAACGTTATGACGGCAAAGGTTATCCTGACGGCATAACCGGCGAAAATATACCTTTGGAAGCACGAATAATGGCTCTTGCAGATGTTTTTGACGCACTTGTGAGCAAACGCTGTTATAAAGACGCATTTACATATGATAAAGCCTTTTCGATAATAAAAGAAGGGCTTGGCACCCAATTTGACCCGATCCTCGGCAGACTTTTTTGTGAATGCAGACCAGAACTTGAAGAACTGTACAACAACATGGAATAAATATAACGAAAAATATGTTAAACCCGCAGCACCTTTGTTTTTAAGACGCTGCGGTTTTTGATAAACATTCTTTAAAGTTATTTCTGTTCAATAAATTGCCATTCGTCAAAATCAAATTCTCCCGACATGACAAAGTAAACATCATGAACACCTTTGATCTTTATGTTATCATAGATCGCTTTCCAATCGGAACAATCAAAGGAAATACTTCCGACAGCTTTGTTATTGAAACTGTCAAGACGTATTTCGACGCTTCCGCTGCCTTTTACCGCTGCGGCAAAAGCACTGCTGCCTTTGGCAAAATCCGCACCTTTCAAGGCGATAACATTATTTCCCGAACATCTGGCGCAGATACCGTTATCATAGCTTGAATATCCGCAGTCGCTGAAATATGACGTTTCCGCAGGACAGACGTTGTACGGATCAAAATATCCGCAGGGCGAGAAAAATATCTTGGAGCATGTTTCATTTAAGATAGAGCCTGGCGAGAAGATAGCGCTTGTCGGCCTCAACGGCGCGGGAAAGACCACGCTCGTAAGAATGATGTGCGGACTGATAATACCCGACGAGGGCGAGGTGCTGCTCGACGGGCATACGCTGTTTGAATACAACCGCGACGAGATGTATTCGCTGTTCGGGCTTATTCCGCAAAAATACAGCCTCCTGCCCGTGTCGCTCGAAAAGAATATCGCCTGTACCGTAAACGAGGGGGAAATTGACCGCAAAAAGCTCGAGCGCGCGGTCGAGCTCTCGGGATTTAAAGAAAAGGCGGATAGCCTGCCGCTCGGCTTAAAAACGCCCTTAGACCGCACGGTAAACGACGACGCGGTAGATCTCTCGGGCGGTGAAAAGCAGAGGCTGCTGCTTGCAAGGCTTATCTATAAAGACCCGCTTTGTATGATCCTCGACGAGCCTACGGCGGCGCTTGACCCGATAGCGGAGGACAAAATGTACCGCCGCTATAACGAGATATCCAAAAATTCCACCTCGATATTTATCTCCCACCGCCTTGCTTCAACGCGCTTTTGCGATAGGATATTTCTATTAGACGGCGCAAATTTTGCCGAGGTCGGCACTCACGACGAGCTTATGGCAAAGCACGGAAAGTACCGCGAGCTGTTCGACGTACAGGCGAAATATTATCGGGAGGGAGTGCCGCAAAATGGCTAAAATAGGGCTTAAAGACGACATTTACTGCCTTAAAAGGGCGATGAAGATATGGCGAGAATACGCGCCGAAATACTGGACTTTTTATATGATCGAAAAGATTTTACAGCAGGTTTCCGTATACTTTTCCCTCACGATGTCGGCGCTTTTGCTCGACGAAATATCGGGAGCGAGAGATGAGAAGAGGTTAATAATTTTCGCTTTGCTTACCGTTTTCGGAGGATTTTTGTTCTCGGTGCTGTCCCGCGCCGCACAGATGAAAGAGAGCATTTTGGACAGCCGTAATTATTACAAATATACCCAAATTATGTTCGACGCAAACTGCAACCTGCAATACGAGCACCTTGAAGACCCCGACGTCAGGCTGTTGAGCGAGAAGATAGACGCAAATACAAGGACTATTTACGGCGGGCTGATGAGCATTTTGTATAATGTCCCTAACACTATAGGGGCGCTGACCGATCTTGTACTTTCGCTCTCTCTGACTGCTGCCGCGCTCTTTGCAAGCGCCTCGGGGCAGTTCAGCGGAATATTGGGATTTATCAATTCTCCGTGGTCGGTATTCATAATACTCTTAAATTTAGGTGCGTTTTCTGCTCTGACGGCAAGGCTTCGTGTTTTACGAAGTAAGCGCGAGGGCGAGGCGCGGGAGGAGATCTCGCTCACAAACCGCCGTTATATGGCATACGGACACCTCTGGGGCGAGGATATGACGATTTTCGGGCTCCACCCGATCGTCCTCGAGGAGTACCGCAAGCACACCCTGCGCCCGTCGTGGCTTTTAAAGCTCCAGAAAACAGGGTTTATCTTCGGCGCGCTTGACGCTCCGAAAAACGCCGCCATGCAGATAATAATACATCTTTATGTCGCGGCAAAGGCGTTCTGCGGGGCGTTCGGGATAGGCAGCTTTGTGCTTTACGAGGGTGCGATAAGCCGCTTTGTGAGCGCCGTTGACGACATCACCGAGCTTATCACTCAGCTTCGCATCAACACGGGCTACCTTAAGAACACCTACGAATTTTTCGACCTGCCGAATAATATGTACAAAGGCACGCTTGCCGTAGAAAAGCGTGACGATCTCGATTATGAGATAGAGTTTAAGGACGTAAGCTTTAAATATCCCCGCACCGACGAGTGGACATTGCGGCATATCTCGATGAAATTTAAGATAGGGGATAAAATTGCGATAGTAGGCGAAAACGGCTCGGGCAAGACGACATTTATAAAGCTTCTCTGCCGGCTGTACGACCCGACCGAGGGAAAGATATTACTTAACGGCATAGATATTACGCGCTACCGCTATAATGAGTATCTTGCGCTGTTTTCGGTGGTGTTCCAGGACTTCCGCCTTTTCGGATTTTCGCTTGGCGACAATGTGTCGGCGGGGCTGGGTTATGACGAAAAGCGGGCGCGGGATTGCCTTAAGCGCGCGGGAATGGGCGAAAAGCTGATAGAGCTCGACAAGAAAGCCGAGCAGGACGGTAAAAACGCGCTTGATTATTGCTTTGGCAGGGAGTACGACATAAAGGGCGTTGATTTTTCGGGCGGCGAGGAGCAGAAAACCGCCCTTGCGAGAGCGCTGTACAAGGACGCGCCGTTCGTTATCCTTGACGAGCCGACCGCAAGCCTTGACCCGCTTGCCGAGGCGGCGGTGTATGAGAATTTTAACAGCATATCAAAGGATCGTACGTCGGTATTTATAAGCCATAGGCTGTCGAGCTGCCGCTTTTGCGAGAGGATATTAGTGTTCGATAAGGGGCGGATAGTGCAGGACGGCTCTCACGAGGGGCTGTACTTAGAGGATGGAAAGTATAAGCAGCTTTGGGACGCGCAGGCAGTATATTATCAGAATACTAAGCAAGCTTGACCGAAAAGCCGTATAATTCCACCTACAGCAGCCGCCCGAGGTCTGAGTCAAAGTCATCCAGCAGAAGCCTCAGCGCGGTAGCCGCGAGGCAGGGGTATATATCCGCGCCGCCGCGCTTTATCGGAAATTCAAGCGGCTGTATGTGCTTTCCCGACAGGGCGATAAGCTCGCGATTGAGCGCGACGGTCATATTATCGTCGGATATGCTCGTATATGATACGGTGTCCTTTTCGTATGAGCCGCAGGTTATCACGGGTCTGCCGTCGAGAGCTGCTATCTGCGCGGTCTGCGCACTGCTTGCGATAAAGGGTATATCATTTGACAAGGGCAGCCGCTTTGCCGCCGCGCCCTCGCTGAGCACCACCGCGCAGCTGTGGCATAGTATCTCGGGCAGCTCACTTACCGAGAGTATGTCTAGCATATATCCCTCGCCGGTTTCTCTTAGGCTCTTTCCGTTAAAGAACCGCACAAAATAGTTCTCGGAAAGGATATCGGCTATGTGCAGTGACAGCTGCCCGCCGTTTTCGAGTACGATTATATCAGTCATTATTATCACCGATTATAATATCTGTATTTTTTTATTCTATATACAAAAAACGGGCAGGGTGCGAATGCACCGAGCCCGTTTTCTGTTTTTCTCCTCCGGAAAGCCTCTTTTAGCGGCACTCTACGATGAACTTCATCGCCGTGCGTTCTTCACCGTCAATATTGACGGTGGTAAATGCGGGAATACATACCAGATCTACACCGGATAATGCCATGTAGCTTCTTGAGATAGCTATAGCCTTGACAGCTTGATTGGATGCTCCCGCGCCTACTGCTTGGACTTCAACTTCACCGTTTTCTCGAATGACTGCTGCAATTGCACCTGCAACGGATTTCGGAACAGATTTTGCTGAAACCTTTACTACTTCCATTGTTTTACCTCCCATTTATATCAGCATTTGATCCTTTGTATAAAGTCACAAACGCCGTTTTTTTCATTTATTGATACCACTACGCCGCATATGGTTTGTTCGCCCTCGGCGTATTCGTGCCTTTCGGGAAAGCCCGTCATCATTTTACGGATGATTATCTCTTTTTTTATGCCGAGGACCGAGTCGATAACCCCCGACATACCCGCGTCGGTGATATAGCCCGTATGACCCGCGAGAATTTCCTCGTCGGCGGTCTGGACGTGGGTGTGCGTTCCTATCACGGCGGATACTCTACCTGCGAGATAATGCGCCATGGCGCGCTTTTCTGCTGTAGCCTCGGCGTGAAAATCTACGATGATATTCTTAACGCTTATATCACTCAGTACATGGTCTATACAATGAAAAGGGTTAGCGGGGCTGCTCATAAACGCGCTGCCCATAAGGCTTATCACCGCGAGCGAATACGACCCTCTGTCGAGCACCGCCACGCCCTTTCCGACAACGTCGTCGCCGTAATTTATCGGGCGCAGCACCGTAAGACTCGTCTCGTAATATTCGTTCATCTCTCTGCGCTTAAAGCAGTGATTGCCGGTAGTTATAACGTCTGCTCCGCTGTTAAGAAGAAATTTTGCCGAATGCGGCGTTATGCCGTTCCCGTCGGCGGAATTTTCACCGTTTATTATGACCGTATCGGCGTTGTAGGTCTTTTTGAGCGTCGGCAGCTTATTTCGTATATTCTCGCAAGCCGCGCTCCCGACCGCGTCGCCGATAAACAGAACGTTCATATTTTCACCCGAATGCTCATCTTTCTATTATCTGATCTCTTGACGGACCTACGCCTACCATTGAGATAGGACAGCCGCACAATTCTTCAAGGCGCGTGATGTATGTCTTGCACGCCTGCGGCAGCTTGTCAAAATCGCGGCAGTCGGATATATCGCCCGAAAATCCCTCAAAGCTCTCGTATACCGGAACGCAGTCCTCGAGCTCCTCGAGCACCGGCGGAAAGTCCTTTATCAGCGTGCCGTCGGGCTTTTTATAAGCAACGCAGACTTTTAGCTCGCCTATATCGGCAAGGGTGTCGAGCTTATTTATCGCAAGCGAGGACAGCCCGTTTACTCTTACCGAGTGCCTTACTATCACCGCGTCAAACCAGCCCGTTCTCCTCGGACGGCCTGTAGTCGTGCCGAATTCGCCGCCTTTATTGCGAATAGTGTCGCCTGTTTCGTCGTCAAGCTCGGTAGGGAAGGGGCCCTTTCCTACTCTCGTGGTGTACGCCTTTGCAACGCCTATTATATTGTCTATCACCATTGGACCTACACCCGTGCCTATGCATACTCCCGCCGATACCGGGTGAGAAGAGGTGACATAAGGATATGTTCCGTAGTCTATGTCCAACAGCGTCGCCTGTGCGCCCTCGAACATTATATTCTTATTTTCTTTAGCGGCGTTATATACTATCACCGAAACATCGTCGACATATTTAGCGAGGCGCTTTCCGTACTCGGTATATTCTTTTATTATCGCCTCTATATCGAGCGCCTCTCCGCCGTAGACTGCGGTTATTATCTTGTTTTTGAGCTTACCGGTTATCCTTGCTTTTTCGGCAAATATCTCGGGGTGCACAAGGTCGTACACTCTAAGCCCGCAGCGCTCGTATTTGTCCATATAGCACGGACCTATGCCCCTTTTGGTAGTGCCTATGTCGGCATTGCCGCGAAATTTTTCACTCAACCCGTCGAGGGTTATATGCCACGGCATAATAACGTGCGCCCTCGGGTCTATTTTTAGATTGTCAAACGAAATGCCCCTCGAGGACAGCCCGTCTATCTCCGAGCAGATGTCCTTAGGGTCAAGCACTACTCCTGCCCCGATAAGGCAGGGGGTATCTTTATATAAAATGCCCGACGGGATAAGATGCAGCTTGTAGGTCTCCCCATTGCTTACTACGGTGTGACCCGCGTTGTTTCCTCCCTGTGAGCGGACTACTATATCGGCTCTCGACGCGATAATATCGATTATCTTGCCCTTGCCTTCGTCGCCCCACTGCGTTCCTATAACAACATTTGACGGCATTTATGCTCCTCATTTCTTAATTGAGATAATCTTTCCGCTTTAACGCAGAAAAATCCATTTACCATTATACCAAAAACTTTTAAAAAAAGCAAGCGTTTTTTAATATAATATTCGGTAAATTTGAGATACTTAAAACTTATAGCGGCGTTAATTTTCGCCCTCGAACACAAGACCCCAGTCCGCGCGGCATTTGTCCATTATCTTTTGGGTCGCTGTGGTATGAGAAAGGGGATTGATATCGCTTTGCTTTAGACCCTTATCGAGGCAGTCCATAACGTGCGATACCTCAAATTCGTACCCGTTGCAGGGGTGCGGGTTATTAAATTCTTCGAGCACGTTTCCGTCGATATCGTAAAGCGTCACTCTCCCCGTGCAGAAAAACCACTCATGAAAGCGTATGCGCCCCTCGCTACCGAGTATGAACGCAGGGTTGTTGTTTTCCATATCAAACCCTACGCCTAAATCGGCGTAGCCGTTATCATATCTCAGCACGATAGACGCGTCAAAATCCACGCCCGTCCTGCCGATAAGCGCGTCGCTTATTATCTCCTTAGGCTGATAGCCGAAAAACTCGCAGGCAAAGGTTATCGGGTACACCCCGAGGTCAAGCAGGCTGCCGCCCCCGAGCCTGTTTATAAACAATCGGTCGTTCTCGTCGTATTTGTTCATACTCGACAGCTCCGCCTTTACTGCCTTTACCTCGCCTATTCTGCCGCTTTGCACCCATTCCTTTGCCTTTTTGAAGGCGGGGAGAAATTTCATCCACATCGCCTCCATAAAGAACACGTCCTTTTCCTTGGCGATAGCGATAAGCTCTTCAAGCTGCTTTAGGTTAAGGGTTATCGTCTTTTCGCAAAGCACGTTCTTTCCGTTCAGCAGGCAGAGCTTTGCGTTTTCATAATGCTGTGCCATAGGCGAGGCTATGTAGACTATGTCTACATTTTTATCCTGCGCGAGCTGCTCGTATGTGCCGTAGTATTTTTCCGCGCCGAATTTCTCGGCAAATGCTTTAGCCTTGTCCTCGGTGCGCGAGGCGACGGCGTACAGCTTAGCATGGTCGGCGTAATTTATCGCTTTGGCAAATGTCGCGGCAATTTTACCCGTGGCGAGTATGCCCCAATTGTATTCTTTCATTCTTTTTCCTTTCACAAAAAAGGTGCGGGAACAACTCCCGCACCTAATTGCTTATTCCTCGGGTTCGAGTACGGCGTAATTGCCGTCCTCGCGTTTGTATACTACATTTATTTCACCGCTCGCGCCATTTTTAAACATAAAGAAGCTGTGGCCGAGCATATTCATCTGTAATATCGCCTCATCAACGGTCATAGGATGCAGGATAAACCTTTTGTGCTTTACTACCTCAAACTCGACCTGCTCTTCTACAGCGTCGTCAAAGCTCTCCTTAATGGTGCTGTGCAGCTGCTTTTCTACCTTGGTCTTGTTCTTGCGTATCTGCCTGATAATGCGGTCTATGCACGCGTCGAGTGCGGTGTTCTTGTCCTGCGCCTTTTGCTCAGCTCTGAAAATAAGCCCTCCTGCGTTTAATGTAAGCTCTGCGGTTATCATATTTTTCTGCTCGGTAAGCGTGATCTTGCAATCAGCGTCGTCGGGGAAAAATCTGTCAAGCTTTTTGACCTTTTTTTCGGCGTAATCGGTAAATGCCTGATTTAGCTGCATTTTCTTTGCGGTAATGTTCATCCTCATATTGTTGATCATTCCTTTCAAACGGCTTGACGCCGTAAGATATTAAGGTGTGGGAATTATTCCCTTGCCTTAAATCAAGTATAACATATTTATAAATAATATACAAGTGTTTTTTGAAAATTTATTTAAAATTATGCAAAATGCAGATGGATTTATTTTTCGGGAGGAACCTGCCACTTGCTTCCGCCGAAATGCCTATTAAGAGACTCTATCGCGGCGTACATCTTTTCGTCGGTTATCTCGCCAAAGCTGCGTATCTGCCTTAACGGCATACCGCTGAGCATTGCGCGCACGGCGTTTTCGTCAAAATGCTCACCGCCTAACATCTGCTTTTCGACCTGCCCGAACAGTATCTCGAACGCCTCCTTGCCCTCGGGATAGTCCATAAACTCCTCAAAGGTCGTATTTTCGTCCGCGACAAAGGGCAGCTTTACGGTAGCTGTGAGCATTAAATCGGCGGATAGGCGTATATCGGCGGACGAGCTTCCGAGCATGATTGTGTATTTACCTGTCGGCGCATACCAGTCGCATAGCTCCTCGTTATAGTAGCTGAAATCTCTTTTTGACAGGGTAAAGGTCACTTCGGCGCTTTCGTTGGGCGCAAGCGATACCTTTTCAAAGCCCTTGAGCTCTTTTATCGGGCGCATAGCAAAGCCTGTCTTGTCGGCTACATAGAGCTGTACCGCTTCTTTTCCGTAACAGTTCCCGATATTAGTTATCGTAGCAGTGACGGTAACGGTGTCCTTATCGGTTATATTATCGCTTGATAATTTAATATCGGAATATTCAAACGAGGTGTACGACAGACCGTGTCCGAACGGGAACAACACCGGCATTTCTTTTTTCTCATAGTATCTGTACCCGACAAAAACGCCCTCGTTATATACCGCCGATCTATCTCCGGGGAAGGTGAGATAGCACGGTGTGTCGCTGAGCTTAATAGGATAGCTTTCGGCAAGCTTGCCGCAGGGGTTTGCCTTTCCGAAAAGGATATCAGTCACAGCCTCTCCCGCAGCCTCTCCGCAAAGATAAGCCTCGAGTATCGCCTGTACCTTTCCCGCCCAGGGCATCTCGACGGGCGCGCCGTTGTGCATAACGACGATAACGTTGTCGTTTAGCTCGCATATCCTGTCGATAAGCTCATTTTGGCAGTCGGGGATACGCATATGGCTGCGGTCAAAGCCCTCTGATTCAAAGCTGTCGGGCAGTCCCGCGAATACTACCACCGCGTCCGAGCCCTTAGCAAGCTCGCACGCCTGCTCGAGCAACGCGGGGTCGGTATCGTTTTCTTCTCGGTTAAAGCCCTTGGCATAGCTTACCTCGCATATATCCTTAACGGCGGTAAGCGCGCTGACGATAGTCTTGGTGTTAATATGCGAGCTGCCGCCGCCCTGTATCCTCGGCTCTTCGGCAAAAGCCCCGATGAACGCTATCTTCGCTCCGCTTTCGGGCAAGGGGAGAGCGCCCTCGTTTTTGAGCAGGACGATACATTCTTCGGCTATCTCCTTGGCGATAATATGATCCTTGTCTATATCGAGGGGCTTTTTCTCGGGGAGAGAGTCCGCGTATAAAAATACCTTTTCGAGTATGCGCTTTACTGCAAGGTCAAGATATTTTTCGTCGAGCGTGCCGTCCTTTACTGCCTGAACTATCTTTGCGTCGTTTATACCGCCGCTAGACGGCATTTCGAGGTCAAGCCCCGCCTTTAGCCCCTTTACGCGGTCGTTGACTGCGCCCCAGTCGGACATTACGTATCCCTTAAAGCCCCACTCGTCGCGGAGTATCTCGGTAAGGGTGTGCGGATTTTCCGAGCCGTACACGCCGTTTATCTTATTATAGCTGCACATCACCGTCCACGGCTGAGCCTTTTTAACGGCTGTCTCAAAGGCGGGCAGGTATATCTCCCTAAGCGTCCGCTCGCTCATATCCGACGAGCAGGTCATACGGTGATGTTCTTGGTCGTTAGCGGCAAAGTGCTTAATCGACGTACCCGCGTTTTTGCTTTGTACGCCGTTTATGTACGCCGCGGCGAGCTCTCCCGCAAGGTACGGGTCCTCCGACACGTATTCAAAATTTCTTCCGCATAAGGGCGAGCGCTTGATATTAACTGCGGGGCCGAGCAGCACCGACACTCCGACCGAGCGGCACTCTTCGCCGAGCGTTTCGCCCATTCTCTGCATAAGCTCTCTGTCAAAAGAGCAGGCGGTAGCGCACGCGGCGGGAAAGCACACCGCCTGTATGCTGTCGTTAGGGTCGGGGGTCTGCTCCATACGGGTGCGCAGTCCGTGAGGGCCGTCGCTCACCATGACCGACGGTATGCCGAGCCTCTCTACCGCCTTAGTTGTCCAAAAGTCCTCGCCCGAGCAAAGCCCCGCTTTTTCTTCGAGCGTCATTTCGCTTATAAGCTTGTCAATATCTCTCATTTTAAATCCTCCGTGTTTCGGTGTTATACACCGCTTTGCGGTTATTCTATCATAAAAAATCCCTCTTGTCAATAAATAAAATGTAGTATGTAATTTTAATATACGTTACAATATATTAAACTTACTGACAATTCTTTAAAAATTCTACAGACAGTATAATTTGAAATAATTTTCTGTCATAGCAAGTCAAAAATTTACAAATAAAAAACATTTTTTAAAAAACTTATTGACAAAACGTATAAAATATGGCATAATTGAATATACAAAGGAGGTTTGCGCCATGGGAATCAGGGAAAATTTTAAAAGAGGCTCACTCGAAATGCTGATATTGCATCTTCTCAGCGAAAAGGAGATGTACGGTTATCAGCTTACACAGGAGATCTCTAAAAGGAGCAAAGGCACATTTCAGATAACCGAAGGTTCTATGTATCCCACGCTTTACAGACTTATTGAGAAAAAGATGATCTCTGATCGTTTGCAATTAGTCGGCAGGCGCCGCAGAAGGGTATATTATCGGCTTGAAGAGAAAGGAAAAGAATACCTCGAAAATCTCAAGAGCGAGTACGAAATTACCAACGCAGGAATTTATTCTATTCTGAATTATGTTCCCGATCCCTCGGAAAAAGACGAGGACTAAGTTTACTTAAGGCATGAGCGGCTGCGGTTTTGAGATCGTCAGCCGCTTTAATTTTAATGAAAGCGGTGAAATTTACGGCTAAGCATATCATAGACAGCCACGCGCATATTTTTCCCGATAAAATAGCGTCTAAGGCTACTGACAATATAGGCAGCTTTTACAGTCTGCATATGTGCTATGACGGCTCTGTAAGCGAACTGATAAAGCAGGGAGAAAAAAATCATATCGATATGTTTTTGGTGCAGTCGGTAGCGACTAATCCCGAGCAGGTGCGCCATATCAACGATTTTATCGCCGCGCAGGCAAACGCACATCCCGATAAATTTATCGGCTTTGCTTCATTGCACCCCGATATGGACGACCCTAAGGGGGAGATAGAAAGGGTTATCTCCTTAGGGCTTAAGGGAATAAAGCTGCACCCCGATTTTCAGCAATTTGCAATAAATGATAAAAAGGCGTACAAGCTGTACGAGCTTATCGGCGATAGGCTTCCGATACTTGTGCATACGGGCGACAGCAGATTTAATTATTCGCACCCTCGGCTTATGGCGGAGGTGCTGGACAACTGCCCGTATCTTAAGGTCATTGCGGCGCATTTCGGCGGCTGGTCCGAATGGGAGGAGTCGGAGGATACGCTGTGCGGCAAAAACGTATGGGTGGATTCGAGCAGCTCTATGTACGCGCTTTCTCCCGAAAAGACCGCTCAGCTTATAGAGCGGTTCGGCTATGACAGGGTATTTTTCGGCACGGACTATCCTATGTGGGACGCGGCGGACGAGATAAAATACGTCGAGCGCCTGCCCATATCCGACGAGCATAAAGAAATGCTGATGTGGAAAAACCTCCGCGACTTTTTGGGGCTTGATATAGACTGATATGTATAAGCTTTTTAGAATTGTCAAAAGCAAAAAGGACATAGTCGGCAGCAGCGCGGAGTATCTTCACCGCGAGGGCAGGCTTCTTTTAGCACAAAGCCTGAAAAAATACTGCGGCATAGCTTTTTCTGAGGATATGCTCACATTCGGCGAGAAAGGAAAGCCGTATATCTCGGGCGCTTACTTTAATATCTCGCACAGCGACGGGGCGATAGCCCTTGCGCTGTCCGATAAAGAAAACGGCTGCGACTGCGAGAGGATAAGACCGCCGTCCGACGGGGTGATGAGGCGCTGTTTTTCGCCCGATGAGGAAGAATATGTCCGCCGCGGTGACAATATGCCGCTTAGGTTTACTATGCTGTGGACGCTTAAAGAGTCATATTCAAAGCTTGTCGGGCAGGGGATAAGCGTGCTTAGGGACGCGGTGTTTGATATAGAGCATAACACGGCGCTTTTTGACAGCGGCTGTGACTTTTATCAATATATAATAAACGATACCTACGCGGTCGTCTTTTGTGAAAAGGGCGGCTGCGGAAAAATTTTCTGCGAATTTACAAATTTTGCCATTGACAAAACAGATATTATACTGTAAAATATATGTATAATTTCACGGGAGCTTTAGCATGCGGTATACCCGCACGCTTTAAAAGGCTGAGAGGAAGCACAGCTTCGACCGTTTACTTGACTTGGGTAATGCCAACGTAAGGAGAACAGCAACTCTGCGCATACGGTATACCCGTATGTGCTTTTTTATTTAAAGGAGACAGTATGAAGATAAAAAGCTCGGTCATGCGACTGTATGCCGTCACGGATCGAAAAGAGGACGAGCAGACCTTTATGCTTAAGTGCGAGGCGGCGCTTAAGGGCGGAGCGACTATATTTGAATTAAGAGAAAAGGACGCCGACTTTGACTTGTTTTTGTCGCTTGCGATAAAGCTGAAAAAGCTATGTTCAAAGTATTCCGTTCCGTTTATAGTAAACGACAATATCGAGATAGCAAAATTATCCGACGCGGACGGCGTGCACTTAGGGCAAGATGACGCGAGCGTATCGGACGCGGTAAAAATTCTCGGCAAGGATAAAATTATCGGCGTATCCGCTCACAATGTCGCCGAGGCTCTCGCCGCCGAAAGTCAGGGGGCGAGCTATCTCGGCTGCGGGGCGGCGTTTATCACCGATACAAAGACCGACGCTAAGCCGATAGATTTTGCGGTGTTAAAAGATATTTGCTCGGCGGTAAAAATACCCGTTATAGCAATAGGCGGGATAACCGAAGAAAATTCGCACAAGCTTTGCGGATTGGGGCTTGACGGTATAGCGGTCGTGTCGGCTGTATTTTCCGCCGACGATCCCGAGACCGCGACTAAGGCTCTGCTTATAAAGGCACAGCAGATAGCGCAAAGCTCTAACAAAGACTGAAAGGAGATAATTATATGAAAAAGGTACTTACGATAGCGGGCTCGGACTCGAGCGGCGGCGCGGGGATACAGGCGGACATAAAGACGATAACCGCGCACGCTATGTACGCCATGAGCGCGATAACCGCCCTGACCGCGCAAAATACCACGGGCGTATACGGTATACACGACGTGCCCGAGGATTTTGTCAAAAATCAGCTTAATTGCATTTTCACCGATATTTACCCCGACGCAGTAAAAATAGGAATGGTAAGCTCGGCGGGTATTATCTCTGCGATAGCGGACACCCTCGCGCTATATAAGGCGAAAAATATAGTCGCCGACCCCGTTATGGTCGCTACCAGCGGCAGCAAGCTGATAAGCGACGACGCGATTAACGCGCTGATGGATAAGCTCTTGCCTATGGCTGATATTATCACGCCTAATCTTGCCGAGGCTCAGGTGCTTGCGGATATGGAGATAAAGACCGTCGAGCAGATGGAAATTGCCGCCGAAAAGCTTTCTCGGCACATTAAGGGCGCGATAGTCATTAAGGGCGGGCATCTTGACGATACCGCGGACGACCTGCTCTACCTTGACGGCAGGGCGATATGGATACGCGGAGATAGGGTGGACAATCCCAACACCCACGGCACGGGCTGCACGTTCTCCTCGGCTATAGCCTGCGGGCTGGCTAATTCGCTCGACCCGGAGACTGCGGTAAGAAATGCAAAGGCGTATCTTACCGGCGCGTTAAAGGCTATGCTCGACCTCGGACACGGCAGCGGACCGCTCGATCATTGCTATAAAATAAAAGCATGATACTTGAGTTTAACGAGGTATCTTTCGCCTACGGTGAGAAAAAGGTGCTCGACAAAATATCGTTCGGGGTCGAAAAGGGCGAGTTTGTCGCGATAATAGGACCGTCGGGCTGCGGGAAAAGCACGCTTTTTCGCCTTATAAACAGGCTCGAGGCGCAAAGCGGCGGCGAGATACTTTTTAATGATGAGCCTATACCCGAAAAGGGCGGCATAGCGGCGTTTATGCCTCAGCGCGACCTTTTGCTGCCGTGGCGGACGGTGCTTAAAAACGTTATGCTGCCGTTTGAGCTTAAAAAGCAGAAAGGCAATACCGAGCAGGCGCTCGATATTCTGGGGCGCGTAGGGCTCGGCGGCTGTGAGAATATGTACCCGTCGGAGCTTTCGGGCGGGATGCGACAGCGCGCGTCGTTTGCGCGGACGCTGTGTACGGGCGGGGAGCTTATGCTGCTCGACGAGCCGTTTTCCGCGCTCGACTCTTTGACGAGGACCGATATGCAGGACTGGCTGTTAAAGCAAAAGCAAACGCTTGACAAAACGGTGATACTTGTTACCCACGACATAGACGAGGCGCTTTTGCTCGCGGACACCGTATACCTTATGGACGGGTCGCCTGTCACGTCGCTTAAAAGGACCGACGCAGCTTTTATACATACCCGCGAAGAATTGTACAGGCAGCCTGAGCTTAAGACCCGCCTATTGAGGGAGCTTGGAGGGAAAGATGAAACGTGTGCTTAAACATCTTCCCGCGTGGGTCCTCGGGATAGCGCTGCTTATTTTGTGGCAGCTTATCGCAATGGCGATACACGCCGCGTATATACTTCCGTCGCCCGTTCAGATAGCGGTGAAGATATGGGAGTTAAGAGAGCCGCTGTTTTTGGTGCATACGCCCTCTACTATGCTGGTGACATTGCTCGGGCTCGTTATTTCGATAGTTATCGGTGTAATACTCGCGGTAATTATGGACAGATACGAAACAGCCGAGCGCGCGCTGTACCCCGTGATAGTTACTACCCAGACCGTACCGATAACCGCCATAGCGCCGCTTTTTGTATTATGGCTCGGATACGGGATATGGAGCAAGGTGCTCGTATCGGTGATAATAACCTTTTTCCCGATAGTGGTATCGCTGCATGACGGGCTGAAAGCGTCTAAAAGGGAAAACGAGGAGCTGTTTAGGACTATGGGCGCGAGCAAGACCGCGATATTCTTTAAGCTAAAGCTGCCGGGCGCTTTACCGTCGTTTTTCTCGGCTATTAAAATGGCGGTGCCGCTAAGCATAATAGGCGCGGCAATGGGCGAGTGGCTCGGCGCGCAGAGCGGACTTGGCTATTTCAGCAAGCGTATGATGACACAGCTCGACGGGGCGGGAGTTTTTGCGCCCGTGGTCGTTTTGGCGGTGTGCGCTATGCTTGTTGTGGCAATAATAAATATTCTCGAAAGAAAATTTTTAAAATGGAGAAAGGAAATGTAAATATGAAAATCAAGCTTAAAGCCTTGCTGCTTTCGGCGGCTATGCTCTCCCTTTCGGTGATAGGCGGCTGTTCTTCTTCCGAGAGCGGTAGCGAGCCCGAGGAGCTTACGGTGGTGTTGGACTGGTACCCCAACGGCTCGCACGTATTCTTATACGAGGCGATAGAAAAGGGGTACTATGAGCAGGAGGGACTTAAAATAAAGGTGGAGTTTCCCTCCAACACAAACGACGCTATTTCTATGACCTCGGCGGGTCAGGCGGATATCGGCTTTTATTATATGCATGATGTGATACAGGCTAACGCCAATCAAGATATACCCGTCGTGTCGATAGGCGCGGCTGTGCAAAAGCCCGTAAACGTGCTTATTTCACTTAAAGAGGCTAATATCGCTTCCGCCGCCGATCTAAAGGGCAAGAAAATAGGCTACGGCGGCTCGGTGCTTAACGAGGCGTTCGTTCATACCATGCTCAAAAGCGCGGGATTAAACGCCGAGGACGCGGAGCTTGTAGACGTGGGCTTTGACCTTATGCCCGCGCTTACGACTAAGAAGGTAGACGCTATAATCGGCGGCTTTGTCAGTCACGAGGTGCCCGAGCTTAAAAATCAGGGCTTTGACGTTACATATATCGAACCCTCCGCGAACGGCGTGCCCGATTATACCGAGCTTGTATTCGTCACCTCGCGCGAGACCGCGAATAATAAAGCAGAGCAGCTTGCGGGCTTTTTACGCGCGACAAAGAAAGGCTATGAGGACGTTAAGAACGATCCCGCAGAGGGCGTCGCAAACCTGCTTAAAAATCAGAACGCCGAGAATTTCCCCCTCGTAGAAGAGGTCGAGACCCAGAGCGTGAACACTATACTCTCCCTTGCCGCGACCGATACCGCGCCTTTCCTCTCGCAAAACCCCGAAACATGGCAGAAGAATATCGACTGGATGCTCGAGTCGGGCGTTATCACAAAATCGGTAGATCCTAAGGATATGATAGTGGATCTGCTAAGCTGATAATTTTCCCCTTTGCTTTTGCAAGGGGAATTTTTATGCGGCGGAATATTTGCCTTTATATCCGCAATATTTTCGCCGCCGCAAAATCTTTTCGGCTAATCGATATATAACCCTTGACAGTGGGGTCAAGTTATGGTATAATTACTTCAATACAAAAATGCTAACACAATTATGCCAAATTGCTCTAAGCCCATATTTTATAGTTAGAGCGCCATAATTTTTTCTTTGTCACCGAAAAAATTATGGCTTTTTTGCGGGTTTTCCGCGCGAACCGTATCGGTTCATAAAATTTTTTAAGCTGATATGTCTAATTATGTGTAATTTTATTCTGCCAAAAGGGTAAAGATAAGGGTGAAATTATGGAAATTCTGCTGAAAAACGGATATGCAGTCGACGCGGACAATGAATGTCGCGCGGATATTCTCATTAAGGACGGCAGAATAGCAAAGCGCGGGGAGAATATCACCTCCGACACCGCCGAGGTCATCGACTGTACGGGGCTTGTTGTTATGCCGGGGCTTTGCGATATGCACGTACATTTGCGCGACCCGGGGCAGACATATAAAGAGGACGTGCTGACGGGCTGTGCGGCGGCCGCTGCGGGCGGCGTTACCGCAGTGGCGTGTATGCCTAATACTTCTCCCACCGCCGACTCGCCCGAGGTCATTTCATATATTCTTAATAAGGCGAAAAACGCCCCCGCTAAGGTCTATCCCGTAGGCAGTATCACAAAGGGACTTAAGGGCGAAGAATTATCCGATTATCAAGCGCTTAAGGCGGCGGGCTGTGTCGCCGTGTCCGACGACGGCAGACCTGTCGAGAGCGCCGCCGTTATGCAGCAGGGAATGATAAGCGCCCACAAGGCGGGGCTTGCCGTCATATCGCACTGCGAGGATCTTAAGGTGATAAACGGCGGGATAATCAATAAGGGCGAAATATCAGAGCGCCTCGGCGTTAAGGGTATGGACAGGCTGAGCGAGGATGTTGTCACCGCGCGCGAGCTTGCGATATCCCGCAGCTGCTCGGCGCCGATACATATAGCGCACGTCTCCACAGAGGGGAGTGCCGATCTGATACGGGCGGCGAAGAGCGTCGGGATAAAATGTACCTGCGAGACAGCGCCGCATTATTTTATGCTTACGGATAAGCTGCTGCTTAGCTGCGACGCTGATTATAGGATGAATCCGCCGCTGCGCACCGAGCCGGACAGGCAGGCGATAATACGCGCGATAAAGGATAAAACTATAGATTGTATCATCACCGACCACGCGCCGCATTCTAAAGAAGACAAAGCCGATTTTGAGAAAGCGCCCAACGGCGTTGTAGGGCTCGAGACCTCGCTTGCGGCGACGCTTACGGGACTTTATCACACGGGAGAAATCACGCTTAAGGATATAGTAAGACTTATGTGTGTAAATCCCCGCAGGATACTCGGGATAGAGGGCGGCAGCCTTGAGGCGGGACAGCCCGCCGATATCGCCGTAGTCGACCTTAACGAGCAGTGGACGGTAATACCCGAAAAGCTGCACTCAAAATCGCACAATACTTGTTTTAAAGGAATGACGCTGAAAGGAAAGGTAAAGTATACTTTTCTTGACGGCGTGCAGGTATATAAGGACTGAGAAAAGGAGAAAGATATGTCACTTGATGTGTTGTTAGAGAAGATATGCGAAAAGCAAAATCCCACGGTCGCGGGGCTCGACCCAAAGCTCGAGTACGTTCCCGACTACATAAAGGAAAAGGCTTTTGCAAAGCACGGCGAGACGCTAAAGGGCGCGGCTAAGGCTATACTCGAATTTAATAAGGGGCTTATAGACGCGCTTTATGAGATAGTCCCCGCCATAAAGCCGCAGGCGGCATATTACGAAATGTACGGTCATCACGGCGTAAAGACGCTTTATAAGACGCAGGAATACGCTAAGAGCAGAGGTATGTACGTCATCACCGACGGCAAGCGCAACGACATAGGCTCTACTATGGAGGCATACGCTGCGGGACATCTCGGAAAGGTGACGGTAGGCGGCGAAGAATACGAGCCGTTTTGCGCCGACGCTCTGACGGTAAACGGCTACCTCGGGAGCGACGGCATAGACCCGCTGATAAAGATATGCGAACAATACGACAAGGGCATATTCGTTCTCGCTAAGACCTCCAATCCCTCAAGCGGAGAATTACAGGACAAGCTTATAGACGGTATGCCGATATATGAATATATGGGAAATATGTGCGAAAAGTGGGGAGAAAAGCTCCCCGGAAAGTATGGCTATTCGGGTGTCGGCGCGGTAGTCGGCGCTACCTATCCTAAGCAGATAGCCAAATTGCGCGAAAAGCTGCCGCACACGTTTTTCCTTATACCCGGGTACGGCGCGCAGGGCGCGTCCGCCGAGGACATCAGCGCCGCCTTTGACAAAAGGGGGCTCGGCGGGATAGTCAACAGCTCGCGCGGCATTATGTGCGCGTATAAAAAAGAGGGCTGCGACGAGAGAGATTTTGCGGGGGCGGCATTCAGAGAGGCTGCCCGTATGAAAAAGGAAATAATGTCAATTATAGGAAATATAACTCTGAGCTGATAAAGCTTATAAAGAAAGGAACAGATAAAATGAGTTTTGGAATAGGCGCCGAACGCACCGCATATCTTATCCTTGCGGACGGGACCGTGTTTAAGGGCAAGAGCTTCGGCTGTGAGGGCGAGGTTATCGGCGAGATAGTATTCACCACCGCTATGACGGGGTATGAAGAAACTCTCACCGACCCGAGCTATTGCGGCCAGATAGTTACCCAGACCTTTCCTCTTATCGGAAATTACGGGGTAAACGGCGAGGATATGGAGTCCGACGGCAGTGTCGTCAGCGGATATATAGTGCGCGAGCATTGTAAGGCCCCGTCAAATTTTCGCTGCGAGGGTGACATTGACGGATTTTTGAAAAAGCACGGGATAATAGGCCTATATGACATAGATACCCGCAGGCTCACCCGCATAATAAGAGAAACGGGCGTTATGAACGGTATGATAACCCAAGCCGAGCCGACCGACGAATTTTTGACACGGGCGCTTGAAAGGATAAGAGCCTACCGCGTTGAAGCTCCCGTGCCTAAGGTCAGTGTAAAGCAGCCCGTAGACTTTCCCGCCGACAGCGCAAAATATAAGGTGGCGTTGATAGACTACGGCTATAAGCACAATATACGCCGCGAGCTTGTAAAGCGCGGGTGCGACGTTACGGTTTTCCCATACAATGTTACCGCACAGCAGATAAAGGATTTTGCCCCCGACGGCATTATGCTGTCAAACGGACCGGGCGACCCGCAGGATAATGCGGTATCGATAAATACGCTTAGAGAGCTTATCCCCGAGCAGATACCGACCTTCGGCATATGCCTCGGACATCAGCTGCTCGCGATAGCTAACGGCGCGACGACGGTAAAGCTTAAATACGGTCACCGCGGCGGCAATCAGCCGGTGACGGACATCGACGAGGACAGGACGTTTATCACCTCGCAAAACCACGGCTATGCGGTAGTAAGCGAGAGCGTTCCGCCGCAGGCGGGCAGGGTCAGCCATATAAACGGAAACGATAAGACCTGCGAGGGGGTAAAGTACACTAACGCTCCCGCTTTTACCGTGCAATTCCACCCCGAGGCGTGCGGCGGACCGCAGGATACAGCGTATCTGTTCGATAAATTTATCGGTATGATGGAGAAGAATAAACGCAGCTGATCGCTGATTTTAACGAGATGAAGGGAGTTTATAACTTATATGCCGTTAAGAAGTGACATAAAAAAGGTGCTTGTTATAGGTTCGGGTCCGATAGTTATCGGGCAGGCGGCGGAATTTGATTATGCGGGAACGCAGGCGTGCCGCGCGCTTAAGCAGGAGGGACTTGAGGTAGTGCTCATCAACTCCAACCCCGCTACCATAATGACCGACAAGCATATGGCTGATAAAATATACATCGAGCCGCTGACGCTTGATGTTGTAAAGAAGATAATCAAGATAGAAAAGCCCGACAGCATTCTTTCCACGCTCGGGGGGCAGACAGGTCTTACGCTCTCTATGCAGCTTGCCGAGGAGGGCTTTTTAGCGGAAAATAACGTAAAGCTGCTCGGCGCTAACCCCGAGACCATACATAAGGCTGAGGACAGGCAGGCGTTTAAGGACACAATGGAGTCTATAGGCGAGCCGTGCGTTCCGTCTCAGGTGGTAGAAACGGTAGAGGACGCTATGAAGTTTGCCGAGGTTATCGGCTATCCCGTGATAGTAAGACCCGCGTTTACTCTCGGAGGGACGGGCGGCGGTATCGCCGACACTCCCGAGGATCTGCACGAGATAGCGACCAACGGGCTGCGCCTTTCGCCGATAAATCAAGTCCTTATAGAAAAATGTATTTCGGGCTGGAAAGAGATAGAGTTTGAGGTTATCCGCGACGCTAAGGGCAACGTTATCACGGTATGCTCTATGGAGAACTTTGACCCCGTCGGAGTACATACGGGCGACAGCATAGTTGTAGCGCCCGCCGTCACCCTTGCGGATAAAGAATATCAGATGCTGCGTACCGCCGCGCTTAATATCATTCAAGCTTTAAAGGTAGAGGGCGGCTGCAACTGCCAGTTTGCGCTTAAGCCCGACAGCTTTGAATACTCGGTAATAGAGGTAAACCCGAGAGTGTCGCGTTCGTCCGCGCTCGCGTCTAAGGCGACGGGCTATCCTATTGCTAAGGTCGCGACCCGAATAGCGATAGGATATTCGCTCGACGAGATAATAAATCAGGTGACGGGCAAGACTTATGCCTGCTTTGAGCCCGCGCTCGACTATATCGTGGTAAAATTTCCTAAATGGCCGTTTGATAAATTTGTCTACGCTAAGAAAACTCTCGGCACGCAGATGAAAGCTACGGGCGAGATAATGGCTATAGGCACGAGCTTTGAAGAGGCTATGATAAAGGCGGTAAGGTCTATCGAGCTCGGTATGGATACCCTGCGCAAAAAGACCTTTATCACGCTAACCGACGAGCAGGTAAGAGAAAAGCTCAAGGACGTCGACGTCGATCGCTCGTTTTGCATATTCGAGGCGCTGCGCCGCGGATTTTCCACCGAGGAGATATGCCGCATAACCACCGTTGATAAATGGTTTGTCGAAAAGCTGAGAAACCTTGCCAATCTCGAGCTTTGGCTTGAGGACGGCGAGCTTACGCAGGAAAAGTACGACGCGGCTAAAAAATACAGCTACCCCGATAAGACTATCGAGCGCCTTAGCGGGCAGAGCCTAAGCGAAAAGGGTATTAAGACCCGTCACGCGGTGTACAAAATGGTAGATACCTGCGCGGCGGAGTTCTCCGCAGATACGCCGTATTTTTACAGCACTTATGATGAAGAAAACGAGGCGGAGGAGTTTATCAGCCAGCACCCGACCGATAAGAAGAAGATAATAGTTTTCGGCTCGGGTCCTATAAGAATAGGGCAGGGCATAGAGTTTGACTATTGCTCGGTACACTGTGTATGGGCGCTGAAAGAAATGGGCTGCGAGGCGGTATTGTGCAACAACAATCCCGAGACGGTGTCCACCGATTTTGACACGGGCGACAGGCTTTATTTTGACCCGCTGACTAATGAGGATGTCGATTCTTTGATTGCCACCGAAAAGCCTTACGGCGCGGTGGTACAGTTCGGCGGGCAGACGGCGATAAAGCTGACTAAGCATTTGCAGGAGACGGGCGTGCGCATTTTAGGCACGTCGGCCGAGAGTATCGACGCGGCGGAGGACAGGGAGAAGTTCGACGAGCTGCTCGAGCAGTGCGGTATACCGCGCCCCGCGGGACATACCGTATTTACTACAGAAGAGGCGCTAAAAGCGGCAAACGAATTAGGCTACCCCGTACTTTTGCGCCCGTCTTATGTGCTCGGTGGGCAGAATATGATAATCGCCCACTGCGACAGCGACGTAAACGAGTATATGGCGATAATAACCTCCACCGAGCTCGAAAACCCCGTGCTTATTGACAAATACCTTATGGGTACCGAGGTCGAGGTAGACGCGATATGCGACGGTACGGATTTTCTTATCCCCGGTATTATGGAGCATATCGAGCGTGCGGGGGTGCACTCGGGCGACAGCATATCGGTATATCCCGCGCAGACCCTCTCCGAGAAGATAAAGGCTACGATAATCACATATACCGAGCGGCTTGCTAAGGCGCTGAACGTTATCGGTCTTGTAAATATCCAGTATGTGGTATACGACAACGAGGTATACGTTATAGAGGTAAACCCGCGTTCGTCAAGAACGGTACCTTATATCAGCAAGGTTACGGGAGTGCAGATGGTGGACATCGCCACAAAGATAATGCTCGGCGAGTCGCTCAAAAGTCAGGGCTTTAGCTCGGGACTTTATCCCGTGGGAGAATATGTAGCGGTCAAAGTGCCCGTGTTCAGCTTTGAAAAGCTGCACGACGTAGATACCCAGCTCGGGCCCGAGATGAAATCCACGGGCGAGGCTCTCGGTATTGCCAAGACCTTTGAGGAGGCGCTGTATAAAGGGCTTATGGCGGCAGGCTTTAAGATGTACAAAAAGGGCGGGGTAGTGTTCTCGGTAAAGAACTCGGATAAGCCCGAGATAATCGAGCTCGCCTCAGCCTTTGAAAAGCTCGGCTTTGAGCTTTATGCGACGAGCGGCACCGCGTCTATGCTCAACCGCAATATGATAGCTACTAATTTTACCTACCGCATACACGAGGGCAAAGAGCCTAACGTCATCTCCCTGCTCGAAAGCGGCAAGATAAATTATGTTATATCCACCTCGGAGACAGGCAGAAAGCCTGCTCTCGACAGCGTTAAGATGCGCCGCAAGTCAGTAGAGCGCTCGATAGCCTGCCTAACCTCGGTCGATACCGCAAACGCTTTGGTAAAGTGCATAGCTATGGACAAAACGGTAGACGACCTCGAAATGGTGGATATTACCAAGATTTAGAAAGGAACTCTGTATTGAGAATAGGAGAATATAGGGTAAAGCTGAATTACAGCATACTTAAGGGGTTTTTGGACGCCTTGGGCTTGCTTATGGTTTTGGCGGTGGTCGACCTTGCGAGAACGTATGCGGGACAGTGTCTTTATCCCGACAGGGTGCTTTACAGTATCTATCCCGACGGCGTCCCGACCGAAAGGTGGCTGCCGGGGCTGATACTTCCTATAATAGCGCTGATATATGTTATAATATCGGTCATATATGTGTTCATTCCGAAAAGGCTTCCGCGCAGCTTTACCGTTACCGCTGACAATGCCCAGCAGTATTATGACCATATTATGTATGCTAACAGTATTATAAGAATACTCGCGCTGCTTGCTATGTGGGATTATTCGTATATAATACAAAACTATCTGATGTTTATAAACGAGTCGTGGATAAGCGTACAGGCGCTCTGCGATATTGCCGTAGGTGCGGCGGCCGTTATCTATATCCGCAGCAGGATAAGAAAATTTGCCCCCTTGATAAGCGAGGAAAATAAGGACGCTAAAACGGAATAGACCCGTGAAAGGAAAATATATATGAGTTATTTTTGCGAGCGTTATCCGATAATCGAGAAAAGCTCTCTGTCAGCCGATATATATTCGTATACTTTACTTTGCCCCAATGTCGCCGCCGAGGCTCAGACGGGGCAATTTGTCCAGATAAAAGCGGAGGGCTTTACTCTCCGCCGCCCTATCTCAATTTGCGAGATAGATAAGCAAAAGGGGACTATACGGCTTGTTTTTGAGGTCAGGGGAAAGGGTACGGACAAGATATCTCGGCTTAATGTCGGCGAGCTTATGGACATAATAGCGCCGCTCGGTCACGGCTTTACCGTCCCGGATACCTTAGACGGCAAGGCGATAATAGTCGGCGGCGGGATAGGCACTCCGCCTATGCTCGATATAGCTAAAAAATACAAGGACAAATGCACCGCCGTTTTGGGGTTTCGCTCGTTTGACAGAATTATTTTGGATAAGGATTATACTAAAGCGGGAGCAATGACGATAATTTGCACCGACGACGGTTCTTACGGGATAAAAGGCACTATAGCTTCTCCGCTCGATGAAGAATTAAAAGCCGGCGGCGTATCTATGATATACGCCTGCGGGCCTACGCCTATGCTTAAGGCGGTGGTGCTGACCGCCGAGAGATATGGCGTTAAGTGCGAGGTATCGCTCGAGCAGCGTATGGGCTGTGGAGTGGGCGCGTGCGTGGTGTGCGCCTGCACTGTTCGCCGCGGCGGTAGTAAAGAGCAGGTGCTTAGGGTCTGCAAGGACGGACCCGTATTTGACGGCAGCGAGGTCGTATTTTAACGAAAGGGGAAAATTATGATAAAACCTGATTTATCGGTAAATATATGCGGCGTAGAATTTAAGAACCCCGTTATCGCCGCGTCGGGAACATACGGCTTTGGCGAAGAATACGACGAGCTTTACCCGCTCGAAAAGCTCGGCGGCATTTCTTGCAAGGGCACTACGCTTAACCCCAAGGACGGTAATATCCCGCCGAGGATAGCCGAGACCCCCTCGGGGATACTCAATTCCGTAGGACTTCAAAATCCCGGTGTGGATAAGTTCATTTCATATCATCTGCCGAGGCTTAAAAAGCGCGACACAGTGGTCATTGCCAACATCGCGGGCGCGTCTGTAGAGGATTATGCGCTCACTGCCCAAAAGCTCGATGATACCGACGTGGATATGATAGAGCTCAATATTTCCTGCCCTAATGTAAAGCAGGGAGGCGCGACGTGGGGCGTTTCCTGCGCGGGAGCCTACGCCGTCACTAAAGCGGTACGCAGTGCCACCAAAAAGCCCATTATGGTAAAGCTTACCCCCAACGTCACCGATATAACCGAGATAGCTAAAGCGGTCGAGGCCGAGGGCGCGGACGCGGTATCGCTCATAAATACTCTGCTAGGAATGAGGATAGATATTAAGACCCGCCGCCCCGTGCTGCATAATAACGTCGGCGGATTGTCCGGTCCCGCGGTCTTCCCCGTGGCGGTAAGAATGGTATGGCAGGTGTCTAACGCCGTTAATATTCCCGTTATAGGTATTGGTGGGATATCGGACGGCGCGGATATTATCGAGATGATGCTCGCGGGCGCGTCGGCGGTACAAATGGGCACGGCGATTTTTACCGACCCGTATGCCCCGATAAAAGCTATTGAGCAGGTCGAGCGCTATCTCTCCGATAACAGGATAGAAAAAATATCCGACATTGTCGGACAGGTAGAGCCGTGGTAATAGTTCCGCCTTTTTTAGCTTAAGAGGAATGATCAATGGCAGAGCAATTTATATGCAAAATAGCGTCTATCGAGGAAATGAACACTAAGTGGGACTACGAAATTGCCCACAGCGGAAAGGACCGAGATAATTGGCTCATTTGGAAAAAGCAGCACATAGAAGCTTTTAAGCTCGGGCAAATAATTCCGTACTATGGTATACTCGGCGACAGGATAATTACCGAGGCGACCGCAAATATTTCCCCCGAGAATGTACAGAACAGCGACGGCTTAGTGGATAGTAAAACCGTATATTTATCTGCTTTCAGAACGATAGAAGAATATCAAGGTAGGGGCTATTTTTCAAAATTATTCTTATTTATGCTTGACGATCTAAAGGCAAAAGGGTATACCAAAGCTACCCTCGGCGTAGAACCGTTTGAAGAGCAAAACAAAGCTATCTATTCTCATTACGGCTTTTCGGAATACATTAAATCCGGCAAAGAAATTTACCCCGATGGAACAGTAATAGATGTGGAATATTATGGGAAAGAGCTGTAAAATATGACAGGTAATAATATAAAACTATAGACGCGGGCGTTAGTATTGAACTGACCCCAAAAAGTTAGACAAAAATTTAAAAGAAAAATTATGCAAAGCGACTAAGAGAAATCTTGGTCGCTTTTGCTATGCAGCAGTTAAGCGATAATCGACA
>CANQED010000024.1 GCA_947594425.1 uncultured Ruminiclostridium sp.
ATAAGCGTGTGTGCGATAGCGTAAAGGCTGAACACCCCAATTATACACAAGTGTTAAGTCAATTTTAAGCGCGGGAACATTTTCCCGCCGTCAAGTTCTTGACTTACTCAAGGGCTTGACGGTGTGAAAATCACCAAAAAATACAATGAAAAGGGAGTTTTACAATGGAAAACACTTTTGAAGTCAATGCAAGGCGCGTTTACATTAAGCGCGAAACAGGCGCAAACGGTGAAAATCGTTGCTTGTGCGGTGACTATGTAGGGCTGAAAACGAAAAAAGGCATGGGGCTTGTCAATAAGTTTCGCAATGCTTATAAGCAAAATGTGTTTGACGCTTATGCCGACCCGTCTATCGAAAAGATTTATGCGGAACGTGAAATTTTCAGCAACATTAAAGAATTTGACGCTCGGCAGTATCGCATAACAAGTGCAAATCCCTTTATCTTTTGCGCGGGATATCTTATTGACGCCGTAAGTGCTGAAACAGGTGAGTCTAAAACGTTTCTGATTTACGAAACGTCGACACACAGATATGTAATTGAATTGTATTAGTTGTAAGTGCGGGAAATTTTCCCGCCGACAAATCCTTGAAAAATCAAGGGTTTGTCGGTGTGAAAAAATCGCCAAAAAACAATGAAAAGAGAGGTTTTTACAATGACAAAAGAATTTATAAAGAAAGTTACTTGTGCTGGAATTTACGAAACACCTTGTTATCAGTATCGCTACGGCACAACAGACGAGGGCGGCAAAGTGATACACTATATCGAGCGCCTAGCTCTCAATATTGCGGGGCAGGAAATGCTAAAAACGGCTCGCGTGATATGGAGTGGTGAGCAAATCCCCGAGTAAGCTCTATGGGTTTCTAAAGGGTTTCCCGACAAAAAGCCCTATTCCACGCCAAACGGCGGAAATTCAAGAAAGGGCGTGTACACAATTATGTTTCTAGTCGTAGGATTTTCCATCTTAGTATATCTCACGATATGCGGGATATTATCGGAAAGGGGTGCATAGAGTGGAAATATCATCTAAACATGTAGGGGTAATTCGCGCGGCACTTGGTTCCTACTATCGCAAATGCCAAAAGCAAATATCAGATGCGAAGGAGCATGACTATTCTTACCTAGCTGAGTATTGGCTAGGGTGCGCAAATGAGACTAAGGAAGTGTACCGCGCGATAGCGGGGCATGACATTGAGGAGGATATGTTATAAATGTTTTACAAAATCGTCTTAAATGACGCAGAAAAGATGGTGCTTGAAAAAGCTCTAGCCGCCTACGATAGGCAGATAGAAAATGCCAAACGCGGCGAAGATTATCAGAACAATTCACAGCGTATGAAAATCATAGAGGATATACACAAAACGGTAAAGGGATTAAACTATCGTGTAATGACTTGTGAGGGGTTTACAATATGACTATTAAATTGACGGGGTTTGAGATAAAAATTGACGGCGGGATTGATAGCTACGAACCCGATTTTGAGGTTTTGAATACATTTAACAGCGACGAAACCGATATACTTGCCGTTCAGCTTACAAATGAGATAAGAGCCTTTTTATCAGTGTATGGACTCACTGCTAGTTCAATAACGGTAAACATTAAGCCGCAAATTGAGGTGAACGGAGCAGATTGCATATGATGTATAAACTTGAGTACACATTTTCAAATCGCCCGAACGTCAAATTCAAATGCGGGTTTAGAAGGTGGTCAATTCTTACTCTCTATAAGGAACATTTAATTCACTATGCGCTATCCCGAGACCTAATGCTCTGGATGAACGAAGATAACGAAAAGAGGTGGTATATATGAACATATACGAGTACATACACGAACAAACAGGATTGCCCTACGGCGCAGTAAAAGACCACTTGTACAAATTCCTTGATGAATTGCAAGCCTTTAAAGCGGGTGAGAGCGACTATTATTCCCCCGAAGAAATAGCGGAAGATTATTTTATTCCCCACGAATACTTGCACAGTGTCCTTTACCGCCTAGGTAAACAGGAATTTACTATCACTCTCCCCGCTCCGACAACAGAACGCGAATATAATCAATTACTCCGTAGAGTAAAATCATATTCCAATACGATTAAATGCCCCGAACAGGTCGGGTGCTCTGAATGTATCAATATGTTCATTTGCGACTTCTTTGAGCGCCTAGCGGCAGAGGTTGAAAGCAAGGTGATAAAACCGAAAAATAATTAAAAATTTCTCGAAAACCTATTGACAAACCTGTCATTCTTTGATATAATAACACCATAGAGAATACGAACATTCTCTGAACTCTCTTTCCATTGTATATACCGTGCGGATGTCTCCATCATTCACATTCCGTCCGTATTCCACCGTTTCTCCCGCACGGTATATGCTCGCAAGCGCACAACGCGGGTGCAACTCCCACGGCGAGCAATAGAGACGGCAAAGAGTGTTTCCCACAAAATCCAACAGAAAAGAGGTGAAAAAACAATGGCACGCGTCCCGATGGTTACTCGAACGATGAAGTCGACCGTAGCAACGATTATGACGGTTGATGTAGTCAATCAGACCACAAGCAATGTTGAGTATACTCTCCCGCGAACTTACAAGTCTGACGCTGAGATACTCAAGCTCGCACAGAGCGCTTTTGATAGCGATACCGTGAAGCTGGTACACGTTCTCGACAGTCACGTTGAGGAAAAGCTCTATGGTATGCCCGAGACTGATTTTATACTCGCCGCACAGGTTATCGACAAGAAGCGCAAGACCGCAGATGAGACTAACGACTAAGAAAAGGGGTTTTACAAATGGAAAAGGCATATGAAGCAAACATTATTTCTTGCACGAAAGAGCTTACCGCTCGCGAGCGCATAAAGCTTAAGGATATGAGCAATGCGATTTCGATTGACGCTATGCTCGAAGACGATGCACACGCGATAATTGAAGTTGATTATTGGGCAACAGTGCAGGTACACAATGAAAAGTCAACTAACAAGGACTATGAGAAGATAGTCATAGTTGATACGGCTGGCACGAAGTACGTCACTGGTTCTCCGAGTTTCAAGCGTAGCCTTGAGGATATAGTTTCCGAGCTCAAGGAAGCTGGAGAAGATAGTGGTTTTGCTATTGAGGTATTCCGCAAGGATAGTAAGAATTACAACGGGAAGTATTTCATCACTTGCTCGCTCGCGTAAACAAGTGAACGAACAAAGCCCCGCATTTCCGATAGTGGGAGTGCGGGGCAAAAGTTTCTCTAGGAAAGGGAGTGCTTATTATGGCAAGACGAAAGCGCATTATCACAACACCGCGTTTCGTGCGAAACATACAGGCGGCACAGCGCAGAATACAAAGCACGATACAGCATAGAGTAGCACAGGCAACGCACATTGATACAGTGCAGAAAGCTACAAAGAAGCTCCGTGAAAGATTAACTCCTACAAAGACAGCATACAGGAAAGAGCGGCAACGAATACAGAGCTATATTTACAGACAGAAACGTAAAGGAAATAAAGTTGATTATAAAGTTCCGAGAACGCCGCGAATTATTACGCGCAGGGCAGTCACGGAACTCAAGGGAATAACGAACGAATATTTAAGAGGTGTGACGCAAACACAGGTACAAGCACCGCAGACAACGCCTAGCGCAGAGGTAACAAAACAAGAGCCGATTACGTCCACGCAGGAAGCACAGTCGAAGACGCGGCAGGAAATAACCGCTCAGATAATAGCACTTCACAATGACGGATTGACAGATGAAGAAATATATAATCGTCTAGTCACAGAGGGCAACACACTGGATGGGCAGTGGGACGAGCACACTATTGGTATCTTCTTAGAAGGGTATGACAGGGCGGCAGAGAATACAGGTGAAGACGAAGAACTTGACGATGAAGATATTGAAGAAATTGAAGACGAAGAACTTCCACTATGGGAACAGACTAAACAAGCGGCACAAAGAACGCCGCCTAGGGCGGCAGATGTGCAATTGCACAATATGTTTGAGATGTTAAACAATTTTGAAACACTGTTAGACGGGTGGGAACGTGATGTTAGATGGAGTACAGACCTTGCAAACGCGAAGGAACAGGACAGGGATACATTACGCAATATTTTAATGGGCCATATCAATTTGTTTGGACGCGAAGAAGTAGCGGCACGACTGGATGAAAACGCGGCTGAAATATCTCTGATAATAGAGCGTGTTCTCTACTCTAGCGGAAGCAAATATTTTGAGTCTGGGCGCGAAGGTATACAGCAGGATTTCAAGCGACTCCGTGAAATACTCCTAGACCGCCCCCTTACTCTCGAAGAAAGTCAAGATTTAGAACGTCAATACGAAGATAACTATTGGAGTGAGTATTACATATGACGCGCAATTACCGTTATTTTATGGGGGACTTTGAAACAACGGTATACTCTGGACAGACAAATACAGAGGTTTGGGCTAGTGCGTGCGTGGAACTCTTCACCGAAGATGTCAAAATATTTCACAGTATAGGGGAGACGTTTGACTATCTTTTATCACTGAATAGCAACATTGTTATCTATTATCACAACTTGAAATTTGACGGCACATTCTGGCTATCGTATCTGATGTTAGACACAGATTTCAAAGAAGCAAGTGTTCGTATGAGTGACACGGCAGATGATTTCTTTTTTATGAACACAAAAGAAATGCCTGACAAGTCTTTCAGTTATTCAATATCAGATATGGGGCAATGGTACAGAATAATCATAAAGTACAGACGGCACATTATCGAGATAAGAGACAGTCTAAAACTACTTCCCTTTAGTGTGAAACGGATAGGTGAAAGTTTCAAGACGAAGCATAAAAAGCTTGATATGGAGTATACGGGTTTCCGGTATGCAGGGTGCGAGATAACAGAGGATGAACAAAAGTATATTGCCAACGATGTCTTAGTGGTGAAAGAAGCTCTTGAGATTATGCAGGAAGAAGGACACAAAAAATTGACAATAGGCTCTTGCTGTTTAGGCGAATACAAGAAGCTGATGGGGCATAACGCGTATACTGATTATTATCCTGACTTATATCAAATCCCGATTGATGAAAAGTATGGCGCTCCTAATGCTGGTGAGTATGTGCGAAAGTCATATCGCGGCGGCTGGTGCTATCTGGTAAAGGGCAAAGAGAAACAAATCTTTCACGATGGTTTGACCGCAGATGTCAACAGTCTCTATCCGTCAATGATGTCGAGCTATTCTCTTAACCTTTATCCCGTGGGAATGCCTACTTTTTGGAGTGGGGATTACATACCCGATGAAGCACAGCGAGAAGATAAATTCTTTTTCATCAGAGTGCGGACGCGGTTCTATCTCAAAGAGAACAAACTTCCGTTTGTACAGGTGAAGAACAGCCTATTCTACAAAGCGACTGAAAGTCTTGAAACGTCCGATGTGTATAACTACAAAGACGGGCTATATTACCCGAGTTGCATTGACCGCTATGGAAATGAACGTCCCGCGCTAGTCGAAATGACCTTGACGCAAGTAGACTGGAAGCTCTTGCTAGACCATTATAACCTTGCTGATACAACGATACTTGATGGATGTTATTTTGAAACGGCGATAGGAATATTTGACAGCTATATAAACAAGTATAAGAAATTGAAGCAGGAAAGCAAGGGCGCACGGCGAGAACTTGCAAAGCTCTTTCTCAACAATCTGTACGGAAAGATGGCAAGTTCTACTGATAGCAGTTTCAAAGTAGCCTACTTAAGGGATGATAAAAGCGTGGGTTTTTACACAGTCAATGCGAACGAAAAGCAAGCTGGTTATATTCCCGTAGGTTCAGCAATCACAAGTTATGCGCGGAACTTCACCATACGCGCGGCACAGCTTAACTATTATGGGAAAGACAAAGCTGGCTTTATTTATGCAGACACAGACAGCATACATTGTGACCTACCCGCTGACAAGTTGCGTGGGATAAAGGTTGACCCAAAAGAGTTTTGTTGTTGGAAGCTGGAAAGTCAATGGGATATAGGCTGGTTCGTTCGACAGAAAACATATATCGAGCACGTCACTGGTGAAGATATGGAGCCGATTGATAATCCGTATTACAACATAAAATGTGCGGGTATGCCGCAGAAATGCAAAGACTTGTTTGAGCTATCAATGCAGGGATATGTCCCGAAAGAGGGTGACAAGTTTACAGAGGATGAATTAAAGTTTCTATCAACGAAAAGAACGCTAGAGGATTTCACCGTAGGGCTAGCAATTCCGGGTAAGCTCTTGCCGAAAAGGATACCCGGTGGAACTCTGCTGGTGGACACAGTTTATCAAATGAGGTAACGCTATGTTCTGGCAAACGTATATAACAATAACTTTGGTGCTTGTGGGTGTAGCAATAGGGTTGCTTATAAGGGGTGATTAAATGGTTGCTATTGGTAAAATTATTCTGTATGTTCTCTTAGTAGCAATCGCAGGTTTCGCATTTTACACGATACTGAGAAACGAATAATGAAAAGAGCTAGCAGAAATTCTCTGCTAGCCTTTTCTTTATATCCGTTAATCGGGTGAGCACAGGCGGTTCACAACTCCGATTTTGACGGCGGCGGTTTATTTCACCCGTGTGCCCCGCAGTCAATCAAATGCCCTTGCCGACAGGGATACCCTAATAAGATAATGCCTTGAGGATTACGTCTTTACAGCGGATGTCCTTAAACCTGAAACACCCGTGCTCGAAGTAGTAACGCATATTATCAAGGAACAGTTTGTTAGATTTGAGCATTACATAATTAACCTGATGTTCTTCCGTAGTGACCGACAGCTTGTTTTGATAAGTTTTATCAGGTTTGTCGTCACAGTAAATAATACCTTGCTCCGCAAATTCTCTGAGCGCAAAGTCACTTCCGTCACAGCGCAGGGTTGCAAGATAGCGGCTGGCTCCGCGCGGTTGCTCGATAAAGGAAATATTATCATTCAGATATACGCCTTGCGTAGCATATGCGATATACTTATCGGAAGCAAATGCACGATTGAAAGCTGAATCTTGCTGTTCCATAGCGATTGTTTCAAGGTATCCTTGCTCTAGCACAAAACCGTTTCCGCGCAGATACTTTGTTTCTGTTTTCAGTCGGTTTGATATTCCTAGTGCTACATAATACGGGTTTATCAGTGTGACGGTATTCCCGCACATATAGAGTGGGACATATCGAACTGGCTGTCCTTGACCGCGAGCGATTGAGGTATGCACGGAAATAAGTTTCCTTATTTCATCCCCGCAATAGTGGTTCGTCTCCGATTGAAATTCATCAAAGAACATGCGGTTCACGTCACTAAACAGGTGACTGTATTTCTTCAAACCGTCTGCATTATTCAGCGAGATAGCATATCCGCAGGGAACTTCATCAAGGAACAGTTCAACATACATTCCTCGTGCTCTTGATTGTGAAGTCAACGTCATATCAGGGAAGAACAAGCCTTGAATATCTTTGAAGAACTTTTCAGCAACGTCCGAGATTTCATAGTTGTACCGATATACAAGGCAGAATTTTCCTTTACCCTCTAGGAATTTATTCACGCACAGTCGGGAAAAATATGTTGTCTTTCCCGCTGAACGGTTTGTCGTACATAGGAAAATTTCTGGTGTCTTTCCTGTCAAATCTTTCATTGACAATAACTTAGTACCGTCATAAAAATCTTTCATAAATAATTCCCCTTATATAAATATTTTACCATAAAACCCTTGACAAGTCAATACTTTCGTGATACAATTTTATTAAAGGAAGGGGGTTTTGCAAAATGGAGTGGTTGCAATCAATCGTTGAGTTTGTGTCTTCCGTGGGGTTCCCGATTGCTGTTTGTTTAATCTGCTTTTGGTACATAAACAAACAGGCTGAAAGTCACAAGGAAGAAACAAAGAAGCTCACAGAGGTGCTTGAAAACAACACTCTTGCAATTCAGCGCCTTGCGGACAAGTTGGAGGGAATAACAAATGAGTAAATGCTATGCTGAGACGATTGTTTCCCTAGCTCGTCAAGAAGTAGGGTATGTTGAAAAAGCGACAAATTCAAATCTTGACAGTAAAACGGCAAACGCAGGAAAGATGAACTATACAAAATACGCGGCATATATCGACACAAATTATCCGAACTTTTATAATGGAAAAAAGAATGGCTATGAGTGGTGTGACGTATATGTTGATTATCTGTTTATCCGTGCCTATGACCTTGAAGACGCTATGCGCTTGACAAATCAACCCACAAAGTCGAGCGGGGCAGGGTGCTTGTATTCATATAATTATTACAAAGCTAAAGGCTGGACGGGTAAAATTCCGAAGTTGGGCGCACAGGTATTCTTTGGAAGCAGTGAGAAGTCAATCAGTCACACAGGAATTGTTATTGCAGTTGAAAGCAACAGGTTCCTTATAAGTGAGGGAAATAAAAACAATCGCGTTGAGGAAAATTGGTATGCTAACAACTATGCACAGCTTGTCGGCTTTGGATATCCGCCGTATGATGAACAGACAGTTACTTTCACTTCAAAAACTAGAGTTATCACGGTTAACCCAAAAGAGACAAATCAAATAGTCATTCAGATTAAGGGGTGACAGTATGGCAATCAAAAACAGAGACGAACTTCTTAACACGTTTCGTGAGCGGTACGGTGCAAACAATTCCGATGAAGATATAAGTTTTCTGGAAGACCTGACTGATACTTTGCAGGATTACGAAACGCGAACACAGGATTCGACAAACTGGCAACAGAGATACAATGACAATGACGCTATGTGGCGGCAGAAATATCACGACAGGTTTTTCGCTCCGACAGGGACGCAGGACGATGAGCCTGACCCGATAGATGAGAAGCCGAAAGTGCTTACGTTCGAAGCACTTTTCAAAGAGGGTTGACGCTATGAATGGTACGACACTGACCGTCATACAGGTTCTGCAGCGTATAAAAGCAAAGTACGGTGAACAGGTAACGGAAGAAGATGTTGCAACTGTAAAGGCTATCGCAGGGATGGACGCAAAGACGATTAACGCCTTGATGATTTTTATGTGGGGTGCATTTCAGGGTGGAATACAAAACAACGTGACAACGTCAATAAAGCAAACAAATGAGAAATTACAGGAACAGGAAGAAAATTATATACTGCCTATGATGGATGATATAAATCAGCTTAACAGTGATGTGTCTAGTTTATCAGGAGAAATTACACAGTTATGGAACGCGATAGCTAGTATATCGCAGGGATAAATTAAGTTAGGAGTGATTAAAGATGGCAAAGCGAATAGCGGTTTCCACGCTTAACGCGAGCACGATTGATATTCTGAATACCATACGCGCAAATGCGTCTTATGAGTATCAGAATGTTATACCCGTTATTGACAGCGAAAAGGATATTCCCCGCGTAGGTGAGCTGCTTATGGGGTATCCCGCACTGGCAAATCAGTTTATCAATGCTCTTGTCAACCGTATTGCACTTGTTGAGGTTCGTAGTGCGAACTTCAATAATGCTTACAAAGAACTCAAAAAGGGTTATCTTGAGTTTGGCGAGACCGTTGAGGAAGTTTTCGTTAACATAGCTAAGGCGCAGGAGTTCAGCGTTGAAAAGGCGGCGGCGCGTGAGTTTAAGCGTACACTCCCCGATGTCCGTTCCGCGTTCCACGAGATGAACTGGAGGGTTATGTATCCTGTAACCATTCAGGATGTGGATTTGCAGAGAGCGTTCCTTTCGATGAACGGCGTGCAGGACTTGATAGCCCGTATCGTTGACAGCATTTACACGGCGGCAGAATACGATGAGTATCTGCTGTTTAAGTATCTGCTTATTAAGGCTATTGCACATGGCAAGATGTATCCGATAGAGATAGCTAGCGGCGATATGAAGAACGCGGCGGTTGCGTTCCGTGGCACTAGCAATCTTCTCCCGTTTATGTCCAGCGAGTACAATGCCGCGCACGTTTCCACCACTACACCCAAGGAAGACCAGATTGTCATAATGAGCGCGCAGTACAACGCGCAGTTTGATGTTGAGGTACTTTCTGCCGCGTTCAATATGGACAGGGCAGAGTTTATGGGACGGCTCTATCTGATGGACGATTTCACGAAGTTTGACAATACTCGATTTGATGAAATACGCCGCAACAGTGACCAGATAGACGAGGTAACAGACGCAGAACTCGCGCTGATGAAGAACGTTAAGGCGATTATCGTTGATAAGGAATGGTTTCAGGTTTATGACAACGCTAACAAGTTTATCGAAGATTATGTTGGCGCGGGTCTCTACTGGAACTACTGGTATCACACTTGGAAGACGGTTTCCAGCTCGCCTTTCAGCAACGCGGTTGTGTTCGTTGACGATTCCGCAGACACTGACCTGCCCGAGACGGTCGAGTTTACACTTGTCGGCATAGACAAGGGTGAGAATACTACCGTTCTTACCTTTGAGCCGACCGACAAGGCAACGCTTGCGCATATGAGTTATAACTTTGTGCAGACTAAAAACGACACACAGGCGGGTACCGCCGTTCACAGGTACGGTGCAGTTATTATACCGAAGTCGATTAATACCTATTCGCCCGTTATGGAGATTGACGGTGTAACGTACAACGGCACGCTTATCAATTCGATAGCGGAAGCGACGGCCGGAACTACTATAACCTTTACAAAGCAGGTGTAAGCAAATCAACGTGGGGGCAGATGAAACACTCTGCCCCACAAATTGAAAGACGGTGAGAGAATGGCACAAAATCATTTTATAGGATGGTATCCGCGTGGAAGCGTCACGTTTTACAGGAATGTCCCACTTGATAATACTTACAATCATAGTTTCGCATTTACAAATCAGGACGGAAGCAATCGAGATGTACAGGCGCGACTTGATGAGCTTAGCAGATACAGGAAGAATATAATCTACCCGTCTCACACGTCAGGCGTGCCAACAAATGATTTGAGCTACACGCGTGTAAATAATGGGACAATCCGCGTAGGTATACCCGCCGATGAATTGTACGATTGCAATTATCTTTCGTTTCATAATCAGGACTTTCCCGCAGGAGCTACACAGCCGAAAACATATTTCTGCTTTATCACTCACGTTGAATTTATAAATCCTACTTGCACAGAGGTTTCATTCGAAGTCGATGTAATAATGACGTGGTGCGAAGCTGGAATATTCGAGGACTGTTTCGTCGAGCGCGAACACAGCAAGACGGATGTTTTCGGCAATCATATACAGCCCGAAAGTATTGAAGTCGGTGAGTATACTTACACGGAAATACCGTTCTTTGATACATACTTTAAAGACCTTAAAATTGTTGTCGCGGCAACAGTTGACAATACAGCAGACGACCTTGACGTGCCCGGTGTAAACTGGAACGGAATTTATTCAGGTTGCTGGTATCACATTTTCGATGACGCGAATGCCGCAAATTTCTTTTTGCAGGAAGTTGTCGAAAAGGCTAAAGCGGATGCAATCGTTAGTGTGTTCTATGTTCCGTCTGCTTTGACGCTTGCAAGTGCATTGACGAAAATCGAAACATTCGCGGTTCCCGAAGAATACGCCAAACACGACTTTGATGGATATGTTCCGAATAACGAAAAGGTTTTTACTTATCCTTATAATTTCCTATACGTCACAGACGGGGCAGGACACAGCGCAGAATATAAGTTTGAAAAGTTTCTCAGTGGAAATGCAAGTTTCACTCTTTGGTGCCCGATAACTACTAACACGCACGCGATGTTAATGCCTAGGCAGTATCACGTTCCCGGTGGCGGTGGCACAGGTGATTTCTACTGTTTGGATTATCTTTTCAAATCTTCACCGTTTCCACAGCTTACTTATAACGTGGACACTTGGAAACGCTGGCTTGCAAGTGGCGCAGTGCCTACAGCAATAAACGCAGTATCTGGAATTGGGCAAAGCATTTTCAGTGGAAACATAGTAGGCGGACTAATAGGCACGATAGCGCAGACGGTTTCACAGGTTTATCAACACGCGATAATGCCAAACGAAATACGCGGAAGTCAAGGCGGTGAGATTGAGCTTGCTGGTGTGCGGCAGTTTGGAATACATATGTATCTAAAGCAGATTTCTGGTGGGTATGCCCGTGTAGTCGATAACTTTTATGATATGTTTGGGTACAAATCCAACACGCTACACAAGCCGAATGTGAATGTTCGTCCGCATTGGACGTATGTGAAAACACAGGGTTGCAATCTTACCGCGTCAATGCCCGCAGATGCCGCGAGAAAAGTTTGTCAGATTTTTGATAACGGTATTACATTCTGGAATAGTCTTGCGGAAGTTGGAAAGTATACGGAACTGGCAAAATCTAATTCGGTAAGGGGTGGTTAAGAGTGGGAAAGAATAGACGTGCAAGAGAGTTTTGGGAAAGTAGCGGGAACAACTCTGCTACATTCATTCAGTATTATAACCGCTTGACGGAACTTTCCGTTTCGATGTTCGACTGGCAGAATGTCCCCGATACAGTTGATGTACGTTTCCTTGAGTTGACGCTTTTCGGAAAAGGACAGGCGGTATTCTTCAAGGACGAAGTGCTCGGGTATCTTTGTTTACCGTGTGCAACGTCTGGTTTTTGGAATGTTTACAACATACCGACAAAGCGCAGGGCATACGCAAGCAACGCTTATAACAAAGACCTTGACGAAAGCGACAGCGTTATCATATTTAATAATATGCTACATACACCGTCCCGCCTTGATGTTCAGATGTTCAGCCGTAGACTTGAAGAATTTGACAGAATTATTGACGTGAATGTCCGTGCGCAGAAAACTCCCGTGCTTATCAAATGTTCTGAAAATGAGCGGTTGAGTATGAAACAGTTGTATGAACAGTACGACGGAAATCAGCCGTTTATATTCGGGGAAAGCGAACTCCGCAACAATGCTTTGCAGGTTCTCAAGACTGACGCGCCTTATAATGCAGACGCAATTTATCAGCTTAAGACACAATACTGGAATGAGGCGTTGACCTATCTGGGTATCAGTAACACTAACGTCAATAAGAAAGAGCGTCTTATATCCGATGAGGTTACACGCAATCTGGGCGGTGTCATTGCTAGTCGGTACTCACGGCTGGAAAGCAGACGCACAGCGGCGAAGCAGATAAACGAAATGTTTGGACTTAACATACAGGTTGACTACCGTGAGGACTATCGCGAAGTTGACCAGATGGGAATACTATATGAAGATGACACACAGGGCGGCGGCACAGCCGAAATGAGCAATTCAACGGGGGTGTCGAAATGAGTAAGTATACAACTGAGGTTCGTTACATTTGTGAACACTATGCAGGATATGATGAAAGCAAGGGTTATGACAGCATAGATGATATAATTCAGAAAGCTATACCGAAAATATTTGATTTTGATTTTCCGATATATGATGAAGCATATAGGAACGTTCTCGAAACAAAAATACTAATGCACTACTATACGCGGGAGATAGGGCTTGAAACGGTGCCACTCTGGAAGCTGAAATTGAAGACACTCTTAAACGAGATAATGCCTTATTATAATCAGCGCTATGAGAGTACACTTATAAAGTTTAATCCACTACATGATACTGATTTAACGACAACGAATAACAAAACTGGCACAGGACAGGTTGACGATGTTGGACACAGCACAAGGGATGGCAAGACTACCCGCGCGGGTGACAACACAACGGATACAACTAAACACGGTGTCGGCACTAGTAACGAAACACATAATGACACGACTGATGAAACGCACGCGGATACTACTAAAGATGTATTCAATGAAGTGCGCGAGGGTAAAGGGAATACCACGGTTGACGGAAGGACAACTGAGAATAATACTCAGAATGTGACCGAAGATACCACGAACAAAGAGACGCGAGACCTAAACACTGATACCACGGAAACGACTAAAGAAACACAGGTTAAGAGCGGAACTAGTCATTCACAGGATTTGTATTCCGATACCCCGCAGGGTGCTATTAGGTTTGGTGATGTTGAAGAAGACCTTGAGTATTTGAGCAACGCTAGAATTATTGACGGAAAGACAAGCGAGAACACCACGACAGACACCACTCGGACAGGAAACGAAAAGCAGACGGGAACTGTTACGAATGATATTAATGGGACGACCGTTACCACTCAGGATAATGAGGGTACTCAGCATAGCGACACGAACGTTACAACGAACGAAAAGACAAACAACACAAGAGATATTACAAACAACGGGAACAAGAATATCGAGAACAACGGCGGAAAGGATATTTCAAACGAAAACACTGAGACGATAAACACGGTTGAAAACTTCAATGAAAATGGCACTTCAAACCTTGAGGGATTCAACACAAATAACCGCACAATGAAAAGCACGGAAGATTATATTCTGCACGTAGCTGGTAAACAGAGTGGGGCGAGTTATTCCAAAATGCTTAACGAATTTAGGGAAACATTCATTAACATAGATATGGAAATAATACGTGACCTTGCACAGTTGTTTATGCTTGTGTGGTGAAAAACGCTTGACAATTATGACAAAGTGTGATACAATATAATAAAGGGGGTAATAATGATGGGTAAAGTTACCGCTCTACATTTGGGGCATATGGTGCCTATACTTCCCGCCGTGTATGGGGAGAGCTTGAGTTACTATGAGGAGCTTTGCAAGATAGAACACAAACTCAACGAAACAGTTGCCGCTATCAACGAAGAAATTAATGAACGTGAAGCCGCTGATGCTGATTTGAGAAATCAAATTATTGCAGAAAGCGACAGAGCGAAAGAAGAAGCTAAACTGCTTAATTCTCTGATTGAGGGCGAGACCTCCCGAGCAGTAGCCGCAGAACAGAGATTGCAACAGGAAATTGACCTTGAAAGCAAACTTAGAGACGGCACGATTGCAGATGTTAAAGAGCAGATTAAGCAGGAAGAAACACGCGCTGAGAGTGCAGAGCATAATTTGCAGACGCAGATTGAGGCAGAGCAGGAGCGCGCAGAACAGGCAGAAGAACTTTTGCAGTCAGGGATAGACGATGAGAAACAGCGGGCAACAGCGGAAGAAAACAGGCTTGATTCAGAGATTCAGAACGAGAGGGCACGCGCAGGGCAGGAAGAAGCAAATCTTGCAAAGAGAATTACAGATGAGACTGCCAGAGCAGAGGGACAGGAAAAGACGCTCGGAGAAGAAATTGACAGCGAAGAATTAAGAGCAAAGACAGAAGAAAACAGGATTAAGGAAACACTTAGAAACGAGATAGACAGAGCGGAAGAGGCAGAAGCAGACTTAACCAAACTGCTTGAGACTGCCAGTGGTATGGCAACTGAGGCAAAAGCTACGTCCGAAGAAGCTAAAGCGTTGGCGCAGAGCGCGGTTGATACTGCTAATGAGGCTGACAGGGTTAGCAAGGAAAACAGTAACAAAATAACAGAGCTTGACGGGAAGATTGACGCAGAAGAAGCTAGAGCGACAGCGAGGGAGAATGAGATTGAGGGGAAGTTGGCAAAGATAGTTGCTATTGATGTCAGTGAAGTACAGACCATTTGGGAAAGTGAGGTTGCGTAATTATGGAGTTTCTTGATAAGGTAGGACTTACTAAACTGGTTGAGCTTATTAAAGCGGCAATCAAAACCACAGACGATAAAGCGGCGGCGGCAAGCACGAGCGCACAGGCGGCGGCAACAGCGGCGGCAACTGCACAGGAAACAGCGGAATCGGCACAGACTGCGGCAGATACAGCACAGGAAACAGCGGAAGCGGCACAGACTGCGGCAACTGCGGCAGACGGAAAAGCAGATAAGGCACAGAAAGCGGCAGAAGCGGCACAGGCGACGGCAACTGCGGCGGCAGGAACGGCGGGAAACGCTATGCCGAAAACAGGCGGCACGTTTACGGGCGCGGTTAGTGGTATAGCGCCGACCGAGGAGACAAATTTGACTACTAAGAGTTATGTTGATGATGCTATTGCCAGTGCGACTGCGGGTGTGGTTACGGATACGGCTATTAGTGATGCGGACGTCACTAATATTTGGGAATACGGAACAATCACAGGAGTAATTTGATACAATCAATTCCGATGTTTCGGTAATTTTTATCAGGTTGCCGCTGCGGTGGTGGGTGGGCTGAGGGGCACAGTACAGTTTAAGGGGTGAGAATATGGCACAGTTTTTAGACCCACAAGGATTAGTTACATATTCAAATTTGATAAAGGGAGAACTTGACGCGCTGGATGCAAGAATTGAAGCGTTGGAAAATGGCGGGAAGTATATGCCTATTAGTGGTGGAACGTTTACGGGAAATGTAACAATGGGGACTGGTGCAAAGTTGAGCGGAATAGTTGCGCCAGTGAATGATAATGACGCGGTGAATAAAGCGTATGTGGATAGTAAAGGGGGAAGCGGAACGCTCGAATTCGTGACCGCAGCCAAAGGCAGTCTCTCGAGAGATAATGGCGTACAGCTCAACGTGGACTATTCGACCGGCGGGAAGCTCGTCGGCGTAGCGGCCGATATAAGGCAGGACATAGCGGGCGTATGGAACGACGGTCATTTCTTCTGTACCCTGCCCAGCATACCCGTAAATCAGGAGCAGCTGCTCAATAGGCAGGACTGGAAACAGACGGGGTTCTGGATAAACGGCAACAACTCATTCACAGGCTCCGATAAATGGTGGCTCACACCGTACACCGTATCTGTCGACACATCGAGCAAGAACAACTATAACATCTGGATATACTTCTCTCCGAAGGCAATACAGATGACGGCTTCGAGCACGTCCCTTTCGTTGGTGAGCGTGACATCTACGGGGCTGACAAGAGCGCAGATACTCATCGCGAAGTGAGAGGGAAGAAAATATTCGGCTTACAGAATACATCAAGCGCAAATTTTTGTTCCTAGCGAGTATAACTGTTAGCGGTACTATCGCGGATTTAGAGGTAACACGTGCAGGCACGAGAATAGGCGGTACATCGTCATCAACGTTTTTGGTGATTTTACACCAAACAGGTGTAAAATCACCATTTTATCTTAGTAAATAAAAACGTTTACATTTACGGGTATTTTTACCTGTTTTGTGTCATCAATTTTTACCTATTTTTAGTCAAAACTGAAAAGAGATATTTA
>CANQED010000025.1 GCA_947594425.1 uncultured Ruminiclostridium sp.
AGGCACAAGCGCCTTAGGCTTGTTGCGGGTCAGGTGCTCCATTCGCGTGCCTTTTCCGCCCGCTTGGATGATGATGTGGGTGGGGGTCACTTGGTAATTTCCTCCTTTATCGGCTTAGCCGTATTATTTCTTCTTATAATAAGATCAGGGTCGCCAAAAGTGTCTACATTTACACTGTCAATTACGCATCCGTATTTTTTGCTGTATAAAACTATATTCAGTCCTCGTAAATTCATACAATAATCCTCTCCGTTTATAATGATATTTGAATTGGTATACCTTAGTTTATCCATTCCGCAGCTATACAGATAACAATAATTATCTTCCGGTAATTTTCCGTATAAATCGTTTTCCTCGTTGCTCGATTTTATTTCTTGTGTATCGGAATCATTGCACACATATTGAATACTCGTACCGGTCCATTTCTTCTCTACTTTTTCAAGGCAAACATTTTTCTGCAAATCAACCACAGCGACATAACTCATTCTCCATACTTCCGAAAGATCGGATTTTAACCCGAGCAGCTTCCTCGATTCAAATTTTGTCCACCACTTATTGGCGGAATCGCACACGGAAATAAAAAACACTACTTCATCTAAACCTACCGCCTCAGCGACATAATCATTTAAATTTTCTATATCATATATAGAAAATTCAAACTCATTATTCGTGTATTTAAGGTTCTGAAAATTACCTTTGATAAAATATTTTGACTGATTTATAATATCATCGGGCAAACTCTTAAATTCCGGTTCATTAGAAGCGGCAATAAATATCCCGCTTTGTCTGGGCTCTATGCGCTGTTCAAGTGAATGAGGAAGCGGAGCAGCCATAGGTAATTTCCATCGATTAAGGAACATTCTGACATTAGAAATGTTATTTAACGGAGAAATAAATATAAATCTAAAATTAATATTTAACCACTCCAACGTATCCATCATTCCGCTTTGTACCCCTATCATAATGCTGCCTAAAGCGCCCATTGCAAAGACTACATCTGCCGGTACATTGAGTGGTTCTGTTCCCGGGAGACCTTCTTCGTCTAAACCGATATTAGTAAAAACAAAGTACTGTATTTTATTAAAATAATCTATAATTTTGGAAAAATCAGATATTTGTATATCTGCCGATGATCGCGCATACGGAAAAACGATCACAGTTCGTTTAGGATCGATACCTCTTTCTTTAAATATTCGTGTTGCCGAATCAATCGAAATATCAGACAATTTTTTGGGAAAACGGAATAATTCGGGATAGGAAAAGAAGTAGTCCTCGGGTATCTTGTAAATCTCGCATATATTCGGCGTACCCCAGCCTTTAACTAACTTAAACGTATCTCCGTACAGATTAAAATTCCCTGCCCCGCTTAACGCAAACTCGTTAAGAAATAAAATCTCGTTCTTCGGCAGAGTAATTATTTCATCAATATCTCGATATGCTTTGGAAAAATCGGCATAGTTTTCGGTAGTTAATAAAACAATTTTATTAATAGGAAAACTTTTTTTCATTGTATGGTATGATTTAAAATATGATATAAGCTGAAAACTTCGCGTATTGTCTCCTAAATGCATACACTTAATGAAATAATGTACACCGGGTTCATTTGATAGATATTTCATCGCCACCGCAAAGCCTTGACTGATATTATATATTTTATTAAATGTTGCCAATTGACGCTTATTTACAGGATCATTCAGTGAATTTAATATACCTTTGCTTATTGTCAAATCCGACGTAAGCTGATCATCATATAGCGTCTTGACAGTTCTCATATCTCGAAGCACAGAAAGACGATTATCATTTGACAGCTCCGCCCTATCTTCCTTAATCGGCGTCACAATATTGCTTAAATCTACTTTAGTTGAATAATCCGACAGATCCAAGCCGTCGTCCGCAGACTTTAAAATAAAGTTTTCATTATCCAACAGTCCCTCATAATCAACAGAAAAAAGCGATGCGGTTAATTCCTCCATGGATTCAAATTGAATAATGAGCGGCTTATCCGTATCACCGTATTTATTTTTTAAAATAAAAAACTCCAACGATTTACCGATTGCTACCGCTTCCCGCGGAGAACAAACATAGTCTTTTTCTCTTATGTCAAAAAAATCAATTTTCCCTATAGGCAATAAAGTGATATGCTCCATCACTGAGAGTTTTGTGTTTATTTTTATATAATGATATGAATTGATAAAAACGCATAACAACTCGTCGCTTTGGAACAAAAGTTCGCTGTTCGCATATCGATATTCGTTTAATATTTTTATATTTTTTTCTTTCGTTCTTAACGCATTTCGGACCGGAATACAATCAGGATTATCTATTATATTGTTTATTATATCTTTAAATTTTTCTTTGTTTTCTGAACGATCATATAACTTATAAACAGCAATAATATCATTTATATCCAACTTCATATACTCTGTGTATAAGCCAACTATTTCAAAGTCATTATCAGAGATTTTATAATCCTCATGCTGAAAAATGTTTAACACATAATCCGATAAACGATAATTTTCATCCGAAATAAATATATTAAGCTTTTTTATCGCGTTTAAAAAATCATTGTTTTCCGACTGCGTTCCCGCTAATAACGACCTGCTCATATTTGCGATCATTTCACGATTTTCGTTGACAGCATCAGATGTAAAGGATTTAATTATTCGCTTTGCTATAGGATTGACATAATGTGATGCTTCGTCTTTAAATGTATAATCGCTGTTTATCAGCTTCAGTATACTGTCGCTTATGGTTCGGTATCCTATTTCGTCCATTACCGCAAAGGTAAATGCACAAGGTCTGTTTTCCGGAGGTATAAAGCAATAATGTGCGTCTATCGTTCGACAATAAGTCTTCTCAACAAAATAATCATCTATTTGCTGAATACGGTTTCTGAACTTAGATGAAATTTCATTAAAAGCTTTAATTTCTACCCCATCCGTATACCATTGTGCCGCGTTAGTTCTTATTAAAATAATATGCTCGCTGTCATACGCGCTCAAAATAGCACTTATAAATTTATCGTAGTAGTACTTCCAATTAAACTCATCGGGAAACGGAAATGCATATTTCGTATACTCTCCGTTTTCTTTTATATCTTTTATAAATCTATTTTGAGGGTAGGTATCCGAATAAATCGACCCATTATGTTCGTATACCGTATATCCCATAGTGGTATTCATAACAATAATATAATCGGATTTATTGCAATTGTTACGCTTTATATCTCTGGAAAATCTAAACACATTGTTATATTCCGATGAGTCTCGTGAAAGCCGTTTTGAGAGATCTTTAAACAAATTTAAAATTGACCCTGCGGAAAACATTTCATTTTGAAAAGGTTCGCCGAATATATATTTTTTTAATATTTGCCGATCGCTTGTTCCTTCCATGGCTAAATTATTGCATATAGAAAATATCATATCTATAGCAACATTTTTCTTATTAAGCCGATTTATCATTGGCTCTAAATAATTACCTATAAATATTATTCCAACCGAACTACCCATCAAGTCATCCCCTAATCCTTTAAAATAAGATATTGGTACAATTTTTCCGCACAATTATCCAACGGCACAAAGAAATTATCCATTCTCTCCTTGTAAAGCTCGTCAGCCACAAAATTATTATTAATAATTCTAATAACTTCCTCTGCGGCAGTCTCAGGATCGGTCGTCAAATTGCCAAAGGCTTTTTCAAACGGGAGGTCTAACTCCCTGTAATGATTCATACCCGATTTAAATTGCGGCATATCGGGGACAAAATACATGATCGATCTTGATAAGCAAGCATAATCAAAGACATAAGATGAGAAATCGGTTATGAAAAGTTTATAATCTTCAACAGACACTTCATTAGGCGCAATGACTATTCTATTACTGTCAAATTTAAATAGTTTTTTTGCATCTTTGATTATCGGATGAAGCTTAAAGTCTAAATAAAGATCATTATCCTCAAGCTTATTTAATAATTTTTTATTTGAAAGAAATAAATTTATATTTTTATAGTAATCAGAAGCGATTATTTTATTTTCTATCAATTCCCATTTTGAAGCGTTAAGTTCAAAAGTTAAATACCTTCTCCAAGAAGGAGCAAACAAAATTCGGTTTTTACTTTTTGTCTTTCTGTTTATATGGTCATATCGTGCCATACCGGTCATAATAATTTCATCTTCTTTATAACCGTAATTTTTGATATAATTATCGTGTTCAAATTGTGATGATACAACTATTTTTTCTGCACGACATCTTTCTGCGTGATTTTTTAACCTTAAATTTGCATGTAGCACTCCGTGCTGAAGATATATAATTTCAAACTTTTCTATATCGATATAATCGCTTTCTTTTATCTCTGTTAGAAACGGAGAAACGGTTGAAAATCCATAAAAGGCCGTTAAAATTTTTTCTGCGCTAAGATATAAAAGCTTGTGTTTTTCAGAGCCGAATTTTACTATATTCTGTTTTTGCTCATTCGTAAACAAATTACTGATATTTGAAAAATCACCGTCATAAACATAGTACCTTTCTACACCGTCATTATGCTTAAAGTCGTTCATAAATTGAAAATAACCATTGTCTTTTTTTACCGTGTACAAATCATAGTAAAGCCATATCCTATGAGATTTTCTATATTTAAGGCTTTCTGATCTCAAATTGTATACATAAGGATCTTTTTTAAATTTTTCAGTTTGTGCAAGCTCAAAGCTTTCGGTTTCCTGAGCGGTTAATTGAGAAAACAAAAGAGTGTTTCCTTTTAAAGTGATAAGGACGTTATCTCTTACATATGAATTGATATTTTTCTTGTTGTTAAATACTGCTGCACTCATGCACCAAAAAACAGTATCATATATCACGCCGTCAAATTCAACTTGAAATTTTACACTTTTAACTTTTGTCGTATCACAGTAGTATGTAAACAAATAAAACTTTGCGGTCTGCTCTTTAGCTTTATACCAACTATGTATTGATAATTCCGTATCCAAACGTACACGGTTATTCTCGTCACCATTTTCAATAGCATAAACAACTGCTCTGTTATATAAATGTACATATATAGGTGATTTTACAAACGCCATAAATTTTAGTTTCTTGTTATTTATTCTGATCTTATGCATAATCAGTTCAAAATTCTTGCGAGTATAGATTGCTTTTCCATTTAACAAAATACTTACTTTATCTTTTTCGGCTAATACCATAGGAAAGCAATTTCTTTTTACCGAAAGCCAGTACTGCTTTTCAAAATTATCAATATTAGGGTGATTTATGATAACTTCGGGAGATACCTTATCTAAAAGCTTCCAAATCCTTTCAAGAGCAGCTTTGTATTGCTCGGTATCATAATGATACGGGAAAAGCTTATCCTCGCTAAGCTTCCAAATAATATCGTTCATAAACATTGCTTGATAATATAATGGGACGTTTTCACCAAAGCTGTCAAACAACGCTTCAAAATAAGCCATACTTGGCTCAAAAAGATAAAATGCATAAAAATAATTAGATACTATACTTCCGTCATTGCTTCTGTTATACTTATATTCTCCCTTTGAGCAAAAACCGATCTTTCTCTTTGCCTTAAGGACCTTACTGCAATACTCTTGATCTTCTAATCTAAAATTCGGAGTAGTATCAAACAACATATTTCCGTCGTATAAGTTCTTTACGCATACGTTTACTCGCGTTTGAGAAATAAATGGAAATTCATCTAAAGAATAAACACCATCCTTTTTTAAGTAATTGTATCTATAATGAATTTTAATTTTTTCCCCGTTTTTATAAGGCTGATCTAAATACGTTACCAAATCCACCTCATCATACACCGTATCAAAAAAGTCGGTGACCGATTTGACTGTTTCCGGCGCAAGCATATCATCGCTGTCAAGATACATCATATATTTGCCCTGAGCTCTTTTTATCCCGTAATTGCGAGTTGCGGAAAGCCCCTCATTCTCCTTACTGAACACCTTAAACATAAAATAGCTCTGGGCGTACTCATAGCAGATATCAAGGCTCCCGTCCGTCGAGCCGTCGTTGATAAGCAGCACTTCCATCTGAGAATGGTCAATAGTTTGAGCGACAAGGCTGTCGAGGCAGTCCCTGAGATATTGCTCGACATTATACACAGGCACTATCACTGTTACTTTATATTGAAAATCCATATTTTTCTCCTCGTCTTAGGAACGTTTATTTCTTTTTTCTGCTGAATTTATATTTCAACCAAGCTTTAAAGCTCTTCATAATGACTTTCAGCCCCAACTTGCCTTGTGCAAACAATGCGGGTATCTGCTGAAGCGGCTCGGTATACGCCTCTGTTTCGCCGCCGACAGAGGCAGAATTAAAAACGAAGTGCATATTTTTTGTTAGCGCGGCGATATCGTTTTTCAATTTGTTTACTTCTTCCGACATAGACTTAGTTCTTTTCGCCTCTTCGTCCTGCTTTGATTTTATATCGTCGATGACGGAAAGTGATTTTCTAAGCGACGCGGTGGAATTTTCCACTATCTGTTCAAGCCGAGCTGTGACGATCGCTTTATCCGATAGCGTAAGCACGCGCTGTGAGAAGAAAAGGTAAGCCTGTATATCCATATCCGCTATCGCCTCGGCGCTTGCCCCAAAGTACAGCAAAAACAAGCGCTGCGCAAATTCATTATCGCCTATAAGCCGTGCGGCGTCTTTTATGATATTGAAAATCGACTCTTTTACCGTATAGTCGTATTGCTCGCTGCACATAAATTTATAAAGCTTTGAAATATACTTGTCGAACAGCTGCAATCCCGCTTTCCTGTCGGAATTGAGTGAGCTTTCAAATACAGCGGTCAGCTCGGCCGAGTGGTCTATGTACTTCTGCGCAGTACCTGCGGCTTTCTCGTCGTTCTCCTTTTGTATATAAAAGCATATGTCGTCGGTACAGCCGTACTCTACCCCCGACGAAATATTTTTGTCCATCCACAGCTCGAACAAGAACGGGTCGTCGAACGCCTCCTGAGGCATAGCCGCAAGCATTTCTTTCTTTATAAAGGCGTTTTGCAGGCTAAGGCGTACGTCGGACCTTTCGATATCATAATCCTCGTTGTGCTTTATCGCAACTGCGGCAAAAACGATATCCGCTTCGCATTCCGCCGCTTCGGCAGACGCTATCGGGACGGCGACTGTGTCCACATCGATAAGCTTGATAAGAGAGCCGTCCATTGCGGCTTTTACCGCCTCGGATATCTTTTCAAAATCAGATATCGGCTTGTCCGATATCCTTTTTGCCCCGCACACGGAAAAGATATAATTATCGACCTCGTCGGTAAGCTCTGCGGCATTTTCCGCGATAATTATCTCATTATTCTCGCCCGTCTGTCTAAGTATAGAATTTACACACCGTACTAAATACTCCGACGATTTAAACGGAGTGATAATATAGCTTATCTTCATTAAGTCGCTCTCCTTTAGGTGTTCCAGCTAAGCACCACCTTAAAATCCGCCGTTTTAGCGGTTTCAAAGGCTTTGCTTATGTCGTTTATGCTTTCTATATCAATGGCGGCGGATACTAAGTATTTCATTCTCCCCAAAAATGCCTCGTCGTTTTCGATAAGGCTTACCGCCTGCTCAAAATCTTCTCTTCCCGAGCGGCTCCTGCCAAGCAGGGTGAGCCCCTTTTCGAGCACCATTCTCGTGTTTATCGGAACGTGCTCTTCGCTCACCCCGAGCAGCATTATCGTCCCCTGCGGCTTTAGGGTGTCTATCATTTGATCCACTGCGGCGCCGCTGCCCGCTCCGCCGACGCACTCAAAGGTGTGGTCGAATTTCGCCTTTTTCTCCACCTGATTAACCGTCAATATTTCGTCCGCAAAATTGAAATATTGCAGCTTTCCGGGATTTAGCCCTATCACGGTTATTTTGGTGTCGGGATAAAGGCTTTTAAGCACGCAGCATATCACATACGCGAGCGAACCGTCGCCCCAAACCCCTATATGCTCTCTGCGCTCGTGCGATATTTTGCCAAAGCTGTTCACCGCGTGCACCCCGACGCTGATAAACTCCGTAAAGCTCATCACCTCGTCGGGCAGGTCCGGTCTGTACGGCACCACCTGCGCGTGGCGTATCCTGAGCAGCTCCTGCATAAAGCCGTCCGCCCTGCTCGAGCGGAACACCGAGTCAAGCCTGTAATTTTCATCATAAAATTCGTCCTCGCCCGGTATGTTGGGCAAAAGCACCACCTTGTCGCCACTTTTATACTTCCCCGTGGGGTCGTACATCACCCTGCCGCACGCCTCGTGTATCAGCGCCATAGGCAGCCTTTGCTGCAGCACCTCGGCGTCCCTCATACCGAAATAATACCGCATATCCGCCTTGCAGATAGACAGCTTTTCGGGTCGGACGATAAGATGAGAAGTGCCCTCGAGCTTTACGTCATTAAAAAATGTCTCAATGACAAAGGGCTTTACCAGCTTATACTGTAAACATATCATCCTGCAAATTCTCCATCATTATCTGCGCTATCTTGTAATCATACGGATAGGTTATCTTTATATTCGATACGTTCCCCTCAACAAGATGCACCTTGTGCCCTTTTAGCATAAACATCTTGCATGCGTCGGTAACTATCTTTAATTCGTCGTCGGTCATAGACGAATAAACCTCTTCAAACAGCTTTACCTTAAAGCTCTGCGGGGTCTGCCCCTGATATGTGTTGCTTCTCAGCGGGATATCCGTGATATATTCTTTATTTTCGGAATATACGATGGTGTCCGTAGCGGGGATGACCGTATCGCATACGCCGTACTTTATCGCCGCGTCGATATTTTCCGATATCATTTTTAGAGTAATAAACGGGCGGACAGCGTCGTGGGTAACAAGTATATCGTCGGGCGAGCCGCTCATTTTCTTAGTCTGCTCGACTATCGAATTTATGGTGCTGTTCCTGTCCGAGCCTCCGGGGACGATCACAAGCTTGTCCACGCCCTTGTAATACTTCTCCTTAATATCCAGCATATACCGATACCAGTCGGGATTAACGCCCGTGATCACATAATCTATGTAGTTATGTACGATAAATTTATCGATAACATGCGCAATGATAGGTCGGTCGTTTATCAGCAGAAATTGCTTTGGAATGGTGTAATTTCCCATTCTCGACCCTATCCCGCCGGCAAGTACACCCGCAAAAATCATAACTGTATCCCCTTTATGAAAATTTTATCCAACGTCCTTAGCCACAAGGTCGATAGCCCGTATCTTGCTCCGCATAGTCGGCTTCTCGCAATATGCCGCCGCGCTCTGCACCGAGGCGTTGCCTAAGACGTCCGCGAGGACAGTCACGTCCGCCCCGCGGCTAAGGCAGCGCTTTATGAAAAGCTTGCGCAGCTCGCTGAAGCTGATGTTAGGGAGATACGATTTCTTGAGAAAGGCGCGCAGGCGGTACTGCATTGTGCGCGGCTCTATCGGGGAAGTCGTCCCCGACAAAAGGTAGCGGTCGGCGGAGGTTTTAAAGCCGAGCAGTACCCCTTGCAAAGCCTGCGGGAGCGGTATCTCGCGCGCCCGCTTGCCGAGCTCGGTCGTCATCAGTATGCTGCCCTCTTCTGTAGAAACGCGCTGTATCGTGCGACTAACTGTGAGCGTGCCGCCGTCAAGGTCGACGTCCTCCCACTTTAGTGCGCAGAGCTCGCCTATGCGCAAGCCAGTATACAACGTCATCAATATCCCGCATTTGGTTAGGTCGGGGGCGGTGTTAAGCACCTCGATGAGCCGCTCGCAGAGCTCCTCGCCGTAAACGGGCTCGCGCGGAATGTCGGCGTGTTCCCTGCCGGTCAATATACCCTCCATCCCGACCGTGGGGTCGGGATAACCGTAGGTGCGGGTGATACTTTTGAGCACAGATTTAAGCAGGGTCGTAAGGTCGTAGATATATTTTTCATTGTAGCCCTCCGACTGCAAATGCTGTACAAACCCGAGCACGCTGTCCGGGGTAATATCCCGTAGCTTAGCGCCATCAAAGTAGGGCAAAATATTCTTTTCGGCACGCTTTACGTATTGCGCATAAGAACTGGGCTTGACTTTCGTCTTTGCGGAGGCAAGCCAGTCGCGTATCAGGTCGGAAAACAGGCGGTTTCCTAAGGCTTTTTGCGTCATAAATTTCTCCCGTTCATTGTCATATCGCTGTATTTTTGGTAAAATATATTTGGTTCTGTAATTTATTCTTTTGCGAAAATATCTTAAGGGCGGGAGAAAATTCAATTTTTGACGGCAATCACGCCGCGAAAGTCAGCTTTTTCATAAAGCGCTTTTTCCGCTCCATTGAGGAATGTACATACCTGTTCAGCGTGATTTCCACGCCGGAATGTCCGAGTATTTCGGACAGCGACTTAACGTCAAAGCCCATTTCAACGCAGTTTGTGGCAAACATGTGCCGTAGGGCGTGGAAATGTATCGACGGCAGTTTTGCTTTTTTCAGCAGCTTTTGAAAACGGTACTGCATAACGCGAGGCTCAACAGGCTTTGGTGAGGCGGAGAGAAAATAGCAGTCATTATCTGCGGAAAACCGCTTTAAAATGCCGATTATGCAGTCGGGTATAGGAATTTCTCTGACGGAGGAATTGCTTTTTGGCTCAGTGATGATAAGCTTAGTGCCACAATCTGTGCGTATGCGCTGAATGGTTTTGGACACCGTTATGGTCTTGGCGGTGAGGTCGATATCCGACCACTTAAGCGCGCACAATTCGCCGATACGTAGACCCGTAAAGAGCGACAAAGCTACCCCCGCCGAAGTGAGGTTTTGGTTTTCGGCAAGATAATGTTGTAAATGAATTTGCTGGGATTTTGAAAGCAATTGTACTTGGGATTTTTTGCGTTTAGGGAGCACTACTTCCGCGACCGAATTGCGAATATTGTACCTTGCGGCGGCGTACTTCATTACCGATTTAAGCAGAATTACAATATCCGCAACGTAATTTGAGGACAAGCCGCTTTGCAGCCTGTCGGCTATGAACTGCCGCAGTTGCCGAGGCGACAACTCGTCGGCTTTTGTACTCCCAAAAGCGGGCAGAATGTGGCTTTCAGCCTTGCCTATGTAATTTGCCACTGTGGACTCTTTTAGGCGCAAGCTTGAGGTTTCAAGCCATTCCTCAAAAAGAAATTTCACCGTCAGACCCGAGCGGGTGTAGCTCTGACTGTCCTTAAATGCTTGCATTTTTCGCTTGGTTTCTTCCCTCGTTTTGCCGTAGAAATAGCGTATCTTGCGATTTTTGCCGTCAGACAGCCGTCCCTCGTACCTGCCGTCTTTTCGCAGATAAATATTTTCCATACTTTTTCTCCTTTTTCGTGTTGACATTTCGCCGGTTATGTGCTATGATATATTGTACAGCGAACGGCATTTTTTCGCAAAAGAATAAATTTATGTAAATTAAGGGCAGACAACGTCTGCCCTTAAATTAATATAACCCCCTGATTTTACAACAAATCAAAGGGTTTTTCCAAAAGTAAAATGCGGTAATGTAAAAATTGACATCCCCTCCCCATATTGACTTCTCTCAAAGAAAAGTGCTATAATACCTTTGAAAAATCTACCGAAAGGGGTGGTGGGCTTGCTTAATATAGCGGTGTGCGATGATGAGCGGGAGGCTGTGTGCGAGATATCGCGGCTTGTATCGCAGATACTCGCCGAGAAAGGCGAGGAGATAACGGTATCGGGATTTTTAAGCGGCGAAGAGCTGCTATGCGGCGGGCGGTACGACCTTATCTTCCTTGATATAGAAATGCGCGGAATAGACGGGATAAAGGCCGCGCAGCGGCTAAGAGAACGCGACCTAAATGCAGAGATAGTTTATGTGACGAGCTATGAGAAGTACGCCCTCGAGAGCTTTGCGGCGCACCCGTTTGACTTTGCCGTAAAGCCGATAACAAAGGAAAAGCTAACCGCCGTGATAAACGATTTTCTTGCGAGCCGACGCGGCGGCAGACGAGCCTCGCCCGTGATAGAGCTTAAGAGCGTCGACGGCATACTCTCGCTCGAGCTTAACTCAATATACGCTTTTGAGACCTCGGGCAACCGCCGCGTCACCGTATACACCGAGGACAAAAAATTTGAGGTAAAAGGCGGACTAAAGGAGATATCTGCGCTTATTGACCCGAATAGATTTATTTGCCCGCACAAGAGCTTTATTATAAATCCGGACTATGTCAAAAGTATAGTAAACTGCGACATATATATGTCCAACGGGCTGACGGTGCCGATAGCACAGCACAAGCTGAAAGCATTCAGAGAGCGGTTCGGGAAATATATCGAAAACTATATAAGGCAGGCTTAAAGATGGAAGTTATCACTCACATTATCACCTCCGCCGCGTTTTATGCCTTTGTTTATACTGTGCTTGAGCAGCTTTTTGCGGCGAGGATGAAAGATACAAGGATAAGGCTTGCGGCATTCTTGGCGGCTGCGGTCGGAATGATAGGATTAAGCTTTATAGGCGAGCTGATTATCAACGTCGCTTATTCTTTTATTTCGGCGGCGGCGCTTAATTTATTGCTTTACACCCCTACCGATAAGAGATTTATTCTTTATGATATAATTATCGTGATATTTTCCGCCATATCCGATATGCTGTCAAGATTTTTGCTGTCGCTGATTTTAAATATCAAGATCGAACAGCTTATCAACGACGAATGGAAGCTTCTATCTATCGCGGGGATGTACAGCATACTGTTATTTTCGTTTTGTCAAATATTTAATATTTTTATCCGAAAGCGGAACGTCAAAACGATAAGATATCAAGAGCTTATATTTTTTATCGTTCTTTTCTGCGGAGAAATGCTGTTTTTGCGGCTGATAAACGAGTATGTCGTGCTGTCCGAGGCGACATACGAGCTTGCGGTGATATTGCTCGCTCTGCTCGCGCTGGATCTGTATCTTGCCTATCTGCTAAACAAGCTGTCGCAAAGCTATTTGCTTGAAAAGCAATACGAGCTTGTCGAGCAACAGTCGCGCCTACAGCTTGAGGCGTACCAAAATCTGAGTGAGAAATACGCCGACTCGCGAAAGGTAATACACGACGTGAAAAAGCATATCGCGTCGCTCGAGGGGCTTATTAAGACCGACCCGCAGGAGGCGATAAAGTACAAGTCGCTTATGGAGGAAGAGCTAAATAAGCTGCTGCCTGTGTTTGACTTTGACGACCCGATACTCAATGTCGCTCTTAACAGCAAGCGGCTTATCGCCGAAAAGAGCGGCATAAAATTCACCTTAGACATACGGTTTTCAAGGCTCGATTTTTTGACCGAGCTCGACAGGACGGCTATCATTTCAAATCTGCTCGACAACGCTTTCGAGGCGTGCGAAGAGCTGCCCCGGGATAAGCGCTTTGTACATTTCGGCATTATCCGCCGTAACGACATTTTGCTGATATATACCGAGAACAGCTGCGGGACGCTAAAGCAAAACGGCGGGATATTCTTGACCACTAAGGACAAGCATACGGGGCTCGGGCTGTCCATTGTGCGCTCAGCCGCCGAAAAATATAACGGGTATCTCTCCGTCAAGACCGAAAACGATAAATTCATCGCCGAAACGGTGATACCGATAAGTGCTCCGCAAAGCAAAACCGATAATTAAAATCAGCCGCTGTTTGATTTGATTTTACATTAAAAACAGCTCAAAGCGGCTGATTTTTTTGTTGTTTTAGGCGTTTGGTGCAAAGGTATTGCTTTTAATGACGAATAATATCCACCGCAAAGCAAATTCCCCCACGATCGAAAATGTATTAAAAATTCAGCCGTAGGTATTGAAATTGTTCACTATTTGTGTTAGAATAAATATATAAGTATACTTTTTAGGGAGGAATAATAATATGCTGCTGACAATAACCGACCTTACCAAACGCTATGGCAAAAAGACCGTGCTCGACAATATAAGCCTTGAACTTAGCTGCGGAATAAATACTCTGCTCGGCGAGAACGGCGCGGGCAAGACCACTCTTATGAACATACTTTCTACGGTCATACAGCCGACATTCGGAGAGGTAAGACTTGACGGCGAGGATATTTTTAAAATGAAGTCTGCCTATCGCGAAAAGATATCGGTATTATTTCAATCGCAGCCGTATTTTCCCGACTATACTGTAAAGGAATTTCTTTATTATAACGGTATCCTGCGGGGTATGAAGAAAGACAAGATAGAGCCCGACGCTATGGATAAATTGCAACTTGTCGGCATGCACGACCACTATCGCGAGAAGCTGAAAAGGCTGTCGGGCGGTATGCGTCAGCGCGTCTTTATCGCGGGGGCGCTAATGAACGACCCTAAGATAATAATGCTCGACGAGCCGAGCGCGGGGCTGGATATAAGAGAGCGCAGCGAGCTAAAATCCACGTTAAAATCTATCAGCGAGGACAAGATAATAATCATATCTACCCATATCGTATCGGATGTGGATAACATAACCGACAAGCTCCATATCCTGCACAAGGGCAGGCTTGCCGTATCGGGAAAGGCGGAGGAGATTATTCCCGACGGTATGAAGTTAGAGCAGTTTTTTATCAATACAACTACGGGAGAAAATTCTTAAAAATTACTTTTTAAGAATGTGAGTTTTGCACTTTGCTGAGTACGGTCAGCAATTTTGCTTTGCAAAACCGTACAAAACTCGAAAGGAGAGATGCTTGCTTCGCAAGCATGATAATAAAATGATACGGCTTTATCTCACTAAAAACATCCTGCGCTTTCTGTGTGCGGCTCTGGTGCTCTTTATGCTTGTAGATATACAGCAAAAGTCGAGAGCGGAGAACGAGCTGCAAAACGCCTACGAGCTGTACGAATACGCCCGCGCCTATGTCGAGGACAACTCCGCCGCGCTTTATGATAACGCGCATAACGATGCTGAAAAATATTTTGACAAGCGCGTCGCGATAGAATATATGCAGGACCGTACGGACTTGGACGAAAACGACAGGCTCGCCATAATTATGGGAAAATATAAATTTTCGCAGTCCGATATGGCGTGGGTAAATTCACAGTACAACAAGCCCGGCGAGGTCTCCCCTACCGTCTATTATGACAGCGTGCTGCTCGATATGCTGATAAAAGAATATTCCCCGAGGTGGAATATAGCCTCGGTGACGGACAACACAATTAAGCTGTGCCGCCGCAATCTGCGCCGCTATCAGCCGGGCGAATACGACTATAAGCTGAGCAAAATAAGCCTTGCCGCCGCCGAGCAAATAAACGCGGGATATAGCGATACCGCCGTTTCATTTGGCGTGACCCTTTATCTGCCGAGGTTTGAGAGCGATATGTTTATTGCGCTGCTGATACTGCTGATGTGCTTTACAATGTTCTCAAAGCTGCGCGAAAACGGATATCTTAAATATGCCGCCGCCTCAAGGCAGGGTATAAATCGCTTTGCCGTAAAGCAATACGCGGCGGGCATCATACTCGTGACTGCGGCGTTTATCATCTATGCGGCGGGACATATATTATATGCATCGATGTACCTTACCGACGTTGATATTTTGTCCGCACCGATACAGATAATAAACGGCTACCAGGACTTTGTTTACCCCTTTAGCATAGGGGGATATATGCTGTTGTCGGCGGGGGTAAAGCTGTTGTTTTTGCAGCTTTTATACTCGCTTGTCTGCCTTATTTCACTTATATCAAAAAACAGCATAATTTCATTTTGTATTAGTCTTTTGGCGGGCGCGGCAGTATGGCTTTTGCCGAATATTACCGATAGCGGCGCGATAAAGGGGCTGTGCGCGGGGAATATGGGCGCGCTCTCGTCAGAGCAGTACATAAACATTCTCGGCACGCCTGTCTTTGCCCCGGCGGTGCTGATAACGGTGTACGTGCTGCTTATCGCCGTAATATTTTCGGCTATAGCGTTGTTCGGGAAAAAGCTTTGCCGCAACGGAATTTAAGGGAGCGATAATATGTTAAAAATACTGTGGTTTGATTTTAAAAAGGGTATCTTCTTCTTTATTGCCGCTGTGGTTATCGTATTCGCCCCGAAATTTATCTATTATCCGTACATAAACAATGATATAAACGAGGTGCTTATCCTTTGCGAGGGCGAAAGCGCGGACGAGGCGGAGCAAATAGCGGATGAATATATAGACAAGAGGTTCGGCGAGGTGATAGGCAGCGGCCTTTCTGACGAGGAAAAGGCCGCTATGCTCGACAGGATAACCGTAATGAGTCAGGCGATGTATGTCGGCACCGACGACAAGCGCGCCGTGGAGGAGCTAATAGAGAACGCAAAGACCGACTGCGGGATAAGTCTTGATACGCCGCCGCAATATTATTATGACAATATCGAGGAATACAAGAGCATTTCCCGCCCCGTAAATATCGTTGATCAGTCGTCGTGGCGGACGTTTATGCACCTACAGCAGATACAGCTTGCGTCGGTTATGGCACTGTGCGTAATAGCTGCAGTGTGGGGAAAGCATTCCGAGCACGGGCTGTTTAGATCTGAGCGGGTATCGCCGAAAGGCAAAAGGCTAAACAGCCTAAGAACGGCGTTCGCCTTAGGCTTTTGCGGTATAGTGTGGCTGGTATCGTATATTGTCGATATAGTCTGCTGCGGGGTCGGCCTTTTGCCCGATACCGCAATACAAAGCATAAACCTGCTGCGCTATTCCCCGCTCGCGATAAGTATAGGAGAATATCTCGCGCTGGTGGGAATATTAGAGCTTATCGGGCTGATATTTTCGTTTATGCTGTTTTATCTAATAAATTCCTGCCTAAAGGATATCAGAAAAGCTATCACATCCTCGGCGTTTATCATACTGTTGTCGTATGTGCTGAAAAACGGCTTCAGCGGCGTATTTTCCCCTATCACCATAGGAATATGCGACTATGTAAGGCTGACCGACGGCAGCCTTTATAACACCTTTGGGCTTATAATGATCATTGCGGGGAATGTGATAGCTGCGGCGCTGCTTGCGTGGGCGGGGAGAAAGACGGCATTTTTGGCGGAGGGTAGAAAATAACCCCGAAAGCGGTGCTCTCTCAGGGGGTGCTTGATAAGCGAAAGTTATGCAAACAAATCGCTACGAACCGTAATATATCCTTCATGCGT
>CANQED010000026.1 GCA_947594425.1 uncultured Ruminiclostridium sp.
TAGTAATATTCTGTAACACTTTTGTAATAAATATTTAAATAAAATTTAATAAATTATATCTTGTTTTGTAATATATTTGTAATATAATAAAATAAAAAAGCTACATATAAAGGAGGTGAGACATATGGCAATGTTTCCGTTTGCAGAATACGACAAAATGACCGCTCCGGAACGTGAAGTGAAGCCGACTGTTGATACGGAAATGCACGCTACATCATATGAGCCGACCGAGCCGACCGAGCCGACCGAGCCGACCGAACCGACCGAACCGACCGAACCGACCGAGTAGTGTTTAGTCAACTAAACACGGAAAAGAGGGCATATGCAGGAATTAATAACACTGATAACAAATAACGGAGTGGCTGTAGCTGTTCTTGTTTATTTCATCTATCGTGATAATAAGTTTATGGGAACGCTACAAACAACATTGCAGACACTGATTGATACGGTGGATGCTTTAAAAGATACAATAAATAATACAACACAAGTAAAGGAGAGTTAATCAATGGCAATTCACAAACAAATTTATAACCTAATTAACGATAGTTTTAAAGATGCAGTAGGTAAAAATAGTGCACTCACCGAAGCCGACACGTCAACAGTCGTGTCAATGGGAAATACTATTGATAAGCTTGACTTGTATGAAGGATTTTACAAGTCTCTTGTCAATCGTATTGTAAAGACGGTTTACTTTGTCCGCGCATACTCAGGAAAAAAGCGTTCCGTTTTGCGTGATGAGCATGAGTATGGTGCTTTTGTGCAGAAAGTATATTACAAGATGCCTGACGCTGTAGAAGATACTGCATTTGCAGTAACCACAGACGCACAGTCATATACACAGCACTCGCCTTATGACGTAGAAACTGTTATTGGTGTAGAATCAAAAGTTTTCGGCGGGCAAGGCGTTTGGTCATACGAATTTATTACACCACTTGTACAGATGAAAACAGCGTTTCTGTCTGATGCCGCCATGATGTCATTTATTAACGGCATTTACACCACAGTTAATAGCAAGATGGAGAAGGACATAGAGGACTTGCAGAATCTTGCAGTTGCTACAGCTATCGCTGATACTATGCAGAATGGTGCGTCGCGCAATCTCTTAAAAGAATACAATGACGCGCATACAGATGGCACATTGACAGTGTTGCAAGCGTTAGAGTCTCTTGACTTTTTGAAGTTTGCGTCAAAAGAAATTAATCTTGTTGTTGACTATATGCAGGAACTTTCTACCGCATACAACTCCGCAGGATATGAAACCTTTACGCCGCAGGAAAACATGGTAGTAGAAGTATTGTCTGCGTTTGGTTCGGCGGCGAACTATTACTTGCAGTCTGATACATACCATAACACATTGACGGCACTGCCGCGCTATGAGCAGGTTTCATATTGGCAGGGACGCGATAAGGATATGACTTTTGACGTAGTTTCTGGAATTAACGTCAAAAATGACGGACTTGTGTCAGAAGAACCGAGCAATCCTACGGGCGTAGTAGCTAAAAAAGGAATCATAGCATTTATTCATGATACGGAAAATGTCGCGTGTTATTTTGGCGATCGGCGTTCGTGGAGCAAGATTAATGAACGTGATGACATTCTAATTCACGGCGAAAAGAACCGTAAAGGCTATGCCGTAGATAATCATGCTAATGCAGTAGTCTTTTATCTGGCAGAGTAATGATAAAATCAACATACAGGATTAAACGTGTTATTCCTCGCGCGTTTAGTCAATTAAACATGGGGACGTGTAAAACGTCCCTTTAATTAACAGAAGGGAGATAATAAAGTGTATCTTACAGACTACATAAATAGTAACAAATTTGATAGTAGTATTCCGCGATTATTTATTGACGGAACAACATATAAAGCATACTACGAATATTGGCGCGAACGTTTATTTGAGCGTGTCATGCGATTATTTGTTTGGGACGGTTTGGGAGAAATACCACAAAAAGAAGTTGAGTTAAGATTGATACTAGCAGGACGTGCCGCTGTATGCCACATTCCTAGCGAATATAACGCTCCATATAATGACACTCTATCTGTTATGTGGTGTAGTATGTTTGGCGTAACAAAATACGATAATGAGTTCAAATTTGTCAATGTCCGCTGTCCATTATGGACTGGCACTAAAAAGATTGGGAAAGATGCAGTTATTATAAATAACAACAGCTTGCGCGAACCGTTATTTGAAATAGTCAATCACTATGCCCAACTTATAGCGCACAATGAAGTATCAATCATAACAACATTTATTAACGCTCGTGATGCCGGGGGAGTACCGACAGTAAGCACGGAAAAACAAAAGCAGTCTATGCGGACTTACTTCAAAAATTTGTATAATGGCAAGTTTGACACTGTTACGGATATAGCGAATCTCAACGTTGAGTATATTGGCAGTGATAGACGCACGTTGCAGAACGTAAAAGATTTATTTGAGACACGCTCCGCATTAATTAAAGCGTTTTATTCTGAAATTGGTATTCGTTCTGCATTTGAAAAGAATAACAATACCGTAACGCTTGAAGTTATGAGCGACACGTCACAGCTAAAATATAATATAACTGATATGCTAGAATGTAGAAAAAAGGCTTGCGAAGAAATAAACACAATATTTAACCGTGATTTTAGCGTTAAAATAGCAGAAGAAATAGATTACAAGGAAGGAGAGATTATAGATTATGGAAAGAACGGAAGTGCAGGTTTATAAACTAGCGGAACAAGCGATAAATGAAAACGAACCGTTATTGTCACGTTATAGCGGAGCGTTTTGGATGCCGTACTTGGCAGACAGTCAAACTTATGACAGGTTGTTTGCTCGACTGTACGAATCTTTTAAATATCGCGTACGTGGGAAATCTTTGACCGTAGCAACAATGTTTACACAGTTTAGAACGGACGTTAAATCAATACTAGCGGCAAACAGTAAAAAATACAATGAATTGTTTAGACTAGAAAATCTAGATGATGAAGTTTATAACATACTGGATAACTACGATTTAACTGAAACAATGGAACGCTTGACAGGTAACACTAGAACCGAAAATATAGGAGCGCGCGAAGATAGTGACACTTTGACAATGACAGGAACAAATACGTATACAGTCAATGAAACTGCTACAAATGAACAGACAGGAAGTGTTAATTTAGAACATAATGGAAATGAAAGTAGTGAAAAAACAGGCACGGAAACTAACTCTATAACAGGCACTGACAAAACAGCTAGTAACAATAGCGTCACTAATACATATGGTGTTATTAGTAGTGATACAACAGTTAATAATCCTGATGTTACCACAACAAGAGAAAATACTGTTAGTGCGTTTGATGCAAGTGACTATTCTCCGCGCGAAAAAACTACAGAGACAGTAAACAAACATGCTATAGATACAGTCACGAATACGGACGAGCATATCGACACGTCAACTAATGAAGGCAGTGAAACTATAACACATGATACGACAGACACAAAAACATACAATTTAACAGATACTAATACTAGAGATTTAACAGATACAGAAACCAGAAACTTAACAGACAAAAATACTGTAGAAACCACAGATACAGAAAATCGCGACAGTACGGATTCTCGCGCTATTAAAACAGGAGCACAGGAGAACGACATAAAAGATAGCGGAACGGAAAATTATAATCTACGTAGAAAAGGAAACATAGGCGTTATGACACAATCCGATGTTCTAATGAAGCACTTGGAATTATGGGATGGTTATTCTTTTTATCAGAAAATATTCACGGATATAGCAGATGTTTTGTTATATGTTTAGTCAACTAAACAGGAAGGAAGTGAGCACATGTTAGTTACACTGTATCAGAATTTTTCAGAGAACAACGCTATTGGAAAATTGATTACAGAAATCGCAGAAGTACAAGCACATCTAAAAGAACAGGTTAGTATGCTAGATATACTACTAGAATTAAAAGCTAGTGAAGATATATTGCAGAACGTTAATTACTTAGGCATTGCGAAGCTTAAACGAAAGTATTTTGTAGTTGATAAAGACATTATGACTAATGGTATTATTATTATGAGATGCCACGTTGATGTATTGGACTCGTTTAGAAATGACATATTAAATTTAAATGTCATAGCAAATAAGTCTCAACTTATGACAAAATCTGATTTATATATAGACGATAATAGTTATATCATGGAAAACAGATTGGTAAATCAGATTTATAATTTTCCAAATGGTTTTAATGACAATGGCGAATTTATACTTATAACAGTGGGAGGGTGAAACATGTCTGTTAAAGACGATGGTTTTTTAGATGCAATTGCAGGTTTGAGCGGAAAAACTGCATTTGAAGTATGGGAGTCCGGTAATGATTGGAGTGAAATTGTAAAAAATGCGGAATCTGTTTTAGGTAAACAAAGTAAATGGAACGTATTAGCGGATGAAGCCGGAAACGCATTTCAAATTGTCGGAAAAAATGGTAAGTATATTAATGTTGAATCAGTGGCCGGCACGGCAGAAGAATATATTGCAGGCAATCAGCTTGTTACAGACGTAGTTAAGGAATCTTCTGGCGCATTGACCGCATACACTGGAAACATAGTTGATGCGGGCGGAACAGTAACTAAAAAAGGACTAGCGTTAGGTGCTAGCACTGGAGCAAAGGCAATAATGGGAGGACTAGCCGCTTTTGGCGCTATTTCTACAGGCGTTAATTGGTATAAGGAAAATCCCCAGTTCTGGACGGACGTCAGCGCTAAATTGCTTCCGTTTGGTTTTGCCGACCCCACTGACAAGTCATGGGGGGAGATTTTTCAAGAAGCACTTATTCCGACTGCTGTTGATAGTGACGGTAATACTTATGTTCAAGCAGATTTAATAGACTCAATGTATCGGGCTTTTTATGATGCGGGCGTGTTTGATGTTAAAGAAACTGCAAGTTATACGTACACGAAAAAGCCTTTTAAAGATTTTATAGAAAAACTAAACGGAGTAGAAATCCCATTATATGAATCAGTATCATTTTATAATAAATCAAGACCTAGTGCTCCATATTTTAGCTCAACAGTACCAAAAAGTAGTTATGATAGGTTTATAGCATTATGCAGTAACGGCAATCCCCACCTAAATTATGTAGACTGGCACGACTACTTATTTGTGTGGATTAGCAAAGGAAACGTAACAGATATAGTTGTTACTGGAAAATATGGCTCCGGGGAGCAACCTTTTTCTAATATGACTGACCGCGTATATGCAAACGGTGCACAGTATAGTAGTGAAATAGATATTTCATACGAACCATATCCGTCGCACTCATTAACTATTTCTGAAATTGGTGGTTCTGTTTTCGCAAGTTTTTTAGATAATATTTCACGCGAGTTATACGACGGTTCAGGTGATGAAAAAGACGCTTATTACAGAACATTAGCGTATATAGCTATTTATGGTAATATTTCCTCTACATCATTACTACCTAACACAACCTTTCCAAATGGTGTACCGACCGCCCCCACACTTCAAGAAGCTTACCCCGATTGGTATAAAAACGCAGTTACTAGCGTTAATCCAAATTGGAAACCCGGAGAATCAGAAAGCGGCGATAATCCTAAATATGTTACATGGTTACCGTTACAATTCCCCGACAAAGACGTGCCGGACGGAGCAACAGAACCGGACATTACTCCGGAAGAAGCGCAGTCTGGAAAACCTAAACCGGATACACCAGTAAATCCAGATACTAACACTGCGTACAATGACGGTGTGTTACCTAACCCATACCCAAACGCAGACGAAGAACCTAGCGTTAATCCGAGTCCGCAACCGCAACCGCAACCGCAACCGACACCAGAACCGACAGACCCATCGGACCCGGGTAGTATTCCTACACCAGACCCTACACCGGGGCTTCCCGCTATCGGCGGCGGCAGTGCTAATGCACTTTGGAAAATTTATAATCCATCACAGGCTGTATTACAGGCGTTTGGCAAATGGTTATGGAGTACCGACCCGGTCAAAATGATTAAGGAGCTGTTCTCAAACAATCCTGTTGAGGGTATAGTGGGATTACACATGATATATGTTACTCCTCCGACAGGCGGCACTGCTAATATAGTTGTCGGTTACGTTGATAGCGGAGTTGCTAGTCCGTGGGTAAGTCAACAATACGTTCCGCTAGACTGCGGCAGTGTAACTATACCGTTGCGCTATCAATCAGCACTAGATTTTGGTTACACAAAAGTATATTGTTATCTTCCTTTTATCGGCATAGTGTCGTTAGATAGTTTTGATGTAATCGGTAAGACTGTACATATACGCTATACAGTGGATGTATTGACAGGTACAGTATTAGCACAGATTAGTGTTAGTGACGGCAACTATAGTGCAGTATTATATACTTTTAATGGTAGCTGTTCGGTCGAGTATCCGTTAACCAGTGGTTCGCGTGCTAGTCAAGTTTTATCGTTAGTTACTGGCGCGGTCGGCGGCGCGGTAGTTGGTGGAGTTGGCGGTGCGATATTAGGCGGTGCACGTGGAGCATTAACAGGGGCAGACGTGCGCATGAGTGGCAATATATCTGGCAATGCCGGAGCTATGGGAATCCGTAAGCCCTATATTATTGTTAAACGCCCTGTAGAAGTAGCCGCACGAAACTATAATGATTTTTATGGTTATCCGGCTAACACTACTGGCAGACTATCAACTTTCAGCGGATACACGCGCGTAAAGGATGTTCATGTTGAAAATATCAGCGGAGCGACTGCCGAAGAAAAGCAGGAAATAGAAAACCTGTTGAAATCTGGAGTTATAGTGCAGTAGTGTTTAGTCAACTAAACAATAGTTCACGTGGACAATTTATGTCCACGTGAGCATTTTCGGAGGGAAGGCATGAAAAAGAAATATTATGATATAAGAAATCTATTATCAACAGACGCACAATATTTAATGTTACTAGGCGAACGCGCTAACGGAAAATCATACCAAGTCAAAAAGACTTGTCTTGAGCGTGCCTATAAAGGAATAGACAGCGAAAAGGGTTTATTTGTATATTTGCGGAGATGGCGCGAAGATATAAAGATAGGTAATGTAACATCATATTTTGACGATATGCCTATAGACAAGATAACGCACGGAGAATATGACACAGTAACATGTTTTCAAGGCTACATATATTTTGCAACAATTGACGAGGATAATAAGATTAAGCGCGGCGCAAGAATAGGACGCTACTGCGCGCTGAATGAGACAGAACGTTATAAGAGTAACGTATTTAAAGGGTATGACTCAATTATTTTTGAAGAATTTATCACTGATAATATATATCTGAACGAGGAACCAACTAAATTACAACATTTTGTGTCTACAGTTTTCCGTGATAGAGTAGGTACTGTCTTTTTGATTGGCAACACATTGTCGCGTGTGTGCCCGTATTTTTCGGAGTGGTGTTTAGATAATGTACTACGTCAGAAGCAGGGAGAAATTGACGTATATCATTTTGCCACAATGGATAACAAAACAGTAGACATTGCTGTTGAATACTGTGAAAATGCGTCAAAAAGCAATAGCATGTTTTTCGGCAACGCCGCTAAAAATATTGTCGGCGGCGTGTGGGAAACAAAAGAAGTTCCACGGCTTCCGCGAAAATATGAAGAATATGAAAAACTCTATGAGGTATTAATTGAATACCAGGCTTTTAAATTTATGCTAGAATTGCTTTTTGAACCAAAAGAGGGCGGCTTCATATGTTTTGTGTATCCACAGACAAAAAGAAAATATGTAGATCGCGTTCTTTCGGACGTAGCTAGCGACAAGCCGAACACTACATATTGTCTGAATACATCAAATAAAATAGAATCGTTAATTAATACCTGTTTTAAACAGGCGAAAGTATTTTATTCAGACAACCTAACAGGCAGTGACTTCACAAACGTAAATAAATATTTTCATATAGGTTTATTGCACTAAAAATTAGGGATAGTAATCTATCCCTTTTTTATCGGTCTAGCTCGTCCGCGTCTGGCGTTAAGTTCAGCGTCCGTACTCTCGTAAAGCCCTTTGCACACATAATCAATCAGTGTTTTATATTCGTCTGTAACAGAGAGTTTATAACCATTATTCCGCATATTTATACCGTATTTGTAACTACTTTTGTATCCATCTGGATAAACCACATCTGGCATATCATGTAAATAAGTTAGCAGTTTTTTCTTTACTGATGGAGCGTCTTTGTCAAATACAAAACCATCAACAAAATTCGATATATCATTATCCAATAGACTTACAGCTTCTTTGTTAATTCCGCTGATTGTTAGATGTAGTTTATTATCTTTGCACTCTCTTGTACAGTAACGTTTTGCGCCAAGAGTTATAAATTCAGAACAAATATTCTCTTCAGCAAATACGCCAATTGGATGTTCAATGTCTTTTGTGTCTTTAGGACAGGTTTTTTTCATATCGAGACTATTCGATATGCAAGACATATTAGTTTTATGGTACACACTAGTGTTATATTCAGTAAAGTCTCCAGCGCCAAGCATAAATATACTATCTGTATCAGCGTACAAAACTATATCGTCATATTTTTCTATGCAAGTCCATAGATTTCTACGCGCGTATGCAGTAACATAAATGCCCCATGAGTAAGAGAGAAAATATCTACTATCTTTTACATCACTATTTCTTATATCATCCAGACGTTTATTAACATCGTTTTCCGTCAATGTATCAATAGTCCAAAATTCGCCGTCAAAGTTTACATTAGATTGTAATATTGCCGTTACCATCATTCCAAACATACTATTGATATATTGCTTACTTTGCAAATATAAGGCTTCTTTTTCAGCTATTCCTTTTAATGTCGTTTTGTTATGATATAATTCTAGCATATATTCCAAAAACTTTTTTGGTAGATATTCTTTTTTACTTTTATACGCGCGTTTTACTTCCATGTATTCATATTCGTAATTATTCGATATGGTTATATAGTCCTGTTCTGTTATCCATATTTCTAAATAATCAGCAAATATGACGCGACCGTTATCTAACATCGGATTTTTTAGATTGATACACTTTGATGCTTGTACGTATGTATTCCATGATATGCAGTTTAGTTGACTAAACGCGACAAGCATAATATAAGCAGTGTTGTTAAAATCCATAGGCATATTATATGCGTCAAGAGTGCATATAGTCCATGCGTACATCGGATATTTTTCCACTAACATAACAAATGGATAGCTTGACGCAAAGTCATAATGATGGATATCTCCGCGCATAACTTTACCAGCATACAGTCTATTAGCGTGAGTATAGCCACCGGCAAACAGTGTCTGTAATATTTCATATTCCCGAGCGTTACGTGGAACAAGTTTCTTAACGCGATACATATACCTAAAGTCTGCGCTTAACAAATTTTTTACTGCGCGTCTAACAGTACCTGTTTGCGTCAATGGTATATTCTCTAGCGTTCCATATTCTTTAAGATACTTTTGTAGTCCTTTGTACATCACTAAAACATCACGCTCACAATATAATAATTCAGCGTCTGTTAGATGGGTTATAGGTGTACGTATTATATTATAATCTAAATCACCTGTTAATTTTTCTAGTCCTATCTGTATACCCCAATTGGCTAGAGATAACCGTGTTAAAAAATAAGTACATCTAAACTCAATATTGGGAAATAGTCTAGGTACGCACTTCATTACTTTATGCGGAGTTTTTGCAAATACAGATTTCCAGCTAAAGAGGTTGCAAAGAAACTGAAATTCAAAAGATAGGTTGTGTACCCATATTATAATATTTACGTCTGGGAACATACATAGCATATCCATAAAATCCGAAAACTCACGACCGTAGTATACAGTTTCATTTATAGATAGTTGCCATATATAAGGAAGTGCTATCGGTTCTAGTTCGTTCCAGTATTCCGCAGGTTTTCCTTTTTCGTAACCTATAACATTTCCGTTATCGTCAATCCATGCGCTAGTTGTTTCTATGTCAAAACATATTATATCAGTGCAAAATCTTTTCTTTTTCCCATTTCTGTACTTCTCTATTCTACAATTTAACTTTCCATCATAATTCTTATAATATATCATTTCCCGCGCGTTCTCTTTCTGTTAGATTGCTTTATTTCCTGTTCACGTTCCAACCTATATAACATCTCATCGTATAACTGCTCACTAGTCCAGCCTTGCCCTTTTGACTCGTTCATAACATCCAGCATAGTATTTAAAAAATTTGTTTTCTGTTCAGTGTCTGCGTGTGTATACAATTCCATCAAATTATTACTACCGTACTGATTTACTATTTTATCGCCGACCGCGCCGAAAATAATAACTAAATCTTTATAATCACTGTATTTCAAATTTTTAAAACCGTAGTTTTCTTTAAAAGTATGATATGCCGCGTGTGTTTGCGTTTCTTTGCGCTTGTGTGTACGTGTATCTACAGTTTCCGCATAATCAGCAAATGCTTCAAGTTCGGACAATTGACTTTCAAGTTCAGACTTGCGCTTACCGCGAAAACCTAACTTTAATAGCGTATTGCGTCCTTTTCCGTATTTATGCTCAAGCTTTTCAACTTTACGCTGGATTAACTTTCTATCTGTAGCACTTCCTTTTTTCCTACTTCCTGTTATTTTTCCATACGCTTCCGATATGCGAACGTTTGCCCATCGAATAGCGTTTTTTAATTCTTTTACAGTCATTATATCACCTCATTTTATATAAATACTTACTATGCGCAAACCCTGTATAGACTATGTTATTAGCGAAAAACTGCACATAGTACCAATCGTTGGTATAGTAACCATAACAATATACTATATCACCATTGTTAAGTTTATACAAAATATCTCTTTCCGTACTAGCGCCATCGCGCAGGGCAAGAAAATCACTAACACGTACGGTATACATTCCAGTGATGTTGCTATCAAAATTATATGCTGGGTAACGTGCAGATACTTTCCTACTTGCACTTATATTTGTACTGATATTATCAGTCTGTAATATAATTGCAGTATGTCCATCAGACTGTATAATATCGCCATAACGCAGGTTTATAGCTTCTTTTATATTACGCCACGGTATAACATCAAAGCTTCCAGTCGCTTTAATCTCGCCATATTCCGAGTGTGTAGTCATACTCGGATTAACTTTCAGACCGCAGGAAATACAACATAAAGCAACTAAGCTTGAACAATCACAGTTTACTTTATTTTTAATGTTCGCTATTATAGCAGGAGTAATACGCTTGTTTTTTGATAGGCGCAAGCACTCATAATATAGCGTAAGTCTATCAGATTGACCGTAACCAATGTTGTTATTTTCGCACGCATTCGACATAGCTATTACTAATGCTTCCGCAAGATTAGCTGTTTGCGGTCTGTATACATATGTCCAAGCTTTATCATAGTATGAACGTTTTGTAACCTCTCCCCCTGTTTGATCTCCCTTATTTCCGTTAATAGTTCCTTTTTCGCTGATGCTTGCATGCCCTAAAATAACCGCCATTTGTATAATCTCCCTTCTTTAAATAAAGGTTTCACGTGAAACATTTGCCCCACGTGAAACCGTGTTTAGTTGACTAAACGTATATTACAGTTTGTCTACATCCAATATGCAATTAACATAAGGACGCCCCGCCTTTGTAGTACCGGATGTTTTTTTGATGAAAAAGCGCGTAACATCTTCATCTCCCATCAACTCGGCAATGTCAATAACACTATCACGAAACGTCTTTGACTGCGCGGAAAATACTTCACGTGTTGGTGTGATAATGGAAATGATGGTGGATGCATCCCCATCGTCTTTCTCATCTTCAAAAACAAGATAACCATTGACTTCAATAGATGTACCATCAGGAACGTCTTTGATAGACGTGATTGCCGGAGATTTCATCATAAGATACTTTTCTACCGGGGTAAACTCGCGTGACATTTCTTTAATTGTTTGCATAACTTTTTTCCTCTCTTTCTTGTGTTGGTAGTTTATGTTTATGGCACTATGCCGATAAACCTGTTTAATAAATACTCAATGCGGAAAACATATTGTTGCCGATTACAATACTCTTATTGGTATACATGTTACGAATAATAAGTCCATGTATACGCGCGGACGTTTCTATTTTGTAGATAGGACATAACTGGAAATCTACTGTTACACCATGTTTATTACTAACTGCCGATATATCATCAGTAAATACGACATCAGTCAAATACTTAAATGCAATAAACGATAAATCACTAATGTGTACATACATTATATCACCTTCTTTTCATGGCTGTATGGTGCTTTACGCGCCAAAGTCTGCCTTAATGCATTCGATTAACTCATCGTCAATTGCTAACAGTCTTTCCTTGCAAAACGTTTTGCCCTTAAAGGTTATGCACAGCATATTGTTAGGCTGTAATTCTGCCGTAACAATCGGAGCAGTGACTGCTTCACTCTCGTCTGCACTCTCGTCTGCACTCTCGTCTGCACTCTCGTCTGCACTCTCGTCTGCTATATCAGACTGTTCAGAGTCTACTTCCTTTTCTTCTAGTTTTTTCTCCGAATACATTTCTTTCAGCATATCGCGTAGCTGTCTGTCGGACATATCTAGAATGTTCACTTCTTCTGATGTAACAAAGTCAAAGAAATCTTTGGTATTTTCTTCATCTAATGTAGACAGCATATAAGCTTTACCGACAGACAGCGCGTCAATGTCGTTCTGGAAGAAGTCTTTGACGTAATCCCTGTTAATAAATTCTACTGATTTAACGTAGTTAGTTATTGTAGACTTTGACAAATCCACAAACTTAGCAAAATCTGTCTGACTCTCAAAATCATCTTTAAAGGACTCTTTTGTTATGATTTCCGCGACAGCCTTTGCGAATTTCCAAAGTGCGGAGCGTCCACTGTTTGATGCAGTGAGCATTACGTTGAGGGAACGCTTAAGACTTGCGTTTTTGAGATTTCCAATTGATTCCTTTGTGTAGGTTTTGATTTCATACATAGTTTTTTCCTCCTATTATTTTTTCTATATAATTTTGTTTCACGTGAAACATCTCACGCGATTCCCTTGCCACGTGTCGAGCGTGGTTTCCGTTCTCCGCAAGGGAAACATGTTATTCTGTAGCTAGTTCGCTTTTAAGTTGTTCTATTGACTCTTTTATGAGTTTATCATCTCCTAGCAAGTACTGTTGTATTCTGTAAGCACCAGCCCATCGTGATGTCTCCAGCGCGGCAACATGATTTGCGTTACCGTACTTTTCTATATACATATCTGATACTTTATCTAACAAGCTAACATATTCTTTTATTGTCTCGAGCTTTTTAATTGTTTCTTCATTGATTTTATTCATGGTTTCTCTCCTTTTCCGCTTGTCCCGATAGTGTTTAGTTGACTGAACATCCGTACCGGATTGAAGCTTTTTTCTTTTTATTATATCAGTAATATATTAAAATCAAAGAAACTAAAGATTAAAAATACAGTGCAAAAGTGTTACGAAAGTATTACAAGTTATTATAAAATTTGTATT
>CANQED010000027.1 GCA_947594425.1 uncultured Ruminiclostridium sp.
TTTGGTTCGGAATAGTGTAGTGCTGGCGGTCTATCTCTTGTTTTCGGTTGCTTGCTTCCTTACCGTACATGAGCATACGCCCAAGGGGTGCGGTATTTGCTATACGGTCTGATTATCAGCCAAGTCTTGCGCTGAGGTCGGCAAGCTCCTGCTTTAACTCGTCGGGCAGCTTGTCGCCGAACTGCTTATAGAATTCGCCCATTTCTGCGACTTCTTTCTTCCACAGATCCTTGTCGACTGCGAGCAGCTTATCCTCTACCTCGGAGGTCACCTCGTCCTCGATGCCCTCAAGGTTGATATCGCCCTTTTTCGGCAGATAGCCGATAGGCGTCTTGTCCGCGTCGATAGTGCCCTCGCATCTCTTGATTATCCAGTCGAGCACTCTCATATTGTCGCCGAAGCCCGGCCACATAAAGTTGCCGTTCTCGTCCTGCTTGAACCAGTTTACGTTAAATATCAGCGGAGCCTTGTCACCGAGCTTTTTGCCCATTTCGAGCCAGTGAGCCCAGTAGTCTGCCATATGATAGCCGCAGAAAGGCTTCATAGCCATCGGGTCGTGACGAAGCACGCCTACTGCGCCTGTAGCGGCGGCGGTGGTCTCGGACGACACCGCCGAGCCTACATATGTGCCGTGCTGCCAGTTAAAGGACTGATATACCAGCGGGGTAGTAGCCGCGCGTCTGCCGCCGAAGATAATAGCGCTTATCGGCACGCCCTGCGGGTTGTCAAATTCGGGGGATACGCAGGGGCAGTTCTTAGCGGGGGCGGTAAAGCGGGAGTTGGGGTGAGCGAGCTTCTTGCCCTCGGCAGTCCACTCCTTGCCGTTTACTTTCTTTCCTGTCCACTCGGTGGCGTTCTCGGGCGGGTTCTTGTCAAGACCCTCCCACCATACGGTGTTGTCGTCGTTATTTAAGGCGACGTTGGTAAATATCGTATTCTTTCTTGTGGAGGCAAGCGCGTTGTAGTTGGATTTAGCGTTAGTGCCGGGAGCAACGCCGAAGAACCCGTTCTCGGGGTTGATGGCGTACAGCCTGCCGTCGGGGCCCTGCTTCATCCACGCAATGTCGTCGCCGACGGTGAATACCTCGTAGCCCGCCTTTTTATATCCCTCGGGAGGGATGAGCATAGCGAGGTTCGTCTTGCCGCAGGCTGAGGGGAATGCGGCGGTGATGTATTTTACCTCGCCGTCGGGCTTTTTAACGCCGAGTATAAGCATATGCTCGGCCATCCAGCCCTCTTTCCAGCCCTGATAGGACGCGATACGCAGTGCGAAGCACTTCTTGCCGAGCAGAACGTTTCCGCCGTAGGCAGAGTTTATCGACCATATCGTGTTGTCCTCGGGGAACTGTACTATGTATCTGTTCTCGGGGTCGACGTTTGCCTTAGAGTGCAGACCTCTTACAAAGTCGTTGGACTCGTCGCCGAGGTTCTTGAATGCGTCTGCGCCCATTCTTGTCATAATATCCATATTAAGAACGACATATATCGAGTCGGTTATCTCTACTCCGACCTTAGCGATAGGCGAGCCTATCGGGCCCATAGAGTAGGGGATAACGTACATCGTGCGTCCTTTCATCACTCCGTCATAGAGGGGAGTAAGCTTAGCGTACATCTCCTTAGGGTCGCACCAGTTGTTGGTAGGGCCTGCGTTTTCCTTTTCTCTCGAGCAGATAAAAGTCCTGTCCTCTACGCGTGCGACGTCGTTCTCCGCGGTCCTGTGATAAAGACAGCCGGGCAGCTTTTCTTCGTTGAGCTTTTGCATCTCGCCCGTAGCGACAGCCTCGTCGCGCAGAGCCTGCAGCTGCTCCTCGCTGCCATCTATCCAGATGACCTTGTCGGGCTTTGTGAGAGCCTTCATCTCCTCGACCCATTTCAGAACGTTTTGATTTTTGGTCATATCCTTAAATCTCCTTTTCTTTGTATTGCGGCAAAATGCCGTAGTTCGTCAGATGATTAAGTGTAGGGGGATATACAAAAGTACACCTTGTTCCCCTTTTACCATTATACAACTTTTTTTGCAATAGGTCAATAGCAAAAATTGCAAATCGGCAAATTTTTTGCGTGAAATATCTTAAATGCACCCGCGGCGGCAATTGTGCCGAAAATTCCGCCCGCCGCCGTATAAATCCCCCGCCTTTCAGCAAATACTATAGCGTACATTATAGATTTTCAGCGGAGGAAATATGACGGTAAAGCCCGATATACGGCTGCTGCTGTATTTTGCGGCGGCGGCGTTTATTATATGCCTTGCTGCGTCTGTCGCGGGGTGTCTGCTTATGTCCGACGTGCTCGCGCGGGTATTGTGCATATCCGCCGCGGCGGCGGTGCTTGCAATAAGTCTCGGGTATCTTGCGCTTATGCGAAAATATACCCGCTATACTCTGAGCGGCAATACTCTTACCGTGCAAAGCGGGGTAGTATTTAAGCGGACGCAGTATCTTTATCTTGATAAAGCCGCCGTGATGGTGTTTTGCTCTTTGCCGTTCGGTACGGGGTTAGTTATCGTTAGGGTATACAATACCGGAGCAGTACTGCTGACGGATAAGCTTGATCTGTCCCCGACGAGGAAATAATACAGCCCCGCGTGAATTATACGCAGGGCTGTAAATCATTCGTTATCTTTAAGAGCGCCGAGCATTTTATACAGCAGGGCGTACAATTGCTTTGCCTCGTCGGGGTCGAGCGGAGCGCAGCGGGAGATATTAGCGGGGACGGACGCAGCCTGCTCTTTAAGCTGCTCGCCCTTGTCGGTAATGCTGACTATCAGCACGCGCTCGTCCTCTGCCGAGCGTTTGCGGGTGAGCAATCCCTTGCTCTCCATTTTTTTAAGCAGCGGGGTAAGAGTGCCCGAGTCAAGGCATAATGTGCTGCCGAGCTCTTTTGAGGTGACAGTGCCTTTTTCCCACAGCACCATCATTGTGATATACTGCGTGTATGTAAGGTCGAGCGCGTCGAGAAACGGCGTGTATTTTTTTATTATCTCGCGCGAGCAGGCATACAGCGGAAAGCATATCTGATTTTTCAGCTTAAGCTGATCGTATTTTTCCATATTTCCTCCAAAAAAATATTTTCTTTCGCGGCAAATTAATTTGATACAATATAATTATATATTCTTTGTACACGCTTGTCAAGATTTTTTTAAGTTTTTGAACCTATTTTTTATATTGCCCTTGACAAAAATTTAATATTGAGTTAAATTATAAGAGGTAGTATATTTATATATCTTTAAGTATGCAAAGGGCGACCCGAGCTTATTTTTTTCGTAAAAAGCCGCCCTGCCGCTAAAAGAAACAGAAAGAAATAAAAGAAAGGGTGAAGTCTATGTTCAGAGAGCTTGCGAAAAGCATACGCGAGTATAAGGGCGTATCTATTGCCACGCCTATACTCGTATCGCTTGAGGTTGTTATGGAGTGCATTATCCCGTTCGTCGTCGCCGAGCTTGTTAATAAGGTCAAGGACGGCTGCGATATGGGCGTACTTCTGACATACGGGCTGCTGCTCGTGCTTATGGCGGTGCTTTCGCTTACCTTTGGAACTATCGCTGGTTCGACCTGCTCAACAGCTTCCTGCGGACTTGCGAAAAATCTTAGAAAGGATATGTTTGACAGCATACAAAAATATTCTTTTGAGAATATCGACAAGTTTCTCACGTCGTCGCTTGTAACGCGAATGACCACCGATGTGACTAACGTACAGACCGCGTATATGATGATTATAAGGACGGCGATACGCGCGCCGCTTATGCTGATATTCGCTTTTGTTATGGCGATAGTTATGGGCGGCAAAATGGCGTTTATATTCCTGTTCGTTATCCCGCTATTAGGCACGGGGCTGATACTCGTCATAAGAAAGACTATGCCGCTGTTTCGCAGGGTGTTCAAAAAATACGATAATCTTAACGCCTCGGTGCAGGAGAATATCAAGGGCATACGCGTGGTAAAATCCTTTGTGCGCGAGGGCTATGAGCAGGATAAGTTCAACACCGCCGCCGAGGACGTGTGCGCCGACTTTACTAAGGCTGAGCGCATACTCGCATTAAATAATCCGCTTATGCAGTTTTGCATTTATGCGGTTATGGTGTTCGTGCTGACGTTCGGCTCGTATCTTATAATCACGACAAAGGGTCTTGAGCTCGATATAGGGCAGTTCTCGTCGCTGCTTACATACAGCTTTATGATGCTGAGCAGCCTGATGATGTTTTCTATGGTCATGGTCATGATAACCATGGCGGGCGAGTCGGGCAAGAGAATAGTAGAGGTGCTTAAAGAGCAGAGCACCCTCGCTAATCCCGAGAAGCCTATTTATGAAGTAGCGGACGGCTCGGTGGATTTTGACAACGTAAGCTTTAAATATTCCGCCGCCGCCGAAAAATATGCCCTTAAGGATATCGATCTGCATATCCGCTCGGGAGAGACAATTGGCATAATCGGCGGTACGGGCTCGTCAAAGTCCTCGCTGATACAGCTTATATCCCGCCTTTACGACGCGACCGAGGGCACGGTAAAGGTCGGAGGTATAGACGTTAAGCAATACGACATAGAGACCTTAAGAAATCAGGTGTCGGTGGTATTGCAGAAGAATATCCTTTTCTCGGGCACTATAAAAGAAAATCTGCGCTGGGGCGACAAGAACGCCACCGACGAGGAGATAATGCACGCGTGCAAAATGGCGTGCGCCGACGAGTTTATCGAGCAATTTCCCGATAAGTACGACACTTATATCGAGCAGGGCGGCGCTAACGTATCGGGCGGACAAAAGCAGAGACTGTGCATTGCGCGCGCCTTGCTCAAAAAGCCGAAGATACTTATACTCGACGACTCGACCAGCGCGGTGGATACCCGTACCGACGCGCGCATAAGAAAGGCTATGCGTGAATATATACCCGAGACCACTAAGTTTATCATAGCGCAAAGAACGGCTTCGGTAGAGGACGCCGACAGGATAATAGTAATGGACGGCGGTATGATAAACGCGGTCGGCACGCATAAGGAGCTAATCGAGACTAACGACATCTACCGCGAGATATACATTTCGCAGAATAAGGCAGGTGACGACAATGAGTAGCAGACCGAGAGCAAGAAAAGGCACAATAAAGCGCCTGCTCAAGACTATGCGGGAGTTTTACCCGTTCTTATTGCCATTTACTATATTCTGTATAGTATTTAACGCGATAATAAGCTCCATACCCGCGGTGTTTATGCAAAATATAATCTCGCTGATAGAACAGCACCAGAAGATAGGCGACTGGGAGGCGGTCGGCGGGCAGATATTCGGCTTTGTCGGGCTGCTCGTGGTATTCTATGTATTGTCGCTGATAGCGGGTACGACGTTTAACCAGCTTATGGCGATAATCACGCAGGGCACGCTGAAAAAGCTGCGCGAGAAGATGTTCGGCGGTATGCAGCGCCTGCCGATAAAATACTTTGACGCTAACAATCACGGTGACATAATGAGCCACTATACAAATGATATCGATACATTGCGCCAGATGATATCGCAGAGCTTTCCTCAATTGCTTGTATCGGCGATAAGCGTCACGACGGTATTCTTTATTATGATATACTATTCGCTGTGGCTTACTGTGGTAGTGCTTATCGGCGTAGCGTTTATGCTCGCCCTCACCGGAAAGCTCGGCGGCGGCTCGGCTAAGCACTTTTTCCGCCAGCAAAAGGCGCTCGGCAAGGAAGAGGGCTTTATCGAGGAGATAATGAACGGGCAGAAGGTCGTTAAGGTATTCTGCCACGAAATGGAGAGCACCGAGGATTTTGACAGGCTGAATAATGAGCTGTACGAGGAGTCGCGCAAGGCTAACAGCTACGCTAATATGCTCGGCCCCGTGCTAAATAATATAGGCAATGTGCTGTATGCGGTAGTCGCAATAGTCGGCGGTCTGCTGATAATACTCAACGCGCCTAATATCAGCATATCGGGTATGGCGATAGGCATAAGCATAGCGGTGCCTTTCCTTAATATGACAAGACAGTTTGTAGGCAATATCAGCCAGGTATCATTCCAGGTAAACTCGGTGGTAATGGGTCTTGCGGGCGCGGACAGAATATTCGAGCTTATGGACGAAGAGCCCGAAAAGGACGAGGGCTATGTAACTCTTGTAAACGCTACCGAAAAGGACGGCACTCTCACCGAGTGCGAGGAGAGAACGGGCACATGGGCGTGGAAGCACCCCCACCACGACGGCACTACTACATATGTTAAGCTGACGGGCGACGTAAGGCTGTACGATGTGGATTTTGCTTATGTAGAGGGCAAGACCGTATTGCATAACGTATCGCTCTACGCAAAGCCGGGGCAGAAAGCGGCGTTTGTCGGCGCAACGGGCGCGGGCAAGACCACGATAACAAATCTGCTCAATCGCTTTTACGATATCGCGGACGGTAAGATACGCTATGACGGCATAAATATCAACAAGATAAAAAAGAGCGACCTGCGCCGCGCGCTCGGTATAGTGCTTCAGGATGTTAACCTGTTTACCGGTACCGTTATGGAGAATATACGGTACGGCAACCTTGAGGCGACCGATGAAGAATGTATCGCGGCTGCGCGTCTTGCGGGCGCGGACGACTTTATAACCCGTCTGCCCGAGGGGTACAATACCATGCTGTCGGGCAACGGCGCAAATCTCTCGCAGGGTCAGCGTCAGCTGCTCTCGATAGCGAGGGCGGCGGTAGCCGATCCGCCCGTTATGATACTCGACGAGGCGACCTCGAGCATAGATACCCGCACCGAGGCTATCGTTCAGGCGGGTATGGACGCGCTTATGTACGGCAGGACGGTATTTGTCATCGCGCACAGACTTTCTACCGTTAAAAATTCCGACGTTATCATTGTGCTCGACCACGGCAGGATAATCGAGCGCGGTGATCACAATGAGCTTATCGCGCAAAAGGGACAGTATTATCAGCTGTACACGGGTGCATTTGAGCTTGAATAAAATATTGACATCAATTGAATTTTGCTGTATAATTAAAGTATTAGACGGCTAATGATGTTTGGGGCAAGACCACAGCGTCCTGCCCCTTTTTACAAGGGTGATATTAAGATGAACAGCGATATCAAGAATATCCTAAACGGCGTAAGGGACGGCAGCGTGTCGGTGGACGAGGCGCTGCTTAAGATGAAGACCGCGCCGTATGAGGATTTAGGCTACGCTAAGGTCGATACCCACCGAGGGATACGTCAGGGCGTGTCCGAGGTGATTTACGGCGAGGGCAAGACCGCCGAGCATATGCTCGGCATAATAGGCGCTATGCGCGAAAAGGGGCAGGACAGGGTGCTCATTACCCGCATATCGCCCGAAAAGGCGCAGGCGCTTAGCGCGGCTTTCCCCCTCGAATATAATAAGGACGCGCGCACGGCGGTTATAGGTGGCTTTTGCGAGCCCGACGGGATTGGCAGGATAGTAATAGCCACAGGCGGCACGAGCGATATTTATGCTGCTGAGGAGGCTGCTGTCACCGCGAGCTTTTTAAAAAACGAGGTAGTGCGGCTGTACGACGTGGGCGTTTCGGGACTGCACAGACTGCTTTCTCATAAGGAAGAAATTATGAGCGCGTCGGTAATTATTGCGGCGGCAGGAATGGAGGGCGCGCTCGCGAGCGTTATCGGCGGGCTTGCCGACTGCCCCGTGATAGCCCTGCCCACCTCGGTAGGGTACGGAGCGTCATTCGGCGGGGTGTCGGCGTTGCTCTCCATGCTCAATTCCTGCGCGAGCGGGGTAGGGGTAGTCAATATCGACAACGGTTTCGGCGCGGGGTATCTTGCGAGTATGATAAATCATATGGAGGTCAAAAAAGTATGAGGATATTGTATCTTGATTGCTCTATGGGAGCGGCGGGGGATATGCTGACGGCGGCGCTTGTCGGGCTTGTCGACGACCCCGACGGATTTATAAGCGAGCTTAACGCGCTTAATATACCTAAAGTCCGCTTTGAAAAAAACACCGCCGTAAAATGCGGCATAAGCGGCACGGCTGTGTCCGTTAAGATAGACGGTGTTGAAGAGGGTGAGCATCACCACGAGCACGAACATCACCACGAACACGAACATCACCACCACAGCCACACGAGTATGAGCAATATAGAAGAGATCGTAGCCGCGCTCGATATCCCCGACAGGGTGAAAGAGCATATTATTGCGGTGTACGGGCTTATAGCCGAGGCGGAGAGCGCGGCGCACGGCGTTAGTGTCGAGCAAATACATTTTCACGAGGTAGGCAACTTAGACGCAATAGCGGATATTACCGCCGTCTGCCTGCTTATGGACAGAATAGGCGCGGACAGGATAATTTGCTCGCCGATACATGTCGGGTACGGAACGGTAGAGTGCGCCCACGGGGTACTGCCCGTACCCGCCCCCGCGACGGCGTATATTCTTAAGGGTGCGCCGATATACGGCGGCAGTATCGAGGGAGAATTATGCACCCCCACGGGGGCGGCGCTTGTACGGCACTTTGCCGATGACTTCGGCGGTATGCCGCTAATGACCGCCGAAAGGATAGGATACGGTATGGGAAAGAGGGACTTTCCCGCCGCAAATTGCTTAAGGGCTATGCTCGGCGAGAGCGCGGACGATAACGCCGACGAGATAGCCGAGCTTTCCTGCAACGTGGACGATATGACCGCCGAGGAGATAGGCTTTGCTATGGGAGAGCTGCTTAAGGCGGGGGCTAAGGACGTGTATACGCTTCCCGTGGGTATGAAAAAATGTCGTCTCGGCACGGTGATAAACGTATTGTGCGACACCGCCGACAGGGAGAAGATGGCAAGGCTGATATTTAAGCACACGTCTACTATCGGCATAAGGGAAAATACCTGCCGCCGCTATGTGCTTAATCGTACAGAAGATACTGTGCATACAAAATACGGCGACGTAGGTGTAAAGCTATCGAGCGGATACGGAGTACAGCGGGTAAAGTACGAGTACGACGACCTTGCGCGGCTTGCCGAGGAGCACGGCGTGTCCGTCGGCGAGGTGCGCCGCGCCGCGGAGGAAGAACGCAAATGACCGATGAATTACTTGACAAAAGGCGCAGGCTTGACGAATTTCTTTTTAGCCTTAAAAGCGTCGCGGTAGCCTTTTCTGCGGGGACGGATTCGACCTTTCTGCTTAAAGAGGCGCATAGGCTGCTCGGCGACGGGGCAGTCGCAATAACCGCGGCGGGCTGTATGGTCGCCGAGAGGGAGCTTGACAGCGCGCGGCGCTTTTGCGAAAACGAGGGCGTGCGGCTGATACTTATTACCGCCGACACGCCGCAGCAGGGAGGCTTTTATTATAATCCCGAGAACCGCTGTTATCTTTGCAAGCGCGGTATTTTTACCAAAATAAAAGACGCTTCGCAAAGCGTCGGCATACAGTATGTATTAGACGGCTCTAACGCGGACGATACTAAAGATTATCGCCCCGGGATGAAGGCGATAAAAGAGCTCGGGATAATAAGCCCGCTGATGTACGCGGGGCTGACTAAGTCGGATATACGCGAGCTCTCGCGCGAAATGGGTCTTGATACATGGGACAAGCCGCCGCTCGCCTGCCTTGCTACAAGGTTCGCTTTCGGCGAGGAATTGTCCGAGCAAAGACTTAAAATGGTAGAAAAGGCGGAGCAGCTGCTGTGGGATATGGGCTTTTCTCAGCTGAGGGTGAGGGTGAGAGAAAATACCGCAAGGATAGAGGTGCCGCCCGACGAATTGCAAAAGGCTGCGGCTAATGCCGAGTATATCGACAGCGGACTTAAGGCGCTCGGCTTTGATTATGTATCGCTCGACCTCGGCGGCTATAAAACGGGCAATATGAATAGAAAAATAAAGGGCTGATGAGTATTCAGCCCTTTTTGATATTTACTTAGTGACCGCTCTTTCGGCGTTTAGCGCCACAGCGTAGCCCTCCATAAACTTGTCGAAGCCCTTTACTTCCTCTTTGTCGGGCGTGACGGTGACGCTTTCGAGGTCTTTAAATATGCACCTGTCGAGCCAGTCGGCGAGCGGCTCGTTTTCGCCCTTATTTATCATATATGACGCGAGGAGTGCTATTCCCCACGCGCCGCCCTCGCCCGCGTTTTTCATAACGGTGACGGGGGTATTTACAGCTGAGGCGAGTATGCTCTGACCCACCTTTTCGGTCTTAAAAAATCCGCCGTGTCCCGTTATCCTGTCGACCGATATCTTTTCTTCTTTAAGCAGGATATCCATACCTATCTTTAATGTCGCAAGCGAAGAATAAAGCTGCGTGCGCATAAAGTTAGCAAGCGTAAAGCTGCTGTCGGGGGTGCGGATAAACAGCGGCTTGCCCTCGTCAAAGCCCGTGATGTGCTCGCCCGAAAGGTAGCAGCACGCGCTTAAGCCTCCGCAGTCCTTGTCCCCGGCCAACGCTATGCCGAACAGCTCCTCGTACAGCCTTTGACGGTCTATCTCCGCGCCTATCCTGTCGGCAAACTCCTTGAACAGCTCCGCCCACGCGTTTAGCTCCGAGGTGCAGTTGTTGCAGTGGACCATCGCGGTAAGGTCGCCCGACGGCGTAGTTACAAGGTCTATCGTTTTGTGTACGTCGCTTAGCGGCTTTTCCAATACGACCATAGCAAAGACAGAGGTGCCCGCCGAGACGTTGCCGGTGCGCTGTCTTACGCTGTTTGTCGCGGTCATGCCCGTGCCCGCGTCGCCCTCGGGCGGGCAGAAAGGTATGCCGCTCTTGAGATTGCCCGACGGGTCGAGCAGCTTTGCCCCCTCGTCTGTCAGCCTCCCCGCAAAATCTCCCGCGCACAATACCTGCGGCAAAAGCCCGCCAAGCGGCTTTATAAACCCGTGAGCCTTAGCGGCTCGGTCGAATTTATCTATCATATCGGAATTATAATCGCATTTGTCGGTGTCTATCGGGAACATCCCCGACGCGTCGCCCACGCCGAGCACCCGCCTGCCTGTCAAAAGATAGTGTACGTACCCCGCGAGGGTGTTTATGTACGCAAGCTTATCGAGGTGCGGCTCTTTATTTAAGACGGCATTGTATAGGTGAGCTATGCTCCAGCGCTGTGCGATAGGATAGCCGAACAGCTCGGTAAGCTCGTCGGCTGCCTCGGCGGTCATAGTATTGCGCCATGTCCTAAACGGCACAAGCAGCCTGTCCTCACTGTCAAAAGCCATATATCCGTGCATCATCGCGCTGATACCTATCGAGGCGTATGCCTTGGGGATAAACCCGTATTTCAGCCGCATATTCTTGATAAGGTCGCTGTATGCGTGCTGAAGCCCGTTGTGTATATCCTCGAGAGTGTAGGTCCATATGCCGTTATTTAGGCGGTTCTCCCAGCTGTGAGAGCCGGTCGCCGCGACCTTGCCGTCGGGGGTGACTGCTACCGCTTTGATCCTCGTAGAACCGAATTCTATGCCGAGCGAGACCTCTTTGCGCTTTATCATACCTTCTATGCTCATAATTATTTCCCTTTCTGCCGAAAATTTGCCGTAAAGCAAGTATATGATTATATCTTATCATAATTTTCACCCGCTTGCAACATTTCCCCCAAAAATAATTTAATAATTTATCAAAATACGGCGGTCAAGACTTGTACTCGTGATATTTTTCTTGCATTCTGCCAAATTATATGGTATACTTATTAAAAAGATGTACCTCAAATTAGGCATATTTGACCGAAAGGAGCGCATATGAGCAAAATTGTCACTATATCAAGACAATACGCGAGCGGCGGCAGCGCGATAGGACGCGAGGTCGCAAAGCTGCTCGGAGTGCCTTATTACGACAGGACGATAATAGACGTTACCGCTAAGGAGAGCGGTTTTGATCCTAAATACATAGAGCGTGCCGAGCAGACGACTACCACGAGCTTTTTGTACAATTTGGCTATGAACGGGATGTACACTCAGCCGCTGACCGATCAGCTTTTTGCGGCGGAGAGCCGAGTGATAAAGACGCTCGCGGACAAAGGGCCGTGCGTGATAGTCGGGCGCTGTGCGGATTATGTGCTCAGAGACGATTATGATTGCTTTCACGTGTTCATCTATTCTACCGACAAATTCAGAATAGACAGGATAGTGGAGCACGACGGGCTGTCCGCCGCCGACGCCGCCGAGGTCATAAAGCAAAAGGACAAGGCTCGCCGTCGACACTATAAATATTATACCGAGAGAATTTGGGGCGACGCGGCAAATTATGACATCTGCATAAATACCGCGACCTGCGGTTTGGACAACGCCGCGCGGATAATTTCCGAGCTGGTCGGAAAATAAGCGCGTGCCGATAAATAATACGTTAGCCCGTTGTTCGCCGCGACGGGTTGATTTTTGCTTAACAGAAAGGAATAATTATGGATATCAAGAAAAATCTTCCGGGGCATCTCGCTACGATAAACGCCCATAAGGCTGAGGTGATGCGGCTTTGCTTTAAGGTCGGGCTGTACCGTCAGGGGCTGCTGCACGACCTGTCAAAATACTCGCCCGCAGAATTTATCAGCGGGGTAAAATACTATGACGGCAGCAAAAGCCCCAACACCGTCGAAAGAAACGAGACCGGCATAAGCAGAGCGTGGCTGCACCATAAGGGAAAAAACCGCCACCATTTTGAGTATTGGATAGATTACGGCACTAACAGCGGCACCGCTATGCAGGGGCTTAAAATGCCGATAAATTATGTCGTCGAAATGTTCTGCGACAGGGTAGCGGCAAGCAAAATATACCATAAGGACACCTACACCGACGCTATGCCGTTTGAGTACTTTATGAAAAACCGCGGGCATTATATGATACACCCCGACACTGAAAGGCTGCTCGGAAAGCTGCTGCTTATGCTTAAGCTTTACGGCGAGGAGGACACCCTGTGCTATATCCGCGACAGGGTATTAAAAAATCGTGTCAAATATTGAGCCGCGTGCATATATTTAGAAAAAGAGGTCATAATAAGGAAAAGAAGCGGGCTTTGTGCAATGTGCTGATTAAGACGAATTTTGTTGAATATGTTTTATACATATTTACCCGTTGACAAGAGTAACAAGATGTGATATAATAGACAGGCACGCTTGAGAGGGGGCTAAGCCGAAAGGGTTTAGAGTCCCGAGAGAGAGTCAAAAAGAAAAAAGTTTTAAAAAAACTGAAAAAAGTGCTTGACAAACTCGAAGAAGTGTGATAAAATAAAAAAGCTGTCACTCCGAAAGGGAGTAGGCAGGAGGTTCCTTGAAAATTGAACAATACAGAACACATTACCTTGAAATTCTTTTGAAGAATTTAAGAAAATAA
>CANQED010000028.1 GCA_947594425.1 uncultured Ruminiclostridium sp.
GTTGCATAGAAAAAAAGTTAATGTTATTATATAAACGTAAAATATAACATGACGCGCCTACGGCAGACTGTAGGAGAAAGAGGATTGTAATGAAAAAAGAAAACGTAGAATCAAGATTCAGAAGCATTGCAAGTAAGTCTTTATCGGCATCGGAGTTGATGGAAAATCGTGAAAAGGTTGATACGCCTGATGTAGTAGGTAAGAATCTTACTATTGAAGATTTCGACTTAGTAGATTATGACGGCGATGGCAAACACGTTCACTATGCTGTTGTCGTTTTCGCGGAAATGCCTGATAAATATTATCAAGGCGGCTACGTGCTCACAAGAATGATTGACGACATTGTAGAGGATTTCGATAATCTCTTAGAAGAAGCTAGAGAACAATATGCGGTTGCCGGTAATGACAGGATTTGTATTCGACTCACAGAGTCAAAGACTAAAGGCGGTAAAAATCTCACGAAAGTCGAGGTAGTATAATGGACTGGAATAACATTGTAACAATAATATCTAACGTTGGATTTCCTATCGCGGCGTGTGCCTATATGGCGTATATGAACCATAAACAGGGCGCGGACTTTGCGGCTAAGGCTGATAAGATGACAGATACCATAGCGGCAAACACGGTGGCTTTCAATCATCTCACCGATACTATTATCAATATCGTACAGGAACAGAAAGGGGAATAACATATGCTTAGAGGACTGGACGTATCTCATTGGAATAACTTTAACGGTATTGCGCCTATTGTACGTGATGCAAGATGCGACTTCCTCATAGCAAAAATGTCCGAGGGGTCTTCATATAAAGACCCCTCTCTTAATATGTGGCAAATTCTTGCTAGGGAAGAAAAAAAGTTATTCGGCGTATATCATTATCTTAAAGAAAGCGCGGATTTTCAATCACAATGGAATCACTTATATTCTTGTATCAAGACCATTGATACAAGCGGCGTGATAGTTGCCATAGACTTTGAAGCGTCTGAATTAACTATACGTGGTTTTAACGTTTTGGTTGACTTAGTAAATGCATGCTTGAATACATACGGAAAAGCACCGCTTATCTATATGAGCGCGTCAACATTAAATCGTTTCCACAATACGCCTGATTTAGAAGAGAAATGGAATACTATTCTTACAAATTGCGGTTTATGGCTTGCTAAGTGGAAAACCATGAAAAATGGCGAGATACAACCGGCTTGTTTTGATTCATTGCTACACGTTGACAAGTTTGAGCATCAGGGCGTGTGTGCTATAAGACAGGTTTCTAGTCGTTTCTGCAATCAATGCTATGGCAGTATAATTAATCTTGATTCAGACATAGCATATATGTCAGCGGAAGCGTGGCACAAATACGCTTTAAAATAGGAGAGAGATATGCGGTGGAGCAAGAAAAAATATTATGCGCTCAATGCGAAAATATTAAACTTAGAACGGCGATATGGTAAAGATTCGCAGATAGTACAGAGGGTTTATCATACCATAGGCAGAGCTTATGGCGTAAAATCTAAATCCAGATTTTCAAGCATTTCTGATTTAACCGGTAAAGAAAAACAGAAAGTATATAAAGCGTTTGAAGCTATTAGCCAGTCAGAATATATGAGTGCAGAGGGTAGAGCGAGAATCAGGGAAAGAGCAAAGTCATCTTTCGGAAAGTACCATGTCAAATACAACGCAGAAGAAAAACTAGAAATGGTTTTCGACTACTTCAAAAATAGCCAAAACTGGGGACGTATTCGGGAACTTGCCGGAGAAGAGCAGAGTGACAAGGTACTAGACTGGATAATGGATTACAAGGAAGAGTACGGCGATGAGGTTATTGAAAAAATGACTCATATGTGGCTTGACCAACTAGGCGGCAAAAATGAGCAGTCAGACATTTTAAAATATATGTCACAGCTAGAGGGCGAATATATGTCTTATACTCGGACGGATAGTACTATGAATTTTTCGGATTGGTTAGATACGCAATGGAAGATATAAATTATGATTTATATAAGAATAAAGCCTTATCGTATCTCAAGGACATAGATTGGAAAATCTGGAAAGACCGAAAAGGCGGCGAGTATTCAGACGTTCTTATAACGTTAGATATAGAGGTATCTACAGGCTATATCATTAACGGAGCGGTCTGTCAATATCAATCGTCATGGACTGTTGATTACATCAACAGTCTTGAAAAAATATCGCTGTGCTATATATGGATGTCTACTGTTGACGCTCAGATAATTTATGGTAGAACATTAGAAAGCTATCTTAATTTCCTATGCGACATGGAAAGTATATGCCCTGTAAGTAAATTTATATTTGTGCATAACTTATCTTATGAATTTCAGTTTTTGCGCAACATACTGGACATACGTGATATGTTTGCAAGGAAGATAAGAAAGCCTATGTATTTTCGCCACAAGTCCTATGAGTTTAGATGCTCTTATCTTCTTACGCGCTTATCATTGGAAACGTGGGCGCGTGAGAAGAGTCTGCCGGTCAAAAAACTTGTTGGCAATCTGGACTATAACATTTTACGGACTCCGCTGACTGATATGACAGCGAATGAACTTGATTATTGCTTTAATGACGTTCTTGTTATGCACTACGGGTTACAGGAGTATATAGAGCGGTACGGACATATTAAAGATATACCGCTTACTCAAACTGGTACGGTGCGCCGCGAGTTTAATAGGATAATGAAAGACGAGTCAGCATATAGAAAACGTTTGGATAAAATGCAATTTACAAGTTTCGAGGAGTATCAAGATGCGGTTGACGTTTTCGGCGGCGGTCTGACGCGCTCTAATATAATCCATACCGGTCATATAGTGGAGAAAGTGAGAAGCCGTGACCGCACTTCCGCGTATCCGTGGGAAATAATAAGTAAAACGTTTCCAATGTGTAAATTCGCGGAAGTGCCGCCGTCTTATATCGACAAATATTATGGAAAGCCGGAGCAGTATTCTTATATAATAGAGGTAGAGCTTTTCGATATTTATTCGGTGTTTTTTAACACATATCTGAGCGCATATAAATGCATGGAAATAAAGAAACCGGTCTATGATAATGGTCGATTAATAAGCGCGGATTATGTGAGGATAACGTGTACTAACGTGGACTACGAGGACATATTAAAATCATACCATATAGAACGCCAAAATATTCTATCTTTAAGATATAGTCTTAACGGCTATCTGAATGATAAACTTTGCTTATATATCATAGAGCTTTTTGAAAGCAAGACCGTCTTGCGCGGTCTGGAAGACAAGCAACAGCTATATATGAAGAAAAAAGAAGAGCTTAATGGCATATATGGTATGATGGTTACTAAGACCATTGTTGATGACATAGGCTATTCAGGGAATGACTGGACAAAAGACAAGCTAGACCGAAAACTTTTTGAATCAAAAATAGAGGACATAAAGAAGCATTGGTACAAGAACAACACAGCTTTTTATCACGGTGTATATATTCCGGCGTATGCGCGTCATTCTCTTTGGGCTACGGTGTATGAGCTTGATGACGATATAGTCTACATGGATACTGACTCAAACAAGCATATTAACGGCGAGGAGCATCAAGCTTACTTTGAACGCTTAAATGCAGAGGTCGAGAAAAAACAGGAAGAGGTAGCAGATAGATTAGGGATACGCGTTGACAGGTTACGCCCTATACAGCCGAACGGCAAGATATGTTCTATAGGCACTTGGGACGATGAGGGCGAATATTCGCGATTTAAAACATTAGGAGTAAAGCGGTATGCTTATGAGGATAGCAAAGGTCTTCATATCACTGTGAGCGGAGTCCCTAAAACAGCGGCTAATCTTCTACCCTCATTGGAAGACTTTACACGCGATTTCGTGTTTGATTTTAGCCTGTATGATGACATGACCGATATTCCAGACAACCAGAAGAAAAAGAAAATGATATTTTGCTATCTGGACGAACAACCGGAAGTAGTGTGGAATAATGGGCGGTATGATGAATATAAAAGCACGTACCAATATGGCATAGCTTCATACGCCACAACATACTCTATGACTCTTAAGGGCGATTATTATTCGCTTATTAAGAAAGCTTACGAGCAGTATTCGATGGGCAACCCTCATAACATATCGGATATTTATAAAGCCGAAAGGAGTGAAAAAAATGAAGAGGAGAAAAAAGGAACATTATGAACAGGACGATTTACAGGAATTGATTGATACCGATGCTGAGTATCTTATGCTACTTGGCGAACGGTCAAACGGTAAGTCGTATGCTGTCAAGTGGCGGCTATTTAAAGACTGGTACGAAAAAGGGGAAGAGTTTATATATCTGCGTAGATGGGACACCGATATAAAGGGCAAAAAAGTAAAAGACTATTTTGCGGACTTGGAGCAGAGGACGGACGGTGTAAGACCCATAAATGAGCTTACAGGCGGCGATTGGGACTATATCGACATATACAGGGGGGAACTGTTTCTTGTTCGATATAATGAAGACGGAACAACAACGCGCGATAGCAAGAGAATAGCTCATGTCATGAACCTCACCGGAGAAACGCACTATAAATCGGGCCAATTCCCGAAAGTGTCATCTATACTATTTGAAGAGTTTATCACCGCCACCGGATATATACCACGCGAGGTAGAATCATTATTCAGTATAGTGTCTACTGTATTCCGGCGTAAGCGAGGGCGCGTTTATATGATAGGAAATACCCTTGTTCCTGTGTGTCCATACTTTAACGAGTGGGACATTCACATAGATAAGATTAAACAAGGGACTATTAACATTTTCAATTATCACACGCAACAGCTAGATGAGGATAATAATGAGATAGTAGTAAAAGTAGCTCTGGAATATCTCGCCGCGCTTGATACGCCTACACGTATGATTTTCGGAAGGCATGAAGCATCAATCACGCACGGAGTTTGGGACACGTTCGCTTATCCTCACTTGCCGCGCAACTATCGCAGTTATGACCAGTATGCTACTATGATATATGAATATGGCATATTCCGATACCGTGTATGTTTGATGTACGATGACGAGATAGGAAGATTCCTGTATGTTTATCCGATGTCTGACAATAGTAAGATAAAAGATAATGAACGGATAGTCACAGATAAATATGCGGTCGGGCGCAATGTATCTTCTACCTTGTTGCATCAAAGAGCCGGATATGATAAACTATTCTTGAAGCTACTGGAAGAGCGTAAAGTTTTTTTTCCTGACGCTCTTACCGGCACAAACTTTTACCAGATTAGAAAGGAGATGGGACGATGGTAAAGGAAGAAGACGTATATAAAGAGTTAAACGCTCCGGCTGACGCCATTGAAGCAATGGCACAGCGCATTGAGGTCGATGTTAAAATGGAGCAGATTAAACAGGAAGAAGCAGAGAAACAGAAAGCGGCTAAAAGTCCTGACGACTCCACACCGCCTATTGACGATGTATCAGGCGATGAGGACGGCGATGAGGACGGCGATGACGATGGAGAGGGGGAAAGTGAGTAATGGCTAAGGCAGTACAGTTATACACTATCTTGAACGCGGCAGCTAAACAGGTATACGGAGAAGAAGCACTATCAGTTATCGACACAAGTACGATGATAAGCTTAGGGGATAAAGTTTTATCAACCGACAAGGATACGGACGCGTTCACAAAAGCTATCAGTGACTTAATCGGACGGACTATAAACAGTGTGAGAGAATACTCGCCGGAGCGCACAAGGGCGGTAATGCACCCATTCACTTATGGCGTAGCCTTAAGAAAGCTGTATGTTGATTTACCCGATACGGCGGTTAATGACGCATGGAACATTGGCGAGGAAGATTTTGAACCTAAGTACGCGCCGGTATTCAAGCCCGATGTCAAACAGAAAATATTTAGCGTTATCACTACGTTTGAGATTGATGTTACCATACCGGATACGTTATGGAGAACAGGTTTTCGCGATGAGGTAGAAATGGCGGTGTTAATTTCGGCTATCTTCATGGCAATTGATAACCGTATGACGGTTGCTATTGAAAATCTCTTACAGCTTACCAGAGCGGCATATATCGCGCGTAAGCTCTTAGGAGCGTCCGAGCACCCTTGCGGAGCTATCAACCTGTTAGCGGCATATAAAAAAGAGAATCCGGAAGATACAGATATTACAGTGGCGAATTGCTTAAATAATCGCAACTTTTTACGGTATTTTGCGGTAACAATCAAGCTTTACTCCGACTATATGCGTGTAATGTCGGTCGCGTTCAACAATGACGGATACAAGCGGCATACACCAAAGGCTGAACAGGAAATTGCCGTTTTATCTTCCGTTGACAGCAGACTTGTTGGGTATCTACAGTCTGACACGTACCATGACGATTTGGTTAAACTTTCTGGCTATCATACAGTTCCATACTGGCAAGGTAGCGGATTGACTTTTGCCTTTGATGATGTGTCTGCTATTAACATCAAGCTGACCGATGCAGAGAACAGCGGCAATGCGGTAGTCCAGAAGGGCGTTCTTGCGGTCATGTATGATTGGCAGGCACTTGGAGTAACTATTGATATGCGCCGCGAAACTACGGAGCGCAACAATAAAGCGGAGTACACCAACTATTACCGCAAAAGTACAGCCGGATATTTTAATGATATGTCGGAAAACGGCATAGTCTTTTATGTCGATGATACAGATTCACCGTCATACATGACTGTTAGGACAAAAGTGCCTGTTGCGAAAAAGTAACTAGTCAACGTGTAAATATAGGGAATGACCAACAATCATTCCCTATTTTAGGAGTATAGATATGTGGGATATAAGAACTGAAAAAGAGTTGATTTCAAACGAGAAAGAAGCCACAAGTCTGACGCGCCTGTTTAAAATGTGGCGACAAAGGTTGCTGAACTGGTTCTATACTATATTTGTATGGGACGGTTTGAGTTTTCCACAAGTCGAGCTTGAGCGTCTTACCATGTTAAATGGATTCGGTTTTATCGCGTTTAACGATAAAGCTAAGGGCGGTATGATAACGTCCGCAGGCGGTCTATCAGGCGTGACAGCATATCACGACATATTTACTACCGTAACGTTCGCTGTTGCCGGAAAGGACGGAATTGATATAAGCGGTAGCTACGAGATTGGAAAAAACGCGGCAGTCTTATGGAACACGTCGGGACAGATTAGTGTTCTATCTGCCGTGGAAAAATACGCGTCATTGCTTGCACATTTTGACATATCAATCAAACTTGCTACGGTTAACCAACGGTTATTCGATACAATGATAGTAGCTACGGAAGCGGAAAAAGAGTCATATAAGTCGTGGTATGACTCAATGTATAAGGGCAAAAACGCCGCCATAGTAGACAAAAATCTAATGATGGACGTTGACGATGTGGGCAAGCCGATAAACCTTTTTACGCCGTCACCGCGAATTGATGTGCGATCACTGATAGAGGGACAGAACGAGGTATTGCGTCAGTTCTACCGTGATATCGGTATAAGGTTCGCAAAGGATAAAAAAGGGAATATGACCGATGACGAGATAAACGATGATGCTACTTTGCTTATGTTCAATGTGTCAGATATGTTGGAACAGAGAAAGCGTTTTTGCGATGAGTGCAACCGGATTATGGAGCGGCGCGGCATGGATACGCGCTTGAGCGTAAAGCTAAGTCCTGTATACGATTTATATAAAGGGGGTGAAGATAATGAAGATAGCGGAGTATCTGACCGCGGCGACACCGGAGAGGGGAAAGAAACTAATCAACCCTAATAGCATCTACTATGCCAACGTGCCGGAATTTATCAAGGAAAATAGCTTTCAGAATATTCTGGAAGATTATCTAAACACGAGAAACGGCGGCTATAATATTCTTGATAGCGTTCTTTCGCGTAGTAGCTATATGTTCTCTACAGCGTGTACCGTTCTATACGGCGCATGGGCGTATAAGCTTCAAGGGCTGTACGATGTGACACAGCTTGAATATGATCCGATTGAAAACTATCGCATGACAGAACATGGAACGGACACAGACGGCGGTAAGGACATATTGAAAAAGGACTATGGTGACAACGATACTACAGACAGTTACGGCAAACAGAAACGTACTGATACGCTAGGACAGACACGTGTTACGGAGAATATAGGCGAATCTTCAGGGAACAGCACGAACGTGCACGGAGTATCAGCGTTTGATAAAACAGGCTTTACCGATGAATCACAGAATACAGAAAGCAGAACGGAACAGGCGCGGACGAACAGCACGACAGGAGATGAGGTAACAAACACAACGGAGTACGCAGATTATACCGTTGACCGATTGAACCATAGCCATACGGACACGGAAACACAGGACTATGGAAAGAGCGTACAGCATGAGTTGACGCGCTCCGGGAATATCGGAGTAACTACATCGCAACAAATGGCTGAATCTGAAAGACAGCTACGCGACTTCTCTATTTACGAGGTAATATGTGACTTGATTGTGCGCAACCTATGTTGTTTACTAGTTGACGTGTTATAGAAAGGCGATGAATAATGAATGTAAGAGTATGCTCCACTTCAAGTGCAAAGAATAAAGTGGATAAGGTTTTAACAAGCGGCACAGTGCTTGACTGTGCTTTAAAAGAAAATACTTCTATTATCAACCCAACTTTTATAGTAGTGCAATCGTCTGTAGGGAGTTTGGCGACACAAAACTACTGCTATGTCGGAGAGTGGCAACGTTATTATTTTATCAATAATATTGAAGTCATGACAGGCGGTAGAATCGCGCTACATTGTAGCATTGATGTCCTGATGTCGTGGCGTAGCCAGATTAAAAATATACGTACCTTTATTAGCCGGAATGAATACCGGAATAATAAATATTTTCTGGACGAGCAAGTACCGATACGGTCGGAAAGAACTGTGCGGTATGTAAAAATTGGTTCGTTGCCTAGAAACACTGTAAATTATCTTATATGCGATGGGGGAGAGATTAAACCGTCATGAGTATTTATTACACAAATCCATATGTTGAAGCATTAGGCGCATACAATGCGCCGCCTAGTGATAGAGAGTGCTTCCAAAAATTATATGATACAATACCTACTTTAGATGAGGAATTTAGAAAACCTACAATAGTAGGTAAGAGCGGTTATATTTTGCGCGATTATTCTACTATATCAAAAAATGCGCATCCTTATTATGCTTATCGAGCGGCGATTGCATTTAAGCGCAACGCTTGTCTTACCACACATAGAGTATCGAATCAAGATACACAGCCATATAGCGCGATATTTGCAATTCCCATGAAGAGCGGTATATATCTTGATTATGACACATCATCAATTAGAGATAAAGATGAAAGAAAAATAGCCGATAACATCATTGGTATTTGTAACGGAATAGTTACGCCGTATCAACGCAGATATGAAACATGGGTGTACACATTAGTATCGCCGGGTAGGGCGGTATTGGGAAATAATTTCGCAGGATTCGCAAAGGGTAGAAGCTATAAAGCGCGTACATATATACATGGCGAATCAAGTAATTTTACGGAAGATATTGACAACGGAAATGAATACGGACAAATGTATACGGATTATTATCCTAGTGGTGGCAATGGTAGTTATAATACATCAGCGTCATGGGCTCAGAATAACTTTACACAATACTATAAGTGCCTAGAGAATTTTACGGCGGCAGAAAAATTTGAGCAGTTGAATTGGTTTTCTGCTAGTGTTCGGACTAAATATAAAGAGCAGTACGAGTTGAATATAGAAAAAATTCAAGCACTAGAAGAAATAGATTACTCAACTACTTGGTTTGATGATTATGCTGTGCTTAGCAACTTTGGTTTCGATGCACACGGAGAAACGACTAATACGCGCGCGTCTAATTGGGGGCAAGCGGAAATTAAATCAGCTAACTCCGGATATTGGGTGTATTGCGGCTCTGAAATAATAACAAATATTCCTTTATACACATACGAACATTTAACGGAAATGTTTGAATATTTAAATAGCGGAGATTATAGCAAGGCTGACAACATTGACGTTATTGAGCAGTCTGCTATTGACTTATCAACTGACTGGACTATTTATATAAATGGCAATTATCAACCAACTATAGACATTGAGTGCAAAAGTACCGGTCTGGAAAGCTACCTAGAATCTACAGAGGGGGGCGTAAAGTATTCGGCGCATGACTTCAAAGTAGATATTGAATACCAGACATATAATCCTGTGAGCTTAGAAAAGTTAGGGTTTAAGACGGATTCTTTATCACTAGCCGGATATGATGACTATCCCCTTGCTACATCATGGACACATTTTGTAAATGAAAGCTTTCCAGAGGGCATTGGCGATATTTACGACAAGTACGCTAATTTTCGTATGCGAGTAAGATTAAGTGACGCTTTAAGAAGCGCATGGGCAGAGTGTAATATAGGCGTGTGTGGAAATCCTAAACTTGATGCGTTTATCGGTCAAAATAATTATGGCATTATTCAGTTACCGCGCGATAAATCCACTATTGTATTATTATATGAAGAGATTGAACCGCCTGACGAGTATGAACCTGTACCGCCTACACCAGACGGCGACAAGCCGGACACTAACCCTCTTGACAGCAACAGTTTAGGACTAAATCAACTTGTTAATGTGTACAAGATAAGTGACTTAGATTTACAAGCACTAGGGCGCGATTTATGGGGAGATTCATTTATGGAAAATATTAGATTAGTGAATAACTCTCCTATTGAAAACATAGTGGGCTGTAAGATAATGCCGTGTGAATGTACGAGTGTGGAAAAAGAACTTACTATCGGTAATGTGCAGTTTAAAGACATTACCGTAACAAAAGTTACAAAGATACCAAACATAACTATAGGTAGCCTAAATTATCAAGGATATTATAACTCATTTCTTGATTATGCGCCGTACACTATAACGACTCTTTTCTTGCCCTTTATCGGTTTTATTGAAATTGAACCGCATACAATTACAGGACATAAAATGGAAATAGAATATAGTTTTGATGTTATCATGGGTTCATGCAGAGCGATGATATTTATTGATGGTATATTCTATAAAGAGTTTGACGCGCAGTGCGGCGTGGAAGTCCCTCTAGTAGCGTCAAACAGGGCACAGATAGATGCGGCATTGACCGCAAGAATACCGGTTGTATTAACAATGGGTCTTGTGGGTCAGAAATCAAGCGCATTGCTAGCCGGTGAAAACCTCATAGGCGACTTTGCAACGCGACAATATCATACTGCGCGGAGCAACGCCTATAACAGTTGCTTATCGTGGATAGATACCTTTAACGCCTATTTAATAGTTGACATATGCAACGCACAATATCCGAGCACATACGGTCATGACATCGGTTATCCTTGCCAGCTTAGTATGAGCCTGTCTGAGTGTCACGGATTTACGCAGACCGGCGTAAACGTTGACTTGTCGGGAATACCGTGCACAGAGGACGAAAAGAATATGATATTGGAATTATTAAGAAGCGGCATATATCTGTAAATGTTTCACGTGAAACATTAAAAGACCCTAGCAATGCTAGGGTCTTATTTTTTATTCTGCGATGTCGAGAATCTTTTGCACAAACTTCATAATGCGCTTAGTCTGGTTTACGTCAAAAATGAAGTCCTCAAACTTAAAATCTTTTAACTTTGCGTCATACTCATAGGGAAGAGTTAACTTAAACGTCTTATAAACTGATTCATTCTCAGATACTGGTTCTACGTTAGAATCTTCTTTGTCGGTAGCATCGCCGCCTATCAGCTTCATATTCCCTTTGTACTCTTTAGCAAGTGCCCTAACATCTTTCTGTGTAAGAGTGGAAATATGACAGCAGACAAATTGAGAATCATCGTAAATAATATAACCGTCTTCATTAATGATATTGGTCATGTCGTCAATGACCGGAAGCATCTCAAAGGCGATAGTCGGAAGCACGTTCCATTTCTGAAATAAATCAGCAAAGGGGACAATACGCCGTTTCTTATTCACAAGTTGCTGTGGCTGACCGATAAAGTGTGCGAAATCAGATTCACTTTTAAAGTCCTCGGTGATGTGCTCTGCTGAGAGTGAGCCTATATTGATAGCCTCTTCCCATGTCGTTTTGCGTGCCTTGTCAATGAGATTAAACTCTTTCCTGACCGCCGCCTTAAGAGTTTTGTTTTTAAGAGAAGCGATAACCTCTTCTCTGTCAGTGGTGTAGATTGTCATTTCTTTTTTCATTCATAGTTTTAACCTTTCTCTCCGTCTAGCCGATGAGTCAGCTTGTTGTTAGAATATGTCAATCTTACGTTGGTAAGACTGATATCGAATAGTAATGTACCTTGATAAGAATGTCTGTTCTTCTTGAAATAAGTCATATAGTTTAACGATATCTACATATGTGTCATGTATAAGCGATTTTATGTCAAACTCTTCTCCCTCAGCGTCTGCCAAACGTTTACATTTAATAATGCTATCAAACATATTAGATATAGCAAAGATTAACTCGCTCCTATATTTTTTAGATTCTCTTTCATATATCTTTTTTACTATGCTATTGAACTGTTCTTGTGTCATGTCGTCACGTCCTTTCTAATTAATAAGAATCGGTTCATAGCCCATGTTATACAAAGACTTAAAAGCGTCTTCTAATGAGTCATAAAAACCTATGATTGGGTCAAGGCTTGCATCGTTGGTTGCTATATATGTGTCAGAAAACTCTGACCATCTAAGTTGCGCTTGTGTTCTCATTATTCTCTATTCTCCATTCTCCCCGTTGCGCCGGTAGGACAGCGAACTAATTAGTTTAAGGAAGATATTCTATTACGGTCATAGAATCCGGTGGCGGCTAACTGGTCGTAAATGTTTTCGGCGTATGTCTTAAATGTGCTAAGCTTATTCTCTTCATATGCCATAGATAAGGCCATTGAAATGATATTTAATACATCTTTAGAAGCACTAATAGTAACTACCTCGTTTCTGTCTGTGAATTGTACTTTCATTGTGTATCCTCACTTTCCGCGCCTTGCGCTGTGTTCTCTTTACATTATCTATTTTATCAAATTGACGAGTAACTACAATCAGCAGATTGCACAAATATTAGTCTTTTTTTTT
>CANQED010000029.1 GCA_947594425.1 uncultured Ruminiclostridium sp.
TGCCCCCTTTCGTTAGACTTTTATTTTGGTGTATCTCTATTATACCATATTGTCTAACAAAAGGGGAGCAGTTCAAAATTGCTTTTACAGGCTGTTTTATTCTATTTGTGACAATAAAAAGCATGTGGTGGAGCATTATTATAAATACGGACCGTATGCCCATCTGGTATGGATACAAGAGCATTTAGAAGAGTACTATTCTTTTAATACAGATAGAGGAAATGAAATTAAACGCTTCATAATGGAGGATATAATTTCCAATCCGCGCTCCATAGACGAGCTTATTAAAATCAGCCCTTTCCTAAACTTGCATGTAAGCGACCTGATAAACGCTTTTCAAAATGATATAGCTTTGGCTTTGACCGGTATAAATGACAAAAATGATATTACCGCAAAGAGCGTGGACTCTTATTTTGTACCCGACAACTATAATAATTATGTTCCGCTCGGTTATTTAAGAGAAATAAAGGCCTTTGAAGGATCGCTCGACGAGGATGAAGAGGACTATGAATTTGACAAGAATGATGTACAAGATGATGAGAAGACCGCTTCACAAAAAGTCGGCGTTAAAGCCGTTTCGCGTGCGCTGTCATACAGCTTGGTCATAAACAGTATAAACGGAAACCCCGACATTGTTCGGATAATAAAGTATTATACACATTTGCAGGATAAGCAGATAAGCACATTGCTGTCTTATTTGCCGTGGACGATACATTGCAAGCTGGATGAAGATGTAATGAAGGAATTTGTAAACGAATTGCAAAATGCAGGGGCTGAAGCGGAATGTTTTTTAAGATAATTATTTCGGAGCATTAAAGATGTATCCGGGGGTCTTAAGCTCGGAGCTGTCAACATCCGCGCTTTATTTACGGATAAAGGATGTTGTCCGTATCGTAGGGAGATGTGAAAAATGTGGTCGTTTAATGCGATCGGTTTTACTGTATTTAATATCCCGGGATATCTGTTTTTTGCATGTATAGGTTTTGTAGCGGCGGTTTGTACCTTTATCCATATATTGTCTGAAAAAAATTATCCGTTGGATTTAAATTTAAAAACCGCAATGATATCTATTGTTATTGCGCTTATATCCTCAAAAATAATCGGATGTATTTCGGGGATATATAGGGACATCGGGCTTAATAAGGCCGTTGGGTCGGACAGCATCATATATACGGGTATAGTATATTATGGGGGACTGATAGGCTTTTTGCTTGCGTACGGCTTTTTTTCAAAAAAGTACGACCCTGAACATAAAGCAATGGATGTTTTAGCGGTGTGTATCCCTTTGTTCCATGCTTTTGCAAGGGTCGGTTGCTTTACGGGCGGCTGCTGCTACGGCATTGAAGCCAATTCAGTGATATCCGTTAACTATACGACGGATATAATGGGACAAGCGGTCACGGCGAACAGAATACCTGTTCAGCTGATAGAGGCGGGCTTTAACATAATATTGTTTTTATATTTATTCTGCTTGTTTAAAGCTGAAGATCGGAAGTGCAAAAGCCTGACGGGTCGTTATCTGCTGCTTTACAGCATAGGTAGGTTTTTTATAGAGCTTCTCAGAGGAGATACCGAAAGAGGGGTAATAGGCGTAATTTCATTCAGCCAGGTCATCAGCATATTGATATGGGTATATTTGTCGGTGCGTTTGCTTCGTCAAAAGCTTATCGGCCGCGGAGCCTGCCAAAAGTCGGCGGAATGAGCAAAAGAAATGCTTTCGGGCGTTAAATAATATAGGGCTTACAGAAGGACGCACATACCGAAAACAATTCGTATATGAGATCGAGATGTATGGAAAGAGGATAAAGCCGTGTTTAAGATTTGGAAATTTTATAATAACAGCAATGATCCCGACGGTAAAGCTTTAGCTACATTTAAGGGCTTGGCTGTCGGATTAGCTGCTGCATTGGCACTATATGGCGCAGGCTTTTTGTTTGAGATGTGTCAATGCACATGCAATATTTTGACTTGTAAATATAATAATTGGGAAGAATATTTGCCGTTTCTGTGGAGCTGGAACTTTTTTATCGGCTGCTTGATTTTTTGCGTAATATGCGGTGGAATAGTCGGATTTGTCATCGGCGCGGAAAATGACCATAAAATGGCACAATCATATATGCAGGCAGCTCAGCTCGAAGAAGAAAGAAAGGAACGGGAAAGAGCATACCGTTATAATACATCAATGCAGATTTGTTTAACCACGTTAAGAGATCGGCTGTCACCCGAAAAAATAACTCCCGAAAATGCTGACAAAGCAAGAGCTTATATATCTAATCAACCCGAAGAAAGCAAAAGCAATGCCGGTATTACCCGCGACTTTGCGCTCGAAGAGGCGAGGAAATATACACCCGCTGTAGAGCAAGCATACAATGCTGCCGTAAGAGCCGATGATCTTTCTGATGCGGCTAAATACGCCGAATTTCTACACTATATATATCCGCCCGCCGATGCTCAATCAGAAAGATACAGAGTATTAAGGGAAAACACTTTAAATTTAGTAAGATTTATTCAAAGTGACAGTGTCAGCATTATCACTCAACAATACGGAGCGGCAGACGCCGGCTTTGTCAACAGAGCAAAGGCATGCTGTCAAAATGTTTTTAACAACAGTCAGATTGTTAATGATATTATTGATGTTTCGGAATTGATATGGGGCGCGGCGCTCGCGGAGCCTTTTGATATCTACACGTACAGCGCTTTTATCAGCCGATATACGAAAATATCTGAAGAACAAAGCATTCCACCTGATGCATTGGCAACAATGATCTATGTTCAAACTAAGACGGATAAGGCGGCTTTCAATAGGATATGTCCTCATTTTGAGCAAATAATGTCCGCGCGGCTTTCCGACGCTTCTCCCAATTTAGTTATCAGCATGGCCTCATTGGCCAATTGGTGTAATAATCACGCGACCGAACGCTTTTGCTTAGAATTAGCGCAGCAAAGAGACTTCCCTATAGACGGGTTAGGGTTGGCGGAACGATTGAATGAAATTCGTAACAATATGTAATTGAATTTACATATTACAGTTTGATTAAGGAGGTGAAAACCATGGCAAGATGCCCGCATTTGGACTATGAGTCAAGAGGCGCATTGTTCTCTCAGGGAGATTATTTTTGCAAGCTTTGCAATAAGACGCTGTCGGAAAATGAAGTAAAGAACAAGTGCAAAACGGATTATGGTGAGCAATACGAAGACTGCCCCATTTATAAGAACAGGTAGTATTTGTAACCGCTCCGTATTCTTGAGGGGCTTTCGGCTTATAGGTGAAAGGCACTTAAGTCAGTCTTAAAAGGTATGTATCGGAGCTTTTGACAAGCATATGTCCCGACGTTTTACGTCGGGACATATTTTAATATATTCTTATTCTTATCGATACGGCTATACTAAGCTTACTTCTCGGTGCGGTAATACGAATTAAACACGGGTCTTAACACCTTATACAGCGGCAGGCTTACCGCCGAGGCTATGATCCCTTTAACTAATGTAAACGGGCAGTTAAAGCATATCAGCGCGTCCAAGAGGGTGTTGACGTTGGGGTTTATCGCCTTGTACATTCCCATTATAGCGTCGAGGGACATTATGTTTTCGTAGATGGGGTAAACAAGAAAGTAGTTTGACGCAATGGATAAAAGAGCCATAAGCACGCTGCCGACGATACAGCCTATCACCGCGCCCTTAAAGGACTTTATCTTGCTGCCGATAAGTCCCGCAGGAATTACCAAAAAGCAGGCGATGATAAAGTTAGACAGCTCGCCGACCCCGCCCGTCATAGACGAAAAGCAGTTGATAATGGCCTTTACGAGGATTACGAATACGCCCGACACGGGACCCATTGTCAGCGACGCGAGCACCGCCGGGATATCCGAAAAGTCAAAGGTCAAAAAGCTCGGCACGATAGGGATACTGAACGAGAACATAAAAAGCACCGAGGAGAGTGCCGCAAGCAAAGCGGTAAATACCAGCTTTCTTGTGTCGAAGAGCCTTTTTGTGCGATGTGTGGTCGCGGTTGTGTTTTGCATAAAAATCATCCTTTCTGTCAGTCTGTTTCAGATGATTTTTCGGCATACGGGCACGACACCGTACGCTGTTACAAAAACTGCCCTGTCATAAGACAGGGCGTTGATTTCAAAAGTGTGAGCCGCACATAAAAGATTTATGCGGCAGCGCATTTCTGATTCTTTCATCCGGACTATACCGTCGGTTTCGGAATTGCACCGAATCAGCCTTGATGTTATCGCGGCGCGCGGACTATACCGCCGGTGGAGAATTTCACTCCGCCCTGAAACAGATCACATGGTTATTATACTACCGCTTTTCGGTTTTGTCAATAGGTAAATCGCGATTTTTTTCGCGGCAGTCGCGGCATATGCCTTGTATGCTTATCTCGTAGCGCCTGACTAAAAAGCCGCAGCTGTCCATTATGCTCTTTTCGGGGGAGAAAAGCTCGGACTTTTCGACGTCAAACACCCGTCTGCAGCAAGTGCATTCCATATGAAAGTGCGGGTCGGTGCGCCCGTCAAATCTCACGCTGCCGTAAGAGCTGCATATCTTTTTCAGCGCGCCCATTTGCGACAATTGATTTAAGTCGCGGTACACCGTGCCGAGACTTATGCGCGGGAAAATATTGCGCGCCTGCTCGTATACCTGCTCGGCGGTCGGATGGATAGGGTTAGAGCAGACTATATTAAGGATACAATTTCTCTGCTGAGAATAGTTCATTATACGTCCTTTCTTTTATTATACGCCCTTTCTTTACTTTAGGTGTATGTTTCGTTGTCAGTGACGTAGTGCCGTACTCTGAGCGGGATATGCAGATCGTCCGCGAGCTTTTGGCAGTCGGCTATTTTCTTTTCGCCGATAATGTCCACCACGGTAAAGGTCACGTCGCCGACTATAGATTTTGCCAAGAGGGCAAAGCTTATCATAGAATGATAGGCGGGCAGTCCGAAAGCGGGCTGGGTCACCTCATAATAGGTGTCCGAGTCGGGCGCGTTGAGGCTGACGGATATGCTGTCTATTATATAGCGCATAGAGTATACGTCAAAGGCGGGGTCGATAAGATTAACAAGCCCGTTCGTATTTATCCGTATCTTCATATCGGACACGCGCTTTACATGGCGGGCGACCTCCATAAGCACGTCCGCGCGCTCCATAGGCTCGCCGTATCCGCAGAATACAAGCTCGTTCAGCCCCGTCTTGTCAAATTCGTCAAAAGCCTTAATTATCTCGTCTAACGTCGGCTCGCGCTCAAGCCACAGGTTGTCGACGTCCCCTATTCCGTCGCCGTTTTTCCTTATGCAGAATACGCAGGAGCAGGGGCAGCGGTTGGTTATGTTGGCGTACAGCTTTCCGTCAAACTTATAAAAGATAGTCATAATAACACTCCATAAAACGATAATTATTATCAATATATAGAATATCACTTTTTGCTGCGTTTGTCAAGCCGACATATAACCTCTCGCGTTTTTACCGCCGCGCCGCTTTATTTACGCCTATCACCCCTCCGACGGCGGCGGCGATAATGCACAGCAGCAGCTTTGATACCGCTTCGCCCCCGCTTATATTGCCTGTGATAACAGCGCCGACACAGCACACCGCGAACATCTCCACCCCCGCAAAGCTGCCCCAGATAAGCCCGTTTTTGCCGTTGGCGGCGGCGCAGAACATACCCCCTACCAGCGCCGCACAGCCAAGCGAGATATACGCGAGGATAATGTCGGTGCCCTCGGGAGCCTCGGCGAGGTTATAGCATACCGCCGACAGCATAGTCAGCAGAATAAGCGCCGCTATGCCTGTCAGCGCGCCCTTTGCGAGAGGGATCAGCTTTCTTGCGGCGAGCTTTGCGTTGGTGGTGTTTTTTATCATATGTACCATCCTTTCACGTTGTCCATATCTAAGATTATGAATTATGACGGTGAAAAATTCAAAAAAATAGGCGCAGACGGTATAATTTTTAATAAAAAGCAAAAATTTTTGCGTTTACGGTTGATTGAGAGGGAAAAATGTGATATATTTAATATATACGGGCTTTTGCCGAAATAATCAGAATGGAGAAATATTATGTCTATAATATACGATGAAAATAAAAAGGTGTTCAAGCTTGACACCGCTAAATCTACCTACGCCTTTCACGTCACCAACGACGGGACGTTATTGCACCTTTACTACGGCGCTAAGATACCCGAGACGGATATAACTCATATGCTGCGTATCCCGGGGGACGAGCCGTTTGTACCCGCGGTGCATGACTCTATGGGGCCGCACAGCTTTGACTGCGCGCCTATGGAATTTCCCACGTCGGGTATGGCGGATTTTCGCGAGCCGTGCTTTCAGCTTATGGACAAGTACGGTATGTCCGCGTGCGAGTGCGTGTACAAGGACTATAGGATAACCGACGGCAAGCCTAAGCTTAACGGGCTGCCAGCGACCTATTCGCGCGACGGCGACGCAAAGACGCTCGAGATATTCTGCACCGACCCGCATAACGGTATGGAAATAGTGCTTATGTACAGCGTGTTCGAGTACTGCGACGTTATCACCCGCTCGGTAAGGGTAAAAAATAACGGCACAGACCCGATAGAATTGCGCAGGCTGTTGTCTACTTGCGTAGAGCTCGACAGAATGGACTATGATATGATAACGCTTTACGGTACGTGGGCGAGAGAGCGGCACGTCCAGCGCTTTCCGCTGAGGTTCGGCAAGCAGTCGGTGGACTCTAACCGTGGGGCTACCTCTCACGCGCATAATAACTTTATCGCGCTGTGCGAGCATACCGCCACCGAGGACTTTGGCGAGGCTTACGGCTTTGCGCTGTGCTATTCGGGGTCGTTTGTCGCTATGGCGGAGGTCAATCAGTACGAAAAGACCCGAGTCGTATCGGGGATAAATCCCTACGACTTTTCCTGGCACCTTGAGTGCGGGGAAGAATTTCAAGCTCCCGAGGTGATAATGACCTATTCTAATGAGGGTATCGGCGGGATGTCGCGAAATCTCCACGATATTATGCGTAATAATCTTATCAGGGGCAAATGGCGTGACAAGCGCCGCCCGATACTCATAAACAACTGGGAGGCCACTTATTTCGACTTTGACTCGGATAAGCTTATCGAGATAGCTAAAGAGGCTAAAAAGGCGGGCATAGAGATGCTCGTTATGGACGACGGCTGGTTCGGTCACAGAAACTCCGACCGCTCGTCGCTCGGAGACTGGTTTGTCAATGAAGATAAGATAAAGGGCGGGCTTAAAAAGCTTGTCGACGAGGTAAATAAAATAGGGCTTAAGTTCGGCATATGGTTTGAGCCCGAGATGATAAGCCCCGACAGCGAGCTGTACAAGGCTCACCCCGACTGGTGCATACACATCCCCGGCAGACGGCGCAACACCTCGCGCAGTCAGCTCGTGATAGATTTTTCACGTAAGGACGTAAGAGATTATATCTACTCGAGGGTAAAGGACATATTGTCCTCGGCTAATATAGAGTATGTAAAGTGGGATATGAACCGCCAGCTCTCCGAGGTAGGAAATGAGGTCCTACCGCCCGAGCGCCAGCGCGAGATATGGCACAGATATGTGCTCGGCGTGTATGAGATGCAGGAGAGGCTGCTTACCGATTTCCCCGACCTGCTGCTCGAGAACTGCGCGGGCGGCGGTTCGCGCTTTGACGCGGGTATGCTGTACTATTCGCCGCAGATATGGACGAGCGACGATACCGACGCTATCGAGCGGCTTAAGATACAGCACGGCACGTCGCTGTGCTATCCCTGCTCCTGCTTTGGCGCGCACGTATCCGCAAGCCCCAATCACTGCGTGGGCAGGATAACCCCGTTTAAGACGCGCGGTCACGTAGCCTTGCCCGGGACTTTCGGCTATGAGCTCGACGTAACTAAGCTGTCCGACGAGGATAAAAACGCGATAAAAGAGCAGATAGAGGAGTTTAACAAGTACAACCCCCTTGTCAGAAACGGCGACTATTATCGAATAGGCGACCCGTTCGCAACCGACCGCTTTGACGCGTGGGAATTTGTCTCTAAGGATAAGACCGAGGCGCTGCTCGAATATGTGCAGGTGCTTAAAGAGCCGAGCGTATTCTTACAGCGCGTAAGGCTGAAAGGGCTTCAAAGCGGCAAATATTACCGCTGCGAGCAAAACGGCAGGGTATACTCCGCCGAGGTATTACAAAACAGCGGGTTCGACATACCCGACCTGTGGGGAGATTTTATGTCCTACATCGCATATTTCACTATGGTGTGACATACGGAAAGGAGCCGCTATGCCTCGTTCGTCAAATCAGAAGTTAAAGCTGCTGTACCTTGCGGATATACTGCTGCGCGAGAGCGACGAGCAGCACCCGCTTTCGATAAAGGATATAATTAATAAGCTCGCCGAAAGGGATATAGCCGCCGAGCGCAAGTCGATATACTCCGACTTAGAGGCGCTCGAGCTGTACGGTATGGATATCAACCGCTCGGGCGATTCGTCGGCGACGAAGTATTATTGCGGGAGCGGCAATTTTGAGCTGCCCGAATTGCAATTGCTCGCCGACGCGGTAGCTTGCTCCAAATTTATCACCGAGAAAAAGTCGCGCCAATTGATAAAGAAGATAGAGCTGTTGACAAGCGTATACCAGGCGCGCGCCCTCGACCGCACGGTAATAGTCGCTAACCGCGTAAAGACGATAAACGAGAAGATATACTACAATATCCAGACCCTGCACGAGTCGATACAAAAGAAGGTGCGCATAAGCTTTCTTTATTTCGGCTATGATATGAATAAGAAAAAGGTATACCGCTCTGACGGCGAGAGATACGAGATGTCGCCCTATTCGCTCGCGTGGGAGGATGAAAATTATTACTGCGTCGGCTGGTACGAAAAGTACGGCGGCATAAGCAATTTTCGCGTGGACAGAATGGAGGACATCAGGCTCACCGATACGCCGTCCGTTCCGCCCGACGGCAGCTTTAATATATCCGATTATGCTAAGCGCGTGTTCGGTATGTTCTCGGGAGAGAGCGTAAGGGCGGAGCTTGTGTTCGATAAGTCGCTTATCACCGTAGTGATGGATAAATTCGGCAACAATACGCGTATAATAAAAGAGGACGACGACCATTTCAGAGTAAGCGTGGATATTAACGTCAGCCCGACCTTTTACGGCTGGCTGCTGCAATTCGGCGGAAAGGTAAAGATAATAAGCCCCGAGGAACTTAAAGTAAAGGTAAAAGAGCATATAAACGAGGCTCTTAAGGCGTTGGAATAAGGATAAGGAAAAGGAAAATGCGTGCATACTACAAACAAAAGCGTTCAAATAAAGGGATTAAGACGGCGTTTATCGTCGCGGCGGCGCTTATCGTGCTGTCGGTGGGGCTGACATTGCTCGCGAGGCATATCGACGGCTTTGCCGAGTGGTACTCGTCGAGCATATACCCGATAATAGTATCGACCGTGGGGGCGCTGTTCGGGCTGTTTCCGTTTGCGGTGGGCGAGTGGCTGCTGATTTTGGGCATAATCGCCGCGATAGCGCTGATAATTTTCGCGATAGTCAAGATAGTAAGAAATCGCAGACAGCGCAGGACGTACGCTTTGCGCTTTGTCGCGTCGATATTGTGCGTAAGCTCGGTGCTGATAACGGTGTATACGCTTAATTGCGGGATAAATTATTTTCGCGATCCGTTTTCCGCAAAGAGCGGGCTTGTCACCGAAAAATATACCGCGCAGGAGCTTGCCGACCTGTGCGTATATTTAGTGCAGGGCGCTAACACCTACGCGGACAAGGTGACCCCCGACAGCGACGAGATACTGACTAAGGGGGAGGAAAACCTTTCCTCCGACTGTGTAAAGGCTATGGAAAAGCTCGGTATGAGATATTATACCCTATCGGGCTTTTACCCGCAGGCTAAAGGTATAGCTATGTCCGAGGTCATGAATTATACCCGCACGCTGGGGATATACGACCCGTTTACCGTGGAGGCTAATTATAATATGAGCGCGCCGTATTTTACGACGCCTATGACGGTATGCCACGAGCTTTCGCACCTAAAGGGATTTATGAGAGAGGACGAGGCTAACTTTATCGCGTATCTCGCCTGCCGCGACAGCGGAAACGATATACTGTGCTACAGCGCCTATACCGACGCGCTTGTCTACGCGCTAAACGCGTTTTATCCCGTGGCGGGCGACGAGGTGTACGCGCAGCTGTACTCTTATATCAGCCCGCAGGTAAAGGCGGAGCTTGCCGCTAATAATGACTTTTGGGATAAATATAAGACCCCGGCCGGGGACGTCGCCGAGAGCGTCAATAACAGCTATCTGCAAATGCAGGGGCAGTCGGACGGCACGCGCTCGTACGGGCGGTTCGTCGACCTTATGATAAACGATTATAAAGAAAATATCGCAAAGAACTAAAGAAAGGAAAGGCTATGGCTAAGAAGGATCTGACAAAGAAAGAACGCTTTGCGGGGTGTATGCTCGGGCTCGCGCTCGGGGACGCACTCGGCTGCGAGATAAAGAGCAAGAGCTATAAGCAGATAAAAAAGGACTACGGCAAAAAGGGACTGTTAAAGCCGATACGCTCTAAGCAGACTAAGTCCGCGCTTATCTCCGACGAGACGCAGCTTATGCTTTTTACCGCGCACGGCATACTCTGGACGGCGGCTAACGGAGGGACTACCGCCGCCGATTATACCGACAATGTGTTCCTCGCGCTCCAGCAGTGGCTTTATACCCAGACTAAGCAGACCGTATATGAGAATATAATAGGCAAGAATGTGGGCAATTATCCCTGCGCCCTGCTCGAGCTCGACGAGCTTATGAAAAAGCGCAGCCCCACTAAGACGCTGATACAGACGCTTTCTGCGCAGACGGATATGAACTACGGCAGACCCGGCTCGGCGCTTAATGACAATGATTTATTTGACTGCGTGCCGAGGGTCGCGCCCGCGGGATTGTTCTTCTCGGTAGACCCGACGCTTGCGTTTAAGACGGGCTGCCTTTTTGCCGCGATAACGCATGGCGCGCCGTCGGGGTATCTTTCGGCGGGGTGCTTTGCCTATATGATAGCAAATATAGTAAACGGTGAGACCATAGAAAAGTCCGCGCTCGGCTGTATGAAGCAGCTCACCGACTATGACAATTATGACAAGGTGTACGCGGCGATAAATCAGGCGCTCGAGCTTATCGAGGGCGATTTTAGCCCGCTGACCGCAGTCAGCGAGCTCGGCAGCGGCAACACCGCCGAGAGCGCGCTTGCGATAGGGATATACTGCGCGGCGGTACATTATGATTTTGAGAGCGCGGTGCAGCTTGCCGCTAATCAAGACGGCAACTCCGACGCCTGCGCGGCTATAGCGGGCGCACTAAAGGGTACTTATCTCGGATATAATGAGCTTCCTAAAAAGTGGATAAGCGAGGTACAGCTTACCGCGACGGTAAAAGAATACGCCCTCCAGCTTGCTAAATCCGCTCCGAAAAAGGCTTAAATACGCATATATACACAAATTCCCCCGTCAAAGGATGACGGGGGAAAATTTGTATCAATAATAATTATTGCTGATTAGCTTTATACTGCGAGCTGCCAAACGCGAGTATCAGCATGAATATCGGGTTTAAGAATAAAAGCCCTAAGGTATAGCCTACGCCGTGGCCGAAATTAACAGATAGATTGTAGTATACCGTTATATTAATAATTACGGCTATCACCATACATATAAGGCCCGGGAGAGCTAAAAGCGGCATATTCAGCGCTCCTGCGAGTGCGGTGAACACGCCCGCTATAATGCCGAGCACCAGTACTATCCAGAAGCTGCCCTTTTTATCCGCTATCTTAAAGAAGATGTAAGAGCTGTAGATAGGGATAAGGCACTTCCAGCCTGCCTCTCCCGCCTTTTTAAATACTATCCATGTTGCTACTATCTGCAATATTCCCCAGATTATCGACGGCACAAGCGCCATAGTGAGATACTGCTGCATCTGAGCGATAAGCTCGGGTGTAAGTGTGAACATAAAAATATCCTCCTTGTTTTTTTATTATGTTAGCATAGCCGAATTGATAATTCAAGACAAAATTAATATTTTTGTGAATATGCCATAGTTTTAAGGTCGAATTTCGGCGCAGATTTGTTTATTTTGCATATAAAACAACCTCCCGCTGTAATGGCGGGTGTCCATAAAGAAGTTTTCAATCAAAAAATTTAAGTTACGGCATCCGTCAAGTGGAATTTGGCAAGTAAAAAGCACGGAGTATCAGATTATCTGGTACTCCGTGCTTTATTTTGCAATAGATACTTTTATAACGCAATCGCTTGGGCGAATGCCTAACCTGCAGTATCTTTGGATAAGGTACAATATCTTTCGCAAAAAGAAAAAGGACAAAAATATAGACATGTCCCCGCACTTCTGGTAGAAT
>CANQED010000030.1 GCA_947594425.1 uncultured Ruminiclostridium sp.
GAGCCTGACTATCCCGACATTGAATTACCGCAACTTAAAGACAAGGTTTATCCGTTCGACGAGAAACGCATTTATCCGACACAGAAGATAAAGCAAGAAATACGTTACACAATTATTTGAAACGAGGGGCGGCATAAGCCGTCCCTAAAATTTTGCCCTGCTCCCTAAGCCACTACCCAATTTAGCTTCCGTTCTTTTCAGTTGACTTTTCTTTAAAATTAAGATATACTACACATATCACATTTTTATAGGGGTTAAAACAGATGAAAGAAGAAAAACTCGTATGCCCGATTTGCGGCGAGCCGACATTTATTTATTTTGGGAATCCGCGTAAAGACAGACTTTGCGCAAAACACGGACAAATGGCAAAGAACGGCGAAATAGAACAATGCCCGGATTGCGGCAAATGGCACAATGCAAATGAAGAATGCGAATGCCACGACCACAAAGCAAATAAAAGCGATTTTGAAAAAATCAATTCCGGACATGAATTTTGTATTGTTTGCCACGATAAAACACCGCAAGGGAAATTACAATGCAAAAATTGTTATTATGAAACAGTCGACTACATGAATGGATTAAACAAAAACAGCTCTATGAGTGAATTCAGAGATTATTATTATAATCTTAAAGACGTAATATATCGAATGAAAGATTTCGAAAAAGTAAAAAGCAATTGTAACAAACTTATTGCAATAGCATATCAAAATGCAAATTCAAATGACGATAATATGTTGTTAAGCATTTTAGAAAAAGACATTACGAAAATAATTGAAACTAAAAAGCCCAAAGAAGCAAAAGAAAACAATATTGACTTGACAGCCACGGAAAAAGATGAACAACGAGAGAGCATATACCCAACAATAGACGGACACCGAGTTAAAAGCCAAATGGAAGTAGATATTGATAATGCACTATGGAACGCAACAATAATGCACGCTTATGAACAACCGATAAAAGAATTTATTTACGAACGTAAAAAATGTGATTGGTTTATTCCTATTACCGGACCTAAAAAAGGCATCTACATAGAATATTGGGGCATGAAATCGGAAAAATATCTTAAAGACCGCAAGGAGAAAGAAGAACTATATAAAAAATATAACGTCCCATACGTAGGAATAGAAAAAGATGCACCAAAAGATAGTAATTTTATAAATATTATTATTCAAGAACTGCAAAGAAAAGCATACGAATATTTCGGATTTATGCCCGAATGGAAAAAATAAAGCAAAAGGGAGCTGCCAACTATACGACAGCTCCCTTATTTTTATTTGTCCTCTCCAAGCATGTGTAAGAAACGTCCAGTTTTTTTATCATATACTCCATATTTATGTCGCATATGATGAACATAGCGATCCGCCACATCTATATCTCGTAATTTTCCTTCCGGATCATAAGATGAACGCAACTTCTTAATTTCACTTTTAGTAATCTCAACGGGCTTATCAATAAAATTGGTATCATAATATTTACCATTATAATACAATACACCTAAATTACGGTTCCTATAATTCTTAATATCATCTAAAAGCGAATTAGATGTATTCACATTATTACGCCCATTTGAACGACTTTTTTTAGACTTCTTCCGAGAAAGTCCGGCAAACAGACCCATTCTAAAAGCTCTTTTTTCGGACTTAGTACTAAATTTTCTTGCCATAATCTTTTTCACCCCCTTTTTTGTAAGATTATATCTAAGCCGTTGGATCCATTACGGCAAAAATACCAAAATTCAATCATTTTTCTTTACCTCTTTTTCTCGTATCTTGTTAAGCTCGTTAAAGAAGTAGGAATTCTCCGAAAGCATTTCGGCAAATGTCGCCTTTTCGGTCTTAAACTCCGCTATGTCGTTTATACCGACAGGCGAATTAAGCGCCTTTTGGTTGAAATAATCACTAAATGCGTCGGTGCTGAAACGGCGAGAGTAAATCTTTTTCGCCATAAGGTAATAATTTTTACCTCTCTTATCGCCGTCTTGCGTTCCGCTCTCGACGAGAACGTCCATTTTCATAAACCCGAAAGTGTTATAAATGCCTGTCCTATACTTATGTAACTTCGCCGCAAAGCCGTGATAGAGATACATAAACAGCGTATTGTCACCCCGATTGAAACGATAGTCGTAATACTTACGCTCAAACCGCCCGAGAAACCAACTTATCAAAAGATCGCCGAGAGCAAAGAACGGCATAGCAAGACGCATTTCGGAACACTCATCAATGTGGACGATCTCGCAAAGGTCCCGAGCGTCGGCGCCCCAACTTTCGGGACGTTGCTCGTCCACAATTACACGTACAAAAGGGAAGTTATCCACAGTTGCGCTATGCCTTACCATTTTGAGCCATGAATTGAAAAGATCGTTCTTTTGGTTAGTTTCGTCTGCTTGCTTTTTCTTTTCCTGCAATTCCAAATTGTTACCTCGCTCTTTGCCAATCTCGGTAATGTTTATTACTCCGAACTCAAAAGCGTTTGCGTTTTTGTTATCCTCGACTATGCGCCGACCAAGGCGGAGACTGTCAAAGTCGAGAATATGTGCGTGTCGGCTGTATGCCGCCTGCATTCGACTATCACGCTTGAATAGATCTGTGTCCCAAAGGGGAAAGTTTCCGAGCGATTGCAAGACGTCGTCGGTACGAATTGAATAATTCGAGATCATAAGACTACTTTCAATAACGTAGATAAAGTATAACTGCGTATAATCGTTGATCACTTTCCAAAGGTCGGTAACGGTCAAACTATCGTCGTATTCCATGCCGTAACGCTCGAAGTTATAACCCCATAGATTTTGCAGTTTCGGGTGCAAAAAGAACTTGCGCCTTTTACTTGCAACAAATCGACGGCAAGTCGCAAGGTTATACAGCGAGTGATTTTCCATAGCCGCCTTTATATCGTTTTCGAGGTTTATCCAAGGAAAAAACGGAAATTTAAGGTCGCATTCGAGTATTTTTTCAAACGCCTTATCCCTGAACATTATCTCTTGACTTAACGCCATATCCGTTATCATGGTTGTTTTCTTTTTGCCCATTGTGCCGCAGACCATAAACACAATAGGACGCTCATTTATAAAGCCTCTGTCCTTATTTTCCATGTGATTAAGTCGATCGTAGCCGATTTTGCGCCGTATGTAATTGAGAATTACAAAGCCCAAAATGAGCCACGCTATGCCGGGAACGGTTCGGATCATAACAGATAAATCAAACAAGAGCTTGACCACTTGCAAATACAATTCCCAAAAGCGGAAAGAGCTGCAAAAGTAGAGATAAAAGGCGATAAATTCTAAAAACACAGTAATGAGGTTAAAACAATATGCCGCTGCCAAAAGCCATAATTTCCAATATGCGCCGTTTTGGGCGATAAATCGTCCAAATTCCAAAACCCAAGACTTCACGGGCAAGTATACACGTTTTTCGAATTTACGCCACTGCACAAGCGGCTTACTGCTTTTGTTATAATCGTTATTTTGCTTTTTCGGCAAATTCATCTTGATAATAACGATTATTACAAAGAGCGGCACGACAAACAAAATTGCATGAAGAATTACGTACAACACGTCCAAAATGTGATTGAAGTAATTTACCATGTTTCCGCCGGAAACGATCAGCCGCCAATAATTACCCCAAGCGAGCTTAAAAGCGTCCCATGTGGACGGAAGATTAAACGGAAGCTCGAAAGGAATTGTGGATAACTGATTGACGGTGACCTTTGTCAGATCCCCGCCGTCGCCGAACATTTCGGCAACGAAGTAGACGATCGAAGTCCATATATCCCGAAAGCCCTCTTTTAAGCGAGGAAAGGCATAGGGGAAAGCGAATATAGCAACGATTGCAAATACAAGAGTTATGCCGGCACAAATATAATGCCTATAATCTATGCTCTTAATTGCGGTTTTAATTCTCGTTTTTACGCTCATACGTTTACTTGACCCGCCGTAAATATAAAATATCCCAATATAAACAAAACCAATGCGCCGACTATTACGGCTATTATTTTTTTATAATTTTTCATTCCAATACCCTCTAAACTATTGACTTTTAACTAAAAGTATAATATAATACTGAATGTGGCGTCGGGTATCTTCCGACCAGACATTTGAAGTCTATCCACATTAAAGGGTAACATTTGTTGCCCTTTATTTTTTTGGCCTAAATTTCGTGCCTATTTTTTTCATATCCCATTTATTAAGCCTTGTATTTGTTTTACTCAAATATTTTTCTTTTATAGGTTTACCGCTTACAGTTTTACGAAAAGTTTTAATCTCAACGCCGCTCGGCTTAGGTATATCGGGATATTTTTCTATCGGAATAAGATGTTCTTTTTTCTTGCCGTTCTTATCATATAAAGAAGATATACGGCGCACAGCCATATTGTTTTTATCGTTTCCCATAGAAACGACCCTACGCTTTTTTCCTTTACCGCCGACAAGTATCTTATCGTCGGTAATATAAACCCTGCCTTTTATATATCTTTTTCTTCTCGCCATAGATTACCTCGCTTTATTTTTTACTTTTGCGCCGCTTAAACAGCTTAGATATTAGCCTAAACGGCAGCGATATCACCCAAATAATTCCCTTAAATATGTAGGGAAGTATAGGCGACAATAAGCCGATTAAAATCAATATCAAAATGACTACTAAAATAGTCTTGATAATATCCCAAAATTTATTGGAATCGCTATCTTCAACAATCGGAGCCGTTACGCCGCCCACAACGTCAACAGGTGACGCAACAACAGGTATTACTGTTTCGGTGGTATCTTTCTTAAAGGTCAAATCGATAATATCAAAATCAAGAAATACAGTTTCACTCGCTCTATATGTAGATTTTTCATCAAAAACATTAAGAACTGCCGAACTCTTGATCACTTGTTGTAAATTCGAATAATAATCGGTTACGGCAAATCTAAGCAAGAAAACATTATTCTCGTATTTATTCGTATCATAATAATTCTTAAAGTCCGAATAATCGTCATCATCGACAAAAAGTGCCGCCGCATTACTCGTAGGAGAACCATTAAAATCACTATCTTTTATAAGTCGAATGGGCTCAACAGAAATATTATCGCCGCCGATATCCCATTTATCATGCGACCAGAAATTCTGCCATTTAAGGCAAAATTTCTGCCAACCGCTTGCGGTGGCATTAAAAGATAACATATCAAAAGCCTCATCTGCCGTAAAAGTATATTCTTGTTCGCCCTTGGTACGTCCCTCATCAACAGCATCGGCAAAAAGATACCTTTCACCCGTATGGTCGGCTAACCACTTTTTTATATCCGCCGAAGGAACGTCATAATCTCGCACGTTTTCCTTCGTCGTCTTAAAAACATATCCGACAGGAGAATCAGGTATAAGACCTGCGCCACCGAATATATTAACATTCGCATTATAACCCCATGTCGCACTAGGAGTATTATATCCCAAAGTAGTAGGAGAATAGTGATCATATATCCTAAATGCCGCACCGCTACCGTCAGTCCCTAAATGCGCTAAAACGTCATCATAAACTTCTTGCCTATTTGTTACAATAATAGACGAGGTTTTTTGCTCGTTCCAAGAACAATGCACTTTATACAAACCGCCGTAAACTTCAAACTTTTTAGGAACGGCAAAATACACGGAGCTAAGTTGATTTTGGTGTCCTGCGCCGTGTTCGTTAATATAATCGGGACGATAAGTAGTATATTTTAAGTCCAAACTTACCGTTTCCAACGTATTGCGTTTCAACTCGACGCCTGTATCTGCGCCCTCGGGACCGAAACCTTTTTCATAACCACTGAAAGAATAAGAAGTAGATACAGGATAATCGGTCGCATTTGGATTTTTTTCGGTCAATAACTCGATACCGACTATATCATAACGCCTGCAATTAGGGTTTACTCTTTGAGCTATTGTTTTAAGGTCGGCACCCTTATGATCGATGATCTTAAATTTATAAAAAAGCCTTAACGTGCCTTCCTCGGTGGACATTGAACAAAACTGCAAATCATACTTTCTATAAGTAACGCATTCGGTTTCTTCCGTTATGGGACTGCCATTATATAACTCTCCAAGTGATATATTATTTTTTTCGCTATTGGTCACTATAACTTGTTGGTTAGGGTTATACACGTAGACGTAAAGACCGTATTTATCTCGCTTTTCCGCACGATAATCGTAACAATATTCGACAAAATCAATAACCTTTATTTCGGGCTTTTCGCTTTCGTAAAAAGGATAATCGAGGAGCGAAAACCCCTTTTTGCTTTTAAGATCGTCGAGTACGTTCGTTTTATCCAAATCGATTATTTGCGTTTCGCCCTCTGCGTAAACAGTATTGTTAAAGCAGGGCAGGACGATAAACGCAAAAAGCATGGTCACGAATGCAGCCAAGCATAAATTATAGATTATTCTTTTTCTTATTCGGTGTTTCAAAATACTATCCTCTCCTGTGAAAGTTTTATCTCAATATAGCGGAAATCGATCTTGTACTCTATACTGCCCGAAGTCACTATAAGTCTGAAAAAATAGAATTCGTCTATTTCGGACAATTCTTTTTCGTTCGGCACATTGATGAGTGGCTCGTCGGGGAACGCCTTTTCCAAGATATTTTGCAATTTATATTCGTCGTGGAAATCGTCCAAGACAGATAACTCAAAATATTCGCTTTGTTTATCTATCTTAAAAAAGCTGCTCAGATCTTCGACTGCGCTCCAATATTTATCGCCTATAATCATATTCGAGGCTTTAAGCGCCGCATTGTCCGGATTAAAAACCACTTGAACGTCATATTCCTCGGGCAAAGCAGTTAAAAACCCGCCCAAGATGCTTTTCAAATCTATACGTGCTTTTTTGCCGCCCAAAACTATGCGACTGTTCGTGTCTGTTATCCTTTCGCCGTTGTATTCTAAGTAAAATGTCCTAAAAGTGCCTTTTCCGCCGTCAGTAAACTTAAAAACAAAAGCGAAAAGAAAAACCACTAACAATAGCACTGTCAGCACAGATAAAAACTTAACTATCTGATTGGTTTTTCTTTTCGTCATTTTGTACCTCGATTAAAACGTATACGACTGCTTGTCCAAACTTACGTTCTCAACAATCAGTGCATTTGCTAAGCAAGACTTAACAACAATTACACCGATCTTTTTAGGCTCCAAATATCCGGGAATAGAAACTGTCAAAATACCTGTCAAAAAAGAATTTTGCTCTGGCTCTAAATTGGTTATCCAGCTTATCAAAGAATTGTTCAAAGATGGATACAAATAATTATCATATTTACCCTGACTAACACTATCCAACCCCGAAATTACAGAAGCACTACCCGTCAAAAATCCGCTGAATATAAAACGATAACCCGTATGAAAACATGAGTCCGTTTTATATTCGCCCTTGCCGCTTTTGTACTCATACACAACGCTATTTGATTTCATACCATCAAGACCATGACTCGGTTGAATCGACTCGAAACCATTACTCGTTTCCCAACGCCAAAATAACTCATACCAATTATCTCGATTCATATCATCATCACCATAAAGGCTATATTTAACAGTGTAATCAAAATCTTTATCTATCGTATAATCGCTATATACGCAATCGATCAACTTTGGAGCTACGTTAGAGCCATATTTTAACGAGTCATTGACTTCACCGGGTTTAGGCAAAGCACTCCAAGTGCCACCCGTATAGCCTAAAAGACCACGAGATGAATTGTCTATTTTTACATTACCTTTTGACAAATCAATTTTCAAATTACTTGCAGTATAAGAACCGTATGTCATTGCTATCTCCAAGTTACAGCTAAGCAGTCGCTTTTCGTAATCACAAATACATTCAGCGGTAGCACTTGCATTCATTCGGCTTTTAACCACTATCTTTATTTGCGCTCCGAACGCTTTCAGACACTGCGCCGTCGCCGTCAATGCTCCGTCCTCGGTGGGAGATATTGTTACATAGTCCGTCGCACTTTTTCCCGACGCAAAACCATCGTCGGGAGTGACCCATTCGACGCTCCAATCGACGCCGGTATTCTCAACACCCGTAGGCTCGAAGGTCGCAGTCAAAAGCAACGACTGTTCGGCGATCGCTGACACGCCATAATCACCATATTCCTCGGGCTCTAAAAGCCTTGTGGATATGGACATAATGTCATTTTCGGAAGCAGATACCATAAAACCGCTATCCGGAGCGGGAATGTTGTCATGCCGTAACGGCTTGCGAACAAAGAAAACTATCGTTACCGTTGAGATAATAGCTATTGCCAAAATGACAATAGCCATTACCCAAGAAGTCATTTTCTTGATCTTCTCCATAAAACACCTCTTAGTTCGTATAACGAACGGTAAGTTCGCCGGCATATTCCAAAATCTCGCCGAGCGTTATTTCGTCATCTTCAAGCGGCGTAATTACGATCTTGCAAGTCTTAGCGCCCTCGGGTAAAGTTTCCGACGTATAACTGGACGTATAGTCTTTCTTTTCGAGGAACTTTCCCTTGACGTTGTAGAAATACAACGAATACTTTACTTTCGACTTTTCCGCAATCGTAATGCTCAATCCCTCAACGGATATTGCATTACGGGTATATATGGACGTCTTTATAGACTTGTCCACGTCGCCCTCGACGTCGATTGCGCCGATACTATATGCGCTTGACGTCAAACGCTCGTCTGTCGTTCGGCGATCGAGTTTTACCGCAATGCCGATAACTGCCGCAACAAGCAGAAGTACCACTATGGATATTACTATCCACTTGATTTTGTCACTTCTTTCGTGACTTCGAAAATTACTCATTGTTGTTTACTCTCCTTATGTAGTTATTTTTAATTGCTCGATAGAGGTTACTCTATCGCAAATATTTGAAAATACGGACACTATATCCATTTTTTCTGTCTTTGCTTTTTCAGCTGTCCCGAGCTCGTTTACAAATACTTGCCCAAGACCTTTTGGATTGCCATGATCATCGGCACCCTCGTTATATACGACAATCTCTTTTTCCCGCACTTCAACGTAGCAAGTTATACGGCGGTAAAGTTGCGACAACGTATCGTGACTGCTCGTTCTATAAACAGGGTACCAATACTTTAACGGAACTACGGAAGTTATAATTATAATCTTGCCGTTAAAAACCTTGTTGTTGAAACGACTTCGAACAGATGAATTCGTATTATTGTCTAAGATTTTAAGCAGATCTTCCATGTGTTCGTAAGTCGTATCTCGCAAGTCGTCAAGTATCATACCGTTTTGTCCCATATAATCTTGAAATGGGTCGTTACTACTCGACGAAATGCAAAAGTCATAGCCGAGGCTATTCAGCATTTTCTTTGCGTAATACGTTTTGCCGCTGCCGCCTCTGCCGCTTATAAATACGACTTCAATTTGTCTATCCGTAATCAAACTTGCGCATTGACACTCCAACTCCCATAGCTTTTTTAATTGCGTAAAAGCCTTAGACTTTTCCGCTATCGGCAGACTATTGCAATATTGCACTTGTTGAGCGTAGCTATAATGCGCAAAGTCGCCGATTATTTTACTGTTTTCAATCTCCGTTTCAAAATCGAAATTCGCAACGACTTCGGACGGGGAATATTGGTGCTTATTCTTCTGACTTTCGTTTCCATGCGTCAGATAGAGAAGCATATCCGTCTTTCGTCCCTTGACTTTGTTTATAAAGTTCTCGGGAACGTTAAACCAACTTGCAACGAGCGACGTATCACAACTGCTTGTACCAAAATTAAGATAAATATGGTAATGCGCTCTCGTGTCGTCTTTGTCGTGCAAAATGTACGCCCATTGTTTAATGGTTTTGTACTTCATGCAGGTTTCTTGTATGTCAACGGTCATTTTATCTTGATCGTTGACGATTTCCATTTGTCGTAATTGCATTTATTTTACCCCTATGCAATAGATTTTTGATTATTTTTTGCCAAATCTTTGATTATAGCTTTTCCTTAATGACTCTTTATAGTTATTCCAACCGATTACAGTCTTTCCGGTATAAGGATTATAAAGCCTCATACCATACTCCCAAGAAACTTCGCTCCACTTATTTGCTTTGCCTTTATAGACCTTTCCTGTAATCATATTCTTTGTCCAATAAGTCATTTTGCACCACCTTTTTATACGTTTTATACGTTTTGGAAACGCCGCTGGACAAGCCCCCAGCGGCGTTACTTTTATAATCTTTCGTAGCTTCTTTTGCCTTTTTGCCGCTTTTTTATGCTGTTTTGTTTTTCATTTTATACGTTTTATACGTTTTGTCAGCTTTTTAATCGCTCAACAGGGTAAATCGGAAGAAACTACCACAAATAATCTGTTACAAACCGAATTAAAATCTTCCCTTACGTCTACAAAATCACCGTCCTCGAAAAATATTTCAGTTCCATTCTTGATAGGATAGAACTTTAAGATCATTGAAGCATTGATTATTATGCTTTCACCTTT
>CANQED010000031.1 GCA_947594425.1 uncultured Ruminiclostridium sp.
GCTTCAAAAATACAGCCGCACTCCCGGCAAGTGAAGCGGTATATCGGTTCTTCTTTTGGCTTGCCCTCAACAAGTATTTTCATGATTTTACCTCCTTAAAACAAACTCATCTGCTTATAATCATACTCGATCTTATAATGCTTCAAACGATCTCCCCAACCCGTCAGCCTTTCAAAGCGTTCGTCCCGCTTCATGTTCGCCATGTAGTGATTATCGACCTCGGGCGGCGTTGGGATAAAGTACTGTGAGGGGCGGTGCAAAGCCGTGTTCATTGCAGAGCCTTTCGATCTCTCGCTTGTAATATTCGATGTGATTTCTGGTAAGGTTCATATTCGCCCCGTCCGTCCAGAACGGATCGGAACAGCCGTTGTCGCGGTGATCTATCCACCGCGCGGCTTCAAGCATTATCTGTTCGGCGTTATATTTTAATTGCTGCTCGGGGGTGGACTTCTTCATTATTTATCACCTCTCAGCAGCATTTCCTTGATCTCCTCAAAGCGTTTGTCGCGTTCGCTTTCATTTTCATAGTTTTCAGAAAATTGCGAAAACCCGGCACTCTCGGTCTCAAAGTATTTAACGCTGTATGTTTCACCTTGATATATTCTTTCATTGATCCTTGTGACAGCGTAAATCATATCAAGATTAACAAGCTCACCGCTGTTTAATTCTATCCACTTACTCACACGCATATCTCTCCTCGCACAATCTATCATCGTATATCGTTAAAACGCACTCGCCGTCTGTTTCTTCCTTGTATTCTTTGCAGAACTCTTTGCATTCTTCAAGGCTGTCGGACACGAATACAGTGTCGCCGAATATTCTTTCTTCGTAATAGTCTGTTACCTTGTATCTCATGCCGACACCTCCTCGCTCCGCTCATCTATCCACCGCATGAGCAGCGGCTTGTAGATCTCATAGACGCAATGCTTCTGCATTTTTATCGCTTTTCCGAACGGATAAGCCCCGCATTCTATCCCCGCGCGAAGATGTTCGGGATACATCGACATACCGTGCTGCTTAAGTATCTCAACGGCTTGTGCGACGCTTATAACTACAATCTCTCTTGCCATTTTTAGCCCTCCATTTCAATTATTTCCGTGACAAATTCGCCGTCATTTTTGTAGACGTTCTCCATAGCTTCCAAGCGCGAACGCGCCTTGACGGTAGCCTTGCGGACTATGCCGTAGTAGTTTGTTATCGTCAGTATGTAGGTGTTCATGCTTTTGCTCCTTCCAATTCTATCAGCGGCAGTATACCGCTCGATTTCAGCAGGTCGTAAATAAACAGTCTGCCTTTCTGCGTCCAGTAGGTGTGGACTTTGGTGTGCACTTCGCCGTCCTTGCCGTTGTAGGTCTGCGTTTTCGTGTTCGTGTAACCCTGCTCGGCGTACTTCGCATACAGCAGCCAGACCTTGCCTTGTTTAAACTGCACGCCTTTTTCATGCAGCCACGCGTTCAGCCAGTTCGCGGTCTTGCCGTAGTCCTTTGCTATCTCCGTGACCGACAGCAGGTCCTTGCAGTTGAGCACCACGTCATAATAGCTCGCTTTCGGTTTCAGTTCGGCTATCTGCTGCGTCTGCACTGCGACCGTGCTTTCAAGCTCCCTGCGCTTTTGGCGTTCCTCTTTGAGAGCGGTAAACGCTTGTATTGCAAGGTCGGGGTCGTCAAGCAGGTCGTCCGCCGCGTAAAGTCCGTGTTTGCGTATCGCGGGCAGCACCTCACTTGTGACCCAGCGTTTGAACTTTTTAGCCGTCGGCAGCTTGCTCGACAGGATAAGACTGTACAAGCCGCTTTCGTTGATAACAGGCGTATTCTGCATTCTTCCGATGGAGTCCTGAATTGGGACTTCATCTCTATCTTCTTTGTCAACGTGGTCTGAAATAGCTTTTGTAGGTCTTTCGTACCCCAGTATCTCCGCGACGTCCTTGCCCACGAAATAAGGCTCGCCGTTTACCTCCGCCGTGCGGATCTCCCCGAAATCGGGGCTTTTGAATGTTTGGATCTCACTCATTTTAATTCCTTTCTGTAATCGTCAACCGCAAAACCTTCTCCAAGCCGCATATGCGGCGTTTCTCGATTTGTGAAGGCTGTCCTTGCTTTTTTGCCGTTATACGATTTGATAATCAAACGTGCCGTACCGTCCTTCTTCTCTTCAATGCTCGCGGTAACTCCGTATTCCTTGTAATACGTTTTCATGTTTTTACTTCCTTTCTCAGATCCCCAGTATCTCATTGATAGCCGAAACGATTTCCGGCGAATTGATCTCCCCCGTGAAAATTTTCCCGAGGTTAGACGAATCAACGTATCTGTCGGGCAGTTTTTTCTTGATCTCACTTATCAGCCAGCTTTGAGTCTGCCCCAACTCGATCAGTGCGATTTTTACGGCTTTGCCGTATTCCGTAAGCTTCCTTAACAATAAATTAACACCACCTTAAAATAAAATTTGATTTCAAACGTTTAAGAGCTGTTGACATTTACGCCATTAGGTAATATAATATAATTACCACATAAAATTAAATCGCCTAAATTACGTTTCGCCGTAAGCTCTAATTCTATTATATTACGGATTCTTGTAATTGTCAAGAGTCTTTTTACGTCTTTTCGTAATTTTGGCGTAATGCACAAAAAACGGGGTGTCATTATGTCCGATTTGTACAACAAATTAGAAGAGCTATGCAAAGAGCGCGGTGTTACAATAACACAGATGTGCAAGGATTCGGGCGCGCCGCGAGGCTCTCTTACCGATCTGAAAATGGGACGCGCTAAGTCATTGTCTGTGGATACGCTTGACAAGCTTGCGCGTTACTTTGACGTGCAGATAGACGATCTGATCGGCGGCTCTCCGCGTTCGGACGCTCCGGTTTACCTTGACGATGAGACAAGGGAGTTTATAGACAGTCTTCGTCAGCGTCCGGAAATGAGGACTTTGTTCAAGGTGTCGCAGGGCGCGTCAAAAGAGGATGTACAGCAGGTCGTTGATATTCTTGAAAAATTTAAGAAAGCGAGTGAATGATATGGTCGAAGGAAGAGATTACTGTGTCAGATATACCAGCTTGCCGATATCCGTTCACGGCGTGACCGCAAGAGATGAGACGGGTTTTTACAATATTTACATAAACGTTGACCAATCCTACGAAAATCAAAAAAAGGCTATCCTCCACGAGCTTGAACACATCGAGCGCGGCGACTTCGACAAGTCTGACCAGCCGCTTGACGATGTGGAAAATTATCGCTGACGGCGCGGGTAAGTGTCGTGGAAGATATAAAACAGAGTGGTAGAATAAAGGAGCGCATATATCATGTGATCGAATGTCCCGAAAGCAGCGCTGCGGGCAGGATATTTGAGATCTCTATAATGTCGCTGATAATGATAAATGTGATCTTGGTCATCGCAGATACGTTTGAATTGCCGCCGAAAATGCAGATGATCTCACACATAACGGAAACCGTATCGGTGATGATATTCACTGCCGAATATATATTGCGGCTGTGGGTCTGCGATCTGAAATACAAAGACCTGTCCGGTCTCAAATGCAGGATAAGATATATTTTTTCATTCATGGCAATTATAGATCTTTTGGCGATATTGCCGTTTTACCTTCCAATGGTCATAAAGGCAGATCTGCGCGTTTTGCGAATGCTTCGTATTATAAGACTGTTCAGAGTATTCAAGATCGGCAGATATACGACCGCCTTGAACACGATAGCGACCGTATTCAAAAACAAAGCAAGTCAGCTGATCTCGTCTATGACTATAGTGTTTATGCTGATGCTGATGGCTGCGGTCATTATGTATAACGTAGAGCATGACGCTCAGCCGGATCAATTTACTAATGTATTTCAAGCGATGTGGTGGGCTGTAGCCACTCTTACGACTGTCGGATACGGCGATATATATCCTGTAACGTCGTTGGGAAAGCTGCTTTCGGCAGTTATAGCCGTATTGGGAATAGGCTTTGTCGCCGTACCCACAGGTATTATTACAGCAGGCTTCTCCGAAATAGTCGATAAGGATACGGAGAACGACCATGATGATAAAAATTTCTGCCCGTATTGCGGACATAAGCTGGATTGAAGACTTTGTTTTCGGAGAATATGATGATGTTCGGTGCGTGGGGAAGGTCTTGGGAAAAATATAAAAAAATCTCCCCGCGAGCGATAAGCTTGACAATGCGTGTTTATAAAAACGCTTCAAAAAAATAAGGAGCTGATAAAATGCCGACGATCTCAATGTTTTACGGAATATTGATAAGAATGTACTACGACGACCATAATCCGCCGCATATTCATGCGATCTATGGGGAAGCTAAAGCCTGTTATAATTTTGACGGAGAGGTCATCGAAGGGGCTTTGCCGAAAAAACAGCATAGACTTGTTGCGGCTTGGATAGAGATCCATAAGGAAGAATTAAACGCCGACTGGCTGCTTGCCCGAGACGGCGAATTGATGTTTAAAATAGAACCCTTGAAATAAGCGGAGGTCAAAAAAATGAGAACGGTAACAAAGGTTTCGCCGCTTCCGGGTCACAGGCTGAGCGTAGAATTTGACAACGGCGAAAAACGTATCAGCGACGTGTCTTATCTGCTTGAAAAACCTGTCTTTTCTTTTCTGAAAGACCCTCGCCGTTTTGCTTCGGTATATCTCGAATGCGGAGCGGTAACGTGGAAAGACCTTGACGGCAACGAAGTCGACATATGCCCCGATAAGCTGTATGCAGACGGCGTACCGGGGCAGTGAGTTACGCATAAAAAATTCCCCGCTGAGCGATAAAGCTTGACGGGGAGCGGTTTAAAGAAGGTGAAAACCATGACCTGCAAACGTTGTAAGAAAGAGATACCGGAAGGGTCTAAGTTTTGTAATTTCTGCGGCAGGAAACAGGAAGCGGCAAAGCGCAGGACGCACAAACGCGCTTCCGGGCAGGGGACTGTCCGCAAGGATCCGCGCTACGCCAGCTGTTGGCTCGCCTACGCTCCCGCAGGCGGCAGCGGTCAGGGACGGCGATACCTCGGCGCGTTCAAGACGGTCGGCGAAGCCAATGAAGCCATTAACAAATATTTACAGCAAGGTCGCCCCGACATATACACTTTCACGGTCGCGCAGACCTTTGAAGCATGGAGCAAGGTGCATTTTCCAACACTCACCAAGAGCGGCGTACAGGGCTATCAGGCGGCTTACAAGAGTATTGAAAAAATATACGGCTTAAAAATGCGCGACATCAAGACAGCCCACATTCAGACCTGCATTGACGAATGCAGCGAAGCGGGCTTCTCGCGTTCCAAGTGTGAAAAAATTCGGCAGCTTTGTTCGCAGCTCTGCAAGTACGCCATGCAAAACGACCTCATCGACAAGAATTATGCGGAATTCGTTAAAATGCCTAAATCCGAGAAGAAAAATAAAGCAGTTTTTACAAACGATGATTTGAACGTACTTTGGTCGCACACCGACGACAAGCGCGTGCAGGTCATTCTTTTTATGATCTACACGGGTTTCAGAATAGGCGAGGTCGCGGCTATCCGCGTGCAGGACGTTCATCTTGACGAGGGTTACATAATAGGCGGCGAAAAGACCGAAGCGGGCATAGACCGCATTGTGCCGCTGCCAGCGGGCGTGCCCGAAATAGGCGGCTTTGTCCGCGACTGGCTCGCACAAGCCGAAAGCGACAAGTTGTTCGATTTCACAGCGGAGTATTTTCGCAAGTACGAATTTTATCCCTGTCTTGCCGAACTGGGTCTTATCGAACCGCCCGAACGTTCCGCGCTTTCCGGCAAAGCCCTTTACAAAAATCCCCGCCTGACCCCGCACTGCACCCGCCACACCTTCGCCACAATGTCCGCCGCAGCGGGCATTAAACCCGAGCAGCTTCAAAAAATAATCGGTCACGCAAACTTTGAAACTACCGCCAACATCTACGTCCACAGCGACATTGATATCTTGAAAAAAGAAATGGCGAAAATTACGCACAATTTTACGCACAATGGAAAAGAATTTTAAGCGTTTAGGGTTAATTTTTGGACAACTGCGGAAATTATAAAAACAGCTTGAAAGCGTTGAAAATACAAGGTTTTAAAAGGCTCTTGCGATAAACCTGTTGAAAATTTAAAGGGGTAAAAACTTCCTTGGTAAGGATGGGGTCGGCAGTTCAAATCTGCCTAGCAGCTTGCTTCTAACCCTTGATCCTCAACGCTTTTGCGTTGGATCGAGGGTTTATTTTTGTGTATAAAAACTCTGCAAATTTTCCCAAAAAAACCGACCCCGCCGTTTTAGCGAGGTCGAAAATTTTTTTATAAAGCTCAGCTTTCATTTTTTCGCCTAAGCTTTAGCGTCAGCGCGCCGAGAGCGATAAGCAAGCCGCCGGCGATGAAATAGAGCTGCCTGCCGAAGCCTCCGGAGGAGGGCAGGGCGGTTATTTTGCCGTTGATAAACAATACATACGGTTGAGCGTTTGTTTTGCTGACAGTTCCGGAAACGCCGTTGTCGGTAAGTACAAGCTCGTCCCCGTCGTCGGTGTCGTGATTTCTCGCGCGCAGCAGCATATAACCGTCCGGTATCTCGGATTCTTTTACCTTATACACTGTGTTCGGCGGAATGTTGGCAAATTCTAACTTTTCGCCGTTTTTCAGTTGAAACTCATATGTAACAGTCGATTCTCCGGACACGGGTTTTATCTCTTCCTTATCTGCTCCGGCATAGATCACCCGCTCTTTTTCGGGAATATCCTCATCAAAAGTGAAAGTAACCTCAAACGTAAATGCCGTCTCGTCACCCGCACCTCCGCTGACGACCATGTTTTCCACCGTCAAATTGCCCGTCGCGACGTTTTCAAACGGTATCGTCACGCTTTCGGCTCCATCGTCTGACGGTGTTGAAGTATCGCCCGTCACGATATGCGCATAAGCCGCAACAAGCTGATTCGTTGATTCTGTCGGTTTCGTGCCGGGGGTAATTATCGGATTTTTGATAGTGACAAACAGATCAAAGCTCGGTTTGCGGCAGTACATATTTTCAAGCATTGTCGTGTCCTCCGCTATGGTGAATGTATACTGCGTAGCCGCCGTGAGCGTTCCGGTGTTATTGATAGTGACATCACCGAAAGATTTTGTTACCGTTTTGTCTGTTAATTTGCTTACATCTTGACCGACAGCCGCGGTATATTTTCCGTCAGTCTCTGTAAGCCCGCTCGGCATTTCTATTGTACCGTCACCTATCGCAGCTTCAGTGACCGTATCGGGCGTTATCGTAAAGCTAAAGCTTTCATCTTCTTTCCAATCTCTGCCGATGATCGTTTTGGAAATATTTAAATCAAACGATGTGCCCAAATAGGTGTTGACAAATTCTATCGCAGCCGTATTGATATTAACGTCGTCAAAGCCTGTAATTTTCGGCTTTAGCTTGCCTTTGCCATCGTCCTCTACAGCTACCTTGACCGTATATTCCGCAAGCTTATTTTCGTCCTTGTCGGTCTCGGTTATGGTGAATTCATAACTGCCGGCTTTGGTGAATTTTATACCGCCAAAGGAAGCCGTGTGGTCGTCGGTAGTGTCGGTAATTGTAACTTCCGTAGCAGTAGTCATTGTAAAGCCGTCAGCAGTAATTTTAGGCGTTATAACAAACTTAAACTTATCATCGACAGTCCATTTTCTTCCATTAACGGTTTTCCGTATTTTCGGTATCCAATCATAGCTTGTATTATATTCGTTAGCTATAAGCATTTTGTGACCGTTAGTGTCTGATGTTTCCGTATGTTTTTCAATTCGCTCGATGAACAATTTTGCGGTCGTGCCTGCCGTATATTCGGACTTACTTTTTAATTTTCCATCACTGTCAACAAACCAATAGGTGGTATCAATGGTATTTTCAGCGGCGTCCCAATCCGTTTGTGTCATAACGCTCTGCACCGTCTCACAAGAAGCGACTTTCTCTCCGTCTGTGAGTTTTGACACATCGGTCTCATTATCCGCATGATAAAGCGTCATTTCGATCTTGTCAATTATGCCGTCCTCTTCGGTCGTACGGTCTCCCGCTGATTTTGCATTGCTGAGAGTTATTTTCAGATAATATACAGACGTATCATAAGTGATTCCGTCAAGCACATTTTTCTCCGCGTCCTTAGGTATCTCCTCTTTTATTTTCAGCCAATAGGTAACGGGAGATGTCTGCGGAGTGTATGTTCCGGCGTTTATATCCACCTCGGGCGGCGTTTCCGCGCCGTCATGCTCCGCAGGGATCCAGACCTTTCCGTCTTTGTCCGCATACTCAACGGGAAATTCAATATCGCTAAAGCTAAAGGAGTTAAACGGAAGGCTTGCTTCTGCGCCTGTTGACGGTTTTTCAAATTTGCAGCTCCATACACCGTCACCGGCATTATAGTTATCTTTCAGTCCGTCTATCGACAGCTGTCCGTCTTTTATCGCGTCCGTGGTCTGCGTGTTCGCGCCGCTGACGGTCACGGTAAATTTGTCGTCGTCCTTCCACT
>CANQED010000032.1 GCA_947594425.1 uncultured Ruminiclostridium sp.
CCTATGCCGTTATCGGTGATAGTCAGTATGCGGTTATCCTTGTCGACGGCGAGCATTATCTCAAAATCTCCCCTGCTGAGCCCGATATTCTCGGTCAGCGACTTGTAGTACAGCTTGTCCATAGCGTCGCTGGCGTTAGATATTAGCTCACGCAGGAATATCTCCTTGTGGGTGTAAATAGAATTTATCATCATATCCAGCAAGCGTTTTGACTCTGCCTTAAATTGCTTTTTTGCCATAATGATCCCTTCTTTTTAGTGTTCCATAATTTTAGCACTCTGCCTCTTAGAGTGCTAAATGAATTATAGCACGAAATTTTACCCTTGTCAATAGCAATTTTAAAAATTTTTCCGACAATTTAATTAAGGAAGTGAAGAAAAACCGTCTTTGCGGCTGACTACCATAGTAAGGGGGTTGTATCTTGGGGGTATATCTGTCAGCCCTTGCGGGTAAGACCCGAAAATCTATTATAAATAAGAAAGGATACACCGAATGAAAGCATTTAGAAGAATAACCGCGGCGGTAGTCGCCGCCGTAATAGCCGTAACAGGTATAACGGCTGTGCCGAGCGTTCAGTACCCCGAGACATCCGTTTACGCGTCGGCCGAACAGGGAGAGGGATATTTTTACAATCAGCTCACCCCGCTTGAAAAGCCGTTCTACGACGCTATATCCTTAATGAATACAAACGGCATGCTTAAAAAAGGCAATGCCGACCTTGATCTTGTTAAAAGTGAGATACTTACCGAAGATGAAGTAGCGGGCTATATGCTCGATTATAATATGCTGCTCAACGCCTTTGGCGCGGCGCGCGACGCGTTTTACGCCGACCACGCCGATATATTCTATGTGGACTTTTCCTACCTCTCGATAAGGACGACGTCGGGAAAAGACGGCTATCACGCATATATAGGCACGGGCAGAGGCGACAGCTATTACACCGAGGGCTTTAATAATGAAGCCGATGTAAATAAAGCTATAGATGAATATAACGCGGCTGTCAATAATATAGTCGACGAGGCTAATAAGATAATCATCGCCGAGGGCGAAAACATTACCGCAGAGCGTGTAAGGTTTGTCCACGACTATATTACAAAGCACACCTCATACAGGCTCGAAAATGCCTGCAAAAAAGAGAACATCGGTCTTATCAGGACCGCATACGGCAGCATAGTAAGGGGCGAGGCTGTCTGCGAGGGCTATTCGCGGGCGTTTAAGTCGATACTCGACCGCTTAGGCATCTCCTGCGTGCTGGTATCGGGAATATTCAGGCACAGCGAGAACGTCCCCGAGCTGCATATGTGGACTAACGTGCTTATCGACGGCAAATGGTACGGCGTAGACCCGACAATGGACGACCCGATAAATACAAAGTCCGCGGGAGATAACGGGCTTGACGGCTATGAGGGCGACGAGTATCTGCTTGTCGGCGAGAGCATAATGGGCAAACAGCACGTAAGCTCCGGCATTATGTCCGAGTCGGGCTATGAGTTCTCGTATCCTATACTGAGCACTGACGATTTTGGCTTTGACACCGTGGCTAACGGCAACGGACTTGTTGTAAAGTACAGCGAGAACAGCCAAATGGAGGACGTTAAGGCTGGTGAATACCGCGTAAGCTTTAGAGGAATGGGCGTAGCTGCGGCAAAGAAAGAGGGCTGGTACTTTGTCTGCAAGATGGCGCAGTTTGACGAGGATATGGACAATTGGTCCAACACCGACTGGGCGTATATACTCCCCGATATCTATCCCTCGATACAAGACAGCGAGACCGAGGTATCGCTTATTTTCCCGCAGGTAAGATATATAGAATTTGCGATAACCGACGTGGCTCCCGGCCCGTATCTTGAGAACCCGATATATACGAGCTACATAGGCGACCCGTGCCTATTCGAGGCACAGTCCGACGTACTGTATAACCCCTCCGGCACATATGTCGCACCGCCGTATATAAAGAGGCAGTCCCCCGCGCCTACCGGCAGATTTACCATAGACGGAAAATCGCACCACGTCACCGTAGAATATGACGACGTGCTGGTAAAGACCTCCGAGGACGCAGAGGTCGGCTATAAGCTCGACTGCATTGACCGCAGAGTAGGCATACAGAGCACATCGGGCATAGCTAACTCTAAGATAGAGAATTTTACCTGGGACGGAAAGAGCACGGTATCCTTTGACTTTACCCCCAGCCAGATGTGGGCGGACGATACGGTAATATACTCGATATATCTTACGGGACTTGTCGGCGAAAAGAGCGGCAAGGTGCCCAACGAAATAAGCTACTGTGCCTCTTACCCCTGCGCGGTATGCGCATACAGGTCGCAAGGGTACAAGTGGAACGTATTCGGCAAGCCTACCCTGCTCGAAAACTCCGACATCTCCACTAAGAACTGGAAAACGAACGACGGTACGGTTATCGACGAGGCGCTTATGTCGAGACTTGTGCTTGTGGCGACCTCGCCCACTCACGCACAGACCGACACCATGAACGAGATGATAGAAGAGCAAGGCGAGGAGATACTCTCGAGCACCACATATAATATAAACCTTACCGTCTGCAAATCTCAGGTGGTAGAGGCGGGCGACGGCGTAAGAGTGTCGCTCGGCTTCCCCGACGGGTACGGCCCTGAGGACGCGGGCGTTACCTTTAAGGCGTACCACTTTATCAAAAACGACGCGGGCGAAATTATTGATATCGAGGAGATACCCTGCGTTATCACGCCGTACGGACTGCTTGTCACCTGTAAGTCGTTCAGCCCGTTCGCAGTAGTTGCGGTAGCCGCCGACGAGGACGATATTGTCGCAGAAAAGGCAGTGATACTTTCTACCACCGAGGGCGGAAAGATAAGCGGCGCTGACAGCATGATAACCCTTAAAGAGGGCGAGAGCGTCGAGCTCACCGTATCGGCTGACGCAGGCTATGATATAGAAAACGTTATCGTAAACGGCAATTATATTAACGCCGATAAGGATACCGCTAATGTAGTCGTAAAGTACGAGGACATAGTCGGCACGTCCTGCATAGTCGACGCGCAGTTTATCACCGAAGCCACGGCTGAAAAGGACGCAGCGAACGGCGAACAGGCTACACGGCCCCACGCACAAGCCGCCGAGATAACCGTTAAGGACGAGAAGAAGCTTGCCGCAGAGGGTGATAGCCTTACTATAGAGGCCGAGGTAACTCAGCCCGGCGACGTAAATACCTATCAGTGGTACAAGGACGGCGAGCCGCTTTTCGGCAAGAATGCTAAAGATCTTGTTATAGAGAGCGTCACCGCCGCAGACGCAGGCACATACACCCTCGAGGTAATAACCGCGTCGGGCAGCACCACCGCAAAGGCGACCAGCACCGAGGTAGAGGTAGTAGTATCACAGCACACCCACGTATTCGGCGAGTGGACCGTAGAGCAGCAGGCAGGCTGCGAGGAGGACGGCAAACAGACGCGCTATTGCACCATATGCCGCGAGGAAGAGAGCCGCGCTATCGAGGCAACGGGACATTCTTTCGGCGAGTGGTACGAGATAACCTCCCCCTCCTGCACCGCTAACGGCGGCGAGGAGCGCAAGTGCGCTAACTGCGGCCTTATCGAGAGCCGCGGCGTTGACGCTTTGGCCCACAACTGGGACACCGATTATACTATAGATAAGCCTGCCACCTGCGCCGAAGAGGGCAGCCGCTCTATCCATTGCAAAAACGCGGGCTGCACCGCCGTAAAGGACAGCGAGATAATTCCTATGGCGGGTCACACCTACGGCGAGTGGCGCGTGATATCCTCACCCTCCTGCACCGCCGACGGCGGCGAGGAGCGTATCTGCGAGGTGTGCGGCTATACGGAGAGCCGCGGCGTGGATAACACGGGTCACGACTGGGAGAGCACCGCGACGATAGACAAAGACGCGACCTGCACCACCGACGGCAGCAGCTCGGTACATTGTAAGAATTGCGACGCGGTAAAGGACAGTGAGATCATCCCCGCACTCGGGCACGACGAACAGCTTGTAAACGTAAGGTCTGCCGACTGCGACGAGGACGGCTACAGCGGCGATATTGTCTGCGAGATATGCGACGAGATAATCAAAGCGGGCGAGAAAATACCCGCCACTGGGCATTCATTCGTTGACGGCGTGTGCGAGTATTGCGGAATAGCAGATACGAGCGCTCCCACCGAGAGCGACACTCCCGCCGAGACGGATGAGCCGCAAGGCGATACGCCTTTGCCTCCCGCGCAAGAGGATAATGTTGACACTTCTCAGCCGAACACGCCCGGAATATCGAGCGGCGACATCGACGACATCGGCGACAACACCGACACGAACAACAATCCTCAGACAGGCGTACAGCTGTCGGGCATGCTGCTGCTCGCGGCAGTATCCGGCGCGGTGATGTTCGCTACAGCTAAGAGGAAGAGGAAGTAAGGCGTAGAATTTATAAGGGCGAGCGAGGGCTCGCCCTTTTAGTATGGGGTATAAAGCGAGAGCGCGGTGACCCGCGCTCTTTTGCTATTTTGTATTATTCAAATATTTTAGAAAATATGGACGGGGTAATGAATTTCACGTTGCTGCAATCATGCCTTTCTTTAACGCAGATAAGCTCATCGGATATTTTTTTATTTGACGAATTTTCAAATGTAATCGTGTAGCCCGAATCAAAAAATGAATTTTCTCCATTTTCAAATCCATCAAATCCCGCAAAAGCAATATCGTTTATACCCAAAGAGAGCAGTAATTCCAGTATCAATGCTCCACTCACATCGCCATTGACATTATCATACAAAGTTTTGAAATTAAAGGTCATATCGCCGGGAAGCGACGGAGACGGGGTTATGTTAGAAGTAACCAATATCTTCGGCTTGTTGTCCGCTTCCGCATAAATTCCGCTCACTTGCGAGTAACGCAACGCGTTACTTATAAAAGCATAGTTTACATTGAAATCCGACGCTATAAAATTCAGCGAAATTATTATCGGTGAGACATCTTTTATATATTCTTCAATTTCTTCCTTGTGGCTTTTTATGCTGGCACCGGGGCATATAAGAAGTATTTTCTGTCCATAAAGCTCTTTTTTTAATTCTTCACGGTCAGAACTATCATTAACGGTTTTACTCATATAATCTTCATACAGCTTCTCTGCTAATTCGTTGCTGAAAAAAGAAGGGAGATATTTTTTATCATTCGGAAGAGCGGAAAGAATATTGCAAATGTCCTTAATCGACAACGCGTTTTTCTTTAAGTACGTTTTTGTCCAATTAGGGGAACACCTGAGTATTGCGGATATAAGGAAATCAAGCTTATAACCCCAGTTCGCTCCGCCCTGAAATTTGCGTATATCGGTATATGCACATTCCAAGACCTGAGGTACATCAAAGTCGCGTATTTTTGCATTATCCGCATAAGAAACCATAAGCTCGGTGCAGGCATTTCCCGCGTTTTTTCCCATTCCCAAAACAGACGAATCTACAATAATATTGCGCATTTGATTTAATTTGATAAATTCTATAGTGTTGGCGTTTGACATTTGCAAATTGTTGTGTGAATGATACCCTAAAATTATATCTTTATCCAGGTTGTTGTCGAGCAATATCGAATATCCCGCCATATCAGATCCGAACATCAACCCGTAAGTATCTACAATAGACACCCCAAAGGGCTTTATTTCATTTATTTTGTCTATTAGCTGTAAAAGCTCTTTGTCGCTGTATGAAGAAGTAGAAACCAAATTCAAAAACAGATTATATCCCTTAGCTTTGATTTTTTTCGCATATTCTAACGCTTTTTCCGACCTCTCTTTTGTAAAGATCAATCGTATTCCAAACAGACAAGATTCATCGACAGGTATCAGAAGCTCTTCGTCAAACGTTCCGTAATCTATCATAGCTACAAGCCTTGATTTTTTGGGACGTGTTTTACCTAACGTTTTTGCGATAGACGGGATATCAGGGAAAATAGATTTCTCGTTATCATATTCAATGCGGCTATCTAAAAAGCCCACTTCAATATAATCAAGTCCCGCGGCGTCAAGGCGAGAAATAATAGAACGAATTGTAAGATTTCCAAATCTCCAATTGTTTATGTATCCTCCGTCACGAAGTGTACAATCTAAAAAATTAATTCTGTTCATGTTTTTCTTCCTTTCAAAATATACGTATAAATCGCATCTGCCATCTCAAAATCTTCCGGATCATCAATATCTATACCCTCTATTTTTCCGATGGTATGGATATAGATACGCCCGCCGGTCCTTGTATGAAACCGCTCCATGACTGCCCGCGAAAAGACATATGCGCCGTTCACTTCCTCAAGCAGCGGCTTCAAATCCTGTGTCCTTGGGATTTTTGTCAAAGAAAAGTTAAAGGGCTTGTCCCCTTTATACATAAATTCTTTTAATTCCTTGCAAAGAATAGAAGAATCGTATTCTCCTCCGGCCACCTTTTGAATGCAGGCAGATATACTCTCAACTTTGGTAAACGGAGAAGTCGCATGAGATATCACATATATGTCAGCAGGGACGAGATTACAAAAAGACCTGTGCATATCATTCGGGCTTGCGTCATCCAGATCATACATTGGGTCTCTTTTTATCCATTCAACTCCATCAAGCAGATACTGCTTTACTTTTTCGTCACTGCAATAACAATATACTTGATCTATCTCTTTTACTTGAAGCAAAGTTCTCTGTATAAAGTACATAAGCGGCGTCCCATCTTGAAATCTCTTAATATTTTTCCCCGGGACGCGCCTGCTGTTAAACTTTATAGGTATAAACGCAACTACTCGCATCACGCCACCTCCCAAAGCTTTATTAAATCAACGGAAAGCGGCATATAAAAATAGGTTATTCTATTTTTACCCCCCCCCGCCTACATTTGCGGTATTATTTTGCTTAATTTCCTCTCTGTATCTAAAGAGCGCCTGAGCTATGACGAAATCTACCGGCTCATCTATATCCACCGCAGTCACATGGTCAACAACATATTGATATACTTTCCCGCCATAAACATATTTCCATTCTACGGCTTTTTCGCGTGGGATCAACGACAAACCGCATACGACAGCATACCAATCGGGAAGCTGCTGCGACGGGACTTGTTTTTCTCCCAATTCATAGTTAAGGGGCTTTTCTTTATCCCATATGAATTTTTTCAATTGCTCTACCGCGAGTAATGAATCATAGCCGTTTTGTAATTTCTCAAAATAAGTCTGTATTGCGTCGGAAAAAGTTTTCGGTTCAATAAGAGGGGATGTGCAAGGCGCCCATAAAATATGATCGCCGTCTGTCTGTGAGCATACCAACCTTACGGTTTCTGCAAAGGGCAAGGTTTTTTCGTCACAATATTCAGCCGGGCGAACATGTGTTGCGACCCCGTGCTTTTTTGCCAAAGAAAGCATTTCTTCACTGTCTGAGGTCACTAAGATTTTTGTTATTTCCGGAACAGCCTTTAAAACTTCGATTTTATGTTCCAAAAGGGTCGTACCGGCAAAAGGCGCTATGTTTTTGTTTGGTATTCTCCTGCTTCCGGCTCTTACAGGGATAACCGCTGTCACTGTTTTCATATTAATTCTCCTTTACAATCTCAATTTTTCCTCACGAACCTACCCTCGGCGTTATGCCTATCATACCCTATCGCGTCGATGAGTTTATCGACGGCGGGGGCATAGACGGCGAGGTTTATGCCGCAGATATCCGCAAGCGGCTTTCCCGGGAAGCGGGTGGACTTGTAGCGGGCGGGGATCACGCCTATGATTTTCATGTTAATTCTCCTTTATAACCTTAAATTTGACTATAACAAGTCACTCTGCTATGACTTTTTAGACAACAAATAATCAACTTTTATTGATAAGTCATTTATTCTTTTATCTTCTTCCATTCCTTTTACAATAATGGAATATCCTTGACTGTCAAAACGCTCAAA
>CANQED010000033.1 GCA_947594425.1 uncultured Ruminiclostridium sp.
TGTGACGCGCGCGATCCGCCGCTTGCTCGTCGCCTCCGGCTCCTCCCAAGCGGCGGATTACGATTAAAGCTATTATCTTTTTTATTTTTTGAGGTTCAGTGTAACATATCATTGACAAATGGACAAAAGAATGACTGTATTTTATCGACTTTTTATTGACTTTTCGTTTAAAATATGATATATTTTATATGTATATTTTTAAAATCATATCTTTGCTTACGGCGAGGATTTGCGGGCCGTTATTCAATGTTTGCAGTTTTCGGAGGATAATATGAGCGGACCAAAAATAGATGAAATCATATTGCTGAGAGAAAAGCAGCGAGCGCTTGAAGCCTTGCGTCAAGCGCGATTAGAAGAAATCAAAAAGGCAACAGACGAGTTAAATCGGGAGTATAAAGCTATTCGTGACCGTATCGCCGAAGTTAAATCACAATGTAAAAATATATTAGATTCCGTAAGCGGCTTTAACGACGATATGAACAATGAACTAGTAGCAATACAAGGCTGTTGTAAAGAATATATAGATAAAATGCAGGTGATTTTAAATAAAGGCATTCCTGCCGAAGCAAATGATATTCGCACACAAGCCGATGAGGCAAAGAAAGATGAGCAAGAGGCTTACGATCATTATACCAAGACAACGCAGGAGCCTATCCGCCTAATTAATATCTTTTTAGAGCAAAGACAAGGAACTGAGAAAATATTGGAGGTGCAATTTGCGCACGGAGCAGGAGAAGGTGCGCATATTGAAGACTATAATTTTATCAAATGTGCCGATGCCGCCAAAAGCCAAGCTGAAGAGCAATATAAAGCGCAAATAGATGAGATGTTTGAAGAATTTGCGGCTTTAGTAAATAACGATTCTGTTTCTTTAGAAAATAAAGGAAAGCTTTTAGCCTTTGCAAATAATTTGCAGCAGCTGCTGCAACAAAGAGGATTTAGCGAAGCCGATCTGACACAAGGCAAAGACCTGATCTTTAAAATAAAAGCCGATGCAAAAGAATTTGATGAAGCATACGAGGATTACCGCGCCGAATATATAGGCTTTTTGGAGATTATAAAAAGCTTTTCTAACGCGGAAATTCCCGTATTGCCTAAAGAGCCTTGCAGATTTAATAATTTAGCCGATCTGCAAAAAGAAAGAGAGAACATAAAGAATTTGTCCGTATCTGCTAACGAAAGAAGGTATATACGCTCGCAAATAGACGAGGTCATGCAAGAGGTCGGGTACAATACCACCGATGAACTGATATTAAGAGCCGAGCAGAGCGGGACGCACTTTGTTTGTGAGAGCCAAGATCCGAATTCGGATACGGCGATACATGTATATATGTCGGAGGACAATCAGATAATGATGGAGGTCGCGCCGCTGACAGTGCGTCCGCAAGAAAACGAAACCTATGTAAACGGCGAGATCATGGGGTGCGACAGTATTTCAGAAGAAGGCTGCGCAAAATTGTTGCACGAACAGGGTTGCTTTTGCACTCTGCACCCACAGATCGTGAAAATGCTTAAAGATCGCGGCGTTGTTCTGAATGTCATAAAACACAATGGGCCTGAAAAAAAATATGCCAAAACGATAGTCAAATACGATGCGGATAATTTGCTCAGAGCCGACAGGTTTATAGATATGTTCGGAGCAATTATCAATATTACTGCGGAGGACGACGAGCGAGTAATCGGCGGCAATAATAACCTTCGGGAAAGGAGAATGAATAATACGTGAGCAAGGAATGCCCTGAATGTTATTTTGAAAATGACGACGACGCAATAAGATGCGCGATGTGTAATTGCCCTTTGGTTCAATTGGATGACAAGAAAAGCGATACTGCTGATGAGATTTTTGTTTGGCAGATATTATGCCCTGTCGATCTTGCTTTGATACATGTTCCCGGAGCGGATCATCGGTGCGAAACGTGCAGGTATCCGTTTAACAGAGCTTTTATGGATGATGATTCTTGCAAACCGATCAAAGCTAAAGTAACTCGCCCATTGTTGATATTGGAAGAAATAGAAGGGAATATAGCGCCGAAAAAATTACTCAACCCCGTAGAGCCATACAAAAAAATAAACGCTTGTCCGATCATTATAGCCGAAGACAGTATCATCGGGCGAGAAGGAAATGTTGAATATTTTTTAAATGACGAATATGTTTCAGGCTTGCACTGTGAGATATCGTTAGTCGGCAATAATTGGATGGTCAAACGTCTAAACGACCCGAACAAAAATCCCACTTGTGTAAACGGCTGCAATTTAGCTCCGAACATTCTGGTAATAATACCCGACGGATCGACATTGCAGATTGCGGACAAGCTCTTTCTTGTGACTTTAAGGGGTATGAAATTAAAAGGCTGTACACCCGAAACGAGGGAAGAACCGCATACTGCCGATTGATCAGAGCGGCGTACGACAACTGTAAATATACAGGCGATGATATTGCCAATGAAAGAGCGGTGAGGGTATATGCTGATAGATAGGATCCTTTATCCGATAGTGACCTTGGGACCCGGAAAACGATTGGTTATTTGGACGGTGGGATGTTCAAAGCATTGTTATAATTGCGCTAACAGTGAATTGTGGGCGGCTGATAATAAAAAAGACATTACTTCACAAGAGCTTTTTGAAAAGATAATAAAATTAGTGGATTTAAAAAAGGTTGACGGAGTTACATTTACGGGGGGAGACCCTTTAGAGCAATTTGACGAATTGCTTGAATTGCTCGAGCTTTTCCATCCGTTTTTCAGTGATATTTTGGTTTACACAGGATATACCGTCGATGAGGCTCGGAAAATAACAGATGATGATAAATGGCGGCGTTTTACGGAGCTGATATCCGTACTCATAGACGGCCCTTATGTCGATGAGCTGAATGATAACATGTGCGGGCTGCGCGGGTCAACAAATCAAAATATAATTTATTTTAATGATGCCGTAAAGGATAGATATACCGATTATCTTTCTGAGGGAAGAAAAGTACAAAACATATATTATTCAAATAAAATGATCTCTGTCGGTATACACAGAAGGAAGGAAGATAAATAATGCAAAGCTATGCCGCACCTAATTGGCAAAGGGAAATAAACAGCTTTAAAGGAATAAAAAGCACAATAATTATAGAGGGAAATATTCACGACAAATATCCCGTTTTTTCCTCGGACGGCAAAATTAAAGATTTTTTCCCTATTGAAAAAACAATTACTTGTTTGTATGACTCGGGCGATACAGAGGGATGTTATAACTTTTTGTTTTGTGATCCCTTAAGGGGCTTTTATAATCTGTTAATTTCCGATTATACCGAAAAGCTGATAAATAGTTGCCGCGAAGCGGCCAAGTCATCTAAAATAAAGCTGCAAGAGCTCAATGAACAGATGGATAACGGCAAGGACGGCTCCGAAAAGTCCAGAGAAATGGCTCTTGCGTATCAGCTTGGCAGGCGCGGTCAGAACGGAATGATAGAAAATGCCGAAATTATAAGAGCGGCGATAACCGAGCGGATAAATGATAAAGCATACGAAGAGGGCGATACTGGGTCTAAATCTATAGCTGTAGTTGTCAATTATGCTTCGAGGTTTTTAGCCTCGGTGGACAACCTGTCGGCGATGGAAACTCTGTTTTTCTTAAATCTTTTATATGCGTCAAAAAATGCTATTAACTACAAAAAAAATACTATGATCATCATAGTGGATAAATTCAGTGATATCCCCGCATGGTTCTATTATAATAATCCGAATGTCAGAATGCTGACCATCCCCAATCCCGACAGAAGGATAAGATGCGCGTATATAGATCACGTATCTAACCTTCTTAAAGACACCCCTATTTCCGATCTGAACAATGATAATCGTTTTGCGGACCTTACCGACGGAATGAAAATTATTGAGCTGCAGGATATTTGCTTTTTATATGAAAAGGATAAAGAAAATATCACGGATATTGCCGAGGCGGTATCTATTTTCAAATACGGCTTTAAAGAAAACAGATGGCTGCAGATACGCGATAAAATAGGAGTGAACGCGAAAGAAATAATCAACCGCAGAGTAAAGGGGCAGGATAATGCGATAGAACGGGCGGTAAGCGTGATAAAAAGAGCGGTCCTCGGGCTGTCGGGAATGCAGCACTCATCCGATACAAAGCCGAAGGGCATACTTTTCCTCGCGGGGCCTACGGGAACGGGTAAGACCGAGTTGGTAAAAGCAATAACGGACCTGCTGTTTGAAGATGAGCGCTCTCTCATTCGCTTTGATATGAGCGAATACAGAGAGGAAAATTCCGACCAGAAGTTATTCGGAGCGCCTCCCGGATTTGTAGGGTATGATCAGGGCGGCCAGCTGACAAATGCCGTTAAAAACAATCCGTTTTCCGTTTTGCTGTTTGATGAGATAGAGAAAGCGCACCCGAGCATCATGGATAAATTTTTGCAGATACTTGAGGACGGCAGAATGACGGACGGGCGCGGAAATACGGTGTACTTTTCCGAAACGCTTATATTTTTTACAAGTAATATCGGGCTAACGGATAACTTTGATCCTAATATACCTTATACAGAGCTTGAAGCAAGGGTCAAAACGGCTTTGGCAAGCAAGTTTAAGCCTGAGGTGCGTAACCGTATCGGCGAGAATGTAGTGGTGTTCAACTATATTGACGAGCAGGCGTCTAAAGAAATTATAGATATGAAAATAGACCATATCATCAGCAACATTAATAAAGCTTTGGGCGTAGAAATTGATGTTGATGAGAACGCGCTTAGGTGGTTTTATGAAAAGTGCCGACAGGATGAGACCAGATTATACGGCGGCAGAGGTATCGGCAATATCATCGAAAGATACTTCTTGAATACTTTGTCGGAGTTCATTTTCGATAATAATTGCGATGAAAACAGCAAAGTTGAAGTGATCGTAAATGCAGGGGCAATTGATTTTCTTAAAAGATGATTTTTGAGAAAGGCAAAGAATATGTGGGAGATAGCCTGTATTACCGATAAAGGAACGGTGTCGGAGAAAAACGACGACAGAGTGCTTGTAAACAATAATCTAATTTCCTGCGGTAAATACAATGAGACAGCGGATGATAAGTGTATTGTTGCGATCTGCGACGGAGTCGGCGGAGAAAAATATGGAAATGAAGCCGCCGAAATCGTTGTTAACGAATTAGCTAAAATAGACATAGAGCAATTTGATAAAGAAAGTATACCTAAGTATATTGAGGATATCAATAAAAAAGTTATCTTAGCTCAATGTATTGATTTTGGACATTCACGCATGGCTACTACGGTGGCGGGAATAGTTATCAGGGATAATAATTTTACTGTATTTAACGTAGGGGACACCAGAGTATACCGTTATATAAAGCCGTATATCTCTCAGATATCTATAGATCACTCTTTATATAGGGAAAACAGCATTATGGGTATTCAGACAGCAGACCAATGCAAGCATATAATAACCCGTTATATCGGAGGAAACAGAACCCAAGCCGCGATTTTTGACGGTACTGGTAAAATGGGTGTTAATGATATTTTTATCCTATGTTCTGACGGGGTATGGGATGCTGTTTCGGATATAGAATTTGAAAGCATTTTAGCTTCTCAAAGCTCTGCCGACGATATCTGCCGAAATATTTTCAGTACGGCAATAGTCAATGATACAAAAGATAATCTCAGCATTGCAATTGTAAGGAGGTTATAATTATGCCTGAGACAAAATTGATGGAGGAAGTGGTCGCAGATCCGCCTTTTCAATTAAATAATGATATTACTTTAGAATTTGGTAACGAACAATTTACCATACACCATAATCAATTAGTAGGCTTTGGCGGAGAATCTGTAGTTTATATAGCTACACGACTATCAGACGGTGAAGAAGTGGCAGCCAAATTATACACCTATTATCATAATGACAGAAAAACCGTTTTAAATTTTTTAAGTAAAGATGGGGCAAAGAACTACAAGCAAAACCATCTGCTTCCTCTTTATGCCACCGGAGAATATAGACCCGCGGAAGATACGTTGCCTATACCTATAGACATAATGCCGAAATGTACCGGTATCAAGAGCTGTTCCGAAGAAGAATTAAAATCCAAAGTGATCCCCGGGATATTAGCCGCTCTTAATCTTATGCACACGAACGGCTTGGTACATAGGGATGTAAAGCCCGAAAATATATATTATTTTAATGATGTGGTAGTTCTCGGAGATTTTGGGATCACGAGCATAATTAAAGAGGAAGCTGATAATTTGTTTGCGGGTAATACAACTGTTCATCGTGGCACAGTAGGATATACAGCTCCGGAGGTATCGAGAGGATATTATGTGCCAAAATCTGATTATTATTCGCTTGGCTGTACGATAGCGACATTATTAAATGGCGGTCAACCTGTTTATTATGGTTATGATGTCGAAGGGAATATAAATCAAGCTATTGATGAAAAAGGGCTGACTATTCCCAAAAATTGTGACGAATCATTTCAGATACTTGTAGATGCGTTGACGTTAAATGTTCCTAAAAATAGGGCAGGCTATAAGGATGTATGCGAGTGGCTGAAGGACCCGAAAAAGTTTGCCGACAATTGGCGTAATCGCATAAGCAATACCGGGAATTTTGAATATAAGTATGAAGAGAAAACATACACCTCAAAAGAAGATCTGACGGAAGCTTTTCTGTATAATTGGGAATATGCAAGAGACTATTTTTTCGAAAATACATATAACAGATTTTTGCACTATCTGACTAGTACAGGTCAAGCTTGCGTTGACTACGCTAATAAAATTCTTGAAGAACGCCGTATAGCCGTTGAGAGTAAATCTACTTTTGATAAAGACTTGGGGTTTGCAAAATTCCTTCATTATTTTAACTTGAATGAAAACAACGAATGCCCTATATATTGGTGCGGATATAAGTTTGACAAGCTTTCGGATATCCCTTTGCAAATGCAAGAAGAGGGAGCGCCGAAAAAACCGTATGTCCACGACCCTTTCATCCATCTTTTAAAAAGCAAATTTCTTTCGTGGAAGCTTGATAATGTGCCTGACAAGGAAAAAGACAGCATTAAAGAACAAAAAGCTGCGATCGAAATAATAGAAGAGCTCTCATCGAAACATCCCGTTTTTGCATATTATTATTTGATGTACTGTTTAGCGCCCGAAGGAACGTTTAAAATAGAAACGGTCGACAAGATCTTTAATGATATCGTCCCTTTAGAAGTGACCGTCTTCAGTTCGCGTAAAAAAATAGAAATATTTTTACATGATGATAATATGCTCGCAAGGATCGCGTCAATGGGATATAAAAAGGAAGTCCTCATATTAAAGGAAGCAGTCAAAGATGAGAATAATAAAAAAATTGAAAATATAAATGTTCTGACCCCAAAAAGTTAGACAAAAATCTAAAAGAAAAATTATGCAAAGCGACTAAGAGAAATCTTGGTCGCTTTTGCTATGCAGCAGTTAAGCGATAATCGACC
>CANQED010000034.1 GCA_947594425.1 uncultured Ruminiclostridium sp.
TGGAAATTAAGCACCGTAAGATAACTTCTTTCAATCTTGACTTTTCCGCTTACAACTTTTTCTTTAAGCAGTTTAAAAGCAGGGTGTAAAACGCTTGAATGTTGTCTTATTTCAACTGTTTCATATTTCTCGTTCCATTTTTGAGCCGAGCTCATGGCATTACGTCGGTCGAAACCGATATACGCTACCTTACAGCCGAATTTTTTCTCAATTTCAAATACATATTCCTCAACAACAGAGTAATCAATAATCCTGTCGCCGCAGGCTATACAGCTGCCGTCACGGATATGCTGCCGATAATCGACCTTTTCAAGCCTTGATTTTTCCTCGATTCTGCCCTCGGGAATGAATGATACAGACTTAATTAACAGCGTTTCCCCGTCATCGTCAAGAGCCGCCATAGATACCGCCGTATTATCCTCGGTTTCGGATAAATCAACACCGACATAAACCGTTCTGCCGTTCCAATCAATGCTATCGACCTCACAACTGATAATATCGTCAACGGGAATGTAAGTTTCCGTTCCAAGACCGCTGTAAATGATGTTACAATCTGTATGTATATTCCCGGAATGTCCGCCCAGAATTTTTCGATATGTTCCGAGCAGACAAGTGCGTCGTCTTTCCAAAAACCGACTTTTGTCATGCAGTCCTTGAGCAGTTTATTCAGATTGTCGGTATCGGGTTTTGATATGCGGTACTCTCCGTTTTCGTGTTTGTTTCCTTTGGGGAACAGCCACTTAACCGTAAGCATTACCCCGCACTCGATCGGACTTTCGGGTTTATGTTTTGACAGATAAGCCATAAGTTTTGACTTAGCGTTTTTAATTTCCGGTGTATCGTAAAAAACGGGTCTGCCATTTACGGCGGTCACTTTATGTTCTTGTGCGGTCACGGTCGGCGGTATCATTGCCATAAAAAATTTTATTTTCATATTCTCCTCGCTTTCACACACTAAAGTGTTAAATTTCATTTTTCAATCCGCTTATGTCACGTTATGCTTTGGTAGGGGAGAACGCTTTGCTTACAGCGTTCTCCTACCGTCCAAAGCGTGACGTGGGACACGGACACCACTACCTACCCCCGTAGGGGGTAGTGGTCGCCAGTATATTCCGATGACCATGATTTTTATGGTCGCCAGTATATTCCGATGACCATGATTTTTATGGTCGCCAGTATATTCCGATGACCATGTTTTAATGGTCGCCAGTATTGACATTATTTTCACATTTTGTTACTGTATGTGTGTTTTTATCAATCACATATCCAAATTTTTTTATCCAGTCTCTTAATGTGTTTTCTTTCATGTCAAGATATTCCACGAGGTGTTTTACGGTTGGCGGGTTTCCGTCGTTGCAAAAATTAACAGCATTTTCAAATTTAATTCTTTTTTCTTCGTTTTCATCTTTGGCATTTTTCTTACGCTTTTCAGTCGCCTTTTGCCAATTAGAAAGTGTCGATTCCATATGTAAATCCTTAAGAATACAGCTTTCATCAACCGTATGTACCGGATATTTGAACCAAAGATTAATCGGAGGAAATTTTGCAAATTCTCTGAGCGTACCCTCAATTCTCCATGCCGTGTAGCCTTGTACTTTCTTCCTTTCGGCTTCTATTTCCTCCGACATTCGTTCAAAAGACAGCTGCGGGAGGTACTTATAGGCGATATCACGCATTTTAACTTCATTGCACATATCGTCCTGAGATACCTCCGTGAGTTTATCAAAACGTTCGAGCCATTTACGGCATATCCTGCAAACGACATCATTTTCAAGCTGTTTAATAATATCATCGGTAAGCGGAAGTTCCGTCATATCGAGCAGTGCATCGGGATCTCTTGCAAAAACACCCGATCCGCTTGCCCTGTCCATGCTCCTCTTTCCTGCCTGCGATCCCTTTGAATGGTGGTGACAGTATATAACAGCCGTGCCGAGTTCCGTACAGATTTTATCAAATTGGTTACAGAATGCCGCCATTTGATCCGCCGAGTTTTCATCTCCGGTAATAACTTTATATATCGGGTCGATTATGACAGCAATATAGTTTTTCTGCTTTGCTCTGCGTATGAGTTTTGGGGCAAGCTGATCCATGGGTACGCTTTTGCCTCTGAGATTCCATACGTCAATATTTTTAATGTTTGAGGGTTCTATACCGAGTGCGTTATAAACGTCCTTAAAACGGTGCAGGCAGGAGGAACGGTCGAGTTCAAGATTAACATACATTATTTTTCCTTTTGTACATTGGAAACCGAACCACTTCAAGCCCTCGGCTATTGCAATACACAATTCTATAAGACCGAATGATTTACCTGCCTTTGAAGGACCTGCCAACAACATTTTATGTCCCTGCCTTAATATTCCGTCTATAAGAGGCGGTGAAAGTTCGGGAAGATTATCCCATACGCCCGCAAGGTTTTCCTCGTCGGGCAGGCTGTCATTGACTGCCTCCGTATATTCCTGCCATTCGATAAAATCCTTACAGCCGATATTTACGGCAAGCAGAGTCTGCATTTTTCCGCTGCGCATTACGCCCGGCATACGGCTAAGCCTTGAGGGATTTTTATTTTGTATATCAACATTAAGACCTGCATTTTGGCATTGTTTGTATATGTATTCGACTCTTTTGCGGTATTCGTCTTTACTTCCCGCATCGACATGAACAATAGCGTGTATGGACTTCTTACCGCTATATACAAGACACGCAGCGGGAAGTCGGAGATTTTCTATAATTCTCCTCTGCTCGGACAGTTCCATGTTATCGCTCTCGACAAGAGTATATCTGTAATCGGTTACATTTTCGTTTTTAATGCCGTTTCCGTCAAGCGGATTAAAGCGTATCCATGCTCCCGCTCTTTCGTTATAGTCACCGAATACCGCCCCTATATCGCCGTTGCATTTCGCAAGCTCCTCTATAAGACGTCCTGCCGTCCTGTCATAATGTCCTCTGCTCGGAAGATATCTCCCGTCCTTTTCCCAACACTCCGTTACATATCCCACATTCTCACTTGCTTCAAAAAGTGTTTCAAGATATTTTATAAGCTGAATATGCGGCGGCTCTGTTGTATTATTATCAGTTATATTTACCGATTCTTCCTCCGCCGATATTTCGTCATTCCAGTCAATACTGTAACCCTGCGACTTATATCCGTTCTCTCTTGCCATTTTGAATATTGTCGCACCCGTAACCGGTTCGTCCGAACCGTTAAAACTCTGCCACTTTTTTTCGCATTCGCCATTATGATATCGGCTGTCCGCCCTGCTCCAGTTATCCCACACCGAACAGGGCAGTCCTTCATACTTTAAAGCCATTCCGACATCTATCCATTCCTGATATGTAAGTACGGACGGATTTATATAATCCAAAGCATTTTTTAAATCATTCATTTAAGATAAATCACCCCTCATTCATACGCCGCCGGGTCAATGTCATGCGGTACTCTCCAACCGTTTGCGGCAATTCTTTTAATCAGAAAATTTGCTTTTTCAAATTCCCATGTACCGACGTGCTTAAAGCCGTTTCTTTCCAAAAGTCTTATCTGTTTCGGTGTGGTAAGCCCCTCATTTCTGCGTTTATCAAGCTTATCCAACAGCTTTTTAGCCTTGCCTGCATTATCTATCTCATCGGGGAAAATACCGTATTTTTCAAGTGCCGTAATTTGTTTTTTTGTCGGCGGCATCATCTCCCACCCGAATGTCGGAACATAACCGCTCAGGTCTTCGTCTTGTATCGACATCTCATATTGAAGCGGATCGACAAGCTGACGTTTGCGTTTTTTCATTTCGGACAGCGTTTTCGCAAGGGATTCCTCACGCTGAGCAACAACATCTTCACTTGCCTGCTGTGCGGCTTCTTCAATATCAAGAGGTATTCCCGATTGCATTGCAAGGTTTTCCGTCATTTTTTCGGCAACCTCTTCATTTTCGCAGATAAGATGTGCCGGACGGCATAGTTCGTGCCTTTCGGTATGCCATAAAAAATCAAGCAATAACAGATCCTTTTTGCCCTCACAAAGCCGTGTCCCGCGACCTACCATTTGACAATACAGACCTCTTACTTTAGTCGGTCTTAGAACGATTATACAGTCAACGGACGGACAGTCCCAACCCTCCGTAAGCAGCATTGAATTACATAATACGTCGTATTTTCCGTTTTCAAAATCATTTAGTATTTCCGTTCTGTCCTCGCTGTTTCCGTTGACTTCCGCAGCTTTAAATCCTTTTTCGCAAAGAATATCTCTGAACTTTTGTGAAGTCTTTACAAGCGGTAGAAATACCACGGTTTTACGATTTTCGCAGTATTTTTTCATTTCGTCCGCAATTTGATATAAGTACGGATCAAGGGCGGTGTCTATATCGCTTGCCTTGAAATCACCGGCTTGTACAGATACCCCCGTTAAATCAAGTTTGAGGGGTATTGTAATTGCTTTTATCGGGCAAAGATATCCCTCTTTTATTGCTTTCGGCAAAGTGTATTCGTAAGCAAGACTTTCAAATACCGTGCCGAGATTTTTCATATCCCCCCTGTCGGGTGTAGCCGTTACACCCAAAACATCAGCTTCCCCGAAATAATCAAGAATACGTCGGTAGCTTTCCGATATACAATGATGTGCCTCGTCAACGATGATGACGTCAAAATAATCACTGTCGAACATGGCAAGCCGTTTTTCCCTCATTAGTGTCTGAACCGAACCTACGGTTACACGATACCACGAATCAAGACAGCTGCTCTCCGCTTTTTCGACCGAGCTTTTCAGCCCGGTCGCTTTATACAGCTTATCTGCCGCCTGTTCAAGCAATTCCCCTCTATGTGCAAGTATAAGCACTCTTTTTCCCCTGCGTACACATTCCTCCGTAACCTTGGCAAAAACTATTGTCTTTCCGCAACCCGTGGGTAATACAAGCAGGGTTTTTGAATAACCGTCCTCCCATTGATTGAAAACAGCGTCAAGTGCTTCCTGCTGATACGGTCTCAGCTCCATTAAAACTCACCCGGCTTCCATGAGGTTGCGGGAGGAATATAATCGTAATATTTATCAATCTTATTTGACTCTCTCTCCTCACCCTTGTCCGTTGTATATTTCTCGACCCTCACTTTACAGCGTCCTTTTGCACCCGAAACGGCGTTCCAGTTCATGCGGTATGCTTCTCCTGCCTTTTTCTGACCGATCGAACGGAAAAACTGCGACAGCTTCCATTCCGTTTTACTATGCAGGATTAAATAGTCCGTTACGTTTGCAGACTCTTTACCGTTCGACACCCTAAGTGTCAAAACAGCCATGGGAGATGACGGAAGTCTGTCCGAGCCTTTACTTCTGCTTCGTTCAAAATTAACAACTTCAAAATCATAATCCCCCGCCGGGACAAGCTCAAATTCACTTTCCTTTGATATTTCCTCGTCCCAGTCAAAACTTCTCTCTTCAAATTCAGACATGATCATTCCTCCTTAAAACGGTAAATCTCTTTCGTTCTTGATAAGCTCCAACACCTGACTCCAAGCTCCTATCAGACAGCCGTCTATAAAATCTCTCTGATAATTTTTAAACGGTGTACCGACAGGATAGTAACCCCGTTTTACTACGATATTTTCAATCTCGTCAAGCGCAACATCATTTGCTTTCATAAGATCGGCAAGTGCTTTCGGTACGTATTCGGGCAGATCTTTTTTATCTTCAACCATTTCGACAGGAACTCCGTTTGACTTGAAATCGTCTAATAAATTGTCAAGTTCATCTTTTGTTTCCTGCGTTTTTTTAATTGGTTCTTCCGCCTTTTTCGGCTGCGGCTCAACGGTTTCATGCGTAGTCGGTTTTTGCGGTACTGCTTCTTCCTTTTGATTTTCGGTATGACCCGCTCCATTTACAACATGGGCTATCTGCGAATATTCAAAAGGCAATATGTCTGCTAAACCGTCCCTGTTTTTAGCGTCCCAGCAGGCAGAATGTGTTGTGTACATAATACGCTGCTGACCGCCTCTTGCCTTATATTTCTTATCTCCCGTGTTTTCTGCAATCGTCTTATAATTTGCAAAAAGAAGCATATCCGCCCATTCTTTGAGGAGCGGTGAGCATTGCTTTGTAAGTTTAAGTTCCCACCTGTCATATGCTCCCGTTTCTTCGGGCTGTTCAACCTTATTCATCTTCGCATGGGCAGTTACAACAACATTTATCCCCACCTCGACAACTTCCTCAAGCTTATTAAGCAGCTTTCCGAATTCTTCCGCAAGATATGTATATCCCTTGCCGTAGCCGAATTCTTCTATGCCTGTTTTCTTTGCCTTTGCGCATACGCTTTGTGCCGCTAATTTTTCGGCCCAATCCGCCGTATCAATTACAAGTGTTTTATATCCTGCGTTGTTAAGCCTTACGTATTCGACCTGCTGTAAGAGCATTTCCCATGATGTAGGACGGTCAAAACGTGATACGTCCAGCTTTTTCGTGCCTCCCTCCGTGTCAATGAAAACGGGTTCGGGAAAGTAAGATGCAAAGGTCGATTTACCAATTCCCTCCGGCCCGTATATCACGACCTTTTGTGCGGATTTGATTTTTCCTCTGAAAATATTCATAATTTCCTCCTTTTTTGATTTTTTGAAAACTTCTTTTCAAAATACATCTCATAAATTACTTTTTTTAACCTTTTGAGGTCAAATTTACGGAAAAATTAAAATTCCCCCGCTTTCATTAACTTTCTGTATTTTCGGTCTTGATTTTTTCTTTCGTTTCGGATATAACGTCTTTAGCGTTTATATCCGTTTCCGCTGCCGGTGCTCCTGCACCGACAGCGTTTTTTCTTTTTCAGACATATCTCCGACCTTCCTTTCTTCTGCGCCTCTCTTTGCAGAGCTGCTCCGCTTCTTTTACTGTTCCCGATAGTGCCATAAGCCTCTCGACTGTTGACTTCTCTGCTATCTGTGCCGCTGTTTCATGCGG
>CANQED010000035.1 GCA_947594425.1 uncultured Ruminiclostridium sp.
CAGAGTAGCTTTTTCCCGTTCAAAAAGCCACCACTTTTGTTTTTCTAAATGTAAACTACAGGTTGCATTACCGATTTGCGCGGTTTTCGCAATAAGATACATATTAACTTCCGCCAACTAATAAGACATACATCAGATCATATAGTATGTGGGCTAAAATCGCATTCCACAAAGTTTTGCTATTATTCAATAACCGGCAGAAAACAAATCCCCAAATCAAGGCGCTGATTGCGGCTGCCCTATTAATCCGGCAAAATCAAAAAACCCAAGCCTATATAATTTGATAAAGTAAGCCGACCAATGCAATAATACAAAGAATACAGTTGATATTAGGAAAAGGGGGTACCCTTTCCGCAACTTGTAGAAAAACACCCGCCGTTGGCGGGGGTCAAGTTTTAAGCGCTGATTTATTGTAAAGTCTGGCATTGTGAGAAAAGCAGAGCGCGGGAAATGGTAAGCCGCCTAATTTATTTTATTAAAACATTGTATTATCTTATTATTGCATTTATCGCAATAAAACACCGCTTGCTCATTTAAAGGGATTATAGGGTCGGCGTGTATTCTCCCCTCTTTGCATGCGGTGCATGGTATCGACGATACTTTTCCTTGCACTAAATCCGAAAAAGCTTTTTTAAAATCTTCGCGTGTTTCATAATTTATCATATACCGCTCTTGGTTCTTTTCTAAAGGCATTTTTATCACTCCGATTTAATTCATAATATCGAGATTTACAGCGCCGCCGTGAATGACAAGACACATCTGTATTGCAATTAAAAAATACCGATACAACCTTTTCCGGAATAGGTTCGCCGGAGCGAAAGAGTTCCATAAGCTTAGATATCACCTGAGCAGTGTATAAAGTTATACCCTTGTCATATTCAGAATACTCTTTTGCAACAATTTCTTCTGTGTCGGTATTAACGGCAATTTTGCCGACTTTTCCGCTGTGTTCCGGAGAATATTCGCAGGATATTATATTGCCGTCTAATTTAATGTTAAAAAGCTCAACCATATTACTTTCCTCCTTTTATTCGGTCGATTTATTCATAATTTTTGTTGAAAATCGCGGCGAATTGCCGATTTGTCTACAAAAAGATAAAAAAGCCGTTTTTACGTTTTTAATATACCATATCATCGCCAAAATGTCAACATTTTTGCCGAATAATTGCATTTTCCCTTATTTAAAGCCATTTTGCACCCGCGCCGATTTGCCGTATTCACCTCCTCCCTTATCGTTGCAAAGCAAACAAATAGAACAAAATTCACTTTTTCGTGCCGCTAATAGTAGCGTTTTATCTTATTTTTAAACCGTGAATTATACTATTTTAACGCTGTTTTTGGCGGTTTGCAAGTCATTCGACAAAATTCTCAACAAGCCGGTATGGTGTTTTTTATTACAACTGCCAAACTTTTGCGGAGATGTGAAAATTTTGCAAAAACCTCTGGACAAGCCTCGAAAAAATGATTATAATTATATTTACCGGCGAAATTTGCAAAGTAGTTAAAACGTGCGGCGGGAGCCCGCAGGAGCGCTATGCGGGCTGCTGACGCATAAGGGGCGGCTTTTGGAGGGCGAAAAGCGCGCGGAGAGGACACCCTCACCCAGACGGGAAGCAGAGCCGCCGACCACTCCCCTGTGGTGGAGCGCCCCGCGCACTGATTAAGTCGAAAGCCGCCAACAATCACCAGCGACATTGCAAAATAGTTAATAGTGCGCGACGCTGTCCGCAGTGGCGTTATGCGGACAGCTTACCGCGCAGGGGGCGGCATTTGGAGGGCGAAAAGCGCGTGAGCGTTGACCGCTTCCCCTTGGCGAGAATGCCTGCGCACACTGATTAAGTCGAAAACCGCTCACAATCACCGGCAACATTGCAAAATAGTTAATAGTGCGCGACGCTGTCCGCAGGAGCACTATGCGGACGGTCGCCGCGCGACGGGAGGCTTTGGGACATTAATCGCAAAATCACCGAGCTTTTGCGCACGGCGGGGGGTTCCCACCACACAATCAAGCCGGATAATTGCCTGTAATCGCAGGTAAAAATTGCAAAATAGTTAAAAAGGAGGAGTGCGGAGAGCTTCCGCACAAAAAAATCATGGACAAATTTTGGTATTATGGAAAAGACGCGAAAAGCGGCTTTGAGGGTGTCGAAGAGCCGAAAAGGGAAAATATTCACATTCGCATGGAGCGCAGGGTCACCGAGCTTATCCAAGAGGTCGGCATTCCCGCGCATATCAGGGGCTACCATTTTCTGCGAACCGCGATATTGCTTGTCATCGACGACCCGGATATTATTCACTATATGATGAACGAGCTTTATGTCAGGGTCGCGGAGCAGTACCACACGACCGCTTCTCGCGTCGAGCGTGCGATAAGGTTTGCGCTCACCTGCGCGTGGGATAAGCTTTATTTCGGCGAGGCGAAAAGCGACAGCTGGGACGCGGAATACAAGCCGTCAAACTCGGAGTTTATCGCCACGGTCGCCGACAAGGTGAAGCTGGAATTTAGTTACATAAGCGAGCCGAGGTACGCGGCGGAGAAGATTTTGAAAGAGCAAAATAAGTAAAAGCAGCGCGCCGAGGCTTTTGCTTCGGCGTGTTCTTAGCAGCGAGAAAGCTTCCTTGCCAAAATCGATAAAAAGGCCGCCGCGCCGCAGCCCTAACCCCTCCCATATTGACAACTCACCTCCTCTATGTTACAATGTTATCAATATAAGTTATCCCTAAAGCGGGGTGCGCCGCCTGCGACGGGCATTTTGCGAGATCAAGCTTAAGTAAGAAAACACCGCCGAAGAACATAATATCATTTTGTAAAGGAGGAATAGATATGATTACTATTACAGATGTTGTTAATAATCCGAAAATGGGAATATTAGTGCTGTGCCTTTCTGAAAGATGGGATAGTATGAGCAAGTCAGAGGTTGAGAAAGAGCTTTCGCCCCTAAAAGAAATAACTGTAGAGGGGCAAACCACGGAAATTATAAATTACAGTGTTGACTTACCTTTCAGCGGTGGATTATGTGTTGCTTTCCGTGTCAAACAACCGTTAGATATTTCCACTCCGATTGAAATAGATGATTTTGTTTGATAATTGTAAAGAAGAAAAAATGAATGGGAGTATTATTATTTTGCCTCGCGCGTTTTTTCTCGGCGTACAAATTTTAGTGCCATGATACGCTGTTATCCTTGATTTTAAGCCGAAAATATGCTATACTTAAATTATAAAGACCCGCCCAAAGATATGTTTACTGCCGACGCATTTTTTGCTGACAGCAAATAACGGAGGTGCAAAATGGCGCTTGATAATAAATTAGGCCTGACAAGCTCTGCCGACCTTGCCCGAGAAGAAGAGCATATCAGCAAGAAAAAGGCTGTGGAGCTTTTTGAAAAGGGGATCCTAAATATTTTGCCCGCCGGCAAATTTTCGACCCTGCAGACTATCCACAGATATCTTTTTGGGGATATTTACGATTTTGCGGGTGAGCTTAGGACGGTCAATATCGCTAAGGGCAATTTCCGTTTTGCGCCTATAATGTACTTACAGGCGGCGCTCGACAGCATTGATAAAATGCCTCAGTCTACCTTTGATGAGATAATTGAAAAATATGTAGAGATGAACATTGCCCACCAGTTTAGGGAGGGCAACGGCCGCAGCGCACGTATTTGGCTTGACCATATTTTGAAAAACGAGATCGGCAATGTCGTCGACTGGAGCAAGGTGGATAAAGAAGATTATCTGCTCGCAATGGAGCGCAGTCCCATCAAGGATATCGAGATAAAACACCTCTTAAAAGAGGCTCTGACCGATGAAACCGACAGCCGCGAGGTCTATATGAAAGGCATAGACCACAGTTATTATTATGAGGGCTATCAGTCATTTAGGGCGGATGAATTGTAAGACCATAATATCGGATTATTGCCGATAAAGTTCGGCATATATCCGAGAAAAAATAAAAGAAAGGCAAGTGTTAATTATGGCTGGTGTAAAAGGAAATTGCTATCTGTGCGGAAAAGAATTCGGTAAAATCGCCGCGAAAAATCACATTATTAAGGAGCATTCCGACCCGTCGGGTCAGGAGGAATGTCGGCTGCTTTTGATCGAGGGGGCGGAGGATAAGAATTATTGGCTGTATGTTGATATCCCCACGAGCGCCTCCCTAAGTTCATTAGACAGATTTTTAAGAAAAATATGGTTGGAATGCTGCGGACATATGAGCGCATTTCGAATGAAAAACCGAAAGGTCGGAAAGTCGGATAAGCTTGAAGATTTTAATGTCGGAGACGTTCTCCTGCACATATATGATTTCGGCAGCACGACAGAAACACTGATCACAGTTGTCGGGACGGTTTATCGCCGACCGCAAAGAGGCGTAAGGCTTCTTGCGCGCAATATTCCCATGACTTATACCTGCTGCAAATGCGGCGCTGCCGCCAAATATATCGACGCCGCAAATTATGACAGCGAAAATCCTTTTTACTGTGAAAATTGCGCGGAAAGCGACAATGCTCTCGATTTTGCCCTGCCGATAACTAATTCTCCCCGTATGGGCATATGCGCCTATTGCGGCGAATTTGATACATTTACTTTTGTTCCCAAAGACAAAGAATAGTATGCACGGTAAAGCCTACCGCTTGGTTAAAATTTCTTTCCCCGCAATCCGACATATTTTCCGACAAAATCATTAAAAAAGTAAAGAGGCATGGCGATATGTGCAGCAGCGCTATTTGGGCATCACCGCAAAAGGAGAATTTATGAGCAAAATATGGTACTACGGAAAAGACGCGATAAGCGATTATATGGCCATCAAAGAGCCGAAAAGGGAGAGCATTCACGTCCGCATGGAGCGCAGGGCCGCCGAGCTTATTAAAGAGGTCGGCGTATCCGAGCGCATCAAAGGCTTTAATTATCTGCGCAAGGCGATAATGCTCGTCATTTACGACCCGGACATTATTCACTATATGATGACCGAGCTTTATGTCAAGGTCGCGGAAGAATACCACACTACCCCGTCGCGCGTCGAGCGCGCTATGCGCTTTGCGCTCGCCTGCGGGTGGAACAAATTATTTCTCGGCGAGGCCGAAAGCGACGACTGGGACGCGGAGCATAAGCCGTCAAACTCGGAATTTATCGCCGCCGTCGCAAACAAGGTAAAGCTGGAATTTAAGTACATAAGCAAGCCGAGATATACCACCGAAGAATTTTTGAAGAAGTATAAGAAGTAGAAGTAAGATCAACACGATGGGCAAGGCTCAGAGTGGTAGGTTATAGCCCCCTGATTTACTGTAAATCAGGGGGTTAAATCATTTTAAGGGCAGACGTTGTCTGCCCTTAATTTCAGCTTGTCGAAAAAACCTCCCTAAGGGTCGGATTTCTCGCCAAGCTGCCAAAAAATCGACCACCCGCTGTAGCGGGTTTTCTCGATTTAAAGCAATTTTTAACGCTTTAAAAATTGCTTAATGACGCAGTTATGCGCGGCTCTTATCAGACTTGAGGGTGAAAACCCTGATGGTTTTCCCCGTAGCTTATTTCTCGAATTGCGAAAGTAATTTGAGAAATGAGCGTAAGCTGTCCGCCGCACGGCGGCAGCATAAACTCACTCTTTCCTTCCGTTTTATATCGACCTTAATATACAGGCAAAAGGGCAATGTAAATTTGCCCTTTTTGTTTCTTAAATTTATTCTTTTGCGAAAATATCTTAAGGGCGGGAGAAAATTCAATTTTTGACGGCAATCACGCCGCGAAAGTCAG
>CANQED010000036.1 GCA_947594425.1 uncultured Ruminiclostridium sp.
GCTTCAAAAATACAGCCGCACTCCCGGCAAGTGAAGCGGTATATCGGTTCTTCTTTTGGCTTGCCCTCAACAAGTATCTTCATGCTTTGTCACCCCTCAACAACATATTTTTGATTTCCTCAAAACGCTTGTCGCGTTCTTCTTCATTGTCAAATACTTCTTTTGCATATCCGCAATCCGAGTCGTAAGAGTAGCAGAAAATAATCGAATAGGCATTTTTATCCCGGCGTTTCGTTTGATACTTGTTAATGTTGCTGACATTATCAAGATTCACAAGATTACCGTTCTGAATTTCGATCCATTTACTCACACGCGTACACCTCCTCGCACAATCTATCATCGTATATCGTTAAAACGCACTCGTCGTCCGTTTCTTTCACATATTCCCGGCAGAACTTTTTGCATTCTTCAAGGCTGTCGGACACGAATACAGTGTCGCCGAATATTCTTTCTTCATAGTAGTCTGTTACCTTGTATCTCATGTCCTTTCACCTCTCAGCTTCAAGCTCGCTCCGACGAACTCCGTCATATCTATCCCCTCGCTCTTGCATATCAAGTACAGTTCCCCGAGGGTCAGGCGCAAAGGGTCTTTTTCGCGGTTTGCGACCGTCTGATGTGTGCAGCCGATCACCTTTGCCATCTGCTTTAGCGTCTTGCCGCCGCGTGCAGCGATAAGGTTAGCGCTTATCCTCTGCGCGAAAACGTCAATGTCTCTTGCTTTCCTTGCCATTTCTTGCACTTCCTTTCCGTATTTAGTCAAGCTCTACGCATTCCGTAACGAACTCTCCGTCACTCTTGTATACGTTCTCTATCGCTTCCAGATGTACGGCAGGATCTCGATCAGCGTAGACTTGTAGAGTTCTTTCTGCCAAGCTTCGCCCAGCCCTATCGCCGTGCTTAAAATTTCAACGTAGCACTCGAATGCTTCTTCAAACGTGTCAAACTCGTCCGAGTACATTGCCGCGCCGTCCTTCCAGATGTACTTTACTCGGTATTTGTTGTTCATTTTTTTACTTCCTTTCTGTAATTTTTAATTAACTCTTTAAGTCGTATTCATGCTTTCCCTTGACGCTGTTTATGAAAAGTAGTATAATAGTTTTAAAAATGCAGGAGGTAAAATATCATGAGCAAAAACTATTATGAAATTGTCAAGGAAATGAATGATGAAGCCATCAAAAAAGAAATAGAGCGTCAGAAGTCTACTCCCGAATATCAAAAAACCGAAGCGCTCAAAGCCATTGCAGTTCATACACAAGCATTGGAAAGCATTGAAAAACGGCTTGAAGCTCTCGAAGCGTTTCGTGAACAATTGTCCAAGCAGCAGGAAGCCGAACGTGAAAAAGCTGAAAAGCAGTATAAGCAAACACAGCGTTTGTCTGTTGCTCTTGCTATACTCGCACTGCTCGGTTCTTGGTTCGCTGTCTTGCTTCCTTACTTCATAGCCTGATCTCTCGCCCACCTCTCGGCTTCGTAGCTGTGTTCGGACGCTCTGCGGATTTCCTTGTACATCACATCAAGCGCTTTAAGGGCGTAGTCATACCACTTGTCGGTCTCTGCCTGTTGTTTAGCGTACTTTTCAAGCAGATAGTTGCAAACTGATTCGTAGTCCATGTTTACTTCCTTTCTGTTAAAGTCAAAGTGTTTTGGTCGAAATGCCGAGCAGATCGTCGGTCGTCATGTTAAAGATATCGGAGATCTTAACAAGTATCGAAGTCGGAAAGTCCTTTTTCTTTTCCCAGTTGTAAAAGGTCTTTCGCTCAATGCCGAGCCTGTCGGCAAGCTCCTCTAACGACCAGCGCCTTCTTGCACATTCGGCGCGGATATTGTCAAAAACCTTGTCCACGTTTGTCACCTCCTTGCCCCGTGTAGTTACACGTTTTGTTGTTGTGATTTTATTATATCATCATTTTGTGTAACTGTCAACAACTTTTTGAAAAAAAGTTACACAAATTGTAGTTTGAAAGTTTGTGTATTATGACAACAAAAAGTGTAATAAATGCTCTTGACAAATTACTCAAAATGTGTTATAATGTATACAATCTAATTAAGGCACGGAGGTGATGAAAATGCCTTTATCGGAAAAATTAAAACAGGCTCGCTTAAAAGCAAACCTGTCACAAGCACAATTAGCTGAAAAACTCGGGTTGAATGTAAGGACTTACGGCTCTTATGAACGCGGCGAACGCGATGTCAGTACGGCGCTGCTCCGTAATATATGTGAAGTGCTGAATGTATCATCAGATGAGCTTCTTGAACATACACCGCCCGCCGCCGCTCCAAGTCTTTCCGACCTCTATGAAAAATACGACAACATAAGTCCGGTGCAGCTCAAACGCTTTCCGCTGCTTGGCGAGATAGCCTGCGGCGAACCTATCTTTGTGAACGAGGACAAAGAAAGCTTTGTAATGGCTGACATGGATATTAAAGCCGATTTCTGCTTGAAAGCCAAAGGCGACAGTATGATAAACGCGCGGATAAACGACGGCGATATTGTCTTTATTCAAAGTATGCCGATAGTGGACGACGGCGAGATAGCCGCGGTTATCATCGAGGACGAAGCGACCCTCAAGCGCGTTTACTACTACCGCGAAGAAAACAAGCTTATGCTTGTCGCGGAGAATCCGAAATATAAGCCGCTTGTTTACACGAATGAAGAATTAGAGCAAATTCATATACTTGGGAAAGCGGTTTATTTTATGAGTGCGCTTTAAAATTTAATATAAAGGAGTAGAAAAAATGATATTTTTTATTATTGTCGCAGCATTTATCTTAATATGTGTCGCTTCCAATTATGATCAAAAGAAAAAGGAAGAGCGAGAAGAGGAAGAAAGGCGCATAACGGAAGAACATAAAAAACGAAGATTAGAAGAAGAAGAACGCATAGCAAGGCAGAAAAGGACGCAGGAACGTATAGAACAAAGAGAACGACAAAGGCTTTTTCACGAAGAGCAGGAGAAGAAGCGAATGGAGGGTGAAAAGCTGTTCGCCGACGAGCTTTCGGCTATCCCAATAATTGAGTTTGAACTTGCCGAACCGCAAGACTATTTAAATAATAAGCTGGTTCTTGAAATGGACGATATAAAAATTACAGAGCCCAAAGACGGCGGCAAGCGTTCTTCATTTGGCGACTTCGTTGTAATAGACGTTGAAACCACCGGATTAAAGATCCAGTCTGAAATAGTCGAGATCTCGGCGATAAGATTTTACGATTTTGAACCGGAGGAAGCCTTTACAACGTTAATAAAGCCCTCAAAGCCTATCCCGCCGGAAGCGACAAGGATCAACCACATCACTGATGAAATGGTAGAAAATGCGCCGACAATAAAACAGGTAATGCCCGCGTTTATCGACTTTGTCGGAAAGAGCAATTTGTTAGGACACAACATCGAATTTGATTTGAGATTCTTATACAAATACGGCTTTGATTTTCAGCAGTATAATAAAAGAAAGTATTATGATACTTTGGAAATCGCGCGAAAAAAGCTTGTGAAGTTTTCGGATTCTGATGACTTTGACATTAAAACACTTGACGTGATCGACTATAAGCTTGATTCAATATGCTCGTATTTTGATATTTACCGAACATCTTCACACAATTCGCTGTCGGATTGTTACGCGACCGCAAAGGTCTTTTCGGAATTGCTTTCAAAATATGACCTATTGACAGAATATGACTATTAACAATGAAAAGGAGTAAAAGCTAATGAAAAAATTTCTACCAATCATCGCAGCTATTGTTTTAGCAAGCAGTGTTCTTACTGCTTGCGACGATAAAGACAGCAAGGACAACAAAAAGGAGACTAAAGAAAAATCGCCAGTCGCCGAAACCGAAAAGGAATACGAGGATATTACCTTTCAAGGTCTGGTTATTCCAAAAGAAGCAAAAGCCGAGGAGACTTATTTCAGTACGAACTATTACGAGTTTTTGATCAATAACGAATATGAGATTTCTGCGGCAGTCCACGAATCGGGAGATTATAATCATATTTGGGGTTCTGACGAACAAAAATACTATGCAGCTGAAGATTATTTGCTGGGCTTAGGCAATAAAGAAATCGATGATAATTTTACTGCTGTCAGCGACCACACTTCTTCTTTCTACGACAAGCTTAGCATTGAAGAGAGCTATGGCGATAATTCGTTTATGATCTATCGTTTTGAATATGACGGTGATGATGAGTCGGTAGCGTACTATGCTACTAATGAATTTGATGGATACAGATATGTTTTTTCCATAAGCAGCGAAGTAGGATATTCCGAAGAGAGAGGTGCTTATACTCAGAACGCCGAAGACTATCATGATGATTTTATAAATCTTATTGAATCAATAACGCACGTCTGACTTATCAGAAAAAGATCTCCCCGCCGAGCGATAAGCTTAGCGGGGAGCGGTTTAAGGGAGGTGAATATCAATGGCAACAGCATACAAGCTTCCGAGCGGAAACTACCGCGTAAGGGTCTACGACAAAGATACTGGCAAGTATAGGTCCTTTACCGCCGAGAAAAAGAAACAAGCGGAATTGGCGGCGCAGGAATGGCTTAATGGCAAAGCGAAAGCCCCGCTTGTTGAAAAACGTGTCGGGGAGTGCATTGACGATTACATCGCACTGAAAGAAAGTCTGCTTTCGCCTACCACGATAGACAAATACAGGAACATTCGCAAAAACCAGCTCAGCGATGATTTTCTGCGTATGAAGCTGTCGGACATCAACGGTCTGGTCGTTCAAAACGAAGTCAGCAGGCTTGCAAAGCAGTACGCGCCAAAAACCGTCCACAATGCTCACGGTCTGATCTCGGCAGTGCTAAAAACCTACTATCCCGACCTTACCTACAGCATCACGCTGCCGACCATACAGCGCAAGCTTCGAGACCTGCCGCCCGCCGAGGAGATCATTAACATCTTTCGCGGCACTGATATGGAGCTGATCGTGCTGCTCGGTATTTGGCAAGGATTTAGAGTAAGTGAAATACGCGGCTTGAAAAAGTCCGACTTCAAGGACGGCAAGCTGACCGTTAATCGCGTGATCGTGACCGTTCACGGCAAGCATATTGAAAAGACCGACACCAAGACCATTAACAGCCGCCGAGAACTGACCGTCCCGCCTATCATTCAAGCACTTGTGGATAAGGTCGAGGGCGAGTATATCACGACTATTTCAGGCAACTGCATATACAAGCGGTTCAAGCACACGACCAAAAAGCATGGCTACGACATAACCTTTCACGACCTGCGGCACATCAACGCTTCCGTTATGCTCGCCCTCGGCGTTCCTGACAAATATGCTATGGAACGCGGCGGCTGGTCTACTCCCGCAACTTTGAAAGCAGTCTATCAAGAAACGTTCTCAGACGAACGCAAGCGGAACGACGCTATTATTGACGGCTATTTTGAACAAATATATGACACAAAACATGACACGCCGCCGCAGAAACGCAGGAAATTCAAGCTAAAACGCAGCTTTTGAGCGGGGTTCGATTCCCCTCGCCTCCACCATTAAACAAACCGTGTGTTTTCAACAAGGCTTTGAAAATACACGGTTTTCT
>CANQED010000037.1 GCA_947594425.1 uncultured Ruminiclostridium sp.
AGGCATTATGAGCAGATTCGCGGCAGCCTGTCCGACGAGCAGATCGAGCAGATGAACGCGCTCGGAATGCGGTGGCAGTCCAAAAATGACATCGCTTGGGAGAACGGTTTTAATCACGCTAAAGCGTATGCGGATAAGCACGGTTCGGCTGATGCGCTTTTAAATTATGTATGTGACGACGGATACAAACTCGGCGTTTGGCTCAGCAAGTGCCGCGAAAAGTATGCTAAAGGCGCACTGACCGATTCGCAGATAAGGCAATTAGAAAGTATAAATATTGTTTGGAATAAATCTCGCAAGAACGATTGGGAAAGCTGCTTTGAAAAAGCTAAAGCGTTTTATGAATCCCGCGGAAATCTCAATATTCCGCCGAGCTACACCTCCGACGGCATTTGGCTGAACAAGTGGTTGAATGAGCAGAAACTTATCCTGCAAGGCAAACGAACCGGCAAAACATTGACGGAAAGTCAGATTGAAAAACTGAAATCCATCGGTCTGACCGCCGACGAGCCGCGGGACATAAAGTGGCATCAGAGGTATGCAGAGCTGAAGCGGTATTATGACGTACACGGCGATAGTCACATACCGACTGACTACACCGATTCAAGCGGGCAGAACCTGTACGTTTGGCTGACGAATCAGAAGCAGTCGGCGAAATCCGGCAGAATGAGCGATGACCGAAAGCGGAAATTGCGGGCAGTCGGGGCGCTTTAACGAGAGGAAAAACGGCAAGAATCAGACTCTTGAGCAATAAGTAAATAGCTCACAAAGCCGCCCTCAATACCGATACTTTAATTCTTGACGATTTTCATCAGTGCGGCATTTGAGTCTGGTAAGTTGAATTTTTTCGGCATGAACGGAAATCGTGCGGCTGTATAAAAATCTGCAAGCGCAGAGGTGATAGAAATGAGAGAAAAAATCAAGCGTGGCATTAACCATTGGCAAATGGTAACGGTATATTTGATGATTTATGACGCAATTGTGCTGAATTTATCATATTTTCTCGCTCTCTGGCTCCGCTTCGATTGCCGCTACACCGCGATACCGCAGGAATATTTCTTCTCGTTTCTAAAATTCGCACCCATCTATACAATATTCAGCTTAATTATCTTCTGGCTTCTCAGAATGTACAAAAGTATCTGGCGTTTTGCGAGTTATACTGAGCTTTTAAGAGTTACAGCCTCGACCGCGATTACCGCAATTTTCCATGGAATCTTAATCAGCTTGCTTTACGGTCGTATGCCCATCAGCTACTATTTAATTGGCCCGGTTATTCAATTTATCCTCGTCCTGACGGTTCGCTTTTCCTACCGTTTTATCCTATTTCAACGCTCAATGCTTGAAAGTGCGAAAGCGAAAAGCGACGCAAATATAATGATAATCGGCGCGGGAAATGCCGGTCGAATGATTATTCAGGATTTAATCAGGAGCGACCGTTCCGACGGAAATGTAGTTTGCATAATTGATGATAACCGCAACAAGTGGGGAAGATACATCGAAGGCGTGCCGGTCGTCGGCGGGCGCGACACGATTCTTTCCGCCGTCGAAAAATATAAAATTAAGAAAATTTTCTTTGCAATTCCCTCCGCCCCCGCGGACGAGAAAAAGGAAATTCTGAACCTCTGTCATGAAACCGGCTGCGAGCTTAAAAGCCTGCCGGGCATCTATCAAATCGCAAACGGCGAGGTCAATGTGACCGACCTCAAGGACGTTGCAATCGAGGATTTGCTCGGAAGAGAAATAATCAAACTCGACCTTGAGCCCGTCTACAAAATGCTCACCGGCAAGACGGTCATGGTCACGGGCGGGGGAGGGTCAATAGGCAGTGAACTCTGCCGACAAATCGCAAGCCATAGCCCGAAACTGTTAATTATATTTGATGTTTATGAAAACAATGCCTATGCGATTCAGCAAGAGTTAATGAGCAAATATCCGAATCTCAACCTTGTTGTGCTGATTGGCTCTGTCCGCGACAGTGGCAGGTTACAAGAAGTTTTCTCGACATATAAGCCTCAAATCGTTTACCACGCCGCGGCGCATAAGCACGTTCCGCTGATGGAGGTAAGCCCCTGCGAAGCTATAAAGAATAATGCCATAGGCACCTATAAAACCGCCCATGCCGCGATGTGCAACGGCTGCGAGAGGTTTGTCCTCATAAGCACCGACAAAGCCGTCAACCCGACGAACATAATGGGCGCATCAAAGCGGCTTTGCGAGATGATTATTCAGACGTTCGACTACATGGTTAAGAATCACCGCGAAAACGAAATCCCGCAGTTGCACGCGCACCAGCCTGAGGATAGTTGGGAGCCGCATGACGAGGAAAAAATTAAATCAAACACAAGATTTTGTGCCGTGCGATTCGGAAATGTGCTCGGCAGTAATGGCTCTGTCATTCCTCTTTTCAAGCAACAGATCGCGCAGGGCGGGCCTGTCAAAGTCACACACCCTGACATAATCCGCTATTTCATGCTGATTCCCGAGGCATGCGGCCTCGTCTTGCAGGCGAGCGTTATGGGTAAAGGGTCGGAGATTTACGTCCTCGACATGGGCGAGCCCGTCAAGATAGATACGCTGGCGAGAAACTTAATCCGGTTAAGCGGAAAAGTTCCCGATGTAGATATTAAAATTGAATATATAGGCCTCCGTCCGGGCGAGAAGCTCTATGAAGAAAAGTTAATGGCAGAGGAAGGCTTAAAGACCACCGAGAACAAGAAAATCCACATCGGACAACCCATTCCGTTTGAATATGACGGTTTCTTCAAGGATCTCAAAAAGCTGATGGAAGCGGCATATAACGAGGACGAAGCGGAGGTATACGAGCTCACAAAGAGCGTTGTTACGACGTTTCACCCTACGAATGATAAAAGCAAGAAATTGCAGACAATCGCATAAAAGAAGGTAACAGGATTGATAAAACCGTTTGAGAAAAAGGTATGGCTTTCGAGCCCGACCATGCACGGAGAGGAATTAGAATACGTCAAAAAGGCGTATGAGACAAACTGGATGTCCACCGTCGGAGAAAACATCAATGAGGTTGAACGTTTAATTGCAGAGAAGGTCGGCTGCAGGTATGCGGTCGCGCTTTCGAGCGGTACAGCGACGTTGCACCTTTGCACCAAATTGGCGGGAGAAAAATTGTACGGAATGCCGAAAACGAGCGAGGGTACGCTTCAGGGTCACAAGGTTTTTTGCACCGACATGACTTTCGACGCGACGGTAAACCCTATCGCCTATGAAAACGGCGAGGCGGTGTTCATTGACACGGAATACGATACATGGAACATGGACCCGGCCGCACTTGAACGCGCTTTCGAGATGTATCCGGAAGTTAAGTTAGTTATTATTGCGCATCTCTACGGCACGCCTGCAAAGATTGATGAGATTAAACAAATCTGCAAATTACATAACGCGCTTATTATTGAGGACGCGGCAGAATCGCTCGGCGCAACCTATAAGGGTCAACAAACCGGCACTTTCGGCGACTGCAACGCCATATCATTTAACGGAAACAAGATAATTACCGGTTCGAGCGGCGGAATGTTCCTGACGGACAGCAAGGCGGACGCCGAGAAAGTTCGCAAATGGAGCACGCAAAGCCGCGAAAATGCGCCATGGTATCAGCATGAGGAAATAGGTTACAACTACCGAATGAGTAACGTGATTGCGGGAATTGTCCGTGGGCAGATACCGCATCTTGAGGAGCACATCGCGCAGAAAAAGGCGATTTACGAGAGATACAAAGAGGGATTCAAGGGGCTGCCCGTGCAGATGAATCCGTACAGCCCTGACAGCGAGCCGAACTTTTGGTTAAGTTGCTTGCTTATAAATCCGGAGGGAATGTGTAAGCAGGTTAGGGGAGATAACGACGCGGCGTTCGTCAAGGAATCGGGCAAGAGCTGTCCGACCGAGATACTTGAAACTCTTGCGAGCTATAACGCCGAGGGCAGACCGATCTGGAAGCCGATGCACCTTCAGCCGATCTACCGAATGAACGCGTTCATCACTAAAGACGGCAACGGCAGGGCGAAGAGCAACGCGTATATTGCGGGCGGCGGCGCGGTGGACGTTGGGGCGGATATTTTCCGAAGGGGACTGTGCTTGCCGAGCGATAATAAGATGACGGCGGAAGAACAGGATACCGTAATTGAAATTATCCGCAAATGTTTTGAGTAAAGAGGTTACATATGTACGCTAAATACGTTAAGCGGCCGCTTGATTTTGTGCTGTCGCTGACCGCATTGATAATCCTTTCGCCGCTGCTATTTATACTTACAATCGTCGGTGCGATTGCGATGAAAGGCAACCCGTTTTTCGTGCAGAAGCGGCCGGGCCGGATCAGCAAAAAGACGGGGCAGGAGAAGATTTTTAGTTTGATTAAGTTCAGAACGATGTCCAATGCGAAGGACAAGGACGGCAAACTGCTGCCCGACAAGGACAGGCTGAACCGCTACGGCAGGTTTCTGCGCTCGACAAGCCTCGATGAACTGCCTAAGCTGGTGAACATAGTTAAAGGAGATATGGCGATCGTCGGGCCGAGGCCGCTGTTGGTCAAGTATCTTCCGTATTATTCGGACGAGCAGCGTCATCGTCATGACGTGCGCCCGGGACTGACGGGGTATGCGCAGGTACATGGCAGGAATTCAATCGACTGGAACGAAAAATTACATATGGACGTTGAGTATGCGTTAAACATCACGTTTTATCTTGACGCAAAAATTATTCTGGAAACCGTTCTGAAAGTTCTCAGAAGAGAGGGAATTTCTCAAGAGGGACAGGCAACAATGGAGGATTTTGCAGAGTATTGTAAAGCAAACAGTATAATAAAGCAAAGTAATGTTACAGTGTAAAAGGAGGGACATCGCAGGTGCTCCCGTTAATCAGTATAATAGTTCCGATTTACAATATAGAACGCTACGTCGGATTTTGCATAGAAAGTATTATCAGACAAACCTATGCCAATCTCGAAATTATACTTGTTGACGACGGAAGCCGCGATAAATCTTCCGAAATCTGCGATTTATACGCAAAAAAAGATA
>CANQED010000038.1 GCA_947594425.1 uncultured Ruminiclostridium sp.
TTATATTCGCTCAAATTCAGCTTTTCGATATGGTCGATGTACCAACGCGACCTTACGTCGAGCTTTAGCTGCGCCTTCAGCGAATGCCAAAACAGCATATTTCCGGTATTTGATCCGAGCTTTGAGAATTTCTGAGTATCGTCAATGGTTTGATCCTTTATCTCATCGAGAAAAATACCTATTTTTTTCATCGATCCACCCCCTCATTTTTCAATTATCCTGTTATTTAATTTAGAGATCGCCACGCCGTTTTCATTAAGAAAATCGGTGTAAGAGGTCAGCAATTGTGCATATTTTGCCCTAAACCGACCGTAATCGGCAAGCGAGTAATAATATTTAACGTCCTTATTCGGGTCAAAGTCCCCGATATCAATATAAGGCAAGCCGAAATAACGGCACAGATCGCGCTCTGAGCTCTCATAGCATATAAACAGAGCGGGGACGTTCTCGCTGAGAGCGACGATATTGTTCTGAAACACCATACCCATGGCAAAGTCCGCGCCGCGTATGCCCCGCTTCCACTCGGCGGCGGTGAAATAGATATTTTTATTGGTTCTGTACCCGCATAGTTCGGCGAAAAGCTTATCGTCGCCTACGCTCTCTTCTTTAAGCTCGAGGTCGGTCGTTTCTATCAGCTTAAAGCCGTTGTCCGCGAAATATTTAAGCAGGCTCTTTTCTTTGTCGGAAAAGACGCCGTAAAACGGCTTAAAGCTTGCTGCGGTTTTGATTATCTCGGACCTGCCGCCGATTTTAGCTTTTATTATGCCCGCCGCGTTTGTATAGACGGACGGCGTGCCGATGAGCTTAATATTTTTGACCCCGAATTTGTTAAGCAATTCGGCGGAGTACTCTCCTGCCGCGCCCACGCTTTTGCACCGCTCGGCTATGGCGCAAAGAGTTTTTTGCGATGCGGGGTCGAGGGAAAAGTCGGGCTTTTCTTTTTCGCAGCTAAAGCCTATCCCCACAGGAAGCAGCGCCTTATCCTTAATGCGGATAAGCAGCTTATTAAGGTATGTAAGGTCGCTGTGCTCCTGTATTTGATTTAAGGCTGTAGTGAGAAATACGTCATAATCCTCCGGGTCAAAGCCGCCGGGGTTGTTCATATACCAGTTTTTTATTATATCGGGGCTCAGCATATCCTCTAACGACTGCCACAGCACGATATTAGACGTATTTGCTCCGCATTTCAGCAGCTTGTCGGCATAGCTGTCGGTATGCTCTATCCTATCGAGGAAGAGGGCGGAGGGGGTCTTGACCTCAGATTTAACAGCGCTCGCTTTAACAACATATGTCTTAGGTTTGTTCATACCGATATATTGTTCTTTTTCGATCACCCTGTTTTCGGGGCTTATATTTTTTTGCATAGAAAAATTGCGCTTTATCTCTCCCGACCAAAAGTCGACCGCCCGCAGCTTTTTGCCCTCGCCTAAATCATCTTCAAATATCAATGTAGCAAATATATTACGGTCTATCTGCTTGCCGTACTGCAAATAGTATTCCATGGGCTGCGAAGCGTCCTCGCGGCGGAAGTATAACAGCTCTAACTCATCACCGAATATGTTTACCATATCACTTACAAATTCGATAGCGGAATTTTGTACCAGCTCGGTTATATTGCGGGTATGGTAGTCTATTTTGTATTCCTCAAAAATCGGCTCTACGCCTTTTTCCGTTTTTCTGTAGCCGATGGTCGAAGCGTCGAGCTTCATAAACATATGCTCGCGCATTACACCGGTTATGTTCGGCTTATAATGATAAAACTGATGGTTTATAAACTGCGCCTGACGCATACGCCTGTCCAACATCTCCGAATTAGTATGTATATAATAAGATTCGGGCGCATAGCCGAGTATGTTTTTCAATGCGCATTCGGTGCGGCCGCTGTAGCCTATATCAAACAAAATATCGTCAGCGGCGATAAGCTCGGCAAAATAATCATGCAGCATTTTGCGATAGCTCTTGAAATTAAACTTATCCCACAGCTGCTCGAGCAGCAATTTAATAAACTGTTCATAATTTGCGCGCGAGGTGAATTTTTCGTTTCTGAAAAATCCGTGGGACTCTGCCGATGATAAGAATTTCTCCGCCTCATCCTCGTCTAAAATTCCGTCAAAAAAACTCAATAATTTACGGGGTGAAGAGTTAAATATATTTATTTTGGTTATCAGCGAGTAAAAATCGACAGGCTTATTAACGTCGGCAAGAGCTAACGCTTTTCTCGACAGATACAGGTAATTGCTCTGTGGGAGCACGTTATCCTTATTCAGCATATCATAGGCTCTTTTTACAAGCCAACCGTCACGCGCTACAAACTGTATTCTGTTTACGTTCTTGCCCTTTATATCATCAATAAGCCATCTGACAACTGCATAAAGGTGCATGCCCAAAACATAATATCCCACAAATACGGGATCCGCATTAAAATCCGAATTTTTATCAAAGCTTATATATGGATTATCAAATATCTTATTCGCGACAAGCGCTAACATAGTTCTTATTCCGACAAATCCCCATATCGCGCTATTCATATCACGTCCTGTGGCGTTATTTATAAAAGCCTGCGAAAAGCCCTCACCGCTGTATATTGACGGATTAAGGTTTTGCATCATATCGACCGGCTTACATAAATGGAAGCTTCTTATGCCGTAATTGTGCGGCATTTCCACATCAGAGCCCCAGTTGTCGCCTATATGGATGACCTTACTCGGGTCTTTGATCCCGCATTGCTTGAGTAAATATTTATATAGCCTGCCGCTCCATTTGCCTTGACGAACCTCGGAGGATAAAAACAGCTTATGTTCTCCGTAGCCGTTTTTTCTCAAAATGGCTCTGACTATATCTTCTGTCAGGTACATATCGGAAGTAAAAACTACCGTTTTACCGCAGTCTATAGCCTCTTCGTATAGCTCTTTTCCTGTTTTTCTGACGGTGCAGAACCGTATCTCATATTCCGCTTCTTTCGCCTTAAGCTTATTGCATACATCCTCGGATAAATAGTATCTTCTGTGAAGCTCTTCGTATATTTCATCAAGAGTTATATCATCAAAAGCGGGGTCGTCTACTCTTATACGTTCGCGGCAGCTTTTTTCGCTCTCGATCCTCATCTGAGCAAAATCGATATCCGAGGTTGCCCCGGTTATATCCATAAAATATTTATTCATCAGGTAGAACAGATCTGTAGGCTGCCAAAAGGGTCTTAGTATCAGCGTATCAAAAATGTCAAAGCTTACTATCTCGCAATCTTCTGAGCCGATAGCCGCTTTTATATCCTGAAACCATCGAAATTCATCGCCGACCGGCGATAAAAACCTATATGTGAAACCATCCTCAAAAGTCCTGCCCGTTAATTCATCGCCGCCGAAAAATTTTGATTGTAATAAATCAGCATATTGATCTAATAAACCTATGCTTAAAAAATTATCTAAATTTATTCTTCCGTATAATTTTTTCCACTCGGTATATTCCGTTTCATATGTTTCAAAATTATCGGTTTTTCTAAGAACATATTTGAAGAAATCAAACACCGCGATTGTATCATTAAGATTGCCCTCTAATTTCTTTTGTGAAGCGGCATAGCCGTTTGTGCTCCTGTTGCTCCTCTGAAAATAAAAATAATAAGCATTTCTTGTATTTACCGCTTTTTTCGCATGTGTCCAGAACCAACAAGAGTATGCTATATCTTCTGTCATAATGAGATTAGGATGGGCGTTTGAAAATTTTACAAATTCCTCATAGCCGCTGTCCCAGAGAGATTTTTTATACAATTTATTCCACACTAACTGCCACGTATAGCATAATCCCTTTTGCTCCATAAAGGCCTTTAAAACATCATCACCGGTTAGGCAAAAATCCTTAAGCCGCGCGGGATCAAGATTGCAGTTTCTGCGAGAGCCGTCCTCATATTCATAAAGGAAATTGCCCATTACCATATCCGCGTCGGTTTCCAACGCTTTTCTTACTAATAAGCGATAATAGTCGCATGACAAATAATCATCACTGTCAAGAAAAGCTATATACTCCCCCTCGGCCTCCTCGGCTCCCGATATTCTCGCCTGAAACAGTCCGCGATTTTTTTCGTGATAAACATA
>CANQED010000039.1 GCA_947594425.1 uncultured Ruminiclostridium sp.
TATGTTTATCACGAAAAAAATCGCGGACTGTTTCAGGCGAGAATATCGGGAGCCGAGGAGGCCGAGGGGGAGTATATCGCTTTTGTGGACAGCGACGACTATATTTCGCTCGATTTTTACAGAGCGCTTATTAATAAAGCCGTAAAGTCAAACTCAGACGTTGTAGTGTGCAATACCGTATTTGAGGACGTCGACGGAAAGCAGACGGTAAGGCAGCTGTATCGCTTGTGCTTTGAAAACGATGAATTAGTCGGCGAAGAGATAAGAAACAGGTTCTTTGCTCAAGAGGGATATTGCTTTTCGTGGCATACCGTGTGGAACAAGATATATTCAAAAAAGCTTTGGGATAAGTGCTTTGGATACTTTAAGCGGCTCAACACCCACGTCATTATGACCGAGGATATAGCTTTTTCATCGCTTTTGCTTTACAATGCCGAAAAACTGACAAGCGAATTTGGCGCTTCGTATTTTTATTGTAAGCACCCCGACGCGTCGACAAATGCTGAAAAAATTAAGCTGCCGAAATTCGAGAAAAATATGCACGATTTAAGCGCGGTGTTCGATTTTGTGGAGAATTATCTCTCAGAGCAAAAGGCGGACAGATTTGTCATAAACGGCTTTTCCCGCTTTAAAAAGAAATACTCACGAATGTACAGGACCTTGCAGAATGACAAATTTCCTAACGTTGTAAAGGCTAAGAGCGTAGTCGATAAATTTTTGCCCGATTATCGCGTCGCTCAGTATGATAACGAATTTTGCTTTGACGCGGTAGAAGCGGAATTTTCTCATGGACTGGATTACGCGAAGAAAATAATAAACGACCCTAAGATAAAGTATGTGTCGTTTGATATCTTTGATACTCTGATACTCAGAAGCGTTTATCTCCCTGCGGATATTTTTGTGCTGTTAAATTATGAATTTGATAAATTGACCGCAGGAAGATACAGCGTACCGTTCAAAAAGCTCCGCGAAATATCCGAAACTAAGGCGCGCTCGATGATGAAAGGAAACTGCGAGGATATAACTCTTAAAGAGATATATGACATGATGAGCGCCGCATTCTCCTTAGACAAAAATATCGTACATCATATGTATGAGGCTGAGAAGAATTATGAGAAAGAATTATGTATAGCGAGAAAAGCCGGAAAGGAACTGTACGATTTTGCCTATGAGACAGGCAAGAGGATAATAATAATTTCCGATATGTATTTAGAATACGATACCGTTAGGGAAATATTAGAGAAAAACGGCTATGACAAGCACGAGGCGTTGTTCCTTTCGTCTAAAGAGCGCTGCCTTAAATATTCGGGTATGCTTTTCAAAAAGGCGCTCAGGCAAATAAATTGCCGCCCTCAGTCGGTGCTGCATATAGGCGATACATGGAACACCGATATTTTGGCGGCGGAGCGGCTCGGGATAAAGACCTTTTTCTTACCCAAAGCAAAAGAGAGCTTTGAAAATATAATCAACGATATAAAGACCAACAACTGCGCGTGGGGCGATAAGTATATTTTAGGACCGCTTTTTGCCGAGGACGGCGCAAGAAAATCGTTAGGGTACAGGCTTATGCTTGCTTTGACGGCAAATAAGTTTTTTGACGATCCGTTTCCGAGCTTTAACAGCAAAAGTGACTTTAACTGCGACCCGTATTTTATCGGATATTATTTGCTCGGAATGCATTGTATCGGGCTTGCAAAATGGATATACGATATCGCCGTAAATAATAACTACAGCTGCGTATATTTTTTAGCGAGGGACGGCTATCTTCCTATGAAGATATTTGAAATATACGGCAAGGCTTTTTCTAAAAAGGTAAAATGCCGGTATCTTCACGCCTCGAGAAAGATCACTCTCCCGCTTACTATTGAAGATAAAAACGACCTGTACGATCTGCCTATAGAAAAAAACAATCACACGCCGCTGTCTGTTTGCAGACTGCTAAGCTTTTGTATAAAGCCTGACGAGAGCAGCCTTGAAGATGAGCTTATCGCTAACGGCTTTTTGCCCGAAAAGACGCTGCAAAGCGATAAGGAATTATACCGTCTTATAGACTTTATCGCCATGAACTGGTTCGATTTAACAAAATTAAATAAAAAGAAAAAGGTCATAAAGCAGTATTACTCCTGCATAGAGGATAATTCTATAGCCTTTGATATGGGCTACAGCGGGAGGATACAAAGCGCCGTATGCCGAGCCGCGGGGAAAAGGGTAGACGCGCTTTTCGTCCATAAGGATAAGGATAAATGCGAGGACTTTCAAAATAAGTGCGGCTTTAAGGTTTATACATTTTATGACAGTACGCCCGCAAGCTCAAATATTATGCGGGAATATATGCTTTCATCTATAGAGCCGCCTTGTACGGACATTATACCCTCAGATGACGGCGGGTACAAATTGCTGTACGAAAAGGACGCCGTATCATATCCCGAAAAATTTATAATAAGGAGCATGCAAAGGGGCGCTGTAGACTTTGCAAACGATTTTTCCGGCAGGTTTGGTAAAATGCTGTCGGATATTGATTTTGCGCCGCAGGAGGCCTCGTATCCGTTTGAGTATTTTCTGCGTTTCGGAAAATACGAGGACAGAAAAATATTCAGCCTGTGCAGCCTTGAGGACAGCTGCTATGGAAATATAGTCAGCGTCAGAGCGGACGAGATGTTCAATAATCAGTTATGCGATATCAAGCCGTATCAGCTGCCGACGGACTATTACGAATTGAAGAAAACCGATCTGAATATACGCTTTGACCAAATCGACGCGGCGTATGATCACGAAGAGGACGATTACGAAACTATACAAAGCGAGCCGACCCCCTCCGCCCTCTTCCTCGACAGGATAGAGCATACCGACAGCTATGCCGACAAGCTGCTGAAATGCGGAGCAAATACGTCTAATATCGTGCTGTGGCAGTCGTTAGAGGATATGCTGAGCCCCGATATAATAAAAAACTGGTATATGAACAACCCCGGCGGCTTTGACCCGGAGGATTATGACGTATTTCTCACTACAGCCTTAAATCAAATACAGGAGCACAGCGACCTTACATACCTTAATAAGCTGCTTATCCGCATTAAGGATAAGGCGCTGCTTCCTGTGGGGATAGGCTTTAGCTGCGAAAAAGAAAAGCCCGACTTTTCCCTCGACCCCACATCGCAAAAAACTCTTTGCGCCATAGCCGAGCGGTGCAAAAGCGTGGGCGCGGCGGGAGAGTACTCCGCCGAATTGCTTAACAAATTCGGGGTCAAAAATATCAAGGTCATCGGCACGCCGTCCGTCTATACAAACGCGGCGGGCATAATAAAAGCTAAAATCGGCGGCAAGCCCGAGATAACCCAAACCGCGGCAAGCTTTAAGCCGTTTTACGGTATCTTTTCCGACAAAGAAAAGAGCCTGCTTAAATATTTTGCGGACAATGGCTTCAAGCTTATAGAAACGACCGACCTCGAGCTTAAAGAAGAGAGCATAGGCGACGATAAGCTTTTCGCCGAACTATGCGGGTACAGAACCAATAAAAATATCTATTTCACCGCCGCCGAGTGGAAGCGGGGCATACGCGGCGCGGACTTTGCCATGGGTATGGTGTTTCAGAACAATATCGTCGCTCTCAGCGAGAACGTCCCCGCGCTGTTTATATGCTATGAGAGCTCAGAGCGCGATCTGTGCCGTTATTTCGGCTTGCCTTATATTGATATCGAGGACTTTGACCCGAATAAGGACGTTAAATATTATTACTCGCTTGCCGATTATAGTCGGTTTAGGGCAAAATACGCACAATTGCTGACCTCTTACACCGCTTTTCTTAATGAAAACGGCGTGGCGATCTCTAAATTAAATAACAGGATAATTGAAAAATAAGGGGGTGGATCGATGAAAAAAATAGGTATTTTTCTCGATGAGATAAAGGATCAAACCATTGATGATACTCAGAAATTCTCAAAGCTCGGATCAAATACCGGAAATATGCTGTTTTGGCATTCGCTTAAGGCGCAGCTAAAGCTCGACGTAAGGTCGCGTTGGTACATCGACCATATCGAAAAGCTGAATTTGAGCGAATATAA
>CANQED010000040.1 GCA_947594425.1 uncultured Ruminiclostridium sp.
CTCGGTGTTGCCGCTGTAAAACTCTATATCATAGTGCGCGCTCCTGCCCTCGGTGTCAAGCTTGGTGTGTAGCCCTTGAGCGTCCGCTCTATCTACTCCCGCGTGAGAAAGCGCCTTATCCTCGGCGGCGGTATCGCCGATATAGGGCTTATCTTGCCCCGCCGACGGGGTCACGTTCTCGGTCTCTTTGCTGTGAGAAATAACCTCGCCCGTGTACGCGTCTATCTCATAATCGTACTCGGTATCGCCGCTGTAAAACTCTATATCATAGTGCGCGCTCCTGCCCTCAACGTCAAGCTTGGTGTGCAAGCCTTGAGCGTCCGCTCTTTTCACTCCCGCGTGGGAGAGCGCCTTATCCTCGGCGGCGGTGTCGCCGATGTAGGACTGATTTTGACCCGCCGACGGGGTCACGTTCTCGGTCTCCTTGCTGTGAGAAATGACCTCGCCCGTGTAAGCTTCTATCTCATAATCGTACTCGGTGTTGCCGCTGTAAAACTCTATATCATAGTGCGCGCTCCTGCCATCAAGGTCGAGCTTAGTGTGCAGACCCTGAGCGTCCGCTCTTTTCACTCCCGCATGAGAGAGCGCCTTGTCCTCGGCGGCGGTGTCGCCGATATAGGACTGATTTTGACCCGCCGACTGCGTTACGTTCTCGGTCTCCTTGCTGTGAGAAAAAACCTCGCCCGAATAAGCGTCTATCTCATAATCGTACTCGGTGTTGCCGCTGTAAAACTCTATATCATAGTGCGCGCTCCTGCCCTCGGTGTCGAGCTTAGTGTGCAAGCCCTGTGCGTCCGCCCTTTTCACTCCCGCGTGAGAGAGCGCCTTATCCTCGGCGGCGGTGTCGCCGATATAGGATTGATTTTGCCCCGCAGACGGCGTTACATTCTCGGTCTCCTTGCTGTGAGAAAGCACAGTCCCCGTGTAAGCGTCTATCTCATAGTCGTACTCGGTATCGCCGCTGTAGAACTCCACGTCATAATGCAATACGCGCCCGTCTTGGTCAAGGGTGGTGTGCAACCCCTCAGCGTCCGCCCTATCTACTCCCGCGTGAGCGAGCGCCTTGTCCTCGGCAGCCCCGGGGCTGAAATAATCGGGCGACTCGGGTATCGGGTCATCGGTCTGAGCGGGCGCGGCGGTGCTCTCTAAGGACGTCGCCGTGGTATCGGCGGGAGCGGCTGTGGTCTCGGCAGTCGTAGCAGCGGCGGGAGCTTTGTCTTCTTCCTGCTCAAAGGATAATACCTCGCCCGTCTTAGCGTCTACCTCATAATCGTACTCGGTATTTCCCAGGAAAAACTCAATGTCATAGTGCGAGCCGTCGCGCTTAGCCGTTAGCCCCGTGACCTCGCTCTCGCCAAAGCCCGCGTGAGAGAGCGCCTCAAGCTCGGCCTGACGCTCGGTGATAAAATTGCCGCTCTCGGTGACAACTATCCCCGAATTAGCCGCCCCATTAGAATTGCAGGCAGACAGCATAGACGCGCATATAAGCAGCGCCGCCGTAAAGATGATACGCTTTTTCATATTAACTCCTTTCAAATTTTGGCAAAAATACTTCTTATTTGCTAATAAAATTTCACTTATATGATTATAATTTAATTGTATCACACCGATTATTTTTTGTCAATAGAAAAATAAGAGCGACGCAGTAATCGCCGCTCTTAATATATTTATCAGCTCATTAGCTCGCAAAGCTTATTCGAGAAAGCCACAGGGTCGTCTATCGGCATACCCTCGATAAGCAGTGCCTGATCGTATAGGATATCCGCGTATATTTTCAGCTTATCCTTGTCGGTGTCGTACAGCGACTTAAGCTTCTCATATATGGGATGCGAGGCGTTTATCTCGAGCACCTTTTCCGCCTTTGCGCTGTGGTCGGTGGGCATCTGGCTGAGCACCTTTTCCATCTCGATAGAAAGCATACCGTCGCTCGTCAGGCAGACCGCGTGGGTCTTTAATATCTTGGACAGGCGCACATCCTTTACCTTGTCGCCGAGAGCCTCTTTGATAAAGGCGAACATATCCTTGCTCTCCTCGTTCTTCTCCTTTAGCTCGGACTTTTCCTCCTCGCTCTCAAGGTCGAGGTCGCCCGCCGACACCGACTTGAACTGCTTGTCCTTATAGTCCACCATCATCTGCAGTGCAAACTCGTCGACGCTGTCGGTGAGGTAGAGTATCTCGTAGCCCTTTTCTTTAACAAGCTCAGTCTGCGGCAGCTTGTCTATCTTGTCGACCGTTTCGCCGCTCGCAAAATATATAAACTTCTGCTCCTCTTTCATACGCGAGATATACTCGTCGAGAGTGACATATTTTTTCTCGAATGACGAATAAAACAGCAGCAGCTCCTGCAGCAGCTCTTTGCCCGCGCCGAAACCGTTATATATGCCGAATTTTATCTGCAGCCCGAACGACTTCCAGAAGGTCTCGTATTTTTCGCGGTCGTTTCTGAGCATCTTGGTCAGCTCATTCTTAATAGAGCGCTCTATGCTCTTAGCCATAATTTTGAGCTGGCGGTCGTGCTGCAACATCTCACGCGAGATATTGAGCGACAGGTCCGCCGAGTCGACAAGTCCCTTTACAAAGCTGAAATGGTCTGGCAGCAGGTCGGCGCATTTATCCATAATAAGCACGCCGTTAGAATAGAGCTGTAAGCCCTTTTCGTAGTCCTTGGAATAGTAGTCGAAAGGCACCTTTGACGGGATATACATCAGCGCGCTGTAGGTAGCGGTACCCTCGGTCTTAGTGTGGATATGCGCTATCGGGTCCTCATAGTCGTAGAACTTTTCTTTATAGAATTTATTGTATTCTTCATCGCTAAGCTCGGACTTATTCTTCTTCCATATAGGCACCATGCTGTTTAGGGTCTCGAGCTCGTAATGGGTCTCGTACTCGTCCTCGGTACCCTCTTTAAGATGGCTGTGACCCGTCATCATCTTTATCGGATAGCGAATGTAGTCAGAGTACTTCTTTACAAGCCCCTTTATCTTGTAGTCGGTGAGAAACTCGTCATAGTCCTCGTCGTCGGTGCTGTCCTTTATCTTTAGGGTTATCTTAGTGCCGTAGTTTTCCATCTCGGTCTCGGTCACGGTATAGCCGTCCACGCCCTCGGAGTACCACTTATAGGCGGTGTCGCTGCCGTATGCTTTAGTCTCTACGGTCACCTGAGACGCTACCATAAACGCCGAGTAAAAGCCCACGCCGAACTGTCCGATAACGCTTATGTCCTCGTTTTCTTTCTCCTCGCTCTCATTTTTGAATTGCAGCGAGCCGCTCTTTGCGATAACGCCTAAGTTGCTGTCTAATTCTTCGCGCGTCATGCCTATGCCGTTATCGGTGATAGTCAGTATGCGGTTATCCTTGTCGACGGCGAGCATTATCTCAAAATCTCCCCTGCT
>CANQED010000041.1 GCA_947594425.1 uncultured Ruminiclostridium sp.
CGTATAGACAAGAGTGATAACTGCTGTTAGCATAATTATAAATTGATATAATTCATAACTTGCCATAGTTATCACCTCCCTTTTTATTCAGGGAGAAACCGCCTACCACTGTGTGCAATACTCTTGTTATATATTACCATTGCTGTAACGGTTTGTCAATAGTGTTATATATGCGAAGCGTGATCAAAAGAAGGCACTTAATTAAACAAAATATTATTAATAAACGGGCAAGGGTGGGGGCATATATTCCTGCTTATTATCACAAATTAAGTGAATATATATATATATATTTGTGCATAAAAATGGCAAAATTATCTTTGCTTTTGGCAAAAAGTAATAAAAAAATAAATGTTTTTGTTACTTTTCTCTCTTGACAAAGTTAATGAATTGAGTTAAAATGTAAGCAGAAAGTATGGTGGTCTTATAGGTGTTTGCGATAGCCTTGCCTGTGCGGCGGGGGGTGCTTATACGGTCGCTCATACAGGCAGACGGGGGTCTGCGAAAAGTTACATACACCAACTTTCCGGAAAGGGAGGATTTTTTATGAACATATTAAAATTTAAAAATGTGCACACTTTCAGGTACAGGGCTCTTGCCTTTGTACTTAGTCTTGCAGTCCTGCTTTCGGGACTGGTTTGGTATGGGGTTGCTCAGAGCAGTCAGCAGGCGGATGCGGCAGGCGGAAGTAGTGTTTTTTATGCGGATGCAACGTTGTATGACTATTTTTATGACAATGAGCAAGATAATACTGTAGCGAGTAAACAAAAAGCTGGAACTTATGACCCGTATACAATTTTCAATACAGCTATTTCAAATGCGTTTAACAGTAGTTCAGCTCTTAGAGTTCCATTATATTTTGGTAACTTTTTTGATGAACGTAATCTTACTGGTACGACATATAACGGTTATCAAGAGTTTTGGGGTCTTGCTAATAACCTTGGCAAGGATAACAAAAGTAGTAATCCTGTCCCTGATGATATGGTTACACAAGGGTTGCTAAAGTCAGGTACTGGTACGGCAGATATGGATGCCTTACCCTATTTTAGTAGGAGTTTTTTGGAGAACTCAGGAACAGGTCATATAGCGTATGATGCTGAATTTACCGGTTTTAAACTTTATTATAGCAATACCGGGTATGATACTTTGGATAGTCAGATTAAGGGACAAAAATTCAAATGGGGACAAACAGTAAAGATATATCACGCGAAAAGTGGTGTGTATGTTGTTACAGATGGTGCTGCGAATTATTCTGCCAGTTCGACCCCAATTTATTATGAAAATCAGTTTTGGGCTAATCAGCCGGTAAAAGTAGAGCTTACTGTCAGAGTTAATGGAAGAAGTTACACTTATACGTTCAGCAAAGATTGGGCTAAACAAAATTTGTGGGTCAACGATCATTATCAAGATTGTTATACTTTATCAAATAATTCTATTTCAACAAACAAAGCTTCCTATTGGGGAGAAGGTTCCTTGGCTGCTCGAGGTGCTGTCTATAGTAATTTGAAATTCCCGTTTAGCAAGAACTCAGCCGGATACTGGGAGTTTAACAGTGAAGATACAGCTATAAAATATGAAGGTGGTAAGATTGTAGCTCAGCCAAATACAGCCCAAAATTCAAGCGGACAGACTGTAGGAACTAAAAATTTAACAGCAGATGATGGGCATGATGTAACTGATCAATACGGTTATTTTCCGTTCAATACAGGTACCGGTACCGGATATGGTTATGATATAACCGGGAAGTCTTATAATTACGGATTTGGAACGAAATTTGAAATGGATTTTGTATTATCGGATGATAGGAAAGTTATTAACTCAAAAACCGGTGCGCCGGAAGATACTAAATTTACATTTTCGGGTGATGATGATATTTGGGTATTTATAGATGACAAACTTGTTCTTGATATGGGCGGTGATCATGGTAAAGCAACGGGTACAATAAACTTTACTGATGAAACGGTTAGTGTCGGAAATAACAGAACCCTTAGCGGTTACAGTAGAACTGCAGAATCTTTGTCAAGTGTCCTTGTTCCGGAGCAAACCCACAAGTATAAAATGACAATCTACTACATGGAACGTGGTATGTTTGAGTCGAACTGTCATATTACGTTCAATATGGCTCCCGTCAATAATGTTTATACGATTTCCGAGGAAACAAGTTTTGATAATGTTAATAATGGCTTACTGGAAAAGACAAAGGAAGTTGCCAATAAAGATGTTTTCCAGTATCAGATTTCAAACCAAAAGAACAATGAAATTGAAACTCCCGGCAGCGGTCTTAGCTATCCGTTAAACAATTATGTAAGAAGAGCATGGGCAGGAGATGATAATGTTACAGCAGATTACGGATATGTGGGACTTCAAGGCAGAGCAGGCGGAACCGGTAAGCAATACGACTTTTCTCCGAGCAGTACTGGTACGCCGACAAATGTAGCGGGTGTAAACTATCTGTTGAGAGATAAATATGCTAAGGCTGCAACTTCAAGCGGAACTTATCCTTGGGGAGCGGCAGCTACAGGAAGTACGAGAGTTGTCGGCAGGACTGATGATTCGGGTAATGTTAATTTGTTGTATGATCAGGAAGCCGAATTTGACGGACAATTTGTATTGGGAAGTAAAATGAATGTAGTACCGCAAACGTACTTGTATACTCATGACTGGAGTTTTACAGGAAATAATTCGTACACTAACGGTCTGAACTTTACACAAACTGCCCGTGAACGTTCAACATATTACGATACAAATGTAACTTTGGAAACAAAAGTAGGTGATGATCCGCCTACAACGAGTACTAAATCGCTTAGTGGATATCTTGATGACACGACTTTCGACTTTGGTACTTATGTTGCCGATTCTCTGGATACGGTTGAGGTAAACCAAACCTTCACCAACACCGTCAAAACCGGAAGTGTCACAATCAGCAAGCAGCTGGAGCATCAGGGCGAAAACAGTGAAACATTCACAATGCAGATTGGATTGACGAAACTGTTTGGTGATGCGAATACGGATGTAAGCGATTACAGTGGTATAAACTATACCAAAACAGCGGCGGGTGCAGTAGCAGGAACTACACCCGGTAATCTTGAAAATGCCGACGGAAAAGGTCAGTTCACAATAGAGGCAGGGCAAAGCGTTAAGATTGACGGCATACCCGTTGGAACGGTTGTCACTGTATCTGAGACGGATAGCGGAACGAACTTTAAATTGAAAGACGTTAAGATAGATAGCGGTACTGATACCAATGTAACAGTAAGTACAGACCATACCGTAACCGTTACCAACACAAGAAAAACAGGCAGCCTTGTACTCAATAAAGAGCTTGTAGGAGCGGAAACGACAGATCC
>CANQED010000042.1 GCA_947594425.1 uncultured Ruminiclostridium sp.
TCGGCGAGGGCGTGCCCCGCGTTCTCGATAAATTCGCTCTCGTTCTCTGCGGAGATATTATCAAATATACGGTCTATCTCCTCTTTTGTTTCCTGCGGCAATTCCTGCGGGCTCATTATCTTTTCTATATAAAATCTAAGCCCTTGATAGGTCGGAAGCCGTCCCGAGCTGGTGTGGGTGTGCTCGAGCAGTCCCTGCTGCTCCAGCGCCGCCATCTCATTGCGTATCGTCGCGGAGGATACGGTGTTGCCGAGTCTTTCGGCTATCAGCTTAGAGCCGACCGCCTCTCCCGTGCGGATATACTCGTCTACTACCGCTTCAAGTATCTTCAGTGTGCGGTTCTCCACCCGTACCACTCCTCTCTTTAAGGATTAGCACTCTGCCTGTCGGTCTGTTAGCACTCTGCCTCTTAGAGTGCTAAATGTAATATATCACAATAATTCCCGTTTGTCAACAGGTTATTCGTTAAAAAAATCATAAAAATTAAACCGATTTTTTGTGCAATTTTACATACGTGCTTATTTTGCCCTATTTTCATAAGGAAATAAGGCACGGTGATATATATTTATAATAGGTACTGTTTTTATTAACACACGGTTATTTTTCCTCATATAAACGCATAAATATTCATTGTACGGGGCGGCGAGGGCGGGCGCGATGCAAAGCCATGTAATCCGTTACATTTATTGTACACCTTGCACATTTCTTTCAACTTGTATCTATAAGTTTTTCATAAAATTTAAGTTTTAAAGTAATTTTCTTCAAAAAAGGGGTTGATTTTTACGGATAATTGTGTTATTCTATATTTACAGAAATAACCGACGCAGTCGGACTTCTGAACAACGCAACCGTTGCGCAGACAACGGACGGAAATAAAATTTTTTTAAAAAGGAGGTAATTTCTTATGATAAAGAAATTACAGGCTCTCAGAGCTAAGAAGGGCTTTACGCTCGTCGAACTGATCGTGGTTATCGCCATAATCGGTATCCTGGCTGCTATACTTATTCCTATGATGATGGGATATGTACAGTCCGCTAACATCACCGCAGCTGACGCTAACGCTCAGAGTGCAAAGAACACCTTAAGCACCGTTCTTTCTAACCTCGAGGCTAAGGGCTGCATCGTTACCGATCATACCACTACTACCGGTATTACCGCTACCGGCGCTATCGACATCACCATCAATACTAACGGCGATGCCGGAGATACAAATGAAACCGATGGCGTATCCGGCAAGTTTACAGTAGATCTTGGAACCTTAGGTACTGTTAATGTTAAGGGTACCGGCGGTCCTACTGATGCTAACGGCAAGTGGACAACCGAAGACGTTGAAGAGGCTATAGCTGACGAGTTCGCTAAGAACCTCGCTGATATGGACGACGGTATGGTAAGAATATTCCTTAAGGGCAATGGTCCTGTACAGGCTGTATATTCTTCCGATCCCGATACCGTTAAGGACATCGACGGTCCTATCACCGCTTGGGCTAAGGGTCAGGTAGGTCTTCACGCAGGCGTTATCGTTGGTACCAACGATAAGGTCAACGCTGAAGATGCAGGCAACGCTACAAAGATGAACGCTATAACTGCTTCTACTCCGTAAGTTTCTGAAAGCGTAAATTCTAATGTAAATCAACATTCTGACGGTCACCCCCGGCGCTTGTCGGGGGTGATGTCGGATTATGGGAGGTAACCCGACTATGATACGCCGATTACAGGCTAAAAGAGCCCAAAAGGGCTTTACGCTTGTCGAGCTGATAGTGGTTATCGCCATTATCGGTATACTTGCGGCGATACTTATCCCGATGATGCTCGGGTACGTGCAGTCCGCAAATATAGTATCCGCCGATCAGAACGCGTCCACGTTAAGACAGCGTATCTCCACTATCTTTGCCACGCTCGAGGGAAAGGGCTGCAGTATCACCACCGATACCACAGCTACTGACGCGAGCGGCAAGACCGTCACCGCGTCCTATATCGAGGTGACGATAGGCACCACAAACGGCAATAAGTTTACGGTTTCGTCCGTAGGGGTAAAGCCTATCGGCACTAATCAAACCACCTCGTCGCCCTGGACGCCCGGAGATCTGACGGCGATAATTAAAGACGAGTTAGAAGCTAATCTGTTTGATCTGCCGCCGGGACTGGCGCGCGTATTCATCGACGGAAATCAGCCGGTGCAGGCCATCTACTCCGCCGACGCGACAACAGTGCAGGGCTTTTCTTCCCCCGTCGACCGCTCGGTCTTTGACGAAACGGCGGGCGTCATCGACGGCGTGATACTCGGCACGGCGGATAAAATAAACGCCACCGCGTGATAATTGCGCAATGCATGAAAACCGCCATAGCGTGAAAACCGCCAAAGCGCGGCAAAGAGTGCTACAGCGCGGCAAAGAGTGCCACAGCGTGACAATTCACGCACAGCGCGGTAAAAATTCCACCTCGTGACAGATCACGCAGACGCGTAGTAAAATTAAAATCAAGCTGCCCGCGGAATATTTCCGCGGGCAGAAATTGTTAAAAGGGTATTGACAATATCGGAAAGATATGTTATAATAAAACATGACAAAGGAGCCGTAGATAAACGGTACTCCCAATTGTAAAGTGGAAAGATAACCACCCTAAGAGAGCTATGGGCGGTTATCTCTTTTTATTATGTAAAGTGCAAATTAGTACTAAAGATACTATATTGCATAATAACATTAACAATTGAATAAGTTCGGTCAATGTTATAAACATAATATGCACCCCCGTTTCCGGGAGAGGATTTACCGCCGCGTCGTCACAAACTCCGCTCCGCTCCATCCACCCCGTGCGGGGCGGATATCCGTTCCGCTGCGTTGCTCCTCCTTTGTCCCACAAAGCGGGCTTTGCGGGAGCCCTGTGGTAGCTTTTTTCTGCAATATTTAAGAGTTGTCTTTTTTGTCAATAGCCCTTGACAGCGATAAATAATTGTGGTATAATGATAGTGACAAAGGAGCCCCGGATAAACGGCGCTCCCGAATGTAAAAGTTATTTAAAGAAAATAACCGTCCAAAGTCGAGAGTGAACTGACCCCAAAAAGTTAGACAAAAATTTAAAAGAAAAATTATGCAAAGCGACTAAGAGAGATCTTGGTCGCTTTTGCTATGCAGCAGTTAAGCGATAATCGACCGGCGACATTCCATCAAGCTTAAGCTTGATGCGC
>CANQED010000043.1 GCA_947594425.1 uncultured Ruminiclostridium sp.
ATGCGGGGCATTTTACAACGGACTTTATTATCTTGAGGAGGTACTGTAATGAAACAGTATTTTAAAAATCTTCTGAGGATACTTGAAAATTCTCTGATGTCGATAGACGAGGGCGTTTTTGAGGATCTGGTAAAGGACAGCGTTGAGACGCTGAAAAGCGGAAATAAGCTGATAGTGTCGGGGCTCGGCAAAAATGTTCCCGTATGCGATAAATTCGTAGGCACTATGAATTCGTTCGGGCTGGACGCCCAGTATATGAACACTAATTCCGCCGTGCACGGCGATCTCGGAATGATACATAAGGGAGATTTAGTGATAATCCTCACCAAGAGCGGAGAAACGGCGGAGTCGGTATATCTCAATAACCTTATCAAGAAAAGAGAATGCAAGCGGTGGCTGCTCACATTTGAAAAAGACAGCACGCTTGTAAGGGAAATGCCTAAATCCCTCATAATAAGCTTAGAGCACGAGGGTGACAAGTGGAACATTGCGCCCAACAACTCCACCACGCTTAATTTAATAGTGCTGCAAATGCTTGCGGTAAGATTATCCGACGAAATGAATATAGACCTCAGCGAATTTAAGGCTAACCATCCCGGTGGACATATCGGAGAGCTGCTTAAAAATGAGTGACGTGATAAAGGTTTCACCGCTAAGCAAGACGTGGATACTTGACATCGACGGGACGATAGTAAAGCACAACGGATATAAGCTTGACGGGCGGGATACCCTGCTTGACGGGGCAAAGGAGTTTTTAAGCTCAATCCCAAAAAGCGATATGGTGATTTTTATTACGTCAAGGACAGACGAATACCGCGGGCTTACTATTGACTTTCTCAAAGAAAACGACATCAGATACGACCATATTATTTTCAATGCGCCGTACGGCGAGCGGATACTGATAAACGACCGCAAACCCTCGGGGCTGGATATGTCGGTGGCGGTGAATACAAAGAGGGACGTGTTTTTTCAGAGCAAGTTTGAAGTGGATGATAATCTTTAAAGCGGGAGGCATAATTATATGAAAATAAACGATATAAACGATTTTACGGAATATGTTTTTGAGCTGTTCAAAAATGCGGAGAATTATGTTGTTTTTATCACGAGCTCGGACGCGCATGTCCCCCCTAATCGAATAAACCGTAAGCTTGAAATAATGAACTCGCTCGGGATAAAGACCGATCTTCAGCAGGCATACCGTTACAGCTTTATCGCTATTATTGACGGCGGCAAGGTAAAATTCGAGCAATCGAGCGAACGGGAAAGGTTAGAAACGGAATATGAATTTTCGGGGCATAAAGCTCATGTGATGTCGCAGGGGTTTAACTCTATGCCTATGACTAACTCCCCTGTTTCTGTAATAATCGATAATGCCGAGCTTTCAGTCGGCACAAGAGGATTAAATTTTGTCATATGGGATAAGAAAAATAATTCGGTCGCAGACAGTGTGGTATTTGATACGTTTCTAAATGGAAATGCGAAGAGAAGAGATTTTTTTGCTGCAGATAAAGCAAAGTGCATCCAACTTCGCGACTGCTTTTACGCCGGCTATTCGATGCCGCAGTACTGCGTGGACAATGGGATAAAAAACCCGTTGATAGCTTCATACGACCCCGAGTTTTTGTGGGAAATTTACATTCAGTTTCATTATGATAAAAGGATAGTTCCACAATTGTGCGTTTTGTCAGAAAAATCTGCAAATATCAATTACAGTCAGTATTACGTTTCAAATGGACTATTTATAGATAAAATTAATTATAATGATATTGATAAATATGATAAAATAATATTACTGACTAATAGAAAAATAATAGGTTTTCCTAATGACAAGACGATATTTTTAAATCGATTGCTTTTTGAAATGTCTCAGTATTGTTATGCAGAAAGACCTTTGTATGATTATATTAATTCTCACCAAGATATTACAGTCATATTAACAAATGCAGCACCGTGGCTTATTGACAATGAATATACTACTGAATTTGAAAAGCGTATAAGACAGAAAGATATTTTCAAACTCAAAACAGAGTTAAATAATAGAGGTAATTTAATATTAGAAACTTGTTTTGATGAGTTTGGATACAGCAACGATGAAGTATATGAATTGCTTGCTCTTTCAGATGCAAAGTCTAATCCCGATGGAACAACAACTTTGTTGGATAACAAGCATCCGCTTGTTATGATAGAAAATGGCATAAGGAAAACAGCATATCAAGACGGAGAGTATAATAATACAATATGGTTTCTTGGAACATGCATATATTATGGAATAGGTTCACCATATGATAAAACCATCGAGAGCTATTTGCAAAAAATATTCAATGATAAAGGGCATGAGTATCTTGTGGAGAATGCGTCACAGTTTTACGCGGGACGGTATCAGGATATTTTTTACAATCTCAACCGCCTGCCGGTCAAAAAGGGCGACATCGTCCTGATATGTCTGCAGGGGCTTCGCGCTCGCGGGATACCGTTTTTTGATATCAATCACATATTCGACCGCCCGCACGACTACGGAGAGGTATTTTCCGACAGTTGCCATATAAACGAGCGCGGCAATAAAATCGTGGCGGAAAAGCTGTATGATTACCTCGCGGAAAATAATTTCTTCAAGGAGCATAAATACGATATACCCACAAATTT